>NZ_JAHZTC010000025.1 GCF_019599265.1 Pontibacter sp. HSC-14F20 | reverse complement strand
AGACCAGGGAGCGCTATAAAATAGAAGCTAAGAACAGCGAGCTCAAAAACGTCCATGGCTATGGCAGGGCCATCTCCTATGGCATCACCAGCATGCAGCTGCAGGGAGCGCTGGCCATCTTCACAGTGAATCTGAAGAGAATCCTCAAGCTAAGCGCTTAAGCCTCGGGAATTCCCCACAAAAGCGCCCAGGCGCCCTTCCTTTCCGACCCTATACACAAGTGATCGTTCGATTGGCCAGCACGACTTCTGATAATAAAAGAAGCGATCAGGTAAAAAATGTTTTTACCTGATCGCTTCTAAGGGTTGCTCCTAAATGAGGGACTTTTTCAGTGCCCTCCCAGACAGGTCGGGGCATTTTGTTTTATACCTGGAGTAAGGTGATAATTACTGATTCATCGTCTTGATGGTGTGCGGCACAATGTCACGTGGCCAACTTTGCCCGTCTACCGGCTCTTCTGAGATCTTATCCACCACATCCATCCCTTCTATAACTTCCCCGAACACGGTATACTCCTGGTCCAGTGACGGCTCGCCGCCGATGGAGGTATAGAGTGCGATCTGCTCCGGGGTATACTTCATGTTGTGTTTAGCCTCGAAAGCTCTCAGCTCCTGAACTGATTTGACCTCACCCTGCACAATGTAAAAGTTGTGCGAAGAAGATTCCTTTTCAGGGTTGCGCTCGTCGCCGTAACGGGCCATGGCCAGGGCGCCGCGCTTGTGGATGTATTTGGGGTTGAACTCCTGCGGAATCTTGTACGCCCCGTTTTTCATGGTGCGGGTATCTGAGTCGCCCCCCTGTACGGCAAAACCTTTCACGACGCGGTAGAATTCTCCCTGGTTATAAAAGCCCGCCTTGGTGAGACGCACAAAGTTGGCACGGTGCAAAGGAGTTTCAGGGTATAGTCGCAGCTTGATGTCGCCATGGCGCGTGCTGATGATGACGAGGCTGTCAGCATGCTCCTTTTCATAGGCAATTAGTACCTCCACTACATTTTCTGAGGTGAGCGGTTCAAGCTTGGCCTCTGTATCGGTCTCGCGCTTGTCGGCTGTAGCCTGCTCCTCTGTTTTGGGTTGGCAGCCAGTTATACCTACAAGTAAGATGATCACACACAGGAGAGACTGGGAACGGAGTGTATTTTTCAGATAGTTCATAAAGGGGGGGCTTGGTGCATCTGTTAATATAGTGAATGATAAGAATAAAATGCAAATAAAATTGCACTGTATGCTTATTAAAATGAGATTAAAATTATACTTTACAAAGATACTGCTTCTCGAATACAAACCTTCTTTTTTGCGTAGCGTATAAGGCGCCCTCTAAATACGCTGAAATTTGCATATAGATCAAAAAGGGCCTCTATTGCTGTATACACAAGAAAATAGGCTCTGATTTCAGTGTAATTTAGATGTTGTAACAATGTGCGGCTTCTAGATAGCGTCAGGTACATTTAAGAAAAAAACTTTAAAAAAAATTATACTTTTATTTGGATATATAAATGCTGTTCAATAGTTTGGCTTTCACTATCCTTATAATAAACCTTAAAACTTTAACTAACCTAACCTATTAAACAAGTATGAAAAACACCTTACGCATTAAGAACGTACTGCGTTCTGTACTATTTGGGGCAGCTCTCTCTACTGCCGCCGTATCCTTTACTTCTTGCGACTCTGAGGCTCCTGAAGCAACCGAAGTAGCAGAAAATTTACAGACCTCTACCCAGAACGGGGCAGTTATCAAAGGTCAGTACATTGTTGTATTTAAGAAAGGTGCTAATCTGCGCCTGGATGGTACTGCTACTTATGCCGAACGTATCGGCGCGGTGCGCGAAATGGGGCAGGAATTACTCTCTTCTAATGGTATTGCCAATGCCACCATCGAGCAGGCGTATGGCGAGGCGATCTTAGGTATGGCAGCCAAGTTAACCGACGACCAGGTGACTGCGCTCCGCAGCGATGATCGTGTAGCCTATATCGAGCCAGACAGAATCGTGATGCTGGCGCCAGGCGGTGGTAAGCCAGGTGGCGGCGGTGGCTCTACACCTCAAACAGTGCCTTACGGTATCGCCCGTGTAGGTTATGGTGATGCTACTGGCAAAACTGCCTGGGTGATCGACTCTGGTATCGACCTTGACCACCCAGACCTGAACGTAGATGTGAACCGCAGCCGTACCTTCTTTACATCCGGTAAAGATGCAGGTTCTGCTGACGATGGTAACGGTCACGGAACGCACGTAGCAGGTACTATTGCTGCTCTTAATAACTCAATTGGTGTGATTGGTGTGGCACACGGCGCTACTGTAGTTGCCGTAAAAGTACTCGACTCACGCGGTAGCGGTTCCTACTCTGGTGTAATTGCCGGCGTTGACTATGTAACATCAGCCGGGAAGGCTGGCGATGTGGCAAACATGAGCTTAGGCGGACCAACTTCCGCTGCGCTTGACAATGCTGTGGTTGCTGCTGCCAGCAAAGGCATTAAGTTTGCCCTGGCTGCCGGTAACGAGTCTACGCATGCCAACAGCTCGTCTCCGGCACGTGTGAACCATGCGAACGTTTATACAGTGTCTGCCATGAACTCTTCTGACTCATGGGCCAGCTTCTCTAACTATGGCAACCCGCCAGTAGACGTTTGCGCACCTGGTGTGAGCATCAACTCTACCTGGAAAGGTGGTGCCTATAACACGATCAGTGGGACGTCTATGGCCTCTCCACACGTAGCAGGCCTTTTGCTGCACGGTCCGCTTAAAACAAGTGGCACTGTGAAAAATGATCCGGATGGAAATGCTGATCCAATCGCGATTAAATAATTTGGACTGTTAATTAGGTGATTCAAAACGGGCAGCCTTACAGCTGCCCGTTTTTTTATGGCAAAGCTTTGCGCATCACATAGTCGTTCATCCAGTAAGGCCCGATCGGAATGTCTTCTTCCAGCAGCACCTGGTAACCGCAGCGCTCATAAAAAGCTTTTGCTTTGTTGTACGTGTTTACATTCAGGTCCAGGTAACGGGCTCCTGCTTTCCTTACCCTTTCTTCCACTGCTGTCAGCAGTAAATTGCCCAGACCCTCGCCCTGCCGGGTAGGGAGCAGGTATAGCTTGTTGAGTTTGTATACAGCGTCTGCAGAATCTTTTAGAGAATATGCCGCAAAACCGATCGGCTCCAGGCTGTCCTGCAGTAAAATAAAGGTTTGGTTTTCCTGCATCTGCCGTTCAAGGGCTTCATAGGTATAGATCACCTCAAACATATATTCAATCTGCTCCTGCGAAAGAATAGCCCGGTAAGTCGGCTCCCAGGTTGCCCTGGCTAGTTGATGGATGAGAGGTATATCGGAAAGACTTGCTTCTCTAAAACTGAACTTGCTGCTCATTTGCTGTCTTATTTACGTTACTTGCAACGAAGATAGGCGCTCCCGTATAAAAAGCCAATGCCTGTCGGAAGAGGTTTTTCAGCTTAGGGCAGATGTTATACCTTTGCATCGATACCTTAAAACAACTACTATGAGAGCCATATACCTGGAAGCGATCAACAGTCCTTTCGTGCTGATCGAAAAAGAAAAACCTGTTGCCGGTGCCGGAGAAGCCATTGTGCAGGTGAAAGCTGCCGCCCTGAACCACCGCGACGTCTGGATACAGTACGGTCGCTACTTCACCAAGGATTATCCGGCCATTCTGGGATCTGACGGTGCCGGTATTGTGACCGAAGTGGGCGAAGGCGTGGATAAAAGCTGGATAGGGCAGCAGGTGGTGATCGATCCTTCTACCGATTGGGGCGATAACCCGCAGGCGCATAGCAAGGCGTATAAGGTGCTGGGTATGCCTGAAGACGGCACTTTTGCCGACTACGTGAAAGTTAGAGCTTCTAACCTGCACCGCAAGCCAGCGCACCTGAGTTTTGAAGAGGCTGCTGCCCTGCCGCTGGCGGGCGTAACGGCCTATCGCGCTATGTTTACAAAATGCGGATTGAGAGCCGGTGAGCGGGTGCTGATAACGGGCGCCGGTGGTGGCGTGGCTCTTTTTGCCGTGCAGTTTGCGGTAGCAGCTGGGGCAGAGGTATGGGTGACATCGGGATCAGATGAGAAAATAGAAAAGGCTAAACAGCTGGGGGCAACCGGCGGCATAAATTACAAGAAAGAAAACTGGGGCAAGGAGCTGAAAGCTGAAGTCGGAGGATTCGATGTGAGCATCGACGGGGCTGCGGGCGAAGGCTTTGTGCAACTGGTGAAATTGGCTAAGCCCGGCGGCCGCATCGGAATCTATGGCGGCACGACAGGTATGATCGGCCAGATCAATCCGGCTGAGATTTTCTGGAAGCAGCTTGCCATACATGGCAGCACCATGGGCATCAACCAGGACTTCGCCGAAATGATCGCTTTTGTGGCAGAAAAGAAAGTAAAGCCGGTGGTCGATATCGTCTTCCCGCTCGAAGAAACCGAGCAGGCAATGCGCTACATGGAAGCCGGCAAACAGTTCGGAAAGATCGTGGTGCAGGTGAGTTAAACTGATTCCATAAGAAGAGATTAGCCTGTCATCCCGACGATAGCAGAGAGTTGGAGTCTTTCAAGGACCGGGTAAAATTTCAGATTTCGCCCAAAGGTCGAAATGACAGGTATAAAAGAGGAAGCCCGCTGCAAATCCATTTGCAGCGGGCTTCCTCTTTTAACGTTTATGTTATACCTACTCCGTGATTCCAGCCAGCTTCAAGAAGAAAGCGTATTGCAGGGCTGTTTCACGGTAAGGCTGGAAGCGGCCGGATGCACCGCCGTGTCCCGCTTCCATGTTGGTCTGGAAGAGCACCAGGTTATCGTCGGTCTTCAGCTCGCGGAGCTTGGCTACCCACTTGGCTGGCTCAAAATACTGTACCTGCGAGTCGTGCAGGCCGGTGGTTACGAGCATGTTCGGATAGTCTTTGGCTTCCACGTTGTCATAAGGCGAGTAGGAAAGCATATAATCGTAGGCGTCTTTCTTGGCCGGATTGCCCCATTCGTCAAACTCACCGGTGGTGAGCGGAATGCTGGTGTCGAGCATGGTAGTAACCACATCCACAAACGGTACGGCAGCGTGCATACCTTCATACAGGTCGGGACGCATGTTGGCAACAGCGCCTATTAACAGGCCGCCGGCGCTACCGCCCTGTGCAAACAGCTTATCCGGATTGGTATAACCTTGCTTGATCAGGTATTCCGACACATCGATGAAATCGGTGAAGGTATTTTTCTTCTTCATCAGCTTGCCATCCTCATACCACTGCCGCCCCATTTCCTGACCACCCCGGATGTGCGCAATAGCATATACAAAGCCACGATCCAGTAAACTCAGGCGTACGGAGCTAAAACCAGGGTTCATGCTGATGCCATAGGAACCGTATGCGTACTGCAGGGTCGGGTTGTTGCCATCGAGCTTCAGGCCCTTGCGGTATACCAGCGAAACCGGAATCTTGGTACCGTCTTTGGCGGTGGCATAAATGCGCTTGGCTTCGTAGTTGTTCTTGTCGAAATCACCCACCACTTCCTGTTCTTTCAGCAGGGTTTTCTGCTTGGTTTCCATGTTGTAATCGAACGTGGAGCTCGGGGTGGTAAGGGAACTGTACACATAGCGCAGCACTTTGCTATCGAAATCAGGGTTGATGCTGATGCCGGCGGTATAGGCTTCTTCTCCGAAATCTACATAGTAGTCGGTTTTCGGGTCATTCCACTTCTTGATGCGCAATTGAGTCAGACCGTTCTTGCGTTCCTGCAACACCAGGTAATCTTTGAAAATTTCGGTGCCTTCCAGGTAGGTGTCCGCACGGTGCGGGATTACCTCTTTCCAGCTTTCCTTGGTGGTTTTGCCGACCGGCGTTTTCATCAGCTTAAAGTTGGTGGCGCCGTCTTTGTTGGTGCGGATGTAAAAACTGTCGCCGAAATGGTCAACGCTATACTCCAGACCGCGCTCGCGTGGCTGAATAACTTTAGGCGTGGCTGTTGGCTTGGCAGCGTCCACGAAACGGTATTCCTGCGAGAGTGTACTGCTGGAGCCGATGATGATATATTTATCTGACTTGGTCTTGTAGACAAACGTGCTGAAGGTCTCATCAGCTTCGTGGTATACCTCTTTGTCCTGCGAAGTGGGAGTGCCCAGGGTATGGCGGAAGATCTTGAAAGAACGCAGGGCAGGATCTTTCATGGTATAGAAAATGGTCTTGTTGTCGTTAGCCCATACTGCTCCGCCCGTGGTGTTAGGTATACGGTCGGGCAGCAGCTCGCCGGTCTGCAGGTTTTTGAAGCGGATGGTATACTGGCGTCGGCTCACCGTGTCTTCACCAAAAGCCAGCAGCTGGTTGTCCGGGCTCACGTTCATGCCGGCGGCAGCATAATAGCTTTTACCCTCAGCACGCTCGTTGGCGTTGATCATGATCTCTTCTTTGGCATCCAGGTTCCCTTTTTTGCGGGCATAGACCGGATACTCTTTGCCAGCCTCAAAACGGGTATAGTAGAAATAGCCGTTCTTCTTGTAAGGCACTGACTCATCGGTTTGCTTGATGCGGCCCACAATCTCGTCGAAGAGCTTTTCCTGCAGCGCTTCCGTATCAGCCATTACCTGCTTGGTGTAATCGTTTTCGGCGTTCAGGTAGGCAATCACTTCCGGATTTTCGCGCTCGTTCATCCAGTAGTAATTGTCGGTGCGGGTGTGACCGTGGGCTGTCAGTTCTTTCGGTTTTTTGGCAGCTACTGGCGGTTGCGGCTGATCGGCCTTCACCGCGGTATCGGCCGTTTGACTGGTTGTTTGTTCAGTCGTGGCCGTCTCGGTTGCGGTGGGTTGTTGGGTAGTGCTGCAGGCTGTGCCCGCCAGCAGGCAAGCCGATAGGAGCAGGGCCGGAGCTGTAGCACTGTGCTGTGTTTTTTTCATAGTGAGTATCTATTAAGTCGCTATAAAAATAAGGAAAATACCGAGAAGTTAAACATAAATTAAAGTTATGCATGCAGCGTATTTTTTTATACCTTGCTATACCTTAAAATATAAATCAGACACACTATGGCAACACAAGAAGAATTTGAGCAGGCAGTGGCTCAATCCAAGGAGCTAACCGAACGACCATCTAATAACATTCTGCTGCAACTCTACAGCTTGTTTAAGCAGGCGACGGAAGGCGATGTGAACACGGACCGCCCGGGCGGCTTTGATTTCAAGAACATCGCCAAGTGGGATGCCTGGAAAAGTCTGGAAGGAACGAGCCAGGAAGATGCCCGCGCCCAGTATGTGCAGCTGGTAAACAGCCTGAAATAAGGCCACTAGGTATAGCACTGCAGGTATAAAAAAAGCGCCCCAAGGGGCGCTTTTTAGTTTTCTTTCCAGGTATAGCCGCAGTCGTGGCAGCCATAGCGCCGGCTGACGAAAGGCAGGGTGATACCTAGTGTACCCCCGAAAAATCCGCGGGCAGAGATATTTTTTGATTCGCAGATCGGGCAGGCTTCGGAATCCTGGTATAGCTGAGCGGGAGGAGCCAGCTCAATGTTATCATCGATGATGTACTCACTGGTGCCGCGCTCAATCCGGTCAAGCAGCTCAAGGGCCTCTTCCACATCGCCCTCTGTCACCTGCAGTTTCACGCCGCCTACCGCCAGCGAATAGAAAGGCTGCGCCGCAATGATCTGTTCGTCCCCCAAAAAACATAGAATTCCCTCCGCCTCAAGACGGCCTTTCAGGATGTGGGCTTCTGTGGGTTGGCTGAAGGTGGCCACGGTGATCAGGCGCTCTGCCATAGGGTACAGGTGGTGTTAGGTGGGGCCGTGTTATTGTTTCTTAGGAGGTAGGTCAAAGGCCTCGGCCTCATGTTCAAAGTGTCCTTTGTGTGAGCCGTCGCAGAACGGTTTGTTTTTGGACATGCCGCAACGGCAGATCGAAACCAGCTCGCGGCCGCCAAGCCCGTATACGTTACCGTTCTTGTCCACGATCTCAAATTCACCCTCTACGCGCAGCGAACCATTGTTGTTCACTGTTATTTTTGTCTTCGCCATTGTCTGTTGTTTAGTACAATAACAAATATAGGTTTTTTACGGCACAATTACCAGATGCCGGTTGGCAGCCGCAAAAGCCCGGAAACCCCACAGCCCCCGGACGTAAACGGCCGGGGGCTGTGGGGCGAACTACGCAGCAGCATTAGTTGCTGTACACGTAGTTGAATGTTTGGGACTTACCATTTGGCAGTGTCACCGTCTGGCTGATTGGCATGCCGCTCTCGTCGTACTTGTAAGCGTAAGAGCGCGTGAATGTCTTCTGGCTGTTGTGTACCACCATAGAAGAGCGCACCAGGTTGTTCGGGCTGCTGGCCGAGCCTGGCTCTTCAAAAGCGTGCAGCGGGTTCGGGTTAGAATCGTAAGAGTTGGTCGTGGTCGCGTAAAGCTTGGCTTCTCCTGAACCATCGATTACAAACTGCTTTTCCTGGGCGTAGTTACCGTTTTGCATTACTTCATAAGTCGTGAAAGACTTCAGTTTGCCTTTCTCCTCAGTACCTTCATAAACAGACTTCTTGCTCAGCTTGTTGGAAGCGTCATAAGCGTAAGTGCTGTAGGTCTGGTACTCGGGCTTGCCACCTGTAAAGTAAGTGGACACCGATTTGCTCAACTCGCCTTTGTCGTTGTAGGTGTAGTGCTGCTCTGTGAGGAGTGTCTGGCTTTTGCCAGCGTAGGTTGTACTCTTGATCAGGCGGCCCTTGTTGTCACGCTCGTACTTGTCGAAGCTCTCCACTTCACCGGTTTCCTGGTTGTAGTGGTTCACCTGGCTAAGCTGCTTGCTTACTACCTTATAAGAAGTAACCTCGGCAGAATCCAGCATGATATGAGACAGGCTGCCCTGGTCAAACGTTGGCTGTGCAGACTCGTGGTCGTTTTTCTCGCAAGATGATAGTGCTACCACGCCAAATACTAGCATGGCGGGTAAAAAACGGTTTTTCAATTTCATTTGGCTAAAAGTTGAAAAGTGAAAATAAATAAACGGCACAGGGCGCTTCCCCGGCAGTCTCAGGTAAAACGCCGTTTTCCTTAAAATAATTGCACCGGTGTAGAGAAAATTACAGAGGCACCTGTAATTGGTAGAATTTTACAACTCAGAATTTAGTGTAAGTTGTTGATTAGATGGTTTGTGTGATGATATTTAATCTGTTAAAAAAATTGGGCAAGGTATAAAAGTGCAATTTTAGTTCAGGGCAGCAGCCTGCGCGATCTGCAGCAGCTCGTCGCCGGCATCAATGTCGTGGCGCAGCTGCTCCTGGAAATTGATCGAAATGCGGAGTGCTTTCAGACCCTGTACCCCTTGTAGCTCCTCAATCTCCAGATCTTCTATTTCTTCTTCAATGTAACCCTCGGCCTGCAGAAAATCGATGTAGCGGCGGTACTCCTGCGCTTCCCGCGGCTGGGTATAGACGATGGCCACCTTGCCGGGTTGGGTGAGGCGCTCTTCGGAGCCACGCAAAGTGGCCTTGTCGATTCGCTTTTTAAGGATCTCATAGCGGATATTGTCGGCACCCTCCACGTCAAACTTCTTCTCGTCGAGCCGGAAGCGGATACTGATCGGGTTGCTGTGCACGAGAATCAGCTGCGTGATCTCGAGCGGCAGTTTCAGGTTGGCGCGCAGTTTGTGTATGCGGCGGGCAATCTCGCAGGTGAGCATGAGTTGCCACAGGCGCATGTTCTTTAGGTATAGCTCCTGAAAATGACCACTGTTCAGCAGCGATGCCCCGATATAGATGTTATACTCCAGACCATCCGTCTTATACTTCTCAAAGTAGTGCGGAAAGATCTGCTGCGCCTTTTCCTCCTCCCGGTCCAGGAAAGTGGAAATGGTATCATTGATCAGGTATAGACTTTCTTCGTAGGCACGCCGCTTGTTATACACGACACCATTCGGGTTGTTGGTAGCCTTCCGGTACGCTTCAATGGCCTTCTGGGTAGTAGGATACTTCTGGGCAAAGTGATTGAAGAGCGGTTCGATCTCGGTGCGCAAAAACTCCAGCACCACCGCCTCATCGCCCGAACTCAGCTCCTGCACCATGTTCTGTGAGTACTTGTCAATCTTGTATACTAATTCATCCAGGATCGAAAGCGGCAATTGGTCCTTGGCAGCCAGTATCACTTCTTTGGCCAGCACCAACTGGTCGAGCAGGTCGCCCTGTATGGCTTTGTTGCGCTCTGAGGCCGAGCTGCGGATATCCGAAACGCCGTAAAGCGGGAAGATGTCCCGGAACACGATCGGCTCGATCTCAGCCGGCACATTGCGCTCCATCTTATCGAGCAGGTTGATGGCTGCCTGTGTAAAGCGCCACTCCACAATCGGGTGGATAGCGGTATACTTCTCTTTGATGATGTTCTGGATGCTGCTGCGTAACTCGTCGAGCATGCGGTTAAGCGCCAGGGCAAACAGGGGCAGAATCTCCTTGAGCTTGATGGTGGAGAGGGCATTCAACTCGCCAGGTATAGGCGAGGCCAGTTCCAGCATCCCGATCATTTTGCCTTCGTATTGAAGCGGCGCGATGATCAGGTTGCGCAAACCGGTTTTAATCAACTCCTGCTCCAGTCTGTTGGGCTCGTCCAGTTGCTCCAGGTCGTCTACGATAATGGTATTGCCTTTTATGAGCACCGGGGCATAGATCGACTCCGTTAGATCTTCGAGTTTGATGTGAGAATTTTTCTGAAGCACCAACCCGTTCCAGGTTTTGCGGGTAAAATTAGTGTCAAAGTCGTGCAGAGCGGGCAGGGAAGACAAGCCCAGCCGCAGGCCCGGCAGCCCAAACAGCACGCGCAGTTTTTGCTGCAGGCTCTCAAAACCTTCCGGTGTGGTCACAGAATCCTGATCGAGGAGGTCGTAGCGCAAGGAGGAAATGGTCGCCTCGTTGGTCACATCCGTAAAATCGTAAATGGCAAAGCCGCTGAACTCAAAGTTCTCCGGCGGAATCTTCTGCATCCAGAGGTCGAGGTCGTTGTAGCGGTTTATCAGAAAATTTATTTCCTGCGTGCTCAGTTTCTTGATCGGCCCTTTGGCTTTCACTTTCATGAACTTCAGATCCGTGATCAGCTTGTAGTGCCGGTCCAGTTTGGTGAACTTGTCTTTGATGCTGAAGATAAAGGGCTCTTCCACAAAGAAATTGGCATTATAAAACTTCTCCAGAATCAAGGTATAGGCCGAGAGCGTCTGGCGGAAGAGCAGCGTTTTAAGGTCGAGGTTAAGCTTTTGGGTATAGTTGCCGCCGCCCAGCAGGTCGAGTTCCTCCAGGCGTGGTGTGGCGTAAAAGCTGTCGAAGTGAAAGGGCAGCACCGTGGCACGCAGGTCGTTCTCCCAAAGGGCACTCGGGAAAATATCTTCCATCAGGATGTCGACCGTGTCAATGTATTTATCAATGATAGCCACATCTTCAATAGGCTCCAGCAGCTCCGGGTTTTGGCGCAGCAGACCGGCCAGCTCGTTTACGCGAGACACATTGCAGTTGGGGTCTGTTTTGATCTTGTTTTCCCAGTAAGACACCAGCGGTGACAGACTGAGCGTTGCCTTGAACGGAAATTGTTCAGCACTCAGGATGATCTCGTCCCGGTTAGGTATAGAAACAACGGTTTCGTGGAAGTTGTCCCTCGTTTTGCGCATATTAGTTTATTTGGTTTGATGGGAGAAGAACGTGTTTGGCACAATCCCAAGTGCAGTGCAGACGAAATGCCTGCCTTTGCTTTAAACGTAAGCCGCTACAAAAGGATAGCAAACGTTCTGTTCTACCGGGTGCAGGTATAGTATCAGTTTTGAAAAATATAGTGTCATCAGCATATTCTGGCATAATATTTAAGGGGAATGCTGTGTTAAAAGAGTAGTACGAAACAAAACACAACCGAACGATGAAGAAGCTATTTGTTGCCGCCCTCATGTTATGGATGGTACTGAGCACGCTAGGTGTTCAGGCGCAGACCAAATCCAAGCTGGAGCAGGACCTGGAGGATTTCCGTAACTGGATGAACAAAAGAGTAAGCCAGGGCGATAGCATAACACGGGCTGAATGGCCAGCTGTTAAGCAGGAGTTCAGGACCCGCACCCAAAGAATTGACCGTAACAGCAGCCAGCTGAACGAAGCCTCGAGGCAGGAGTATGGCCAACTGAAGAGCCAGTACCAGGAGTGGGAAGCTGAGAAGGAAGAGCGCTACGGACAGCCCCTGAGCCGCGAGACGGCCACCACCTGGGAGCGTCGCCTGACCGGCACGAACAAAATCGGCCAGTTAAAAGCCAGTCAGATGCGGGGCACTTTTGTCCGGTTTATGGAAAACGTGCGGGCGCAACGCACCGACTGGAGCTTGCGCGATTGGGACTATGCCGAACACGTATACCTGCAGCTCAACGACCGAAAGCAGCAAGTGCTCAGCCAAATGAACAACAGCGACAAGATGAAAGTAGCGGCGCTACAGGTAGAGTTCAACACCCTGCGCAAAAGCCGCGACGCCAAAGACAGGTATAACCAGATGCGGGAGCAGCGTTAGGTGTACCTGCCCTAAAATAAAAGAACCATCTACTTGCTAAAACAGGTGGAGCGTGCAGCAATCAATCGCTGCACGCTCCACCTGTTTTAGATTGAACTGTTAACTAGATAGCGTTCTGGCCTTTTGTGCCGCCAGACTGGTCTTTTTTGTCATTCCTGCCCTGGTTCGGGCTCTTATCCTTCTGCTGATCGCTCAGGCTGCGGTTTCCTTCCTGTCCGCCTTTATGCTTGGCTTCGGGCTTTTGCTCTGTCTTATTGCGGTCCTGGTTGTGTCCTTTTGTCATCGCTTTTCAAGTTTGGTTTCAGTTTAAGTTTACGAGGTTGGGACAGCGGAGTTGATGCAGGACCATAAGACAGCTATAGCGTTGGTGCTTACGTCTCTTCTAAAATGATGGAAAATTGAGGAGAGTGGCACACGGTAGGGCAAGGCAGGCACAATGTGTATAACCCCGTTGGTAAGTTTCAGAATTTGCGGTCGTCATCCCCGAAAAAAAGGCTTAATTTGCAGCCGGTTTTTTCACCCATTACATCCTTACCATGCACATTGCGATCGTCGGCAATATTGGCGCCGGCAAAACCACCCTGGCCACAAAACTTTCCCAGCATTTTAAGTGGGAGCTATACCTGGAGGCAGTCGAGAATAATCCTTACCTGAAGGATTTTTATGAAGACATGGAACGCTGGTCTTTCCACCTGCAGGTGTATTTCCTGAACAGTCGCTTTGGGCAGGTACAGCAGATTCAGGCCAAAGACGGGCACGTGATTCAGGACCGCACTATCTATGAGGATGCCTTTATCTTCGCCAAGAACCTGCACCAGTCGGGTTTAATGAGCACGCGCGATTACGAGAACTACTTTGCCCTTTTCCAGTCGATGATCAGCATGGTGAAAGCACCGGACCTGATGATCTACCTGAAAGCCGACCTGCCGAAGCTCATCGGCCAGATCGAAAAGCGCAACCGTGAGTACGAAAACAACATCAGCATCAACTACCTGCGCAACCTCAACGAGCATTACAACACCTGGATGAGCAGCTACGACCAGGGCAAACTGCTGGTAATCGATGTCAACAACATGGATTTTGTGGCGAATCCGGAGGATCTGGGAAGCATCATTGAACGCATCAACAGTGAGCTGTTCGGCTTGTTTTAAGCGAGTCAGGAGTATCACATAGGTATAAGCCGCTGCCCTGCCAAAGGGTGGCGGCTTTTTCTTTTACTTCAAATCCTGTATCTTTCTCTTGAAAAATAAAACTAACCTTATACCTATATGAAATCACGCCACCTTATACTTGCCGCTTCCGTAGCCGCCATGACGGCCGCCTGCACAGGCAGCACGACCAACGAAGCGCAAACCAATGAAACGGTACAGACTGACAGCACTGCCACCGACCTGCAGCAGAAGCTGGGTATGTATACCACCGTTCGTTTAACGGCTGACATGAACTCACTCAGTGAAAAAGAACGGCAGATGATTCCGCTCCTGATTGAGGCCAGCAACATCATGGATGAGCTGTTCTGGTATGAGGCCTATGGCAAAAAAGACTCCCTGCTGAACGCCCTGACCGACGATGCCGCCAGGCAGTTTGTGAAAATCAACTACGGCCCCTGGGACCGATTGGAAAACAACGAACCCTTTATACCTGGCGTGGGACCAAAGCCGGATGCAGCCAACTTCTACCCGCACGACATGACAAAGGAGGAGTTCGAAAAAGCCAACCTGAAAGACAAAGCCAGCCAGTATACCTTCCTGCGCCGTGATGCCAATGGCCAACTCATTACAGTGCCCTACCACGTGCAGTTCAAAGAGCAGGTAACACGTGCTTCCAACCTGCTCAGGCAGGCGGCCAGCCTGGCCGAGGAGCCGGGTCTGAAAAAATACCTGACGCTTCGTGCTGATGCCCTGCTAAACGACAACTACCAGCCAAGCGATCTGGCCTGGATGGACATGAAGAACAATCGCATCGACGTCATCATCGGCCCGATCGAAACTTACGAGGACAAGGTATTTGGCTACAAAGCGGCACATGAGGCCTATGTACTGATCAAGGACATGGACTGGAGTAAACGTCTGGAGAAGTATGCGGCCTTTTTACCTGAGCTGCAGCGTGGCTTGCCTGTGGCCGACAACTACAAAAAAGAAACGCCCGGCACCGACTCCGACCTGAATGCCTATGACGTGGTCTACTACGCCGGTGATTGCAATGCGGGCAGCAAAACCATTGCCATCAACCTGCCAAACGACGAAGAGGTACAGCTGAAGAAAGGCACACGTCGCTTGCAACTCAAGAATGCCATGCAGGCCAAGTTCGACAAGATCATGTTGCCGATCGCTGATGAGCTGATTGCCGACGATCAGAAGCAGCATATAACCTTCGATGCTTTCTTTGCCAACACCATGTTCCACGAGGTAGCCCACGGCTTAGGTATAAAGAACACCATCAACGGCAAAGGCACGGTACGCGAGGCCCTGAAAGAACATGCTTCTGCATTGGAAGAAGGAAAAGCTGACATCCTGGGTCTTTACATGATCACGCAACTGCACAAGAAAGGCGAAGTGAGCGGCAGTCTTGAGGACTACTATACCACCTTTATGGCCGGTATTTTCCGTTCGGTGCGTTTCGGTGCGGCCAGTGCGCATGGCAAGGCCAACATGGTGCGCTTCAATTTCTTTAAAGAGAATGGTGCTTTTGAGCGCGATGCACAGACCGGCAAGTACCGCGTGAATTACGTGAAAATGGGAGAGGCGATGGATAAACTGTCTCAGCTGATCCTGACGCTGCAGGGCAATGGCGATTACGCTGGTGTTGGAAAACTGCTAAACGAGCAGGGCCAGATCAGTGCTGAGCTGCAAGCCGACCTTGACCTGCTCAGCCAAAAGAACATACCTGTTGACGTGGTGTTCGAGCAAGGCGTAGACGTGCTGGGCCTGAAGTAGGAGGTATGGAATTGCTGCGCTGGAAACAGGAAAATGCAGCCTCTCGGAGGTATAGCGTGAGTGATGATAACGGGCTGGTTGGCGAGCTTGCCTTCCGTGGCTGGACCAGCAACGACGCCGATTTCAGTTCACAACGGATCAACCTGTACTTCCAAAGGCAAGGCTGGCTTGAGCAGGATGTTACGATCCGATTCAAAGACGAAGTGATCGGTATGAGCAAGACCTCGGGCTTTGGCCAAACCAGGACTACTTTGGTCACAGGCGAGCAGTTTACGTTCAAAGGCAGGGCATTGGACAGCAGCAGAGACTTGCTGGACGAGGCTGGAAATTCATTAATGCGCTTTGAGCAAGGCAATTTCAGCATCACCAGCGGGCACATTTCCATCACCCGGGATATTCCCGAGCTAACCAAGCTGCTGCTGGTGGCAACCGGACTTTACTTTAAGCACCTGGGCCAATAATCAATCTGCTCATGGCAGCATTAGATCTTCAGATTTAATTATATAAGTATTTGATATTCTGAATAAAAGCCTCTGCCAATTGGCAGGGGCTTTTTAATTGCCGGTGCTGCCTGTGTGCTTTTGTGGGTTTGGCGGCGCTGAGGGCAAATTGTGGAAAACTGCTTCTGAATATAGACAACTTATACAGGAGCTTGGGAGTAAAACTGTTCTCCAACTCACTTTAAATCAAATCATTACTTATGAAAAATTTAGTGAAATCCTTTTACGATTTTAACAGAGACAGTCCCCAGGAGCGCCAGGAGCGCAACCAACTACATCCCGAACTGGCTAAGTTCCACATTGCCCTTCGCGAAGAAATGAGCGAAGAAGAATATCAGGAATTTTATAGAGCGGAGAAGGAAGCCGCCAGAAACCTGATGATTTCTAACCCTAACCCAAGGCCTCAATGGATACGAATCTAACTCGTACTGACGATAATAACTGAAAAAGGTAAACCGCTAATGGTTTACCTTTTTTGTTAGTAGAAATCGCATACTGAAAAATCAAGAATCGTTTAATTTCAAATCAGGATCAAATGTTATTTAGCAGTAGCCTTGTACCTAAACTGTGAAAAAATGGCTATGCTATACCTGTTACAGCTTCTCTAAAACTAACGCCGCCCCCTCTTCTCCTACCAGCGAACCAATTGCCACGCCCATGCCGCCCATACGCACCGCGCAGCAAACATGCTCTGATACCGATTGCACGATGGTGGTCTTGCCGGGACCTACCCCCATGATACCGCTCCAGCGCTGCTCTACTTCGTAAGGTATGCCAGGCAAAATAACTTCGCGTAAAAGTTCATCCAGTTTGTTCTGTACCAGTTGAGTCAAGCCCATCCGGGTCGTTTCTTCGGTTTTGAAGTCGAGGTTGCGGCCGCCGCCGAACAGCACCCGGTTGCCGATGTTGCGGAAGTAGTAAAAGCCCTTGTCGTAGTGGAAAGTGCCTTTGAAGCGCAGGTCTGGTATAGGTTTGGTGATGAGCACCTGTGCCCGGGCCGGCCCTACCTGCAACTGCGGGAGCAGCTGGCGAGCAAAGCCGTTGGTGGCCACAAGCGCGGCGCGGGCAGGTATAGTAATGCCTTGTTTGGTGAGGGCGGTTATAGCGGTGCTCTCCTCCTGCAGCCTTTCAATCTCCAGTCCGTTCAGCACAATCACGCCCAGGGCCTGTACTTTCTGCGTGAGCGCCAGTACCATTTTGCCCGTGTCGATCTGCCCTTCGGCTGTACTTTCGAGCAGGTGCGCGACTTGCTTAAATCCGAAATCACTGATCTTGTGGTCTGCCGGGCGGTATATGTCCTGTTCTCCCGTCACCTGCTGCAACTGCTTGTTGAGGTAGGGGAGTTGCTCAAGGCAGGCTTCGTAGAGCGGCTTTTGGTTTTCTTCAAACAGTTCGTAGCCACCCCAGCGGTGGTAGTCGATGGCCTGGTCACCGAGGTTCTGCCGCAGACGCTGCAGTCCACGCCATCGGCGCTCGACCAGCGCAAACACCTCGCTTTCGCTGTGGTGACTCAGGTCGTCGAGCAGCTCGGAGGGACTGCCAAAGCAGGCAAAGCCGGCGTTGCGGGTGCTGGCCCCGGTGGGGAGCAGTCCGCGCTCCACCACCATTACTTTTAAGGCGGGCTGTTGCGTTTTCAGGTATAGCGCCGCGTTGAGTCCCACAATGCCGCTGCCCACAATGAGCACGTCCACGTGGCTGAAATACGATTCCTTTTCCCAGAAACTCAACTCCATGGCCTACTAATCTTCGCGGGTATAGGTATGTTTGTAGCCGCGGGCCGTCGCCTCGTCAATAATCTCAAAACCTGTCAGCATGATCTCGCGCTCGCCGCTGTTATAACCACGCACGAATATGCCTTCCGGACTTTCATAAATAGAGTAGTTGTGGCGGCCGAAAGGGTAGAGGTTGTTGCTGCGGAGCGTAGTCGCATTGGTGAGGTCGGCGGTACGGCCATCCGGCGTTTTAATGATGAATTTCTTTTTATCTGTTGTCATGTTTGGCAATCTTCTAAAATCTTATCCAAGATAGCACTTATCTCGGAAGCGTGACTCAAAACCATCAGGTGACCGGCCCTTTTTACTTTAATGATGCCCGGGTAAGTGCCCATGGGCAGAATGCGGTCCGCCGTGCCATGGAGCATAATGCAGTTCTCGTAGTGGTCGGGTTGGTGCCAGTTGAGCAACTGCCCGATGGCCCAGCGCAGGAAGTGCGGGTCGGTTTCAAGGATCACCTGCTTGAGCAGTACTTTTTCGGCTTTGGTGTTGGCGCCAAACAGCAGCGGACCTGCAAAATGAAAGCGCTTGAGCCAGGGCACAGGTATCAGGCGATGCAGCCGCAGGAAGCCCATCAGGCGGTAGTACCACGGCAAAATCCTGCTGCTGGCAATACTCGAAATCAGGATGGTTTTGCGTGGGTTCAGAAACTTAGAAAGCTCAATTGCTACAATCCCCCCAAAGGACATGCCTACCAGCACCGGGTTGGGTTCGGTGATCTGCTCGGCCAGCCGCACCGCATAGTCGTGCAGCGGCTCGCCATCTTTCGGCCTAATCCATTGCACGTATACCTTGTTTCTGCATTTGAGGTGCAAAAACTGAAACATACGCTCGTCCGCCCCAAGTCCGCTGATAAAATAAATGGTGCTCATACAGTTGTGCTTCTACGACTAGTGGCCGAATGCAGCGGCAAAACTACAAAAAAAGCAGCCTGCCATACCTGACAAACTGCTTTTCAGTTCTACCATAAGGCTATACCTATAAACCAGACTCCTGCTTAAACTTGCTTCCGAAGAAATAATAAACCGGTATTCCCAGCGCCACGATGATCAGGCCCGGCCAGGTATAGACAGGCTTGTAGATGAGCAGGATGATGCAGATGCCCGAAGAGATCAGTACGTAGAGTGCCGGCAGAATCGGGTAGCCAAATGCTTTGTACGGCCGCTTGAGATCCGGACGGCGCACACGCAGCACAAAAACCCCGATAATTGTCAGGATATAAAAGAGCATCACCGCAAAGATTACATAGTCGAGGAGGTCGTTGTAGGTGCCGGAGAGGGCAAGCAAACAGGCCCAGGCGCACTGTAGCCACAGGGCAGCAGCCGGTACGCCGTTTTTGTTCAGTCGTCCCATTCTCTCGAAAAACAGCCCGTCTTTGGCAATAGCATAGTATACCCGCGCTCCTGAC
Organism: Pontibacter sp. HSC-14F20; assembly: GCF_019599265.1. GTDB lineage: Bacteria > Bacteroidota > Bacteroidia > Cytophagales > Hymenobacteraceae > Pontibacter. Next base: position 34,588 of record NZ_JAHZTC010000025.1, on the reverse strand, counting down.
AGAATGGCTCCGTTGTTACAGCCGAATGTAGAGATCATGATCAGAATGGCGATACCTACCGTGGCCGGATACCCGCCGATCACCTCTGCTACTGCTGTTGCCACACGGTCGTTGGAGGCGTATTTTATACCTTGCCCTATCACATCCGTTGCATTGGGATCGCCGTTAAGAGGCAGCACCAACAGGTATACAAGGTTGATGATCAGGTATAACCCCATCACAATGGCGCTGCCAATGACCATGCTCAGCACAATGGTGCGCTTCGGATTTACGATCTCATCGCCCGAGAAGCCGATGTTATTCCAGGAGTCGGCCGAGAACAGGGCGCCCACCATGGCAATACCGATGGCCGTGATCAGCGCCATACCTACCGGAGGCGCTTCGCTGGCTCCGGAGGCCGCTGCGGCAGAACCCCAGAAATCAGAGAAATTGGCCTGCACGGCTGTATCGTTGATGCCGAAAAGCAAGCCGAAAAGAATCAGGCCGAACAGGGCAATCAGCTTGGTGCTGCCGAAAATATTCTGGATCAGCTTGCCACTTTTCACGCCCCTGGAGTTGATGTAGGTCAGGTATAGGATGCTCACGATGGCCAGCAGCTGCACGGAGGTGAAATTAAAGCCAGCCAAAGAAAACAGCACATTGGCTTCGCTGAACCAAGGGATAAGCACTCCTGTGAATCGGGCGAACGCCACGGCTACCGCCGCAATCACACCTGTCTGGATCACGAGGAAAAGGGTCCAGCCATAGAGGAAGGCCACCATTTTGTTGTAGGCTTCTTTCAGGTATACATACTGTCCGCCCACTTTCGGGAACATCGACGAAAGCTCACCATAACTGATGGCGCCCACCATGGTCAGGAAGCCAGAGAGCACCCATACCAGCAGCATATTGCCCGGACTCACGACCGCACGCGAGATATCGGCCGTTACGATGAAGATACCCGAACCGATCATGCCACCGGTCACGATCATAATGGCGTCGAAAAGTGTGATTTCCCGCTTAAACCCGCCTTCTTTTTCTTCTTGCTGTACTCTTTCTGCTTCTTCTATATTCTGCATAAAAGCTGTGTTATACCTGCCTGGGAAGCCTTAAGCCCATCACCTGGGCAAAGACCGAAGGACAAAATTAAAGCTAATTTTTTGGGAAAGACTAAATACGCGGCATTATCTGACAGAAAGGTTATGGATGATAACTTCTATATAACTATACCTGGTAATAGTTGCTCTTTTTGGCTTTGAAAGTAGGTGCCCGTTCGTCCGGTTTTTGGGGTACTTCACGGATAATTTCCGGGCCTTGGTATAAAATAGTAGTGATTGTAGCAACAGTACCTTGCATAACAAAGTACTATAGAATAGCTTTGTCACAGTAATTAATTGATAACCACTAAATAATAAAGCCATGAAAGTAATATTCGTCATCGCCGCCACAGTATCTTGCTTCGGTCTTGCAATGCAACCAGCTACTCAAAACACTCAACCAACAGATGCTGCAATCGCCAGCCACGTGGAAATGGAAGTAGAAAAACCTGTGATGACCGTACTGCTCGACACAGTCGTGATCACACCTGTTGCGCCACACGCGGTAGCTGCTAACGTGCGCTAAGCACTGGCAGCCCGCCGGCCAGCAGCAGTGTCATCCTGGTCCAGGAGCCACGTTTCGGCCAGGTGCCGTTCATAAAAATTCTTCATGGAGAGCTGAGGGGTAATACGCTCTTCAAGCTCTCGGGCAGCGAGTTTGCTGAACATGTTCAGGGAGTAAACATGCGCTATGTAGCGCAAACCTGCCCCGAGCACCTGCGGCAGCCATTCAAACTGAAGCCAGTCGTTCGCATCCTGCCAGTCACCAGTCACGTCCGACTTGTCGTTGAGCAATTTCGAGCAGGGGTGTTTTTTTAGCAATTCGAGAAAGGCCTGGGCTGCGCAGACCACATTGTCAGCCGTTATGTGGCCCTGCCACTTGGCTTCGATGTAATACTCTTTGCGCTGAATGGTCAGGTATACATCGCCCATCATGTGGCGCAGTTCAATCGGCGCAAATGGCGCGTTTTCCGGATGGATAATGCGGGATGCCATAAGGGTAACAATCGTTTGGTTGCGCCTCAATGTAAACAATTAGGACACCTCACCCACAGAAAATGTCCTGTTTTGAGTGGAGTGCCTGCTTGCGAGGGTAAAGCGCTCCTTTTCAGGTAGTAGCGGCTGTCTGCTCAATCCCCACAAATACGCCGTCCTCTCTTAACTCCACTTGGTGGAGAACCGCTTTACGGGTGCGAAACTCGCACTCTCGCCCGTCCCGCATGCTAAACCTGTAGCTGTGCCAGGGACAAATCACTTCATCCAGATAATTTGTTGTGCCTTTGCTGAGCGAGTAGCCCAGATGTGGACACACATCGTCGAGGGCGAAAAAGCCGGTGGGGGTATGGGCAAAGCAAACAGCTCGGCCATCGAGCACCAACTGCTTCAGTTTGCGAAGTGGCACCTGCTCCCGGGCTTCGGCCAGGCTGTCAAATACTTTGTGCCAGGTATAGCGAACTTGTTTCTGTTCCATCTAGTGCTTTAGTTACTCACCCGAACCGCTGCTGCATGGGCTTCCACCGGAAAGGACTCCATGATCTGTTCATCAAACCAGGCTTCTACTAACTGTCCTTCGCGCAGGTGCTCTAATCGGAGCGCGGCGCCCTCTACGTTTTCAATGTAGGTTTTGGCATCGATGCGGAGTGTTGCTTTGGTGTGGCCGGTTTGCACGCCTTCCACAGATTCGACCAGGACCACGGCCACACCTTCTTTTGTTTTGGAATTGGTTTTTTTGATGTTGGTGATGTTGCCCCGCATGTCGGGCTGCGTGCTCGGAATCTGGAAACGGTCCTGGGTCTGGCATCCGGCAAGAAAGAGAATGGCCAGGGGAAGTGAACTTAAATATCTTTTCATGTGCGTACAGTCATATCCGGCCCTCACCTAACAGGCAAGGGCGTTTTTGACATTTGTACGCACGAGGGAGATGATTAGTAAAGGCCCGGACGCAATTTATTTGCAGCTTAAGCCACCCGCATAAATTGGTCTGAAAGTTCTCTGCGCAGGTTCTCGCCCTGGGCATAATAAGAAAGGAAGTCGGTGCGGCGGCAGGTAGCCAGGCGTGGCTCCTGACGCAGGGTAAGGCGGGAGCGTTTGCCAACTGTCAGCAGGCCAATCCCTTTGCGCTCGCATAATTTGGAGAGGTAGTTTGCCATGGCATTGCCGTGCCAGCACAGGCTGCTTACCTGTATACCCAGCCACTGATGGTCGCCGGGTTGCTGCTTGAGTTGGTCAACGGTCGTTTTCATTTGCTGCTGTATGTAGCGCTTACGAAGCCTGGAGTGCAGGACAAAGCCAGCGACAGCCAGTAGGGCAGGTATAGCGGCCATGGCCAGCCAACTCCCCGCCAGGTAACAGCTGTAGGCTGCCACGCCGAAAATGGCTGCGGCAGTCAAATAGCGGCTCTTGCCCAGCCCTTTTTTCTTGTAGGAGTTCAGCAGGCGGGACAGTTTACGGGAGGCAGCAGTATTGAGCGAAACGGCAAAAAAGCAATTGTCGTGTTTCTGGTAAGCAAACAGAGCGTCAGCAAAGGTGCCTTGGTGGGTGGGCACACGTCTGTTTACAAGTAAGCCAGATTTTTTTTCATGTTTGGCATAGTAGGTTCCAAGAAATTCAATCGCCTGGTCCTCAATTCTGCTTTCTGCCATGTGTGTCAGATGTTAGTAGCCTTCAGATACATTGTTTCATAGTAGGGGCTACCCAGTATAACTGACGAGCCTTAGGCAGTATGCGTTAAGTGTGTTCCACTTTTTTACAAATATAGTGAGGGTTAAATATAAAGCTAATAATTTGATTATTTTTTTGTAAACTTTACTTTAATCGATAGTATTCTTTGTTAAGTCCTGACTAGTCATATTACAAGACTATATCTTCTGAAACTGATTAAAGAAATATCAGCCTGTTTTAAATGCAAAATAATTATACCGATTGTTATATGTCGGGTTTGAGCAACTTTCTGTCTTATATAAACTGCAAAACTGGGTAGGCTAACGCAAATTTTTTAGATTTACAGCATGGTGATGACTGCTCCATTCCACCACATCTTTAATTAAAACCATGAAAAAAAGTTTTTCGCTCTTATTTGCCCTTTTCGCACTGCTTGCAGGAGACTTGCTTCAGGCGCAATCCCCGGACAAACCACATGCTGCTGAGCTGCTGCAGGATATCAAAAAACTGAATGTGCTGGGCACTGCACTTTATGTGGCAGCCCACCCGGACGATGAGAACACGCGCTTTATTGCCTACCTGTCCAACGAAAAGCGCTACAACACCGGCTACCTTTCCATTACCCGTGGTGATGGCGGGCAGAACCTGATCGGTCCCGAAATACGGGAGGGGCTGGGCATCATCCGTACGCAGGAGCTGCTGCAGGCCCGCCGCATGGATGGAGGACAGCAGTTCTTCACCCGGGCCAACGACTTCGGCTTCTCTAAAAACCCGGAGGAGACTTTTGCGACCTGGGACAAGGAAAAGGTGTTGCACGATGTGGTCTGGGCGATCCGCAAGTTCAAACCAGACGTGATCATCACCCGCTTCTCGCCAAAGCCATCTGAAACCCATGGTCACCACACCGCCTCGGCCATGCTGGCCAGCGAGGCCTTCGAGGCAGCCGCCGACCCGAAACGCTTCCCCGAGCAGCTGAAGCATGTGCAGGTATGGCAGGCCAAGCGGGTGCTCTGGAATACGGGCGTATGGTCTTTTCGCAGCCAGAAAGAATTCGAGGACTATGGGTCGCAACTTCTGAAAGTAGACGTTGGCGGTTATAATCCGCTGCTGGGCAAATCTTACCCGGAAATTGCCGCTCTGAGCCGCAGCATGCACAAGAGCCAGGGCTTTGGCGCCACCGGTACGCGTGGTGTTACCGTGGAGTATCTGGAACATACCAAAGGCGAGCGGGCAAAAGAAGAACTGTTTGAAGGTATAAACACCACCTGGAGCCGCGTAAAAGGCAGTGAGAAAGTAGCAGCCCTGTTGCAGCAGGCAGTTTCGGAGTTTAAACCCGAGCAACCGTCCGCTGTGGTGCCCACGCTGCTGGCCGCCCGGAAAGAGCTGGCCAAACTGCCGGACAGCTACTGGAAGCGACTCAAAACGGAAGAACTGGAGCAGGTCGTGAAAGGCAGCCTGGGGCTATACCTGGAGGCAGTGGCCACAGACTATGCCGTAACGCCGGGCGAACGCCTGAACCTGCAGCTGGAAGCCATCAACCGCTCGGCTATACCTGTGCAGCTGGTGGGCATGCGCCCCGCCTTCGCTTCCAGGGACAGCACCCTGAATAAATCACTCGCTCCGAATGAGGTGCATCTGATCTCATTTAAATTGCCGATTCCGCCATCCGCGCAGCTCACGCAGCCTTACTGGCTACGGCAGGAGGGCACGCTGGGCCTTTTCCGGGTAGATGATCTGCAGGAGATTGGAGCGCCGGAAAACAAACCGGCCGTAGAAGTACGCCTTGACCTGCTGATCAGTGGGGAGCCTTTTAGCTATACCGTGCCGGTGGTTTACAAGCGCAACGATCCGGTAGACGGCGAACAATACAGACCTTTGGCCATTACGCCCCCCGTGTTTGTGAACATCTCGGAGAAAGTACTGATGTTTGCCTCGCAGGAGCCCAAGCCGGTGCACGTGCTGGTGAAGTCAGGCAAGGCAGGTATAAAAGGCAATGTGGCGCTGCAACTGCCGAAGGGCTGGCGGGCAGAGCCGGCGCAGGCAGCATTTGACCTGGAGCAGAACGGAGCCGAGCAACTGGTGCGCTTTATGGTGCATCCGCCCAAAGGGCAGCAGGAGGTAGAGCTGAAAGCCGTGGCTACGGTTGCAGGCAAGGCTTATACCCGCGGACTCAATGTGATCCAGTACAGCCACATCCCGACTCAAACCACTTTTCCGGAAGCCGTAGCCAAAGCCGTACGCCTCGACCTGAAGCGCAACGGGGAGCAGATCGCCTACCTGATGGGTGCCGGCGACGATATACCTGCCAGTCTGCAGCAGATCGGGTATAATGTCACCTTGCTCAAAGATGAAGATATCACAGATCAGAATCTGGAGCGTTTCGATGCGGTGATACTGGGTGTTCGGGCTTACAATACGGTGGAGCGCATGAATTTTTACCAGCCGCGTCTGCTTAACTATGTGCAGCAGGGCGGTACCGTCATCGTGCAGTATAACACCGGGCACAGCCTCAAAACGAATACTGTAGCGCCTTATCCTTTGAAGATTTCAAGCCAGCGGGTAACGGTGGAGGAGGCGGAGGTGCGTTTCCTGAAGCCAGGTCACCAGGCGCTGAACAGCCCGAACAAGATCACCAAAAAGGACTTTGAGGGATGGGTGCAGGAGCGAGGCTTATACTTCCCGAGTGAGTGGAGCAGCGAGTTCGAAGCCATACTCTCGAGCAATGACCCTGGCGAACCTGCCCGTGACGGGGGCTTGTTGATCGCAAGGTATGGCAAGGGACATTTTGTCTATACCGGCTATTCCTGGTTCAGACAGCTGCCTGCCGGGGTGCCGGGTGCCTACCGCATCTTCACCAACCTGATCTCGCTCGGAAACGGGCATGGCGCCCAGGGCAGCAGCGCGGAGAGTACAGCCAAATAATAATCGGAAGCCAGCGTGTCACGCGCATCGCGCTTTTGATAAGATATAAACCATGAAAGAAACTGACAACAAGCCTACCCAGGAGCTTGACAAACCGCCCTTTTTCAAAAGCTGGAAAAGCATGTACTGGCTGGTGCTGGGCAATCTGGCTTTTCTGATCACCCTGTTTTACATCATCACCCGCATCTATTCATGAGGTTACTCGACTGGATTGTACTGCTCGGCACACTAGGCTTTATTGTAAGTTACGGCGTCTGGAAAACACGCGGCAGCAAAGACATTGAAGGCTATCTGAAAGGCGATAACAGCATGAAGTGGTGGACCATCGGGCTGTCCATCATGGCAACGCAGGCCAGTGCCATCACCTTTCTTTCCACACCGGGGCAGGCCTACGAAGACGGGATGCGCTTCGTGCAGTTTTATTTTGGTTTGCCCATCGCCATGGTCATCATCTCGATCACGGTCATTCCTATTTTCTATCGGCTCAAGGTATACACGGCTTATGAGTATCTGGAAAGCCGCTTCGACCTCAAGACCCGCTCGCTGGCTGCATTGCTCTTTCTGATCCAGCGCGGACTGGCGGCGGGCATCACTATTTATGCACCGGCCATTATTCTTTCCACCATACTGGGCTGGAACCTGACGCTCACCAACCTCTTCATCGGTATCCTGGTAATTGTCTATACCGTGTCGGGGGGCACGAAGGCGGTGAGTGTGACGCAGAAGCAGCAAATGGCCGTGATGATGGGCGGTATGCTCGTAGCCGGTTTTATGGTGGTGCATTATCTGCCCGAAAGTGTATCCTTCGGCGATGCGATAGCCGTGGCCGGCAAGATGGGCAAAATGAACGTGGTCGATTTCTCTTTTGACTGGAACGACCGGTATAATTTCTGGTCAGGTATGACGGGTGGCCTGTTTCTGGCACTTTCTTATTTTGGTACCGACCAGAGCCAGGTGGCCCGTTATCTGGGTGGAAAGTCAGTAGGGGAGAGCCGACTGGGTTTGCTTTTTAACGGCCTGCTCAAGATCCCGATGCAGTTTATTATTTTGTTTATCGGGGTAATGGTGTTTGTGTTTTACCAGTTCAACCAGCCGCCGCTGTTTTTCAACGAAGCCGCCAAAGACAAGGTATACGCTACAGATTTTGGGCCGGAGATGCAGGCCCTTGAAGAGCAACATACTGCTTTGTTCAACCAGAAACAGGAGGCCATGCACGGTCTGGTAGCCGCCCTGCGAACCGATAACGAAACGGCCATCGCCAGCGCCCAGGCCAAGGTGCAAGGAATAACAGATGCCTCAAAAGAGGTGCGTAACGAAACGAAAGCACTTATCGCCAAGGCCACGCCCGATGCTGAGACCAAAGATACCGACTACGTGTTCATTTCCTTTGTGATGAAATACCTGCCTGCCGGACTGGTGGGTTTGCTGCTGGCTGTGATCTTCTCAGCTGCCATGTCCTCCACAGCATCTGAACTCAATGCGCTGGCCTCGACCACGGTGATAGACATATACAAACGATCCGTTAAAAAGGACAAAGACAATTTCCATTACCTGCGGGCTTCCAAGCTTTTTACTGCTGCCTGGGGCACACTGGCCATCATTTTCGCCACCTACGCCTCTATGCTCGATAACCTGATTCAGGCCGTCAACATCATCGGGTCCATCTTCTACGGCACGATTCTGGGGATATTTCTGGTGGCCTTTTACGTGAAGTACATCAAGGGGCACGCCGTGTTTATTGCCGCGCTGCTGGCCGAAGCCGTGGTGCTCTACTGCCATTTCTACACCGACATTGCCTTCCTGTGGTTCAACGTGATCGGTTGTATGGCAGTGGTTGTGTTTGGGGCGATCCTCCAGTTGTTTATGGGGGAAAAGGAAAAGGAGACTGCTTAAAAAAGCGCTTTAACTTTTGTCTGGATCAGGATTTGTAGGATTAGAAAGTATTTTGAGGATTGAGTTACCCTATGCTAACTTTTCCTAGAACAAGGCAATCTTCGTGCACGATGAGCATCCTCCTGCCCCCTTCTTTCTCGAGGCCTCCTACTCCCATCAAGGAAAAAAGGAAGGCGCTGCCGGCCAGTGGAAGCAATGAAACAATACTGATTGTTATACCGATGGCAGCAGTAGCATACCTATACCTGGCCATACCAGTCACAAGCGAGAACGCTCCCGGCATAGCACTAGTACCGCGGTTTCTGCCCCGCTACAATATAAACCAGACTGCCCCCAGCCGATACATACTCTTCATTGAGGAGCCGCTGCTTGAGAGCGATCTTGTTGTAGAGCAGCTTCTGCCAGTAAGCATCAAACTTGTCTTTGTCGCCGCCGCCAGCCATGAAATAATTCAGGTTGTCCTGGTAGTCGTAGCCCATGGAATCGGAGTCGATCCACTGCAGCATCTGCTCCACGCGCAGCATTTTCTCCTGCGTATCATAAGGCGGAATGATAGAAAGCGCTTTGTCGGAAATCCATACCTTGATGTTTTCGAGGCCCGCTTTCAGATATAAGTCAGGTATAACGTCGCCGAGGGAGTTGAAGCCTTCGCCGAGTCGCTTTTTTCCTTTCTCGATACGCAGCTTTATTTCGAGTACTTCCAGGGTGCTTTCTACGTCAAAATCAGTTTCGCCGTAGCGGTCGAACATCAAATTAGGTACCAGGTTGTTTGGCTCCAGCGCCAGCACCCAGCCGCCGGGTTTTGTAATGCGGATCATCTCGTCGATCACCTGTTTCGGGTCTTTCACATGGATCAGCAAAGTCTGGCAGAGCGTGATATCAGCCAGGTTGTCGGGCAGCGGAATGTTGGAGGCGTTGCCTACCCGGAAGTCGTAGGAGATGTCGTTATGCAGGTAGATGCTCTGGGCTTTCTGCCTGGCTTCTTCGATGTACTCCGACTCAAAATCAACACCGTATACCTTGGCCCCGGGCGGCATGTGCCGCGAAAACATGAAGCCCATCATGCCCTTGCCGCAGCCAATGTCCACGAGCGTACCGGTGTAATCCAGGTGCAGGCGGTGAGCCAGCAGTTCCAGGTAATCGTCGTTCCACCAATATTCGCGGGCCGGGCCCAAATGATCTTCTGAATGTTTCTTCTCTTCCAACAGGTATAATCTTAAAGGTAATGTAAAAGGGAGCCGACGACCCCAATCAATCCTATCCGTCATCCCGACAGCATGTAGAGATTCGGATATAGTTGCGCGTAAGCCATACTTCCGGATTCTCCTACGGTCGCGGTAAAATACGCTTAAATAAACGGATTGAAGGGAAAGGTGGCTTTATTTCCAGCAGATTTCTTAAAAAGGAAAGCCCCTGCCAGAGCAGAGGCTTTCGGTAAAAAGCGGGCAGGTATAGCCTACTTCATTTTCTTCCACTCGGCAATGGCTTTCTCATTCATACGCACATAGTCGTCGTTGCTTGCCTTCTTAGCGAGTTCGATTGACTGCTCGGCGGTTTTCACGGCGCCTTTGTAGTCTTTCATTTTCGCCTGGATTTTGGCCTGAGCGTGCAGGTTCCAGAATTTAGGGTCATTGGCGTTGGCTTTTTTCATCCATTCCAGCGCCTGCTTCATATCCTTGTTGTTCTCGGCGTAGTAGCTGGCGGCAGCGGCATAAAGAGCAGGAGACACTTCTTTTCCATTTACCACACGCTCCTGAATCTGCGCCATCACTTTGCTGTCTACTTCAGCCTCGATGGTGAAACTGGCAATTGTCTTGTCCCACAGAATCTCCAGATCAGCTGAGTTTGCCTTCAGGTTCGCGAAGTTGATCGTGAAGGTTTCTACTGTTCTCGGGTTGGTCTGCGGCTTTACCGTAAAACGGAGCTGGTCGTTTTCCTGCTTATACTGGGCCACGTTTCCGCCAAGTTTGGTGTCTTTGTAGAGGATGATCGTCCACTCGTTCTGGGCAGGTATAGTCAGCAGTGCGTACTCTCCGGCTGGCACCTTTTTGCCCTGAATGGTTACTTCATCGCTAAACTTCAAGGTGGTGGAGTTGTTGGCTCCTGTGCGCCATACCTTGCCAAAAGGCACAATGTCGCCACCGTATACCGAGCGGCCTTTCTTGGATGGGCGGGAATAGGACACGGCTACGTTCGAAAGGCCGATCTCTTGTGTCAGGGTAGATAGTGGACTGGCAGCTGGCATAGCGATGCCTTGTTGCTGGGCCTGAACTGTTACAGCTGTACCGCCTAGTAGCGCCGCTGACAGTAGCATGCTGAATAAAATCTTTTTCATGGTTCTATATTTAAGATAATTGATGGTTTGCGACTCGAAAATACTCAAAAATGCTGGTTATTTCCCTTAACCTTTACTTTCAGAATAAGTTTTGAGGTTGACTTAAAAACTTCGGCCCACACTTAAGCCAAAGCGGGGTATAAAAGCAGCGCCCGGCGACTTGATGTTGCTTTCTGTAGACAGGAAAGGAGTGAAGGCAACCCGCACCACAAGGCCGCCTGTCGGGTTTTGATACCGGAAACCGATGCGGCTGAAGTACATGTTCTGCAAAAGGTCAGGTTCGTTGGTAAAGCGGCGGGTATAGCCCAAACCAAATTCAAAGTGCTTCTGAAAACGCCCGATCATGCCCAGCGCCTCAACAGGCACAACCGGATAAAAGCCCGGCTCCTCAGCGGAAAAGAATGTGTTGCTCGCGATACCTATCCGAAAAGCCACCTTTAGCATGGACTTCTGGTACACAATACGGTCGTAGTTAGCCGAAAGTAAATCGCCATTTCCCCCTAATTCTGCATACACCGCATTGCGCGCCCTGAATGTATCGCGGTAGTTCTGAGCCGAAGCCGAAAAGCTAATTACAAGCAGCAAGCAGAAAAGAATGGCTCGGGTGAAAGCGCTGGTTGTGTGCATAAAGTTGTTCAGGAGCGACTAGCGAAGGTATAGACCGTTTATACTCCGCAAATTAGTGATTTATTAGGATATATGGATGTGGAAGTATGCATAGGTAGCGATAAAGTTAGCTGTCTGGCCCTCTGTATTGAGGTCTGCTCCATAAATTCTCAGCAGTGGTAAATTTGGAAGAGAAAGTGTAGACTTGGCAGCGTCCTCTCAGAACTGCGAATGTCTTGGGGCAACGGAGGTATAACTTGTTGAAATCAGGATTGTCAGGATTAAGGGATTTGCAGAATTCTCACGAACGATTGATATCCCCTTCGAAGGGGAGTTACCCCATCCCAGCCTTCCCCTTTTGTCGAGGGCCCCTACCCCCAAAACAGGGGAAGGAGTCTGCCGCTGCCATCTTACAGGCATAGGAACTGTAGCTTCTGTATGAATTCACAAGCCACTGGCAGGTATAGCAAGACTAACTTGCCCCTTGAGCTACGAAGTAGATCACTTGAGCCAGGTACACTTTTTGACACTCCACTGTTGGGGGTGAAGGGGTCCCCCTGTCAAGAGCGTTCAGCGAGTGGGGGTAGGGGGTCCTCGATTTGGAGGGTCTTGACTTTTTTGCCTACTGGGGCTAGGGGCCCTCGATTTTTATGTCAAGATAAAAAAGTGAGGTCCGCCCGGGCAGGGCAGGCAATGGAACAATTTTGGCTGCTATACCTGCAATTGCAGCAGCTATACCCGTAACAAAAAGAGCCCTGTCAGCTTAACACTAACAGGGCTCGTATACCTTACAGCATAAATTCTTAACTCATTTCAAACTGCAACCTAAGCAGATTCGCATAAATCCCATTGTCATTAAGTGATAGTACCTCATGTGAGCCTTCCTCAACAATTTCCCCACCATCGATCACCAAAATCTTATCCACTTTGCGGATGGTACTCAGGCGGTGGGCTATCACGATAGAGGTTCGGTTCTTCATCAGCTCATCCATGGCCTGCTGCACCAAATGTTCTGACTCTGAGTCAAGCGAGCTGGTGGCTTCGTCGAGTACGAGGATAGCCGGGTTTTTCAGGATGGCGCGGGCGATGGCGACGCGCTGGCGCTGACCGCCGGAGAGCTTGATGCCGCGCTCGCCCACCAAAGTATCCAGTCCTTCCGGGAAGGACGAGATAAAGTCGTAGGCATTGGCTTTGCGTGCTGCTGCTATGATTTCTTCTTCCGTAGCCTCCGGACGACCGTAAGCAATATTCTCGCGGATAGAACCACCAAAAAGCAGTACCTCCTGCGGCACGATACCCACATTTGCTCGAAGTTCAGTCAGACTCATCTGGCGGATGTCCTGCCCGTCGACGGTAATGCTGCCGTGGCTTACGTCGTAGAGACGAAGCAACAGTTGCACAATAGTAGACTTACCGGCGCCGCTTGGGCCTACGAGGGCAATCTTTTCACCGGAACGTATGCTGAAATTGATATCGCGGAGCACCTGAATGTCCGGACGGGTAGGGTAAGAGAAGGCCACCTGGTTATAACTGATGTCGCCACGAACACGCGGGATTTCGCTCAGCGGACGCAGGCTCTTATCGGTTGGCTCTTCTGTTTCGGCCAGGATTTCCTGGATGCGCTCGGTTGCTCCCAAGGCTGACTGTATTTTGCCGTAAAGTTCACCCAAACCACCCACGGAGGCGCCGATGAATACGGTATAAATAATAAAGGAAATCAGTTCCCCAATAGTCAAATCACCATTCTGCACGAGCGTTGCACCGTACCAGATCACGAGGATAATACCGCCAAACAGGCCTACGATCACAAAGGAAATGAAAGCACCCCGGTAATTGGCTGCCGACAGGGCCGCTTTTACGGCTTTGCTGAGCGAGTGGCGGTAGCGGCCGATCTCAAAGTTTTCGTTGGTATAAGCTTTCACGGTGTTGATCGCCTGCAGCGTTTCTTCTACGATGACGTTGGTGTTGGCCAGTTCGTCTTGTGTTTTCTTGGAGAGGCTCTTGATCTTGCGGCCAAAAACCAGCGTGAGCGCCACCAGCACCGGAAAGGTCGCCAGCATGAACATCGACAGTTTAATGGAAGTCCAGAGAATGATGATGATACCCACCAAAAGCGTGGTGATCTGGCGGAAAAGTTCGGCCAGCGTAATCGACATGGCATCCTGTACCTGCGCTACGTCGGTGGTGATGCGGCTGGTGATCTCGCCTACGCGCCTTTTTTCATAGAAAGGAATCGGCAGCATCATGAACTTGCTGTAAAGGTCGCGGCGTATGTCAGCCACGGCGTTTTCGCTCACCTGCGCAAAGAAGTATACCCGGAAAAAAGAGAAAATACCCTGCGCCAGAATCACGGCAAAAAGGCCAAGGGCAATCATGTCGATGTCTTCAAGGAACCAGTCGGCATTGCCGGTGGAGGAGTCGACCAGCTTGCCGGTGAGCAGCGGGAAGATCATGAAGGTCAGGCTGGAAAGTACCAGAAAGCCCAGACCGACCAGGAATTTAAACTTGTAGGGTAGTACGTAGCTAAATATCCTGATACCGCGACGGAAGCTGTCTTTGCTGATTTTCTTTCTGCCTTCTTTCTCCTGCGTATTGTCGTTTAGCCCGATTCCGCGTTTTGCCATTAATCAATTCTATACTTTATGATAGGGGGTGCTGGCCTATAACAGCCAGGCAGCACTAAAAATGCCACGTACCCGAAAAATCTTTCAAAGGTAAGCAAAGTATAGGATATAAATGCCAGAATCGGGATTTACAGGATTTAAGAGGCCCTCTACCCATAGAATTGCAAGATTCTAATTTGCTTGTCCCTACACACGAACCACTCTTTTATGCGGCACTGCCCATAACCCCACAAAGGTCAGGAACCCATTCAGTATCAGTACCTCAAAACCAAACTTATAGCCATAAAACCAGGCGGCGGAGTTGGCGCTGATGATGTAAGTGATAAGCGGGGCGGCTATACAGATAGCAGGCACGAAACGATCGCGCACCGGGCGGCGGGTAAAGAGACCGAAGCTGTAGAGTCCCAGCAGCGGGCCGTAGGTATAGCCGGCCACCTGCAGCACCGTGGCGATGAGACTCTGGCTGTTGAAGGCGTTGACGGCTATGATGACCAGACCAATCAGTAAGGAAAAGCCGATGTGCACAAAGTACCGCAGCCGTACCCGCTCGTGCTCGCTGCGCGCTTTGAAATTAAGAAAATCCACGCAGAAGGAGGTGGTAAGGGAAGTCAGCGCCGAATCGGCAGAGGCGTAGGCGATGGCAATAATGCCCAGGATGAACGCTATACCTACAACAGGCGGGAAGTGGTTCAGGGCCAGAAACGGAAACACGTCATCGCCGCGCTCGGGCAGCGTTATACCTTTAGAGGAAGCGTACAGGTATAGCAAAGCCCCCAGCGAAAGAAACATCACGATAACCACCGTTAGAATTCCGGTGAACCAGAACATGTTTTTCTGCGCTTCGCCGATATTCTTGCAACTCAGGTTTTTCTGCATCATGTCCTGGTCCAGGCCGGTCATGACGATGGTAATGAAAGCGCCCGCGAAAAACTGCTTCAGGAAATAGGTGTCTTCCTTATAATCCCAGTTAAAAATCGTGCTGTATTCGCTGGCCGAAATCGTATCGACCATCCCCTGGAAACCCAGATTCAGCTCATCCGATACCACCCAGATGCTGACTCCCACCGCCGTCAGCATGGCGGCAGTCTGGAAAGTATCGGTCCAGATGATGGTTTTCATGCCGCTCCGGAAGGTATAGATCCAGATCAGCAGGATCGTGACGGCTACTGTGACGGCAAACGGAATGCCTATTTGATCGAATGCCGCCAGTTGCAGCACGCTCGCTACCAGAAAAAGGCGGATGGCAGAACCCAGCGTGCGTGAGAGCAGGAAGAAGGCTGCCCCGGTTTTGTAGGACCAGAACCCGAAGCGCTGGTCCAGGTAGGTATAGATAGAGACAAGATTGAGACGATAGTAAAGCGGCAACAAGATCGTAGCGATCACAAAATAGCCCGCTATATAGCCCAGTAAGAGCTGCATGTAGGTAAACTGCAAATCACGCACCATGCCCGGCACCGACACGAAAGTCACGCCTGAGAGGGTCGCACCGATCATGCCAAAGGCCACGATGTACCAGGGCGATTTGCGGTTGGCCAGAAAGAAGGTGTCGGAATCGGTACTCTTGCCCGTCAGGAAAGAGATCAGAATCAGGATGCAGAAATAGCCGATGATCAGGCTGATGATAAGCGTTGCAGACATGTGAAATGTGGAAAACGCTGCAAATATAGCACAGCCTGCCGGTTTTCGGGCTATACCAATTCCCGCAGCAGCACCTGCTCTCCGATGGCAGGTATACGCAGGCCTTGCATCATACCTGAGGCGGCAATTTGCTCGAGCAGCCGCACCGGCTCTCCCGCCGGCTCGTCCGAGAGGTCAAAAGTGCCGTAGTGCATCGGTATAAAAGTGCCGCCGCGCAGCACATTGTAGGCCCGCACCGCTTCATGTGGATTCAGGTGACTCTTCTGCATCAGAAAGCTTGGTCGGTAGGCGCCCACCGGCATCACACACACATCCATCGGACCAAACAAGGCTTCTATCTCTTCAAAATGACCATTATAACCTGTGTCGCCCGCAAAATAGAGCTGCATGGTTGGTGTTTTGATCAGGAAACTTCCCCACAGTACTTTGTTCATGTCGAACATGCCGCGGCGGTGCCAGTGCGAGGCTGGCAGAAAGTAAATCTCTATACCTTCCGGCGTGAGGTCGAATTTCTGGTACCAGCCCGCCTCCTGGTAAGGCAAATGCGGCTCAGCACTACGAAGCAGATCGCCGGCATGCAAAGGGGCAAGGGCTTTCATGTCCGGATTCTGGCGGTAGAGTGTTTTAATGGAGCGTTCGTCGAGGTGATCGCGGTGGCCGTGCGAGAAAAGGGCCAGGTCTATCCCTGTGAGTTGCTCCGGGGCGCAGGGCAGCCCGATGCGACGCTTGATCATGGGCAGGTCGTAAAACACCGGATCGGTGATCATGGTCAGTCCGTTTACCCGGATCAGGAAGGTAGCATGCCCGAGCCAGACCACCATATCTTCTTTCGAATTAATGAAGTCGGTGCCATAGACAACGGGGGGCACGTAGTTGTCGGCTTTTTTCTCTTCGCGCTGCGGGTTGCGGGAGGTTTTCCAGCGCAGCACATTACTTAGTTTAGGCGTAAAAACCTCGCCGCCGTTCACAAACTGTCCGTTAATGGTCTTGTTGCCACGGAAATCTGGTTTCACTACGTCCAGTTTGTCGTTTTTCAGATGTCTTACTGTTTCGTTCTTCTGCCTCAAAATCTGAATAAGCTTGTTTTCAACGATTATTAACACGATAACGCACCCGAAAGTTGAAACGTGTGCCGGGAAATAATTAATATACGCCGGATGGCATTAAAAAAACGCCTTCTCCTTTCAGAAAAGACGCTTTGCAATATTTTATCCTACGCCGGAATTCTAGTACCAGAAGCCTCCGCTTCGGCCCACAGATACCGGAGGGTGGTAGGAGTTGTGAAACGGAGAGGCACCATTGGAGTAGCGCATGGCACCTGTCACCGAAAAGTGTTCGGTAACTTTATAAGTCGCCCGGAAGTCCATTCCCTGACGGCCCGGGTTCATAAAATTCATGTAAGCCGGGTTCTGAGCCGGAATGTTTGAGAAGTCTTTCCATACGCTGCCGCTCAAAATCAGGCGTTCGTTCACCAGGTAGTCGGCCCCCACGTGCGCAATGTAGTGATTGCTGGCGCTGGTGCGCATCATGCTGGTACCTCCTTCGGTGGTGGGCACGGTATAGTGTCCGGGCATCACCGACATATAGGTCAGGCTGCTGAACACACGCAAACGCGGATTGAGCTGATATCGGACAGTTGGCTCGAGGTAAGTGGCGCCAAAACCGCTGCCAAAACTGGCTCCCGCAGCCAGACTATAACTGAGGCGCTTTGCCGGCATCTCAAATTTCGTTGGTCTCTCTGCAGCAGACTGGTTTGGCTGTTCCTGCAGGGTTGGGGACGGCGCGGCCTCAAGACTGGCTTTCTGGCCGCTCTGGGCCATGGCTGATCCGGCAAAAAGCAGGCTACAGGTCAGGATGGTGCTTAAAAATATTTTCACGTGAAAAACTCTCTGTTGAATGTGGTACTAAGTTATAGCGCAATTGCTTCAGAAACAAGCGGGTGTCTTTTTTCAAACGGGTATACACTTGTTTTGTTGTTGGTGGCTATACCTTGTTTTTGCTTTCCAGGCCAGGTATACGTTTGCTCAGGAACGCCAGCCAAAAGCTAAGGCCCAGCAAAAGCAGGTAGTTAAAGGTATAAACAGTCATGACCGATGCTGAAACAAGTCGGCCGGGAGCAAAAAGGATGTCTCTGAGAAACGACATTTCTAAAACCCCGCCAAAGGCCAGCAGTGCCGCGATCACCAGCACGATCAGGGTGTGCTTCATGCCAAACTTTTTCCTGCGCAGGGCGATAAATGAAAGCGCCACGGCAAACAGTGCCCCGGCATAAGGCGCATACCGCTGAACGAGCATAAACTTACTGATCCGCTCAGAATTCACCTGGTAGGTATTGGCGCTTGTCTCAAATTTGCCCAGGTTGCCTGTTTCCAGGTATAGCTCCGCCAGCGGCACATCGTAAATATAGCCCAGCGCAATAAAAGCATGAGCAGCCAGCAGCACGACCAGGCTATGCAGCAGGATGATCTTGAGGTTTATACCTTGCATACCTACTTGGTCTGGGTATCCAGCCAGGCTTGTCTGAATTGCTGCATGGCAGGCGTCAGCTCCTTGCCGGTTTCCTCAAAGGTTACAACCTCCAGCGTGGGGTCTTCTTCCATCACCAGAGTGGTTTGTCTGGTTGTACCATAACGCTGGTAGGTAACAGGCACGCTGTGGGCTGGCTTGAGCTTGTTCAGAATTTTCTCCATTTGCTTCTCGCTGGTTACTTTCTTCCCGTTAATCGTCAGGATGACGTCGCCGCGGTTGATGCCGGCTTTATAGAGGGGAGAGGTGACGTAGGTGCCGTTCAGGAGCTTTGCACCTTGCTTGCTGAACTCAAAATTGGCAGGTCCTAGAGTAGCTTTGCCGGTGTTGGCCTTGCGCAGTTGTAGCCCGGCTTCGGCCAGGAGTGCGGCGTAATCGGGCAGTTCGCTGCCAAATACCTGTCGTTTGAAGAAGTCGGCTGCCCAGGCAGTATCTTTTGTGACTTCAGCCAGGGTTTGCTGCAGGTCGGCCATGGTATAGGGCTTTTCAGCCTGACCATATTTCTGCCAGAGAGCCTGCATGTAGTTATCCAGTGTAGTGTTGAAATCACGGCGCAGGGTAAGGTCGAGGCCCATGCCCAGCACACTGCCATAGGTATAGTAAGATATGAAAGTGTTGTTACGGTTGTGCGGATCCACGGAGCGGGCTGCATCTACAAAAGGAGCCTGCATGCTCATTTCCACCAGACTATTGTAGTGACGGCCAGGCGAGAGCAGCACATAATTCAGGTCACCAGCCAGACTACTGCTGTACTTTCTGAGGTCAGAGATGCCGCTGCGGCGCATGGTCAGGTTGCCGTAGTAGCTTGTAAAACCCTCGGCCAGCCAAAGCGCTTCTGTCATATTAGCCCGCTGAAAATCAAACGGCTCCAGGGTGGCAGGACGCAGGCGCTCCACATTCCAGGCATGGAAAAACTCATGCGAGACCGTACCCAGCAGGGCAGATGTAAAGTTGTTAAGCGATCTTGAACTGGTCAGGATGGTGGAGTTGCGGTGTTCCATGCCATCGCCTACTGCCTGGGGCATGTAGCAGGCAATAAAGGTATAGCGGCCAAAGTCGAAATCGGGCAAATCTCCGTAAACGGCCTGCTGCTCTGCCACAATCTTTTTGGTGCTGGCCACATAACTGTCGAAAGCAGTCTGCGTGGCTGGATGGTGCATGGCAACCTGTATGGTCTGGCTTTTGGTGCCGTCCTGCACCTTCCACTCAGCAAAAGAGAAATCGCTCAGTTCTGTCGGGCTGTCCATCAGGTACTGAAAATTCGGAGCCTGGAAAGTCGAATCGTTGAGGGGCTGCAGCTGCGTGGCCACTTTCCAGTTGCTTCCCTGCGGAACCCGGAATGTCACGCGGGCAGGTGTTTGTTCAAAGCCCCGGGCATACATCAGGGTAGCGGGCATGTTCAGGTGGGCGTGTGTCTCGTCGATGCCGGAATAGGTGCCGTCGGCGTGGTCGCCAAACAAGGTATAGCTCAGCGTGACTTCGCCCTGGTGTCCGCTCACAGCCCACTCGTGCGGACTGGTTCTGCTGACGGGCAGCTGCTGTCCTTTGCTGTCGGTGGCTTTTACGCTGTACACATTTTTGGCGAACTCGTGCAGCGCGTACCTGCCCGGCGAACTGCGGGGCATCAGCACTTGCAGCGTGTCGCTTTTTATACCTGTAAACGTTACGCTGATCTGTGCCTCGTGGTGCACGGCGTTGGGGAAGGAGAGGTGGTAGCTAACTTGCTGCCCCTGCGCCAGCAGTGGCGTAAACGTTAGCGACAGGGCAGCACATAGGGCGCCGAAAAGTCTCATGGACATAAGGGAGTGTTTGGTTCGACACTAAAAGTATGAATTTTACAGCTATCGCGCAATGTGGCTATACTTTTCGGTAAGATCTGGCCTGTACCAGACCGCCATAAAATGCAGCAGAAGTCTCCAGAGATAACGGTTTCCGGGCAAAGTGCTCACCAAAGTCGGGAAGACCGGACGCCTTTACATCGCTCACTAAACCAAAAAAGGTGTACATACTCTTGAGCAGCAGACGCTGCCAGGCAGGTATAGGTGTTTGAGTCGGCCAGAAATCGCTGAACAGCCAGCGCCCCTCTGGACGTAATGCGGCGCATAACCGGTCTATCAGGTATAGCAAGCGCTCGTCTGGAAAAAGGTCGAGTAGAAAAGGGGTGAGCATAACGTCAAATGTTTCGTCGGGCTGCAGGCTGCTCTCATCACCTAAGCGAAAGTCTACTGAGGAATGTGCCAGGGCAGGTTGTTGGCAAATGCGTTGCCGGGCCAGTTGCAGCATGGTAGCTGATACTTCCAGGTAAGTGACTTCCACGAAGGGCCGTTGCTTCAGTAACTGCTCCAGCAGCCAGCCGGAACCACCTCCGATCAGCAGTACCTTGGCGTGTTGCGGAATAAGTGACAAATGTTCTGTCTGCGCCTTCCGCAGCGCATTACCGAAGACCAGCCGCGAAAGGCCATCGTAGACCGGGGCAATGCGATCGAAATTGGTGTTGCTCAGGTAGTTTGTCATTTCGGCCAGCGGGAGAAATCTGAGGCGAGGATGGATAAAGGTTTTAGCTGCTTCCATCCTGGGTGTGTTCAAAGTTAATTGAAGTGAGGGGTAGCGTGCTATTTTCACGCCAGATTTCTCACTTGTGTTCGAAATGACAAAATGGAGAAATCCTCATCATCCGTCGTAAAGATTAACGGGTATAATGCTCCTGCACAATCCCTTTAAGTTTATCGAGTACGTATTCGGTAAACTGTTTGAGCAGGCTTAGGCTGTTGCCCTTGAACACCTCCCGGAACTCCTCGGCTTTCCCATCATACAGAAAAGAAACGAAAATAGTACCTACCGGCTTTTCAGAAGTTTCGGAGCCTCCTGCGCCGGTAAGACCTGTGGTAGCGACGCTGATATCGGCGTTCAGCGCTTTTTTTAGACCCATCACCATTTCATTGGTTACCTGCTGCGATTCGGCAGTATAGAGGTCCAGCGTGTCCTGTTTTACGCCCAGCAGTTTTTTCTTGGCTTCAACATGGTATACCACCAGGCTGCCGATCAGCACATCGCTACTGCCTTTGGCTTTTACCAGTTCAGATGACAGCATGCCGGCCGTGCAGCTTTCGGCAAAAGCAACGGTCAGGCCATTATCTTTCAGCAGCATGGTCAGTTCGGTAAGCTCGGTTTGGGTCATAGTGTTTTTATCTTCTTCAAATAAGGGGTGATTCTCATACTGTTTTACCCTCCGCGTGGTTACCTGTCAGGGGGTAGCGCTGCAAAATGCTGTAGTGGGGGTGGGGTGATCCTAGTTCTGAATGCCAGACTGCTATCTCGTTCACCTGCAGCGCAAGGGGGGTGTCCGGGTAGAACGATTGGAGGGAATGCGGCACCGGGCGGTCTTTGCGAAAACGGGCAAGCGTGACGTGCGGTTTGGGCTCACGGTGAAGAGGCGGCTCAGTTGAAAGCGCCTGTGTGAGGCTGCCACTCAGTTGGGCAAAAGCATCATGGCTTCTAAAGCGAGCCCAGATCAGACGTGGCGAGCGGGGTTTGGGACCAGGTTCTATCGCCTCCAGCTGCAAGGTGAAGGGGGTAAACTGCCGTGTCAGGTGAGCGGTCACATCCTGTATGGCGGGCAACTGACTGGCCGGAACATTACCGATAAAGTAAAGCGTCAGGTGCAGGTTTTCTGTGGGCACCTGTCGCAGGGCATCGCTCTTATACCTGCCGGCCTGTTCTACAAAATACGCTTTCAGTTCGTCAGGAAGCGGCGCTGCAATAAATAGTCTGGTGGTTTGGCCCATGCGCTGTCTTATTTATACTTGTATGGCTTGGCATACGTAATAACAGGTCGGGCGTATACTTAGCCTGTACTCGAACCAATTCCCATGATTTCATGATACGAAATTTCTACAAAAAGCTGGCCGCTGGCTTTGCCTTATTCACCCTCGAGCTGATTTTTGTGATGGTGGTTTTTCTGGCCTGCGTGGTGATCTTTCTTTATGTGAGCGCCCAGGTGGTAGAGGCATCCGGCCCGATTAAGTTCGATGAGGCGGCCTTTTCTGTAGCCGCCGATTTGCAGAGCACCGGTTTTACGCAATTCATCGAGTTCATCACCTTTTTTGCTTCCCGCCACTTCATGACGGCGGCCGGTCTGCTGCTCATTGCTTATTTCCTGTTTGTGCGGCGGCATAAGTGGTATTCGCTCAAAGTGCCGGTGGTGGCGCTGGGCAGTATCTCGCTTAACCTGGTGCTTAAATTCTTTTTCGACAGGCAGCGCCCTGAAATGCCCCTGGTCGATGCCTCGGGCCTGAGCTTTCCGAGCGGGCACTCCATGATTGCCGCCTCGTTCTACAGTCTGATTATTTACCTGACCTGGAAGCATGTGGAATCGAAGCCCCTCAGAAATTTTTTAGTGGCCCTGCTCGTCATTTTTATTTTGCTCATCGGATTCAGCCGGATTTACCTACGCGTGCACTATGCAACTGATGTAGTGGCGGGTTTTGCTGCTGGTATTCTGTG
This sequence comes from Pontibacter sp. HSC-14F20, assembly GCF_019599265.1. Taxonomy (GTDB): domain Bacteria; phylum Bacteroidota; class Bacteroidia; order Cytophagales; family Hymenobacteraceae; genus Pontibacter. Next base: position 11,804 of record NZ_JAHZTC010000025.1, on the reverse strand, counting down.
GGTTATCCTCGGCATCTGGCTGCTGCGCCGCATCGAAAAATATACCCGCAAAGAGATTGCCCCGGTAGTGGAAGAGGAGTGAATTTGAGTGAGCGGAATTTTTTTTCGGGTGGGCTATTGCAGATAATAATTTCTGTTATACCTTTGCAATCCCAATCAACAAGGGTTAAAGGGTTTTGGGAATTACATTTTGATTATTACCAGCGCGCACGTGGCGGAACTGGTAGACGTGCAGGTCTCAGAAGCCTGTGCCTTCGGGCGTGGGAGTTCGACTCTCCCCGTGCGCACTAATCCAAAATGGAAAAAGCCGGCTGCAAAGCCGGCTTTTTTGTTTTTATACCTTTCTGGAGTAATTTTTCTAAAGTGTTTGCTGGTGTGGTAGTGCGTATGGCGCGAGCGTCCTTGCTTGTGATTGGTATAGCCAGGTATAGATCTTTTGCTTTCTAGCAACTGCAATTACAGGTATAGCTTCGCCTGTACGGCGGGCCTCACTTTTTTTATTGAGAAAAAAATAGAGGGCCCCTACCCCCAGTAGGCAAAAAAGTCAAGACCCTCCAAATCGAGAACCCCTACCCCCACTCGCTGAACGCTCTTGACAGGGGGACCCCTTCACCCCCAACAGTGGAGTGTCGTAATGGTGGGCCTGATACAGGAGATTTGTTTCATAGCTTGAGGGGCAAGTTAGTCTTACTATACCTATCAGTGAAATATGACAGTTACAGCAATGCTTCTTATACCTGAAAGAAAGCAGCAATAGCTGAAAGTCCCCTTCCTGTTTGGGGTAGATCACCCACCCAATCCACACCAAAACCGCAATTGTTCGTAAAGGAGGCAAAATGTGCACGACATGAAAGGCCTTACCAAGCGACTTCTGGCTTTACTGGCGCTGCTATCGGCGGAGGCGGTGCTGGTGGCGCTGGCTTTTTTTGCCTGTCTTTTTGTGTTCAGTTACATGACCCGGGAGGTGTTCATTCAGCAGGATTCCGCCCTCGATAATGCCCTGTTTCTTTATGCCGCAACGCACCGTTCTGATGGAATGACCCGTTTAATGCGCTTTTTCTCTTTTTTCGCCTCCGCCGACTACCTGCTGGTCGCCCCGGCGCTCATCGTGCTGGTCATGTCCTGGTTTCAATATTTGCGCTGGTATGCCCTGAAAGTTCTGGTGATTGCCTTTACCAGCACCATGTTCAACCAATTGCTCAAGCGGGTTTTCGAACGGCCCCGGCCTGTGACGGCTATGCTCGAGCAGTCGGGCCTCAGCTTTCCCAGCGGACACGCCATGATCGGCAGCTCCTTCTACGGACTACTCATTTATATTGTGTGGCGCGAAGTGAAAGATCCGCTTTGGCGGAAGAGCTGTGTGTTGCTTCTCCTGATTTTACTTCTCCTCATCGGGTATAGCCGCATTTACCTAAACGTGCATTACGCCACCGATGTACTGGCCGGGTACGCCATGGGCATCCTTTGGCTCCTGCTCGCTATCTATTTGATGAAAAAACTGGAGAGGTGGTATTTTAAGGTAGGAAGCCCGGGAGTTGAAAATCCTGACAGGTATAGTTAACAGGTATAAGTCACAACTTATTCTACCAAAGACCTGCCACTTGCAGCCATACTTCAATCAATTTAACCACTTAACAAACAACAATTTCTCAAATCCCTTTGTCTTCAGCATCAGGCGGCTTAATTTAGAGTTGTCAACCGCCCTTCTAAAACAGAAACTATGCCGCGCCTCCTGATTGCCTGTCTTGGCTATACCTTGCTGCTCTTTGCTATACCTGCTATACCTGCCCTCGCCCAGCAGCCCGACCAGATAGCCGAGGTGAAAGCCAGGTTGGAGAAAGAACGAAGCACTTTGCGTGAGCCAGGTAGAAGGCCGTTGCCTGAGCGGGCAAACCGCATGCTGGACTTAGGTATGTGGCAGGAGGCTGAGGCGCTGCTCAAATCTAGTACGGCTTCACCTGGGATTAACTTAGTCAAAGCCAGACTAGCCATGCTGCGGCACGAATATCATGCTGCAGAAGTACTGGTTAATCAGGTGCTGAAACAGGAACCTGCCAGCAGAGCAGCTTTGCTACTCCAGAGTCAGCTACAGATGCAGGCTTGGGAATTAAAGGAGGCGCTGGCTACTGTCCAAAAACTGCTTCGTCTCAATCCGAAAGATGAGGAAGCCACCTTGCTGGTGGGGCGCATCCTGATGCTGCAGAAAAAGTATAACGAGGCACTGGCTCAGGCCCTGAAAGTGCAGCGCTGGAATCCAAATAATGCCGCTGCCTATCTGCTGGAGTCGGATGTGCTTTTCTGGGACCAAAAGCCGGAAGAGGCCGAGAAACCACTTGTCAGAAGCCTGACCCTCAACCCATTTGATGCGGACGCCCGCTTCAACTACGGCTATGCCATCTGGCGCCGGGTAGATGCCACCCAACTCAACGCCATGGCCGCGCAGTGGGAGCTGGTACTGGCACTCAATCCCCTGCACTATGTCACGCACTGGCACTGGGGCAATGGCCATACCAACCTCACCTATGCTGATTATGCCCAGCCGGAAGACGAAGCCGTAAGAAAAGCTCTCCAACCTGCTAATCAGCTGATTTCTCAAAACAAACTGCAGGAAGCCTTGGCTGAGATCCGGAAAGTGCAGCAAACTTACCCGGCTTCGGTATTGCCCGACATGCTGCGCGGCTCTGCCTATTACATGGCCTTCGACCTGCCGCGCCAGCCACGCCTCGATTCGGCTGAAGTGATCTTTCAACGCATCCTCCGCAACAAAAAACACTACGGTCCGGCGCACAATGCCCTGGCCGCTGTTATCAAGCAAAAACAACTCGTATACCTGGCTGCCTACGATTCACTCTCACAGGTGATCCGGCAAACCGGAATCAAAGACCCTGTTAACTTTGCCCGTGTGTTTCCGGATGTAACTTATTATCCGGGTGAGACGGTGAAGAAAATGGTTTGGTCGCAGCTATACGCCAGCACGGTTTATTTTCCTTTTCTGTCACGCCAGGGAGAGAAATTCGTAATTCCGCCGCTGCACACCGATCTGGCCATTGCCATGAATTCGCCTTATTTCCGCCAGGCCACCACCTTCGATAATCGCCAGTGGATGGACATCCGGGGAGTAGGAAGCGGAGCCGCCGCCATTGAATACGTCATCAGGGGAGCTTACCTGGAGCGTAATGTGGTGCTGCATGAGTACGTGCACCTGTTCCATGGGCGGGTATTTACGGATGCTGAAAACCGGGCTGTGCGTCGCCTCTACCACAATGCCATGAAAGAGGGCCGTACGCTCGATTATTACTCGGCCAACAACGAGCACGAATACCTGGCCCAGACCTATCCGGCCTATTTTGAGCCCGTGAAAGTGCATCCGCTCAATCACAAGTCCATTAATACCACGAGCGACCTGAAGGCGAAAGATCCGGAGCTGTATACCTTCCTGGATAAGCTGGTGAAGCGGCAGGAAGCTTACCTGGCCGGCGACAAACAGGCGATGGCCAGTAACTGGGCACAGGTATACCTGAACCTGGCCGAGCGCGAGACCCGGGCACAAAACTATCCGAGAGCGGCCGCGCTACTCGACTCGGCCCTAACCTGGGATGCCAGCTACCAGCCTGCCCTGCTGGCCTATGCCGGTCTGAAGCAACGACAACTGGCTTTCGACGAAGCACAACAGTGGCTGCTGCGTGCTCAGAAAGTAAACAAGGATTATGCGCCGATCTATACCGCTGAGGCAGATTTGTTTGAAGCCCGACGCAGGGCCGGACAATTGTCGGTCCGTCGCGCTGTGCAGGAGCAACAGATGCGTTATGAGCAGGCCCTCTTGCTGGAAGATGATCTGTTGACCCGCGCCCGCATCAACCAGGCTTTCCGGGAAATGTATGCGGATTACGGTCGTCTTTTGGAGGCCATTGCAGTAGGGGAGCGCTACGTACAGGAAGCCCCGACCATCTCTACTTATTTGCGGGACCGTCGTGACGAGGCACAGGCCTATACCAGCTGGCTGCGCGGTACGGCCGCGCCATCACAGGAGGCAGAGCGTACATTGGCAGCACTGGTAGCCCGCAAGCCGCAGCACTATGAACTACGTCAGCAGTATGCCGAGGTACTGGCTACGCAAGGCAAATATGCCGAAGCCATTGCCACCCTTGCAGAAGCGCAGCGCATCCTCACTGCGGCAGGTACACCGCGCCCGGGCTATATGGTGCGCATGGCCAACTGGCAGTTACAACTGGGAGACAAAGCTGCTGCACAGCAATTGCTGGCGCCTATCAGCAACGGGAAATTGCGCGCCCGCAGCGAAGCTGCTTTATTGGCCAGGGTATACGCCGGGCTAGGTGATGCCGGCAAGGCGCAGGAAGAACTCAAAAAGCAGCCCGTACAACACACGCCTGCGGAACTGGCCGAATTTCTGTTCGCCTCCGGCAAGGTATGGGAAGCAGAGAAAGAACCAAAGCGCGCCCGGAAAGCCTACGAAGCTGCCCTCCGTGAGAACCCATACCTGTATGCCGCCCGCCAGAGCTTGGTCAACCTGTTGTACCAGCAAGGTAAAAACAGCCAGGCTGAGCGTTTGCTGTCAGAAGGGCTAGAGTTGGGGTATAAGTTGTAGAAATCTGGGTGTATTGTTTCTGCCTTTGAAGTGATTGAACCTGGTATTTGCGAAAATATCTAAATCCTGAGAGCAGCTCAAGCAAGGGTGTGATTCAGCCTGAGAAATTGTAACCTGCTTAATACTCATCCACCAATAATCAGGGTGTATTATTCCGTTTAACTTCTTAACTTTCTAGCTCTAAACCTTATCACGATCTAAATCTTAACGCATGAAAAACCTCTTCCGACTCAGTTCATTGCTTTTGTTTTTAAGCATTTTCAGCGCCTGCAATTCCAATACAGCCACTTCCGATCAGCAGATCGAGGAGATTGAGACTGCTACTGAAGTGACTACCGTATACCTGGTGCGCCATGCCGAAAAGGATACCACTGAAGCTTCCAACGAAGATCCGGAACTGACAGAAGCGGGGCATGCACGGGCAGAAGCCTTGCGGGCTTTCTTAGAAGGGCAGGAAGTGGACGCTTTGTATGCCACTAAATACATGCGTACCGGACAGACGCTTTATCCATTGGCCAGAGAGCGTAACATAGAGGTGGTGCAGTACGAAGGGCACGATTTCGAGGGGCTTAAAACGCGTATCCTGCAGGAGCATCGCGGACAGACAATTGTTGTAGCCGGTCATTCCAATACGCTTTTGCCGATCATCGAAGCGTTTGGGGCTGAAAAACCTTTCGAGGAAATTGCTGACAGCCAGTACCGCTATCTGTTTAAACTGACCGTTCGCCCGGACAGTACGGCTAGTGTAGAGGTAACTGAATTCGGGGCCTAGGCTTTGAATTTGGGGCCTAGGCTTTAAGACAATACCCTGGTTTTGCAGATGCGGTCGTGGAGCAGGCGGGTATGAGAGGCAACTCTTGTGCCTGTCAATGCCTGCGTGAGCAACACAAAAATGCTGATTGGCCTGAGTAGATAACGGAGGCTGGCGCGTCGGAATGAGATGCGGTCGCCGCAAAAACCCACAACGCGAAGTCCCAAGAACTGTTTGCCTAGAGAGCCTTGCCAGGCGCCGCTTTCAGTACCTGCAAAGTATAGCCAACCCATCAGCAGGTGCAGTAGGCGTTCTGACTTAAAAACCAAAGCCTCTTCATTGCTGCTGAAAGTAAAGTATTCGATTAGCCCGATAGTGGACAACAGGAAAAATGTGTCCAGGAAAAAAGCAAGCACTCGGGCTCCCATCTGAGCTTCGAGCAGGTGTGGTTTTGCTTTCTGATAAGACAATTGCATAGGTAATAACACGTAAAAGCACCTTAACACAGGGTGCTTTTACTTTATACCTTCGTACTTGTAAGTATGTTGCAGTTTATTAGTTATTATTTGAACTTTTAAAAGGGGGATATCTGTGCAGCGGTTCTCAGTGCTCCTTCATGACGTAGTAGCCACTCTTTTCGCCACAGGCCTCCGGCATAGCCCGTCAGGCTTCCGTCGCTGCCGATTACCCGGTGGCAGGGCACAATTATGCAGATCGGGTTGCGACCGTTAGCGGCCCCCACAGCACGAATTGCCTTCTCACCCGACACTGCCCTCGACACGGCCAGGTAGCTGGTGGTTTTGCCGTGCGGTATACCTTGCAGTTCCTGCCATACCTGTTTCTGGAAAGTTGTACCCGCAGGTGCCAGCGCTAAGTCAAAATCATGCCGTTTCCCCGCAAAATATTCCTCCAGCTGCTGCACACAATCGCTGATACAAACGGGCATTTCATGCGTCTGCTCAGCCGGCACGGCGTCCTTTTCACAAAAGTTTACTTCTGTTATGCCTTGTTTGGTACCGCCAATCCGGAGCAGGCCGAGCGGCGACTGCATATAGCTGATGTAGGTTTTGCTTTCCATGTTTTGTGTTTGGCTATACCTCAAATATAGCAATACAAACGCACGTTTGCCATCCGACTTCTGAAAGAAGTGACAGCAAACGTGCGCTATAGGTATAGAATTGCGCTTACTTACTGGCTACTGCAGTCGGCGGGCTAAAGCGCTCAACCTTGTTGGCATTCCCCTCCACCGTCATCAGGTATTTGTAGATTGCCTTCAGGTCGGCTTCTTCCATACCGGCATACATGGCCCAGGGCATAATAGTATTGAAGGCGTCCGGCGCTAACTTTGCGGCTGTCGCCTCGGGAGCCTCGTAGTTTTTGAAACGTTGCACAAAAGCCTCTTCTGTCCAGTTGCCTATACCTGTCTGCTTGTCGGGCGTGATGTTGGAAGAGCGCAACACGGCTCCGTTCGGGAATTTAAACTCAAATCCGCCGGCCAGGTATTTTCCTTCGATGGGTGCTCCTTTATCTTGTGGCGTATGGCATTCGGCGCAGGCTGCTATGGTAAGCAGGTACTTGCCGCGCACCAGTTCATCCTGCAACGTGTGTTCATCAGTTGGATTTGGCTTGCCCGAGGGGATGGTACGCAGAATCAGGTTCATCGGGAAGTCAGGCTTTGACTCGGGCACCTGGTACTTGATCGGGTTAAGGGAGCGAATGTAGGAGATGATGGCATAGGCATCGTTGGTGGTCATGCTGGCATAGGACTTATAAGGCATCACCGGGAAGAGCGGATCCCCGTTGCGGCTAACCCCTGTCGTGAAAGCGCGGTATACCTCGCCGTCGGTCCAACTGCCTATACCTGTCTCCGTGTCGGAAGTGATGTTGCGGGCATAAAAAACACCCGGAAAGCCCATGGAATGATCAAAAACATCGCCCCCTTTGCCTTCCGTGCCGGGCACAACCGGACCTGAAAAGCGGGAGAAGTCGCGGGTGGAGTGGCAGTCGATGCAAACCGCCACATGGTTAGCCAGGTAGGCTCCCCGTTCAATCAGTTCCGGTGATTTCTGGATGGTAATGGCGGGTGCCGCATCCACCTTCGGGAAGGTATAGCGCAGGTATACCACCCCGGCCGCTGCAATTGCCACCAGCACCACGAAGAGCATACCGATGATTCTAAATGCTTTTTTCATATGAGAGATGTTTAGGATTAGGGTAAAGGTTCGATATTGACTATGGACCGTAATATTTAAAATAAATATTATTATAAACAAGCTATTTTTAAGCAAGGAAAGCCTATTTTTAGTGCAGCGTTTTCTTCAGAATGTAAAAGCTGAAATTATTTAAGTATAATGCTGAACTATGTTGCTGTATTAAATGTATGTACATATATTTGCAGTCACCTCATTGTCTGGAGCTATAGGCCGCTGCTGTTATGTAGTTGAGTTGCAGGGATAAATCGTGTTTAACCCTTTTAGGGGTACATTATTATATAAAGGGTCCCCTTTTGAAAGGGGTGGTGATGACAGTCGGCTTCGAGGGGCCAGCAAATCTATGGGTATAGGGTCCTGCTTTGATACTGTGAGTCTTGATCCGGCCAATTTTCAGTAGAGATGGGTTAATGCCATCTAAAGACCAAAAACGAAACAACATACTATGCAGATAGAAGAAGAAATCAAGCAGCCGGTATTCAGGAGTCTGCACCAGAAAGCGTATATTAACCTGGTATATACTGCCGGTTGGGTAGAGCAGCAGCAAAGTGCGCACTTCAAACCATTTGGCGTAAGTTTGCCGCAATACAATATTTTACGTATCCTGCGCGGACAATACCCCAGGCCCGCTACCGTTAGCATGCTGATAGAGCGTATGCTCGACAAGACCTCCAACGCTTCCCGCATCGTCGATAAGCTGGTGGCAAAAGAGCTGGTCTCCCGCCAGCAGTGCCCAAAGGACCGGCGCACGGTCGATGTGCTGATCACTGAGAAAGGCCTGGACCTGCTCAGGCAGATGGATGAACTGGAGGGAGGAAAGGGAACAGGTATCACCAACCTGTCAGACGAGGAGGCCCTTGAGCTGAGCAGGCTGTTGGATAAAGTGCGGAAAAACAGTTGAGACCATTAAACCATTTTAAAAATAAACCATCCAACTACTCAAAATCAATCATTTATCACATGAAAAAAACCGCTATTCTGGCATCGCTTGCAGCTGCGCTGATGCTATCTGCCTTTACCGGCACCTCTAACACAGATCGGAACGCAACAGAAATAGCTGCTCCTGCCAAGGGACGTACTTTTGCTGTTGAGACGGCTGCCAGCGAGGTAAACTGGAACGCCAAAAAAGTGACTGGTGAGCACTATGGCAAAATTTCCCTGAAAAGCGGTCAGCTGACGGTGGACAAAAACCGTGTGACGGGCGGCTCCTTCGAGTTTGATATGAGTTCGATCACGGTGGAAGACATCAAAGATGCTGGCATGAACGGCAAACTGGTGGGTCACCTGAAGTCGGATGATTTCTTTGGTGTAGAAAAGTACCCAAGCGGTTCTTTCGTGATCACCGAAGCTATTCCGATCGCCAAAGCCGCCGCAGGCCAGCCGAACTACAACGTAAAAGGCAACCTGACCATCAAAGGCATCACGAACCCGGTAAGCTTCCCGGCCATTATCACTGTGAAAGACGGCGTAGCCACAGCCAAAGCTGATGTGACAGTAGACCGCACCAAATACGATATCCGCTACCGCTCCAGCAACTTCTTTGAAAACCTGGGCGACAAAGCGATCTATGATGAGTTCACGGTAAGCCTGAATGTGAAGGCAAAGCAATAGCATTCAGCGCAGGATCCCTTCGCAAAGCCGCTCCGTTACACAGGAATGCATTAGCCTTTGCAACAAGCGACCAGAAACAGCATATTATGTTTCTGGTCGTTTTGTTGCTTTTTGGAGTGGGTTGACTTGCTTTTGAAACAGATGACATGTGGCCTTTGAGGCTGCCAGCAGCGACGCGCAGTATGGAATGACCTCGGGCATACAAGAGGCTTTCAGGGCAGTGCCTGTAAGAGCATGACGGCAGTGCGTGCTGGAAGTGACTCGGCGGCGTTGATAATCCAGTGTAATCTACTGCATTTCAGGAGAATAATAGGATGTGAGAGGTATTGCGAGCATAAAATCAAATGCGCAACCTGCTAAGTAAAGCATTTTAGTAAGTGTATGATAAACAAGTAGTTAATTGTAAAATACTCGCAATTATACTTGATTTATTTATAAAATATGCGTACATTCAAATCATGGAAACAGCAGCAAGAAAACGGCCCATTCATCTGGGCGATCATGTCCGTAGAATGCGTACGGCCCTTGGCGTAAAGCAGGCTTCGCTTGCCAGTGAACTGGGAACCACCCAGCAGAACATCTCCCGAATTGAGCAGGAAGAGGATATGGATAAGGCAACACTTGAAAAGATAGCCAAAGCACTTGGTGTGACTACAGAGGCTATTGAGAATTTTTCCGAAGAGGGGGCTATCTTCAATGTTCAAACATTGCATGATAATTCTACTGCAGGTAACAATGGATATTTTGATCAATGTACCTTCAATCCCATAGAAAAGATAGTGGAGCTCTATGATGCGCTCCTTAAAAGTGAGCGGGAAAAGAACGAGTTATTGGAAAGAATGCTCAAAAACCAACACTCCGGCGAATGAGCCGGTTACTTAAAGTATATTGATTGTTTTGTCTGGGAGCAGATAAACAAGGCATTTATTACAGGATTATCCAAGAGCCACTTACAGGTATAACTGTATAGTGGCTTTTTTTATTCACCCTCACGTGTTTTCTCGCGCTATACCTTTTAAGAAGCCTACTGACATATAAAGTCTGACAACCTGAATTGCAGCGGCAATGATAAAATGATGTGCAGGGCATGATTCTGATTTATCAATAAGGTAGATGAGAAGATTCTTTAGCAGTTAACTGTCTTCCTTGATTTGCAACAACCAGATATTATTGTGATGGAACCAAAAATAAAGATAAACATGTTTGTACAATAAATGTATATACATTAAATTTGCAAATCAAATTCGAAAACTATCATTATCTAAATCAGAATTACATGAAAAAGACAGCAATCTTTGCTTCTATGGCCGCAGCGCTTTTCTTTACTGCCTGCACCGACAGCAACACCGCAACTGAGAACACAACTGCCGTAGCTACAGAAGCTCCTGTTGCAGCAGAGGGTGAGGCTTATGCCGTAGATCCGTCTGCAAGCCAACTGACCTGGAATGGTAAAAAAGTAGGTGGCGAGCACTCTGGTAACATCAGCCTGCAGGGTGGCGAACTGGTAGTAGCTGAAGGCCAGTTAGTAGGTGGTGAGTTTACCATCGACATGGCCTCTATCACCAACACCGACTTAACAGATGCCAAGTACAATGCTGACCTGGTAGGTCACCTGAAGTCTGACGACTTCTTTGGCGTTGAGCAGCACCCGACGGCTAACTTTAAAATCAACAGCATCAGCCCGATCGCTGACGCCGCTGCCGGCCAGCCAAACTATAATGTAGAAGGTGACCTGACTATTAAAGGCAAAACCAACCCGGTAAGCTTCCCGGCTACAGTTAACGTTGAGAACGGTAATGCTACTGCGAAAGCCGATGTGATCGTTGACCGCGCCAAATATGACGTTCGTTACGGCTCTAAGAGCTTCTTTGATGACCTGGGCGACAAAGTAATCGATGATAACTTCACAGTAAGCCTGGATATCACGGCAAAGAAGTAATTGTCTTTTCTGTCAGAAAATTCAATATAAACCCTCTCTTATAAACAGGAGAGGGTTTTTTTATTTAAGAAGCACTGTTTCTATAGGGACTTTATAATATATGGGAATGTAGGAATAAGTAAGAATCAATTAGGTTTCGGTTATATTTGGCACTTTTAAAAATGATAAATCCATTAGCTCTATGGAGGGTGAAATTCTATTAGGATATAGATTACCAGCTAAATTAATATTTAAGACGGTACTGGTAACTGTAATCACAGTATTAGGAATTTGTATATTTAGTATGCTTGTAGTTGAACCTAATATTCCTTGGATTTCAAGTTATTTTACGATTACGAGCCAAAGCCCTAAGTTTGTTAGTGACCGATTACTGTTAATTGTAAGTAAATTTGATTTAGATTCTGAGAATTCTGTACCAGCATACATTTCCACTTTAAATCTTATAGTAAGTGCCGTTTTACTTTATGAAGCTGTTTAGGGTTTTAAGAACCTCCAAAGAATTAGGTTGGTAAAAGTATTTGCGAAAACATTTGCTCACCAAGTCCTAATCCAATGGAAGTCTTAAGTGAAGATAGCATAAATAAATGGATCGTGCCACAACTAAGTGTTGGCAAACGCGGTCCCAGGCTCCATGTGGCAGCCAGTAAAATAGTAGGCGCCATACTCTACAAGCTTAAAACAGGGTGC
>NZ_JAHZTC010000024.1 GCF_019599265.1 Pontibacter sp. HSC-14F20 | reverse complement strand
CCGCTGGCCCATGGGGCAGACAAAGAAGTCCTCTTGCTGGTTATAATACAGGTTCTGGCTCAGGAAGGGGTTGTGCTGGTGTTTCTTTTTCTGCTCCGAGTGGAAATAGTTGTACTTGACGTAGGCTGCTACCTGGTGCTCTTCGAGCCAGGCGTAGTTCTGCTCTGAGCCGTAGCCGGCGTCGGCCACAACAACCGGGGACTGTGTCTGGTAGTGTGATGCAAACTGCTCCAGGTGCGGGATCAGCGTGGCCGTGTCGCCCGGGCGCTGGTGCAAAGAGAAGTTGGTGATCAGCTGGCCTTCGGTGCTGATCTGGATGTTGTAGGCGGGCTTCAATTGCCCGTTCTTCATGTGATCCTCCTTCATGCGCATGAAGGTGGCCTCCTCGTCCGTTTTGCTGTAGCTGTTGCGCTCCCCAAGTTTTTCTAACTGCTCTTCATATTTTTGCAGCCGCGGCAGGTACTCTTCAGCGAGCTTTTTGACCTGCTTCTGTTCCTTTTTGCCCAGTTCCTTTACCCGCTCGTTGAGCTGGCGAATCTCTTCTCTCAGGCGCTGGGCATCCACCTTCTCGGGTGCTTTCTCCTCGGGCGCCTTGCCGTCCTCCTTGATGGCCTGGCGGATATCGGAGAGCACGCTGCCGATCTTCTTCTCCAGCCTCTCCTTGTTCTTCTCCACTGAGCCCCGCCACACAAAGGTGTAGCGGCCCGAGGCGGACTCCAGCTTGGTGCCGTCCACGTACTGGGTCTGCAGGCTCACGTACTCGAGCCGGTGCAGCAGGCGCACCACCTCGGCAAAAAGCTCCTGGATCTGGTTTTTGAGGCGACGGGAGCGGAAGTCGTTGATGGTGCGGAAGTCGGGGGTGCTGCCGCCCGAAAGCCACATGAAGTGGATATTCTCCTCCAACAGGTGGATGATCTACCTCAGACAGGTGGATGATCTACCTCAGAGCGCTCTGGCAATGCGGCGGCAGGAATAGATATTTTGGAAGTAGGCGTAGAAGAGTACCTTGAGCAGCATGCGGGGATGGTAGCTGCTGGTGCCCCCGCCCTTGTAGGTGGCCATGATGCGGTCCAGGTTGAGCTCGTCCACCACCCGGTCCACCAGCCGCACCGGGTGGTGGACCGGGATCCGCTCGCCGATGCTCTGGGGGAAGAGGACCACCTGGTGGCCCGCCTGCTCCTTGAAAACAACGTTCCTGCGTTTCATGCCCACTAAAATAGCAAAAGAGGGCTAAAAGCAAAAAAAGAGGCTGCCCTTTTTGGACAGCCTCTTCTGCTTTTATTTGAACTGCGCCTTATCCGTTCATCGAGATCAGGAACTCTTCGTTGCTCTTGGTTCCCTGCATTCTGTCTTTCAGGAATTCCATGGCTTCCACGGAGTTCATGTCGGACATAAACTTGCGTAGAATCCAGATGCGGTTCAGTTCGTCGCGATCCATGAGCAGGTCTTCGCGGCGTGTACCTGAAGCAGGAACGTCGATGGCAGGGTAAATTCTGCGGTTGGCCAGTTTGCGGTCCAACTGCAGTTCCATGTTACCGGTACCTTTGAATTCTTCAAAGATTACCTCGTCCATTTTAGAACCCGTGTCGATCAAGGCAGTCGCGATAATAGTCAAGGAGCCGCCGTTTTCAACGTTACGGGCAGCACCAAAGAAGCGCTTCGGCTTGTGTAGCGCGTTGGCATCCACACCACCCGACAGGATCTTGCCTGATGAAGGCACCACTGTGTTGTAAGCACGAGCCAGACGCGTAATAGAGTCAAGCAGGATCACCACATCGTGGCCGCATTCTACCATACGCTTGGCTTTGTCAAGTACAATGCTCGACACCTTCACGTGGCGGTCAGCCGTTTCATCGAAAGTAGAAGCAATAACCTCTGCCTTTACGCTACGGGCCATATCAGTTACTTCTTCCGGACGTTCGTCAATGAGAAGGATCATCAGGTATACTTCCGGATGGTTTTCGGAGATGGCATTGGCAATCTCTTTCAGCAACACGGTTTTACCAGTTTTCGGCTGCGCCACGATCATACCACGCTGACCTTTACCGATCGGCGCGAACAGATCGAGGATACGGGTAGAAAGCAGGCTTGGCTTGGTCGTCAGTTTCAGACGCTCTTCCGGGAAAAGCGGCGTCAGGTGCTGGAAAGGTATACGATCACGGATTTCCTCTGTCGTGCGTCCGTTCACAGAATCCACTTTCAGCAGGGCAAAGTACTTCTCCCCTTCTTTCGGCGGACGAATTTGTCCCTTTACAGTATCGCCTGTCTTGAGACCAAACAATTTGATTTGCGAAGGAGATACATAAATATCGTCTGGCGAGGCCAGGTAGTTATAATGCGTGGAGCGAAGGAAGCCGTAGCCATCCTGCATCAGTTCCAACACACCTTCATTTAGGATTATTCCGTCAAACTCGCGGAAGTTATTGCTGCTGGCGGCCGCGTTCTGCTGACGGCGCGGTGCGTTATCACCGCCACGGTTTTGGTCATTGCGACTATCGCTGCGGTTTCCTACCTCAGGACGTTGCTCGCGTTGCTGTTCTGCACGATTTCCAACCTCAGAGCGCTGCTCACGCTGCTCTGTGCGGTTTTCGGTTCTTTCGCTGCGCTCTGGACGTTGCTCTGTTCTCTCAGTGCGTTCCGGACGTGCCTCTGTGCGCTCTACGCGCTGCTCCTGTCGCTGTTCACGTGGGTTAGCTCCTTCGGTACGGTTATCGCGGCGGGTCGTAACACGCTCACGCTGCGGGCCGTGGTCTTTAACGGGTGCCGGCTGTTGTACTAAAGTCGGACTAGTTTGTTCGCGGCGGGCTGCTTCGCGGGCAGGTCTTGGCTGGGCTGGTGCTTCGGCTGCAGGTTCTGTTTGCTCTTCGCTGGTAGTAATTGTGTTTTCAGTAGCTTCTGTTTCGCCGGTGGCGGCTGTACTGGGAGAGGACTTTACTTTTTTTGGCAATTTGTCGGGAGGGGTTATGGCTTGCTGGTCAAGGATTTTGTAAACCAGATCCTGTTTGCTGAGTTTCTTGAAATTCTTGACACCCAGGTCTTCTGCAATTTCCTTGAGTTCTGAAAGAAGCCTATCTTTCAATTCTTCAATTTTGTACATAAATGTGGTATGGTAGTTAAATTAACCTGCTTGGCACGCTAGGGCGAACGCAGCGAGAGCTTTACTTATAAATTCGGAAAATGGATGAATGCGATAGAGTTTTGTGAGGCTCAGGAAAGGGCCTGTCATAAATTGCACTGCAATGTTATTGCAATGCTTATTAATTAACAAATATTAGCGGGTAATTTGTTGAAAATGTTTCAGAATTTCCTTAAAAGATTTCGTAAATGCCGCTAACAACCTAAAAAAGTATATTTTTGCAGCTATACAAAGACCTAAATTATGCTACAGCTAAACGTTTTAAGAGAGCAGACAGAGCTGGTGGTGGCTGGACTTACCAAAAAAAACTACAAAAATGCCGCCCAAGAGGTTGAAGCTATTGTAGCCTTGGACCAGCAGCGCCGACAGGTGCAAAGCCAGCACGATGAGCTGCAGGCCCGAGCCAATACCATCTCAAAAGAGATCGGTATACTGATGAAAAACGGCGACCGCGAAAAAGCAGAAGCCCACAAAGCAGAAACATCCGAGTTAAAGCAGCAGACCAAATCGCTGAGTGAGCAGTTGGCTACCATTGAGGAGCAAATACAGCAAGCACTATACAAGTTGCCAAACCTTCCGCACGCAAGTGTTCCTGAAGGTAGAACAGCAGAAGACAATGAAGTAGTTCTGCAGCACGGTGAAATTCCTAAACTGCACGAAGGTGCCCTGCCGCATTGGGAGCTCATCCAGCAATACGACATCATCGACTTTGAACTAGGAAATAAAATTTCCGGCGCTGGATTTCCGGTGTACAAAAAGCAAGGTGCCCGTCTGCAGCGTGCGCTCATCAACTTCTTCCTCGACGAGGCTATGAAAGCCGGTTACATGGAAGTGCAGCCGCCGATTTTAGTCAACGAAGCTTCTGGCTACGGTACTGGTCAGCTGCCTGACAAAGACGGCCAGATGTACCACGCCACCGAAGACAACCTATACCTGATTCCGACGGCTGAGGTACCGATCACGAACCTTTACCGCGATGTGATTGTGCCGGTGGAGCAGCTGCCGATCAAAAATACAGGCCATACGCCGTGCTTTAGAAGAGAGGCCGGATCGTGGGGTGCCGATGTGCGCGGCCTGAACCGCCTGCACCAGTTCGATAAGGTAGAAATTGTTCAGATCACGCTTCCAGAAAACTCTTATGAAGCACTGGAAGAAATGAGCAACTATATTCAGGGTTTGTTGCAGAAACTGGAACTGCCTTACCGTGTGCTGCGCCTTTGCGGCGGCGACATGGGCTTTACCTCTGCCCTCACCTACGACATGGAAGTATACTCTACTGCCCAGAACCGCTGGCTGGAAGTAAGCTCTGCTTCTAATTTTGAGACCTACCAGTCAAACCGCCTGAAGCTGCGTTACAAAACCGAGTCAGGCAAGACGCAGCTACTGCACACACTCAACGGTAGTGCGCTGGCTCTGCCGCGCATTGTAGCTGCTATCCTGGAGAACAATCAGACACCAGACGGCATCAACATGCCAAAAGTGCTGCACCCATACCTGGGTTTTGAGAAGATTTCTTAGAAAGTGAAATTCTAAGGTTGTAGAGATTCCTCTATACCTGAATAAAGAAGCGCCGCTGAAATAACTCAGCGGCGCTTCGGTTTTTATACCGGACTTCTACCTTAACTCTTGATAGCGATTCTTAAAGTTGGAAATTGAGGCTTCATTCTTTAATCATCTTCAGATTTCCACACCTTAAATCTCAAAACCGGCGAACTATCCGAACTGCTCCAGGTACTGTTGATAATAGTTTTTAAGCTTGTATTTTTTGAGCGTTTCATTTCTGGCCTGCTGTATACCTGCTTCGGTAAGAGGCGTTTGCGAGAGCAGTTTTTGCAATGGACTTTCAGGCGTTTCTTCTGCCGAGTTCAGCGTCGCTTCCTCATACCTGGCCAGGAATTGCTCTGTCAGAGCCAGCTTGTTTTTTTGTACCAGCACAAAGCCAGCCGACACCAGCTTTTCGAGTCCTTGTTCCAGGTCTTGCATTGCCAGCACGTCGCTGTCCAGCGCATCGATCATTAGCAGCACATCCTGCAGCGTAGCGCCGCCCTCGCCACCTGTTGCCAGCAGCAGAGCATCGAGCAGTTGCTCGTCAGTGGCTTGCCAATTCAAATTATATTTGGACATTATAACTCGGTTTTTGAATATTTAAAAGACCTTAGCATAAAAGCTGTTCGAGACCTTTATATTTGCAAAGCTACATATCTCCTGCTCAATCTGAAACAACCTTTCATCACCCTTTTATATATGCTTCTTACAAAAAAGTACTCCCTCGCCTGCCTTCTTTGGCTGGCTTTTCTGTTTGTGCCTTCTATTAGCCAGGCCCAGAAAGTAAAATCAAAACAAGCCAAAGCCACTACAAAGGCACAACCTACTGCCTCCGCCAAATCACTGCTCTGGGAAATCAGCGGCAACGGTTTGAAGCAACCCTCATACCTGTACGGTACTTACCACCTGCTCAACTCCAGCTACCTGAACACGACACCGGAAGTAATGGAGCGCTTCATGGAAAGTCATGGCCTGGTAGTAGAAACAGAGATCGACTCAGCAAAGATGATGCAGCTAGGAGCTAAAATGGTTATGCCGGATAATAAACTCTCGAACCTGCTGAGCAAAGAGGATTACGCACTGGTGAACGAAGAAATAAAAGCCCAGTTTGGGTTTGAGTTGAGCATGGCCGACCAGATGAAGCCGATGACATTGATGCTGATGCTCTCTATGAAAGACTACCAAGGCATGGAAGTACTGAAAAAATATACAGGCCAGCCACTGGACATGTACTTTACCAGCCACACCAAGAAAAGCAATAAGAAAGTGAGCACGCTTGAGACCATGGAGCAGCAGTTTGACTTGCTGTACAACCACTATTCGCTGGATAAACAGGCAGAGCAACTTGTAGCCTACATCAAAAATAAAGATGTCGCTATGCAAATTTCAAACAAACTCGTGCAGTTGTATTTTGATAAAGATCTGGAAGGCATCTGGGCTTTATCGCAGGAATACAACGAGCTGACCGGTGGCGGCGATATGTCCTATATGACGGACGACCGTAACAAAGACTGGATGACAAAACTGCCTGCGATCATGAAAGAGCAGTCGACCTTTATTGCAGTAGGCGCAGCGCACCTACCCGGTGAAAACGGCCTGCTGAAGTTGTTGCAAAGAGCTGGCTATACCGTAAAACCACTCCAATAAATTAACTCCTTTGGTATAGCTATACCTAACAAAACAACATCGCCCGCACAAGTTTATACCTGTGCGGGCGATGTTGTTTCATACCTGCTTATTTATACACCTAAGCTTCTCTACAACTTAAAAGGCTGCCGTTCAATAGCGCTGAAATCAATATCGCGCATGCACTTGAAATGACCTTTTGGGCACTTGCTATACCCTATCTTAGAGCAGGGCCGGCAAGGCAGTCCGTTTACTTCGAGCACCTTATACCTGGTCCGGAAAGGGTACATGCCAAACTCAGCTATAGTGTTGCCCCAAACACTGATGATGTCCTTTTGAAAAGCCGCCGCAATATGCATCAAGCCTGTGTCGTGACTGACCACCTGCTTTGCCTGTCGCACCAGTGAGGCCGAACCTGCCAGGCTATACCTTCCGCAGGCGTTGTAGATAACTGTTCCCTGCGCATCGCCTGCCGCCTGTATGTAGGCCGCAATTTCATTACCGGTAGCAGCGTCTTCTTTGCCACCAAGCAGGATAATTGGCTGTTTCAGATCTGCACACAACTCAATGATGCGCTCCGTAGGGAGTCGCTTGGTATAGTGCTGCGCTCCGATGGCAAAGGCCGTATACCCCTGCCGGAAAGGTTCCAGAAGTGTGTTGATGTCTACTTCGTCAGCGGCAGGTATAAAGTAGTCCAGTCCTTTGCCGTCATCCTGTATACCTAGTGAGGCAGCAGCAGCCAGGTAGCGGTTAACGATATGTACATCTGGCAGGCGGTTCACTTTGAGGTTTACCATCAGCCACTTTTCGTAATTGAGTTTATCGAAGCTTTGGGATGGTTTGCCTAGTCTAGTTTTGATGATGCGCGTGCGCAGGTTGTTGTGCAGGTCTACCACAAAGTCGAAGTTCTCGGCCTTGAGTTCCTGCACCAGTTCGCCTAGGCTGTTGCCCAACGTATGCACCTTATCGATGTAAGGATTAGGCTCCAGTATACCTCTAAAACCCTGCTTGGTGCAGTAATGCACTTCAGCGCCCGGCACCTGCTGCTTAATGCAGCGCACCACCGGCGTAGTCAGCACGATGTCGCCGATAGAGGAAAAACGGAGAATAAGTATCTTCGGCATTCGCTACTTTATCTTCTCTTTCCGCGTTTTGAAGTAAGCTTCCACTTCCTCTGCAGACTTCGCATTGAATGTCATTTCTTTAGTCAATCCGCCTTTGCGACCTACCAGCACGCCGTAGCGCATGTCGTCGTAGCCGCTGGTGTGGTGGGCATCCGGGTTAATGCTCAGCATCACGCCCTTCTCGCGCGCATAATGCACCCAACGCCAGTCGATGTCGAGGCGCCAGGGATTGGAGTTGATTTCGATGATCACGTTGTTGGCAGCACAGGCATCGATCACCATTTTGTGATTGATCGGGTAGCCCTCGCGACGCAACAGCAGACGCCCTGTCGGGTGGCCGAGCATGGTCGTATAAGGGTTCTCGATGGCCGTGATCAGACGGGAGGTAGCCTTCTGCTCATCCATATTGAGGTTGCTGTGGATGCTGGCCACAATGAAATCGAAAGTCTTCAGAATGTCCTCTTCATAATCCAGGGAGCCATCGCCCAGAATGTCGGATTCTATACCTTTGAATATCTTGAAAGGAGCCAGCTTCTGGTTTAGCTCGTCAATCTCCTTTTGCTGACGCAGCACATCGCCTTCGCGCAAACCACCAGCATAAGCGGCCGTCTTGCTGTGGTCGGATATACCTAAATACTGGTAGCCCATGTCGCGGCAGTAAATCGCCATTTGCTCCAGGGTATGAGCGCCGTCGGAGTAAGTGCTGTGGTTGTGCAGAATGCCTTTCAAGTCGGACACCTCCAGCAGCTTCGGCAGCTTGTTCTCCATAGCCAGCTGCAGCTCGTTGGTGCCTTCCCGGAGCTCCGGCACAATGTAGGCCATACCTGCCGAGGCGTAAATATCCTCTTCAGAACTGTGACTGCTTTCGCGGGTTACGGTGAGCATGTTCTTGTTGGCAGCAAATATTTGGGACAGGTGCGCTGGTGAAGCGGATCGGATAAAGCGTTCGTTCTGGAAATTAGCCGGGCTGGCAAAACGAATCTCAGTGGCCAAGCCACTCACATTGTGCTTACCGCGCCATACCATAGGCCCTGAGCTTAGCTCGTCCTGCTGGAGTTCGTCCAGTTTGTTCAGGGCTGCTTCTGCTTCCGTTGGATTATCAGTTCCTATCACTAGCTCCAGCTTCACCACAATTTCCAGGCAGCGGCGCACATCGCCAACCAGCGCTACCTCAGCATCCGGCAAGGCCTGTTGTACCTGCTCCAGCAATGCCTGGGCAGCTGATTCGGCCTCGGCATAGAGTAGTTTGCCACGATTCTGCTGCGTAAACAGCAGTGCCTGTTTGATGTTCTCCTGTGTCTTGGCTCCGAAACCTTTCAGCTTGCTCACTTTGTCCTGTTCGCAGGCGTCAAGCAGTTCCTCTACCGTTTCAGTACCGAGTTCTCGCCAGAGCGTTCGTACCTTTTTCGGGCCGATGCCTTTAATGCGCAACATCTCCACCACACCCGGTGGCGTTACCGATAGCAGCTGATCCAGTTCCGTAAAAGAACCTGTTTCGGCTATCTCGATCACGCGGGCAGCGATGCTTTTGCCAACACCGGTTATACCTTCCAGCTCGGCCTGACTTTTTAGCGCCAATGACTCTTCTACCAGTTCCAGCGCAGCGGCCCCGTTCACATACGAGCGTACCTTAAACGGATTCTCGTCGTGCAGCTCCATAAGCTCGGCGGCCAGCTTAAACAGCTTTATGATTTTCTTATTTTCCAAGGCAATGTCGTGTATAAGTACAAAGATAGAAAAAGCCGCCATACCTTTGCCACCCCTACCCGGCAGCCTTTTATATAATGGGGCTTCTATATAAAGCAGGAAATCCCTAACTTGGCTATCTATTCAGTTGTTTGAAAAGACGCTATCAATACAAAAATATGAAATACGCTTCGCTGCTATGCGTTTTGTGCCTCGTGCTGCTGGCCAACACCTGCCGTAAAAAAGCAGAGGCCGAACTCCTGGGCCAGACCTGGTTACATTCTTACGAAGAAGATGAGGATGATGTGCTCGTATACCGCCCCAACACCTATGACTTTCCACCATCCAGAGGACGGACCGGTTTTGCGCTGGAGCGTGAGGGCGTGGCAAAGCAGTATGTGATCGCCCCTGCTGACGGACTCGAAGAACACATCGGCATCTGGGAATTCAAAGACAAAAATACGGTTCTCGTGCATATCCAGGGCAACGGTCACCCCGAGCAACGCTATACCATGGAAGTGGTGTCGCTGAAGGATAGTGTGCTCAAAGTGAGAGTAACGCCCGATGTGCAGGACTAGCTACTATTTAAGTTAGCGCATCATGGAAAAACCAATAGAGAAACTTTCGCTTAAAGTCCGCCTCATCATCTATGCCTTGCTACTGCTTGTAGCAATTGCGATGATCTATTCAGATAATTTTGCTGGATATTCGAAAGGCCTGGCAAACTTCTCTGAAGGTTTTGCCGGAGGGCTCATACTCGCTGTCGTCTTAGGCGAAGCGGCTCTATACCTTAGAAGACGAAACTATCGTAAACACCAAGCTTAATTCTACGGATGAAATATGCCTTCACCAGCCTGCCCGGCAATATAAGACTGCTGATCATGCTGCTACTGCTGGTAGCTACAATCATTATTGCTTATACCGATTATGTGCCACGTATCTTTGCCAGCTTTACAGGAGGATTTCTGATCGGTCTACTCATTGGCGAACTGACCATGTACCTGAAACGCACCAGCCGACAAAGACAGCAAGCTGTTTAAACTGATTATCAATTTAGTATACCTATACCTGAACACATGCAATACTGGTTAGTAAAATCAGAACCTGAAGCCTATTCCTGGGCCAGATTTGTAAAAGAAGGTCTCGCCTGCTGGGACGGCGTTCGCAACTACCAGGCACGCAACAACCTGCAGCTAATGCAGCCCGGCGACCTGGTGCTGTTCTACCACAGCGTGTCTGAAAAAGCGATTGTGGGCATCGCCAAAGTAGATAAAGCCGCCTATCCTGACCCAACTGCTGACGACCCGAAATGGATGGCAGTAGACTTGGTGCCGGAAAGAGAATTTAAAAATCCCGTAACACTGGACCAGATCAAGAAAGATCCGCGCCTTGAGAACATTGCCCTTCTACGCCAGTCGCGCCTGTCGGTGATGCCGCTCAAAGACGAAGAGTTTGACATGCTGCTGGCCTTAGGCAACTAACCTAGGGTAACTTGCTGCACACTGGCACAACGTTACTTTACAAAATGGAGTAAAAAGCATTTAACTGCCTTATACCCACTGCCTGCCGGCAGCACAAGATTGTAACATGCCATACCTGCGCCTTTTGCTGCTCTGCTTTGCCGTGCTGGCACCTGCCCTGCTTTGGGCACAGGAGCCGCGGCAACCTGTGCGCCTCGAGCTGCCCTACCAGTACGAAACCAGCCACGTAGAGGTAATGGCCCTGCCCGACAGCAGCCTGCTGGTATTCAGCCGAAAAGTCGATACATGGGCCCGTAATCCTGACTTTGTTCTTGAGAAGTATAACGCCAATCTGGAGCCTGTCTGGAAAAGCAAGCTGGACCTGAAATCAGAGTTCGAATTTGTACGCCACTATACCGAGGCCCCCTATACCTATCTCATCTTTCAGGCAGCCAAACCCACGCTCTATACCTTCGTGCGGCTTCACCTGGGCAGCGGTGCTATTTCTCAGAGCGAGGTCGAGTTGGATAAGGTAGAGTACATTTATGAATTCAATGTGCTGCGCGGCAACCACTTTCTCATCACTGGCAACAACTACGACACGAAGCCAAACCTGCTATACCTAAACCCCGAGAAGCCGCAGCCCACTATTTTGCCCGCCCTGTATGGCGAGGAGTCTTCTTTCTCTGACCTGCATACCGACCATGTGCACGGGCGTGTAGATGTGGTGCTGGTCGAGACCAATCGCCGGGTTTCGCGCCTGCAGGTAAAAAGCTTTGACCAGAACGGTAAACTACTGCAAAACTACTTTATCCTGCAGCCGCAGGACAGGAGTCTGCTCAACGCTGAGGTTACTCCCGGCGATACGCTTTCCCGCATGCTGGTAGGCACTTACGGCGCCCGCGACCTGCGCTTTGTGCAGGGTTTTTTCACGTCGCCGGTAGCTTTTAAAATAGCGGAAGGTGAATTTTACTCACTGCTCGACCTGCAGAACTTCTTCAAATACATGAAGCCACGCCGGGAGGAGCGAACCCGCAAACGTGAGTTTGCCCGCATTGCCGAAGGCAAAGAGCCACTGCAGCGCTACCGCATGCTCCTCCACGACCTGATCGAAACACCCCGTGGGTATGTATTGGCCGCAGAGATATATTTCCCCCAATTCCGCAGCAACAGCGGCTACTTCAACAGTCGCATCAGAGGACTGGAACGGGAAGCACAGGCTTACAAGCGCACGCACGCCATCGCCCTGGGCTTTGATCGAGATGGGGTGCTGCTCTGGGACAATGCCTTCCCCCTTCCCGACTTACTCACCCCCAGCCTGATACATGCAGTAGAAGTTGCTGCCCTGACGGACGGACGTGTAGTGATGGCCTACCCGGATAAGGAAAAAATTGTCTACCGCCTGATGGAGCAAAACAAGTTTACAGATAAGGAAACATCTGTTGAGCTTCTGCCCTACGAAAAAGAAGAAAAGATCACCAGCACAGATATAGCAGGCTTGATCCGCTGGTATGGCCCTCACTTTGCCGCTTTCGGCTTCCAGCGCGTACGCACACCGGATGGCCCAAACCGCACGGTCTTCTACATCAACAAGATAAGTTTTTAGTTGGCAATTTGTTGAATGTTGAATCTTTAGAGCTTTAGAAGTTAATTTGTTCGATTTCCGGATAATTAATGACTCTGAATAAATGTTCAGCTAAAATTTTATACCTGGCCTGATTGATTATTTTCCTTTCATGGTATCAACCAGCAACAAACAATTCAACCATTTAACAATTTAGCCTTTTAACCCCCTAACAATTTAACAATTCGGCCGAACATCCTATATTTGCAACCAAGACCCCAGGCCATGCAGAAAAGACTCATCGTAAACCACCAGTTGCTCGAGATTATGGTGATGCGCCTTTGCCACCAGCTCATCGAGAACCACGGCGATTTTTCTGATTCAGTGATCATCGGTCTGCAGCCCCGCGGCCGCCAGGTGGCACAACGCATCCAAAGCACCCTGAAAGCCATTCTGGGCACCACCGTACCAACCGGCTACCTCGACACTACTTTCCACCGCGACGATTTCAGAAGAAGGGATGCGCCCCTGGCCGCCAACGCAACGCACATCGACTTCCTGATCGAAGGCAAAAAAGTAATCTTAGCAGATGACGTACTCTATACCGGTCGCTCGGTGAGGGCCGCCATGGATGCCATGATTTCCTTTGGGCGCCCGGCCAATGTGGAGCTACTGGTGCTGATTGACCGTCTCTATAGCCGCCACCTGCCCATTGAGCCAACTTATGTGGGCCGGCGCGTTAACTCCCTGCAATCGCAGCGGGTGCTGGTGGAGTGGCAAGGGTCCGACACGCAGGAAGACAATATCTGGTTAGTGACCAAAAACGAAGAATAAAGCACCCATGCAAGAGCTCAGCGTCCGGCATCTACTCGGCATCAAAGACATTACAGCAGAAGACATTCAACTCATTTTCGAGACTGCTGATAACTTTAAAGATGTTCTGAACCGGCCCATCAAGAAAGTGCCTTCGCTGCGTGATATTACTATTGCCAACGTCTTCTTCGAGAACTCTACCCGTACCCGTCTATCGTTTGAACTGGCCGAGAAAAGACTTTCTGCCGATGTGATCAATTTCTCATCCAGCGGTAGCTCCGTGAAGAAAGGCGAAACCCTACTCGATACGGTCAACAACATCCTGGCCATGAAAGTGGACATGATCGTGATGCGCCACGCTAGCCCGGGAGCTCCCCACTTCCTGAGCCGCCACATCAACGCTAACATCGTAAACGCCGGCGACGGCACCCACGAGCACCCCACCCAAGCCCTGCTCGATTCTTTTTCCATTCGCGAAAAACTAGGTGATGTAGCGGGCAAAAAAGTGGTGATCATTGGCGACATACTGCATTCGCGTGTAGCCCTTTCCAACATCTTTGCGCTGCAGAAACTTGGTGCCGATGTCATGGTATGCGGTCCTGTTACGTTGCTGCCCAAATATATCAGAGAGCTGGGCGTGAAAGTAGAATTTGATGTCCGCAAAGCCTTGGCCTGGTGCGATGTAGCGAACGTGCTGCGCATACAGCTGGAGCGCCAGCAAATGAAGTATTTCCCATCCCTGCGCGAGTATACACTTTACTATGGCATCGATAAGAAGATGCTCGACAGCCTCGACAAGGAGATTGTTCTCATGCACCCCGGCCCAATCAATCGTGGTGTAGAACTAAGCTCTGATGCCGCTGATTCCCATCATTCCATTATCCTCAACCAGGTAGAGAACGGTGTTGCCGTCCGGATGGCAGTGCTATACCTGCTGGCTTCGAAACAGTAAGCTTTTATCCTTTTTATCTGAATTCTGTTTTGTATGGCGCGAGCGTCCTTGCTCGTGATTGCTATATTGGGGCTTCTGACCCAGGAATAGGTATAGCAACCTGTATTGCTTTATAGCTTGCCCTGGCCGGGCGGGCCTTACTTTTTTTATTGAGAAAAAAATAGAGGGCCCCTAGCCCCAGTAAGCAAAAAAATCAAGACCCTCCAAATCGAGGAGGGCCCCTACCCCCACTCGCTGAACGCTCTTGACAGGGGGACCCCTTCACCCCCAACAGTGGAGTGTCGTAATGGTGCACCTGACAAAGTGATCTGTTTCATAGCTTGAGGGGCAAGTTAGTCTTACTATACCTGCCAGTGGTATGTGCTACGAAGCTATACCTAATATCTGGCAGTTACAGCTATTCCCCTCTCGGGAGGGGCAGGGGTAGGTTAATCGTGTATGAGAATCCTGTTAATCCTGATTCAGACAACTACTCATTAACACAAAAAGGCCCCGCAGATTGCTCTGCGGGGCCTTTTTGTGTTTTAACCTTAACGGCTGGTTATGTTACTCCAGATTCAGTTGCATATCCGGCGTGTTCATCTCGAAACCAACACGTCGGTTCTGAGCACGGGCAGCAGCAGTTCTGGCTTTAGAGAGTCTTGTATTAACCTGTACAAGTGGCTGAGTTTCACCGTAACCTCTTGTCACCAAACGGTCTGGGTTTTGAACACCACGCTGGATCAGGTAATCCTTCACAGCTTGTGCTCTTTGCTCAGACAGAGCCTGGTTGTACTCTTCAGAACCAATGTGGTCAGCGTGACCTTTGATCAACAGTACGTGGTCAGGGTATTTCTCAAGAGCTACTACGATGCTGTCAAGCAGCTGACGGTAACCGTCCTGTACGCGAGCCTGGTCAAATTCGAATTTAACTTTCTCTTCGATCAGTTTTTTAGTACGCTCGTCCAGTTCAGGGCAACCTTTAGTTTCGGCAGTACCAGCAGAGTTAGGGCAAAGGTCTTCGTTATCCGGAACACCGTCACCGTCAGAGTCTACTGGGCAACCATCGGCACCTACCTGCACACCAGATGGCGTGTCTGGGCATTTGTCGTCTTTATCAGCTACGCCGTCACCATCGCTATCCGGGCAACCCTGAGTAGCAGCAGTACCTGGCTCGTCTGGGCACTGATCATCTTTGTCAGCAATACCGTCGCCGTCACGGTCAGGGCAACCACCTAAGTTAGCTACACCAGCCTCAGTTGGACACTCGTCCTGATAATCCGGAACGCCGTCACCATCTGTATCGATTGGGCAACCGTCTTTGTCAACCTGTACACCGGTTGGAGTATCCGGGCACTTGTCTCTTCTATCCGGAACACCGTCAGCGTCAGTATCTTTCGCTTTGCCCAGGTTAATGCCAAGGCCGATGTTGTGCTGCAGGAAGCGATCGTTGATGTTAGACTCGATGTTGTCATATTTGTCGTTGCTCGTGAAGTGAGCTCTTGACTCTATGAAAAGGCTCACGTTTTCAGAGAACCTGAATCGGATACCAGCACCACCAAATACAGTACCTGCAACGAAGTTTTCGTCATAAGCACCTGTTGGAGAAGTACCTTCTGGTCTTACGAAGTGAGCGCCACCACCTGCTGACAGGTATGGTCCGATAAAGGCATCCTCTTTCAGGATATTGCCATACATCTTCAGTCTCAATCCGAGGAGTGCCATACCGAGTTTGGTATCCATAGAGGAACCGAATCTGCTGAATTCAGTATTACCGTAGCTCAGGTGCAGACCAGCGTCGAAAGACGGGCTCAGGTATTGGTTCAGCGATACGCCGCCTCCCCAGCCCATTTTATCTTTCCACCAGTTGTTTCCTAAATCACCTTTATATTGGAGCGCACTTCCATATATCTGGAGGTTTGTCCGTTGGTCAGCGTTTTGCGCAAGCACAGCTGTGTTGGCAGACAGCAGGAATACAAGAGCAAAAGCAGTTGTTAATAGTTTCGTTAGAGTTTTTCGCATAATTTTAAAAAGTATATTTTGATATGACAATACGTACATATTTTCAGGTAAGTTTTTTTATATTTCCATAAAAAAACAGACGGAACGTATATTTCGATACGTCAGGCGGGTAGTCGTTGCATTGTTGTAGTTTTTATCCATAAGCAAAAGCATTTTGTTAATATCTAAAAAAATGGCCTTGACAGCTTAAATCCTAAATCTACTCCGATACGCTTTTGCACCGCTTTACCTGCTCTCCGCAACCGCGCATCACTATAATTCAACCCTTTTTACTAGTCTTGGGTTGTGTGCTCAACATCAATAAATGCAAAGCATCTGTTTTTTAACGTAAATACAATAAAAAAGGCTGCAAGTAGTTATCTGTAAACCCTTGCTATGCACGCGCTTAGCGCTTTTGCATCAACCTTTCAATGTCATCAGCCTCCAGCGGAATATTCTTCATCAGGTCCACCGGTCCGCTTCGCGTAATCAGGATATCGTTCTCCAACCGCACACCTATCCCTTCTTCTCTGATATAAATACCCGGCTCGCAGGTAAACACCATTCCTTCTTCAAAAGAGCGGTACTTGCTGCCCACATCATGCACATCGAGCCCTAAATGGTGCGAGGTGCCGTGCATAAAATATTTCTTATAAAGCGGATTCGAAGGATCCTGGTTGCGCACATCGCCTGCGTCAAGCAAACCGAGTCCGATGAGTTCATTCTCCATCACCGTTCCCACAAAAGCGTGGTACTGGTCAAGCGAATTGCCAGGCACCAGCATCTGGGTAGCCGCTTTCATCACACGCAGTACTGCATCGTATACCTCGCGCTGGCGCTTGGTAAACTTGCCGTTAACCGGCAGGGTGCGCGTCATATCTGCAGCGTAGTTAGCGTACTCGGCACCAACGTCCATCAGCAGCAGGTCGCCGTCCTTGCACTCCCGGCTATTGTCGGTGTAGTGCAGGATGCAGGCATTCTCACCCGAGGCTATAATAGGACTGTAAGCAGGTCCGCGTGAGCGGTTGCGTATAAATTCATGATAAAGTTCTGCCTCCACTTCATACTCCATCACCCCGGGCTTGATAAACTGCAGTAATCTGCGGAAACCAAGTTCGGTGATATCGCATGCTTTGCGGAGAAGCTCTATTTCTTTTTCGGATTTGATGGCACGCAGGTGGTGCATGATAGGCGCGCTGCGTTCATACTTGTGCAGCGGGTATACCTCCTGGCACCATTTAATGAAGCGGGCATCGCGTGTTTCTACCTCTACCACGGCACGCAGGTGCTCGTTGGTGTTCAGGTATATGTGCTCAGCTTCGGCCATCAGGCTATTGAAAACCTGCTTAAAATCTTTCAGCCATAACACAGTGGCTATACCTGAGGTGTCGCGGGCCTGTTCTTTGGTAAGCTTATACCCTTCCCATACCATAATGTGCTCGTTCGACTCGCGCACAAACAGTACTTCCTTCATACGCTCGTCGCGTGCGTCCGGAAAAAGCAATAGAATGCTTTCCTCCTGGTCTACTCCTGAAAGATAGAAGAAGTCGCTGTTCTGACGGAACGCCATGGTGCCATCCGCATTGGTCGGCATCAAATCATTAGAATGAAAAACAGCAAGAGAAGAAGGCTTGAGCTGCCGCACAAAATTGCGCCTGTTGTGGCAGAACAGCTCCTTGTCGATGGGCTGGTATTTCATAGTTCTGTAGGTATAGTGGCTAGGTGCAGTCGTCTGTCAGGTTCTTAGGCCTGACTGAACTTGCACTGCAAAGGTAGTACTTTTATATCAACTGCAAACACCTTTATAGAAAAAGCCTAATATATCAGCCGCTTCAGACTTGACTTATACCTTTTCCTTTCACACTGTATCCGATGATTTAACTCCCTTAGGCTGTGCGGGTAGCGAGCACAGCCAGCAGCTGTACTGTGGCTATATCTTTTGCACATTTAAAATGTCCTTCGGGGCAGGATTTGTACCCGTGCAGACCACAGGGACGGCAGTAAAGCGGCTCTTTTCTTTCGACAACGGCTGAGAAGTTTGCCAGTGGTCCAAATCCGAAGCGGGGCACCGTAGAGCAGAAGATGGCACAGGTGGGCGCGTCGAGCGCAGAGGCCAGGTGCATGGGACCCGAGTCGTTCACGTAGTTGAGCACGGCATCACGCATCAGGGCCGCTGATTGCAGCAAATTGAGCTGACCGCACAGATTTTCTACCCGGTTACTTTTGGTTTTGCTGATGATCTCTTCACAGTGCGTTTTGTCGGCCGGAGCACCGAGGAGGTATACCTTATACCTGTCGCCCAGCTGGTCGAGCAGCTCTACCCACTGCTCCAACGGGTACTGCTTAGTGAACCACACCGAAGTAGGCGCCATGCAGATAAACTGCTCCTGCTTTAACGGTTGCACTCTGTTGAAGTCTTCCGGAGAAGGGTATAATTTGGGTTTAGCCGCTTGACTGTCGGTGAGGCTGGCGATGAGCAGGTGGTTGCGCTCCACTTCATGCGTGCCGGAGTCCACACTGTGGGTATAACGGCGAGTAAAAAAACGGGAGAAAGGATTTTTGTCGAAACCAACCGTCTCACGGGCACCAGAAAGTGCGGTGAGTATACCTGTAGCACCAAAGCGTTGCAGGTTCACGACCAGATCATAACGCTCGTGCCGGATCTGCCGGAGCAGACGCATCAGGCTTTTATACTTCCCTTCCTGCTTGTTCCAGATCAGGACCTGCCGCAGCAGCGGGTGCCCTTTCAGCAGCGACTCGTTGCCTTTGCGAAGCAGAAAGTCGAGTTGCGCCTCCGGTAAATGGGCATGCAGTTTTTCCACCAGTCCGGTTGCCAGCACCACATCGCCCAGAAAGGCGGTCTGTATGATCAGGATCTTTTTCATCAGGTATAAGCTGCCGTAAAGCTACGCCAATGCGGCTAGACTTGAAAGTTTAGAAGCTGCAGGTATAGGCTTGTGCCAGCTTTCACGGAAAAGAACAAAAATATTTTTCTTCTTAGCGACAGGAAAGTTAGTTTAGCAGTTCTTTTAGCCACGATTACCTGTATGAAATCACTATTACATTCTACCAAACTCCTTGCAGCTACCCTCCTCCTCCTGACCACTGGCTGTGTGTCCACTTACATGCCCAATGTGCCCAATGTGCCCATGTTCACTGAAAAAGGCGAACTGAGCGCCGGCGGACACATCACACCAAAAGGCAATATCACATTTAATACCGCGTACGCAGTTACCGACAACCTTGGGGTGATGCTGAACGGCTCCATGCTGAACCAGGAGCGTAAGAAGCGGGACTTCCGCCACAACCTGATAGAGGCGGGCGCAGGCTATTTCACCACATTTGGCCCGAACCAGAACCGGGTGCTGGAGGTATACGCTGGCTTTGGCGGTGGCAGCAGCGACCGCACCGAAAAAGAAGAGAAAGAAGGTGTGATGACCCATACCCGTCGCGAGGCCGGCTTCAGCAAATATTTCACACAGGTTAACTTCAGCTCGAAAAAGAAAAAGTCGCTGCGACTGCTCGGCAACGAATACCCGCTTAACTATGGCACTGCCCTTCGTGTGAGCTATGTCAACATGAATAAACATATACTTGACGGAGTGGAACAGCCGAACGAGGACAACATTTTCCTGGAGCCGATTTTCTATACCCGGATGGCCTTGAGCCCTTCGGTGCAGCTGCAGTATACCAGCGGCACTAACTTCGGGCTGCGCAACCGCAAAGCGCTGACGGCGGGCTACTCCGTGTTTTCATTGGGCTTTGTGATCAACGTGGGCGGCCGAAGCCTCGACCGCTAACATTTGGCAGGCAAGCGGCCTGTTTTGGTACTTTTTGACTATCTTTGCAGGCTAATTGCGAACTGAATGCTTGATTATCATATTCATACATTGCCGAACGGTATCCGAATCGTTCACAAACAAGTACTACACACCAAAATTGCCCACAGCGGCTTTATTCTGGACCTGGGCAGCCGCGATGAGCAGCCTGACCAGTTGGGCCTGGCTCACTTCTGGGAGCACATGGCTTTTAAGGGCACAGCCAAGCGCAAGTCTTTCCATATCCTGAACAGACTCGAGTCAGTGGGTGGCGAACTCAACGCCTATACCACTAAAGAAAAACTCTGCTTTTACAGCTCCGTGCTCGACAAGCACTTTGAGAAATCGTTCGAGCTCCTTACCGATATCACCTTCCACTCCATTTTCCCTGAAAAAGAAATTGAGAAAGAGCGCGGCGTGATATTAGAGGAAATGGCCATGTACCTGGACACCCCGGAAGAGGCGATCGTAGACGAGTTTGACAACGTGGTGTTCGACAGCCACCCGCTTGGGAACAATATTTTGGGCACCAAAGAAAGTGTGTCCGGTTTCAAGAAAGACGACTTTCAGCGGTTTATCAAAGATAACCTGAGCACCGAGGCGCTAGTATTTTGCTCGGTGAGTAACCTGCCTTTTGAGAAGGTGGTAAAGCTGGCTGAAAAGTACCTGGCTGATATTCCGACCATCAGCAAACCACGTCAACGCATCGCTTTTGAGAACTACATACCTAAGACGGTGACGTTTGAGAAATCAATCTCCCAGGCGCATTGCGTGATTGGTTGTCCGGCTTATGCCCTCAACGACAACCGCCGTATACCTTTCTTTATGCTGGTGAACTTGCTGGGTGGCCCGGGCATGAACTCGCGCCTGAACTTGGCTGTCCGCGAAAAGCATGGTCTGGTGTATACTATCGACGCCAACTACGCCACTTACATCGACACTGGCCTACTATCCATTTACTTCGGTACGGAGAAAAAGCAACTGAAGCGCACCACTTCTCTTGTGCTGAAAGAGCTCAAGAAGCTGCGTGAAAAACAACTAGGCTCGCTGCAACTACACACCGCCAAAGAACAGCTGATGGGTCAGCTGGCCATGGCGGAGGAAAGCAACATGGGACTGATGATGATGATGGGCAAGAGCATCCTCGACCAGGGCCACATCGATACTCTGAATGAGATTTTCGACCAGATCAAAAACACAACTGCCCAAGACCTGATCGACATTGCCAATGATTTGTTGTGCGAGGAGAAGCTAAGTTTCCTGAATTACGTACCTGTTAAAGGTTAAATTGTTAAATTGTCAAGAAGGCTGTAGCCACAATAAGCGTATTGCTTTCTTGGGCTAATTTGGAGAATAACAATTTAACCATCAGCCATTTAGCCGTCAACCATCTAACAATTTAAAAATATGGAATTCCTGGACGAAGAACTGCAACAATATGCAGAGGAGCATACCTCACCGGAGTCGGAACTACTGCATAAGATAAACCGCCAGACGTACCTGAATGTGATGAAACCACGCATGCTGTCGGGCCACCTGCAGGGGCGTTTGCTTTCGATGTTCTCGCACATGATCCGCCCGAAGCAGATTCTGGAAGTAGGGACCTATACCGGTTACTCGGCTCTTTGTCTGGCAGAAGGCCTACAGGAAGACGGCACACTACACACCATCGACATCAACGAAGAACTAGAAGATACGGTCCGTGGCTATATAAAAGAGGCTGGCCTGAGCGAGAGTGTGAAGTACTATATCGGCAATGCGCTGGAGATTATCCCGACCATAGATACTACTTTTGATCTGGTGTTTATCGATGCCGACAAGTATAATTATGCTACTTATTATGACCTGGTGATTGACCGGGTGCGTTCGGGTGGTTACATTATTGCAGACAATGTGCTCTGGAGTGGCAAGGTGCTAGCCAAGTACCGTAAGAAACTCGACGAAGACACAGCTGCACTGCTGGACTTCAACAAAATGGTGCAGGACGACCCGCGGGTAGAGAATATTCTGCTGCCTGTGCGGGATGGGCTGATGGTTGCCCGCAAAAAATAACAGAAAAGCGACTGCCTGTCGCTTTTTTTGTGTCCGACAGGTATAGCTGTCAGGAATAGCGCAAGCGCCAAGGTATAAGTATACCTGTTTGCATTTCATGGCCTCTACGTTGCATTCTCTGCGCAACAGTACCCAAGCACACCTCATTACTTATCCACATCAAAAAATTTCTCCAAAATAACTTCGTTCTAAGCTTTAGAATGCGGGGTAAAATGCGTTAATTTTGCGGGTGTATTTCTTTATAGAGAACACACTATACCTTAAAGAGTTATCAACAGCTGTTTCAACATTTACTGTAGCTATTTTGTGGATAGCTTCGCTTTTTTTACCCGATTACGCTTATGAGAAGATTACTACCCTTCCTTCTGATGCTGCTCCTGCCATTGCTCGCGATGGCACAAACTGTCACCGTGCCGCACAATTTGTATTTTGGTGACATCCACCTACGCATTTCACCAAGAGCACAGGCAGAGATCCAGAAAAAAGTAGATGCCCTACACCGCAGTCCCAAGTACTTTCAGATGAAGGTGGAACTGGCTGATGCCTACTTCCCATTGATCGAGCGCACCTTTCAGGAAGAAGGTGTGCCGGACGATTTTAAATACCTGGCCCTGCAGGAAAGCGGTCTGCGCGGCGATGCCGTTTCTACTTCCAATGCAGTGGGTTACTGGCAATTCAAAAAAGAAGCGGCCCTGGACTTCAATCTTCGCATGGACCATCTTGTTGACGAGCGTCGGCATATTATAGAGGCCAGCCGTGGAGCTGCCCGCTATTTTAAGCGCAGCAATAACTTCTACAATAACTGGTTCAATGCCCTGCTCTCTTACTACCACGGTTACTCTGGCGCTAAAGCCTATACCAAAGAGTCAGATAAGGGCAGCAAGAAGATGGACATCACAGAGAAATCGGATCCATACCTGCTGACATTCCTGGCGCACAAAGTCGCTTACGACAGTTTTATCGGGAAAAGTGCTCCGCCGGTGGTTTCACTGCGCGAGTTGCGCGCCACCCCCGGACAGAGTCTGGCTGATATTGCACTGGCTCATGAAACCGATCCGTCTGAGCTAGAAAAATATAACAAGTGGCTGTTGGGCAGCACTATACCTGCCGACAAGGATTATTATGTGATGCTTCCGGTTCGCCATACGTCAGAGCCAGGTATAGTAGCATCAACCGAGCCCGTTCGCACGACACCTGTTCGCCAGACAGCTGCTATACCTGCAGCAGGCAGTATTGTTAAGCGCAACAACCTGAACGCTATCGTAGCCGGTAAAGGCGACACGAAAGACAAACTGGCCATTAAAGCAGGTATAACCACCCGCAAGCTTCTGCGCTTTAACGACATGCGCGACTTCGACAAGTTCGAGGAAGGTGAGGCTTATTATATTGAAGCTAAACGCCTGAATGCCGACAAAGAATACCACGTGGTGCAGCACGGCGAAACCATGCAGGAAATTGCCCAGTTATACGGCATCCGAATGGACTACCTGCAGTTCAAAAACCGCATGAAGCGCGCTGAGGTGCCGGTACCGGGCCGCGTGCTCTGGCTGCAGAAACGTCGTCCGGCCAAAGTTGCCATTGAAGTGCGTGAACTGAAGTCTGTGCCGGGTCCTGAGAAGCAAACCGTAACTGCGCAGGAAAATGCACTGCAAACCGCAACAACCTCGGCTAAGGCAACTGCTGCAGAGCCCGCTGCACAGCAAGACAATTTCCTGACCCGCTTAAAAAAGAGCTGGAATAAACTGAAAGGTCAGGCAGTAGAAACTGAACAAGAAGAAACGCAAACTGCCGCCACAACAACAACACAGGAAGCAGAAACTACGGCTGCTATACCTACCAAAGAGATTGAACAAGGTATAGCTAAGGAGGAAACGACTATAGAAGAAGAGCCGGTAAAGGTGGCTGTCACCCCTAAAAATGAAACGGCACCCACCCCTGTAATGAAACAACCAGAGCAGG
The DNA here is from genome assembly GCF_019599265.1 of Pontibacter sp. HSC-14F20. Classification (GTDB taxonomy): domain Bacteria; phylum Bacteroidota; class Bacteroidia; order Cytophagales; family Hymenobacteraceae; genus Pontibacter. Next base: position 36,287 of record NZ_JAHZTC010000024.1, on the reverse strand, counting down.
AAGTGAAAGCCACGGAGACAGCAACAGCACAAAAATCGACAACGCCAGCTGCTACTGAGAAGTCCGCCAATGTGGCCTTATACCCTGGCAAAAAAGCCCAGGCAACGGAGGAACAAAAAACGGTAACTCAGGAAAAACAGGTTGAGGAGATAAAAGAGGAAAATGCCGAGTGGGCAGTCGGTCTGAGCGAAGATGTGTTTGTTGGTTTCTCCGGAAACGAAGTGAAAGAAACAGCTGAAGTGCTGGAAGCAACGAAAACAGTTGAAACGGATACTACAGCGCGTACTACAAAGAAGCCTACTCCTGCCAAAGCCGAACCGGCAAAAGCAACACCTGCTATACCTGCGTCAGCTAAAACAACCCAGGCCAGTACGGTAGCAAAAGAAAATGCTGCGCCACATGCCAAACCTGCACGCCACGTAGTAAAACAAGGCGAGTCACTTTGGGGCATTTCGAGGCTGTATGCCGTGACCGTGAGCGATATCACCACCTGGAACAACCTCGGCGACACACCGCTTAAGATTGGGCAGGAATTGATTATTGCAGAGCCGCTGACCGTGCCTGCGGAATCCGCCTATAACGATGAGGCAAATGCAGGAGCACCTGTTGCAGAAGAAAAAACCGAGATACATACCGTTGCTGCCGGCGAATCGCTGTACGTGCTCTCGCGCAGGTATAATGTGACGGTGAACGAACTTAAAGCCTGGAACAACCTGCGTAGCAGCGCTCTTTCCATCGGACAGGAACTGCGCGTGACTGCACCTGCAGATCAGAAAGCAACGAATGAGGATTTGGAAGAAGCTCCAGCAGAAACCTTTACAGGCTCCAGCACCCAGCATATAGTGGCATCAGGCGAGAGCCTCTACCAGATCTCCCGTAAGTATGGCGTTACCATCAAAGACATTATGGAGTGGAATAACAAATCAGACTTCAACGTGAAGCCAGGCGATACGCTAGTGATCAAAAAGAAGTAGTTTTTGAAAAATTCTAAACCGAAAGAGCCAGCTTTGATAGCTGGCTCTTTCGGTTTTTAAGGTATAGCTGCATTTAGCGTTTTCCCGGAGGTGCGGTGAGTTTGGTGGCCGTCCGCAGGCCGGCGGCGATCTCTGGAATGATGCCCAAACGCTGATAAATTGGCTGTACCATCACACGCAGGCGTTTCAGGTTCAGGGCAAATGGAATGACGCTGATAGCACAGAGAAAGCCGCAACCCAGCAAGGTATAAGCCACTCCGATCTGCTCTGCTATAGTGCTCGCCAGTATGCTTCCAAGCGGTGCCATTCCCATAAAAGCGGTGGCGTAGAGGCTCATCACGCGGCCTCGCTTGTCCTCGTCTACCAGCGTTTGCAGTAGTGTGTTGCAGGAAGCCATCGTCACGATCATACCAAATCCTGTGAACAGCATCAGTGCCAGCGACAGCCACAGTAGGGTGGAAAAAGAGAAAGCCATTAGCGCCGTACCGAACAACGTCATTGTGAAAATGATTACCTTACCAAGCCCTATCACCGATTTACGCTGCGCCAGGAACAGCGCGCCAGACAAAGCTCCCAGCCCCGATGCTCCCATCAGGTAGCCCAGCGTGTTAGCCCCGCCGTGCAAGATGTCGCGGGCGAATACTGGCAGCATCACACTAAAAGGCATGCCGAACATGCTGATTAAACCCACGATCAAGATAAGCGTCCGGATAGGAGGAAAACCGAATGCGTAGGAAAAGCCCTGCTTGAGGGAATTCCATACATTTTCCTGCCGTATTTCCCGCACGAAAGGCTTGAGGCGCAGTGTCAGGAGCGAAGCTAGCACCGCAATGTAACTCACCGCATTGATCAGAATACAGACACCCTCTCCTACCCATGCAATGAGCAAACCAGCGATGGAAGGACCAACCAGGCGGGCCATGTTAAACATCGAGGAATTGAGTGCAATGGCATTACTGATGTCTTCGCGCTTATCTACTAATTGCACCACAAAAGCCTGCCGGGTGGCCACATCGAAGGCGTTGATCGTACCAAGCAGCACCATCAGTGTCATCACGTGCCATACCTGCACCGTGCCCGTCAGCACCAGCGTAGCCAGGGTACCTGCCTGCAACATCGACAGGAATTGCGTGACCAGCAAAACACGATGGCGGTTAAATTTATCGGCCAGCACTCCGGCAAAGGGACCCAGCAGGAAAGATGGGATCTGGTTGGCGAACGTGACGGCACCCAGCAGGAACACCGAATCGGTGAGGCGGTATACCAGCCAGCTGATGGCGATCTGCTGCATCCATGTACCAATGAGCGAAATACCCTGCCCCATGAAAAAGACCCGGTAGTTGCGCGAGTGCAAAGACCGGAACATCCCCCCAATATTGCTTGATTCTGCTGCTTCTGCCATAGTTTACCTTCTTGCTATACCTGTTTGGCACAGGCTTTATCTTACGGGTGGTGGTGCTTTTCAGGTTATAATTATACGCTTTATTTGGGAATGCCTGCCAGTAAATTACTGAATCCACAGGGGATGAATACGCTCAAGGTTTTGTTTTAGCCAGAGGCTGTTTTTGGTTTGGGCAGCCGACCGATTTTCCGTAATTTTAACATCCCGAATTGAAACAGTCCCCAGGCTATACCTGGCCTTGATTCATACTAAAATTATCATTCGTCATTACTAATTCTCCATAGTCTTGCCAGTTTTTTCGCACTTACACACCCATACCCAGTACTCACTGCTCGACGGTCAGGCCAGCATCAGTTCGCTCATGAAAAAAGCGCAGGCTGATGGTATGCCGGCCGTTGCCATGACCGACCACGGCAACATGTTCGCCGCCTTCAACTTTGTGAACGAGGCCAACAAGTATAACGTGAAACCGATCGTAGGCTGCGAGTTTTACCTGGTGAAAGATCGTCACTTGAAGACCTTCACAAAGGAACAGAAAGACGTACGTCACCATCAGCTACTACTTGCTAAGGATCAGGAGGGCTATCAGAATCTGGCCAAACTTTGCTCACTTTCTTACATTGAGGGGATATACAGCAAGTGGCCACGCATTGACAAGGAACTGCTGCTGAAGTATAGTAAAGGTCTGATTGCGACCAGCTGCTGCATTGGCGCCGAGGTGCCGCAGGCTATTTTGTGGAAGAGCGAAGAAGAAGCAGAAGAGATATTTAAGTGGTGGCTCGATGTGTTCGGTGAGGACTATTACATCGAAATTCAGCGCCACGGTTTGATGAACATCGACGGCACCGGCAAGAGCCAGGAGGACATCAACCAGGTGCTGCTGAAGTGGGCCAAGAAGTATAATTGCAAGGTGATTTGCACCAACGACTCCCACTACGTGGACCAGGAGGACTGGAACGCGCACGATATCCTGCTTTGCGTGAATACTGGCGAAGACCAGAGTACCCCGGTGGGCGACTTTACCACGAAATACTACCGCTTCCTGAGCGACGACCAAAAGGTGATTTACGACACCGTGGAGAACGTGCGCAGCAAGTATAGCAACCATGTGGGCGTCCGTCAGATGCTGCAGCGCATTGACGAGGCCGGCCCGAAAACCCGCTTTGGTTTCCCGAACGATCAGTTCTACTTCAAGACGCAGGCCGAAATGAACCAGCTCTTCCAGGATGTACCGGAGGCTGTAGACAATACCAACGAGATCGTAGACAAGATCACGCCGCCTGTGCTAAAGCGCGACATCCTGCTGCCGAACTTCCCGATTCCGCCGCAGCACGCTGACGCCGACGAGTTCCTGCGCCACCTGACTTACGAAGGCGCAGCCAAGCGCTATTCTGAAATAACCCCGGAAGTGACAGAGCGACTCGATTTTGAGCTGCACGTGATCAAGACCATGGGCTTTGCCGGTTACTTTTTGATTGTGCAGGACTTTATCAACCGTGGCCGCGACATGGGCGTGTTTGTGGGTCCGGGCCGTGGTTCTGCTGCAGGTTCGGCAGTGGCCTACTGTATTGGTATTACGAACATCGACCCGATCAAGTATAACCTGCTTTTCGAGCGATTCCTGAACCCGGAGCGTGTGTCCATGCCCGATATTGATATTGACTTTGATGACGTAAACCGCCAGCGCGTGATCGACTACGTGGTAGACAAGTACGGCAAAACGCAGGTAGCCCAGATCATCACCTTCGGTACGATGGCCGCCAAGTCGTCTATCAAAGACGTAGCCCGCTCCACTTCTTTGCCGCTGGCCGAAGCCAACGAACTGGCTAAAATGGTACCTGAGACTCCGGGCACTACGTTAGCCAAGGCCTTCATGGAAAACCTCGAGCTGGCTGCCATCCGCGAAGGTAACGATGCACGCGCCGCCGTACTCAGGCTGGCCGAAAAGCTGGAAGGTTCGGTGCGCAACACAGGTATACATGCGGCCGGTGTGATCATCGCGCCGGACGACATTACCAATTACATACCTGTTTCGACCTCCAAAGACTCGGATCTGCTGGTGACGCAGTTCGACGGCAAGGTGATCGAAAGTGCAGGTATGCTAAAGATGGACTTTTTGGGCCTGAAAACCCTCACCATCATCAAAGACGCCATGGAGCTCATCAAGAAGAACCATGGCGTTGAGATCAATATCGACAACATTCCGATCGACGACGAGAAAACCTACGAACTGTACCAGCGCGGTGACACAATTGGTACGTTCCAGTTCGAGTCGGAAGGTATGCGCATGTACCTCAAGGACTTGCAGCCTACCAACATTGAAGATTTGATCGCCATGAACGCCCTTTACCGTCCGGGCCCGATGCAGTTCATCCCGAACTTCATTAACCGCAAGCACGGCAAAGAGGAAGTGGAATATCCGCACGAGCTGCTCGAGCCGATCCTGAATTACTCTTACGGGATCATGGTATACCAGGAGCAGATCATGCAGACGGCCCAAATTCTGGCCGGTTACTCACTGGGGGGTGCCGACTTGCTGCGCCGCGCCATGGGTAAGAAGGACATGAAGAAAATGGCCGAGGAGCGTGAGAAGTTCATTGCCGGGGCTATGGAGATGCACAAGATTCCGGCGAAAAAGGCTTCGGAGGTGTTCGATGTGATGGAGAAGTTCGCCCAGTACGGCTTCAACCGCTCCCACTCCGCCGCTTACTCTGTTGTGGCTTACCAAACCGGTTACCTCAAGGCGCATTACCCTGCCGAATACATGGCGGCAGTGCTGACCAACAACATGAACGACATCAAAAAGGTGACGTTCTTTATTGAGGAAGCCCGCAAACAAGGTGTGGCTGTGCTGGGTCCGGACGTGAACGAATCTTTACTGAAGTTCAACGTGAACGAACAAGGGCAGATCCGTTTCGGTCTGGCTGCCATTAAAGGCACCGGCGAAGCAGCTGTAGACGCTATTATTTCGGAAAGAGAGAAGAACGGTCCGTATCAGGATATCTTTGACTTTGCCAAGCGCATTAACCTGCGTGCCGTGAATAAGAAGACCTTTGAAAGTATGGCCCTGGCCGGAGCATTCGACTCGTGGGGACTCTATCACCGCGCCCAGCTGATGGAAGTGCCGGAAGGTGAAAATATAAGCTTGCTGGAGAAGGCGGTGCGATATGGCAATAACTACCAGGCAGAGCAACAGGCCGCGCAACAGTCGCTATTCGGGGGCAGCGCCGCTGTGGCCTCCCCGCTACCGAAAATCCCGGAAGTACAGGTATGGACGCAGGCCGAGATGCTGCGTCGTGAAAAGGAAGTAGTAGGCTTCTACATCTCCGGCCACCCGCTCGACCAGTTCAAGATGGAGATTGACTCCTACTGCACCTCCTCGCTGGCAGACATTGCCAATTACAAAAACAAAGACATCAATGTGGCCGGCATGGTGTCAGAGGTGGTGATCCGAACAGCGAAGAATGGCAATCCGTTTGCGCTGTTCTCCATCGAAGATTATGACACCACGCTGCAAATGGCGTTGTTCGGCGAAGACTACATGAAGTTCCAGCCCTACCTGCGACAAGGGCTATACCTGTTCATCAGAGGCAAGGTACAACTCCGCTACCGGACTGAGGACCAATGGGAATTGAAGCCAACCAACATCCAGCTCCTAGGTGACGTGATGGACAAAATGGCGCAGGGCGTGCAAGTGAACGTAAATCTGCAGCTCCTCACTCCGAACTTAGCCGAGGCTTTAGAGGAAGCCATTGCAACCAGCCCGGGCCAGAAGCGATTAGAAATCACGCTGCACGTGCCCGACGAAAAACTGGTACTGCCAACTTACTCCCGCAAGTATAGAATCGACCCGAAGGTATTCTTGGGGCAGGTGAAGGACCTGGGATTGGGTGAGTGTAAACTACTGTAATTGATTTGAGATTCTGGAGATGGGGGAGAATTCAGATGCATCTCTCCAGTCTCTTCAGGTATAGAGAAGGTATGCTACGCAAGCAGTATACCTTCTTTGTTGTAATAGCTCTTTCGGAATTATCAATCCGAAAGAGCTATTCCCCAACCTCCCTCTGCCACTATGCCCACTTCGCAATTTCACTGAAACTAAATCCCGCAACATTTGTTTATACAAATAAATATACCCTCGGCTTGTAAATTCGTATGTATAAGTTCTAAATTTGCATCGGGTTTTGCCCAATAACAGGACAGCTTGTCAGGCAAAAGCAATTGGACTCAAATTTGACAAGCTATAAAATGTTACTATATTTAAAACAGAGAATTTAACCAACAAAACGTTAAAGTTATGGCTAACAAAGCACTAGAAATCACTGACGCTAATTTTGATGAGATCATCAATTCAGATAAACCAGTATTGGTAGACTTTTGGGCAGAATGGTGCGGTCCGTGCCGCATGGTAGGTCCGATCGTGGAAGAGCTGGCCGGCGAATACGAAGGTAAAGCCGTAATTGGCAAAGTAGACGTTGACGCGAACCCACAGACTTCTGCTAAGTTCGGTATCCGCAGCATCCCGACACTGCTCGTTTTCAAAAACGGACAGGTAGTGGACAAGCAGGTAGGCGCTGTACCTAAAAACGTACTGGCTGGTAAACTGGACGCTCAGATGGCCTAAGTACCGGTCTGATATTATCTAAACACGAAAGCCTTTCCAAAACTGGAAGGGCTTTCGTGTTTAAGAATCCTTTTTAACAATACTGATGTTACCGCTCCGTTCCAGGCAGCCGTACGCCACGTCTTTAGTATCTGTAACACCTTCCAAGCGCAGGGCTTCTTGCAGATCGTTTTCAGTCAGATTATGTTTTTTGAGCTCGTCCTCCTGTATCCTCCCGTCTTTTATCAGACACACAGGATTACCCTTTATAAGTGGCCCGAAAAATCCGGAGGTATTATAAGCCAGAAAGGCCAGAAATCGGTGCAGCAAAACCAGCGTAAGGGCAGCGGCAAGCGTGGGCCAGAAGGGAGAGTTACCTGTGATGGCGCGGCTGAGAACTGAGCCATAGATGATCCCCAACACGATATCGAAAGCGGTATGCTTTCCGAAAATGCGCTTGTTGCCAATCCGCATAATCAGCAAAGCCGCGATAAAAACAACAACCGCCCGGATAGACATTTGCCACCATGTGAGCGAGTCCGAGCCTATACCTAGAAGCGTATCCAGAAAATCGACCATACACTCCCAACGGGTAAAATTGCGGGAATGTTATTGGCCCATTACTGACACTCGCAGAGTTTCTTATCTAACTCACAAAGCATGGCATAGTATTGCTCTACTTCTTTCATCAGACTGATTAGCTGCTTGTTATAGCCCTGCACCTGTTGCAGGTGAGCGTTCTCGGGCGCGTTTTTGGCGAGCGTGTCCAACTCTTTGATCGTGGCTGCAAACGAACTGCTCTTTTCACTCAACTTGGCGTAGTACTGGTCCATGCCATTGTCGGAACTGGCCACAGCTACAGCTTGCAGGTTATTGTCGAAGCACAGCCGCCAGCGCAGGTGGCGCAGCACCTGTTGTTCGGCTGCACTCTGCAACTTGCCCATTTCTTTGGTTTCCTCTTTCAGTTTAGAGTTTTCATAGCGTTTGTTATACTCGTTCACTGCATCGCGCACCTTATCGCGGCAGCTCAGGCAGTTGCTTGTGTTGGCTTTGTCCTGCAGGGCGTTGCGCACAGACAGCGTTTCTTCAGAAGCCTGCGTGTCCGTCAGTTTCTTTACCTCTTTTTCGAACACTTCGCGGTACTGCATATCCTCCAGTCTCTTGGTCAGGCGCACGATGGCCTCCCCTTCCACAGAGGCAGACAGGTAATCGGCACGCGGCAGCTCCACCGACGACAGTTTGGCCAGCGCGGCTTCGCGTTTGGCCGGCGTATCCCATGCTTTGGAATTGTTCTCGAGTTCCTGCAGCGTGTTTACCAGCACCTTTGCGTTTTTCAGGTTATGGTCGGCGTCCAGATATAGGTCGGCGTTGGCCAGTATCGATTCGTATTCCGACCGGAAGATGTTCTTATACGTTGTGTTCTTGCCAAACTCCTTTTCGCGTGCCTCAAAAGCGGTTTTCAGGCGCTTATACTCCTGCATGATGCCAAACAGGTTTTTCGCATTGATCTCCGGGCTATTATTGCGGTAGTTGAGGCGGTAGGCATTCAGGTTCTGCTTCATGTCAGCGAATATGCGCAGAAACTCCACATACAACTTTTCCTGTCGATAGGTCTCATCGTTCATCAGCTTGGTGTCATAAGCCGTCTGAATCTTTTGCTTGCGCTTCTCGATCAGGTCCATGGTCACTTCATCGCCGGTCAGCACATCCACTTTGTAAAGCGACTTGTAATTGGCCACCACAATATAAGGGTACTCCTTATACCCGATGGCATCTTCCATTTGCTTGCGGTCCAGCTTGCTCGAGTTCTTGCTGAGGTAATCGGCCAGTTTGGCTGGCTTTAAGGTAACGGTCTTCACACTGCCCGGCACGAAAACGTATACCTTCACCGAATGCAGACGCGTGTCAAAATTCTGCCCTTCGTACAGGCGGATCGTCGAACTGAACTTATACTCTTTCTTCTTGGCGCGTGAATTTAACAGGTTACCAAACTCCCCTACCAGAGACATCACCGCCACCGATGGATTGGTCAGGTTCGAAAGGCTTACCAGTTGGCTAGCCACCAGGTTGAACACCTGATCTCCATCCTGATTGGTAACCGCTTTAGCGTTGATCGCCGCATCGATGCTGTTCTGGGCAGAAGTCAGTGGCATTTTGTCGATGATGCGCACCACTTCCAGATGATCACTTACCTGGGTATGGTATTCTTTCTTGTCGGTGTTAATGTGAAAGTTGAAAAGCGGGTATACGATCTGGTCGTTGCCGAAGAGCTTCAGGTTTTTGAGTTGCGCCGTAATGAACAGATACTCCAGTTCGTAAGCGTACTTCTTCTTGCTTTTCTTCTTAACCCCCGACTCCAACTCGTTGAGCACACGGTTAAACTGGCCGCCGTTGTAGAGGTAAATATCAGTGGAAAGGTATTGCCACTCGTCCGAAAATTCAAATTTATCGTTGTAACTATAACCTAGTCTGGTCTCAATGTTCTGCTGGGCAAAGGCCTGCTGGCATAGCAAGAGGCCCATCGCAAAGAGGGAGAAAATTTTCTTCATAAAATACGTATAGCCGGTATAGCGGCAGATTCAGGTATATTTTTGCTTCTGAATCTAACGTTACGACTTGAAATTAAGTGCCTTATCGGATTGCAAAATTACTTTTCCGAACAGATTTTTTTTAAAATAAACGAGTACAAAAACCATGTTCAGAGTACTATTACTGGCAGTGGCCATCCAACTAATCCAAAGTGCACTGCACCCGGCTGCAGCGCAAGGTTCTTACGAAAACAGCAACTCTTCCGCAACGATGTCTGAAGACCAGAAAGTTCAGCTGCTGATCGAATACATCCGTACCCTCGAAGGCGCCACATTTATTCGAAACAACAGTGAATTTGCCCCTGAAAAGGCTGCAGCGCACTTGTCTTCAAAATGGAAAAAGCATGCATCCAAAATAAAAACAGCGGAGGGATTCATCACAAAGCTGGCCTCTGAATCCTCGTCGGGCACGCCTTACAGCATCCGGTTTGCTGACGGCAGTACCACTACTATCCGTGACGTATTGCTGCGGCAGCTAAGCATGCTGGTTGCCCAATAGGCTCAGATATTGTACAATAACAGGTATAAGTATCGCCGTAACTAAATACTATACTTGAACGTGGTCATCGTCGTTACGTATTTATGACGACAAACCTGATCCCAATGCTACAGTTACTTGAAGAGTCTCGAGATGAGCTGGTTGCTTTTCGTCTGGCGGGCAGCATAGACCGGCATGACTACGAAGTGATGTTACCGATTCTGGAAGAGAAAATCAAACAATACGGTAAGATACGGGTATATGCCGAACTGCAGGATGCCGAGGAAATTTCGCTGCAGGCACTTTGGGAAGACCTCAAGTTCGACTTCCGCCACGCTGGCGACTTTATGAAAGTAGCGCTCGTAGGCAACCGCAGGTGGCTGGACTGGCTCACTGTAATGGCAAGCCCTTTTACTACGGCAAAAATAAAACACTTTGAAGTAATGGAGCGCGAGCAGGCCCTGGAGTGGGTGCGCAGAAATGATGAGTAAAAAATCGATACTAAAGGAAGGCTACTAGCATTCCGATTGCCTTTGTTTCTATACCTGCACTTATCTGCTGTTCAAGCCAATTCCAACTTTCAAGTCACCAGATCTTCATCAACCGCTCTTTCCCGGCCTTTTATTAAAACACCAAAACATTTATCTCTCCATCTGCTATATAATATATAGGTTTAGCATGCTATTTGCCTAGCAATGGAGGTTACAAAGGAGCGGAACTGAGCCGGTTTATACTTATAAGCCTCGTTTTTCGTTCTGTTCCATAGTTGCCCGTAAAATCAATTACAAACAACCTGATCAATTAACACCTAAACACACATGAAAGCTAATTTCACGAAAGCATCATTATCACTACTGTTATGTGGCGCCTTAATGTCATCATGCGTTTCTTCTAAAAAGTACGACGAGCTGAAAGCCAGCAAGGAGGCCCTTGAACGCGAACAAGCTGCCAGCCGCGATAAGGAAAAAGAACTGAACAGCACACTGCGAGAGCGTGAGCAGAAACTGGCGGAACTGGAGCGCGCCATGAACGATCAGAAGAAGATTCTGGACGATCTGCGCAACGAAGTAAATACCGCGCTTTCCGGCTTTAACCAAGGCGATTTGAGCGTGAACATCAAAGACGGCAAGGTATACGTATCTATGTCCGACAAGCTTTTGTTCGCCACAGGCAGCACAAAGGTAAACAACACAGGAAAGGAAGCCCTCGACCAATTGGTGGATGTGTTGAAGAAAAACCAGAGCGTAGGCGTGATGGTAGAAGGCCACACCGATGACGTGGAGGTTCGGCCAGGCACCAAGGACATCGCCGACAACTGGGACCTGAGCGTGCTGCGTGCAACCGAAATTACCCGCCTGATGGCCAAGCGTGGGCTGTCACCTGACCGCATCACACCGGCCGGACGTGCCTTCTTCCAGCCGATTGACACAGGCCGCACGCCTGCCGCCAAAGCCAAGAACCGCCGTACCGAAATCATCCTGACACCTGACTTCACGGAAATCTACAAGATCCTGGGCATCCAGAATATCAAGTAAACCGCTATATCTACATAGAATAAGAAGGCTGCTGCTCCTATCGAACAGCGGCCTTTTCTATACCTACTATACCTTGCTATACCTTGCTATACCTGTCAATTCAGTCCGCTATACCTTTGCCTTGAGCCTTGGCCTGTTCTATAGCCGCAAACAACTCTCCGGCACGCTTCGAGCCAATCAGGAGCGGTTGCTGATTATAGAAGCGCAGCAACACCCCTTCTCTGCCCGACATGCTGTAAGCTTTGCCTTTTGCTCCCCAGCGTATACCCCAGCCACCGTATTCACGGATTGGATCATACATTACCTTCTCAAAATCGCGCACGGTATGCAAAAGTATACGCACCGGTTTCAGATGAAAAGGCCGGAAACGCACCTGCAGTATACCTGGCTTTACCTCGGTGATCAAGGTCATCCAATAGAAAAAGAAAGGAAGTCCGAAGCCGATCAGTGCCGCCATGATACTTAGCTGCACATCCGACACAGGCCGGTTGCCAAAGGTACCACCCAGCAGTACCTGGTACACAAAACCAGCCAGCAGGATGGCCGCTAGTCCCAGCAGCAGCGCCCATAGCCAGAACTGCGTGAACCGTTGCTTTTCCCAGAACAAGATGTGTTGCTCTTCCATCTATACCTCTACCTTACGAAAAATAGCCGCCCCACTTGTGCGCGGAACGGCTATACCTTTCAGTCATTTTTATGATTATCCGATAGCCTGCTCCAGGTCAGCCAGCAGGTCTTCAATGTCTTCTATACCTACACTCAGGCGAATCAGTGAGTCGCTCAGGCCAGCCTTCAGGCGTTCGGCGCTAGGTATACTGGCGTGCGTCATAGAGGCAGGATGCCCGCAAAGCGATTCCACACCACCCAGTGACTCAGCCAAAGCGAAATACTTAAAGCGCTCCAGCGCAGCAATAGCGTCTTCCATCTTATCACCTTTCAGAACAAACGAAACCATGCCGCCGTACGAACGCATCTGCTCTTTAGCAACGCGATGGCTGGGATGGTCTTCCAGGCCCGGCCAGTATACCTTCTCTACCTTCTCATGGTTCTTGAGGTACTGGGCTACAGCGCGTCCGTTTTCGCAGTGGCGCTCCATCCGGATATGCAGGGTTTTAAGACCACGCAATACCAGGAAGCAGTCCTGCGGACCAGGCGTGCCACCGCAGGCGTTCTGAATAAAAGCCAGTTTCTCGTGCAACTCGTCATCTTTCACGATCACAGCGCCCATCACCACATCCGAGTGACCGGCCATGTACTTGGTGAGCGAGTGCATCACGATGTCAGCTCCCATATCAAGAGGGGTCTGCAGAAACGGGGTAGCAAAGGTGTTGTCGGCTACCAGCAACAGGTTGTGCTTTTTGGCAACGACGGCGCAGCCCTTGATGTCGATGATGTTGAGCAGCGGATTGGTCGGCGTCTCTACCCAGATCATGCGGGTATTCTCGTTTACCAGCGCCTCTACCTTACTCAGGTCACTCATGTCGGTGAAGTGGAACTTGATACCGTAGTTGGCAAAAATTTTGGTGAAGATGCGGTAGCTCCCGCCGTACAGGTCGTTGGTCGAAATTACTTCGTCGCCCGGCTTCAGCATTTTGATAATGGCATCGATAGCAGCCATACCTGAAGAGAAACAAAGGCCATGTTTACCGTTTTCCAACTCGGCCAGTGCGTTTTGCAGGGCGGTACGTGTCGGGTTGTGTGTACGTGAATACTCATAGCCCTTGTGGTCGCCCGGCGAACGTTGAACGTAAGTGGAAGTCTGGTAGATGGGCGTCATGATAGCGCCTGTGGTTGGGTCCGGTTCCACACCGGCATGTATAGCTTTTGTTCCGAATTTCATAGTATCTATTTTATGGATAAATGATTTGATGCAAGTTAATAAATTTACACCACAGGAGTTAAATGACTGCTGTGAGCTTCGCGCTTCTTAGCACAGATCCTAAATATTTTATTGCCTGTACTGCAATCTACGTATACCTTCAGCAAAATCTTTGGCTGCAAGGCTCTATCTTTGACTAAAACGCCTATTATGCTTAAACTGTCCATGCTGCGGACTTTTATACGGGAAAACGCGTCTTCGTTTATTTCTATGCTGCTGTTGGTTATTGTGCCGCTGGTTGTCAGCTCCTCGGCGGCTGTATACCTGTACCAGCACGAAACCCTGCTCCAGGACCTGAGCTGGCCACAGATGCTCCTTTATTTTGTCGTAATTTCCATTACCATGTCACTGGCTCTCACCCCGACAACGTTTGTGGCGTTGGTGAGCGGTTTTTACTTGGGTTGGCCAGGCTTTGCCGGGGTAGTGGTATCCTATGGCATCGCTTCGCTCATCGGCTATACCTTAGCGCGGCTTATCGACCATGGCAAGATGATGGCCTTTCTAAACCGCTTCGAGAAAACGATGTACCTGATGCAGGAACTCCGCAACCAAAGCTGGAGCCTGATCTTTCTAACCCGCATTTCGCCCGTACTGCCGTTCGCGCTTATGAATTTTGTGCTCTCACTGCTCCAGGTTGACAAGACCCGCTTTTTTCTGGCAAGCATTGTAGGGATGTTGCCCCGCACGCTTTTCTTCTTCTGGGTAGGTACGCAGGCCAGCGACGTCATAAAATTACTGCAGGACCCCGGCAGCAACAAAGGAAGTCAACTGTTGATGATCGCGCTGGTAATCATATCAATAGGTGGATTATACTTTATTTTTGATCACGCCCTGAAGCGTGCACTTCGAAAAGCGACAGCAAAAAATTGAGAAAAATTCGCTTTAGGGCTTGCATCGCAAGAAAAAAGGCCTTTACTTTGCATCACCATAACGGAAAAATGGTCACGTAGCTCAACTGGATAGAGCATCTGACTACGAATCAGAAGGTTAGGGGTTCGACTCCCTTCGCGACCACTTGAAAATCAGCCACTTACGAGTAAAATCGCTAAGTGGCTTTTTTTATGTACATACAATTTGCATACATTTTGACTGATGATGTTTAATTAAGGAAGCAGGTGTCTAATACTGCAAGACGTTGTCTAGAATAACTCTTAAGTCTTTCTCTACCTTTCTATAGTCGCTTCTACTCCAAAAAGGCACCTCGCATACTTTAACGTTTACGCTACTATCTCCAGAGCCTGAGGGAATGCTGAAAGTATGCGCATCAGCTAATTTCTCCGATGTATTCGGATAAAGAAGAATTACATTGCTGCAGCCCCTTCTGTAAGCATAGCTGACCATCTGGTACATATCCGACTGCGCCACTCCCTGCTTTACATCAGCCTGATTCAAATCCCAGCGAGGCTTGTACTTGGTATCGATGATTATCTTCTCCCCTGTCTTTCTGTGCTCCAGAAAGATGTCGTGCTGCATCTGGAAGGCTCTCGGGCTTGCGGAAAAGTAGAGGTCAGACTTCTGTGCATGCACCTTGTAGACGTTGCCAAAATGCTTCCGGATAAAGCCGGTTATAAAATCCTCAAAAACATACTCCATCGGCAGCAGCAAAGACCACTGCAGGCTGTCATATGCACTGGAAGAGTAAAGCTGCTGGTTGAGTATGCGCTTGCACCATTCAATTATTGGTTCGTACTCCGTGAAGAGCGGGTTAAGCGATACGGTGTCCAGATCAGACGCAGCACATGGCACGTCCTCCACCTCGTCCAGTAGAAATGTTATCTGCTGCAGCAGCGACTGCGTGCTGGCGAGGTTAACGCTGTTTTGCAGCAGGCGGCACACATACTTGATTACACGGTTGAGCGTGTTATCGTATAGTAACGGCTCGTGCACACAGTCGATGTGGTGATAGTTGCCGCTCGTGATCCCGTTGCGGATATAGGCGCTGAAGTCTATCCTGCCTTTGGGAGAGTAAAGCACCTCTGTCACCTCCTCATACTGGCTGTAGGGCTGCGTAGCTATGACCTCTGCGGTGTAGTTGGCAAAATGCCAGATTAACAGCTCTGGCAGGGAGTCCGCGTCCCGCTTGTCTAAAGCAGTTTCTAGAACGGGGAAATGAAGCTTGCTGCAGTAGCTGAACCAGTAGAAGATGTGGTCCAGCACGAGTTCCTTGCTGGCAGAAGGCGTCCTTTTGAAGACTTTAGGGTAGATCTCGATGGTTTCCCCATCCTGCTGGATAAAGCCTATAAAGTTCTGGGTTCTGAACTCGTTCCCATCGAACCTCAGAAACGGCTGGTACTGCTTCTCTTCGTCCGGGGTAGCGCTCTCCTCCAGAAACTCTGCAGCGTAGGCGACATAGCGGCCCTTCCATACCTGCTGCAGGAACGCCTCCAGCTTCTTTCTGTTTAGGTTGCCAAGCGGGTGAAAAGCACTATACTCAAACAGCATACCTAGGCTTTGGTTATTGTCCAGTCGTAGTTGTCCGTGTCGTAGCTAACGTCATACCCGCTGTTGCTGAACAAGTCGCGTACCAAATCAATCTTTCCAGAAAAGTACTCCATAAGCAGCGGAATAACCTTACGCTTCAGGGTAGTAAGTAGGTCGTGGTCTGTGATCTTGTTGATGAAATAAGCGTGGCCAACCAGGAAGCCTGCTCCTTTCTTATCGAATATCTTCTTGTTGAGAGCCGCCAGCAGGCCAGGCACATCGTCGTGCAGTTTACCCTCTGCGGACAATTTGTCTATAACTGACTTTGTAGGGTAGTAACCTCTGAATTCGAACCTTCTGCGCAAGGCGATATCCACCAGCGCAATAGATTTGTCGGCCGTGTTCATGGTGCCGAGGATGTAGAGGTTTGGAGGAAGAGCGAAGTCTTGCTCTCCGTTCGGTAACGTAAGCCTCAGCTCGTTCTCGGCTCCCAGGCGCTTGTCTTCCTCCAGCAACGTGATCAGTTCCCCGAACACGCGGGAGATGTTAGCCCTGTTGATCTCGTCAATTATCAGGACATATTTTTTTAGCTGCGGTACAGTATTAGGTTGTTCAACTGTGCTAGACTGCTTAGTTGTACCAAATTGCTTGCCTTTTTTCCAAAGCTCCTCTAAGACATACCTGTAGTAGGTAATATAGCCATTATCAACTATCTCTTTATTCTCAAATGCCTTACGGTTTTCATATGCTTGTTTGAGGAGGTCCTTGCCTAATGAGTGCTGTTCTGATCCGTCGTGATACCGAAGTCTGACACGGTCCCCATCAATCTCTCTGACCGTTAAAGTCTTTCCGGATTTCATCGTAATTTTGATCTCTTGCCTATCTTTTATCAGAGGACTGAAGTATTCCTTAAAGACCTCCTCAAAAGGTTTTAGAAAATTCGAATTGCTCGCTTGAGCCTGTGACTTAGTGTGGTCTTTCTTTTTATCGTCTTGCTTTTCATA
This sequence comes from Pontibacter sp. HSC-14F20, assembly GCF_019599265.1. Taxonomy (GTDB): domain Bacteria; phylum Bacteroidota; class Bacteroidia; order Cytophagales; family Hymenobacteraceae; genus Pontibacter. The sequence continues at coordinate 19,403 of NZ_JAHZTC010000024.1, read as the reverse complement.
GGATAGCCTTGCCCTTTCGTAGATCTTGTAGAAGATGCCCTCATTCTTCCGGAACTTTAGGTCAGCATGATCCAGGTCTGGTTTTATGCCAACCACGAAATCCTCATAAGAGTAATTTTGGTGGAAGGTGATGAACTCTATTTGGCCCTCCTTCTTCAATAGATCGAATGTCTTTTTGTTTTCGGAGTGAGATGCATTCTTCCTACCTGTAACCAGCTCAACGGCAAGCTCAATTGTATTATATGTTTTTCCTGTGCCCGGAGGACCGTAGAGAATTGTGTTAAAGGAGAAATTATTCTGCTGCATAGTAGTGGCTGAAGATTGTGGAATTGAGGAGGCTTGAGGGAATAAGCCTTTATCAATAAGTTCTCGCTTTATATAGATGGTAAAGTCTTGTGCTAACCAGTTGTAGAAGAGCCTTGATGGGGAGGTGATATTTAACTCCTTCATATATGCAACTGCTGCTTCTTTCCCATGAGTTTCAATAAATACTACCAGAGCTTGACCATAAGGTTGATTGGCGGAAAAGCCCTTGTACCCCTTTAGCGGTAAATCTGGGTTATCCCAGATTTTACGAAAGGCATCAATCTCCTCCTTAGCAGCAATTGGGGCATAAGTTTCAGGAAAGAGAGTCCCAAGCCAACTACTTAGCCCGGTAAAGCTCATGCCTCTAGTATCCAGATCTGAGGCTGTTAAAGAACCGCCATTCGCTACCTTTCTGAAGAGTAAGACATCGTTCATGGTTATGAAGACGCTTCTTTTTTCTCTTCCTGCAGAAAGGATGAAATTAACCCCCTTTGACTCTGTATAACGTTGCTGCTGGCTCTCAATGCATAGATCAAGAACTTCTTGATCTGTCTGACTTTGGAAGTTAATCCTTGAGGTTAGCCAATAGGCGAATTCAAACTTATACTTTTCATCTTTGGCCCAATCAGACTGTAGTACAGCTTGAGTATAAAGCTTTAAGCAACGAAGCAAGACGTCTAAAACTTTTGGGCGTAGAAGTGGTGATGTTGAATTACTTTTCATGTGGTAGGTGAGCTGTTCTGACTTGATTTCGCTTCATGCATGGGAGCTATATTGCTGTTAAAGCTCCATCTGATTCTTCTGTACTGGAGATGCTGTCACTATAATTTTCTTCTACCAGCACTTTATTAGCTTCTTCACCTACAATAAACTTCTTAAGTGCATCAAACTCAGAAGGTATATTCTCTGGATGGCAGTTTATTACCCAATCATGTATCCGTTTGATCTTATTGCCTGACGATGAAGATAGCTCTGCATTTTCATCTATAGTATTAATAAAAGCTTCAAGATTTGGGTTGAATTCATACCCATTACCGTTCTTCAGCATCTCATCTAGAAGCCCCTTTTTCTCGACGTCTTTATCCTTATCCCACAGGCCAAAGTGTTCTGTTATACCTAAGAGTTTGCATACTCCTGCAAAATAGAGGACTCCGGATTTCCCACCACATTCAATAATTGAGATACCAAGCGTGTCAAGATCTATTTTCCAATGGTATTCGCAAAGTGTAGAGATCATCATCTTTTCTGTATCTCCTTCAACTAAAACTACCTTCTTGGCGAAAAACAGCTCATTTCTCTCTGTATTAAATTGGGTGAAAATTTTAAACCTTTCTTTCTCTGCCTGCATTTTAGTCATGAAAGACGCCCTAATATTACAGCTAGTGCCGTTAGAATCTTTCTTAAGCATCACTACTTCATAAGCTCTAGCAGCATCCACAAAGTTTTGGCAATGTGTAGTATATAATATTTGTGATTGCTCGGACAGCTTTTGGAAGTTCTTGTAAAGAGCCCTCTGTGCCTGCGGGTACAAGTATATTTCTGGCTCTTCTAACCCAAATATCACTTTGCCACCCATTAACTCGGCGTACGTCTGAAAGATTGATAATAGAATCAGATTTTGCATACCAGACCCTAACTCTTCGCAATCGAATGTTTTGTCGCTAGTGGACTCTGTGACGGAAATTTGAAGTGTTTTGTAGAACCAATTGAGGTTGTAAATATTGAGCTCCGGTGAAAATGAATTGGCGATGCCAGCTGAATTAAGCTTACAGTACTTATCAAATGTGCTGGAAAACTTGTGAAAAGTAATGTTACTTTGATCAAAGTCTGCTTCTAAAAAATCCTTAGGAGCAAGCATTAATCCCTTGAAAACTTCTTTCAAATCTTCCTCAGAAGTATAATAATTTACATAGTTATCATAGACAATCTTCATTAGCTTTCCTAACAAAGTCCAGTTGCTTATTCTCATTTGCGCGCTTAGCTCTCGGCTAGATGGAAAGTAGATGAAGTGGCAATTCTTTTTGAACTCTTCATTAACATACAAAGACTTGTCACTTTCTCGTACATGTAATCTTGTCTCGCATGATAAATTAGGATACAAATTCATTCTTAAAGTCGCACGGTAAACATTATATGTTTCGCTGTAGTAGGAGTGGGGAATGTCTTCTGTAAACTCTATGTCTATGGCTATTTCCTGATCAGGATCATTGAATAACTCTCTTGCAACCTTTGCTTTTGTGGTCCATCCCTCTCCAATGACTAAATCTATTGCCTTAAGAACATTAGTCTTCCCAGCGCTGTTAGGACCGACTAGAGCACATAAGTTACTAGGCTCTATTGTTAGTTCTTTAATAGAGCGAAAGTTCTTGATGTAGATTTTTTTGATCATCAGAGGTAGATTGAAGAGTTGGACTTACTTAGTCAAGTATGATAGCCTCATTTAGAGGGTTGATATTCATAAAATTGGAGTGCTCAAGAGGAAAAGTAGTTCCTGGATTGATGTTGATTATCTTACCAATAGAATCTCTAGACCTCTCAATCACATCATTTACATGAGGGTCTAGATATGAATAGCCATTTATAATTAGTAGATCAGATCCAGGAAGATCATTTTTAAAAGCCTCATATAAAGCAGTATACATGTAGTCTTCTTTAATCAAAACCAGTTTGTTCCTGCCTGTAATGAAGCGAGGCTCAATGTAAAAGTTATGATGCTGTCTGACCTCTCCTGAAGCATCAACATATTTAGCCGAATGCTTTGTGTGGTAATCCAAGGTCTTAAAGTAGTCATACTCTCCAGCTTTATCCGTTTCGTTTGCATAGACGTACAGGTGCTGATCTATGCTACCGTGAAGTTTGTAAAGCTTAATGCGCTCTTCAAAAGAATTGCCGAATATAGACACAGGATCATCGTTAGGATCGATAAGCGGACTATTTTCGATTGTAAACCCATCTGAGTATTTGAGCCACCACCTGTCTAATAGCTTTTCAACAATGCGGTCGTGATTTAATGTGTAGATTCGTACGTCATGTTCTTGATTACTCATCAAGCTCAAGTATGGAGCATACAGATCTGAATACTCTTGAAGCGGCTTACGGGGCCACAATAAATCATCTATTAAGTGCACAAGGCAGAAGAGTAAGTTTTTCGTGCTTAAAGAGATACCCTGAAGGACGTCGCTATCTGGAAACTTATCTCTGACTTCAATTGCCGTTTGCTGCTTTATATTTTGCCATACTTCACCCTCATCATCTATTTCCCAAATCCAAGCATAAAAGGCTTCATAATTATGCTCTTCGGGAGGTGATGTAGCCTGAAATGTTGCAATTGCATTCTTTAGTAATAGAGTTATAGGCACTCGTTCGAAGCTTAAACGACCATTATGTAAATCTGGACCAGATGTCAAGTCAGCCCATTTCCATTCACTAGAGCCTAAACAGAGTGTCATCTCCTCGATTTCAGGATTAGTTAATCTATCCCAAATATCCTTTGCCATGGGTAAGCCAGCATTGAAGGAAAAACCAGCTCCTAAGATGAATGATACTTTCATAGCTCTACCTCTTCCTGCACCTGCAAAGCCTCCTGCACCACCGCCTGCATCAGCGCCTCTGCTTCTTGTTTTGACTGCTGAATCTGCTGCTCCAGTTGGTCACACAGCTGCATCAGTTGGTCTACTTTGGCAACAATGGCTTTCTGTTCAGAAAGGGGAGGAAGAGGAATGAGGAACTCACGAAGCTTAGTCATACTTAACCCTTCACGCGAAACACCTACTTGTACATCCATAATTAGGCGCTGTATCATTTCTGATGTCATCAGGTAGTGAATATACTTTCTTATACCTGAGTCAACCAGTCTTATAATGGCTACGTGCTGGCTTACATTGGCAGTATCAAAATCATCTGCGACCAACGCGCATCTACCTATAGAGCCGCCTGTGATGTTAAGTAGTATATCCTTCGGCTGAACATGTGTACCAGACATCTTCTGATGAACAGCCTCTGTAATTTGTGCTACGCCATTTAACCGAAGACCATCATCATAAACATTTTGTGAGCGTAAGAAAGGTATACCTTCTTCCACGTATACTTCCTTGCCTCCTTTAGGTGTGCTTCCTGCTCCAAGCTTGCTCGCAATGTCTGCCATTCTACACCAAACCCAACCCTCCGGCAAAGCATAAGGCACTTCATCCTCTGCAATCGGCTCCAGCGGTTTTTCCTTTTTGATCTTCTTCTCCTTTACCAGTTGCGCCTTCTCTGCCTGAATGCGTTTCAGGAGGTCGGAGGCTGGCTCGGTGGTAGGGTTCTGGGTGCGCCAGTTGGCAGTGAGTTTGCCCTGTACAGCCAGCTGAAGGATGGTTTCGCGGAGCTTTTTTACGTTCGCGGCATCATCAAACATCGTATGGAAGTGCTGCTTCAGGAAAAACCAGTTTTGCTCCAGTTCCTCGTCTGTGGCGGCAGTTAATTGTTGTAAGGCGGCGGCTCCCAGGTGCTGCTTCAGCTGTATGCGTTCTGCCGTTTGCTTCTCCAGCTCCTCAATTTTCTGCATCAGCTCTTCCACCCGCGCCACAATGGCTTCCTGCTCGGCAAGGGGAGGTAGGGGGAAAGGATATTGCCTTAACCCACTGAGTGATACAAATGATTGTACCGCACCAGTGGCAGAATTCTTCATTTCCACTTGTGCATGGTTTAAGTATAGCAATAGATAATAAGGTGCTGGGGAATTCTCAATGAAATACTTGAAAAGAGCTACGTTCTTTATACTAAAGTTTGGCTCTACATCAACAATAACAGGATTCCCTATAGAACCAATCATAGCAAAGAGTATGTCACCCTTATCTACTTTAGATCTCTTAGAAATCTCAATGTGATCTTCTTGAGAAATATACTTTACATTTTCAAGGCTTAACTTTCCAGAAGAGATGTTCTTACTTGTAACTAGTGGAATTCCCTCAGGATGGTATTTTGGTGTGTCATGTGTGCCATCTCTCACGTCTAAACAATCTTGAAGCCTACACCACATCCATCCTTCTGGCAAAGTATAAGGTGCTTCATCCTCTGAAATTGGCTCCAACGGTTTCTCCTTCTTAATCTTTTTCTCCTTCACTAACTGTGCCTTCTCCGCTTCAATGCGTTTCAGCAGTTCTGCGGCAGGCTCTACATCCGGGTTTTGCCTGCGCCAGTTTTCGGTCAGTTTTCCCTGCACGGCCAGCTGCAGGACGAGTTCTTTTAGCCTGGCTGCATTTTTAGGGTGCAGCGTCAGGTTTTCGAATTGTTCCAGTAGTAACATGCGCGGCTTAGCTTAACAGGGATTCTTCCAATGCATTTACAATGTCCTGCTGCAGCGCCTTTACGCGCTGTGCCGTTTGCTGCAGCTGTGCCAGTAGCTCGTTCGGGTCGCCAAGAGCCGTTTCCGGGGCATGTGGGTTCTTGATGTCGAGGTTGTAGTTGCGAGCCACGATTTCCTCCACCGGCACGCACCAGGCGTACTCGTTCTCCTCGCGGTTATGCCACCAAGCCTTTTCAAGGTCAAACTCCTTTATGTTGATCGGCTTGCCCTTGTTGTAGCTTTTCTGCCCGGCGGGGTAGGGGTGCTCGAAGTACCAAACGTCTTTGGTAGGCTGGCCTTTGGTGAAGAACAGCAGGTTGGTTTTGATGCTGGTGTAAGGGTTAAACACGCCGTTGGGCAGGCGCACGATGGTGTGCAGGTTACACTTGCTCAGCAACTCCTCTTTGATGCGCGTTTTCACACCCTCGCCAAACAGCGTACCGTCGGGCAGTACCACCGCAGCGCGTCCGTTGTCTTTAAGCAGGCGCATGATCAGGGCCATAAACAGGTCGGCAGTTTCCTTCGTCTTGAACTTGGGCGGGAAGTTAGCGTCAGTGCCTTCTTCCTCGGTTCCCCCGAAAGGCGGATTGCTCAGCACAATATCTACCTGGTCTTTCGGCCCCCAACTATCGTAAGGCCGCACCAGCAGGTTATCGTGGCGGATCACCGGCACATCCATGCCATGAAGCATCAGATTAGTAGTGGCCAGCATGTGCGGCAGCGGCTTTTTCTCTACACCCTGAAAGCTTTCCTGCAGCGTCTGTATGTCGCTTGGGTTGCTCAGCTGGGTGCGCACGTGCTCAATGGCGCAGGTCAGGAAGCCGCCCGTTCCGCAGGCAGGGTCCAGCACGCTTTCACCTATCTGCGGAGCTGTCATGTCTACCATAAACTGCGTTACGGCACGCGGGGTATAGTACTCGCCCGAGGAGCCGGCGCTTTGCAGCTCCTTGAGCATGTTCTCGTAAATATCGTTAAACAGGTGTCGGTCCGAAGAAGAGTTGAAGTCGATCTGGTTGATCTTGTTGATCACCTGACGGATCAGCGTGCCGCTCTTCATGTAGTTGTAGGTATCCTCAAACACCTGCTTCACGATCCATCCCTGCGGGTCGGTCTTCGGTGCCACGTCAAGGTTCTTCAGCGTCTCGAATAACTCGTTGTTCACAAAGTCGAGCAACTCGTCGCCGGTCATACCTTCCTCATCGGCAGCCCAGTTGCTCCACTGCAGCTTGGCAGGTATCGGCGATTTATAGTTGTCTATAGTCAGTTCCCACTCTTCTTCCTTGTCGCTAAAAACTTTCAAAAAAAGCATCCACACCATCTGGGAGATACGCTGTGCATCCCCGTCCACTCCCGCATCCTGGCGCATGATGTCGCGGATGGATTTAATTATACCTGAAAGGTTACTCATGTAAATGTATTTGTAAGCGTAATTTTTATTGTTCTACTTCTTGTTTTAAGGCCATCAGCTCCTCTTTATGAGCAAGCATAGCACCTTTTACTTTTTCTATGATCGGGTAAACTTTGCCATTCCAGAAGGTTTGAAATTCTGCAGGTCTGGTTTTAGGATCATTCCGCATCAGCTCCTCGATGTCCATTTTCACTTCTTCCCTGAAGAAGCTCTGCCAGCTCTTATCCTGGTTTCCTCTCACACCATCAACTCCATTCATAATTTCGGTTAACTTCTCTTTATATGCACTGTTTGGCCCTGAAGGAGCGCCTGTGGCTTTGAAAATGAGTTTATCTTTATCCAGCTGAAATTCAAATTGGAAAGCCTCTTTCTTAGCCCAACCAGATTTAACTTTTTTGTACCTAGGTACAAGAGGGTTCAGTGCATTTGGTAAGAACCTCACATAGTGTTTTGCTGTTGAGCCTAAGCTATATCCGTTATTTCTCAGATATGACCCTAGCAGATTTGTGAATTCATCGGTATGATCCGGTTTGTTCTCGAAGATAAAGTCCAGCAGTTTCTTATGGTTGAGGTAAATTTCTCTAGCCATATCATTGGTTACATCGCTGCCCATAAGATTGCGTTTTAACGATTTAATGTAGTCTTGAATATAATAGGAGGACTGTGGTGCAATAAAGTCCTTATAGACGGACAAGATACGATCCAGAATCTGTATAATGTGCTGGTAAGATATGAAAGCGTAAGTGTCTTGCTCATGGGAGCTGGCACCGCCGTACGGAGTCAGGTACACAAATACCTTCTTAATCTTCGTATCTGGGTACTCTTCATGGACAATAGCCTTGTAGCGGCTAAGCTGCTCGGAATGATCTTTCGACCAGATCTTGTTTTCGATGCAGATAATCAGGTCAGAAAACTTAATAAATAGGTCGATGTTTCTCCACTCCCTTCTGATCTCAACATTCTGGTAGTTTAGCCGCTCTGCATCAATAGGGTAAAGCCCTTCTATTTTTCCATCAAAGAAGATCTCCCTTAGGAACCGCTTCAGAAACATATCATTTAGCCCGTGGCTTTCCTTGGGGTCAAGAAGCCAGCCCAGGAAATTGGAGTGGCGTATTTCCATATGCCCTATGGAGAGTATGGAAAATATGTTAGGCTTGTTAAGCGCCAGTTCTAGTTTGTCTACCTCTGGGTCGCGAACCAGCTTCAGGTAAGCTTTCTGCAACTCCAGCTCGTTTAGTACGTCCATTTGTTATGCTGTTTTGTAAAGCTCCTGCTCCAGTTCGTTAATCGCCTTCTCAAAGTCAGCCTTCTTACCGAAGCGGCGCACTATTTCAATAGGGGTGCCAAGCTGGTTCAGCGGCTTTACGGTCAGCACAGTATTGTTCTCCAGAGAGCTTATACCTTCATCGGCATACTTGTCCAGCAGTGTCTGCAACACCTCACGGGCATCAGTGCCATACTTCTCGAAGTAGTTGCGCTTCTTCACCTGTTCCGCTCTCTCCTTGCGTGTAAGGGGCGGTCGGTCAAACGCGATGTGGACGATCAGGTCAAAGGCATCCATATCCTTGCCGATCTCATGCTGCAACTCCTCGAACAGTACCCCTTTCTCGGCCAGCTCGTTGATGATGACCTCCTTGCGCTCACTGGCCTTCCACTTCACCAGGAAGTCGTCCAGCGAAGCATACTCACTCAGCAGCTTCGTGCGGGAGTAATCCTTCAGTGATTCAGTGATGAGTTTTCCGTCCGCTCCGTAGTACTGTACCCGTTCGTTAATCACTTTCACCGCCACATCGTTGATGTAGTACTTCCTCGGCTTGTCAGGCTCTGGGTCACTACCTGTATCACCAGCCCCTTCGCCCGGTATCGGCTTTCCGTCCGGCAGTTCTTCTCCGCCACCGCCTGTTCCTGTAGGAGGCACAGGAGAGTCATCCTCACCGGGTTCATACACCATCTCGGGAGGTCCGTCAAAGTCAGGATCGGCAAACAGCTTGGTTACCTGCCGGAAGTCTAGGATGGTGAAGTATACCTTGCCGTCGTCCTCGCGCAGGCGGGTGCCACGGCCAATGATCTGCTTGAACTCCGTCATGGACTGTATGCCCGAGTCAAGCACGATCAGCTTGACCATCTTAGTGTCCACCCCCGTGGTCAGCAGTTTAGAAGTGGTTGCAATCACCGGCTGTTTTTCTGTTACAGACGAGAAGTTATACAGCTCCTTTTTGCCAACCTCATCATCGCCAGTAATGCGTACCACGTAATAGGGGTACTTCTGCAGCATATCGCTATTCTCGTTTACCAGCGCCTGGCGCATCCGCTCTGCGTGTTCGGTGTCCACACAGAAGACAATGGTTTTAGCCATCCGATCTGTCTGCTTCAGGTACTCGCTTATCTTACGGGCCACCTTCTTGGTCCGCTGGTCTATCACCAGGTTTCGGTCGAAGTCGCGGGTATTGTACTCCCGGTCCTCCACTTCGTAGCCATACTTGTCCCGTTTGCCCTTCTCCGGGCGGTAGCCCTCATCCACGTTCAGGCTGATGCGTACCACCTTGTAAGGGGCCAGGAAGCCATCGTCTATACCTTGCTTGAGCGAGTAGGTATAGAGCGGGTCCCCGAAGTAGTAGATGTTGGATGTATCTTTGGTCTCCTTAGGGGTGGCGGTCATCCCCAGGTGTATGGCAGACTTAAAGTATGTCAGTACTTCCCGCCAGGCAGACTCCTCGCTGGCACTACCGCGGTGACACTCGTCCACCACCACCATGTCAAAGAAGTCTGGAGAGAATTGCTTGAAGATGTTTTTCTCCTCTTCGGTTCCCGTCAGTCCTTGGTACAGTGCAAAGTAAATCTGGTAAGACTTGTCCACCTGCCGCTTCTCAATCTTGGTCATGATGTCCGAGCCAAAGGGGCGAAAGTCGCCTGTTTTGGTCTGGTCCACCAGTATGTTGCGGTCTGCCAAGAAAAGCACCCGTTTCACGGTCTTCGTCTTCCAGAGGCGCCAGATAATCTGGAAGGCGGTGTAAGTTTTGCCGGTGCCGGTGGCCATCACAAGCAGCATGCGGCGGTCACCTCTGGACACAGCCTCTATCGTGCGGTTAATGGCGATCTGCTGGTAATAGCGCGGCGCTTGCTCTGTCTCGTCAGTGTGGTTCTCCTGCTTCACCACTTCCTGCTGCGTCGGCGTGAGGCCTTTGTGGGCGGCGTAGCGCTGCCAGAGCTCCTCCGGAGAGGGGAAAGCGCTAAGCAACAGTTCTCGTTCTATCTCGCTATCCGTTCTAGTCGTGTCGTGCTCCAGGAAAGCATCTCCGTTGGAGCTGTACACGAAGGGAATATCCAGAATGTCAGCATACTCCTTGGCCTGTTGCATGCCATGGCCTACGGAGTGGTTGTTGTCCTTGGCCTCTATGATGGCTATCATGGTGGATTTGTAGAAGAGCACGTAATCGGCGCGTTTCTTCGTGCCCCTGGTGTACTTCTGCCCCCTTACGATGATCCTGCCATCGGTGAAAGACCACTCTTCCCGCACTTGCTTCTGTATATCCCAGCCAGCTGTCGCGAGGGCAGGCGTAATGAACTTTGTGCAGATATCACGTTCTGAGAGGGCTTTTTTATTAAGCATGTTTTCAAGAGGTATACCAGAAAGTAAATATAGGATATTGTATTTATTTTAGCAAAAGATTAACCTAAGCTATTCTTTGGCTCTCTTACATGCATATATTCTTAGTATCAGGACATAATAGGAAAAACAAATACATTAAATTTGGGGTATATAGTATATCAGTTATATCTGCCTGATAAACGGCAGTATAACGCATTACTCTACATTGTTTTTCCCCACCCTTGGTTATTGACTAAGGCAAGCAGTTCTGGAAATTGAAAAGCAGCAAAGGAAGCAATGAAAGCTAGAATAGGTTTAACAGATTTTCTAAAACTAGTAGAAGAGGAGGCATTTGATAGATTTGAAATCCTCGATTATATTGAAGAAATCACAAACAACCATCAGCCTCACAGGCTTAAAGCACTTCTGCACGAGGTTGACATCTACATTTGCGTACGCAGGGATGAACTAGAGTCAGAATATTGGGACAAAATTGTTGAAGCGTTAAAGCAATGCAGTCTGCAGGGAAAGGAACCTCCATACCAAGTACTTTCCTTACCCGGTCATGAACCACAAAAGATACTCGATAAGGACAGGCTTTTAAATGGAGCTATCTCAATGGCACTTTATCCTCTATATCAGCTTAAACAAGAAATTGTATCCCTATTAAAAATTTCTGTGCCGAACGTAACTCCTATGCAAGGTCAAGCGCTACAGAAATCACAACCTCAACAAATACTACCGCAACAAGACCTGGCACCCTCTTCAAATGGAGAGTTCGGTTTTTATTACCACCTGACAGAGGATGGTAAAAAGGTGTATCCCATCGTGAAAGAGCTGTACTCAAAGGTAAAATTAAAAAAAGAGTATGCTATCATGCTTGTTGTGTTAAATGAGCTAGGATATTTAATGAACAAGCATTTTACCAATAAGGAGCAGCTAACTAGTGCCCTAAAAACCACCTTTGGGAATATTATCGGTAGCAGACAGAACCTCTTTAACTATGTAGAAAGATACTGTGATGCGCCCGGACCGGCTGAACGTGAAGAACTTAAACGCCACAAACAAAGGCTACTCGATGCTATAAGCAAGGCATCTCAACAATCATTTGCAAATAATACGCAAGTAAAGCGCAAATAACACAGGGCACCTCCTTTATATATTTGCATTGGAACAAATGATGGAATGCGTATGATGGAGAACCCTTTTGCTATTATTGAGAAGCGTATAGACCGTATAGAGTCTATCCTGCTGGACATTCAAGAACGGCTGGATAAAACAGACTGCACTCAGTCATCTGGTGATTTTTTAACAGTAGACGAGGCTGCCGCATACCTTAACATATCAAAGTCAGCCATCTATGAAAAAACCAGCTCCAGATCGATACCCCACCTTAAGAAAGGCAAGCGGCTATACTTTGTCAAGCAAGAGCTGGCGGATTGGGTTAAAGCTGCACGTCAAAGGACCGTTGCTGAAATCGAGGCTGAGCCAGCATCCATTATGGTTATCAGCAAAAGCAGAAGGGCCTCATGAGACTCTAAAGTGTGCATTATGAATGCCATTCCATATTCAAATAGGTAGTAAATCACTCTTCTAATTACTACCTAACGGGCTTGATCTTAACACTTGGCTCCCGGCCCAGCCTCTTCTTAAAACCCTGCTGTATCAGCTGCCGGATAGCGTCGGAATCTTGTCGCTGGCAGATCACGCCGTCGTGCCTGGTGATGAAGACCAGCCGCAGGTCCAGCGCCCGGGGCACCAGGTACTCGACCATGACCGAGCTTTCCAGCCTGGTAATGGTGCGGTAGACGACAGCGTTGTCCTCGCGGTTAAGCCGCTCCACCTCCCCGAACACGGTGGGGAAGAACTCCCGGGCCACCCGGTACAGGGTCAGGTGCTGATTGATGGCGCTCAGGTTGCTATTAGGCTTTCTGTTGAGGGACCTGAGCATCGCCTTCTTCACCAGTTCCTTGGTTCCCCCGTACTTTTCCTCCAGTTCCTCTACCTCCCCCACTCTCCCCTGCTTCATGAGCTCGCCCAGGCAGTAATCGTAAAGGGCCGTGTAGAGGTCCCCGCCACTTGCCATCGCGTTGAAGCGCTCCAAGTCCCGGCCCCTGTTCCCCTCCAAGGCCAGGTAAGCTCCGAAGATAAAGAAGTAGCAGGCCGACACGTCCACCTCCACCCAGTCCGGCTGCTCCGGCCGGTTGTCTATCCTGAGGAAGCGGCGTAGGCTGTTGTCCAGGCTGTTGAAGGGGTGGTAGAGCCTGCCCTCCCTATCGAGCTTGAGGTAGTCCCTCCTCCTCAGGTTATAGACCGGGTAGATCGCCCGGTAGAACTCAAGTTCTTCATAGTCCCCCTGGCTAGCCAGCAGGCTCTCCTCCGCCTCCTCGCTAAGCGATACCCGGCTGAGCACCTCCCGCCTGTAGCGGTGCAGGTACTCCGGCACCTGTCCTACTTTGGCGGCAGTAAGCTTTTTGAGCAGGTGCGGGTCAGTGAGCTTCACCCTGGTGATGGAGCGGGAGGAAAACTCCACGCCCACGAGCCTGTAGCTCTTCGTGAAGGAGTCCTTTTTCCTCTCGGGCAGCCCCGTCGAGTACGCCTCGTTTACCACCAAGACGGGGACTTGCTCCAGAAATTTCCTGATGCTGTAGTAGTGCGTGCTCCCCCCGTAGCGGGCGAGCTCGTCGCGGTGGATGCTGACGAACTCCCTCAGGCTTGACTTCTCCCGGAGCCGCTCCCCGTTTTCCCCCTTGGCGGGGAAAAGGCGCCTGGTGATAACGTACCAGATCAGGAACAGGGTCCTCTCCCTTAGCCGCTTCTCTACGGTGCGGCTCCACTTCCCGCCGCCCCCTAATACGAGCTCTTTAAGCCCGTTGAAATCTCTGTCGACCCAGTCGACGACCTCCTGCGGAAGATAGATGTACATAGCAAAGTCTTGATCCCTTTATACCCTTGCGTCCCTTGCCTGCGCCCTTAGGGACACTGAAAAAAGTGAACACATATATGGTGGTGGAGAGGGGGAGGGGGTATTTATAATACAGTACACTAATTACTGATACTGATACAGTACGTAAGAGGATTCCGTACGCAAAGGCCACTTAGCCACACCAGGAAACGTACGGCATCACCCCAAGTGCCACTCCCTCTCCACAGGGCACAGCGCGCCTGTTTGACCGCACAATTTACGTCTATGTCAAAAAAGGCGCAAGAGACAGCGCCGCTACGCTGGGCTTGGCGCGCAGAAGGGCAAGTCCGCCAGTAGGCACGACAGCACTCAAAAAGCTTTCCAGATCCGTTTTTTAGCCCTCTGGCTAGCCTTCTCCCTCAGGCCATAGTTCACTCCCACCTGGCACATGAAATCGCCATAAGCGCTCTTTTTCGCGGCATTCCTGTGCCATTTCAGGGCTATCTGCCGCCGCTGGCCCTGGGCTCTCCTCCGCACTTCCTGGTCGCCTGACACGACACTGCCTGCCAGCAGGTCTCTTGCCCGTGGACATGCCAGCCCCACCCCGTCTCCCCCACGCACCCGCAAAAAAATTCACTTCCCGCACTAACCTCCTGCACCCTTTTTTCCTATACTGTAGTGAAAGGAAAGAGGAGTTTGGTTGGATTCTCTCAGCTTTAGGCTAAACATCCAGCATGTTCATGTGTATCTGTCCGTAGTCTCTGTTCCGCATGATCATTACCCGTGGCTAGAAGCGCTCAGAGCCACAGCCGAGAACAAAGCGAAAGCGGCGAGCAAGGTGCGCAACAACCGATGGACGGCGCAACGATTCGCAAGCCCTGGGATTTTTGGTTGTTTGTCTCCGGGTGCGTGTGGAAACCTCAGAAATGTTTCCCCAGACAGTTCCCCCACCCCTAAGGGAGAACTGTGTGTGTATTCCTAGAAATGTCCCCTGTTATAGGGACGAAGAGGTACGTTGAAGGACGAAGAAGGACGTGATGTGGCTGGAGTTGCGAGTATTGAGTGACGGTGACTTAGGTGAGGTGTACTTGTGAGCATTATGGATTTTGTAGCGTACGTGTGTCGAAGTTTATTGGAGCTAAGTGGATGTGGTGTTGACGGTTGAGTACGGGCTTGTACTATAGGGAAATTAAAAGAGAGAATAGATAACGCGAGATGGAGCGATTGGAGATGTGATGTGGAATTGCGGGTAGATGTGGTGCAGTATGTAGGCAAGTGACTTGAGAAAGATAAAGCGATAGCGTGTAACGAAAGAGCAGTAAAATTTTGTTGTCACCTTAATTATTGATGGAAATGAGAGCGTTTTATTCGGTAAGAGAGTTTAGAGCAGAGCTAAAAAGCAGAGGAATCGACGTGACGGACAAAGCGATCCGCCACTACATTGAAAGAGGCACGTTAAAAGCCCAGAAGGACGTGCTCCGGCCAAGCCGCTGGCTTATCCCGTCCTCAGAGCTGGAGAGGGTGGCCCCTTTGGCACAGCAGGCTGCGTGAGATGGCCCCAAAACCTTGAAAATGGGCCGGTAATGTATGCGCCCTTACAGCCTCTAGGGGCACCCGGGTCGTTATTTTCTCAAGGGAGGGGGGCTATAAGGCTGATGCTGTACCGGACTATCCCCCTGCAGGCTGGCCAACTCCTGGCGGCACTCTTCCAGCAGCGCCCGGGTCTCCTCCAGGCTACGCTCCATCTCTTCCTGCTCCTGGGGGGAGAGGAACTCCTCCTCGTCTCTGACAATTCGCATCATGACCAAAATATAAGAAAGTCCCCTGGGAAAGCAAGGCCGCCTGAGCAAACACAAAAAGCTAAATCGGGGTCGGGCCGAGAACGCAAAAATCACCGTCCAAAACCCTAAAACGGAACTGGAAGGGCAGGCGCCGGAACCTAACCCTCTCACGCCATAGACGAAGAAGGGGTGTTTACTTAACGCTACCTGCTTGTTGTATTCTATGTATCAGCCAAGCAATTGCACTACTTTTTATACTAAAAGGAAGTAACGGGGATATAAGTCAGAATTGTGTCTGTTTCCCAGTTTCTGATTCAGATTTGTTTAAAATCTTGTAGTCGTGTTATAACGCGAATATACCCGATTATAAGCGGATATATTCGGATATTGAAATTGCACTGAAATACCAAATATTGCCTCATTGATACTGCTACCTTTTTTACTGTTATTGCCCTTTATTCAAGCTTTTAAAGCCATCTTGTGGATGATGAAGGTAATAATGGGCTGTTTTATGCCTGGCATTCGACATTTTTTGAGTCTATCGTGCCTAAAATAAAGTAGGAAGCACTGGTGCTTTGAATAAAATTTTTTATATTGTAATAGTAAAATATTACAGTGGCAACACGGCAAACTGCCTAAGCAGCTTTAAAAATTGAAAGAAGAGCAGGCAAATCCACTTCCGTACATAGTGCAGATAAGCGTATGTTTACGCATATCCAATAGTTGTGTGGCATTTGAAAAATGAAAGTACTAACAATCATATTGTCCTTTTTATTTCTCCAGAATCTATCTGGCCAAAATCATTATTCCTACATAGAAAGGACTGTGGAGAAAATAGATTATTGCGGGGAAATAAAGAATGTCAAAGAATTAATCGGACAAAAAGTTAAGATTTGGCATAATGGCGGAATTTATAGCTCACTGAATGGAAGTGATAATATAAAATGGCCAAATGACGAGATTAAAAAAACAGCTGGAAAGGAATATTGGAATGGCTATGAACCGCAAATCGGAGATATTGGAGAAATTGTATTTGTATCAAAATCCAAATACAACGAGATAATTTATATACTCAAAATCAGGGATAAGTATGTACCCATTAAATGCTCTTATATCGTTAGTCCAGAAAGTTTAGATGTCAACGAAGCTCATCAAAAAAGATGGGACGAAATTTATGCTTATGGAGAACATGATTGCAATTTTAAGAAGTTTGGTTTCAATGATATCTGGAATCGAGCTGGAATTGCAGAAATTGATAAAATATCAGAAACGTTCGCTTGTGATTTAAAAACCAAAGGAATTGACACTTTAATGTTAGTCAAAAGAATTTCAGACAATGGTTCCTCTCCTTACGAAAAGCAGTACGTTTTATGGAAAAAAAACGGACAAGGCCTTTTAAAGACTTTTGAAAATAACACAAACCACAAACCGACTCAGACCGAACCTGAAAAATTTAATTGGGATGACTTGATCAGCTTTTATGAGCAAAACAATGTTTCATTGGAGACTAAAAAACCAGAATCAATAGTTAGCCATTTTACCAACTTAGTACTTCAATTCTATAATGGTTCTGATTACTACACTTTTGGCATGCAACTGATTTGTAAAGAAGAAGATGAAAGATTAATAAATGTTCAATTCATTAGACTGATTGACAATAAACTTAAATAAATAAACGCCACACAACAAAGTATAGCAGGTATGCTGCGGCTACGCCTCGCAATCCGCTATACAAGCACGTTGTGGAGTAATAAGATTATGGAAATCAAAATAGGTAATAGTGCGGAATACTTAAATATCAGTTGCCCAGAAGTTGGTGAAACAAGGGCTGTTGACGACGATTTCTATAAGGTCACACTTCAGCTACATATTAGTGGAATAACTACTAGTATAGGTGCTTATGTTATGATTGGAGAACTATCGCAGTTTCAAAAGGACTTAAGCAAGCTGTATGATACATTAAAGCATAGCTTCGTGTTTGCAAGTATAGAAGATAATGTAGAGTTACGCTTCACACCTAACGCCACAGGACAGATTGAAATCAAAGGTTATGTAAGAAACAGCGACTATACTGCAACAGTTGACTTTATAATAGAAACTGACCAGTCATACTTACCATCAACCATAAAGCAGCTAAAAGAAGTACTGACAGAAGTCCAATCTAAAAATTAAGAATATCACCCCACAACAAAGTGCAGCACTAACCCTCGCTACGCTACGGGCTTCGGCTGCACAAGTAACGTTAAATCCGTCATTGGGATTATTTTCAAATTTTAAAATGGCGAAGCTTTCAGGCTTTACCGGCGGGGAGGAATCACAGGCTATAAAAAAGGGAATGCCTGCAGAAGAGCCAAAGGCATAAATGGAGTTTAGGCCGGCAAGTCTTGCGGCGGCGTTGCCGGGAGAAAGCCAGCGCTTTCGGACGGGGGCGTCCCATGCAAGACTTTGAGGGGCGAAGTTAGCCTTGGGAAAGGACAAAGTCAAGTGAGCCAACTTCGGACAGGTGGCTCTTGTGCAGGCATTTAAGCTAATAAAAGAAGCCAGTGATGAAATGTCTAAAAAAAGCCTGCCGCCCCGGACCACATTGCCGATACCCGTATCAACAGTATGGCCCGTGGCTAAAGCCGCCATTTAGAAGGAGAAAATAACCCAACGAGCAGCTTGTTTTTCCCTCAATAAAAATAGAAATTCCACACAGTAACTACAAAAAAAGGAAAAACAAGCACGGATAACTACCCGAAGAAGACATCAATCCCTACAAAACCAACAGGACGTCTCCTTCCAATGATTGTTAGGCTTAATTTCAGATGAACGAAGAAGGATTATTAAAAGTACATATTGATTTGCCGAACCACTGGGGAATCGGAGGCGAGTCACTTTGGGCTGAGCCACTGGGGAATGACTTATATAAAATCGAGAATGTCCCCTTTTATGCTTATGGACTTAACTTTCAAGATATTGTTCGTGCAACACCTGATTCCGAAGATCACATACCTGAAATTAGAGAACTTATAACGCCAAGTGGTCATAGGACCTTTCGGGTCTTTTTCAAAAAACATATAGACAGATACCAACAAGAAGCAATTTTGGACTCTATGGAAAGCCTAAGTGTTACTTATGAACGGGCTAACAATATTTATGTAGCTCTTGATATGAAACCTGAAGGAGATTACCAAGCTGTGTTTGACCAACTTGAAGAATACTTGGAACAAGATATTCTAGGCTTTGAAACCTGTGAAGCAAGAATAGAAGGAAGCTTTGACGATTTTCCTGAAGAAGAGGAAGAAGAAAATAAAACTTGAGCCTAACAACTAAGGCTTCGTTGGGTACGGAGTGCCGACAATGAAGCCGTGGTTGCACTAACCGTGCGACCCGTTATGGGTTTTAAGTCGGAAGAGGCTGGCCCCTGAACTACTTCTTGGTGCTATCTGGTAGCGGGCTGGCCCAACGGAGGTGAGCCTGGAAGGGTATTGAACGATACTTTCTGCTGTTTCCGGGAGAGGATTGCCGCTCTTTTCAGGGTATTTGCTCTGGTAAGGGCATAGCTGCGCCAGGCCACCTTCTTGGGTGGCTTTTTTTATGTTCTTACTCGAACTCCCGGTAGTGACGCTGCGTCCTCAGTCCCTGTGGCGGCCCTCGCTTGGAGAGCACCTGCAGGGTGAGCATCGTCTCCTTTTTGCAGCAGGGACACTCGAGCGGGTTGTACTCCTGGAGCTGCCGCCCTTCCACTTTCCGCCGTTTCTCCCCGGGCAATTGCTCCCGTATCACCGGAATGGCCGCCCCCTTGGCAGTGCCGCTGAGTATGCCGTAGTGGCGTATCCTGACAAAGCCCTTGGGCAGAATGTGCAGGGCCAGGCGGCGGATGAACTCCATGCCCCCGAGCTTCATCTCCAGCCTTTTGGCCCCCTGCCGGTAATCCTTATAAGAGAAGCTCACCGACTGCTCGTCCACCTCCTGTATCCGATGGTTAGAGATCGCTATCTTATGGGTGTAGCGGCCCAGGTACTCGACCACGTGCTCAGGCCCCGAGAAGGGGCGCTTGGCATACACCACCCACTGTTTGCCGAACAGCGCCTTTAGCAGCTGCT
>NZ_JAHZTC010000023.1 GCF_019599265.1 Pontibacter sp. HSC-14F20 | reverse complement strand
TTGTTGCTGTTGCGCTACCATCTGAATGCTCTCTGATTCCACCAGGAGATACGAAAAAAGGAGCAGAAAACTTAATTCCTGCTCCTGTAATTCTCCAGTTTTCACGGAGACTTTTTCAGTGCCCTCCCTGTCTGGCCGGGGCATTTTGTTTTATGATAGCAGGTGTAGCTATTACTGCACCTGACGGTTCTTCACGTAGGTGTTCAGCCAGGCATCCATTTCCCAGAGCATGTGCAGGATCGACTCACGGGCAGCATAGCCATGGCTTTCATGGGGCAGGAACACCAGTCGCGTGGTGGCCCCGTGGCCTTTCAGGGCGTTGTAGAAGCGCTCGCTCTGCACCGGGAAAGTACCGGAGTTGTTGTCAGCCTCGCCGTGAATAAGCAGAATTGGCGTTTTCACTTTATGAGCGGCAGAGAACGGCGACATGCGGTTGTATACCTCCGGTGCCTGCCAGTACGTGCGCTCCTCCTGCTGGAAACCAAACGGCGTGAGCGTACGATTGTAAGCTCCGCTTCGGGCTATACCTGCAGCAAACAGATCAGAATGCGCCAGCAGGTTACCGGTCATGAAAGCACCGTACGAGTGTCCGCCTACGGCAATACGCTTCGGATCGGCCACGCCCATACCTACCGTCTTGTCGATAGCAGCTTTGGCACTGGCTACCAGTTGCTCCACGTAGGTATCATTTGGCTGGGCATCTCCCTCGCCAACTATCGGGAAGTCCGTGCGGTCGAGTACGGCATAGCCCTGCGTCACCCAGAACAGCGGCGAACCAGAGCTGATGCGGGTAAACTCGTAAGGCGAGCTCTTCACCTGTCCGGCAGCAGCAGCGTTCTTGAACTCACGCGGATAGGCCCACATCAGCATCGGAAGTGGTCCGTTACCTTTCTTATAGTATTTGGGCAGGTATAGCACCGCCGTCAATTTCACACCATCGTTGCGCTCGTACTGCAGCATCTCTTTCTGCACGCCTTGCAGTTGCGGGTATGGATGCGGGAATTTGGTCACTTGCGTCATGCGCTTCTTGTTCAGGTCGCGCACAAAGTAGTTGGGCACGTCCTGCTCCGACTCACGACGGGTGATGATGCGCTTGCTGCTCAGGTCGATGATGTCCACCGGACGCTCGTAATAAGGCGCCTCGGAACGGAACAGGATCTTCGCTTTTTTCGACTTCAGGTTGAATTCGCTCAGGAACGGACGGTTGCCTTCCGGTGAGCCGCCTTCACTGATCATGTAAATGTTGTCGCCTTTTTTATCGGTTAGCAATACGCTGCGGCCATACTGATTTTTGGTGTATACCGGACTTCCCGGGTCACTGTAACCGTCTTCGTAAGAGCGCTCGATCAGCACTGTTCCGGCTTGCGAAGGCTTCGACGGATTCACGCGCACCACACGCTCGGTACGGGTTTTCCAGAGACGCTCGTTTACAAGTGCCAGGTCATTATTGCCCCACTGCACACCACGGTAGCGGTACTTGGTGCCCGCCAGTTTAGCAGGCTTTCCGGAAAAAGGCGCATCCAGCATGAATACCACGTCGCGCTCAGCAACTTCTTTGCTGGCGTCTCCGCCGTCCTGGGCTTCTGCCCAATAGAGCGTGGCCGCTTTGTCAGGTCGCCAGTTGTAGCCACGCGGACCTTTGGCCACGTTATCAAAACCGATCGGAATGTCTTCGGCCAGTGGCAGTTGGGCCAGTTGCTTCACTACTTTACCATCGCGGCTCCATACCTCCACGTTGTAAGGGAAGTAATAGTGCGGCACCAGGTATGAGTAAGGCTTCTGGATCGTTTCCACCAGCAAATATTGCCCGTCCGGCGACACGTCAGCGCTCTTA
Organism: Pontibacter sp. HSC-14F20; assembly: GCF_019599265.1. Taxonomy (GTDB): domain Bacteria; phylum Bacteroidota; class Bacteroidia; order Cytophagales; family Hymenobacteraceae; genus Pontibacter. The sequence continues at coordinate 61,198 of NZ_JAHZTC010000023.1, read as the reverse complement.
AAGATACCGGCCTGACCTACATTATGCTGTTTCCCCTCCAGGCTCACCAGCTTAAGCTGGGTCTGCATGTAGTAGTCGAACAGCCGCTCGTCGTACTTGTTCTTGAGCAGATCCTGGTAGGTGCGCGATGGATTTGCCTTGCCAATGTTTTGCTGAATGTTAGGGCCCGTTGGCACCAGGTTAGCCTTTGGCATTTCGCCACGCTTCTCGTCCACAAACTTGACGAGCAGCGACTTGCTATCCGGCAACCACGAAAACGGACGACCGCTATAGGCATCGTTCAATGTGGCTTCGGTGAGTTTGCGTGCCTGGCGGTCGGCTATACCTGCCACCCACAATTCGATGCCATTGGCTTTGGTGATGGTGAAAGCGATCTGCTTTTCGTCCGGCGACCAGGTTACGTAGGAGATCTGCGCGTTTTGCGGTATACCTGCCACTTCAAACTCCTGTCCGCCATTCACCTGCTTTATTTTAATATTATTTATAAACGTGGCGCGACTCTGTCCGTTTGTGGCAGGGTTTATGCGGAGTCCAGCCAGACGGCTTTCGGGCTGCGCCAGCTCTTCTATGCTGGGGTAACCCGCCCGCTCAAGCAGCAGCATCCAGTCGCCTTTGGAATTGATGCTGACATTTGGTGTAGAGGGCGCGTCGATGATAGAGGCAATGGCCTCGGGAGGTCGCTGGTAGCCGGTGGTGGCCTGGTTGCCGTTCTGCGCAAAAACGACAGGAGCCGGGGAGCCCGCCAGTAGCAACAGGCTCAGCAACGACGCGGCCAAGCGCTTCGGGGTTCTCAGAGTCTTGATGTGCATGTTTCTTTTAAGGTTAGATAGGTTAGATAGGTTAGATGTGGGGTTAGACAGTAAGTGAGGTTGAAGGTTTAAACCTGTTTTAGCGGCACTGCAGGAAGCAGTTTTATGTGCTTTTACAGTATTTCGCCTGAATGACATACAATATACCTTATATACTTTTAACTTTATACCATGCTGAAAACTTTACTTCTCCTGATCGTCTGCGTTCCGCTCGCGCTTTCCTCTCTCACAGTTCAGGCTCAGAAAAGTCGCATCTCTAAATTGGTCATAGCCAAGGGCGAAACCTATACGGTAGGTCCAGACAATATCCTACTGGTTGACACACTTATTATGCAGGATAAGGCCACCATCGTGTTTGCCCCCGAAATGCAAGGTATTTTACAGGCCCATGTGGCTATCATCGGCGACAAGTGCACTGTCTCATCCAAAGGAAAAGATGGCGCCAGCACGCAGGTAGGTATAGCTCCGAAGCGGCAGGAGGTGCGTAGAAATCTGGCGAATACAAGCACAACACTGTTAAATGGCGAAGTCATAAATGCTGATCCTGTAGATAATGGCACACGCGGGCAGGACGGGGGCAACCTGAAGCTAAGCCTGCACTTTGAAAAGCTGGGTAGCCTTATAATTGATTCGCGTGGTGGTAGAGGAGGAAATGGCACCAATGGCAAAAATGGCAAGAAAGGAACCCCAGACCGCCACGAAGAACGAAAAGTACGAGGTGCCAATGGGCAGTATGTTACTGAAGTGTTTGTTATACCTGGTAATAAAGGAACAGACGGCTCAGACGCTACTGCCGGTATAGCAGGAGGCAATGGTGGCAACATCGACTTTACATATTCTACCAGTAACTTTATACCAGTTTTTAACCAAACCAGGACTCGTCACGGTATATCACTGCTGCACAGTGCAGGTGAAACAGGAAGAGACGGATTGCCAGGCAAGGGAGGGTTTAGCAGCGTCGATGGTAGATTAGTTCACCAAAGGCTTGCGGCTTCCAGGGATGGTGAGATCAAATTAACAAATGCAAACGCATTATCGGTGCAGGACTAAGTATACGTAAATCAAGCATTCCCTGCCACTCCCAAAACACTCCATAGCCGGGTTAGCAGGCTATCACCCTATTTTAAGTTTAACGTTTATTCTGCTTAACTTTGCTCCGCGCATTTACTTGAAACTATTTTCAGGCATTTCCACTTTAAATAGGAGGCACTTTCAAACTAATACATGAGCAAAGGATTCGAGGTACCTGATAAGGTGATATATGTGTGCACGGGCAGTAAGTGCAAGAAAAAGGGCGGAAAGGAGATCGGCAAAATGCTCCGCAACATGATCAAAGACATGGGCCTGAAAGGAAAGGTAGAAGTGGTGAAGACCGAGTGTACCGACCGCTGCGATTTTGCCCCCGTCATGAGTTTTCAGCCTGACAATGTATGGCTGCAATATACCACCGAAGAAAAGGCCAAACAGGCTTTCAACGACCATATCCTTAAATCAGACGATCAGGAATAGGTAAAGGGACTGCCAATAAAAAAAGCCTTTGGAGCGAATCCAAAGGCTTTTGCTTTTATAGCAGGGGTAATTATCCCTCGTAAGTATCCTCGTACGTGATTTTCGGCACACGCTTGTCAATCTCGTACTGGCCTGTTCCCTCCTCGCCTATCACATCGAACAACTCGAGCGCACGACGGGCCACATATTCTTCCTCGATCTGCTCTTTGAGGAACCACTGCAGGAACGTGAAGGTCACAAAGTCTTTGGTCTTCATGCACTTGTCTGCCATACGGTTGAATGATTGCGTCACAGCGATTTCCTGCTGCAGCGCCTGCTCAAACACACTTCTGAAAGAATCGAACTCGATCTGAATACCCGAGACATCCGGAGAAACGGCACGGCCGCCCATATCAGACACATACTTAAACAAGCGCAACATGTGCTCACGCTCCTCGTCTGACTGCTTCTTAAAATAGCCTGCACTAAAGTCGAAGCCGTTGCGGTCGCACCAGGCCGACATGGCCAGGTACATAGCCGAGGCGTCCGCTTCCATTTTAATCTGGTCGTTGAGAACTCTTTCTATTTCTTCGGTCAGCGAAGTTCTTAACCTTAGTAGATCCTTCATAGGTATAGGGGTGTTTTTCGTTCTAAATCAAGGGCCTCCTCCGGGTAGAGGATGCGTCCTTTATTCTTACCATCAAGGTAGGTATAATGTTCTGAAAAAGGATACCTGGATTGAAATATGGAAAAAGTCTAAATAAAAAAAGCACAGCTTGTGGGCTGTGCTGGTGGGTATAGCTGATGTTGCGAGACTACGCTTCGAGTGGCGTCAGGCACTCGTGCAGCAGGCGATTGAGTTCAAGGCTGAAATTGGCACCGGCCAGCAGGTCGCGCAAGGCATAAAGCTCCGTCAGGGACAAGATAAAACAGCGGTCGCAGCCACACACCGACACGATTTCGTAATCAGAAGAGCGGCTAGGGTTAGCGGCCATTTGTTCCAGGTCGATGCTGGCAACGGCTTGCTTCAAACGCAGAAAAGTATCTACCTTGAGCACGTTCAGCGTTCCGGCAAAGTATAGCATCAGGCGGTTCTTACGATCGCACTGAAATACGGCTCCTACTTCGTTTGCATAAATTTCGACCAATTCAGGGGCTGCTGTTATCGTCTCTCCGGGCTTCGCTATTGCTGCTATCATAGTGGTGGCGCTTGTTTCTTAAATCGAGTAACACAAAGGTAAGCCCTATTTAGAATCAGTCCAAATAAATTTAGATGATATTCATCACCACTCTATAAAATAGGTATAGTATGAACCAGAAAATAGAAAAAGTAAACCTTGCGGAGAAGTTTGCCCACATACCTGACTTCTGGAATCCGCGCATTGCCGGTGAACTGAACGGGCAACAGGTGAAACTGGCCAAATTTAAAGGCGCATTCGACTGGCACCACCACGAGCAGGAGGACGAGCTGTTTCTGGTCGTAAAGGGAAGCTTTGATATGGAATTCCGGGACAAAACGATTACCCTGCACCCCGGCGAGTTCCTGATCGTGCCCCGCGGCGTGGAGCACCGGCCGGTAACGCAGGAAGAGGCGGAAGTCTTATTGTTTGAGCCTGTCAGCACTGTCAACACCGGCAACCTGCCGGATAGCGAGCGCACCCGCACCAATCTGGAACGACTCTAATAGCCAGGTATGGATTTGACAAAAGACTGTTTGACAAAGGACAAAAGCCCCTTGTAGGAGATTATACCTTTATGTAAAGCGGTCCTTTGTCATTTGTCACAGAAACTTTTGTTCCGCAACCCTACTTGATCTTCGCCTTTTTCATCACGGTCTTGAGGTTGAGGCGCACCAGGTCGCCCATGCCGCGGCATTTGAGGAATTCATCGGATTGGTGGTGCCGTGCCAGCTCTTCTTTCAGCTGCTTTATTTTCTCGGGGGTCGAGATGGTGTCTTTGCGCATGCAGTCAATCAGATCTTTGAGGCGGTAACGGGCCGTACGCAGCCGCCTGAAAATAAGCGTGCGCTCCTCGTTCTGGTATTGCCGCACCACATCCGGCTTCAATAATTTGAGCACCAGCTCCACAATCATGTTGTTGTCTTTGAAGAACTGCGGCAGGTACATGCTCTTGCGTCCCTCGTAAGATTGCTGGTCGAAGTCAATGGGCCGGACACGGTACTGCTCATCCTCAAAATCCGGCGTAATATCCACCACATAATTATAGGAGCGCATATCGCCGAGCAGGCGCACAAAGCAGCGCTCGTTAAACTTCACAAACTCCTTGGCAATGCGCACCTTGTTGGAGGCTGGCCGGTTGAGGTATTCTTTTATAAAATGGTCGCCAGGTATACCTGCAATATGCTCTTCAATCAGGGTATCGCCGTCCACAAGGTAGTTGATGCGGTTGGGCGACAGAATGTACTCCAGCTCCAGCCCATAGATGCGCGAAGCATCGGCCCGCTTCACGTAAAAGTAGTCGTAGTTGTCGTTAAGCTGGTTCATGATCTGCACCCGGAAGGGATTGGAGTTGCCAAAGGTGCAGTAGTCGATCCGCGAAACGTACAAGTGCTCCATCACCGACATATCGCCATCGGTTTTCAGCAGTGCGTAAATCTGGGTTAGCCCGGTGCTCAACTCCGCCTGCGCCTGCTGGTCAAACATGATGGTTTCCCAAAGCGTGTCGTGCCCTTTTTTGTCATAGTAAGGGAAAGCGTCGGTATAATGCACCAGGTCCTCGTAGTGCACCGGCAGTTTCGTCTCCCGGTCGTATTCGTGCAGGTAACTGCGCAAACAGGCTGCAATCGGGTAAAACAGCTTCTTTTTTGAGATGGAGTTCAAGGAGTTTAGGATTTTGGGAGTTAGAGCATTAAGGAGAGTTAATAGGATCTCCCCTGTCGAGCCTTTACGGGAAAGGATGAAATTTTGCTACGGGTTAAGGTATAGAACTTTTACCTCATTCGCTATACCTGACCTTTTCAGCGCAGGCAGTAAATTGAAGCAAATACGCTACGCTTCACCTTGCTTCATCCCTCTTACACCCCTAAACACTCAAACTCCTCAACGCTCTAGCTTTCCAGCAGGTTGTTCTGCCCGAGCACTTGCAGCACGTCATTTTTGTAGAGGCGGCCGATCGGGATTTCGACTTTGCCTATGTCTACAGCCGTGGCCGAGAAGGCCTGTACTTTGTCGAGGGAGATGATGAAGCTGCGGTGGATGCGCAGAAATTTGTCGGTAGGCAGCTTTTCTTCCAGGAAGGATATTTTCTGGTATGAGATGATCTCCTTTGTGTCGGTTTTCACCCGGATGTAGTCTTTCAGGCTTTCAATGTAGAGAATATCGGCCAGCATCACCTTCACCATTTTCTTGTCGGCTTTCAGGTAAATGAAGGCCTCTTTGTAATCCGGCTCCGTTTGATTAATTGCTACAGGCTGAGCGGCTATACTTCTGGGCTCGGCGGGGGTTACTTTGGCCACGGCTTTCAGAAAACGGTCGAAGGCGATGGGCTTGAGCAGGTAATCCACCGCGTTGAGTTCGTAGCTGTCGAGGGCATAGTCGCGGTAGGCGGTGGTAAAGATGACCTTGGGCGGATTAGGTATAGACTTGAGGAAATCTATACCTGTGAGCTTGGGCATCTGGATATCGAGAAACATCAGATCGATGTGCTCGGTCTGCAGGCAGTTGTAGGCCTCCACAGCATTGTTGCAGCGGCAAACCAGTTCCAGGTTGTCGAGGCGTTCCACAAAAGTCTCCAGCACGTCCAGCGCCAGGGGTTCATCGTCTACTATCAGGCAGCGTAGTTTCATGTTCGGTTTTTTGGCTCCTCCAGGTATAAACGGCGTGCTATACCTGCACAGTACATTTGCTATACCTGTTATCCTTGTCTTAGGTCTAGTTCCAGGCGCACGGCATAGCTTTCGGGCTCGTCTTCCACTTCCAGGCTATACCTGTTTTCGTAGAGCAGTTCCAGGCGGCGCCGCACGTTTTTCAGACCAATGCCGGAGGCAAAATCACGGTTGCTTTCGCTGGCTTTTTCGAGGCATTTGCAGTTCTCGACCAGCACCACCAGCATATGGCCCTGCACTTTCACGTCTATCCGGATCCAGGCGTTTTTGGTTTCGGTGCTTACGCCGTGCTTAAAGGCATTCTCCACAAAAGGCAACAGCATCATGGGGGCAATCTGCTTGCCGGCTATACCTCCCGTTTCGGTGTAGGCAATGTCCACGCGGTCGCCGTAACGGATGCGCTCCAGGGCGATGTAGTTCTGTATGTAGCTGAGCTCCTTTTCCAGCGGTACCTTGGCGGCAGCGGCATCATAAAGCATGTAGTCCATCAAACCCGACAGCTTGAGCACCACTTCCGGCGCATTTTCAGATTTACGCAGCGTGAGCGAATACAGACTATTGAGCGTGTTAAAGAGGAAGTGCGGGTGAATCTGACCTTTCAGAAACTTAAGTTCGGCCTCCAGCTTGTCCTTCGCCAGCGACTGCGTGGCCTGCTGATCGCGGTACCAGTTCTTGAGCAGGTATATGGCTGCTGACATGGACACCAGGTAACCCAGGTTCACGATATTGCGCACAAAGCGGTAGAGTGTGAGGTTGTCGTTGGTGCAGGTGGTGGGGCAGATGAGCGGGTGAATGAGCAGCGGCATGAGCACAAACTGCATCAGGATGCCAATGGCCCCCATCATCAGCAGCAGGTATACGGCAAACTCCATGTAGCGCTGCTGCAGCAGGTATTGCGGCATCAGAAAGTACATATTAAAGTACACCAGCAGCATCTTGAAGGGCAGCTCGATGAGCTCGATCATGAAGGCGTTGTAGTAGTCATCGATGTAACTACCATAGAGGAGGCCGAAAAAGCACACGTACACCGCCCAGAACAGCAGGTGCAGCAGCAGCCTGTTCTGGGTGATGTTACGCACATCCGGCAAACTCCAGCTCTTTACCTCCAGTTCACGTGCCGCGTTCAGTTTTACTTCCATCCTGCAAAGTTACGTTTTCTGCGCATCAAGTCCTTAACCGACAGTTGCTTTTAGACGAGCGGCTATACCTGCCACCCGAAGTGCAGCCACGGTGCCGTGTACAGCCTGCGGGGTGCTATACCTGTTGTAAGGGTACGCAAACCGGTCGCTTGTCTAAAAGTTAAAATTGTGCGTTCTGCAGTGCCTATACTTGCATCACTATCGGGGAAGACAGAGCCCCTTAGTGCTGCATAGAGATTTCTGTAGGCTGTAATAAGGCCGTTGTCAGCAGCGTAGTCTTCGGGCTTGCGCCGACAGTGATTTGTTAGAGTGGTTAAAGGCGCTGCCGGCAAGGTGGTGCCTTTTTCTTTTTTAGGGTTTGGCCGGAAAGGGCAGTAGCTGTAAATTAGTAAACCGCTATACCTGAAAAAAATAGCTGACGCTGTACCCATGTTTAAATACCTGAGCACGTTTTTCATCTCCCTGTTTTCGGTCGGCATGATACTAGCCGTAGCTTATCTGCTAGGCGTCACTTCCTTCTCTTTTGCCTGGGTTTTTAATTTCATGCTGATGATGGCCGTGTCCTCTAGCATGCAAACCTTTAAACCAGCCCTGACAGCTAAATACTTCGATGTGAAGGTATGGGAAAATGGCGGGAAGGTCTACCGATGGTTTGGTGTCAACATCTTTCGGAAGCTGCTGGTTTGGGTTGGCTGGGAAAGGCTCCATAAAGCGGTGAGCCCGGTTAAAAAAGAGCTGGAGGCACTACAGCGGCTGGAATACAATACCCGGCAATCTGAGTTCGGGCATTTGGTTATCTTCTTTATCGTGCTTGGCTTTACCTTTTTTGTGGCATACCAAAACGGACTGAAGCAATCGCTGTGGTTGATTTCTTTGAATGTGATCCTGAACGTATACCCCATCCTGGTGCAGCGCTACAACCGCCCCCGACTGCAAAAGGCCCTTCAGGTATGGAAAAGGCTATCCGCCGCCTCTTCAAATGCGAACGTCACACGATAGTTTAAACAAGCGAAACCTAGTCCCTGCCCTCACTTCCCAAACTCCCAAACTTTACAGAAGCTCCTTTGCCGGGTCCCAGAACAGCTTATCAAATGCCACTACCTGGTCATTTTTCACCTTGACACCCTCCTGCTCCAGCCGTTCCTGCATGGCGTTGGAGGATTCGAAATGCTGCTTGCCTGTGAGCATACCGATTCTGTTAACTACCCGGTGCGCAGGTATAGCGGCAAATGGCTGCGAGGCGATCAAAGCCCAGCCCACCATCCGGGCCGAACCCTTTGAGCCCAGGTAGCTGGCAATGGCTCCGTACGAGGTTACCCGCCCTTCGGGGATCAGCCTAACTACCTCATATACATCCTCAAAAAAGTTTTTTTTGCTCTCGCTCATACCTTTGTGCAATTTCTTTTATCCGTTTTTAAACCTATGAAGCTGTCGTTTGTCTTATAATGGCGTCTGTTGGCAGCGTACGTCTGCCACATGCTTTATTATACCAAGATAAGCATGTAAATTTAGTCGTTTTTCGCTGTTGTCTATACGTTAAATACAAACTGGAATTTTATACCTTTGAGGTTAAGATCACCTTAATCGAAGTTAAAACCTAAATGAACAAAACTGTCAAAACCATCCTCCTCCTGGTAGTTGCCGCCGTTATTGGTTACCTGCTGTACGACAAAGTGTTTTCTGGTAGCGAGCAAGCAAAAGCATCCGGACCTATGGGCGGCCCCATGGCTCAGAAAGTAGCCGTGGACGTGTTTGTAGTCTCTCCAACTGCTTTCCAGAACAAGATTACCTCTACCGGCTCCGTTATCCCTAATGAAGACGTGGAACTGCGCAGCGAAATTTCCGGCCGCGTAACAGCTATCAACTTCAAGGAAGGCAGCCAGGTAAAGAAAGGACAACTTCTGATGACAGTAAACGATGCAGATCTGCGCGCCCAGTTGGCCAAGTTGCAGTCGAACCAGAAGCTGTACCAGGACATGGAAGAGCGCCAGCGCACCCTGCTCGAGAAAGAATACATCAGCCGCCAGGAGTATGACCAGGTGAGCAACCAGCTTGCTACCGCTACAGCAGATATCCAGGCGCTGAAAGCCACCCTGGACAAAGCTTATGTGCGTGCTCCCTTTGATGGTGTGATCGGCCTGCGACAGGTGAGTGAGGGCAGTTATGTAACACCAACGAGCCCCGTTGCCCGCATTGTGGACATCAGCCCTGTTAAAATCGACTTTTCTATACCGGGCCGCTACAGCCAATCCGTAAAAGTTGGCGATAAGATCACCTTCACCTCCGAGGGCAGCGCAGAACAATACGAGGCGACTATTTATGCCGTTCAACCCAATATCGACCCGGCCACCCGCACCCTGCAGTTACGCGCCCTCTACGAGAACAGGAACCAGGAAATAAAGCCCGGTGCTTTCGTGAAGGTCGCCCTCAGCCTGGAAGACATGGACGAAGCCATCCTGATCCCGACAGAGGCCATTATACCAGAGGCGACGGGACACAAAATTTTCCTGGCAAAGAACGGGAAAGCCCAGCCTCAGATGGTGAAGATCGGCCAGCGCTCCGAGACCCTTATTCAGATCATTGAAGGAGTAGAACCCGGCGACACCATCATCAGCTCGGGTATATTGCAGGCACGCCCCGGTTCTGACTTGAACATCAGAAGAGTAGTAACATCTGAAGAAGCACAATAACGCCTTTAGTGAAGTTGAAATTAGTGAGAAGGGGATGATTTTTTTTTCCAGCTCTTGGTCTGTTTAGTAAAAGACAATTATGGCAAGTTTATCAGATATAAGTATTAAGCGCCCGGTGCTCGCCATCGTGATGAGCATCACGATCATGGTGTTCGGTATAATCGGGATCACCTACCTGGGTGTGCGCGAGTACCCTAGCGTGGACCCACCGATCGTGAACGTATCGACAAGTTACGCCGGTGCCAATGCTGAGACGATCGAGTCGGAAATTACAGAGCCGCTCGAAGAGTCGATTAACGGTATTGCAGGTATACGCACCCTTACGTCATCGAGCAGCGAGGGTAACAGTAACATTACCGTGGAGTTTGACCTGGGCGTAGACCTGGAAGCAGCCGCCAACGACGTACGCGACCGCGTATCGCGGGCGCAGCGCCGCCTTCCGGAAGATGCAGAGCCTCCGACCGTATCCAAAGCCGACGCGGATGCCAACCCGATTATCTTCCTGGGTATACGAAGCGAAACCCGCTCCCTTCTGGACCTTTCTGACATAGGTCAGAACGTATTTAAAGAGCAGTTACAGACAATACCCGGAGTAAGTGCCATCAACATCTGGGGTGACAAGCGCTACTCCATGCGCCTCTGGATGGATCCTGACAAGCTTTCTGCACTGCAGGTAACCCCACTGGAAGTACGCGATGCGCTGGCCCGCCAGAACGTGGAGCTGCCATCTGGTAGCATCGAAGGTGCTACCACAGAGCTTTCGGTGAGAACCATGGGCCGTATCTCCACGCCCGAGGAATTCAACAACCTGGTAGTCCGCGAAGACGCTACCCGCCTGATCCGCTTCCGCGACATCGGCTACGCCCAGCTGTCCCCGGAAAACGAAAAGACGGTATTGCGCTTCAATGGCATCCCCATGATCGGGGTCGTGATTATCCCCCAGCCAGGCACCAACCAGGTAGAGATCGCTGATGAGTTCTACAAACGCCTGGAACACATCAAAAAAGACATTCCGGAGGATCTGGAGCTTACCATCGGCTTCGATAACTCGCAGTATGTAAGGGCCTCCATCGCGGAAGTGCAGGAAACTATCTTCGTCGCCTTCGGTCTAGTGGTAGTGATCATTTTCCTTTTCCTGCGCGACTGGCGTTCCACGCTCATCCCGGTGGTGGCTATACCTGTTTCGCTGGTGGGTGCTTTCTTTATCATGTATTTGATGAACTTCTCCATCAACGTGCTCACCTTGCTGGGTATCGTGCTGGCCATTGGTCTGGTGGTGGATGACGCCATCGTAATGCTGGAGAATATTTATGCCCGTATTGAGGAGGGGCAGGAACCGATGAAAGCCGCCAAGAAGGGATCCAAGGAGATTTATTTCGCCATTATCTCCACTACCGTTGCGCTGGCTGCCGTGTTTATGCCGGTTGCTTTTCTTGAAGACACGACCGGTCGCCTCTTCCGGGAGTTCGGTATCGTGGTGGCAGGTTCTGTTATTATCTCTTCCTTCGTCTCGCTTACACTTACGCCGATGATGTCGTCGCGTATGCTAAAGCACCGGGAGAGACCAAACTGGTTCTACCGTAAAACAGAGCCGTTTTTTGCTGGTTTAACCAATGCCTATAGAAGCAGTCTGAACAGCTTCCTGGCATACCGCTGGGTGGCTTTCGTGCTGGTTATTCTGTCGGCCGGCATTATCTGGTGGCAGTTTTCTACCATGCGCTCCGAGTTGACCCCGGATGAAGACAGAAGCGGACTCCGTATCCAGACTACTGGCCCTGAAGGTGCCTCCTTCGAGTTCATGGACAGGTATATGAACGAACTCTCTGCGCTGGTCAATGACTCGGTGCAAGGTATCAACAGCATGACCACCATGACGCGTAACTCCAACTCTGGCTTTATTCGCCTCCGTCTGGTTGAACCAAATGAGCGTAGCAAATCGCAGCAGCAGATCGTGGAAGAACTTCCTGCCTTACTTAACCAGATTCCTGGTGCCCGTGCCTTCGCCGCCGGCGATAAAGGCCTGGGGGGCGGACGTGGTTCCGGTCAGCCGGTATCCTATGTGGTGCAGGCACAGAGTATGGCTAAATTGCGCGAAATCATTCCTCCTTTCCTGGAGGCAGCGCGCCAGAACCAGGTGTTCAACTTTGTGGACGTAAACCTGAAGTTCAACAAGCCCGAACTGCGCGTGGAAATCGACCGCGAGAAGGCCTTGTCGATGGGGGTGAGTGTGCGTGACGTGGCCCAAACCATGCAACTGGGCCTGAGCGGCCAGCGCTTCGGCTACTTCGTGCGCGGTGGCAAGCAGTACCAGATCCTCGGTCAGGTAGCACGCGAGAACCGCAGCGAACCGCTCGATCTGCGCAGTCTTTACGTAAAAAACAACGCCGGTGAGCTGATACAACTCGACAACCTGATTGAGTTGAAAGAAGAAAGCTCTTCGCCTCAGATCTACCGTTTCAACCGTTTTGCCGCAGCCACCTTCAGTGCTACCCTGAATAAGGGCTATACCATAGGTGATGGCATAGAGGCCATGGACGTGATCGCAAAAGACGTGCTGGATGAAACCTTCCAGACTTCCCTGACCGGTCAGTCGAGAGACTTCCAGGAGAGTTCAGGCAGCTTGATGTTTGCCTTCTTACTGGCGCTCGGCCTGATATACCTGGCTTTGGCAGCACAGTTTGAGAGTTTCCGCGACCCGATCATCATCATGTTCACCGTGCCACTGGCATTGGCTGGAGCTATGCTAAGCCTGTGGTACTTTGATCAGACACTCAACATCTTCAGCCAGATTGGTATGATCATGCTGGTGGGTCTGGTAACGAAGAACGGGATCCTGCTGGTGGAATTTGCCAACCAGAAGAAGGAACAGGGCCTGAGCAAACTGGAGGCAGCCCGAGAAGCCGCTGTATCGCGTTTCCGCCCTATCCTGATGACGAGTATGTCTACTATTCTGGGAACCTTGCCAATTGCACTGGCCTGGGGTGCCGGCTCCGAAAGCCGCGTCTCGATGGGTATTGCCGTGGTAGGGGGTCTTATCTTTGCTACCGGCCTGACCCTGTATATCATTCCTGCTATCTATTCTTTCTTCTCTTCTGCTGAGGCAAACCTTGCCCTGATGGCAGACAGAGACGAGGAGGAAGAGTCCGAACGCAGAAACGAGCGCAAACAGGAAAGAGAACCCGTTCTAAGTAAATAATATCCGAAATCTAATCTCTGACGCTAAGATTTAAACCTTTGCATTCAAATATAATGTCCCCACTTAAAGTTGCAGCACTGTTCCTACTGGGAGTAGTGCTGCTCTTCCCTAACAAACTTGCCGCACAGGAACAGCTTTCGCTGCAGGATGCCATTCGCATAGGGCTACAAAACAACTACGACATCCAGATCGCGAACCGGCAGGAGGCCATGGCAGAGAACAATGTAACCCGTGGCAATGCTGGCTTTCTTCCGAACGTGGAGGCGCGCGGCGGCCGCACCTTTAGTGAGAACAACTCCCGGCAGCAATTCCAGACAGGCCCGGACCGTACCCGCAACGGCGCCAGCTCCAATAACATCAATGGAAGCATTAACCTGAACTGGACCATATTTGATGGTATGGGCATGTTCATTAACTACGATCGCCTGAAAGCCCTGGAAAAATCCGGTGTCTTGTTTACCCGCGAGACCGTGCAGAACACGCTTGCCAATATTTTCGACAATTATTTTGAAGTGGTACGCCAGTCAGAAAAGATGCAGGCCATTGAAGATGCCATTGCCATATCGCAGGCACGCGTGGACATAGCCCAGGCACAATATGATGTGGGCGTGAGCGCTAAAGTGGAGATTTTACGTGCAAAGGTAGACTTTAACACCGACCGCTCGGAGTTACTGGTGCAGCAGGAAGCACTGCAGAATGCGAAGATCAACCTCAACCAACTGCTCAGCCGCGATCCGAACATAGACTTTGTCGTGACAGACTCGATTGTGGTAGACCCTAACCTGAACTACGGCAGTGCGGATGCAGGTATGCTGGCCAACAACCCGCTTCTGGGTCGCCTTAAATTAAACCAGGAGATTGCCAGCCTGGAGATCAAGGCCGTTCGTGCCAGCCGCTTCCCTGTCATCGGGGTGGTGGGAGCCTACAACTTTAACCGCTCGGAAAACGAACCACTGAACGAATTCTCGCCGCTGTTTAACCAGAACCGTGGGTATAACTATGGTCTGAGCGTGAGTTTGCCAATCTTTAACGGCCTCAATACAAACCGCCTGGCTCAAAATGCCCGCATCAACCTGGAGTCTGCCAACCTAGAATACCAGCGCCAGCAGAATCTGCTCGATGCCGCACTGGCCAGAGCCTACAGTCAGTACAGCAACCGCCTGCAGCTGCTTGAACTGGAAGAAACGAACCTGACCTTGGCCCAGGAGAATGCCGCTATTGCCCTGGAACGCTATCGTTTGGGACTTTTAACGGCCATTGAACTACGGGAGGCTCAACGCAACCAGCTTGTAGCCGAAAACCGCCTGATTGACATACAATTCCAGGCAAAGGCAGCCGAAACTGAACTCAAGCGTATTAGCAGCACGCTGCTGCAGGATGGAGCCCAATAGGTATACCTTTAAGCATATATTGTAATCTAAAGATAAAAGTATAGCCCTTGTGCTATACTTTTATCTTTTAGGGCTTATCTTAGCACCACACCTATACCTTATCACTGCCTGCATGGAACAGGAACTCTTCCAGATACTTGCTATTTCACTGGGCCTGGGCCTGTTGGTTGGTCTGCAGCGGCAGCATGACAACGCCCAGATTGCCGGTATTCGCACTTTCCCACTCATTACACTTTTTGGCACTCTCACTGCACTGATGGCCCGCGAACTGGGTGGCTGGATTGTGGGAGCAGGCCTGGTCGCTACGGCAGCTATTGTCGTCACTGCCAACTTCATGAAAAAGAAGGAACCTATACCTGATGTTGGCCAGACAACAGAAGCAGCCCTATTGCTTATGTATACTGTAGGTGCCTACCTGGTATTGGGTAGCACGACAGTGGCCGTGGCTTTGGGTGCCACCGTAGCGGTTCTCCTTCACCTCAAAGCAACCCTGCACCGCATAGTATCGCGCATCGGGCAGCGGGACCTGACAGCCATCATGCAGTTTGTGGTCATCTCCTTTGTTATACTGCCTATACTGCCAGACGAAGCCTATGGCCCCTATGAGGTACTAAACCCCAACAACATCTGGCTGATGGTAGTGCTGATCGTAGGTATAGGGTTGCTCGGCTATTTTGTATACAAGATTTTCGGCAACAAGGCAGGCACGTTTCTAGGAGGCGTGCTGGGCGGACTGATCTCGAGCACGGCCACTACAGTGAGCTATGCCCGCCGTACCAAGCAGTCCAAAGGAAGCAGCCAGCTGGCCGCCATAGTGATCTTTATCGCCTCTACAGTTGCCTTTTTCCGGATACTGACCGAGATCCTGATCGTAGCACCGGGTGTCATGCCGCAGGTGGCTCCTCCCCTGCTGGTTGTGGTTGGGCTGATGGTCATAACCGGCCTGATTGCCTACTTTACCAACAAAGCGGAAAGCGACCATATGCCCGAGCAGGAAAACCCCGCTCAACTGAAAGCGGCCCTGGTCTTCGGCGCCATTTACGGACTGGTGATTCTGGCGACAGCTGCTGCAAAAGATTACCTCGGCGATAGCGGCCTGTACATAGTCGCCTTTATTTCAGGACTGACGGATGTGGATGCGATTACGCTCTCTACTTCCCGGCTGATGAACATGGGCAATTTATCGCCCGACAATGGCTGGCGCATTATTTTAGTGGCCGCGCTTTCCAACGTCGCTTTTAAAGGGGCCCTGGTCGGCTTTTTAGGAAACAAAGGCTTGCTTGCCAAGATTTCGCTTTTGTTTGGCATCGTGCTGCTGGGCGGGCTGCTGGTGCTTTGGTGGTGGCCGGTAGGCTATACCTTTCAGGTATAATATACGCGCGTGCATCAGTTAATTTACTGTCCAACCGCTACCGCCCGCACGGGAATAAGCGGCAGCACCCCATGCTGTCTCCTCACTGACTCCTGGTGGATGCGATCAAACAACTGCGTAATAAACTCCTCATTAAGATTTTTGCTTAGAGCAAGACTGGTATGTTTTTCCAGTAGCTCCGCCCACCTTTCCTGCTGGAACACTGCCAGGCCATGCTGCATTTTGTAGTTGCCAATCTCAGTGGCCACCTGCATGCGGTAGCTCAACAGATCAATCAGTTGCTCATCAATGTAATCAATGGAGTGGCGCATATCATTCAGATCCGTAGTCGACCTGGTGCCGGAGGCCAATGGACGTCCGCTGAGTTTTGCCAGAAGTTCTCTGAGCGCCTGCGGGGTAATCTGCTGATGGGCATCGCTCCAGGCAGCTTCCGGTTGCAGGTGCGTCTCGATCATCAGGCCATCCATGTGAAGGGCCAGCGCTGTTTCGGCTATACCTGCCAGTAGCTGACGGTTGCCGGCAATGTGGCTCGGGTCATTGATCAGTAACAGATCGGGGCGCAGCTTTTTCAGAGTTATGGGCATGTTCCATTCCGGGTTGTTCCGGTACACTGACTTGCCCAGCGGCGAGATGCCTCTGTGTATAGCGCCAACCTGTTTGATGCCTGCTTTTTCCAAGCGCTCGATAGCCCCCAGCCAAAGATTCACATCCGGGTTAACAGGATTTTTGACCAGAACCGGTATAGCAGTGCCCTTTAAGGCGTCGGCAATTTCCTGCACGGCAAATGGGTTGGCAGTGGTGCGCGCACCGATCCAGAGCACATCAATGCCATGCTGCAGGCCCTGTTCTACATGCTTGGTGTTCGCTACCTCGGTTGCCACACGCAGCCCTGTTTCTGCTTGCACCCGCTGCAGCCAGGCAAGTGCCGGCCGGCCTATACCTTCGAAAGAGCCCGGTCGGGTTCTTGGTTTCCAGATACCTGCTCTGAAAATATTTACCCCTGTGTCCTTTAACTGGTGGGCTGTAGCGAGCACCTGCGCTTCTGTCTCAGCGCTGCAAGGCCCCGCTATGATGAGCGGCTGTTCCTGCGCTTTCAGTGTCCATGCTGATTTCGTATTCATATTGATTGAAGCTAATGCGTTTTTAAAGTCTGTTTTTTGATGATGCTATACCTGCAGGCTTGATAGCTCGTGCTGCTGTACCTTTTGCAGCAGCTGGGCCAGTGCCTCGGCAGGTTGCGTCAGCGCTACCCGGATATAGCCCGCGCCGTTGCGTCCGTATACCGGGCCTGGTGCCACAAACAGGTCGAAAGTATTGAGCAGGTAATTGCTGTAGGCAAAGCTGTCTTGCCAACCTGCAGGTATAGCAGCCCACAGGTATAGCCCCGCTCCCCTAGTGGCGTAAGTACACTGCAGCGTATCCAGTAGCTGGCAGATCAATTCCCGCCTTTCCAGGTAAGTGTGTTGCAGCAACTTATACCAGCCTTCATCTGCCTCCAGAGCCACGATAGCAGCTTCCTGAATCGGCCTGAAAATGCCTGTATCCGAATAGCTTTTCATTTTGGCCACAGCATTAAGATAGGCTGCTTTTCCGGCCAGCATACCGAGGCGCCAGCCGGGCATGTTATGTGATTTGCTCAATGAGTTGAGTTCCACGGCCACTTCCTTCGCTCCATCAATACGTAAGATGCTGAGCGGCTCTTCGTTTAGAACCAGCGCATACGGGTTGTCGTGGCAGAGCAGGATCTGGTATTTATGAGCAAAAGCGATGAGCGCCTGCAGATCGGCTCTGCTTGCCACAGCCCCCGTTGGATTGCCCGGGAAGTTAAGCCACAGCATTTTGGTAGCCGGACTGATCAGACTTTCCAGTTCAGCCACGTCAGGCAGCCAGCCTTGCGCTGCTGTCAGGTTATAAGGTACTGCTCTGGCACCGGCCACCGCGGCTGCGCTTGCATAGATCGGGTAGCCCGGATCAGGTATAAGCACCTCGTCGCCCTTATCCAGAAAGGCCAGCGACAGGTGCATAATACCTTCCTTGGAACCAATGAGCGGCAGCACCTCATCCTGAGGATGGAGTACTACCCCAAAGCACCGCTTATACCAGGCACTCAGCGCCTGACGCAAAGCAGGCGTACAGCGATACGACTGGTATTGATGCGCCTCCTCCTTTCCGGCAGCCTCTATCAGTGCTGTAGTTACTTTCGGATCGGGTGCCCTATCCGGGTTGCCTATACCCAGATTGAGAATGGTGCGGCCTTGTGCTTCGAGCTGGCTGATCTCCGACAGTTTTTGGGAGAAGTAGTAAGCGCTGGTGCTGCTGGCGCGTATTGATGGTTTGATCATAACAATTTGTTTATAAGGTATAGGCAGTGTATTTCCCCATCAGCTCGACAGATCCGGCCAGGATATGGAGTGACAACAGCAGCTCTTCCAGCTGTTCTTCAGCCTCGAAGCGTAGGTCCAGATAATAGCGGTAGTGAAAGGGCCGGTCAGGTATAGCCACCGATTCGATTTTGGAAACCTGAATGTGCCGCTCCTGCAGCAGCGCTATGGCCTCTGTGAAAGCCTCCGGATGGGGTTGCAGCACCAGACTGATGGTCGCTTTGTTGTAGGAGGTGATCTGTTGTGGCTGTCTGTCCAGGATCAAAAAACGGGTATAGTTTTGCTTGCTTGCCTCGATCCCCTCCCCGAGCACGATCAGGCCGTTCTGGGAAATGGCCAGCGCACTGCCAATAGCTGCGAGTTCTTTAGAACCAGCCTTGGCGACATTCCGGACACTCAGGGCCGTATCCTCCGCTTCGATCAGTTCTATAGCGGGGTATGCCTCGAAGAAGGGCCGGCACTGGTTCAGGGCCATGTAGTGGGAGTATACCTGGCGTATATCTTCAAGCGACGAGCCGGGCACGCCGCCCAAATGCTGACGAATGCGCATGATCACTTCGTCGCTTATCCATAGCTGCTGCTCCCTTATGAGCTCCAGATTAGGCTGTATCGTGCCCGCTATGGTATTCTCTATTGCCATGATACCCCTGTCGGCCAGTCCGGAGGCAACCACTTCAGCCAGTTCCCGGAACGTAAGGCAAGGCATTATCTCAATGGGCTGATCGCCGAACCGGAGCCGGGCGGCCTCTTCGTGGAATGCTCCCGCTATCCCTTGAATTGCTATTTTCATATGAATCAAAAAAAAACGCCCCGAAGTAAGACTCCGGGGCGCTGGTGATAATTGACAGTTAACCTATAATCAATACAGCCCCGGGCGTTTACCAAAAAAGTAAAAGCTAAGACCAAAGCTGTAATAAAAATTCTGCTGCGTCGCGTGCATCTAATCTGAAGTTTATAAAATAAAAAAGGCCCCGCTCAATGCGGGGCCTCTATATGGTGACATATACCTTTTCCCGCTTTAGTCCTTGTGAGGAAAAAAGTAAAAAAAGAAGGTATAAGATGTCTGTTGCTTGTTCATTTCAACGGCCAATTTAAATACTTTTTAGTGAACACCAACTTCTTTGCGTTTTTTTATTTCATAATCTGTCCTCGCACTGGTCATTAACTTTCCGCATGCTGCCCCGTTATTAAGGCAGGCAATTGGCTTTGGAGCGCGCAAACGCACTTTTGCCAGTGGAATCGGTTTTGTTGAATATATAACTCTGGTAATAAAACAGACTGTGCCTCGGAATTGTAAAATTTTTATCGTACATTGTAAAAAAATAAATGAACCTATATACTTTCTATAATGTAGTTAGTATATAATTAAACAACACAGAATGAATAACGGAACAGTAAAATTCTTTAATGACCTGAAAGGTTTTGGTTTTATTAAAGAAGACAGCACAGATCAGGAGTACTTTGTACACGTGACTGGCCTGGTACATGAAATCCAGGAAAACGACAAAGTGACTTTTGAGCTGCAGGAAGGCAGAAAAGGACTGAACGCGATTAACGTTAAGCGTGCTTAGTTTTCAGATATAAGTCATTTCGAGAAAAGCCTTGCCTGCGGGTGAGGCTTTTTTTTAAGTTTGATGTGCATGTTTTTGCACCACTTCCCGTTAGTATAATGCCGCCCTGGCAATGTTTCACCTAACCCCTCCTTACGATGAATAGAAGATACCTGGTAGACACTACCACCCGCGAGTACATCTGCGTAGCCCTCCAGAAAGGACAGGACTGGACCCCAAACAATCAGGATTCCCTCCCAAAGTTCATGAACTCACGTACAAACAGAGACCAACCCGATTTCGAACTTGTGACCGGCGAGTATAACGACAATTCATTTTTTGAAAAGTGGATTCGAAACGGCACAAATTTCCTGTTCAGGTACTAAAAAACCTGTGCATTAGCATACCATTATTTTATAGATCATTTAACAGCATATATGGGTAGATCACAAGAAACCTTCAGCAAAAAAGAAAAAGAGAAGAAGAGACTTAAGAAAAGACAAGACAAAGAGCAGAAGCGCGAGGAGCGTATAGCCAACTCTGACAAAGGGAAAGGCCTGGATGAAATGATGGCCTATGTGGACGAGTTCGGCAATATCACCGACACGCCGCCAGATCCTACGAAGAAGAAAAAAGAATTCAAACAGGAAGAAATCCAGATCGGTGTGGCCAAGCAGGCTGAGATCGACCCGGCTGACCTGATCCGAAAAGGAACCGTTTCTTTTTTCAACGATTCGAAAGGCTATGGCTTTATCCAGGATCATGTAAGCCAGGAACGCATCTTTGTGCACCAGAATGGCTTGGTAAATGCGATCAAGGAAAATGATCGTGTTACTTTTGAGGTCGAAAAAGGCCCGAAAGGATTGAACGCTGTTAACGTTAAGCTGGCGTAATACCCTGTGGCTCAAAAGCTTAAAAATTAAGCTTTGAACCATCCAGCTTAACTTAGGTGATTATATAGCTGAAATCTCCTGCTATTGTCAGTAAAAATACTGACTGCAGGAGATTTTTTTGTCGTATAAAGCCTCCCGGACCCAGCTGTTGATACCTTTGCAGCTAAGCCGGTGATCATGAAGCACACCCCAATACTATGGACTCGACCAATACCCCAAAAAATCTGATTCTGCAGGAGGCGCAACAACAGTTCTTCAACCAGGGCTACAGCAAAGTACTAATGGCTGACCTGGCCAAACAACTGGGTATGAGTAAAAAAACGCTCTATCAGTACTTCAGAGGAAAAGAGGAATTGCTCCACGCCGTGATTAAGCATTACCTGGAAGCATTGCAGCGGGACGTTGAAAACCTGCTCCAGCGGGAGGAAGCCGATTTTGCCCATAAAGCAGAGCAGGTCTTCCGCACTGTGGGGCAGCGCTTTGCATGCATCAACGGGCAACTGCTCACCGACATCAGAAAGCACACTCCCAAAACCTGGCAGCTGCTACAACAGTACCGCACCGAGGCGGCTTTTAAGCGATTTAAAACTTTGCTGGAGGAGGGGAACCAGAAGGGCTATATCCGGAAAGACGCTAATATCTCGCTGGCCGTGCTGCTATACGCCAGTGCCCTGGAGAAAATCCTGGACCCGGAGTTTATAAGCCAGGTTCCACCAGAACTCATGCAAGATATTGACTACACCCCTTCTGCCGTGTATGAAGGCCTGGCTAGTCTGATCTTTCATGGGCTGCTGGAGAAGCATTAAACTATCTCCAGAATTATGGTGACAAGGTATCCCTTGGGGGAAAACCAAAATGAGAAAGCCCATCAATGATTGATGGGCTTTGCTCTTTGGTATCGCTACCAGCAGGGAGCGAGGGATTTGAGCCCAAATTACAAAGAAGCACCGCTGATGATGCCAGGGACACTACAGTAATAACTGTGATATTATTCAGTTCAAGCGAAGACTAGTTTTAACTTAAGCTACTATTGCTCAAGTACGACTTCCTTAACATTATCCCGCATTTCCCAATCAATAAGCAAGTTATTGGGATCTATACCTGCGCGGGAAGGCTTGCGTGGCACGGTTACTGTGATGGCCTGTTGACCGGTGCGTAGGCGGTGCTTCTGCAGGTAGAGTGGTTTCTCAACTATTTTGTAAGCTTTGGCTTCAGGAAAGACACCAATCTCAATCCACTCATGCAAGGGCAAGGCAGTCTCTACACCTATACTGTCCACCACAAATTTTCGCGCCTGCACGTTGAGGGTCACTTGCCAGGCTCCTGCTTTGGTTTGCTTTGCCCTTACCTGTTTTGTCTCCAGTTCCCAGAAAGTATTTTTCTCAAAGAAATCATGAAGCAGAGGTTGTATAGAGTCTGGCGTTACCGTCTTAAGTTCTTGGTAAAGGTCAAGAGAGGTAGGAAACGGCGGCTTTCCGGCAGCGTGCTTCTTCAGCAAATTTCTCAACGCACCATTCACACGTTCCTTTCCCATGTAGTGGCTCAAGGCATAAAGCACCATAGGGCCTTTGCGGTAGTTGTGGTACCAGTCGGTGGCTTGTAGCAAAGGTACTGACGCCTTAGTCCGTGGTGTTTCATACTCCTCACGTAAAAAGCTCAACAGTTTCTGTAAATGCTCTGGCCCGTATTTCTCTTCTAAAACTCCCATTGCCGAATACCATGCCATACTCTCAGAAAGCAATCCCGAGCCCTCTACCAAGGCGGGGTCTACCTGATTGCCCCACCACTGATGCGCCACTTCATGGGCCACCACCGCTGTTACCAGATCAAAACCTCGTTCGTCCTTCTTCGGGTCCAGGAGGAAAAATCCCTCCTGGGCGGTAATATTGATGGGGGCTGCGTGATTTCCAAATCCGTACCCAGGGTACGACACCAACCTAATCTGCCGGTGTGGGTAAGATCCAAATTGCTTGGTGTAATACTCCAGCGAGGCCTCCACACTCCGCGCCATGCGCTCCAGATTCTCTGTTTGGCCTGGGACATAGTAAATTTGAATCACCACATCCTTCCACTGCTTTTCATGCACCGCATACTTCGCAGAGAAGAAGTTGTATTCATGTTTGATGGGAGCATCCGTCACATAACGGAAGTAGCGGCGGTTGCCTTTGGTCCAGGTCCGGCGCAAGGCTCCCGGCGCTACCACGATTTGATCACCATTCGTGCCCACGACCGCTTCAACGGAAACACGCTCAGCAAAAGGGGCAGTTAGGCGCGCCTTTTTATCATAAAGAGAAGAAGTTATAGGCCGAGGAGAAAGTCCATACTTGCTTCTGGAACCAGCATCATCCAGCTCACGGTAATCCTGATAGCCAATGGCAGGCAACCATTCATAATTCCGGAAGTTGGTACTATTAGCCATCACAGAGGCGTCTGCTCCGCTGTTCGCAAAGCCGAGAGCCTTAGAATGCACTTCAAAGCTGAGTCGCAGGGAGTCTCCGGGCTGTAGTGGTGTGCGTAGGGCGTAAATATGGTACCTTAACTTTTCATCAGTTAGTAGCTTCTCAGCACTCCGATCAAAGGCAACCTTGATGGTTTGAACGTCCGGTGTAGTAGCCAGATGGATAGAGTCAATGGCGACGTTTGTATTGTTTACCAAAAAGTAAGTGGCACGTATGTCTACCTCCCGCTGCTCAGGATAAATCTCCACGTGTAACTTGGTCTTGGTCAGGAGCGGTTGTGGCCTGTCTTTATACTTCCGATATAGCTTTTCATATTCCGCTCGTTCCACTAAGATTTCAGAGGCAGAGGAGTAGTCATTTAGTACATTGGTGTTATAGAAAATGAAGCTGCCCAACGTGAGAACAAGACCCGCTAAGACAATGGTAACTAAAGCCGTGGAGCGGGTAAAGCGCCTGCGGGCTAGCTGGAGACGTGACCGTATACTTCCTTCCCGGCTCCGTACCCATAGTAACTTGGCTGCCACGGCCACCAGTAGTGCCCACGCCACCCAGTAAAGCTTAAACCACAGCCACGGCGCCAGGGAAACCCCATAGCCCACCATGTCTGTATACGACCATTTTGGGCTGGCCCCATAGATGAGAAGCTTGTGCTCCACGCCCAGATTTGGGGCAAAGAGGATGAACCCGTAAATTAACAGGGCCACCAAATGGGCCACGAATTTCTGATTGACCAGCACGTGCACAAAGAGGGCCAGCAAAGCAAACAGGAGGCAATCTACTAACTGTAATCCAAAAAAACCTTGCAGGTATAGCCTTATCTCAGGACTGCCGCCCCTGCTAATCTGCGCGAGGATTGCGGCCGTCATCAGGAAGGTCAGCCACCCTACCAATACCAGACTAAGCGCCAAAAACTTGCTCAGGAAAAGTACCCACTCCGGCACTGGTGTTGCATGTGCAATCTCACTCAGGCCTGTTTCCCGTTCCCGCCACACCAACTCCCCGGCATAGTAAACAGTTAGCAGGGCAATGACAAGGTAGAAGAAATCAATCTCTGTGATAGATGCCGTCAGAAGATTCAGGATATGGTCAGTTTTAGGTAATATGGGAACGCCTTTGGCCTTCAGGTTTCCCTCCAAGGCAAAGGATGCCATCAGGGCGATGGCCGCCAAAAGAGGGAGTCCTGTAAAACTTTTGCCTACCTGCAAAAAGCCTTTCCAGAAAAGAAGGCGCAACTGGCGTAAGTGGGTGGCCAAGCCAAACATCCCTTCGATTTGTGGCAATGCCTTCCCCAATCCTCCGTTGCCCCACTTCAGTCCTGCCATCGTTGTTTCTGGTTGGATGGCTTGCTTTGGTTTTTGACCTGTTTCTGGCAAAATGAATCGAAAACGGAAATAGGTAAGCGCCAACATGCCCACCGCAATACAGAGCCAAAGGAGGCGGTTCAGAAGCAGCGTGCCTTCCAGTGCGAGCAGGCGCGTGTTCTTTTCCAGCGGGCTCCATTCATTGGACAACTGGCTCTGGATTGGGGTAAAGCCCACGGGATCTATTAAATTCCCCCACTCCCCTTTGTCTTGCAGAACTTGCCCTAGAATGAACGCGGCTACAAAAAGGATGGCTCCGCCTAAATAACTTGCCATGGCCCTTCTGGTGAGCGCCGCCAGCGAGAACTGGATAGCCGTCACAATAAACGTGTTGGGCAGAATGATATAGAAAAAGGTAGTCAGATAGGTGGCCAACCTAAATGGGCCCATAATCTCAGGTTCTACCCCCGTAAGGTACAGGCCAATCAGAATGCCCAGCGGAATGCCGAGCAGGATGATGAAATTGAGGCAGAAAGCGGCCAAAAACCTGCCCCCCAGATATTCGCCTTTGCTCGCAGGAGCGGTGTAAGTTAGCGAGAACATACGTGTCTCCACGTCGCGGGCCGCCGCATCACCCGCCACTGATGCGCCTATCAAAAGCCACGCAACACTGCATAAAACTGTAACAGCCCCAATCACGATGGGCGCATTAAACAAGAAATAACCATCCCGCGCGTCATGGATGTAATTCCCGATCATCCATAGAAAAGCAAGGACTAATTGGACCAGGAAATAAAGCCAGGTAGGGATACTGCGCAACTGGTAGGTGAACTCCAGGTGAAGAATTTTCAGGAACTTCATAGTTGCACCTCCTCCTTCACTTTTTGCGGTTGCCCATGATTGCCCGTCATGGCAGAAAAGTACACGTCTTCCAGGTCCGGCACCGCCAGTTCAAATCCATTCCCGGGGTTTTCCTCGCTATAGATGTGCACCATGGTTCGCCCGCTCAGGAGCTTGGCAGAAATGACCTGATGCTCCTGCTCCAGGGCAGGCAGATTACTTTTATCAGTTAGTTTTCGCCAGATGCTGCCTTCCAGTGCAGCCACAGCTTGTTGGGTGTTTGCCTGTAGCAGTATCTGTCCCTTGTTGATGATGGCCATGTTGGTGCACAGCTCTGATACATCTTCCACGATGTGGGTAGACAGGAGCACCACACTGTTCTCGCCTACTTCGCTCAAAAGGTTCAGGAAACGCACGCGTTCTGCTGGGTCCAGTCCGGCCGTCGGCTCGTCCACAATCAATAGTTTGGGGTTGCCCAGGAGCGCCACGGCCACCCCGAAGCGTTGCTTCATGCCGCCTGAGAATCCCCCCAGCTTTTGTTTGCGCTTGTCCCAGAGATTGGTTTGTTTGAGTAAACTCTCCGTTACTTCTTTGCGTGATGCGCGCTGGGTGATGCCCTTTAGTACTGCAAAGTAATCCAGCATTTCTTCTGCACTCACTTTTGGGTATACCCCGAACTCCTGTGGCAGATACCCCAGCGTCTGCCGCACCTCCTCCTTCTGACGCAACACATCTATGTCGCCCAAGTGTATGCTTCCTTCATCGGGTTCCTGCAAGGTGGCCAGCGTGCGCATCAGGGTAGATTTCCCGGCACCGTTAGGGCCTAGCAGGCCGTACATACCTTGGGGAATGTCCAGGGTAACATTGTTCAATGCGTGTACGCCATTCGCGTAGGTTTTCGAGACATTGCGAATGGTCAGGCTGATCTGGGGATTTTCCATAGTTCTGTTTTTACATTTAATCTTTATTTGAAGAAAGCGAAGCACCTATTCAGCGCATTCCCGCTCATTTTCAGAATAAAGGAAGTTCCACCAGAACGGAAAGCAAAAAGCGATATGCTACCGCTGTAAAGTAATCGACCAATGGCTGATTTGCTTCCCTCAAAGCACTTGCGGCCTTGATTAACCATTTCGTAGATCAAGATAAGGCAACGGTCGAGTAGGCAGTAAGAGAATGGCAGGAAAAAATATCTTTGTTTTATGAATCGAATTAAAAAGGTATTCTCGCGGATCCACATCGGTCTCTGGATCCTGTTCAGTCTGCTGATAGCTTTACAGCTAAGTCAGGATACTGCCCACTGGCTTCACCTAACCGTGGCAGTTATACTGACAGCTTTGTATGTGTTTTATAGCCATTTCCTTCTCCTAACCCTGTACTTAGGGAAAAATAAGAAGCGTGCTTATTTCCTTAGGCTGGCAGGAATCGTGCTGACTGGTCCTGCTCTGTATATCCTTTTACATTACAGAAAGCTGGATACCTTTGACCTTTTATCTGAGTACTATCTTATTTCCCTATTCTCAATAATAATCCCCTTTATTTTCCTAAGTTGGCTGGCCAGAATCACAGAGAACCTGGTGCTTAACACCATCAAGAAAGAGCAGTTAGAGAAACAGGCCGTGGAGGCAGAGCTTTATTACCTGAAATCACAGATCAATCCTCATTTTCTGTTCAACACACTCAACAACATCCACACCTTAGTATACAAACAGGCACCAGCAGCACCGGAAGCCGTGATGCGCTTGTCTTCGCTAATGCGCTACATGATCTATGAATCCAATGCTCCCACGGTACCGCTTTCAAGGGAAATGATTTATCTGCAGGATTACGTGGGTCTGCAGCAACTCAGGT
This sequence comes from Pontibacter sp. HSC-14F20, assembly GCF_019599265.1. Taxonomy (GTDB): domain Bacteria; phylum Bacteroidota; class Bacteroidia; order Cytophagales; family Hymenobacteraceae; genus Pontibacter. The sequence goes on along the minus strand of NZ_JAHZTC010000023.1, from coordinate 33,997 downwards.
ATAAGAAAGCCCCCGTGGTAGATCTTGAAATAACTGGAGATACTGAGTCCTGCCATATTGCTCCGTTGCTTTTCATACACCTCCTGGAGAATGCCTACAAACACAGTCCTGCACGACTGGAGCCAGGTGCTATAAAGGTGAGCGTAACGATAAAAGAAAATACCCTTACCTTCAGTATACAGAACCCGATCGGGAAACATCAAAATAACACGCTGGAAGAACCGGGCGGCATTGGTCTGCCAAATGTTCAAAAAAGGCTAGCATTATTATATCCGGACCAGCATCAATTGGAAATAAACAACACAGGCGAGATATTTACAGTTACTCTAAAAATTCATAGTCTTCATTCACTGGTTCATGAAAGGGAAGCTCAGCTGCTATATAATTGATGACGAGCATCTGGCTCAGGAAATACTGGAAGAGTATGTAGCAAAGGTGCCTTTCCTGGAGTTGAAAGGCACTTTTATGAGTCCTCTTGAGGCAGCTGCCCAGCTCGATGAAGATAAGCCCGACCTGCTTTTCCTGGACATCAACATGCCTGACCTGGACGGTCTCAGCTTTATCCCGATGTTGAACCCAAAGCCGATGATCATCCTGACGACTGCCTACGATCAGTATGCCCTGAAAGCCTTTGAGCTGGAAGTGAAGGACTACCTGGTAAAACCGTTCTCCTTTGAAAGATTCTACAAAGGCGTACTGCGCCTGTATCAGGAACAGGGTATCCGCCAGCTACCGGAAAGGACAGAAGTTAGAGCAGAGTCGAAACACGAGCCAGTATACCTGTTCCTGAAAGTGGGCCATCGTATCCAGAAAATTGCAACCCGTGATATTCTATTCGTAGAGGGAATGAAAGACTACCTGCGAATACATACGGCCAAAGAAAAGATCATGACGCTCCTAAGCTTTGCGAAACTGGAAGAGCTACTGCCCACGCAGGATTTTGCCCGCGTACACCGTTCCTTTATGGTTGCCATTGACAAGATAGACCACATCGAAAAGAACAGGATCAGAATTGCAGATCAGATCATCCCGATTAGCGATACCTATAGCGATCGCTTTTACAAAAAATTAAGAGGTCTGATCTGAGTTCAACCCGGATGAAAGGTATGAGTGCAACTACCCTTAATATTAGTTGTTCAATGCTGTTTTAAAGCAACTCCGTCGCATGCTTTCTAGCATTCAAGTCCTCGGTAACAATCTGACCATCAAACAGATTCACTATCCGGTGCGCATACGCTGCATCAGAAGGCGAGTGTGTCACCATCACAACGGTGGTACCATTTTCATTTAGTTCGGAAAGCAGTGCCATCACTTCACGGCCATGCACCGAATCCAAGTTACCTGTTGGTTCATCGGCAAGTATAAGGCTTGGATTGGACACCGTGGCACGTGCAATAGCTACCCGTTGCTGCTGTCCACCTGATAATTGTTGGGGGAAGTGCGAGCGGCGGTGCGCTATACCCATGCGCTCCATGGCTTCTGTTACACGGCGCGCTGTTTCAGATTTGGAGACTCCCAGGTAGGCCAAAGGCAGTCCAATATTTTCTTCCACAGTAAGTTCATCAATCAGGTTAAAGCTTTGGAAAACGAAGCCCAGGTTCGCTTTCCTGATTTTAGCTCTTTGGCGCTCACTTGCTTCGGCAATCTCCTGACCTGAGAACCGCAAGCTACCGGATGTGGGGTTATCCAATAAACCAAGAATATTTAACAAAGTGGATTTGCCACAACCCGATGGCCCCATAATAGCAACGAATTCCCCTTTTGCAATTCGCAAACTAACACCAGCAAGGGCAGTGGTTTCCACAGTATCCGTTACATACTTCTTCTGAAGATTCTCAGTCTCGATAATTAGTTCTTTGGTGTTCATGTTGGTGGGTTATGTAAATGTTATTATTAATTTCTTAGTCTTAATTCGTACTGAAGGCATTTGGAAAAATACGGGAAGTTAAAATTGGTCTTCAATCTTTTCGCGTGACTAATTTCATGTTTCATCCCTCTTGTATTTACTTCAATTCAAGCCTGTCAATTTCACCGTAACTTTCATAGGAGGACAGCACAACTTTTTCACCCGGTTGTAATCCTTCTATTATTTCATAGTACTGCGGGTTCTGTCGTCCAAGCTTAATAGGTCGCTTCACAGCATACTCTCCGGATTTATCTACCACAAATATCCAATTGCCGCCCGTGCTTTGATAGAAACCTCCACGCGGTAATAAGACTGCTTTGGCGCCATCGTTCAAATTGAGTTTTAGCTGAAGTGTCTGCCCGCGGCGTATACCTTGTGGAGCTCCATCCATGAATTCCATATCTACTCTGAAAGTGTTGTTCTGCACTTCCGGAAACAGCTTCGCCACCTTTACCTGATGTGATCTTCCACTAAAATCAAATGTGCCTGTCAAGCCAGGGAAGATGCGTGAAATGTAATATTGGTCGACGCTGGCATTTACTTTATACCCATCCAGGTCATCTATCTGGCCGATGTTCTCTCCCGGCGATTTGGACTCCCCTACTTCTGCTCTTAAGGTAGAAAGCTGGCCGGCAATAGGAGCAACCACATATAGATTATTGAGGGTGCCTCTGGCCATATTAATGTTTGCTGTCATTCTTTTGATGGACTCATCCAACTGACGGAGGCGCTCTTTTATTAGTTGCGTGTCCTGTTTCACGGAGCGATCTGCCAGTGTGCGTCGCTTGCTTTGATACTCATACAGGTCTTTGGATGCTTCATACTCTTCCTGCGAAATTACTTTTTCAGCAATCAGGAGCTTATTCCTGTTATAAGTTCTTTCTGCCAAGGCTAAGTTGTATTCAATCTCAGCTAGTTCATTCTGCTTCCGGATCAGGTCCTGCTTCATGGAGATTTCAGTATTCTGGCGTTCATTCATCAAGTCGTAAAGCTGTGTTTCACGCGTCATGAAATCTATCTGTAGGGTAGTATTGGAAAGTTTTAGGATGGTATCGCCTTTCTCTACCATACGACCATCATCTGTATAAATTTTCTCTACCCTGCCGCCTTCTGGTATGTCAAGGAAAAAAGACTTGAGTGGCTCTACTGTTCCGTCAATGGCTATAAACTCCTGAAACATACCATTCTGCACCGCCCCGATGGTAACACGGCTGGTTTCTACATTTAATTTTGATGTATGTTCTGCAAACAGTAGGTTGTAGAGCACGATTACCAATACAAGGGTAGCACCTGTTAGCAGGGCAATTTTTTTAGGGGTGGGGTTCTTTTTCTCTAAAACGCGATCCATGGTAAACGGCTTGGTTAATCCTGTTAGTTGTGCTCTGCCAATTAATATGCCACAACAACCAAATAGCTGATTATCAATAAATTGAAAACATTCACAGTAAACAATGATAGGTATAGTGTGCGTTACCGTACAGTTAAGTGTCTGCTACCGTACAGCTCACAACTTTAAGATCAGTAAAGTAGGTTAGCCTATACCTAATCTACTCTCAGATTCTTTACCGGGTCCGAAGTTGCCGCTTTGATAGCCTGCATACTGATGGTTACAAATGCCAGCGAGGCTGCTACGATTCCGGCTGCCAGGAATATCCAGACAGGTATATCAATGCGGTAAGCAAAATCCTGTAGCCAATGCTGCATAGCATACCAGGCAACCGGAAAGGCAATGAGAGCGGCTACAACAACCAGCTTCAGAAAGTCTTTCGACAGCAAAACAACAATAGATGACGTTTCAGCACCAAGCACCTTACGGATGCCTATTTCTTTCTTTCGACGCTCTGCAGCATAGGCAGCCAATCCAAACAAGCCCAGGCAGGCAACAAAAATGGCTATGGCGGTAAAAATGGTCAGCAGAGATTTCAGCTTGTCTTCTGCTTTATACATTTTCTCAAAGTTATCATCCATAAAAATGTATTCCATAGGGTAATCAGGCGAGAACTTATCCCAGACACCTTTGACATGCTCTATAGATGAGGGTACATTTTCAGCATCCATTTTTACGGCTACTTTCACGTAAGCTCCCGGGTATATCTGCAATACTGTTGGATCTACTTTATCGTATAAACTCTTAAAATGAAAGTCTTTTACAACACCGATTACTTTTCCTTCCTTTAAAGAATCAGGTGCATCCCATCTTGGCCACAGCAGCGTTTGCCCTAAAGCTTTTTCCGGCGTTTCGTAGCCTAGTTCTCTCACAGCCGTTTCGTTAATCATAAAGGCATGATCAGCATCTGTTTTAAAGTCCTTTGAGAAAGGCCTGCCGGCTACCAGTTTAATATCCAGTGTGTTTATATAGTTGAAGTCGACCATCAATAGTGTAGCAGATTGCCGTACCTGCTCTCCGTTTCTAGGCACAATAACGCCATCACCCGCCGTCGCATCACCCGGGAAACCATAGCCCATTGCTACGTCCTTTATACCTGCCCCTTTCAGTAACTCGTTTTTAAAAGTTTCATGGTTGTTGAACATGTTCTCTCCCCGCATCTGGAAAAACATGATCTGCTCCCTGTTAAAACCCAGGTCTTTGTTGTACAGGTATCCTACCTGCTTGTAAACGACACTGGCACTTATGATCAGGAAGATAGACAAGGCAAACTGTACCACAATCAACCCGTGACGCAGCCACTGGATTCTGCCTGCTTTAGTGTCAACCACAACGGCGCTTTTCAAAACCTTTACTGGTTTAAAACCAGACAAAATCATAGCTGGATAAAGCCCCGCCAGAATACCAACCACCAGTGTCAAGCCAATCAACAGTAAAAGAAGGGCTGGATTTGTGAATACGTTGAAGTCCATTTCCTTACCTGTGAAGGCATTGAGGGAAGGCAGAAGCAAGGAAGTAAGTGCAGCAGAACAGATGACACTGATAAGGGTCAGCAACACTGTTTCGCTGAGGAACTGTAACATTAGCTGGCCCCGGCTGGCACCAATGGCTTTTCGTACACCCACTTCTTTGGCGCGCTGTAAAGACTTGGCTGTTGCCAGATTCACAAAATTAAAACAGGCAATAAGTAAGATAAAGATGGCGATGACACTCAATGCCTTCACATAAGTAATGTTGCCCTTGATAGACTGATCAAACTTAAAACCTGCGGAATAAAGGTATACCTCGTTTAGGGGTTGTAAGAACGGCAGGTATTTATGTGGCTGGTTTGTATCCTCATCAATTTGCTTTGCTACTATACCTCTGAATTTTGATTGTGCCAATTGTGGGTCAGCTCCCTTTTTCAACTTTACATAGGTATAAAACTGCTGCCATCCCCAGGACTTCATACGCTCGGCGGGTAGCTCCGCTGCTGCCATCGGAAGCACAAAGTTTACAGGTAAGTGGAATCTCTCGGTAGTACTAAAAACACCCCTTACAATGAAAGGCTGCTTGTCTAATGACACTTTCATACCGACAGGGTCCATGTCTCCAAACACCCGCTCAGAAAACGCATCAGAAATAACAACCGAAGAAGGATCTGTTAAGGCTTTTTCAGGAGAACCATACTTGAAAGGAAGCTGAAAGATTTCGAAAAATGCAGGATCGGCGAAGAAGCGTCCTTTTTCATAAATACTCTTCTCCCCCACCTCTACCAGGTTGTTTGCATCAAATTGCAGCATCAGGATGCGCACAACTTTATCTACCTCCGGTATGCTTTCCTCTAAAGTAGTTCCGAACATGGGTGGTACAACTGCCAAGACCGTACCTGCTTCCTGGGCTGAGATATCATTGTATACACGGTATACCTGATACCCTTCCGGAAGAAATTTGTCGTATTGCAGTTCATCTTGTACAAACAAGCCGATCAGCAAACAAGCAATTAAACCTAAAGCCAATCCGGCAACGTTAATAATGGCAAAGCCCTTGTGACGAAACAGGTTCCTGAAAGCGGTTTTGAAATAATTTCTGAACATACGTTGATGGCTTAACAGTTCTGGAGTTCATTTATGGTTTTGATAGCGCTGGTCTAAGGCAAACTCTCATCATCAGAACAAATGCCAAAACTACATATACCTCATTATCAACGCATTACTAATAATTCTAAAACCACAGCGTGCAGAACCGTGCGATCAGTGTGCGAAAACGTACATGTCGGAAGTAGTTATATGGTTATACTCTCTCTAAATCAGCGTATTGTATTAATGGCATAATTGTAGTTTATTCCGTTTCTATATACTTTTCCATTGCCAAACACTTTCTTATATGCAATTAAAGAGCGCTTCTATTCTGGTGGTTGATGATGACACTGATGTATTGACAGCTGTCCGGCTGTTGCTAAGGCCGCAGGTGAAGGAAATTGTCACTGAAAAGAACCCCGAGCACATTCCTTCCATCTTAAAAGAGAAAACATTCGATCTTATTCTGCTGGACATGAACTTCTTCAGTTCCATTAATACTGGCAACGAAGGTTTATTCTGGCTGAAAAAGATAAAAGAGCTGAAGCCTGACACAGCGGTCATTATGATAACGGCTTACGGCGACATCGACCTGGCTATACGCTCTCTGAAGGAAGGCGCCTTTGACTTTGTAGTCAAACCATGGCTCAATGAGAAACTGATAGGTACCATTCAGGCTGCGATCTCCGCTAAAGGGAACGGTACTAAAACAGCTGGTTTCTCGCCTAGTTCTACTATACCTGCCTTTGATTTATTGGGTGAATCTGAAGTAATGCAGGAAATCTTTGTCAAGATCAGAAAAGTTGCGCCAACCGATGCCAACATCTTGATACTAGGCGAGAACGGAACAGGTAAAGAACTGGTGGCCAAGGCGATTCATCAAAATTCGCTACGTGCTGATAAGCCATTTGTAAAAGTGGATGTAGGCGCGCTGACAGAATCACTTTTTGAATCGGAATTGTTCGGACACAAAAAAGGCGCTTTTACCGATGCAAAAGAAGACCGGGCGGGCAGATTTGAAACTGCAAAGGGCGGTACGATCTTTCTGGATGAAATAGGCAACATATCCCTGCACCAACAGTCTAAGTTGCTCAGTGTGCTGCAGAACAGGCAGGTGATACGGGTGGGCACCAATGAGCCGATCAATATAGACGTTCGCTTGCTTTGTGCAACCAATATGTCACTGGCGGATTTGGCGAATAACGCACATTTCCGAAAAGATCTGATTTATCGGATTAACACGGTGGAAATAACGATTCCGCCGCTCCGCAGGCGAGGGAACGACATTATTCTGCTGGCAAAGCATTTTATGAAAGTGTATGCCACAAAATACATGAAACCAACGCTTGAGCTGTCCAAACCAGCCCAGGAAAAGCTGCTGCGCTACCATTACCCGGGCAACGTGCGGGAGCTTCAGTATGCTATTGAACGTGCCGTGATAATGGCGGACAGCGAATTATTATCAGCAGAAGACATTCTTTTCTCACCAATTGAGGCGGCCCCTGTTGCTGAAGACGCTGTAGCGGAAACAAACTTGGAGGAACTGGAAAAAACTACTATCAACCGCGTGTTGGAACGGCATGGTGGCAACATGACAAAAGCCGCTAAAGAATTGGGTATAACGCGCACCGCTCTTTATCGCCGACTGAATAAGTATGAGCTTTAACAGTTTTGAATTGAAGCTTTCTATACGGGTTATCCTCTTAGTGATTACCCTAAGTTTACCGGCTTTACTGCTTCTAAAGCAGTGGACAGGAGCGCTTGTTTTTATACTGCCTGTCATCATCTTCCAGGTATACGAACTGATTCAGTTTCACAGGCGGGCACAGGAGGAATTTCAGCAATTCATACAATCCATCCATTACCGCGATTTTTCTATTCACTTCAATGAGAAACAGGCCCCTTCAGACCTGAAAATACTGCGACATGGGTTTAATGAAATCAGCTCTACTTTCAAATCCATCAGTCTTGAAAAACAAACCCAATATCAGAACCTGCAGAAAATAACCGAGTTGATAGACACCGGCATAATGACGTATGCACTTGACAGCGGTGAAATTTTGCTGATGAACGAATCGCTGAAAAAATTGCTTCACGTGCCCCATATAAAATCGGTACATGCACTGGAGAAAAGGGATCTGGGGTTATACCTGGAAGTGCAGCAATTGCAACCCGGACAAACTAAAATAGCCACTGCCCATACAACTCAGAAAGACAAACGGTCTATTAAAGTACTCTTATCGGCCACTACCTTCCAGAATGAGGGGATACAGTATAAATTGGTTGCTTTTCAGAACATAAACGAAGCCCTTGACGAAACAGAATCGCAGGCATGGCAAAAGCTTCTGAACGTGATGACGCATGAAATCATGAATTCAGTAGCACCAATTTCTTCACTGGCTGACACCCTGAAAAATCGGTTGCAACATTCTATTACCACCGGTATAAACCAGGATGACGTGGAAGACCTTGAAATAGGTATAAGTACGATTAAACGCAGAAGTGAGGGCCTCCTAAGGTTCGCTGAAACGTACAGAAACCTGAACAAAATAACCACGCTGAATTTAGATAAGGTATATATTCGGGAGCTGTTCTCTAACCTCTCCCGGTTAATGCAACCAACGCTCGCTCAAAAAAACATCAGCCTGGAAATCAACTTAAAGGATCAGGATTTATCGCTTCAGGCAGACCCTACCCTGCTGGACCAGGTGCTGATAAATCTGGTTGTAAATGCTATCGAAGCCGTAAAAGACAGTATCGGTCCTGTGATTACTTTATCTGCTTTGAAGGCCTCGAATGGGAAAGTTGTGATAAGGGTATCCGATAACGGGAAAGGCATGTCAGAAGAAGTTCAGGAGAAAATTTTTATACCTTTTTTCAGTACCCGAAAACAAGGTAGCGGCATCGGGCTGAGCTTGTGTAAGCAGATTGTTATGCTACATAACGGCACCATGGAGGTACAGTCTGAAATAGGAGAAGGCACTATTTTTATACTTCGTTTTTGATAAGTTTTAAAGTTAGAGCATATAAATTATGCAAATAATTTTAAGACTACTCTAAAGGCCGTACACTTCTTCCTTATCTTCTACTTCAATCCTGCCACTCCCTTTATCGACCATCCTTTTAACTGCAGTTGCTCCAATACCAGTTCTCCCTTATCTACAAACAATTAACTGTAGCCGCCAAATCATAGAAAGTTTGGTTCAATACATGGAAAAGCTAAAAATGATAGTCGAACACCCAACTTCTTTAAGACTTACTAATATCGCATGTTGAATCGCAACTACCATTGAACATACACAGTGTTGATGCTAACTAAAATTGACTGTTTCACATATTTGTATTGACCTAGTTTGCAAGGGCTATATATTTTAAAGAAACAATCCTGCTTTTACTTCATATAATCTAATACACCTGCATACTGATTAATATCCATTGAACACACCCTTCCTTGTACTTGTAATTCCATTACAGGATTTAAAGAAGATTAAAAATTTAGTCAAACTCAATAATAGAAAGTCAAGAATCCACCGATTAGTTAACGCCTTACTATCAGCCATTTGCTCGTGTTCTCTACAAAAGCGGCTAGACCATGTTTTATTTGCGGTGAAGGAGAAGAGATGGGTATCATTGGGAATATACTGCCTCAAACTCATCGATTTTTAGATCAATAGCCACCAAGGATTTCAACCGCCGATGGTAAAAGAGTAGACCTATTTAGTAGCCCCGGTTGTCAAAGGTGATCGATCCGCTTCTGACGGGCTAAGAAAGCAAAGTCACTGCCAAGCTCAATGATGAAGTGTTGCAACTCTGCCAGGATAGAACCTTCTAAGTCTTTTTCAGAATAGGTGTGTGCCAGACCTAGAAAATCCAGCATATAGGGGTCTCGGAAAACCTGCTCCGGCGTAAGCCTGCTTGATTCCTGTTTTGCTGCAGACCATTTTGAATGGTGACCTCCGGCAGCCTGGAGATAGCAGTGCGCTCATAGAGCATGGATTTTATCCGGTCCTGCAGCGTGCGTGAGCTCCATTTCTCCAGCTTGCACATTTCAATATAAAAGCTACGCTGCAGTTCATCGTTCAGGTACATAATGGTCCGCAGATGCGTCCAGGTTAGTTGTCTACGCAGTGCGTAGACAATCTACTCATCCTGGAAAACCTGGGCGAAGCGGACACAGCAACAGCTGTTTTTTGCCCTAGCCAGTAAAGCAGGGTGGTCTCCGCATTAACCGTGATAGCTACCTGTTCCCGGCTATGGTTAATAAGCTGTTTAATGTCACTGATGACCAGCGAATCATCCTGTACTTCTTTCATTACTTATGTATAAGGTAAATACTTCTTTCAACGCTTAGGTAAAGATAGCAAGTTCATATCGTGTAAGTATGGCATTCTACTCAAGATAAGCCCTTGGAATGTGAGCAGCTTGCGGGACTACAGCCATGATGGTTTGTCATCCACTACGGAGAGGGAGAAGTTCAGCTTACCGGCGTACTCAGGAAGCAACCTGCCTTTCTTGAGCTCAATGACAACGTAGCAACGCAGCTTGAGATGGTAGAAGAGCAGGTCCTGCTTGATGATGATTTCTATAGGCATAGTTTTGCTTGTTTGGGATACAGGCTCAATATTCCTGTTCCCTCCCCTTCTTTTTCACAAGCCTGAGCTAACATGTGTAAAACTTTACAGCGCGTCTCCTCCTTGAAAGAAAATACCCTGCCAATAAGTATCAGCAGGGTATAGTAATAGTCCAATAATATGTTCTAGCTCACTACAACTTCACCATGGCGTCTAGAGTCTGGATGCTCCCATCCGGGTTATGCTTTAGTTCTGTTACCTTCACACTGCGCAGCGGCGTTTTGCCACCAGACAGGGAACTGTCGTGGTAGAACAGGTACCACTTTCCATTATGCTCTGCAATAGAGTGGTGGTTCGTCCAGCCCAGCACCGGCTTTAAAATAACGCCCTGGTAGGTGAAAGGCCCGTAAGGGCTGTCGCCGGTGGCGTAGGCGATGTTATGCGTGTCGCCCGTGGAGTAAGAGAAGTAGTATTTGCCGTTGTACTTATGCACCCAGGCTGCCTCAAAAAAGCGTCTTTCGTTGTCTTTGGCCAGTAGCGGTTTGCCGTTCTCGTCGAGGATCTGTACATCACGCAGCTCCTCGGCAAAGCTCTTCATGTCGGCGCTCAGTTTAGCTACTTTTGGCATCAGCGCCGGCGCGTCGTCAGCCGGGTATTCATCTTTCGGATTGTAAGTGCCAGAGCTCCAGCGCTGCAACTGTCCTCCCCAGATGCCCCCGATGTACATGTAGTATTCACCGTTGTCTTCGTATACAGCCGGATCTATGCTGTAGCTACCTTCGATTGGTTCAGGTTCTGCTTTAAACGGACCGCTTGGCGAGTTGCTGGTGGCTACCCCGATCCGGAATATATCCTTTTTATCCTTGGCCGGGAAGAAGAAATAATACGTGCCGTTCTTATGCGCTGCATCCGGCGCCCACATTTGTCTGCTCGCCCACGGCACATCTTTAATATCCAGTGCCACGCCATGGTCTGTTACTTCGCCTCCCACACTGTCCAGCGACAGCACATGGTAGTCTTTCATGGCGAAGTGCGAGCCGTCGTCTTTCTCCGGTATACCTGCTTCGATGTCGTGCGATGGGTAGATAAAAATGCGTCCGTTGAACACGTGGGCCGACGGGTCAGCGGTATAAATGTGCGTTACCAGCGGGTCATTCGATACGGTTACAGCATCTTGTGCTACAGGCTGTTCTGCTTCTGTCTGGTTCTCGGAAGCTGTGCTCTGGCAACCGCTTGCCAGAACGGATACTGCCAGCATGGCCAGGGCGGCGTGTTTAAAAGGCTTTTTTGCTATCATAATAGGTATATGGTTATGAATCTGTTGTAAAACTATTGTTCCATGGAAGTAGAAGTACTGTTGTAAATGGCATCATTCCCCTCGTAATCGAACCAGTCGAACGAGACTTTGCTGCTGGAGGATTTGCCCTGCGAGGTGGCGAACATACCCAGCGTCACGCCCACAAAGCCGCCCGACACGCGGGTACTCAGGTAGCGGCCATCCACATTTTCCTGCAGCATTTTCCAGTCACCTTCTTTAGTTGCGTAGGAGAAAGCATACCTGGCTCCGTCAAAGTCTATTTTGAGTTGTAAAGGCTGCTTGCTATCCTTTTTGCTCAGTGAAGCTTCTGCCAGCACGGTACCGTCCCCCTTTCGTAGCTGCACCACCTGTTTGCCCTTAGCCATGGTTTTACCCAGTAGGTAATGGTGCTTCTCTTCCTGAAAAGCAGCTATACCTGCAAACTCACTATTGTTGGCCGGCTGGAATTCCATGATAGTGCTAGCGCTCCCGGTGATGTGCTGTTGCCTTCTGGTGAGGAATGAAGGATTGCCTTTTCCCGACAGTTCTTCCGGACGCATCTCCAGGGTCAATTTTCCGGATGGTTGGCTCAGGCTGTACCAGCCGCTACGAGGTGTGCGCAGCATTAGCCAGTGCATCGGCAGTTTACTGTCATTAAAGTCTTCTCTATACCTGAAGTTGCCGTTCAGTGGAAAATCGCTTCCGTTGGTTTCCGGCAAATTGGGACGGGTATAGCTGTACTGCACCAGCTCGTGCTCAGCATTGATGATGGGCCAGCCGTCTTTCCAGGTAACGGGTGCCAAAAACGTTTCGCGGCCAATGTTGTAATGGTCTTCTGTGTCGTAAGGGCGTGTAGCCAAGAATACTGCCCACCACTCGCCGTTCTTCGTTTGCACCAAATCGGCGTGTCCGGTGGCCGATACCGGGTTGGGACGGGCGTTGGGCAGGTGCCGTTGCGTCAGGATGGGGTTTTGCTCGTAGGGTACGTAAGGCCCGGTTGCCTTCTCGCTGCGCAGAATCACCTCCGAGTGATTCACGCTGGTGCCTCCTTCGGCAGCCATCAGGTAATAGTAGTCGCCAACATTGTAAATGTGCGGCCCTTCTATCCAAACGGGTTTCGTCGAAATGTCCACGCCGCCGTTTACCAGGATGCTCGGCTGGCCCACGGTTTTCAGGTTTATGTAGTCGAACTCGAGCTGTCGGATGGTGCGATGCCCTTCGTAGAGCGGCCTGTTGTCGGGGGCGTCGCTGTTATAGAGGATGTAGGCTTTCCCGTCGTTGTCGAAAAAGATGGATGGGTCGATGCCGTGCACATCCCGCAGCCACACCGGGTCCGACCACGGCCCTGCCGGATTGGTGGCCGTCACCACAAAGTTGCCGCCTTTGTCCACCAGCGTCGTTATCATGTAGAACACGCCGTCGTGGTATTCAATGGCAGGCGCAAAGATGCCCCGAGATACGCCCAGGCCCTCTACATCCAACTGCTCCGGCCGGCTGAGGATGTTGCCAACCTGCTTCCAGTTCACGAGGTCTTTGCTGTGGAAAATCGGCACACCCGGGTAATAGGAAAAGGTGGAGTGCACCAGGTAAAAATCATCGCCTGCCCGACAGATACTAGGGTCCGGGTAAAAGCCTGCCAGGATAGGGTTCAGGAACTTCTCTTGCGACTGTACGGCCAATGCCGTCAACGACAGGGCTATTGCCAGGCAAGTTCTTTTCAGGATGCTGCTAAATCGTATCATGTTTTCATCTTTTGCTGGTCTCTATACCTTAATTCACTGCCGTCTCTGCTCCGGCCTGAATGCTTTCAGGCGGGCCGAGGTAGCTGGGCTTAGCTCCTGTTGTCTCCACCACAATCTTCTGTACTACTACACCCGGGTCGACCATCCATACCTTGAGCGTGTGCTGCCCCGGCTTGTCTACCTGGTGCTTCGACTGCGTAATGATACTGTTGTTGGCTACCCAATCGTCCCAAGACTGGGTGGTGTTGTCATGGTGGATGCTCACAATTTGCGGCGCTGCATCGCCAATGGAAACGGCGTAGCGTATACCTTGCGGCAGGTCCAGGTAATTGAGCGTCGGGGACACGTATACCTGCACGTTCACTTCGCCACTGCTCAACAGGTGCATGTCGTACTCGAGCACAGGACTGTTGGCGCCAGGCTTCTGGCTTGCTGCTGTTACAGGCCAAGGAGTCATGGCGGAGGCAGTACGGCCCAGGTCAGATAGCAGTTTCCAATTCAGGTTGCCAGCGGGTGTGTTGCGGCTGAAGTGCTCGGCTTGCATGGAGATGTAGCCATTGCTTTCCACAAAGCCTTTGGCCGTGCTGGCAGTAGCCGGGTGGTTTACAGGCGCCTGCACCACAACACTTTTTCCATTCGGCCCGGTGATGGTAACGGGCACCCGCTGTTTTCCCTGCGGGGCTTTGTTCCAGTCTATACTTACCCACAAGCGCTGCTGGTCCTCTACCCTGCCCTGCTGCTGGTCAACTTGCAACCAAGGCGCACCTGTTTTCACGGTATAGTTAAAAGGATCTTGTCCGCGGTTGAAGATTTCAATGTAGTGGGCTTTCTCACCAAAAGGTGTCAGCTCCGGTAGCACCGCCGCTTCTTTGGCGGCTGGCCACCAGGCTTCAGAGCCTTCCACGGCGACGCCCATCTCAGCGGCGGCAGGCAGTTTCAATTCCGTTACATCCGGCATCACATCTTTCTCCGGCTGCTGCCAATAGGTGTAGCTGATGTGCGTCTGGTCCATCATGTGGCTCCACTTGCCGTCGGCGATGTCTTCGTTGTAAAGGCGGGATATTTCCTGGTCCAAAGCGAAGTACTTTCTTCCTTTCTCCGCCATGGCGTTAGTCGCGGCGCGGCCCTGCTTGCCATACAGGCGGTTAAGGCCAACAGACACCCACAAGGCATTAAGGTTGGCGGAAGCTTTAACAGGGTGCAGCACCAGTTGAAAGTAAGCGTCTTTGGCCTCGACGGGTAGCTGGTTGTAGAGTTGCTCTGCCTGCTGGGCCAGTTGTTGGTACGCTGCCACCACCCGCTCCGCTTCCCGGTAATTGGTCAGGCTGTAGGTGTCGGCAGACAAGAGCTCCGGCTTGCGGCGGGAGTTGAACTTGGCATACTTGGCCAGCATCTCGGCAATGGCTGGGGCATGGGCTTCGCCGAACTGCTGGGCTGCCCATAGTTTTGTGTACTCGTCGAGCCGCTCCACAGGCCACTTCTCCGGGTTCCAGGCGTAGTCGAGGAAGAACTCGGTCGGGAACTCCATCGGTTTGATGTCGCCCACGTTCACGATCCAGATTTTGTTGGCACCATGCTGGTAGGCCAGGTGCATCTGCTCCCAGATGCGCGGCAGCGGATTGGTGTTGACCCACTTGTAGTTTCGCGGGCCGCCCACGTAGTCGAAGTGGTAGTAGATACCAAAGCCGCCGCTGTGCTGCTTCTCACCTGGCTTGGGCAGCTTGCGCAGGTTGCCCCAGTTGTCGTCGGCCAGCAAAAGCGTCACATCATCCGGCACGCGCATCCCTGCGTCGTAGTAATCCTGCACCTCTTTGTAGAGCGCCCAGATTTGCGGGGTTTCGGAGGCTGGCTTACCGGTTACTTCTGAAATGATCTTGCGCTGGTCTTCCACGATTTGCTCCAGCAAGGCGATGTTGCTGTCCTCGCTCATCGGCTCGTCTCCATCGCCGCGCATACCTATCGTCACGATGCTTTCGTTGTTGCCCATGCGCCGGACGCCTTCGCGCCAGAATTCCTGCAGGGTTGCTTTGTTGGTTTGGTAATTCCAGTCGCCTTTGCCATAGCGGTTCCACTCCACATGGGCGCGTGACAGGGGTTCATGGTGCGATGTGCCGATGACTACGCCATACTCGTCGGCTAGCACCGGGCTCTTTGGGTCATCATCATAAATAGAGCGGCCCCACATGGCCGGCCAGAGGTAATTACCTTTCATGCGCAGGATCAGCTCGAACACATGCACGTAGAATTTTGAGTTGAAGCCGCCGAATTTCTCGGTTGCCCATCCTGCCAGCGCAGGCGCTTCGTCGTTGATGAAGATCCCGCGGTACTGCACAGCGGGTGTGCCCAGGGTATGGCGGCCCGGCAACACGTAAAGGTTTTCTTGTTTCTTTACCGGCGCATCAGCCCACCAGTACCAGGGCGTTACCCCAATCTGAGCTGATACATCATAAATGCCATAAATGGTGCCGCGCTTGTCGCTACCCACAATCACCAGGGCCTGGTCGACGCCCGCCATCGGCTTTTCCACCACCTGCACCAGAAAGGTCTCCCACTTGCCCGCTATACCTGACACATCCAGTTTCTTGTCTTTCACCAGCTTTTCGATCACCGGACTTATGCCCAGCGTACCCACCAGCACCAGCTGCTTCGCTTTCGGTGCTTTTTTGTCGATGGTCAGTTTCGGTTCGGCTTGCGTTACCCGCTTTATATCGGCCTGCAGGTCGCGGGCAGCGCGTATCACCCCGGCATGGTCCTGGTTGCTTACATAAAGCGGGGCCAGCTTACCGGCTGCTGCCAAAGCAAAACTTCCATTTTTTTTTGAATTGCTGATGTAGGACTTGTCGTGCGTAGCTTGTGCCGGCTGAATGGCCAGCGTGAAAATTGCCAGCAACAGCAAGGTATAGGACAACCGTGATAGGTATAGCAGGGAGTGTTTCATGTCGAGTTTATTTGGAGCGTTGTAAGCATTGATATTTCTGTTTCGGACTAGTAGTTAAAGTTCTACCGGTTTCATTTTAGGTGACAGAAAATGGATCACCAGCCAAGCCACCAGGTAGGCCACTCCGCAAATCGTGAAGATGATGTTATAGCCAGCCACCAGGTTTCCCAGCACTTTGTAATAGTCGAGGATGAAGCCGATGAATAGCGGGAAAAGCGCCCCGCTCACCGAACCAGCCATACCGCCAATCCCTACCACCGAGCTCACCGCTTTCTTCGGGAACATATCCGACACGATAGTATAAATGTTGGCGCTCCAGGCCTGGTGCGCGGCAGCTGCCAGACTGATCAGCCCCACAGCCACCCAGATATCCGAGGTATAGCGGGCCAGCATGATCGGCAACACCAGCAAAGCAATGAGCAGCATGGCCGTTTTGCGGGCCTTAAACACCGGCCAGCCTTTGTTGATGAAATAAGAAGAAAGGTAGCCACCACCGATGCTGCCGACTGTAGTGGCGGTATACACAATGGCCAGCGGCAGGCTGGGTTTGCTCAGGTCCAGCTGAAAGGTGGTGCTGAAGTAAGAAGGCAGCCAGAACAGAAAGAAATACCAGATGGGGTCGGTAAAAAACTTGCCGCAAATGAACACCCAGGTCTGGCGGATAAACAGGAGTTTCGACCATTTCAAGGGCTTCTCCTCGGCTTCCACAGAGGCGGCGTCATCATCGCTGTGAATATAGTCGTACTCCGCTTTGCTCAGGCGTTTTTGTTTGGCCGGCACATCGTAATAATACAGCCAGAAGGCCAGCCAGACAAAGCCGATAGCCCCTGTTATAATAAAGGCTTCCTGCCAGCCGTAGGCACCCAGAATCCAGGGGACAACAATGGGTGCAGCCACAGCACCCACATTGGCCCCCGAGTTGAAAATGCCTGTAGCCAGCGCCCGTTCCTTTTTAGGAAACCACTCGGCTACGGTTTTTACGGCGGCAGGAAAGTTACCGGATTCTCCCGCACCCAATGCAGCACGCGCCACACCAAAGCCAAAAGTGCTGCGGGCAGCGGCATGCGCCATCGCAGCCACGCTCCACACCACAATGGAAATGGAGTAGCCCATCTTGGTGCCGATCTTGTCGATGAAGCGTCCGAACACCACCATGCTCAGGGCATAAGCCGCTGTAAAGGCCGTCACGATGGCGGCATAGTCGCTTTCGGTCCAGCTGAACTGCTGCTCCAGCGCCGGTTTGAGCAGGCCCATCACCTGCCGGTCGAGGTAGTTGATGGTGGTAGCGGCAAACAAGAGCGCACAGATCGTCCAGCGGTAGGAACCTATCTTGGCTTTCCCGGTAGCGGGTTCGGGCTTCTTGAGGAGAGGTGCATTCATAGCGGGCGGGTTAAAAGAGAGAATTAGTCTTGGTCAAATGGAAAGTAGTTTTTGGCATTGTAGTAACAGATGTCCTGCACCAGTTTGCCAATCCAGGCAGTGTCGGCAGGCAACAGCCCCTGCTCTACTTCCTGCCCGAAAATATTGCACAGCAGGCGTCTGAAATACTCATGCCGCGAATACGACAGGAAGCTGCGCGAGTCGGTAAGCATACCGATGAAGCAAGAAATCAGGCCCATGTTCGAGAGCGCGTCCATCTGCGATTTCATGCCGTCCAGCTGATCGAGGAACCACCAGCCCGAACCGAACTGCATTTTGCCTTTGATGCCGCTCTGCTGGAAGTTGCCAATCATGGCGGCAAAAGCGGCATTGTCAGCCGGGTTGAGGTTATAGATGATGGTCCTGGCCAGATTTCCTTCTCGCTCCAGGTCATCAAAGAAAGCGGCCATGTTGCTGGCCTGTGCATAGTCGCCGATAGAGTCGTAGCCGGTGTCGGGACCGTTAACCTGCAGCATGCGGCTGTTGGTGTTGCGCAAAGCGCCCACGTGGAACTGTTGCACCCAGCCTTTGCGGCTGTACATTTTGCAAAGTTCTAGCAAAATAAAGCGGGAAAACTCCTCCTGGTATTTCGCACTCTCGCCATCCTGACCAGCCATTACGCAGGCGAATACCTGCTCTATTTTGCCGCTGTGTTTGCCTCTTGGCGGCAACTGCGACAAACCATGGTCGGAGATGCGGCAGCCATGCGTGTGAAAGTATTCCACCCGGTTCTGCAGTGCCTCCAACAGGGTATTGATATTATAAATGTGTATGCCACAGGCCTCCGAAAGGCGGCGGATGTAGCTGCGGTAGCTTTCTCCTCCCGACAGATTCAACGCCTTGTCCGGCCGGAAAGAAGGCAACACTTTTGTGCTGAGCTGCGCGTCGGCTAGTTGCTTGTGGTAGGCTAAGGTATGCACGGGGTCGTCGGTGGTGCCGACCATCTCCACGTTGAAGTGCTTTAACAAGCCCTGCGGTGTAAAGGCAGGCTGCTGCAGTAACTCGTTGCAGTGGTCGTATACCTGGCGGGCATTGGCGCCAGAAAGCAGGTCGGTCACACCAAAGGGGTTTTTCAGTTCCATGTGCGCCCAGTGGTAGAGCGGGTTGCGCATGGTATAGGGCATCGCTTCGGCCCACTTCATAAACTTCTCTTCATCGCTGCCATCGCCTGTGATGTAGCGCTCGTCTATACCCAGGGTGCGCAGTGCGCGCCACTTGTAATGGTCGCCCGCCAGCCAGATCTGCGTCATGTTCAGGAAGTGCTCGTTCCGGGCCATCTGCTCTTCGGGCAAGTGGTTATGATAATCGATGATGGGAAGGTCTTTTGCGTAGGTATGGTATAACTCACGCGCTACCTCGCTTTGCAGCAAGAAATCTTCGCTCAGGAAACCCGGTGCAGTCTTGGTATTAGTGGCGGTTGGCAGTGTCGTATGTCTGTTCATGTACGTCAGTTTGTTTCATGGAACGCGCTATACCCATTTCGAGGCCCCGCAGCTCGGCCAGACCGCGCAATCTACCGATGGCAGAGTAGCCGGGGTTAGTCACTTTGTGCAGGTCGTCGAGCATCTGGTGGCCGTGATCCGGACGGAAAGGGATCGGCTGCTCGCGTTTTTCGTTAATTCGCACCAGCTCCTGCATCACGCCAAACATATCCACGTCGCCAGCCAGGTGGTCCGATTCGTAAAAGTTGCCGGTCTCGTCTTTGAGCACGTTGCGCAGGTGCGCGAAGTATACCCGGTGTCCCACCGCCTTCAGAGTGTCAACCGGGTTGTTGTGACTGCCAGCACCAAGGGAGCCCGTACAGAAACAGATGCCGTTGGCCGGGTGGTCCACCCGTGTGATGATGTGCAGCAGATCCTCTTTGGAAGTAGCAATGCGCGGCAAACCAAGGATGGCAAAAGGCGGGTCGTCGGGGTGGATGGTCATGTTGATGCCGGTTTCCTCGCACACTCCTATAACAGACTCCAGGAAGTAAGCCAGGTTTTCGCGCAGCCCGTCGTAGCCAATGTTTTTGTAGATCTCGATGCTCTGCAATAGTTCCGGAATGGTTACGCTGCCTTCGGTGGGCACGCCCATCAAAATAGTATCGCTGAGCTGCCGCAGGTTGTCTTCGGAGTAGGTCTTATACCTGTCCACCGCCTGCTGCACGATTGCTTCTGCATAGTCATGTTTAGCTCCTTCGCGCTGCAGAATGAACATGTCGAAAATGGCCAGCTCCACCCAGTCGAAGTAAAGGGCTTTGGCACCGTTCTTCAGTTCGTAGGCCAGGTTGGTGCGGGTCCAGTCGAGCACCGGCATAAAGTTGTAGCACACCGTTTTGATGCCGCAGGCGGCCAGGTTACGAAGTGTCTGGCGGTAGTTTTCCAGGTATAGATCGCAGTCGGCGCGCCGGGTTTTGATGGACTCGTGCACCGGCACGCTCTCCACCACCACCCACTCCAGGCTGGCAGCTTCGATGATGCTTTTCCGTTGCTGTATCTCCTCCAGTGGCCATACCTCTCCGTGGGGAATGTGGTGCAGCGCACTCACTATACCTGTCGCCCCCGCCTGCCGCACATCTTGCAGCGCTACCGGGTCATTGGGTCCGTACCATCTCCAGCTTTGTAATAGTGACATAGTGTAAGTAGTTTCTATTGTAGTTCGTAGTTTGTCTTATGGTGGAATTTAGCTTCGCCTGATGCTTAGTTTAGATGAAGGCATGGAGACTGCTGTAAGCAATCCCTTGCCTCTCTCACCTAAAAATCATCACCTATTATCCACTTTATTTTCTGCAGGTATAGCACCTGTCTTTTATGCTTGCAGGTTATTTGCGGCTGGTGCTCGTGTCCAGTCTGGCTTCGAAAGGTGATGCCGGCAAACCTTCCTTGTTGTACAGGTTGGCGCCTTCCGGATTGTCAGCCCAGGCATACCTTACTGTAACAGGTTTGGCAATAGCCTCGCTCCACACGACAACTTTGTTCTTTTTGATCTCGGCCTTCGCCCATACGAACTTGCCGTCCGCTCCGGCTATAGCAAAACCGCTTAGCGGCTTGTTGCCTTTTGCTACCAAGCCCTTGCCTGTATCTGAGAATACGAGCGTCAGCTTATTCCCCTGCGCTTGCATGGACTCAAACAGCGGCCCCGAAGCAACTACGGCTTTATCTCCATAAGCCAGCTTTCTCGCTTGCAGGGCGAGACGCAGACCTACATCCCGTTTGTTGAGTGGGTGAATGTCGTTCCATTCGCCGAGGTCCATGGCCACGGCCATACCGGTGTTAGGTAGAGCCAGATTCTCGAGTTGCGCCTGTCGCAGTGCCGCCCAGTTACTTTCGACTGGTGTTTTGTTAGGCTCATTGAGGTTGGCCAGCTGCACGTAAATGAACGGGAAGTTACCCTGCCCCCACTGCCCCCGCCAGTCAGCAATTAGCGTTTCCATCAGGCTGGCATATTCGGATGGGTTTCTGGTATTGGATTCACCCTGGTACCACAGCACACCTTTGATGGGAAGGTCTGTCAGCGGGGCTATCATGGCGTTGTACAACCCGGTTGGCTTCCAGCGGATGAAAGTTTGCCCCGGTGCTGCTTCCATGGTGGCACCGAGCTTGTACTTCCAGTATCCTTTCAGGTCAAGGGCCTGCTCACCCCCTGTGATGTCGTAGGGTTTGTCAGGTATAAAACCGCCTCTGCCCGCGTTATTGATAACCCTTACAGCCAATGTGTTTTTGCCTTCCTTCAGCTTGTTGGCTGGCAGCAGGTAGCGCCGAGGTGGGTATTGGTAACTGGTGGTGCCGACGAGCTCTCCATTTAGGTATACCTCGTCTGCGTCCACGATGCGGCCCAGCATCAGTTTGGCTTCTTTGCCCACCATGCTCTTGGGCACGTCAATCTCTCTTCTGAACCAAACAACTCCGTTCACCTGCCCAAGCGGACCATCGGCCCAATAGCCAGGTATAGCCATCTGCGCCCAATCGCTGTCATCGACATCAGCCGCAGCCCAGTTGTTTTTCCTGCCCTCGTCTGTCTCGTTTAGCCTGGCATACCATGCCTGACTTGCCTTCTGGTCATCGGCTTCAATGCGGGCAATCAGCGCGTCGTCTTTAAACTTCTGGAGTTCCCGGTACGGTGACGGGAATTTCTTCAGTGCCACCTCGCTGATCCAGGCCTCGGCAGGTGAGCCGCCCAGGGCGGAGTTGATCAGGCCAACCGGTACGTTATACCGGTTGTGAATCTCCTCCGCAAAAAAGAAAGCGACAGCGGAAAACTGGCGTATGTTCTGCGTCGTGGCCGGCAGCCATTCCCCCGCCTCCACGTCATGCTTTGTTTGTTTGAAATCATATCGGTCAGGAATTTCGAATTGTCTGATGTTGGGGTAATTCGCTTTTGCAATGGCCTCGGGGTAGGTATCCTGCACCCGCTCCATGGGCAGTTCCATGTTGGACTGTCCGCCACAGATCCAGACATCACCAAAGAGTATGTTTTTGAGTGTGATGTTGTTGCTTGCCGTAAAGGTCATCTCATAGGGTCCGCCCGCCTGCTGCGGAGGCAGCTGAATCGTCCACTTGCCGTCGGGGCCGGTGGTGGCACGGTATTCTTTTTGTTTGAACGTAAGCCGAACTGCTTCCCCCGGCTTTGCCCATCCCCACAGTCTGGTACCGGTTTCCCGTTGCAGCACCATGCCATTGCTGATCAGCCGCGGCAGTTTGATTTGGCTGTAGGCCGCTGTGCTGATGCTCAGCAACAGGTATAGAAGTAAAAGTTTTGGAGAGAAAGCTGTTCGCATCTTGTATGTTTTAAGGGTGCATAAAATGCGTATGATCGACCGGCAAACCCCGACCGACCATACACACCTTAAGTACTTACCTAACAAAACTCATATGAACTCAATAAAATTAAAAGCAATGAAGAGGGATGAAAGACTGGCTGCCCACGACAGGCAACCAATCTCATTCACCATCATTTAAGTTTAGTTGTAACCCGGGTTCTGGTAATCAGCCGTGTTGCCTTCCATACCATCGATCTGCCCGATCGGAATAGGGCGCAGGTAGTGGTGCGGCTGAATGTTGCGTGTTACCTGTTGTGGTGTGTGGTCTCCGTAGTTCATACCACCGATTTCGTAAGTCCCGGCAAGCTCGCCCCACTTCTGGGTTCGCACCAGATCAAACCAACGGTAGCCTTCGCCATAGTACTCTCGGGAGCGCTCTGCCAGAATGTAATTGATGTCGATGGTGGCAGGCGTAGCGGCAACCATCTCGGCACTATTGTCCTGCACTTTGGCCACATTGCCGTTATTGTCCCAACGCCATTTGCCGGCACGCGCACGAATTACATTGATCAGGTCACGGGCACTTTGACTACCTGTCGCGCCTTTCACCGCTGCCTCGGCCGCTATAAAGTAGAGTTCTGAGAACTTGGCGATGTTGAACGGACGGGTACTCGCTGCGTTCGGCTGTCCCAGTCCGTTGCCACTATCCGTACGGTAAGGACCAAGCTTCCAAAGGCCAGGGTATGCGATGCGGTTGATACCGCGCGGTGAAATCACAAAGTCAGATCTGCCGGGTATCTCGCCAGCTCCCACGTTACTTCTGCCAGCTCCTGTTGGGTAGTTGATAGCCGTCGATGGCTCTTCGTTCAGGAAAGTCAGGATGGCCCCGCCCGGGTTTACCGGCAGACCGTTTGCATTGTAGACAACAGGTGCACTTACGCCTGCTTTAGGCCAGTTGCCACGGAACACCGTTGTGAAAGTGCCATCGTAGCGGGAGTCGTTGGTTTTGTCGGCAAAGGTGTTCTGGATGGCGCCGATGGTCGGTGCCATACGTGTCCACGGGCGGCCCAGGGCCTGATGTGCTTCGCGTTGTACGGAGCTGATCACGTTAGACCAGTTCGGATCGGTGGCACTTCTGAGGTTGGTATAGTTCCAGGTCATCATCCAGCCCGCAAAGTTTTCAGGTGCGTTGCCGTTACTCCAGGTCAGGCTCGAACCGTTGTAGAACTCACTGGTCTCGGTATGGTCAGCGTACAGCATAACCTCGCTGTTGCGGTCTTTCGAGCCCAAGTTTACATCATAGTAAGTATCCTGCAAACGGTACGGTCCGGGATTATTGATACCAGCCACAGCTATATCATAGGCCTGTTGGAAATACCACTGCGCATTCTGCCCATCAGGATCTACCCGTGGAGCCTCGGGATAAGTCGGGATGTTGTTCGGGTTCTCGAGCCACCAAGCGTAAGTCAGGTAAGCTTTTGCCAGGTATAGACGGGCCAGCGTTTTGGTCACTCCGCCTGTTACACGCGGGTTGTCCGGCAGGTCTTCTATCGCTTTCAGCAGATCCGGGAAGATGGCCTTTGTGTAGACCTCCGGCACGGTATTGCGCACAGAGGTTCTCACAGGGTTGGTGTTGAACTTCAGTTCTCCGGCGCCCAGATCCAGGGGGACCCCGCCAAAGGTCTGCACCAGTAAAAAGTAATCAAACCCGCGGAAGAATCTGGCCTCTGCAATCAACGACGCAGGGATAGATCCCACTTCGGCTGCATTTTCAATGATACCGCTGGCGGTATTGATATTCGGGAAGGCCGCCCCCCACAGTACATCGGCACGACTGCTGGTCGAGTTGATCTCCCCCTGGCCTGACAGGTCCATCACCAGGAAGTTCTGGTCCGCACTCTGGCCGTAGGTCACCTCGTCAGTGCCGGTTTGTGTAGCGTTGTAGTAGTAAGCCTGGCCGTAAATATAGCGCAGGTGGGCGTACATGGAGGTTATCCCCCCCTGCACACCTTTTTCGGTTCTGAAGAAACCGGGCTCGTACACACTGCGCGGCTGTTCATCCAGAATGTGCTCACACGAGCCCAGGGACAAGGCCATCAGCAGGGCTGAGCCTATGTAAAATTTTCTATTGAAACGTTTCATCATGATCTCTTTTAGAATGTCACATTAAGACCAACCAGGAAATTGCGGGTTGATGGTGAGTTCGTGCCAATTGTCAGCAGGCGTGGTTGGTAGGCAGTGGTCACTGCCGCATTTTGGTCGCCAAAAGAGTTGGTTTCAGGGTCCATACCTGATTCTTTGTGGAATGGCGAGAACATCACGATCGGGTTTTGCGCTGTTACATACACGCGCAGGTTGCCAATGCCGGCTCGCTCCACCCAATTGCTGCTTCCAAAGTTATAACCAAGCGAAATGGTTCGGATCTTCAGGTAAGAGGCGTCGAAGTAGCCCAGTGTACTGCCATACCTTGGGTTATCACCGCTTGTTACCCCACCCGGTTTCGGATAGGTACCACCGGTGTTCTCCGGCGTCCAGTAGTCCACGCTCACGTTGTTGCGGCGTCCACTCAGCATGTTCAGATAGCCGGAGGCCGAGTGAAGTGTGCTGATCAGAATACCACCACTCTGGAATGCTCCCACAGCGCTCAGGTCGAACCCTTTGTAGGATACGCGGGTGTTGAAACCTCCCTGGAAGTCCGGGTTCACATTCAGGATCTGACGATCTTCAGGACCAATAGCTCTTGTCGGGGAACCGTCGGGATTAAAGTCGCCGGTGTATTTCACTTTGATCATGCCTGCATTTCCGCCTGGCTCCAGAATAGCGCGGTGTGGATCTTCTTCCTGCCAGATGCCGATGCGCTCGTAGTCGTAGATCACATTGATCGGCTGCCCCACAAACCACCAGTTCTGCTCGTCTCTCTCAGCTCCTGAGGCAAGGGCCACGATCTTGTTGCGGTTGCCATACATGTTCACGCCTGCTTCCCAGGTCCAGCCGTTCAGGTCTTCGATGATCACACCATTCAGCCCGATCTCAAGCCCTTTGTTCTGGGTAGCCCCGATGTTGGATACTACGGAGTTCACACCTGATGTAGAAGGCAGGTTGACTCTGAGCAGAATATCTTCTGTATTGGTTATATAATATTCTACCGTACCCGAGAGGCGGCTGTTCAGGATGGCAAAGTCCAGTCCGTAGTTCCAGGTTTTGGAGAACTCCCAGCCCAGGCCGGCATTTGGTACTTCCGTTACATACAGACCGGTCTGGTAATTATCAGGACCGAAGTTGTAAGGTCTGGTGCCCAGGCGACCGAGTGTTGCGTAAGGATCAACAGCCTGGTTAGAGGTTTGCCCGTAGCCGACACGCAGTTTCATCATGTTCACCAGGCTCACATTCTCCATAAACGACTCTCTGGCGATGTTCCAGCCAGCCGATACTGCCGGATAGGTATGCCATTTATGACCTGGGGCCAGTCGGGAGGAACCGTCTGAACGAACAGTCAGGCTCAGCATGTAACGATCGTCGTAGGAATACATGGCGCGTCCCATATAAGACAACAGGCCCCATTTCGTGTAGTGCTGTTCGCTTGGGTTAATGGTGATCTCGCCGGCAGCCTGGCCCAGGTTGTAGAACTGGAAGGCATCGGCCGGGATGTCTCTTGCCGCAATACGCGATCTGTTGTAGGTGTTTTCAGAGGCCGAATACAGACCTACCACGTTCAGGTTGTGCTTACCTGCAAAAGTGCGGTCGTAGGTCAGCAGGTTTTCGATCGTCCAGTCAACTGTTTGTGCGTTGCTGATCGAAGCGGTTGACTCTGTTTCCGGGTTGACGTTGTTTATACCTTGGCCGGTATAGGCGCCGCCGTGGCTCTGGCGATAGTTCAAACCAAGGTTGGCTCTATATTTTAAGCCCTCTACGCCAGGTATAGCCACTTCGCCATACAATGTGTTGTAAGAACCGAATGATCTGGTTTCGCTCAACCACTGGTCTTTTATACCTTTTAGCGTTTCTCTTGTGTACAACCACTGGTCATCCTGCGGCATTCTGATCACACGCTTAAAGGTGCCGTCCGGGTTATACGGGTCCGCGATAGGCGACATGCTCAGGATGTTGTACAGGCCCACGTTAGAGCCTTCGGTAATGTTGTAGTTGTTGAAGGTGGAGAAGCCGAAGCGGAAGAGTTTGCCTACTCCCTGGTCGAGTGAACCACGCACAGAGTAGCGGGTGTATTGCTGCGTCGGAACTACACCTTTGTCATTGAAATATCCGGCCGAGAAGTTATAGCTGCCTTTCTCTGTACCTCCTGAAATGCCCAGGTCATGACTGGTGATGATGCCGGTCTTGTAAAAAAGATCCTGCCAGTCTGTGTTCACTTCATCCGATTCATCAAGTGAGTTTTTGAAGATACCGCCTGCATCACGACGAAGCTTTGCAAATTCAGGTCCGTCCATCATCGGGTACTTGGCAAAAACATCTTTTACACCATAAAAGCTGTTGTAGCTGATGCTGGCCTTCTGGCCCGCGCTGCCTCTGTAAGTAGTTACCAGGATCACACCGTTGGCGCCGCGCGAACCGTAAATAGCTGTTGCTGAAGCGTCTTTCAGGATATCGATGCTTTTGATGTCGTTGGGATTAATATCGGCAATGGAACCGGCAAAAGGTATACCGTCCAGCACCACCAGTGGGTCGTTGTTGGCAGTGAGGGAGCGCGTACCGCGAATACGAATCTGCATGGCGGCACCCGGCTGGGAAGATGATTGCGTAAATTCAACCCCTGGCAAACGCCCCTGCAGGGCCTGCGAAATGTTAGCTGACGGCACATCGCGCATGGCGTCTCCACCAATCGAGGCAACCGAGCCTGTTACAGCTTCGGCTCTCTGGGTTCCGTACCCCACCACGACCACTTCCTGCAGGGCTTTGGCATCGGTTTGCATCCCTACGTTAACCGTAGAGCGGCCACTAACCGGCACTTCCTGTGAGGTATAACCTATATAAGTAAAGAGTAGCGTGCCATTGCCGTCCGGCAGATTAATCGTGTAATTACCGGTGGCGTCAGTCGGCGCGGCAGTAGTCGTGCCTTTCAGAAGCACCGTCACGCCGGGCAGCCCCTCCCCTGTTACGGCATCTGTCACGCGGCCGGAAACACTGAAAGTGCCACCCTGTGCCAGTGCATGAAAGCCTGTCGTCATGCACATGAGCAGCAGCGCTATTACTTTGAAAACCTTCGGTTCCCACAACCGCCTGGTTAACAATTTTAGATTTTCAGTAAAATCACATTTCATAAGTGCTAAGGTTTGATTTGAAATTGCTTTAATGGTATTGCCTGGTATGATTGCCTATGACTTGATACTATCTTTTCCAACAAGATTTACTTTAGTCGGATCTTCTGTAAGCTTTTCCAAAACCTTAGCCTTGTGCACTGTCACATTCCCCTGTCCCGGCTATATTCGGAATTACTTGTCTGCACATCCCCTCACTTCCATCTCCGCACTCAAACCTTAAAAACACTATATTGCTACCTGCCTGCGGGCACTTCTAGCGGCTCCTTACTCCTGTTGCCCGTACAGGCGACGTTTAAAAAGTGAGTAATTGCTCAATAGCAAAGTAAACTTGTAACTAATTTCTAATAATTGCAACCGATTGCAGAAACTTTTTTGATATTTTTTCTCTGATACGCTTAAAAAATAGATTGGTTAAGTATTCTGATCACAATTAAAAATGTAGTTTGTTCTTACAAAAACACATATTTAGGCTAATTCAGGGGCATTACGGTCAATTTACTTCTCATCTGTTTAATAAGGCAGGTGATTAAGCACTCATTTTTTTTAATCCTACAGTCAAACAAAACCGTACATAGGCTTTTATTATTGCAACCGATTTCATTACTTTGTTTAAACATGCTACAAACCAGCAATGGAGAAGGAAATAACCATTTATGATATAGCCAAGGAATTGTCGATCTCCCCCACTACGGTGAGCAGGGGACTCAACAATCATCCGGCCGTCAATAAAACTACCAGGCAGAAAATATTTGATGCTGCCGCACAGATGGGCTACCGCTCCAATTCTTTTGCCAGCAACCTCCGGAAGAAGCGCACCAACACGATTGGCGTAATCGTACCGATACTAAACAGTAACTTCCAGTCTTCGGTAATGGCAGGCATGGAGAAAGTGGCCAATGAGGCCGGTTATAACTTAATTATCAGCCAGTCGCTGGAGACGGCTCAAAAAGAGGTAGCTAATGCCCGCACCATGTTCGAGAGCCGGGTAGACGGTCTGCTGGTATCTATCGCCTATGACACGGAGAACATCGATCACTTTGAGCCCTTCTTCAGCAAAGGCATCCCGCTGCTTTTTTATGACCGGGTGCCGGAACACAAGCAATGCACCAGCATCGTGATCAACAACATACAGGCGGCACACAAAGCCACGACGCATTTGCTCGAGCAGGGCTGCCAACGCATTATCCACATTAGCGGCAACCACCGCATCAAGGTATACAAAGACCGCCTCAAGGGGTATAAGTACGCCCTGATGGATTACAACATTCCGTTCCACGAGGATTATGTAATAGAAACTGACCTGAGTGAAAAGGCTGGAGAGGAAGCGGTGCAGAAAATTCTGAAAATGGACCCGCTGCCTGATGGCATTTTCGTGGCCAACGACAACTGCGCCGTGAGTTGCATCAAGGCGCTAAAGCAAGCCGGCATTGCTATACCTGACGACATGGCCATAGTGGGCTTCAACAACGACCCCATCACGCGCATCATCGAGCCTAACCTGACATCGGTAAACTATCCCGGTCACGAAATGGGTGAGGTGGCTGTCAGGAGCCTGATCAATTACCTGGACGGTGTCTCAGATGTAAGCATTACCAACACCATCACGCTGAATTCGGAGTTGGTGGTACGGGAATCTTCCCAGAAAAAAGAGAAAGCCAAGGCCAAATCGGCCTAAATCAATCGGGCAGGGATAGCGTTCTAAAGGTGCTATACCTGTTACGGCTTATACCTTAAAAGCAAACCGCATGCACAAGAAACCTTTACTTGTTTTGCTTCTGCTGCTCCTGCGCGTAATTGCCCCCCAACAGCTATGGGCCGAAGACGGCTACAGGCTCTGGCAGCGCTACAACCTGGTGCAGGATGCCGCCAAACTAGCCGCTTACAGACAGTTGATCGGCGAACTAATCATCACGGGCGACTCTCCTACCATTGCCGCCGCCCGCAAAGAATTGCAGACTGGCCTGAGTGGATTGCTTGGCCAAACAGTAATGGTTTCTAAGGAGCCTGGTCAGGCCCAAGTGCTTGTGGCGGGCACGCCTGCCAGCTCAGCACTTATCAAGAATGCAGGGATAGCTGACCGCCTGAAGCCCCTAGGCGACGAAGGCTATCTCTTGCTCACCACCCAGCAAAATGGCCGCTCCTATACCTATATTGCAGCCAACACCGACATAGGAGTATTGTATGGCAGCTTCCACTTCCTGAGACTCCTGCAAACGAACCAGGACATCAGTAAACTCTCGCTGAGCAGTGCACCGAAAATCCAGCACCGCGTGCTCAACCACTGGGATAACCTGGACCGCACCGTGGAGCGGGGCTACGCCGGCTTTTCCCTCTGGGACTGGCACCGCCTGCCCGACTACATCGACCAGCGCTACATCGACTACGCCCGCGCTAACGCCTCTGTCGGCATCAACGGCACAGTGCTCACCAACGTGAACGCCAACGCTTTAGTCCTTACCGACGACTACATTGCCAAAGTAGCCGCGCTGGCCGGTGCCTTCCGTCCTTACGGTTTGAAGGTATACCTGACCGCCCGCTTCAGTGCGCCCATCGAGCTTGGTGGATTGAAAACCGCCGACCCGCTGGAACCACAGGTACAGGCCTGGTGGAAAGCAAAATCGGACGAAATTTACAAAGCTATACCTGACTTTGGCGGCTTCCTGGTGAAGGCCAACTCCGAAGGGCAGCCGGGTCCGCAGAACTATGGCCGCAACCACGCCGAGGGCGCCAATATGCTGGCTGATGCGGTGGCCCCGCACGGGGGTATTGTGATGTGGCGCGCCTTTGTCTACGACGACAAAGAGCCCGATGACCGTGCCAAGCAGGCCTACAATGAATTCAAGCCGCTGGACGGCACCTTCCGCGACAATGTGCTGGTGCAGGTTAAGAATGGCGCCATTGATTTTCAACCACGCGAGCCTTTCCACCCGCTCTTTGGGGCTATGCCGAAAACCCCGCTGATGATGGAGTTCCAGATTACGCAGGAATATCTTGGTCAGGGAACCAGTCTGGCTTATCTGTCGCCGATGTACAAAGAGACACTGGACGCTGATACCTACGCCAAAGGCAAGGGCTCCACGGTAGCCAAAGACATCGACGGCAACCTGCACAAGCACCAACTCACAGGCATCGCCGGTGTGGCCAACATCGGCACCGACCGCAACTGGACGGGTCACCACTTCGGGCAGGCCAACTGGTATAGCTTCGGTCGCCTCGCCTGGAACCACACGCTTTCTTCTGAAGAAATAGCGGATGAATGGGTGCGCATGACTTTTACGAACACCGCTTCTTTTGTGAAACCAGTAAAGGACATTATGTTGGCCTCACATGAAACGGTGGTGAATTATATGACCCCGCTCGGCCTGCACCACATCATGGCCTGGGATCACCACTACGGCCCCGGTCCTTGGATAAAAAACAAGCACCGCGCCGACTGGACATCGGTGTACTACCACAAGGCAGATGAAAATGGCATCGGCTTCGACCGCACCAAAACAGGCAGCAACGCCGTGGCACAGTACTTCCCGCCTGTTGCCAAGCAGTACGGCAACCTGAAGCAGGTGCCCGAGAAATACCTGTTGTGGTTCCACCACGTGGACTGGAATTACAAAGTAAAATCGGGCAGAACGTTGTGGGAAGAGTTGTGCTATCGGTATAGCGATGGCGTGAAAGGCGTGCAGCAGATGCAACAGACATGGGAGAGTATGCAGGAGCAGGTAGATGAAGAGCGATTCCAGCATGTGAAGACCTTTTTGAGCATACAGGAGAAAGAAGCCAGATGGTGGCGCGATGCCTGCCTCCTGTATTTCCAGACCTTTTCGAAGCGCCCGATTCCAAAAGACTTAGAACAGCCGACGCATACGCTGGAGCACTACATGCGCCTGGACCCCAAATTTGTTCCCGGCATTTAAACAAACAGAAATCATGCAATCAGATTCAAACGCAGCCCTTAAAACAGCCATTGTTACCGGTGGAGCCTCCGGCCTGGGCTATGCCATTGCCCAGAAGTTCGTGGAAAGCAGGGTCCGCACCATCATCATCGGCCGGAACGAAGAGAAGCTGCAGGCAGCCAAAGAAGCTTTCGGGGAGCTGTGCTCCTACATCGTGTTCGACCTGACGAATCTACCGCAGATACCAGCCTTGGTTGCGGACATCGTGGACGAATATGGCCGTATCGACATCCTGGTAAACAATGCGGGCGTCAATATGAAAAAGCCTTTTACAGAAGTGACCGACGAGGAATTTCAGCACATCCTGACGACCAATGTCAGCTCTGTTTTTGCCCTGAGCCGCGAAGTGGTGAAGACCATGCTGCCGCACGGGAGTGGCGCCATTGTGAACATCAGCTCCATGGCGGCGCAGTACGGTATTCCGAAAGTAATTGCCTATACCGCCTCTAAAACAGCCATCGAAGGCATGACCAGAGCCATGGCTGTGGACCTGTCGCCGCAAGGTATACGGGTGAACTGCGTGGCCCCCGGCTTCATCGCCACCGACATGTCTGCCAAGGCGCTCAACAACGACCCGGAGCGTAAGAACAAGGTGCTCTCCAGAACACCGATGGGTAAACTGGGCGAACCAGCCGACGTGGCCGAGGCCGTTTACTTCTACGCAACTGAAGGCGCCCGCTACGTCACCGGCACTGTGCTGCCCGTTGACGGCGGCAACTCCATCGGATTCTAAAAAGATACCCCTGTACCAACCGCACCAATTGCTGCTGGGTGTTCTGCTGCCTTAAATAAGGTATACCACTATCAGTAAAGAAACCTACTCAGAGGTATAGAGCCAATTAGTCCTTTGTCTAGAGTTCTTTGTCGAGATAAAAATTTCCGAGACGCTTAAAACCTGCACCATGCGCCTACACAAGACCTTACTTGCCACTTCGCTCCTGACTGCTACGCTCGCCTATTCCTGCAACGATTCGCAGCAGAACGCCAACGCTACCACCACCGAAACGCAACCCGCTTCAGCGGCTCCTGCCTCGCTGAAGGCTGCTTTTGAGGGAGAGTTCACCATCGGGGCGGCACTCAACGGGCAGCAGGCCATGGGCAGGGACGCAGACGCGACGCCTGTCATCACGCAGCACTTCAACAGCCTCACGGCTGAGAACATCATGAAGTGGGGACCCATCCACCCGGAGCCGGACAAATATAATTTTGAGCCTGCTGATGCCCTGGTGGCCCTTAGCGAGCAAAACAACATGGAGCTGATTGGCCATACCCTGGTGTGGCACAACCAGACGCCCGATTGGGTGTTTGAAAACGGCAAAGGCAAGCCTGCCAGCAAAGCGCAACTCTTGCAGCGCATGGAAGAGCATATCCGCAAGGTGGCCGGCAGGTATAAGGGCAAGGTACACGGCTGGGATGTGGTGAACGAGGCACTCAACGACGACGGCACTTTGCGCCAATCCAGGTGGCTCACCATCGCAGGCGAAGAGTATCTGGAACGAGCCTACAGGCTGGCTAACGAAGTTGACCCGGAAGCGGAGCTGTATTACAACGACTACAACATGTGGAAGCCCGCCAAGCGCGACGGTGCCATCCTGCTGGTGGGCAACCTGCAGGAAAAAGGTATACGCGTAGACGGTATCGGGATGCAAGGCCACTGGGGGCTGGAGAATCCAAGTATAGCGCAGATCGAAGAAAGCATCATCGCCTTCTCAAAGCTGGGCAAGGTGATGATCACCGAACTCGACATTGACGTGCTGCCCAACCCCAGCAACCGCAACGGCGCCGACATTGACGCCACGTTTGAATTCGATGCACAATACAACGTCTACACCGATGGCTTGCCAGACTCACTGCAGCAGAAACTGGCGCAGCGCTACGCCGATATTTTCGCACTCTTTCAAAAGCACAGCGACAAAATCAGCCGCGTGACCTTCTGGGGAGTGTCTGATAAAAACTCCTGGCTGAATGACTGGCCGATCAAGGGGCGCACCAGTTATCCGCTGTTATTCGACCGCAACTACCAGCCCAAGCCGGCCCTGGAGGCGGTGCTGCAATCTGTCAACAAACAAGCCAACGCTCAATAGATATGCTTTTACTAGGTATAGACATCGGCACCTCGTCCATCAAAGTATCTGTGGTGGACGCCCAGACGCAGGCGTGTGTGGCCTGGGCGCAATACCCGGAAGAGGAATCCGACATCATCTCCCCGCGC
>NZ_JAHZTC010000022.1 GCF_019599265.1 Pontibacter sp. HSC-14F20 | reverse complement strand
GAATTGGACGTGGAAATAGTCAGACAGATCGTGCTGCTCTGCGGAGGGGACCCTGCCAAAATGGAAAAATTCGTCACTTGACAAGGTTTCGAACAGTAGTGGGTAGGGGCCCTCGATAAAGAAAAAAGTAAGCAAAAAGATCAAGACCCTCCAAATCAAGGGCCCCTACCCCCACTCGCTGAACGCTCTTGACAGGGGGACCCCTTCACCCCCAACAGTGGAGTGTCATTTAGGTGCGCCTGGCTGATGCTGTCTATTGCATTGCTTAAGGTGCAAGAATGTTTTGCTATACCTGCCAGTGGTATTTGCTACAATGCTATAGCTACAAACTAGCAGTTACAGAGATTTCCCTTTTGAGAGGGGCAGGGGGATGTTCATCGTGCACAACTCTATGTCCAGCTTTTGGAGGAGGTCTACACTACTGCGAATCTTCTGCCTGCAACTGCCTTTCGTAGAGAATTTTATATAAGCCCTGCTGCTGGATTAGCTCTTCATGGGTGCCATGCTGCACAATCTCCCCGTCATCGAGCACCAGAATCTTATCGGAGAGTTTTACCGACGATACCCGGTGTGAGATGATAATCGAGGTGCGGTTGGCCATGATGCGGCGCAGGCTATTCAGGATAGCGTTTTCAGTCTTCGTATCCACAGCCGAGAGCGAGTCGTCGAGGATGAGAATACTTGGTTCCCGCACAAGTGCCCTCGCAATAGAAACCCGCTGCTTTTGTCCGCCTGAAAGGGTAATACCGCGCTCGCCCAGTTTCGTATCGAACTGCTCGGGGAAGCGCATGATGTTCTCATATACGTCGGCGTCTTTGGCTGATTGCACCATCTGTTCCTCCGTAATGCTTGGCAAACCGAAACCGATGTTGTTGCGGATAGAGTCAGAGAAAAGGAAAACATCCTGGGGCACATACCCAATCTGGCTGCGAAGGTTCTCGATGTTATAATCTCGCACATCAACCCCATCTATCAAGATGCGGCCGCTGCTGGCATCGTACATACGTGGCAGGAGCGTGGCAATGGTGCTTTTGCCCGAGCCGGTGTTGCCGATGATCGCCAGTGTTTCGCCGTGGTTGATGCGGAAAGAAATGTTCTTCAGCGCATGGATGTTTGTGTCAGGGTATACGAAGTCCACGTTTTCGAACACAATGTCGCCTTCAATTGGCTTGCTGATGTTCTGGCGCGACACGATATCATTCTTCGTATTCAGAAACTCGTTGATGCGGGCCTGCGAAGCGGCGGCTCGCTGCACCAAGCTAGCCGTCCAGCCTAGTGAGGTAACCGGCCACGTGAGCATGTTCACGTAGATGATAAACTCGGCAATGTTGCCTGTGGTAATGCTGCCGTTCATCACTTCCTGACCGCCAATGTATACTGTAATAATCGTGCTCAGGCCTACCAGAAACAACACCAGCGGGAAAAAGAGCGAGTTAACAAAGTTCAGATCCAGCGATTTGTCCTTATAGATGTTGCTTGCTTTGGTGAAGTTGTTGTGCGAGTCATCCTCCCGCACAAAGGACTTGAGCACCCGTATACCTGAAAAAGCCTCCTGCACAAAAGTGGTTATACCTGACAGACTGCGCTGTATCTCGTCTGACTTGCGCTCGATGATGTTGTTGACGTAATAAATGCTGATAGCCAGGATAGGCAGCGGAATCAGGGTATAGAGCGTGAGCTTTACGTTTACTGACAGCATATAAGGTATCACCATCAGGAAAAGAATCACGAGGTTAATGCCGTACATAATGGCCGGACCAAGGTACATGCGCACGCGGCTCACATCTTCGGAGATGCGCGACATCAGGTCGCCGGTGTTGTTTTTGCGGTAAAAGCTGAGCGGCAGGCTTTGGTAGTGCTCGTAAATCTCATTTTTGAGGTCGTTCTCAATCAGGCGGCTCATCACGATAATGGTCTGGCGCACAAAAAACAGGAAAAGTCCCCGTAGCAAAGCCATCACCAGAATCACCACCCCGTATACGAGTATGCTGCTGGCGAAAGTGTCGTATACCGTTTCCTGCTGCTCCATACCTTCGTAGAGGTTGTGCAGGTTGATGCCCTCCTTAATCAGGTTAAAGGCGTGGCGCACCACCTGGGCGGGCAGAATCTGGAAAAAGTTAGATATAATGATGAATACCAGTCCCCAAAGCAGACGGTATTTATACTTTAGTAAATATTTATTGAGGTAACGGAGTGATTTCACAGCAAGAATATGAAGCTCAGAGGCTTTTACGTAGACTTATCAGGTTCAAATTGAATTAATCAAAAAAAGAATTAATTTTGCAGCACGAAAACGGGGTGTCTGTTGCCTCGCTTTTACAAAGATAGAATAACCCTTAATCAAAATCATAAATGGTCGAACTAAAAGAAGTTGAGCTGAAGAAAGATAAGTCGGTCTTCGGTCAGATATCAGAGTATAACCATGAGAAAGTTGTTTTCTGCCATGACCACGAGACTGGCCTGAAAGCAATCATTGGTATCCACAACACAGTACTTGGCCCGGCGCTGGGTGGTACACGTATGTGG
Organism: Pontibacter sp. HSC-14F20; assembly: GCF_019599265.1. Classification (GTDB taxonomy): domain Bacteria; phylum Bacteroidota; class Bacteroidia; order Cytophagales; family Hymenobacteraceae; genus Pontibacter. The sequence goes on along the minus strand of NZ_JAHZTC010000022.1, from coordinate 67,174 downwards.
TCGTATGCTTCTGAAGCTGAGGCATTAGATGATGTACTGCGTCTTTCGAGAGGTATGACTTACAAAGCTGCTATCTCAGGTCTAAACTTGGGTGGTGGTAAAGCCGTGATCATCGGCGACGCCAAAAAAGACAAGAGCGAGTCTCTGATGCGTCGGTATGGCCGTTTTGTGAAAAACCTGAACGGTGCTTACATCACTGCTGAGGACGTTGGAACAACGACCAAAGACATGGAGTACATCAAGATGGAGACAGACTACGTAGCCGGCCTGCCTGAGGCAATGGGCGGAAGCGGTGACCCATCTCCGGTAACTGCTTATGGTACCTACATGGGTATGAAGGCAGCTGCCAAAAAAGCTTATGGTTCTGATTCGCTTGAAGGCAAGAAAATTTCTGTTCAGGGTGTTGGTCACGTAGGTGGTTACCTGGTGGAGCTGCTGGCTAAAGAAAATGCCCAGATCTTTATCACAGATATTTACGAAGACCGTCTGCGCGACATCTCTTCCAAGTACAAAGCCAAAGTGGTAGGTATGGAAGAAATTTACGACCTGGACGTGGATATCTACTCTCCTTGTGCATTGGGTGGAACAGTGAACGACGACACCATCAACCGTCTGAAGTGCCGCGTGATTGCAGGATCGGCCAACAACCAGCTTCGCGAGGAGTCGGTGCATGGTCCGGAATTGGTGAAAAAAGGTATACTGTATGCGCCGGACTTCCTGATCAATGCAGGTGGTTTGATCAATGTATACTCTGAGCTGCAAGGCTACAACCGCGAGAGTGCTTATGCCCAGACAGAGCGCATCTACGGCTATACCCTCGACATCTTCGAACTGGCGGAGAAAGAAGGCATCCATACGCAACTGGCCGCTACTAAAATGGCTGAGCAGCGCATCAACAGCATTGGTAAAGTAAGGTCTACTTTCTAAGGCCTGCTTTCCTGATTATATTCAAAACAAAAGTGCTGCATTAATCTGTGGCACTTTTGTTTTACTACAGTCCATAATTATTAGCGCACAGGTCCGCCTTTGCGTATAAATTTACCAGCGGCAGCTATACCTGTCTGCAGCATTTGGTGCCACGGCACCGGCAATAGTAAAAACACATATCAACCAACACGTTCTTTAAAATACCATTATGCTCAACCGCAGAACACTTCGAATCAAGGCTATGCAAGCCATTTATGCCTACAAACAGGCCGAAGGTTCGGATTACCAGCTGGCCCTTGACCAGATAGCAGACGATTTCGCACCAGACCTGAACTCTATGGAAGTGCAGGACAGAAAGCTGCTTGAAGGCCGTAAACAAATTGCCCAGCTGCTCTTTAAAGAGTGGCACGAAACAGGCCAGTTCGAAACAGAAGAGACCGACAAGGAGATAATTGATGCGGTAAACAGAGCCATTGTGGCTTATAAGAACCTCACCAAAAAAGATTACAAGCAATACAGCAACCAGATGATGGGCGCTGTGGAGCGCATTTACGACCACTACCTGGGCACCCTGCAGATTCTGGAACTGATTAACGAGTTGGTAAAAGATGAGGAGGAGAAAAAAGAGAAACGTTTTACGGCCGCCACTGGCCCCGATGTAAAGCGCTTTCTGAACAACCGGGTTGCACAACGCATCCTCAACAACAAGTCATACCAGCAGCACATTATTCGTCGCAACATCAGTTGGGGATCCGATATCAGTGAGATTCGCCTTGCTTATAAGAATATACTGAAGCAGGATGAGGTGTTTTTGAACTACCTGGCATTGCCCGAGCCTACGCTTGAAGAGGACCTGGAAGTAGTGAAACATATTTTCAAAAACATTATTTTTAAAGAAAAAAACTTACAATCTTTGTTTGAAGAGCAGGATTTGAACTGGGTGGAGAACAAATCCATCGTGAAAAGCCTGGTCAACAAGACTGTCAAGATGTTTGGCGAAGAGACCGAAGAAGAGCCTGTATTACTGGACCTTTCGGCTAACTGGGAAGACGATAAAGCCTTCTTTGAGGAACTCTACCACCAGACACTGCAGGATGATGAGAAGTACGAGGCCATGATTGCCGCAAGCGTGAAAAACTGGGATGTGGAGCGTGTGGCCCTGCTTGACAAGATCATCCTGAAAATGGCGCTTTGCGAAATGCACATCTTCCGGAGCATACCCGTTAAAGTGACCATCAACGAATATATCGAGATTTCAAAGCTGTACAGCACGCCAAAAAGCAAGCAGTTTGTGAACGGTGTGTTGGATAAGATGGCACAGGAACTGACAACGAAAGGAGACATTCGCAAATCAGGCCGTGGTTTGATCGACAACAAATAAGGTATAGTCCGTCTTAAAGCCCTGATATACCGTAATAGGGGAAACGACATACCTAATATATAAGTATAGAGATAATCCTATGAGTAAAACGAGCAATATCCTGTTTTTCGTTTCCGGAGCCGCTGTAGGAGCTGCAGCAGGCATCCTGTTTGCACCAGAGAAGGGTAGAGAAACACGCAGTTGGCTGAGCTACCGCCTTGAGAAATACCGCGACACCCTGTCGGACCTGCTGGAAGAACTGGTGGAAGACCGTGACCGCGTAACTTCAAGCGCAAAGTCTGAGGGACAGCGTGTGATACAGGACGCAAAAGACAAAGCCGAAAAACTGCTGGGCGATGTCGATTCACTTATCAACGAGATTAACAGCAGGAAAGAAATATAAACATGAGAGAGATTACACTGATTCCCGGTGACGGGATTGGACCGGAGATTACAGAAGCTGTTAAAGCCGTTTTTAGCGCCGCTAACGTGCCTGTAACTTGGGAAGAGGAAAATGCAGGACAGACCACCTTCGACTCGATCGGTGAGCTGATTCCTTCTACGCTGATTGCCTCCCTAAAGAAGAACAAAGTGGCCTTAAAGGGCCCTATCACAACGCCGGTTGGCAAAGGTTTCAAGAGCATTAATGTGCAGCTGCGCCAGATGTTCGACTTGTACTCTAATGTACGCCCTGCCAAAACTACTCCTGGTGTTAATACCCGTTTCGAAAACGTAAATTTGGTACTGTTCCGCGAGAACACGGAGGGCTTATACTCCGGCCTGGAGATGTTTGACGAACGCCTGCAGATTTCTGATTCAGTGGCCCGCCTCACACGTGTAGGCTGCCGCAAGATCATTCGTGCTGCGTTTGAATACGCCAACAAGCACAACTGCAAGAAGGTAACGGCTGTTCATAAAGCTAACATCCTGAAAAGCGCCGGCGCCCTGTTCCTGAGTGAAGCCAGCGAGATCGCAAAAGAATACCCGCACATCCAGTACGACGACAAGATCATTGATAACATGTGCATGCAGCTGGTGATCAAGCCAGAGCAGTTCGACGTGATCGTGACCACTAACCTGTTCGGCGATATCCTGTCTGACCTGTGCGCAGGCCTGGTAGGCGGGCTGGGAGTAGTATCCGGTGCCAACATTGGCAACGACATGGCCATCTTCGAAGCCGTACACGGTTCTGCACCAGATATTGCAGGCCAAGGCAAGGCAAACCCAACTGCGCTGCTACGCTCCGCTATCATGATGCTGCACCACATCGATTTGAAAGATGAGGCAAACCGTATTGAGACTGCTTTGGACGCAACGCTTGCCAACAGAGAGCAGTGCACAGGCGACCTGGGCGGCAGTGCCAGTACCATGGAATTTGCGCAGCACATCATTTCGAAACTATAATTAAGCTAAAAGCTGTTAAACTGATATGAAAAAGAACTTCTTATTAGCCCTAGCGCTTGGTACTGCCATGACAGTGACCAGCTGCGACCAGAACAACACCACTGAATCGGAGGCAACTACTGCTGAAGCAACTGCAACTGTAGATCAGCCACAGGTGGTTGACAACCCGAACGTAGTGCCAACCGGCCAGACGACCAGCACTGATAACATGGCTGTGATGAGCTTCGCTTCAACCGAGTATGATTTTGGTACTATCAAAGAAGGTGATATAGTAGAGCATACCTTCAAATTCACGAACACAGGCAAGTCTCCTTTGGTAATCGAAAGCGCTTCTGCTTCTTGTGGCTGTACCGCCCCTGACTGGACGAAGACTCCTGTTGCTCCAGGAGAAGAAGGTGAAGTAAAAGTTCGTTTCGATAGCCGCAACAAGCCTGGCCAGCAGTCTCCGACTGTAACGGTTCGTGCTAATACGGAGCCTAACATTGTGCGTGTGTTCATGAAAGGCAACGTAACTTCATCAAGCATTCCAACTGCAGGTGCTGATGGCCCTGTGAGACTTAACTAAAAAATCACGCTCTAAAGAGCACAACCCTTTTTATGCAAACGATATTCCTCCAGGCCGCACCAGACGGTGGCATGCTGCCACAGCTCCTGATGTTCGGCGCCATTATCCTTGTTTTCTATTTTTTCATGATCCGGCCGCAGCAGAAAAAAGCGAAGGACCAGAAAAAATTTCGTGAAGAGCTGACCAAAGGTATGCAGGTCGTGACAATAGGCGGACTGCATGGTCGTTTAACAGCTGTGAACGATGACACCGTAGAGATAGAAGTAGACAAAGGCGTGCGCCTTGTGTTCGAGAAATCTGCTATCTCGCTGGAAGCTACTGCTAAAGTGAAATAAGGATAAGATACCTTGTCGTTTGAGAAAGCCCGAAATATCATTTTATGGTTTGTAAGGCCATTTAAGCCCCAAACAGAGCACTACTGGCGAATTGTAGTGCTCTGTTTTGTGGCGGCCTCTACTTTCTGGCTGCTCAATGCCCTCAATAAAAGCTACTCTACCCAAACCACTTATCCGGTGCGCTTTGTGTACAATGAACAGCGCCTGGTGCCGATCAGTCAGCTTCCGAAGGAAGTAGAGATCAATGTAACAGGTCGGGGGTGGAAACTCCTCCGCAAAGCCCTCAGGGTAGAAGTACAGCCCGCAGAAGTCTACATCCGTAGCCTTCCCCGCAACAATTTCCTGCTTGGTTCTGCCTTAAGGCCTGCCTTGGTGAACGCTATGGATGGTCTGCAGCTTAACTTCGTCGTAACCGACACCCTTTACTTTAACTTCAACGAGACGGTGACGCGCCGTATCCCACTGCAGCTCGATCCTGCTCAGAAAGTGACAGGCGAACGCCACGCCATGCTACGTCCTATCCAAATTGATCCGGACACAATTACTTTCCGTGGCCCATCCTCCATGGTAGATAGTTTGCCGAGCCCTTTCATGCTGCGCTTGCCGATCACCAACCTGACCGAATCTGCCAAGATTGTAGTGCCCATCGAGTATGATAACAAATCACTGGTAAAATCAGATATGACAGAGGCAACTGTTTCGGTGAGGATAAGGCCGCTGCAACAGCGGGAGCTCCAGGTGGCGCCTGAAATGGTGAATGTGCCGCTGAACACTGAAGTGACATTGCGCCCGCAGGTTGTGCTGATACGCTACCTTGCACTTGAAGATTCAGGGGCCGTTATCAATTCTGAGGCATTTAAAGCCATCGTTGACTTTTCCAGGTATAACCGCCTTGACTCTACTGTGGTGCCCGAACTTGTGCAGAAGCCTGCCGGTGCCCGTAACATCACGCTCTGGCCTGAGCGCATCAAAGCTGTTTTAGAAAAATAAGAGGATGCTCAAGATAGGTATAACCGGCGGAATAGGCGTAGGCAAAACAATTGTATGCCGCCTGTTTCAAGTGTTAGGTATACCTGTGTACGACGCCGATACCCGCGCCAAATGGGTGATGCAACATGACTCCGCGCTAAAGCAGGAATTGCAGACAGCCTTTGGGCAGGAAACATATACCTCGGAGGGACAGCTGGACCGTACTTATCTGGCATCAGTCGTCTTCAACAACCAAGAGCGTCTTGACAAACTAAACGCCTTGGTGCACCCGCATGTGGGGCTTGATTTTGAGCGCTGGGCCGCAGCCAATGCAACTGCTCCATATCTGATCAAAGAAGCCGCTCTGATGTTTGAGTCAGAATCGTGGCGACAGATGGACGAAATCATTGTCGTGACTGCTCCTTTAGATGTGCGCCTCAGTCGCCTGCTTAAACGCGATCCGCACCGAACGGAAGCTGATATACAAGCGATCATCAGCAAGCAGCTAAGCGAAGAAGAGAAAGTAGCCCGGGCACAGCACATTGTTTACAACGACGACCAGCAGCTGATCATACCGCAGGTGCTGGCTCTACATAAGCAATTCCTTTCCAGGTCAGGTATAGCTAAGTAGAATCTTTAAGTTAACCTCTATCCTACAGGTATAGCATACCTATACCTGGCCTCACGTCCATAGTATACCTGCGCTCATACCGTAGCATAATCAAGCTTAAGGTCGATTTATACTTAAGTAACGCCTCTTCCAATAGATTCATACCTTATGCGGTGTGTAAAAGAATTGGTATCATGAAGGCGAAGATTTTCCCTGCTAATTCATTCTTTTTAAAGGAATGAGAAAAGCCTGTTTTAAAATGAAATGACTTAAGCTAATCGGCGGATAAAAATGAGAGATTTAAAGTTAAGTAACCTGCTGTAGTGCCCACCTGAGAGGAGAAATGAGAAGCGTATAGGCTACAAGATATTATATTTGGAATCAGGCCGTTATAAAGTAGACAGATGAAAGGACGACACGCTAAAACACAGGAATTCAGAAAAGTATGGACATAAAAAAAGGACAACTTTTAAGTTGTCCTTTTGTGGGGCGTACTGGATTCGAACCAGTGACCCCCTGCTTGTAAGGCAGGTGCTCTGAACCAGCTGAGCTAACACCCCGTTTTTTTGTTTTGGAGACCTTTTGTCCCCGTTTGATGATGCAAATATGGGGTGTTTTTTTGGAACTGCAAAACATCTGATAAAAAAATATTAAAAATTTTTTTCGTACCGTATCGCCTATTGTGCACGTGTGAATACTGCAGTACCTTTAGCTTTTGTAAGATGCTTAAAATCTGAACTTTCTCTTGGGACGAAATCGTGTTGTGAAAAAAGTGCTATTCTATGTCGCTCTGGCAGCAGTGGCGATCACTGGCATTTCAGCGGGTCTAGTGTATGCGTATCAAGATAAAATAATTGGCCTTTTTGTGGCCGAAGCCAACAAGCACATCACTACGAAGGTAGATGTTGGCAAAATCTCCCTTTCCCTCTTCGATAAATTTCCGCAGGTAGCCGTGGCGCTTGAGCAGGTAAACGTGCACGAAGGTATAGCCGAAAGCGATTCGTCGCTGGCACGGGCCGAGAAGCTCTATTTCACATTCAGCGTGTTCGATATTATCCGGGGAAGGTATGACGTGAAGCAGCTATACCTGGAGAACGGCTCCATACACGTGCGCGTGCTCAAAAATGGACAGGTCAACTACCACATCATCGCAACTGATTCCAGCAGCTCGTCCGGCGATTTTGCCTTCAATCTGGAAAAGATCAACCTGAGCCGGGTCGCTTTACGCTATACTGATCTTCACCTGAACCACTACATCGAGGCGAATGCGCAGCAACTGGATGCCGCCATGGCGATCACGAAAGAAAAGATAGCCCTCGAAACGAAAGGAAACGCCACCATCAGCACCATCCGGATAGGGGAGAGTGAATACTTTAGAGGTAAAGCTATCGCGCTGCACACGGCGCTGACGATAGACCGCGCAGCCCATACCATTGCTTTGCAACCCTCTATTGTGCAGGTAGAAGGTGCAGGATATGAAGTAGGCGGAAAGATTGCTTATAGCGGCACAACAGAACTGGAATTACAGTTGCAGGGCAAAAACACGAATATCCAGTCGTTGCTTTCGCTGCTGCCTCAACAGATCACGCGTGAGTACAGCCAGTACCGTAGTGAGGGCGATGTCTTCTTTAAAGGCACTGTAAAAGGCAAGGCATCCGGCAAGCATAACCCGGAGGTGGCCTTTGAGTTTGGCGCCCGCAACGCATCTTTCTTTCACCCTGACACGAAGCAGAAAATCGAAGGACTGCACCTGGACGGATACTTTACAAACGGCGCCAGTAAAAGTTCTGAGACATCGTTGCTGGAGCTGAAAAACCTGAAAGGTGTGCTGAATAAGCGCCCTTTTGAGGGGAACCTGACTTACCGCAATTTTAGTAACCCCTACCTGGCCTTCAGTGCCAAAGGTATGCTGGATGTAGGCTATGTGGTAAGCCTGCTGCAGATCGATGAAGTGAAAAGCGGAAGTGGCCTGGCAGATGTACGTATTGCCTTTGCAGGCAACCTGAAAGAGTTCAAGGCCCGGCCCGGCAACAGCACACTTAACACCAGCGGTGATATTACGCTGCACAACGTAATGTTGAACCTCAAAGAGATGCCCATGCCACTGAATGGTTTGAACGGTAACTTCATTTTCAAGAAGAATGATGTGGCGGTGTCGGATTTCAAGGGCCAACTTGGAGACTCGGACTTCGTGCTGAACGGGATGTTTCGCAACGTAATGGCCTGGCTGCTGCTCGACAGGCAGCGTCTGCTCGTGGAGGCAGACTTCAGTAGCCAATACCTGAACTTTGATCAGTTGCTGAGCGAAGAACTGAACACCCCTGCCGACGCCAGACAGACCGGCAGTGCTGCTTATAAGTTTAACATTTCACCCGATATTGCCTTTGACCTGAGTGCCACTATCCGGCAAGCTAAGTTCAGGCGTTTCAGGGCAGAGCACATCAAAGGAGAAGTGAAGTTGCGTAACCAGATCGTGTCAACGCCCAACATCTCTTTCAACGCCATTGGGGGCAACTTTGCCGTGCGCGGCAATCTGGACGCCCGAAACCGCGATCACATTAAAGTGAGCACTGCTACTAAGCTGGGCAATATGAGCGTCGACAGCCTGTTCTATGTTTTTGAGAACTTCGGACAAAACTTTATCTCCGATAAGCAGCTGCGGGGCAAGCTTACAGCCAACATTGTATCGGATGTATACTTTGACAGCCAGCTTAACACGAAGACAGACCTGATGCAGGCAGAGATTGCAGCCACAGTGCGCGACGGTCAGCTTATTAACTTTGCTCCGATGCAAAAGATGTCGGCTTTCGTGAAACGGTCAGAACTGGCCAACATGAAGTTTGCAGAGCTAAGCAATAACTTCTGGATACAGCAACGCACCATCTTCATTCCGGAAATGGACATCCGCTCTAACCTGTCGGCTATACCTTCGGTGTCTATCTCAGGCACCCATACCTTCGACCAGGACATGGACTATCGTATCAAACTGCCTCTTTCTAAAAACAGCCGCCCTGACCGCGACAGCGTTTATGGTGTGGTAGCTGAAGATACAGATGCGGGGAGTAGTTCGCTTTTCCTGACCCTGCGCGGCAAAGAGAGCGACTTTAAACTGGCGTATGATAATGAGCGCGTGCGTGAGAAAATCAAGACAGACCTGAAGCAGGAAGGGCAGGAGCTAAAAGAGCTACTTCGCGGCAAAAAACCTGCGAAGCAGGAAAAGAAAGTGGAGCTGCAGGAAGGCGAATATTTTGACTTTGATTAGATCCGTGAAAAGGCCTATACCTTGTCAGTATTAATGCGGATATGTTACAGCTGCCAGGTATAAGTGGGGTGTTACAGCAATGATGGCGGTTGTATTGTAAAAATCATATTCTACTTACATCCTCTGTTAATAGTCGTTCACCTTGCAATAACGGGAGTTTGTTAAAAAAATGCTGTTTATTGTATAACCTGAGTGGCAATTGGTCGTTAGATAAAACAAAATTACAATAATTATTTTTTGTTGTTTTTTAGAATTGGTTATAAAATACTGTGGGACTTCTCGATAAGGTCCAATCTTGTTAAGGGAGACACTACAGTTTGAAAATATAAGGGTGAAAAAAAAGCCGGAGTTTCTCCGGCTTTTTTATTTATACCTAGTCCACAGAGGACTTATATAAAGCTACAGCAGTTGGCTGAGCGCAATTTCAAAAGAAGTTTTGGCGATCTCTGTTTTTGCCTGGTTCTTCGTGTGGGTTTTATCCAAGGCCTCACGGATGACACGGGAAATGTCGTGGAAAATGGCATCGTCCGTAATCTCCACCTCATTCTCCATCAGGTAGGCAAACACGCGGGCCATACCACAGTTGGCAATAAAGTCAGGTATAACGGATATGTTCTGATCGGCAAACTCACCGGTAGGGCCAAAGAATATCTCCGGATCCTGGAACGGCACATTGGCGCCACAGGAGATTACCTCCAGACCGCTGGCAATCATTTGCTCGAGTTGTCCGCGTGTAACCAGGCGCGACGCGGCGGCAGGTATAAATATTTCAGCAGGGAGCGACCAGATGCGGTTGTTCATCTCTTCGAATGGGATAAGGTTCTCTGCATAGAGTGTGTTGCCTTGTCGGCCCAGGTATAGCTCACGGATCTCATCAAAGGAGAAGCCTTCTTCCCTGATCAAGCCGCCCGTCCGGTCGATAATGCCAACAATTTTAATGCCCTTGCCAGCCAGGTAGAAGGCAGCAGCAGCGCCTACATTACCCCAGCCTTGTATGACAGCGCGCTTGCCCTCGAATGAGCCACCCCAAATCGTATAGTAATGGCATACAGCTTCGGCCACTCCATAACCTGTTATCATGTCGGCTATTGTATACTTGCGGGTTGTCGCTGGGGAATAAGCCGGATCCTCAATCACTTTAATCACACCTTGGCGCAGCTGGCCTACTTTGTTGATCTTCTGAGGCTCAGTGGCGTTAAAATGGCCATTTACAACCCCTTCCTGCGGGTGCCACAGGCCGTAGCCTTCTGTAATCGGAATTACCTCGTGTATCTCGTCCACGTTGAGGTCGCCGCCGGTACCGTAGTAGCTCTTCAGCAGAGGAATAACCGCCTTATACCAACGCTCCAGCACACCACGCTTTCGTGGGTCAGCCGGGTCAAAGTTTATACCTGATTTGGCGCCACCAATGGCCGGTCCGGACACGGTGAACTTCACTTCCATGGTTTTAGCCAATGACTCTACCTCACGCTTGTCCAGGCCTTTGCGCATGCGGGTGCCACCACCGGCCGCGCCACCGCGCAGCGAGTTGATCACCACCCAGCCTTCGGCCTCGGTTTCAGCGTCTTTCCACTCAAATACTATCTCAGGACGTTTATTCTCAAATTTTTCGAGAAGCTCTTTCATGGGTTTTTTGCAGTTAAGGGTTTACAGACCGCAAAGGTACAAAAATACCCTGGAGCGTATAGGCCTGCCAAATCCTAAAACTCTGGAAGGGTATGGATTGTACTGTGCTGGGAATGCAAGTTATGACACCGGATTTTTGGTGTAAGGCTTGCATGTTGGACATTTCGCGGAGAGAGACAATGAAGGAAGGGGCATATAGTAATCTATTAACATTAAGTATTTTATATATCCAATTTTAATTTTTATACGTACATCTACTCAATTCAGCATTAAGGATGTGTCTGAAACGGAGTGTGTTGTGTTATGGAGGCCTTCAGAAGAAAATTTTAAAAATCCTTTGAAGCTACTTCAGCCAAATGTCGCTGTTGCCGTATATATCTTAATATGAATTGTATTGTTTAAATGTATGTAGAAACTGTTAGGTATAATTATTAATTATGAAAAGTTTGTTATCTAGAATTGAATCTAAGAAAATAGATAAGGCAGCCGCCATGCTGAAAGTGTTGGCGCATCCAAAAAGACTGGCGATAGTGGACTTGCTCGGCAAGGAAGATAAAATGACGGTTACGGAAATTTATAAGTACCTGGACCTGCCACAGGCTATTGCTTCGCAGCACCTGATCACGCTGAAAGATAAAGGTGTGCTTTCTTCTTTTAAGGTAGGCACCAAAATTTATTACTCTCTTGCCATACCAAAGCTAATCGACGTGATTGATTGTCTGGAAGAATGTTGCATTGATATTTAGCGATATGCCCCGGTGCTGTAGCACCTAATATTGCACCTATAGAAAAGCCAAAGGTCTCCGTGCCCTTCTTAATAAGAAGCTGACGGGGACCTTTGGCTTTTTATATACTAAATAAAACAGGCGGTTTACGAATTAAAGCGGTAAAGCAATTACCTGTATGGTGAGTTTACAATAGAATGTTGCTGCCTGTTTCTTTCTGCTTTTTTGTTTTCGCTCCCTTTTTGTCAGGTGCAGCCACAGACTTTTCCTTCTTCATTGCCTTTTCAACCTCACGTTTCAATATCTCGTGGCCTTCATGAGTAGTGGCAGCCGAAAGCGCCACCGCATCCGTACGGCGCACGACACGAGAGGAAGTAGCCGCCACATGAGGCTTTGAAGTGGCAACCCACCTCGCATCTGCATCTGCGTAAGCATCCGCTGGTTTGTCGGCTACCATCCTGTAGTCTGACTTCCGTATTGGAGCAATGCCATCATTGGCAATGTCGCGCTCTGTTAGCATAAATGAGTGGCTGGTACAGGAGCCGAGAAGTAGAACAACAGATATAAAGGAAAAAAAAGTAGAGATGGTTTTCATTTTTACTGCACTAAGGGTGATAAAGTAGATTTTTGCTTGCTGTTGTTCTCGTAGCTTGGACCGGTTTTTTTTCAGTTAAAGTAAATATCTTATTCGAATATTTATATGTGCAAAGATATGTATAAATATTTATATACTGCAAACTTTTTTGAATTTAAAAAGGGGTGGCATTAGTCAAATAAAGAGATAAAATGCATAATGGCTTAGTGAGCTAAATTAAAAGAGGATATGTAATAATATGCTGTATTTCAAAATAAAGTATTGCAAAAAAGAAATTACTACAAAGTACGAAGCCGTTTCTACCTATTTTAAAAGAACTTCACCTGAAGCTTCACCAGCTATAATGATTTATTATAAACAACCTTGATTATGGAGAAGGGTTAAATAAAAAGGGGCTGTCCAAAAAGGGCAGCCCCTTTCTGTTTATGGTGCTTTTCGTTATTTTAGTGGTATGAAAAGGCGTAACGTTGTTTTCAAGGAGCAGTTGGGCCACCAGGTGGTCCTCTTCCCTCAGAGCATCGGAGACCGGATCCCGGAAGCACACCCGGTGCGGCTTGTGGCCCGGGTAGTCGACGAGCTCAACCTGGACCGCATCATGACCACCTATAAAGGCGGGGGCACCAGCAGCTACCATCCCCGCATGCTGCTCAAGGTGCTCTTCTATGCCTACCTGAACAACATCTACTCCTGTCGCCGCATCGCTAAAGCACTCTGAGGTAGATCATCCACCTGTTGGAAGAGAACATCCACTTCATGTGGCTCTCGGGCCGCAGCACGCCGGATTTCCGCACCATCAACGACTTTCGCTCCCGCCGCCTCCAAAACCAGATCCAGGATTTGTTTGCCGAGGTGGTGCGCCTGATGCACCGGTTGGAGTACGTGAGCCTGCAGACCCAGTATGTGGACGGCACCAAGATAGAGTCGGCCGCTAACCGCTACACCTTTGTGTGGCGCGGCGCGGTGGAGAAGAACAAACAGAAGCTGGAGACAAAGATAAAGAGCGTGCTCTCGGATATAAAGCAGGCCATCAAAGAGGACCGCAAGGCCCCGGCAGAGCAGCTGCCCGGCAAGGTGGACGCCCACAGGCTCCGGGAGGAGCTCCAACAGCTCAACGAGCGGGTGGCTGAACTGGGCAAGAAAGAACAAAAACAGGTCAAAAAGCTCGCCGAGGAGCACCTGCCGCGGCTGGAAAAATACGAGCAGCAGCTGGAAAAGCTGGGTGAGCGCAACAGCTACAGCAAAACAGACGAGGAGGCTACCTTCATGCGCATGAAGGAGGACCACATGAAGAACGGGCAGTTGAAGCCCGCCTACAACATCCAGATCAGCACCGAAGGCCAGCTGATCACCAATTTCTCCCTGTACCAGCGCCCGGGCGACACGTCCACGCTGCTCCCCCACCTACAGCAGTTCCAGGCACACTACCAGACACAGTCCCCGGTTGTTGTGGCCGACGCCGGCTACGGCTCAGAGCAGAACTACGCCTGGCTCGAGGAGCACCAGGTAGCAGCCTACGTCAAGTACAACTACTTCCACTCTGAGCAGAAGCGCAGGTTCAAGCGCGACATCTTCCATGCCCAGCACCTGTACTACAACCAGCAGCAGGACTTCTTTGTCTGCCCCATGGGCCAGCGGCTGGAGAAGGTGGGAGAGCACAAGCGCACTTCTGAACTCGGGTATATTTCCACCATCTCCCGTTATCAGGCCCGCCGGTGCCAGGGCTGCCCGCTGCGGGGGCAGTGCTTCAAGGGGAGGGGCAACAGAGTGATCGAGGTCAACCACCGGCTCCAGCGCCTGAAGGCCCGGGCCCGGGAGCGGCTCTTGAGTGAGGAAGGGGTGCGCCACCGCAGGCCCAGGCCCATCGAGCCCGAGGCCGTCTTCGGCCAGGTGAAGAGCAACAACCGCTTCACCCGCTTTCGCTTGAGAACGCTGGCCAAAGCAGAGGTGGACTTTGGCCTGGCCGCCATGGCCCATAACCTGCGCAAGCTGGCCAGCAAAGGGGTAAAAGCCTTCGAAGAGGCCCTGGAGAGGGCCGCTGCCGGCCTGTTGCGACCACACGAGCAGTCAGGTGGGGCCGCAGACGGGTTGCTGGCTCATCTTTTCGCCTTTTTCAACCCCAGAGCAGCCGTTTTCCAGCTGGCAGCCTGAAAAACAACAATATCCGGATAAACGCAAAGAGGCTGCCCTTTCTGGACAGCCTCTTTTTATTTAACCCTCTGATTAGACCTGTAGAAAGTATGTAGGTGTATGCAATCCCGGTATATGGATTGGCCCCACACATATATAAGTAAGGGCAGAACAATTAAAGAGAGTTTGTTAAATGTTAATGCTGCCTCCAAGTTAAAATGAATCAGGTGCATAATAGCACGGGTCATACCACATCCGTAGCACGTTGTATCTGCCAGCAGTACGCTCAAGCATACCGACTGTCCCTCATCAAAAAAAGTGGTAGGCAGAAACAATAGTGCCAAAGGGAGTATAGCCAAAGATAACACTTTGGCTATACTCCAATATTCTTTAGAGATCAGTTGCTGTTTATAACTTTTCTGAATAATCGCCATTGGCTGGTTTCAGATCACCAGTTATAATCCTGATTAAGTCTATTAGAGCCCATATACCGCAACCGCCTAGTGTTAGGAGTTGAATTATGCCAATAGTTGTATAGCCCAAATAAAAGCGGTGGATACCAAGTGCTCCTACAAAAATGGCTAGTAATAGCGCTACAAGTTGGCTTTTCCCGGATGTGCCACCCTCATCTTGCTTAGTTGCTTTTTTTATTTCCTTTTTTGCTTCTTTGATAGCCAGCTTCACTTCTTTTTTAGTGAATGAGCGCTCAGTAGCTATAACAGGAGCTTCTATTGCTGCAGTTCTTGGAGTGACTACAGCAGGCGTAGTCGTTATAGAAGCTGTCGCAGTCAAATCAGATTTAGTACTTGTAGAAGCTTTCGCAGGGATTGACTCAGCAGTTATGATAGTTTCTTGCTGAACTGACGCTGTAGCGGTATTTTCAGTTGGGATCTGTTTATAGCTGCTAGCTACAGGCGTTGTTGTAAAATAGTATGGCTGCTTGGAGCAAGCGCTGAAAAGGATAAGCGCAATCAGACTTAGTAGAGATAGATGTTTTTTCATGTAAAAGTTTGTTCTATTAAAAAGATCGAAAAATTAATTGTGTGATAAGCTTACATATTGGTTTAAGCATCTTGAGCTACTTAAGCCAATATGTAAATATATATATTATTTTATATTTATAAATAAAAAAAAGCCGGCGCAACTCCAGGAGTGGTCGGAAGATGAAATCTTCCGGCCATTTTTGATTTAGGGGCTATTTTTTCACTTCTCTGACCTCTCTGCTTCTTTTGTTTGTTGTCTTTATAGGCTAACTGATCAAGATGATGCGCCTATTCAAAGACCACCGGATGAGTGTGAGCCAGTTGCTGGCCCTTATCCCCGAGCAATACCTGGAGCAACTCGCTCTTCAAAGCCGGGTAGACCGCTATGCCAAGGTACTCCATGGGCGCAAGATGTTCTACCTGCTGCTCTAGGGGATGCTGGAAAACGAGCGGCTCAGTCAGCGGAGCCTGGAAGACACCTTCCATGACCCGCTCTTCAAGCAGCTCTTTCACCTGGAGGCTGGGGAAAGCGTCCGACGGAGCTCTATATCAGAGCGTCTATCTCAAATAGATGCCCACTACTTCAGCCAGATCTATGAATGCATCTATGAGCAGTATGCCCGCCTGTATTCAGCGCGTGAGCGGCAAAAGCACCTGTTGATCCGGGTCGACAGCACCTTGGTCAGTGATACAGCCGGCAAGCTGCAAAGCAGCATCGGGCATACAAGCGGCAAGAAGGCAGTCAAATACACCATGGCCTTCGATGGGGTGCTGCCCTGCAGCGCCCAGGCTTTCAGCGGGCGTAGCTATAACAGCGAAGCGGTCGCCCTGCCCCACCTGGTCTGGCAGCATGTCCGGCAGGAGGCGGGCCATCAGAACCTGTATGTGCTGGTCAGAACCTGTATGTGCTGGACCGGGGCCTGCAATCGGGCAAAAGCCTGGAGGCCTTTGCCGCGCAGCAGGTGCCCTTTGTCTGCCGGCTGAAGGAAAAGCGCAAGTATGAGCTCAGGTCCAACCTGCTTGGGGAAGACCAGCAGACAGATCTGGGAGAAGGAGTGCTGCTGAGCGATGAGCTGGTCAGGCTTTAGTGCGGGGAGCGCATCCAAAACAAGAAAGGCAATGTCCACTACCGGGAAAGCCTGCTGGAGCAGGATTTGCGCCTGCTCATCGTGGAAAGCAAGCAAGACCCGGGGCAGCGCTACTGGCTGTTGACCAATGCCCTGCAGCTGTCCGCACAAGAGGTAGCCAAGGCTTACCGGCAAAGGTGGGACATGGAAGTCTTCTTTCGCTTCCTCAAGCAGGAGCTGCACCTGAGCCATTTAGTTTCGCTCAACCAGAACGGCATCCAGGTGATGCTTTACATGACCCTGATTGTGGCCATGCTGCTGCTTATCTACAAACACGCCAACGCCATCGGCTATAAAACAGCCAAACGCCGGTTTGCCATGGAAGTCAGAAACCTGGCCATAGCCATCATCGTGGCAGCGTGCGGGGGGACCTGGACAAACTCTTCAAAACATAAAAAAGTGGTCGGAATTTCTTCCGACCACTCCTGCGCAACACCGACTTTCTTTATTTTTAATGGTGATTAATATTAACTAAGCCTCGCCTCCTGCTTTTCCAGGTCAAATAAATCGTTGAGCAGGTCGATGAGTGTCTCGGCTTCGCCACGTTTGCAGGCTGCTTTCAGTTGCAGCACAGGCAGCTTAATTACTTTTTGCATCATCGACTTGGTAATATTGTCAACCAGCTTGGCTTCTTTCGGGCCGAGCTTTTTCATGTAGCGGGCCATCTCTTCCTGGCGGATCGTTTCCAGGGCATTTTTAAGCTTGTTGATGGTAGGCGATACCATCATTTCTTTAGACCAGTCGTTGAACTGCTCCATCGACTCTTCGATAACAGCGCGTACCTTTGGCACGGAGTTGATGCGCTGCTGGAGTGCGGCAGACGCCTTGTTCTGTATGGTGTCGATGTTGTAAACCAGTACGCCAGGCACGGCTTCTGCTTCGGCCTCAACGCTGCGCGGCACCGAAAGGTCTATGAAAAACTTGAACGTGAGCACGTTCAGGCGCTGGATCATTTCTTTGGTAAAGAACGGCGTTTCGCGAGCCACTGATGAGATGATCACATCAGCCTCTTTCAAACCCTGCACGATATCCTGAAACGGAAGTACGGTCATGCCACACTCGTCAGCCAGGATCTGCGCCTTGGCCATCGTGCGGTTTGTGATCGTGACGTCTTGGTAGCCCTTGTCTTTGAGGTGACGGCATACATCAGCGCCAATCTCACCCACACCTACCACCAGAATTTTGGGCTCAGCCACCACATCGGCAGTCAGCTCCTCAATCAATTCAATGGCAGCATAAGAGGTAGAGGCGGCACCGTCGCGGAAGGCAGTTTCCTGCACAACGCGTTTGTTGGTGAAGAAGATGGTATGCATCAGGCGGTGCAGAAACGGACCGGCAGTTTCGTTGTCGGCTGCCCACTGGTACGACTGCTTCACCTGGTTGGTGATCTGCATGTCGCCCACCACCTGCGACTCCAGACCCATACTTACCTCAAATAAATGCTGTACAGCATCGTTGTGTTCGTTGAGGATGGTAAAATAGTCGAGGTATTGGGTAATGTTGTTGATGCCCTTGGTAATGCCGAGCAGCTTTACGATTTCGGTACTATAGTCCACATCGGAGTTATAATAAACTTCGGTGCGGTTGCAGGTAGAGAGCACCAATATGTCAGAAGCCTGAATAAAGCTCTTCAGCGTCTGAATGAATTGCCTGCACGAGTTCTCATCTAAGGCAATCAGTTCCCTGATATCCAGCGGAGCTTTCTTGTACGACAGGCTGATTGCTTTAAAGTTCTGAAGCATAACTTACGTTCGGAATACTAAAGTGCAAAATTACTGCTTTGCTTATTAAAAAGAAACTTACTTGCCCTTATTAATTAATTTATACTAATTTCAGATAATTTTCGCGCTTACCGCATGATCCCCATTTACGCCCAGAAAAACAGAATAAAGTTTCTTGTCGTTATTGTCGCGCTCATTATTGGAGCCGTTACTATTACGTACACTAACGTATTAGTGAGCAAACTGTCTGAGAGAGAGCAGGAATTGGTGCAGCTTTATGCCAAGGGCCTGCGCTACATGATCAACGCGCCCAGCGATGACAACATCGTTTTTATTGAAGAAGAGATTCTTTCTTCTAACCATACCATACCTGTTATTCTGACAGACGAGTACGAAAACATTCTCGATTTCAAGAACATTAATCTGCCTGAAAACATTTCGGAGGAACGGAAGAATGAGCTGTTGCAGCGCGAGATTGCCCGCATGAAGGCGCAGCACGCTCCGATTATTGTGCCTTGGGCGGAGGGCTCCGAGAACTATGTGTTCTACAAAGACTCGGATCTGCTTTCGCAGCTGCGCTACTACCCATACGTGCAGCTCATGGTTATTTTTTGCTTTGCCCTGATGGCGTATTTCGCTTTCAGTTACTCCCGAAAGGCCGAGCAAAACAGGGTATGGGTGGGTCTGGCCAAAGAAACAGCGCACCAACTGGGCACACCGCTTTCTTCTTTGATGGCTTGGTACGAGTACATGAAGTCGAGCCCGAAGTTCGAGAATGAGCCCATCACGGCAGAACTCTGGAAGGATATTCGCCGACTGGAGATCATCACGGAGCGTTTTTCCAACATAGGATCGGTGCCGCTGCTGCGTGACGAGAACATACTGCAGGTGACCGAGAACGCCATCAATTACCTGCAAAACCGGATTTCGAGTAAAGTGGATTTCAGTGTTGCCACTAATTTTGCGCCTGAAATAACAGCCAAAGTTAACGTGCCGCTCTTTGACTGGGTGATCGAAAATATCTGCAAAAATGCGGTAGATGCGATGGAAGGGCGCGGCAGCATCAGGCTACAGCTCTCGCTGCTGGGCAAAAGTCAGATTGCACTCGACATCAGCGATACAGGCAAAGGTATACCGAAGAGCAAGATGGACTCGGTTTTTCTGCCGGGCTTCACCACCAAAAAGAGAGGCTGGGGACTAGGGCTGGCACTGGCCAAGCGCATCATCGACAACTACCACGAAGGTCGTCTCTACGTCAGGTCTTCCGAAGTCGGCAAAGGCACCACCTTCCGGATTGTGCTGAACAGGTGATTTTAAGTTTGAGAGTTGAGGAGTAGGTTGAAAAACAGCAATGTGGGGCCGTTAAACCATAATCTCGTCGACAGGTATAGCAGTAGGGACAGGTCGCGACCTGTCCGCTTTTTTACAGGTATGGCCCGCATCACAGGTATAATTTTTTAATTAAATAGAGTAACCATCAGAGACAAGCCTTTTCAGGAAGCAATGGTAGCAGTAGTCAGGTATAGCGATAGGTATAAGTCGGAATGGGATGCTTTTGTGCAGGCCTCTAAAAACGGCACGTTCCTGTTTCTGCGCGACTATGTGGAGTACCATGCCGACCGCTTCGAAGACCACTCGTTGTTGTTCTACCACAAAGGCAAGTTGGTGGCGGTTCTGCCGGCTAATGCTTCAAACGATGAGCTGCACTCGCACGCAGGGCTAAGCTATGGAGGGATAGCAAGCAGCAAGAAAATGAAAAGCCCCCTGATGCTGCAGGTGGTTGAGGCGCTTATCAGGTATAGCCGTGAGCAGCATTTCAAGGCACTTTTTTACAAAGCCATACCGCACACCTACCACCAACTACCAGCCGAGGAAGACCTTTATGCCTTGTTCAGGTATGGGGCCACGTTATACCGCCGGGATGTGAATTCCGTGATTGACCTGGGGCAGCCTGTCAGGTATAGCAAAGACCGCCGTTGGCGCTTGTCGCAGGGCAGGCAGCAGGAGTGGCAGGTGCAGCGATCAGAAGATTATGCCGGTTTTATGCAGCTTGTAGCGACAAAGCTTGAAAGCAGGCACAAGCTGCAGCCGGTGCATACAGCAGAGGAAGTTGGGAGGTTGGCGAAGTTATTCCCCGAGAACATTAGCCTTTATACAATTATCCAGGAGGGTGAGCTGCTGACGGGCGCCCTGGTTTACGAAACTGCTACTGCTGCTCACTGTCAGTATATCGCCGCAAACAAAAGGGCACAGGAAGAAGGCGCAGCTTATGTGCTTGTCGAACACCTGATACGCGAGGTATACCTACACAAAAAATACTTCAGCTTCGGCATTTCCACAGAGCAGCAGGGGTTATACCTGAACGAGGGCCTGGTAAAGTATAAGGAGAGCTACGGTGCTCGCACTGTAGTGCACGACTTTTACAGGCTAGACTTTTAACTTCCGGTAAGAAGGGCACGTTCGTAAATCTACTCCAAATCAAGTTGCCGGCCTTCGGCTTGGGCTTGTTCATCCAGCTGCGTACCAACCGCTATACCTATGCCTATCCCAATCGGCAAGCCCAGTCCAATAAAGGCAAAATTCTTCAGCGCTATGGAGAACACAACGCCGAAAGGAATCCCTAATGCTGACATGCCAAGTGCCAGCCATAGTTTCTGATAGTGCTTTTGAGGCACCAGTTTTAACTGCTTTTCCACCAGCTTGAGAATGGAGCTTCGGGTTTCCTTCAGTCGGGTAGCGTACAGAGGCGCTGGAATGTCCGGGCTGTTGAGTGGCTCAATTTGCTGCGTTATAGTAGCGGCTATACTTTCCGGAATGGCTTTGCTGTTTAGTGCATCGATCAACTGTTGCATGCGGCCAAACTCTTCTGCCATTTTCTCGGACTGTGCTATACCTTCTCTTTTCTGCAGTTTTGGAATCATCGTCTCTTTTTTAGTTTGCTACTTCAGCCAATGCGGGCGTGGATTCTACTTTTTTGCCAAGCAGTTTGATAATGCCCCACAGCACGGCAATTCCTATGATGTATACCAGGAACCAGTGTACACCCCAGCTCGAAAGCGAGGTACAAACCAGGTTGGCTACCAGCGCCACTGTGACAGCATAAGGCAGCTGCGTCTTCACGTGGTCGATGTGATTACAACCCGAGGCCAGGGAACTGAGAATGGTGGTATCGGAAATAGGGGAGCAATGGTCACCGAATACGGCGCCGGCCAGCACTACGGAGATCACGTTGTACATGATCGGCATGGTCTCCTCCGCGCTCATGCCGTGCTGCAGGCTCACATACCAGGTGGCAGGCAGCATCAGCGGGTATAGAATGGCCATGGTGCCCCAGCTCGATCCGGTTGAAAAGGCTATGATGCCAGCCAGGAAAAAGGTGATCTCAGGTAACCAGCGCGGCGATACATTGCCTGAAAAGAGTGAGGTGAGGTACTCGGCAGTGTAAAGCTCCTTGGTAACCTGCGCCAGCGACCACGCCAGCACCAAAATCAGCATGGCTGGCAGCATTGTCTTAAAGCCCGTCACCAGCGACTCCATGGTTTCGTACAGGCTCATAATGCGCTGGCTTACGGTAAGGGCTATCGCTACAACTACCCCCGAAAGCGAGGCCCAGATCAGGGCTGTGTAGGAGTTGGAGTCGCCAACGGTTATGGAAAGCTTGCGAAAGAAACCGATGCTCTGGTCAGCCCACGTGTCGGGATTATACCCTGTGTAGAGCAGTCCTATAACGGTTCCGAAAATGACAACCAGTACAGGTATAAGTGCATTGAATGCGCGGCTCCGATCAGGATCAATGGCTTCGAACTCGGCCATTTCCTGCTGTTGGCGTGCGTCGCTGCGGCTGTCGGGGCGGTGGTTGCTCACTGCGCCTGACGTGCGGGCACGCTGCTCGGCTTTGTGCATCAGGCCATAATCGCGGTTCATCCAGATCAGCATCAGCATAAACACCAGCGTAAGCACCGGATAGTAGGCGTACTGTAGGGAGTTTAAAAACATCGAATAAGCGCCTTCCTCTATACCCAGCGTGATGGTAGCATCCTTGATATAACCCAGCTCAGCGCCGATCCAGGTGGTCACAAAAGCGATAGCGGCCACAGGAGCTGCGGTGCTGTCCACAATATAGGCCAGTTTTTCGCGCGAAACGCGGTGCTTGTCTGTAACGGGGCGCATGGTATTGCCTACGATCAAAGAGTTGGCATAGTCATCGAAGAAGATGGCCACACCCAGCACCCATGTTACCAGCTGCGAACTCCGGGCTGAGCGTGCATAGCGCGAGAGCCTGTTCACGACGCCTGCCATACCTCCGTTTTTGGAGATAATAGCCACCATGCCGCCAATCAGCATTGAGAAAATGACGACGGAGATATGATCTGCATCTGTGAGGGCGCCAATCAGGTATGTGTCGGCAACGGCCAGCAGGCTGGCAAAGAAAGCCTTAAAGGAGAGACCGTATATCACGAAACCACCTACCCATATACCGGCAAACAGCGCCAACAGCACCTCTCTGAAAATAAGGGCCAGCAGAATAGCGATCAGTGGAGGTAAAATAGAGAGCCACATCGGGAAGTGGCGTACACCGTGCTCGGCTTCAGCATCGAGGCGGTAAAGGCGGGCCACGGTATGGGTGCCGACGTTGGCGCTCACCTGTATCAGGTTGACCTTTTGGGGGAGCGAAAAACGAGCCTCACCTTCCGTGAAGCTGACATCTTGCAGGTTGCCGTTGATGCGAACAGGCAGCGGACCGCTATACCTGACCAGGTTGCCCGATTCGTTGGTGGCTTGGAGCATAAAAGCCGTGTCGTTCACGGCTTGCAGATTAAACTCCTCAATAGCTAGTTCTGAACTGTCTTCCTGCGCAATTGCCTGAAAGGAGAGAAAAAGCAGCAGCGCAAGACTCAAAAGGGTCTGTAATAACCTCATGTGGTTGTAGGGTCGGTTCTTGTAAACCCTTAAGTAAGTAAATTATTGAGAGATTAGAAAATTCTGATATTTGTAATCCTTGACAGAATAAAATAAAACAGCTTCTGCCTGGGTATGGCAGAAGCTGTTAAAAATAGCGTATGGCTTAAGCCGGCCCCTAAGGCTACTTTGCCCGGTTTACAATAAAAACACCTGCCAGAATAATGATCATGCCTACATAGTGCCACAAGTGAATTACCTCGTCATCCAGAACGCCCCACATAAGCGCTACCACAGGTATAAGGTATGTAGTGGAGCTGGCGAACAGGGTAGTAGAGATATGAATGAGCTTGTTAAATAGCACCAACGCGATGGCGGTACTGAACACGGCCAGTATAGCAATGTACATCAGTGCTTCCCAGGCGCCCGGCACATGGTGCAATTTATACCAGAAATCGGTGGTGAACAGGTATACCAACGCAACAGGACCTACTGTGAGCAGCGCCAGACTGGAAACGGCAATAGCCTTGATGCCGTGCAAACGGAACTTAATAATGTTAGCGCTAATGCCATAAAAGATAGTGGCTACCACGATGTACAGACCATAGTACATATTATTGAGTTCGGCATTGCCATTACCTGTGAATATGAGAATAGCCGTACCCGCTATACCTACCACAATGCCGAGCATGCGCATCCAGGTGATGGACTGGCCAAACAGGGCAGCACCCACCAGCAAGGTAAACAGGGCCGTAAGTGAGTTAAGTACACCAGCCAGCCCACTGGCCAGGCGTGTCTCAGCGATGGCAAACAGAAAAGCAGGGAAGAAGTTGCCCAGCAGGCCGCTACCCAATAAAAACTTCCAGCGGGTTGGCTCTACCTTGCGCACATTATGAATGGCAAAAGGCAACAAGGCAGCACAGGCAATGACCATACGCAGCGCACCCAGTTCATCCGAAGAATAAACTACCAACCCCTTCTTGATAAGTATAAAAGATGTACCCCAGATTAAGGCGAGTATAACGACCAATATCCAGGCGATGGCCGGCGTGTTTGTCTGCTCTTGTGGAGGAGAAGGTATAGTTTTGATAAGTATAAGTTTAAGAAGTTAAGAAGTAGAAACCAGTTACAAAGTTCAACTCACCTGCAAAGATAAAAGGGGTTAGTGTCTCAACGCATATGCTGAACACCAACTCCTTAAATTTAATTTGAAGCGTTAACTCCTATACTTCTAAACCGCTTCGTACGCCATCGTCTGAGCGATCTCGTCCAGCGTGTCATAGATTTCCTGGATGTCTTCGGACTGCACCAGTTTCATGCGCAGCGGCTTGAAATGCGGCAGACCACGGAAGTAATTGGTATAGTGGCGGCGCATCTCAAAAATGCCCAGTTTATCACCTTTCCACTCCAGCGAGTGCGTGAAGTGCTGGCGGCATACCTCTACACGTTCCTCCAGAGTTGGAGGAGGCAATACCTCGCCGGTTGCCATGAAATGTTTGATTTCGTTGAAGATCCACGGGTGGCCAATAGAGGCACGGCCAATCATGATACCATCTACGCCATACCTGTGCTTGTATTCCAGCGCTTTCTGAGGCGAGTCGATGTCGCCGTTGCCGAAGATCGGGATGTGCATGCGCGGGTTGTTCTTCACCTCGGCAATCAGGCTCCAGTCGGCTTCGCCTTTGTACATCTGTACGCGGGTGCGGCCATGGATGCTTAGGGCTTTTATACCTATATCCTGCAGTCTTTCGGCAGTCTCTACAATGTATTTTGTGTTCTCGTCCCAGCCCAGGCGCGTTTTCACGGTCACGGGCAGGTGCGTGGCTTTCACGATCTCCTCGGTCATCTTCACCATCTTGGGCACGTCGCGCAGCAGTGCAGCGCCGGCACCCTTGCAGGCCACGTTCTTCACCGGGCAACCGTAATTAATGTCGATGAGGTCGGGGCCAGCCTGCGACGAAACGATGGCAGCCTCACGCATTGACTCTATTTCGGAGCCGAAAATCTGGATGCCGATGGGACGCTCGTAGTCAAAAATGTCGAGTTTTTGCACACTTTTGGCGGCGTCACGTATCAAACCCTCAGAAGAGATGAACTCGGTATACATGAGGTCTGCCCCGTTGGCCTTGCACACTTTTCGGAAGGGCGGATCGCTCACGTCTTCCATCGGTGCCAGCAGCAGCGGAAACTCGCCCAGTTCTATGTTCGCTATCTTTACCAAAGCAAAAGTTAAAATTTCACGTAAATTTACGTCAATTAAACCTAATCTTCTCTATGAAAGGTTTCATCTCCGAAGATCGACACCCATTTTTAGTACTGCTGCTGTTGCTGGCTTTTATGCTGGGTGGCTATTTTGTGGCCAGTTTTATATACCTGGCGCTGGTAACTACGGTGCTCGGAATAGAGGTGATCGACCTGACGAACCTGCTGGCTAATCCCACAGAACACCCGGAAGCGGCTGATGCGCTTTTGCTTTTTCAGGGCCTGGTGCAGTTCTGCTCTTTTGTGCTGGGGCCGCTGCTGATGCTGCGCCTGGCAGGTGTGAACATCGGCCATTATCTGAACTGGAAAAAACTGCCTTTGCCTGCTTTGTTGTTACTGGGGGGTTTTCTGATTATCTTTATTATGCCGGCCAACTCACTGATAATCAGTTGGAATGCCGAGCTCGGTCTGCCGGACTTCATGCGGGGTTTTGAAGAGTGGGCGCGCGCTAAAGAAGATGAGCTAGCCGAACTGACCAAACTGATTGCCAACTTCGGAACCTTGCCGCGCCTGCTGATGGGCCTGCTCGTGATTGCGGTTATACCTGCCATCGGCGAAGAACTCGTGTTCAGGGGCGTACTGCAGCGACAGGTACACCGCTGGTCGGGCAATGCGCATGTGGCAGTTTGGGTAGCGGCGATCATCTTCTCGGCTATACACGTGCAGTTTTTTGGTTTTGTGCCGCGTGTGCTGCTGGGTGCCTTGTTTGGTTACCTATACCTGTGGTCGGGCAATATCTGGGTGCCGATTGTGGCGCACTTTTTCAATAACGGTTTCACGGTGTTCCTGCTATACCTGCAGCAGACAGGCGCTATTGACTTTAATGTAGAGTCGACGGAGCCGATGCCGGTTATGACCATTTTGATATCGGTTGTGTTGAGTGCGGCCGTAATCTATTACCTTTACAAGCAGTTTATGCTCACGCCCACACGCCCAGAAAGTATAGCCGAAGCTGCAGGAGAGCGCGAGAATAGTTAAATTCAGACAAATCAACCGGCTGATGCTGCCGGCAACCCCTATCGCATGAGCACCAAGCTATCTGCCCTTAGTAATTTACAGCAACGCCTGATTGTCGGAGTATTAGGGGCGGCCCTCTTCATCGGAGGTATAATCTTCAGCGAGTGGACTTTCTTTATCCTCTTTCTGGGGCTCACGGTGCTGGGTACGCTCGAGTTTTACCGACTGGCAGGTACGGCAGGTATAAAAGCCAACAAGGTATACGGCACCCTGCTGGCTGCTGCGATCTTTATATCTGTTTTCCTGATCGATAAAGCGTACATGCCAGTCGAGGTGCTATACCTGTTCCTGCCTGCACTATTCCTGATATTTGTGCTGGAACTCTACCGCAAAGAATCACAGCCGTTCACCAATATAGCCTTTACCATATTGGGCGTGCTTTACATCGCCGTTCCGTTCTCACTGCTGCAGCTGCTTGGGTATTTGCAGGGCGAGTACCGCTGGCAACCCATTCTGGGGCTGCTGCTGCTTATATGGTCCGCTGACACGGGCGCTTACATTGCCGGCAAAAACTTCGGGAGGAACAAACTCTTCGAGCGCATCTCTCCGGGCAAAACCTGGGAAGGCTGGGCTGGCGGCGTTATCCTGACTATTATTGTTAGCTGGGTGTTGTCTATGTTCTTTCTCGATCTGGAACTCTACCAGTGGATAGGTATAGCGATTATTGTGTCGGTTTTTGGCGTGCTGGGCGATCTGGTGGAGTCCCTGCTGAAGCGCAGCCTGGGCGTAAAAGATTCGGGTACGCTGCTGCCCGGCCACGGGGGTATTCTGGACCGTTTCGACAGCCTGGTACTGGCCGTTCCCTTTATTGTTGCATTCCTTAAAACATTCTAATTTATTGTTGATGAAGGTGTAGGTGTGTGTATATAATAATTACATAACTTTACCGCCATCATTGTTAACCACCAATTAATTCAAGCTTAAAATAATGTTATACAAAGAGCCAGCACCGATAAAGGACAGGGAGAACCCATTTGAATCGATGATGTCGCGTTTTAACATCGCGGCAGAGATACTTGGGTTGGATGAGGAAGTTTACAACGTACTCAAAACTCCGACGCGTCAGGTGATCGTGAACGTGCCCGTTACGATGGACGACGGCAAGGTACGCGTGTTTGAAGGTTACCGTGTAATTCACTCTACTATACTGGGCCCGTCTAAAGGTGGTGTGCGCTTTGCCCCCGACGTTTTCCTGGACGAAGTAAAAGCCCTGGCCGCCTGGATGACCTGGAAGTGCGCCGTGGTGGATATACCTTACGGTGGTGCTAAAGGTGGTGTCATCTGCGATCCTTTCTCGATGTCTGCCGGTGAAATGGAGCGTCTGACCAGAGCTTATACCCAGGCACTGGTAGATACCTTCGGCCCTGACCAGGACATACCTGCGCCTGACATGGGTACCGGTCCGCGCGAAATGGCCTGGCTGATGGACGAATACTCTAAAATGAAAGGCTCCACTATACATGCAGTGGTAACTGGTAAGCCACTTGTGTTGGGCGGTTCGCTTGGTCGCGTAGAGGCAACAGGCCGTGGTGTAATGGTATCAGCAATGGCTGCTATGGAGAAACTGGGCATGGACCCGGCCAAATCGACGGCCGTGGTGCAAGGCTTCGGAAACGTAGGTGCCTGGGCTGCC
This sequence comes from Pontibacter sp. HSC-14F20, assembly GCF_019599265.1. Lineage (GTDB taxonomy): Bacteria > Bacteroidota > Bacteroidia > Cytophagales > Hymenobacteraceae > Pontibacter. The sequence continues at coordinate 39,027 of NZ_JAHZTC010000022.1, read as the reverse complement.
AAACTGATGGCTGAGCGCGGTGTGAAGATACTTGGGGTGAGCGATGTAAGCGGCGCTTACTGGAACGACAACGGCATCGACATTGAAGAGGCGATTGAGTATAAGAACAACAACAACGGTCGTCTGGAAGGCTACAAGAACGCCGAGAAAATCAGTAATGAAGAACTGCTGGTTTCTAAAGTAGATGTTTTGGTACCGGCTGCTGTGGAAGATGTGATCACGATCAAGAATGTAGACCAGATTCAGGCACGCCTGATTGTGGAAGGTGCCAACGGCCCTACTTCCTATAAAGCCGACAACATCATCAACGAAAAAGGTATCATGGTTGTGCCGGATATCCTGGCAAACTCAGGTGGTGTAACCGTGTCATACTTCGAGTGGGTGCAGAACCGCATGGGCTTTAAGTGGACGCTGGAGCGTGTAAACACACGTGCCGAGCGCATCATGAACGAGTCGTTTGAGCGTGTGTATGCTGCATCGCAGAAGTACAACGTACCAATGCGTATAGCTGCTTACATTGTGGCAATTGACAAAGTTGCCATGACGTATAAGTACCGCGGCGGCTTCTAAGCGAAGATTTTTAGTAAAATAATCGAAAGATTATATAATTTTGGAACAGATAATAGCCCATCTACGAAACTGGATGGGCTATTATAACTTATAAAAGACCTGTAGCATTTAGTTTTCACGGATGAAAATTCATAAAGAAGGAAGAAGGATTCTATTTTTTACACTGTTGATTTTGGTCGTACTCAACCTGTTGCTGTACAACTTCAACGCCGATAATAAGACCTTCAACAAGATTTTCTCCGGTGTTTCAGTTGTGCTTTTCCTGCTCATTCTGCAGTTTTTCCGCAGCCCTTACCGCAACCTGCTGTTGCACGAAGACCTGATTGTAGCGCCTGCCGACGGAAAAGTAGTGGTGATTGAGGAGGTAGAAGAGACCGAATACTTCAAAGACAAACGCAAGCAGATCTCCATTTTCATGTCGCCGATCAACGTGCACATTACCCGTAACCCGGTTTCAGGCATCGTGAGTTATTTTAAATACCACCCGGGCAACTACTTTGTGGCTTGGCACCCGAAATCGAGTACGCAAAACGAGCGCACCACAGTGGTAGTGGAGTCAACGGCCGGTCCAGAAGTGCTCTTCCGCCAGATTGCCGGTGCCATGGCGCGCCGCATTGTGTGGTATGTGAACGAAGGCGACGAAGTGAGCCAGGGTGAAGAGTTCGGTTTCATCAAGTTCGGTTCGCGCGTAGACATTTTCCTGCCACTGGACACGGAAGTGAAAGTAGAACTCGGTCAAAAAACTAAAGGTGGCCAGACCGTAATTGCACAGCTTAAGACAGCCCCTCCCACACTGTTTGGATAAAATCGAATTTAGCTTAACAGGCGAAAGATACAAACAAGCCAGCCCGGGAATCATCTCCGGGCTGGCTTGTTTGCTGATGGGCTATACCTGAATTGGGGCCTGCAGGAAACAAATCCCATCTTTCAGAAGCAAATTCGGCGTTTAAACATTAAATTGCAGTATAAAATAGCATTCGTAAAGCTGGCTACTAACATTCTTTATTGAAAAGCGTTAGCACAAAAGCATAATTACGGCGCCTATTGCAGTTATGAGAATTTTTTACTTCCTGCTTCTACTACTGAGCCTTGTCCTGCTTTCGGCTTGCGAGGAGTTGTTTGAGTATCACCCGAATCAGATTATACTAAGCGAAGACGAGCGCAACCTCACCGCACGCAACCTGGCGCGGCTCCAAAATCAGCAGCCTGGGGACACGCTGTACCTGCTTGTTATGGGCGATACCCAGCGCTTTTACGATGCCGCCAGCGCCTTTGTCGATAAAGCTAATACCTTTCCTTACATCGATTTTGTCATACATCAGGGCGATATTTCTGACTTCGGTATGTCGCAGGAATTCCGGTGGGTACACGACATCATGGATAAACTAAAGTGGCCATACCTGACTGTAGTTGGCAACCACGACCTGCTGGCCAATGGCCGCAAGGTATACCAGCAGATGTACGGCGACTTTAACTACAGTTTCGACTACGGCCATACCCGCTTTGTATTTATCGACACCAATGGTCTGGAGCACAACTACAACGGCCATGTGCCCGATATCGACTGGCTGAGTCAGCAACTGCAGCATCAGGACGGTGACAGCTGGCAGCAGGCAATTGCGGTGTCGCACATACCGCCGTATGACAATGACTTTGATATGGCTTTAGAAAGAGCTTTCCATAATACATTGAAAGAAAGTGAGCGGGTACAACTGAGCTTGCATGGGCATATCCATAACTTCAGAGCCGATTTTCGCTACGATGAAGACTTGCTATACCTGGCCACCTCCACCGTACAAGAACGTGAATTCACCTACCTGAAAGTATGGAAAGAGGGCTACAGTTATAAAAGAGTAGCTTACTGATATGGAGCGGTTTTTTATGATATCGCTTGCTGCGCTGCTCCTCTCGCTGAGACCTTACGCATCGTTTAGCCAGGAAAAGTCATTTTCGCCATACCATGCCAAGTTGCAGTATGCGGGTAGCATTGGCTTTGCATCGGTTGGGGTGGGGCGGAGCTTCTTTCACGAAAAGCTTGAGACGGACTTGTTTATGGGCTACTTGCCCGAGCGCATCGGTGGAGACCGCATCTGGACGGCAGCCCTGAAGATCACGGGCACGCCTTTGAAGCCTGTGCCTGTCAAGCCGCTGGACTGGCAGCCGCTTCGCATCGGTGTGCAGCTGAGCCATACCTTCGGCAAGGAGTACTTCATCTTTGAACATCACGACAAGTACAGCAAAGGTTACTACGGCTTCCCGACGGCGGTGCACCTATACCTATACCTGGGTGGGCAGGCCGATTTCACCCGCGTAGAGAAACTGCAGCGGTTTGGGTTATACTACGAAGTAGGTACCAGTCTAGAGTACCTGGTTTCGTACATCCAGAACCCCCGCTATTTGGGGCCTGGCAAAATCTTTAATCTGGCGCTTGGTATGCGGGTGAGGTTGTAGAGGGAAACTACTTCAGAAGAATATCAAAAGCAACGGCCATACCTCCAAGCAGAGGTATGGCCGTTGCTTTTGACAACAGGAATATTTAGTACCAGCTTTCTACCAGCTTCATCAGTTGCTCGAGGTATTTCTGGTCTACTTCATCAAAATCGTTGAGCTTGTCGCTGTCCACGTCCAGCACGAGTTTCACTTCGCCGTCCTTTATCACAGGTATCACGATCTCGGATTTGGAGTCGCTGCTGCAAGCGATGTGACCCGGGAAAGCCTCCACATCGGGCACCAGAATAGCTTCCTGGCGGGTATAGCAGGCGCCGCAAACGCCTTTGTGGTAAGGTATACGGGTACAGGCCACCGGCCCCTGAAACGGACCCAGTACCAGCTGCCCTTCTTTATTGAAATACACACCTACCCAAAAAAAGCCCATACCCTGACGCAGGGCGGCCATCATATTGGAAAGGTTGGCGATCAGGTCGGTTTCGCCGGTTACGAGTGCTTCGATCTGAGGAACGAGCGCTTTATATTTTTCTTCTTTACTGAGGTTTTGGTCTACTATAAGTGATTCAGCCATAAGGAGTAAGGTATAGGTGTAAATGCGCTGGGGAGAAAATCTATACCTGAAAAGCAGCATAGTACTCCCGCGCAGGGTTTAAAAATTAAGTTCTGAAATACTATTGCGGTAATGCAACAGCCTGTCGGTTCCAGCGGTCTGCACTTTGAGCAAGTGGCTGTGCGCCATGTCCGGAGCCGGCGTGCCATCCCGCAGCACGCGAGTCTGGCTCTTAAAACAGAAGGCTTCATCCCACAGGTTTTCCTTCAACAGACTTTTGATCAGGTAAGTCCCACCTTCCACGAGCAGCGACAAGACCTGGCGCTGGTGCAGGTCCTGCATGATTTGTGCCAGCAGCGACTCCTCCTCCCGCAGTTGCACATAAGCCAGGTGTTTATGCTGCTGCTCCCGTTGCAGGTAGGTATATACCACCGTCGGCAGGCTTTTGTCGAACAAATGCAGGTGCGGGGGCAGTTGCAGCTTGCGGTCGATGACTACACGCAGTGGACTATGGCCGGGCCAGGAACGGGTATCGAGGCGCGGGTTGTCGCAGGCCGCCGTGTGACTACCCACCATAATCGCCTGCTCCTCGGAGCGCCACTTGTGCACCAACCTGTGCGACAGCGGACCACTGATCTGTACTTGCTGCTTATTCGGACCGCTGATAAATCCGTCTGCCGATTCTGCCCATTTGAGCAAGATGTAAGGCCGCTTTTGGGTATGGAAAGTAAAGAAGCGCTTGTTCAACTCCAGTCCTTCGCTCTTCAGCACACCCACCTTTACCTGCGCCCCTGCATCGAACAGCTTTTTAATGCCACGACCTGCCACTTTAGGATTCGGGTCGGTGTTGCAGATCACTACATCGCGCACGCCGCTACTGATCAGCAAATCAACACAAGGCGGTGTTTTGCCAAAATGCGAGCAAGGTTCCAGTGTAACGTATACCCGGCTTTTGGGCAGCAAACTTTTGTCGTGCACGCTGGCCATGGCGTTGACCTCGGCATGCGGGCCTCCAAATTCGCGGTGCCAGCCTTCCCCGATGATACGACCATCGTGCACTACCACGCAGCCCACCATCGGGTTGGGGTAGGTATAGCCGCTGCCCAGCCTGGCCAGTTCCAGCGCACGCCGCATGTAGAGTTCGTCAGTCAAGTTCAGGTGTTTACGTTAAACATTTTTAAAGTTTAGTATCATCAAATCCGCCACAAAGGAAGCGAGTTCATGATAGATGCATGACTTATACGCAATAAAATTTTACTTTTGCAAAGGTATCTAAAATCATACAAAACCTATACCTGTGGCCACCATACAGCAGACAGCGCAATTCATCCGCGAAAGTATACAACATGCCTACCCTGAACCGGAGGCCGGTGCCATTGCGCAGTTGGTGCTGGAGCATGTGCTTCGGAAAAGCCGTATGCAGTTGAGTCTGGCGCAGCAGGAAGAATTAAATCCGGAGCAGGAGGAGCAGGTACGACAGGCAGTGGAGCGCTTGAAAAAACAGGAGCCGGTGCAGTATGTGCTCGGCACCGCCCACTTTTATGGACTCGATCTGCAGGTAGATGAACGTGTGCTGATACCCCGTCCCGAAACCGAGGAACTGGTAGACTTGGTAGTGCGCGAACACAGTGGCCGCATCGGTTTGCGGGTGCTCGATATCTGTACAGGCAGCGGCTGCATCTCTTTGGCGCTGGCCGCTAATTTGCAAGCCGACAGGGTATATGGACTGGAAGTTTCGGAAGGAGCGATGAAAGTAGCCCGTGCCAATGCCCGCCAGCAAAAGTTGCCGGTAGCCTGGTTGGAGCAGGATGTTTTTGAGCCGATCCAAGGTATAGCACCCCACTCCCTGGATATCATCACGAGCAACCCGCCTTATGTGAAGGAGCAGGAGAAGTCACTGATGCGAGCCAATGTGCTGGAATTTGAGCCTCATCTGGCCCTTTTCGTGCCCGACGAAGACCCGCTCAGGTATTACAGACGCATTGCAGAGGTAGGGGCGGGACTGCTCAAAAAAGGTGGGCGGCTATACTTTGAAATAAATGAGCAGTACGGCGAGGAGGTGCGGCAATTGTTGCTGCAAGCCGGTTTTACGCAGGCGCAGGTGGTACAGGACCTTTTCGGCAAAGACAGAATTGTGAAAGGGGAGTTGTAGATTCTGCTGCATTTAAGCACCGACTGCCGTCTGTATGGTCGGGCCGCTTGTGCCAGGAACCACTCTTGCTGTCAATTCCTGAGTATAGTCATCTTGATGAGGTATACAGTAACAAGGAAGTGATCGCTGGTCTGCTGGCGATTATACAGAATATACAAGTTGTTATTTAAATAAGCAGTCAGGAGGCGGCTGCAAAACTAGAAGGCATTACACAAGTTTGAAAACAAATTAAATGAAGAAAATATTAGTGACAGGAGGGGCAGGCTATATTGGCTCCCATACCGTGGTAGAACTGGTAGAGGCTGGCTACGAGCCCATCATCATAGATAATTTTTCCAACACCGAAGAGCGTTCTCTCCAAGGTATAGCCGACATCCTGGGCCGTGAAATTACCTGTCACCGCATCGACTGTACGGATGTGGCGGCACTGCGCAAAGTATTTGAGCAGGAGGCAGGTATAGCGGGCGTTATTCATTTTGCCGCTTACAAAGCTGTGGGTGAGTCGGTGGACGAACCACTCAAGTATTATCACAACAATGTAGGTTCGCTGGTGGCTTTGCTGCAGGTGATGGAAGAGTTTAAAGTGAGCAAGCTGGTATTTTCCTCATCCTGTACGGTATATGGGATACCTGACCAACTGCCTGTGACGGAGCAAACACCGGTGCAAAAAGCCAATTCTCCTTACGGCAACACCAAGAAAATCTGTGAAGAAATTCTAACGGATCTGGCTACCAGTGGTAGTAATATGCATACCATTGCGCTTCGCTATTTCAATCCGATCGGGGCACACCCATCAGCTAAAATTGGCGAGTTACCGTTAGGAGTTCCGAATAACCTGGTTCCTTTTGTTACTCAAACGGCCGCAGGTATACGCGAGCAGTTGACGATCTTCGGAAACGATTATGACACTGTAGACGGTACCTGCATCCGTGACTATGTGCATGTAGTGGATCTGGCTAAAGCACACGTAGTAGCCATCGACAGACTTTTGTCTGATAAGGCTGAAAATATCGAGTTCTTTAACGTGGGCACTGGTACGGGCAATACAGTACTGGAAGCAGTGCAGGCCTTTGAGCGAGCCACCGGTGAGAAACTTAACTACAAGATCGGTCCCCGTCGGCCAGGCGATGTGCCAAAAATCTACGCTGACGTAACCAAGGCTACCGAAGAGTTAGGTTTTAAGACGACCAGCACCCTGGAAGAAGCCATGAAGAGCGCCTGGGACTGGCAGATGCATCTACAGAATATAACAGAATAAGCTTATCATATGAACCTTTTGATCACCGGCGGGGCTGGTTTTATCGGCTCGCACGTGGTGCGGCTTTTTGTAGAATCCTACCCAAACTATAACATTTTCAACCTCGATGCCCTGACCTACGCGGGCAACCTGCAGAACCTGGTGGACGTGGAGGAGAAGGCCAACTACACCTTCCTGAAAGGCGACATCACGGACGCTGCCTTCCTGGAGAAGATCTTTTCAGAACACAAATTTGAGGCAGTGATCCACCTGGCAGCCGAGTCGCACGTGGACCGCTCCATTGCCGGACCCATGGCCTTTGTAGCCACCAACGTGCTGGGCACAGTGAATTTGCTGGAGGCCTGCCGCAGACACTGGGCCGGCGACTACGCGGGTAAACTCTTCTACCACGTCTCCACCGACGAGGTATACGGCTCGCTGGGAGAGGAAGGGCTTTTCACCGAGTCCACTGCTTATGACCCACGCTCACCTTACTCAGCCTCCAAGGCCGCCTCAGACCACTTCGTCAGGGCCTGGCACCACACCTATGGTATGCCGGTTAAACTCTCGAACTGCTCCAATAACTACGGCCCTAACCATTTTCCGGAGAAGCTCATCCCGCTGGCCATTCACAACATCAAAAGTGGAAAGCCCGTGCCGGTATATGGCAAAGGGGAGAATGTGCGCGACTGGCTTTATGTGCTGGACCACGCGCGGGCGATCGAGGCCATCTTCCACCGCGGTAAGGTGGGCGATACCTACAACGTGGGTGGGGTGAACGAGTGGCGCAACATTGATCTGATCGAGCTCCTTTGTGATGTGATGGACGAGAAGCTAGGGCGGGAGCAGGGCACCAGCCGAAAGCTCATCACCTTTGTGAAAGACCGCGCCGGCCACGATGCCCGCTACGCCATCGACTCCTCCAAATTGATGAAGGAGCTGGGCTGGGCGCCGTCGGTGACCTTCGAGCAGGGACTGGCAAAGACCGTCGACTGGTACCTGCAAAACGAGCAATGGCTTGCAGAAGTCACCTCGGGCCACTACCAGCAGTATTACGCCCAGCAGTACGAAGCAAGATAGGTAAGGAAGACAAGATAGATGAAAGTAAAAGAGATATACCTGGGTGACTGCCTGCTGCTCGAGCCGGCCGTCTTTGCAGACGAGCGGGGCTACTTTTTTGAGAGCTTCAACGAGGCCAAATTCAATACGCTGGCGGGGCGCCAGGTGCACTTTGTGCAGGACAATCAGTCCTTCTCCACCCGCGGCGTGCTGCGGGGGCTGCACTTCCAGCTCGATGAGCACGCGCAGGCCAAACTGGTGCGGGTGCTGAAAGGGGAGGTGCTGGATGTGGCTGTGGACATAAGACCTGAGTCGCCCACCTTCGGGGAGCACTTCTCGGTGGTGCTCAGCGCCGCAAACCGGCTGCAGCTCTTCATCCCGCGGGGCTTTGCCCATGGCTTTGTGGTGCTCAGCGAAGACGCGGAGTTCTTCTACAAGTGCGACAACTACTACAATAAGGACTCAGAGGGCAGCATCCACTACGCCGACGCGGAACTGGCCATTGACTGGAGTCTGGACCCGGCCGAGCTGATCGTCTCCGAGAAGGATGGTGAGAGCAGGACTTTTGCCGAGTTCAAACAGCGCCTCAAAGGCTAGCGCAGCGGCCATTGCAAAAGATTCTTTAGCTTTGCAGCCCAGGCAACGCAGTAAGGAGTAAGTAAACAACTTAAGGAAAACAAATGAAAGGCATCATCCTGGCCGGGGGCTCCGGCACCAGACTCCATCCCTTGACGCTGGCCGTAAGCAAGCAGCTCATGCCCGTCTACGATAAGCCCATGATCTATTACCCGCTCTCCACGCTGATGCTGGCGGGTATAAAGGAGATCCTGATTATCTCCACGCCGCACGATCTACCTATGTTCGAGCGGCTGCTCGGGGACGGAAACCGGATCGGTTGCAAGTTCAGCTACCAGGTGCAGGAAACACCCAATGGGCTGGCGCAGGCTTTTGTGCTCGGGGAGGAGTTCATCGGGGACAATAAGGTAGCACTCGTGCTGGGAGATAATATTTTCTACGGGGCTGGGATGAGCCAGCTGTTGCAGGCCAACGCAGACCCTGATGGGGGGGTGGTGTACGCCTACCATGTCACGGATCCTGAGCGCTATGGGGTGGTGGAGTTCGACGAGCACGGAAAGGCTGTCTCGATCGAGGAGAAGCCTGAGGAACCCAAGAGCCAATACGCTGTGCCGGGCCTTTATTTTTACGATAATGAGGTGGTAGAAATTGCCAAAAACCTGCAGCCGAGTCCAAGAGGCGAGTACGAAGTAACCGACATCAACAAAGAATACCTCCGGCGCGGCAAACTCAAGGTGGGGGTGCTCAACCGCGGCACAGCCTGGCTCGACACGGGCACGGTGCAATCGCTGATGCAGGCGGCCACGTTTGTGCAGGTGATCGAGGAGCGGCAGGGGCTTAAGATCGGCTGTATCGAGGAAGTGGCCTGGCGCATGGGCTTTATCCATGACGAGCAGCTAAAAGCAGCCGCAGAGCCACTACGCAAAAGCGGATATGGCGAGTATCTGCTGCGCATCATGAAAGAAAAAAAACTGCGGTAGGTATAGTTCAACCGTTGTTAACTAAAAAGCTGCCTTTGCAAAAGCATGGGCAGCTTTCTTATTTAGGTATAGCCGAGGGTCAGGTATAGCACAGGCTAGAATATAAAACCCAGCGCAAATCCCACTAGAATAATGATAGGCGCAGGTATACGGGTGAAAAGTAGTACACAAAAAGTGGCCACCACAATGCCAAAATTAATCGGAGTATTATCAATGGGATGGTAGAGCATAATAGCTGCTGCCACTACCATACCTGAGCTCACAGCGTTTATACCTTCCAGCGAGGCCCTCACAACTCTGTATTTTTTCAGATCGTCCCAGAAACGGATCACAAAGAAGATCAGAAAAGTGCCGGGTAGGAAAATGCCGATTGTAGCTACCAGTGAGCCCAGTAGCTGCCCCCATACCCCGTGTTCCCGCATAGCCAGGTTGCCGATAAAAGCGCAGAAAGAAAAAACCGGACCGGGAAGGGCCTGCACCACAGCAAATCCGGAGAGAAACTCTTCGCCTGTTAAATACTTCTTAAAGTCGACAAACTCGGTGAACATTAGCGGAATGAGTACCTGCCCACCGCCAAACACCAGGCTGCCGTTACGGTAAAAGTTCTCGAACAGTCTTATGGGAAGTGATGAGGTCGCCCCACCCAACACAGCCGCCACGATCAGCACCGCCACATAAAGTACAAAGTTAGCCCACTGTATGCGAAGTTTTTTGTCCTTTTCCTGCGGGTGCTGCCTGAAGCGAAGCGCCGTAATTGCCCCGCCAGATAATAATAATAGCGGGTATACCCAGGGGGAATGGAAAAAGTAAGCCAGTATACCTGAGACCACCATAATGCCGATGGCCAGCTTGGTGTTGACTACTTTAGAACTGATGGCATAGGCTGCATACGAGACGAAACCAACCGCCATAGGCTGTATAAAGCGCAAAAACTGGAGCGAAATGTTGTTTTCCTGCAAGTAAGATATGCCAAGTGCCGCTGCCGCCATAATAGTGGAAGCAGGGAGTAACCAGACCAACAGTGTCAGGTAGGCCAGGTTTGGCCCGCCGATGCGGTAGCCAATGGCCGTGAGGGTTTGGGTAGAGGTAGGGCCAGGTAATATCTGGCAGAGGGCATTGAGTTCGATAAGCTCCTGCTCTGTTAAGTAGCGGCGCTTGTTAACCAGTAACCGGAGCATCAAAGCAATATGCGCCTGCGGGCCGCCGAATGAGGTCAGGGCGAGCAATAGTACGTCTTTCAGGAAGATGTAATAGCGCAGACTCATGCCGTAGATTCAAAAAAAGAGAGATAGCGCGGACACCATCTCTCTTTTTACTGGTTTAGATTCGATTAAGCTTTTTTAAGGCCAAGTTCTACCAGGCGCTCATTCAAGTACTCGCCTGCAGTAGCATCCGGATAGGCCTTTGGGTTCTGCTCGTCTATGCAGCTCTCCAGGCAGGTCAGGTCCATTTCGGAACGTGGGTGCATGAAGAAAGGGATAGAGTAGCGGGAAGTATGCATCAGTTCGCGCGGCGGGTTTACCACACGGTGGATCGTCGACTTCAGTTTGTTGTTGGTCAGGCGGGCCAGCATATCGCCTACGTTTACCACCACTTGCTCTGGCAGCGCTGTGATCGGAATCCACTTTCCGTCGCGGCGCAGTACCTGCAGACCGTCGGCACTGGCACCCATGAGTAGTGTGATCAGGTTAATGTCGCCATGTTCTGCGGCACGAACGGCATCAGCCGGCACACTGTCCGGGTTTTCGATCGGGAAGTAGTGGATTGGGCGCAGAATGCTGTTACCATACTTCACTTTATCATCGAAATAAGTTTCTTCTAAGCCTAAGTGGATGGCTATGGCGCGCAGTACCTGCTTGCCTGCAGCCTCTAGCTTGGTGTAAGCCTCCAGCGTAGTTTCTTTCAGTTCTGCTACTTCGGCTGGCCAAATGTTCTCCGGATATTCTGCTTTGATCGGGTCGCTGTCAGGTATAGCGCTCAGCTCCTGGCCCACGTGATAAAACTCTTTCAGGTCGCCGGTGTTGAAGCCTTTGGCCTTTTCTTTCCCTTTTCCCACATAGCCTCGCTGGCCGGCAAGTTCCGGATTTTCATACTTCTGCTTCACCTTATCCGGCAAGGCAAAAAATTTCTTCACGGCAGCGTAGAGTCTTTCCGTCAGGTCATCGCTCAGGCCGTGGTTTTTCAAGGCAATAAAGCCAATGTTCTGATAAGCGTTTCCTAACTCCTGCACAAAGCGTGCTCTGCGTCCCTCATCACCTGATGTAAAATCAGCTAAGTCCAATGAAGGAACTTCATCAAACAAAATCTCGCTCATATAGTCTTTTTTGTATACTTTTACGTTAATATTACGTAGTGCGCAATATACAAATAAAAATAGTATATTGGCTACTTGCTAATTCAAACACTCTTTAGATGAAAAAAACCTACTTACTCTTTGCTTCGGCCCTTATGCTGGCTTTTGCTTCCTGCGATACGACACGCCAGATGCAGGATGATGAAACACGTACTCCGGTAATGGCAACAACCACAGGACCAACGCCAACGGGAGCCGTGATGAGCAAGGGCGGCCTGCGTGTTTTCGCCTTCGACGATTCGCAGAAATACCCGGAGTCTCAGCTGCGCCTGAATACTCCTCCAGAAAACGGTGTAGTGCAGCCAGGTCCGGTAGAGTTTTCATATGAACTATCTAACTTCCAGTTGACTCGTATGACGCCACACTCCAACTCGGAGTTTATGGCTAACTCACAGGAAGGGCAACACATCCATAACATTGTAGACAATGAGCCTTATACTGCTCACTACGAGACTTCATTCACAAAAGAGATGGAAGAAGGCGAGCACGTGGTGCTTTCGTTCATTTCGCGCTCTTATCACGAAAGTCTGAAGCACAGAGGCGCTTATGACCTGCGTATGGTTACAGTGGGCAGACCGCAACAAAGCTTGGATTTCGACATGAAAGGCCAGCACATGTTCTACAGCCGTCCGAAGGGCGAGTATGTAGGCAGCGACACCCGCCGCATCATGCTGGACTTCTACTTGGTAAACACCGACCTATCAACTACCGGTAACAAGGTGCGTGCTACTATCAATGGCAACGAGTTTATACTGGACAAGTGGATGCCGCACATCATTGAAGGCTTGCCAATGGGCGAAACCACTATTAAACTGGAACTGATCAACAATGCTGGCGCCGTTATACCTGGTCCTTACAACACTGTAACCCGCACGATCACGCTGAAAGAAAGCTAGGATTTAAATTGACGTAACGCATAAACGGACGAAAGCCCGCAGCCATAAACGCTGCGGGCTTTCGTTTTTAGTAGCAGGTATAGGAATACCTGTGCTGCATGCCCTGTGTACGTTGCAGCCTGTTATGGCTGTTACCGCCAACTGGATTAAGGTAGTCGTGCATTACTCGTGGCATAAGCCATACAGAAAGTATACAAAACCTGTCTGTATCAATTGGCCAAAAAAACAGCGGCTATACCTGATGCAGGTATAGCCGCTGTTTTTTTGCGAGCAAAAAATCTATTCCTTCGGTTTGTTTGGTCCGCCCTGACTAGGGTTGGCAATAGAGTTGCGCATGTCAGTGTCAGACTGGATGTTCTGCATCTTGTAATAGTCCATGATGCCGAGGTTGCCGCTGCGGAAAGCTGCTGCGATGGCCTGCGGAATCTCAACTTCGGCTGCGATAACGGAGGCGCGTGCTTCCTGTGCTTTGGCTTTCATTTCCTGCTCCACGGCAACGGCCATAGCACGGCGCTCTTCAGCTTTCGCTTCGGCTACTTTCAGGTCGGCTCCAGCCTGGTCTATCTGCAGTTTTGCACCGATGTTCTCACCCACGTCAATGTCAGCAATATCAATAGACAGGATTTCGTAAGCGGTGCCTGCATCCAAACCTTTCTGTAGTACCAGTTTTGAGATCATGTCTGGGTTTTCCAGCACGCTCTTATGCGATGCAGATGAACCGATGGATGTCACGATACCCTCACCCACACGAGCCAGAATCGTCTCCTCACCAGCACCACCTACCAGTTGCATAATGTTAGCGCGCACCGTTACACGGGCTTTAGCGATGAGCTGTATACCGTCCTGCGCTACCGCGGCTACGTTTGGCGTATTGATCACTTTCGGATTTACAGAAGTTGTTACGGCCTCAAACACGTCGCGGCCTGCCAGGTCAATGGCTGTGGCCTGCTTAAAGGAAAGCGGAATATTGGCTTTGTCAGCTGAGATGAGCGCCCGGATAACGTTAGGTACGTTGCCGCCTGCCAGGTAGTGAGTTTCAAGTTCGGTGGTGGTCACGTCTATACCTGCCTTGGTTGCATTGATCATGGAATTGACGATGAGACTTGGCGGTACCTTACGGATGCGCATGAACACCAGCTCCAGCAAGCCAACTTTTACGCCCGAGAACAGGGCCGTGATCCAGAGGCTGATCGGCACAAAGTATAAGAAGATGAACAGCAGGATGATGCCGCCCGCAATGAGGAATAAGAGTGAAAAATTTTCCATTGAGTTGTTTTAGGTAATTGCTTCTACTGTGATTTTATTCGCTACTATTTTGATGATGCGCACAGGCGTAGTGGGTGGCAGGAAATTGCCAGTTGTCTGTACCTCATGGCGCCGCTCCTTAAAAATGGCCGTGCCCTGCGGACGAAGCGCCGATACGGTTATACCTTCTTCACCTACCTCCAGCAGGTGTGGATCCTCCTCGTTCACACGGCTTTTGTTGCTGTCTTTGAGCGCGAACCGCGACCAGGCCTCCGACCTGAAACTATAGAAAAGCGCTACCCCACCAGCCAGGACCGAGCCAGTCAGTACGAGATGCCCAGTTTCTGTGCCGAGCGCCGCATAGCTGATCCAGACGCCTACAACTACCAGTATAAAGCCCAGTATACCTACAATGGTGATGCCCGGCACAAAGATGAGCTCCACTACGATCAGGACAAGACCGATGCCGATAAGCAGCACTACTGTAAGCCAGTCTAAGAGCATAGTTTAAGGGTAGGTTTAGGTAAATATAGTGAATTTATTGTTGATTGTTAGCTGTCGAGTGTGCAAAAGGTATAGGAACCATTCAAAAAGAAAGCGCCACATCCTAAGAAGGGGTGTGGCGCTTTTAAAATCTGATTGCCGAAAGCAATCAGCAATTAAAAAGCAATCAGCAATTAATAAGCCTTCGCAAAGTATACGCGTTGCTTCGATGGCTTGCCTGTGATCATGTCAACACCGTCTTCTTCAGGTGTATCGAGGGCGATGCAGCGGATCGTAGCTTTGGTTTCTTCCTTGATGCGCTCTTCTGTCTCGGCGGTGCCATCCCAAGGGGCTAGCACGAAGCCGCCTTTGGTTTCGAGCACCTGCTTAAACTCCTCGTAGCTATCTACCTTGGTTGTGTTCTCCTCACGGAAGTTTAATGCTCTGTTATAGATGTTTTCCTGGATCTCGTCGAGCAGGGCAGGTATGTAGGTTGCCAGGCTGTCGAATGGCTGGGTGCTCTTTTCTTTGGTGTCGCGGCGGGCCACTTCGGCCGTGCCGTTCTCCAGGTCGCGGGCTCCGATGGCCAGACGTACTGGTACACCCTTCAGTTCCCATTCGGCAAACTTAAAGCCAGGGCGCTCAGTGTCACGGTCATCGAACTTCACACTGATACCTTTGGCCTCCAACTCCTTCTTCAACTGAAGTACCTTCTTACTGATCCGGGCTAGTTGCTCTTCTCCTTTGTAGATCGGTACGATCACCACTTGGATAGGAGCAAGTTTTGGAGGTAATACCAAACCTTCGTCGTCGGAGTGGGCCATTACGAGCGCCCCCATCAGGCGTGTACTCACACCCCACGAAGTGCCCCATACGTACTCCAAACCTCCTTCTTTCGTGGCAAACTTCACATCAAATGCCTCTGCAAAATTTTGCCCCAGGAAGTGGGAAGTGCCAGCCTGCAGCGCCTTGCCGTCCTGCATCAAACCTTCGATGCAGTAGGTGTCGAGGGCGCCGGCGAAGCGTTCACTTGGCGTCTTCACACCACGTATAACCGGCAGGGCAATGAATTGCTCCGCAAAAGTGGCGTATACCTCCAGCATCTGCTTTGTCTCTGCAATGGCTTCCTCAGCAGTGGCGTGGGCCGTATGGCCTTCCTGCCATAGGAACTCAGCCGTGCGCAGGAACAAGCGCGTGCGCATCTCCCAGCGTACTACGTTTGCCCACTGGTTCACTAGGATAGGCAGGTCACGGTAGCTCTGGATCCAGCCTTTGTAAGTGTTCCAGATTACAGCCTCAGATGTTGGTCGAACAATTAGCTCTTCTTCGAGTTTAGCATTTGGGTCCACGCGCAGTTTGCCTGGTTTATCAGGGTCTGCCTGCAGGCGGTAGTGTGTTACTACGGCGCACTCCTTGGCAAAACCTTCGGCATTCTGTTCTTCTGCCTCAAACAAGCTCTTAGGTACAAAAAGCGGGAAATAGGCGTTTTCGTGGCCAGTGGCCTTAAACATATCGTCTAGCTGACGTTGCATCTTTTCCCAGATGGCGTAACCGTAAGGTTTAATTACCATGCAGCCGCGCACAGCAGAATTTTCTGCTAAACCGGCTTTTTTTACCAGCTCGTTGTACCATTGCGAGTAGTCTTCGCTTCTTTTTGGCAGCCCTTTGCTCATGTTAAAAAAAATATTTATCTTATATCAGTAATTGTTAATCTTTTTGGAATGAATATTGCTATCCACATAGTGAAGATTTAATATCATTCTGGCTCAAAATTACGTTAATATATTATACTATTGATAAGGTTTTGCGCTATTGTGTTTATATCTTTGATATAGAAGCATTTTAGAAACACAGAAGGCCATGAAAAAATTAAACATATACACCGCAATAGCCCCTGTGATTGCACTTTTCGCAGTTGGTTGCAGCAGCCCGGTAGCTATGCAATCGACGGAGTATGATGATATGTATTACAGCTCATCAGACCGTACCGAATATGTGCAACCTCAGGCACAAGCTTCCCAACAGCAGCAGTACGCTCCTGCAGAGGAAAATCAGCAGGCCGCTACTGGTGATGTGACGCAAAACTACGCCGCCGATGAGTACTACGACGGTCGTACCTATCGCCCGCAGGCAACCTGGAATAACACGAATTATGCTTATGTAGATCCTTATTGGTCAAGTGCTTATGTGCATCGCCGGGTAAGTCCTTTTTATGATCCCTACTACTACGATCCTTTCTATGATCCCTTCATCTACGATCCGTTCATGCATAGAGGAAGCGGATTGCGTGTAAGTATCGGATTAGGTATGGGCTGGGGCTCTGGCTGGAACCGCTGGGGACATCATTACGGTATGTATGATCCATTCTGGGGCAACAGGTACGGGCCATATAATAACTACTATAGCGGCTACTACCATGGGTATAACCGAGGCTATTACGGCGGAAACCGCTTTATATATGACCGTCCGGTAATTGTGCAGCAGCGTCAGGTGCAGTACGGGCCGCGTGGCGAGCGCAGTGTTGTGCCGGCAACAGGCAACCCGGAGCGTGTAGTGGGCCGACCAAACCGATCAGAGTCTACCAGAAACGAGCAGCGTGCCACACAAGGTGCTGATTATGCCCGCCCAGGTAGAACAGAGCGTGCCACTGGCAATACAAATGTGAGAGGTCAGGAAATTAAGACAGAAGAAAACACGGGTCGTACTTTGCCAGCCAGACCAGCCACTACAAACCGTGGTTACGATCCGCAAAGCGGCCAGGTGAGACCATCGCGTCAGCAGCCGGAAGGGCAGCAGCCAGTGCAGCGCATCAATCAGTCCAGAGAGCGTAACGTATCGCCAGCTACGCAGCCACGACCAGTGGAGCGCCAGCAGCGTATACAGCAGCCTACGCAGCGCCAGGAAAGAATACAACAGCCGGTGCAGCGTCAGCAGATTCAGCGCGAGCCGGTTCAGCGTTCACAACCAAGCTACCAGCGTAGCCAGCCGGTGCAACGTTCGCAGCCAAGCTATGAGCGTAGTGCGCCGGTACAGCGCTCACAGCCGAGTTACTCACCACCAACCAGAAGTTCCGGTACATCTAGTCCGCCAGTACGTTCTAACTCGAGCGGCTCTAACTCAAGCGGCGGTGGCCGTGGAAACAGAGGAGGAAACTAAACACAAACCCACTAATCCATGAAAATTACCAAGATTGTTTCGGCCAGCCTGGCACTGATGCTGGGCTGGGGCGGGACCGCTTTTGCCCAGGACGAGGTAGACGCACTGCGCTACACCCGTTACGGTCTCACCGGATCCGCACGCATCCAAGGTATAGGAGGAGCACAAACAGCACTCGGAGCGGATGTGTCTACCATGTCTTCAAACCCCGCCGGACTAGGAATGTTTAGGCGCTCGGAATTCAGCATTACGCCAGGCCTTGGCTTCTCCACTTCAACAGGACGTGTCGGGGGCATTTCTACTAATGATGAGCGTAACAACGTAAGTGTGCCCCATATCGGCCTTGTGTTTGCTGACCGACAGTCCAACGAAAACAGCGACTGGCGCGGTGGCACTTTCGGTATAAGCTTCAGCAGACTCAATAATTTTAATAACAGAACTTCATACCGCAACACCGCCGGCGGACAAGATCCGACTATAGTGGAGTACTTCACTGAACAGGCAAACCTGCGTGGCCGCACGGAAACCGATTTAAATAATGAGTTCGACAATGGAATTACGAGCTTGGAGGGCCTGGCATTTGGTACCTTCCTGTTTGATTTTGACGAAGACGGTTTTGCTATACCTACCTATCGTGAGGGTGATATCAGTCAATCAGAAGAGATCATCAGAAGAGGATCTCAGAACCAGATCGATATAGCGGGTGGTACCAGTTACCGCGACAAAATATACCTGGGAGCTTCGCTTGGTGTGGTCACTTCTGACTTCAGACAGGAGCGTATATTCAGAGAAGCGGAAGGAAGTGCCAATTCTGATTTTACCAGTCTGGAGCTGCGCGACGAATACAGAACACGCGGCACAGGCGTTAATCTGAAATTAGGTATAATCGCTCGCCCTTCCGACGTTATCCGATTAGGAGCTTCGATCCAGACTCCGACGCTGTACAACTTCAATGATACCTATCAGCGGTCCATGTACAGCCAGTTTTTGCCAGGAGAAAATTATGATGAAGCAGAGCTTCCGGGCGAGTTCTCTTATAAGTTGAAAACACCTTTCCGGGCATCGGGTGGGGTAGCTTTCTTCCTGCAGAAGTATGGTTTTATAGCAGCTGACATTGAGTATGTAGATTATGCCAATGCCCGTTACTCCGAAAGTGATGATTTTGGGGGTAATAGCAGCTATTTCAGCAACGTGAACGACCGCATATCTGGCAATTATAAGTCAGCTCTTAACTTTAAGATAGGAGCGGAGGGCCGCTACGAAGTGTTCCGTTTCAGGGCAGGCTATGCCATTACCGGCGACCCATACCGTAACGCTGATTTTGACGGCAAAATAAACACATTTACGCTGGGCACAGGTATACGCCTGAACAAGTACTATGCTGATATTGCCTTTACTAGCTCAACAGCCAATAGCCTGTACAGTCCGTATAACTTCAGCGATCCGTCTGTATTTGTGCCGGTGGTAGATGTTGAAGATAAGCTCAATACGGTGCTGCTGACCTTCGGCTATAACTTCTAAGCAAGATTTTTTTCCTGTTTTCAGAAAGGCGGCAATTCCGAGAGGGAAGCCGCTTTTTTGTTGGGCTATACCTGTGTGCGATATGGTTTTGGCAGCAAGGTATGGCAAAACCACATTATTCTGATAAATTAGCAAACTAAACGTTAATAACCCTTATACACATGCATATCAACCTTAAAACCAATTTTCTGGCTGTGGTGCTCCTTTGCTTCACCTTTGTGGCGCAGGCACAGCAGAAGAAAGAAGTCACGCTGGAGGACATCTACCGAAAGGGCACCTTCTCGGCTAAATCGGTGTACGGCGTCAACTGGATGAACGACGGCCGCTACTACAGCTCACAGGTAGCCGACGAGAAAAACAGCGTGAACGACATTGTACGCTACGACGTGACGACAGGCCAGCCGGTGAACACGATCATTGAAGGCGAGGATCTGAACCCGGAAGGCAGCAACAAGCCGATCAAATTCGATGGCTATACCTTTAGTTCAGACGAGAAAAAGGTGCTGTTCTCTACCGAGCGCGAGCAGATCTACCGCCGCTCTTCCAAGGCGGAGTTTTATGTGTATGATATCGCCTCCAAGAAACTGACCAAATTGAGCAACGGCGGCAAGCAGCTGTACGCTACTTTTTCTCCTGATGCCAAGCGTGTAGCTTTTGCGCGCGAAGGCAACATGTTCTTCGTGGACCTTGCCAGCATGAAGGAGACGCAAATCACCAACACAGGTAAGTTTAACTCCATTATCAATGGCTACGCGGACTGGGTATATGAGGAGGAATTCTCGTTTGCACAGGGCTTTCACTGGTCACCAGACGGCTCTAAGATCGCTTTCTATACCTTCGATGAGACTAACGTTCCGGAGTTTAACATGCAGATGTGGGGTGAGCTATACCCGCAGGACAACAAATTCAAGTACCCGAAAGCCGGTGAGGCCAACTCTATCATAACCGTATCGGTGTACAACGTGGGCAATGGCCAGACGGTGAAGATGGATACCGGCAACGAAACGGACATATACCTGCCGCGCATCAAGTGGACCAACGACAGCAACTTGCTTTCAATCCAGAAGATGAACCGCCTGCAGAACACGCTGGAAATCCTGCACGCCAACGCCACAACCGGCAAAACCAACGTGGTGCTGAAAGAGACAGACAAAGCTTACATCGACATCACCGACGACCTGACATACCTGAAAGATGGCAAGCACTTCATTCATTCTTCTGAGAAAGACGGCTTCAACCACCTATACCTGCACAACATAAACGGCAAGCTGGTGCGCCAGATCACGAAGGGCAACTGGGAAATGAGCAGCTACATCGGTTACGACGAGAAGAACGACCGCTTGTTCTACATGTCAACCGAGGTGTCTCCGCTGGAGCGCCACCTGTACAGCATCAACAGCAAAGGCAAGAAGAAAACCCGCCTGACTGAGAAAGCCGGTACGCACCGCGTGAACATGAGCAACGACTTCAAATACTTCCTCGACTACCAGTCAGCTGCCAACGAGGTGCCTACAGTAGGTCTGCATACGGCCAAAGACGGCAAACTGGTGAAAGTGCTGGAAGACAACCAGAAACTGAAAAACACGCTGGCCCAGTATGATATCGCCAAGCAGGAGTTCTTCACCATGAAGACTCAGGACGGCACGCAACTGAACGGCTGGATGATCAAACCAACTGATTTTGATCCAAACAAGAAGTACCCGGTACTGATGTTTGTGTACGGTGGCCCGGGCTCGCAGACAGTAAACAACAGCTGGGGCGGTGCAAACTACCTGTGGTACCAGGTGCTGGCCAACAAGGGCGTTGTAGTAGTGAGCGTGGATAATCGTGGTACAGGTGCCCGTGGTGCTGAGTTCAAGAAAGTGACTTATGCAAACCTTGGCAAGTACGAAATTGAAGACCAGATAGAAGCGGCCAAGTGGTTGGGCAACCAGTCGTACGTAGACAAAAACCGCATCGGCATCTGGGGTCACAGCTATGGCGGCTACATGACTTTGCTTGGTCTGACGAAAGGAAATGGTGTGTTTGCAGCAGGTATATCTGTGGCTCCGGTTACGAACTGGCGCTATTACGACACGATCTATACCGAACGCTACCTCAAAACACCACAGGAGAACGCATCGGGTTACGACGATAACTCACCGCTGTTCTTCGCTGACAAACTGCAGGGCAAGCTGTTGCTGATCCACGGAACCGGCGATGACAACGTGCACTTCCAGAACGCAGTAGAAATGCAGGACGCCCTGATCAGCGCCAACAAGCAGTTCGAAAGCTTCTACTACCCGAACCGTAACCACGGTGTGGGTGGCGGCATCACCAGCCTGCACCGCTTCAAAATGATGACCGATTTCCTGGAGCGCAACCTGATCAACCCAACAACAGAGTCGCAGAATCAATAAGGAATAATTATACCTGAACAAAGAGGCCCGTCATTAATGGCGGGCCTTTTCGTTTAGGTATAGGTAATATTATAAGTGAAGTGGCTATTAAAATGAGTTGACAGCTGAAGGTATACAGCGTATATCTGTTAAATTTATGATAGCTATACCTGTTCACTATGAAAAAACTACTTTTCCTGATCTTGCCGTTTTTACTCTACGCTTTTCAAGGTATGTGTCAGAAACGTGATAAAGCGCTTGCTGAGCTGGTAGAAGCTGAAATAAGCTTTGCAACAACTTCTGTGGAAAAAGGTATACGGGCGGCTTTTCTGGAGTATTTGGCAGATGACGCGATTGTGTTTCTGCCCGAACCGGTGAACGGCAAAGAGGGCTATGGCAGCAGGCCGGAAAGCAGTACCAAACTCTCCTGGTATCCCGTGTATGCTGATATCTCCAGCTCCCTGGACTGGGGCTATACCACCGGACCTTACGAAGTTAGAGCCAAACCGACGGAGGAGCAGCCGGCAGGAGCGGGCTTTTACCTGTCGGTGTGGAAAAAACAGTCTGACGGGCAGTGGAAAGTAGCCATCGACCATGGGAGTTCTTATCCGGTAGATCAGGTAAAGCCGGAGGTATACAAGCCAACTGCTGGCGTTAAAGCAAGCAAAGGAACAGAGCAAAGCCTGCTACAGAAAGATGTGCTGCGGGTGCAGCCTTATGACGACGAAACCCTGATTTACCGGGCGGGTCAGTACCCTGTCAGGTATAAGGAGCTGCGTATAGAGCCTGCCGGGAACATTAATTATACCACCCTCGGGCACGATATGTCATCAGCAGCTGATCTGGCCTATACCTACGGCAGCTATACCCACAACAGTGGCAAACAGGAAGAAACCGGCTATTACCTAAAGGTATGGAAAATGTTGGACGGTAACTGGAAACTGGCAGCACACAACCTGGTGCCGAACAAAAAACAGTAGCAAGGGCCTAGTCTGCCGAATGGATCCTGCCCGGCAGCTGCCGGATGTGCTCGTGCAGCCGCTGCCTCTCTTCGGGCGTTACCGGAAGTTTTTTTATCTCGTCCTCAAGTTCCTGTCGCTCTTCCTGCGTCCAGGTGGCGGTCGAATGACCGGATTTCTTTGCCTGCATCTTATCGAAGAATATCTTAATGAAGGTGGCTATGTCGTCGGCGTTGCCAGTGAGGCGGTTCAGCACGGCCAACAGATCCCTGGCGAAGCCGTTGCAGGTGCGGTCAGGGTAGCGCACCGTATGGTCTATCTCGCTCCAGCCCTCCTCGAAAAGCGTGCGCAATTGTATCTCTACAAAATAACGCTGGCGGTGTGGCTGTGTACTGATGACATAGTGGACTGCCCTGTAGCCCAGCGGATGCCGCCGGAGAGTACATCCTCCCTTCTCCAGCTCTTCCACAAGCATGCCTGTATCGCATTCGTGGATGTAGGCGACCGGCGGGCGTTTCAATGGCCATACCTCCTCTATGTACTGCCCCAGGCTGCGCCACGATTCTTTGTACAGGTATAACACCCGTATGCCTACCAGGTCATTTATCCAGTCGAGGTAGCTGTGGTGGTCAATAACCCGTTCGGGATATTCTGCTTTTTTGCGGATGACTTTGCGGAGCAGGTGGAGCGGGTCTTTTATCCTATACCTGATGGCCTGAGCACCCGGAGCTTGCAGCAGGGTATTGGCTGTTATCTGGGAGATGGCATTAAGATCATATTTCCGAGTCAGAAAATCATTGTAGATGGCCACCAGCGTGTGCGGGTTTATACCTTGCGCACATAAATCCTCCTGGCTCGTTTTCAGCGCAGTGAGTATATAGGAAAGTGTGACACTATGGATAGACATGCTCGAGCAGTTTCAGGCCATTGTATAGCTAGTTTTACGCTTGAATGTGATAATGGCACAGCTTAACAGGTATAAGTTCTATTCTTTCAGGCCCAGTTGCGCATTGATGAGCGGTGTTTTAGGCGCCAGGAAAAAACCGGTCAGGCTGGCGAACATAATGGGAATGAAATGATGGAAACCAGTCAGGGTAGACAGTAGGATGATGGTGCTGATGGGCGTGCGGGTAACACAGGCGTTGATAGCTGCCATACAGCTTACCATAATCAGGGGCAGGTTCTGACCAGGGAAGGCCGTGTTCACAATCATACCCACCGTAGCGCCCACAAAAAACAGCGGAATAATGAAGCCCCCGCGCCAGCCGGAAGTAACTGTGAAAGCGATAGCCAGAATCTTAGCACCCAGCAAAATGAGCAGGAATTGAAGCGAGAATTGCTCTTCCAACAGTATGTTCAACTCATCGTGACTGAAGTAACGGGAAAGGGGCACATAGTAGGCGATGGTGCCAATCAGCAGACCACCTACGGCCATCTTCACATAAATCGGTACGCTGAATTTTCTGAACATATTCCTGCATTGGCGCACCGTGAAGATAAACAGCCAGCCCGCTGCCGTACCTGCCAGTGCATACAGCATGGCGTAGAAAAAATCGTTCAGTTCAGGAGTGGAGTATACCGGGAAATTCCAGGTAGGGCCGATGCCAATATGGGTAATCAATATAAATATGACGTAGCTGGAGCAGCTGGCTACAAACGCAGGTATAAGTGCCTGGTAATACTCTACTACGTGTTTGTGGTGCAGAATTTCGAGGGCAAAAAGGGTGCCGCCAAGCGGGGCGCCGAAAAGTGCTGTAAAAGCGGAAGCCATACCTGCAATGGTGAGCGAGCGCAGGTCTTCTCCTCTTATTTTGAGTTTTTTGGCAATCCAGGTGCCTGTAGAGCCCACCACCTGTACCAGCGGTGCCTCGGGGCCGGCGCTACCACCACTCGCTATACACAACCACGAGGACAGAATCATGGAAGGGTTGTTCTTGGGTTCCAGGTGCCCGCCTTTGAAACGGATGTTGTTCACGATGAGGTCCATCTCGCCGGGGTCGCCAAGGTAGTGGATAATAAGACCCGCCAGCAGACCAGCTGAGGCCATCAAAGGGATAACCCAGAGCCCTTGCACCGGCGCAAGAAAATGCATAAAGCCCTCCAGCACCATCCAGTAAAGCCCCGCTATCACGCCTCCCATGATGCCAATAGCTACCCACAGGAGGAAGATCTTGCTGAATACAAATGGGTTAAACTGTAAAGGATAGTTAATCTGGTTCCGTAGCGTAACAGCCAGTCTTCTTCTTTTAAAGTCCATCCTGCAAAAGTACGGAGAAAATCAGGTGGAGGTAAAGGCAATAAGGATTCAGTAGGTGCTGATTCGGATATTTCTATCCGAATCTAGTAGAGGAGCCCTGTCCCTAACTGCTGCGGGTCTCCAGACCCGCGTGTGCCGGTACACGGGGATTAGGAAATCCTCTATAGTCTACTTTCGGATTCATAAATCCGAAAGAGCATCTGCTTTATGTCGCCCCCTTCGACTCGCGCCTTGAGTGTGTTCTCAATGACAACAAAGGTATAGCTACAGCTTCACACAAACATTCTGCGGTTCAGTAAAGAATCTTAACGCCTCAAAGCCACCCTCACGTCCTACACCAGAGTTTTTCATACCGCCGAAAGGTGTGCGCAGGTCGCGTAGGAGCCAGGTGTTTACCCAGATGATGCCCGCATGTACCTGGTGCGCGACGCGGTGGGCACGCTGCAGATTCTGCGTCCAGATGGTGGCAGAGAGGCCGTAGTCGGTGCAGTTGGCGTATTGGATGACTTCTTCCTCGGTGTCGAAAGGGGTGAGTGTAACGACCGGGCCGAAGATTTCTTCGGTGTTGGTGCGGCAGTTGTAGGGCAGGCCTTCGATGATGGTCGGGGCGATGAACCAGCCGTTCTGGCAACGTCCTTCGACCTGCACCTGGTGTCCGCCTGTGAGGATGGTGCCGCCTTCTTGTTTGGCTAGTTCGATGTAGGAAAGGACCTTTTGCATGTGCTGTTCGGAAACCACCGCACCCATTTTCGAGGCTTCTTCCATCGGGTCGCCTACTTGCATGGCCCTCACTTTCTCCACAAAAGCGTCGCGGAATTTCTCGTACAGCGGACGCTCAATGAAAATGCGGGAACCGCACAGGCAGATTTGCCCCTGGTTAGCGAAAGAAGAATGAATAGAGGTATGCAGCGCATTATTGAAATCGCAGTCGGTGAAGATAATGTTCGGGTTCTTGCCACCTAGCTCCAGCGACAGCTTCTTGAACATCGGAGCAGCCGTGGCCGCAATGGTGCGACCTGTGGCAGTGCCGCCTGTGAAAGAGATAACGGGTACTTTAGGATGCGCCGTCATAGCTGCGCCTACTTTGTGGCCGTAGCCATGCACGATGTTGAGCACACCCGCCGGCAAGCCCGCTTCGATGCAGATTTCTGATAGCATGTAAGCTGTCATGGGTGTCACTTCAGAGGGCTTCGCTACCACACAGTTACCAGCAGCCAAGGCAGGAGCAATTTTCCAGGTGAACAGGTATAGCGGCAGGTTCCAGGGCGAAATGCAGCTCACCACGCCATGCGGATGGCGCACGGTATAGTTGATGGCGTCGGTTCCTTCCATGTAGTGCGCCTCAGAAGCGAAATGTTGGATGGCCGTACCATAGAAGCGCATGTTACTACTGGCCCTAGGTATGTCCACCGACTTGGCCAGTTTCAGCGATTTACCATTGTCTATCGATTCGGCTTCGGCTAGCTTGTCCAGGTTCTGGTCGATGAGGTCGGCGATCCGCATTAAAATCTGCCCCCGCTTCTCGGCAGGCGTGTTTGCCCATGCTGGGAAAGCCTTGAGAGCCGCCTGCACCGCCTGTTCTACGTCCTGTTCATCGGAATCAGGTATAAGCGAGTATACTTCGCCCAGCGCTGGGTTGTAGTTGTCGATGTACTGCCCCGCCACAGGCATTACCAACTGGCCGTCTATGTAGTTATGTATGTGCTGCACGAGGAGTAATTAGAAATTCAAAATTAAAAATGCGCGGGATTAAGAAAACAATCGACAATTATCAATCAACAATTGAACGCTACAAACTCCCCGTCCTGCCCCCATCAACCGGCACATTAATGCCATTGATATAAGCTGCTGCTGGCGTAGCCAGGAACGCTGCCGCTGCAGCTACTTCTTCGGGTTCGGCGAAGCGGCGGGCTGGAATTTCGGACATCATTTCTTCTTCTACCTTATCTACGTCGCTGTCGGTTTTTTTCGCTTTGTTAACGATGATGGTTTCAAGACGACCCGTGCGGGTAGCGCCGGGGAGCACGTTGTTCACGGTAATGCCAAATTGCCCGAGCTCGTTCGCCATCGTCTTCGCCCAGCTGGCCACGGCGCCGCGTATGGTGTTCGACACGCCCAAGCCTTGTAGCGGCTGTTTCACGGAGGTGCTGATGATGTTGATAATACGGCCGTAACCTGCCTTTTTCATCAGCGGAATCACTGCCTGCGCCAAATTGTGATTGTTAATCAGGTGCATGTTGAAAGCACTCAAAAACTCTTCTTGCTTGGCGTTTATAATCGGTCCACCTGCTGGGCCGCCTGTATTGTTGATGAGGATGTGCACCTGCTCGTGTTGCTGCAGGTATACCTGCAGTTGCTCCACCAGCTCCTCCGGTTTGCTGAAATCGGCCACCAGATAGTCGTGTTGCTGACCTTTGCTGCTGTCGAGTTCCTGGGCTGTTTCCTGTAGCTTGGCTTCGTTGCGGGCCACCAGTGTTATGCTGGCACCCAGTTGCGCCAGTTCTGCAGCGATGGCTTTGCCTATACCTTGTGTGCTGCCGCACACGATGGCTCTTTTATCCGTCAGGTCTAAGTTCATAGCTTAAAGATAAGCAATTAAAAGAAAAACCCATTCTGTACATTAATCAGGGTGCCTTCACGGGAGTAGGCGGCGGTGCCCGTGAGCACAATGCGGTTGAAGAGCGAGAACCAGATGCCGCCGCCATAGGCCTGGTTCCAGCCGCCTACGTTGTTGGTGCGGGTCCAGACGCGGCCTGTGTCGTAAAGGCCGAGCACACCTACTTTGCCAGGGAACAGGTATACACGGTAGTTAAGCAGGGCTGCACGCATCTCGAGGTTGGTGAAGAAGCTGCGGTCGCCAATAAGGCGGGTCTGGCTGTAGCCGCGAATAGTTTGGCTGAAATCGGGCAGAAGGCCGCCACCCAGCATGTTGCCCTGGTAGAAAGCGTAACGGCCCGTATTGATGCCACCGCCTATGCGGCCCGCAAACGTGAGCTGGAAAGGCAGATTCGGACTCATGTAGTAGCGCACTTCGTAGGTATAGCGGCTATACCTGCCGCTGGTGTTGGCCACCCCCTGAAACCAGTTGCCCCGCAGGTCTATCACTAGTCCGCGGCTCGGGTTGTTCTCGTAGTCTCTCGCATCGGTCCTGAAAAAGGCAGTGGCGCCGAGGTAGCTGCGCTGTCCGAATGCATCCTGCCGATTATCAGGCAAGAAATCCTGCACCCAGATGTTGCGGCGCTCGCTCAACCTGAAGTACTCCAACACAGGTCCTGCCCCGAGCGAGAAGAACGTGCCGAAAGGCTTTTGCAAAGCGACCGAAATATGGGCATTGCTCAGCTCTACCCGTTGGTTAAGCGGTGCATCAGTCGGTGCTGGCCTGTTGCCATAGCCGCGGTACTGTATACTATAATAGGGGGCGTATACCCAGGCGCGGCTCACCAAATCAAGGTCGAAGAATAGGTCTTTGATTTCGCCTTCATGGAAAATGCGGGCCATACCTGTTTTGAGGGAGCGCTGGTAAAGCAAACGTTGCACGCCGCCTCTGGCGCTTGTTCTGAACTTGTAAGGCCTGTACTGCATGCCAGCGCCCAGCACCAGCCCGTCGGCTGTGTTGTAAATAACCGTGAAATTAGGCCCGAAACGGGTATAGCGAAACTCGTCGGAGGCAGGACTGTTGATGAGGTCGCCTGTGGCAAAGTCTTCATAAGTGGCGCGGGTGTTGTCGATTACTTTCTTGTCGCCGACGGGGTTGCGTAAGGTATAGGAGATGCTGCTGTTGCCCAGGCTATCGGAAAGGGCATACTGGTAGCGGCCGTGCTCTTTATAGCCAATCACACGCACTTTTATGTCGCTGCCCGTTTCGCCCGTGACGCTGAATTCATCGTCGCCCCCGAAACCGTAGAGGCGGACTTCTTTGGTGTGCTCAGGAGAAAAGGTACGGGTATAGAGCGTGTGGCTCGGGTTGTCGGCGGCGGTCATGGTAATGCGTGTGTCGCCGTTGGCCAGTCGCTCAATCTCAAACAGCTCTTTCTTTTTGCTGCCAAACACATCCACGTAGCGAGCCAGTAAATGGGCGTATTCTTCGGCTACGCGGGGCAGCTGCACCCGTCGGGCTTTCAGTTTCTGGACCAGCTCGTCGCCGTGCAGCGGGTATACTTCGGGGGGCATCTGGTGCACGGCATTGGTCAGTACCTCGTCGGTAAGCACCGCCTCGAGGCTGTCGGCTATCTGCACCCAGTCGGCAGGGGTGAGGCTACCCAACAGACGGCGGTCGAGGTCTTTGGCAGCCATGTTCAGGCCTTTCAGGTTCTGGATTTTATAGCCGAAGTGCTGCAACTCCTGCACACCCCAACTGCGAGTGGCCAGCCACGGAACGAAACCATCGAAAGCGAAAAAGGCATTGTCGCGCACCTTTGGTATAGGCAGGTATAGCGTGCGGCCGTTCGCCTCGGTCAGACTCCACTCGTAGTTGTCTTCGTATCGATCCCAATCGCCGATCAGCATGTCGAGAAGGCGGGCTTTGGCGAAGGCACGGGCATTTACCTGGTGCAGGTGGTCGTCTTCGAGGCGGTGCAGCATGGCAGTGTAGCTCAGTTCCTGCACATCATCGGCATCCTGACCCCTATGGCCCAGGCGGTAGTCTTCGGCATCAAATTCCAGAAAACCCAGGCGGTTGCCGAAAGGCGCTTTGTAAGGCTCCAGGCAATCGATGTCGGGCAACAGGTGCAGGGCGGGAGAGGAGGCCAGCAACCCAGCGGCTTTCTCGAGCTGCGTGGCAATAAGCGGTGCATAGGGGTGCTGCGAGGGTAGCCACGTTTCGGGTACCGACTGTATAACCTCCGAGCCACGGTACTGTTGCGGCACAGTGCGCAGGGCGTCGCGTAACAAAGGGCGGAAACGGTATTCGTAGCCTTTGGCGCTGCGGAGGCGCAGGCTGTTGCGGTCGCGGTCTTTGGTGAGGCCAAATGGACTCAGTCCACCACCCACAGCACCTATGTCGAGGTAGGTGACACGCACAGGAGTGGCCCATTCTTTCGCGTAATCGTTTTTGAGCAACACACCAGCCAGCGCGTAGGGTTTTTTTTTCGGGTCAGCGGGCCTGAACTCCACAGGCTCAGTTTGGAGCGTATCGGTACAGGCGGCGGTGGCAGTTGCGTCCTGACGAATCTGGTCGTAGAGCTTGCCGCGGTAGTTTACCTGGCCTGTGTCGCCGTCGCCCTCAGGCGACCAGAACTCGGTCCATACCTCACCATTGTTGTAGTAAATCACTTTCACAAAGCCCTTCTCGCTATGAGCAAAGGTGGCGTTGTTCTCGACATCCACAGGCGCCGTTTTACAGCCTGAGCCGCTGAGAATGTGGATGTACTTGTCGATTTTGTGCAGCTGCAGGTTGTGGTCGTGGCCTGAGGTATAAATGATGTTGTCGTAGCGGTTGAAAAGTTGCTCCATGCGGCTGATGAGCAACTGGTAGCGGTAGTGCGGAATGTCCTGATCCACGCCGCCCAGCTGGCGGTAAAACGGGTATAGTGAGCCGATAACGGGCAGCGGAATCAGGAGCCCGTCGCGCATGAGGCGCAGCGGGAAAAGGTGGTCCATCACGGTATAGAATCCACCGTGATTGCTGTTGCTCACAAACGGATGGTGCCCTCCAATGACGATGTGTTTGCCTTTATTGGCTTCGAGCGTCTGCTCCATCTGTTGCAGCATTTCGGTTTCGGTGCCCGCGCCGCAGCCGCTGTCGGGGCCGTAGGGTTTTTCATGTTTGTGCAACCACCAATGGGTGTCTATACCGATGAATATCACATCGTCGCTCACTTGTTCCACATAAGGGCCAGGACAGCCGTTGTCGGGCACAAAGGTATTGCCCTTGTTGATGCCCGCCTCGATGTACTGCTCTTGGCGGCGTATCTTCTCTAGTCCTTTGGGGCCCATGTAGTCCCAGTCGTGGTTGCCAGGCACGAAAAACACGCTGCCCTGATGGTTATCCACTACTTTTATCAGCTCGTTGAGGCGCTTCTCGTCCTGCTCGCGAGTCTGGCTGCCCTCTTCCGAAAGTCCGCTGTGATACAGGTTGTCGCCCAGCGCTACTAATGTGCTCTTAGGGTCACGGTCGAGCTGCGATTTTAGTAATTTGAGGGTAGGTTCGGTTTTATTCAGTTGCGGAGCCCCCGCGTCGCCCAACAGGTATATGGTATAGGCAATGCCCGTTGAGTCGGGCAAAGAAAAGTGCTGCCAGTTGCCCGCACTGGGCCCGTAGTAAATACTGGGGCTACAAGCGGCGGTGCAAACCAAGATATAAAGGAGTAGGTAACGTAAAAGTCTGGTCATATGGGTAAGTATAGGCTTACCCTTTATACTTTGAAGTACCCTGCAGGTATACACAGGAGGTATAAAATGTTGCCCTATACCTGAAATGCTTTGTCAGATATGTGCTGGGCTGTGCGGTATTTGCCAATTGCGTGTAATTCTCGTACATTCAAACTATCAACCTAACCCGATAAAGCTATGGCCATACAGCGCGCTTTCAATTTTAAACAGTGGATAGAAGAACACCGCCATTTGCTGAAGCCACCCGTAGGCAACCAGCAGGTATACAAAGGAAACGACGATTTTATTGTGATGGTAGTGGGCGGACCCAACGCCCGAAAAGACTATCACTACGATGAAAGCGAGGAGTTTTTCTATCAGGTGGAAGGCGATATTGTGCTGAAGATTATAGAAGATGGCAAGCCCGTGGATATTCCTATCAAAGAGGGTGAGATTTTCCTGTTGCCAGCAAAGGTGCCACACTCTCCGCAACGCCCAGCCAACACGGTTGGTCTGGTGATTGAGCGTTATAGAAGAGAAGGGGAGAAGGACGGTTTTATGTGGTTTTGTGAGAACTGCGGTAACAAGCTGCACGAGGATTTCACGGAAGTGACGGATATTGTGAAGCAACTTCCTGTAATTATGGGGAATTTCTGGGATAATGAAGACTTGCGGACTTGCAAGAAGTGTGGTGAGGTATTGCAGCCGCCAGTTAAGCCTGCGTAACTGTCTTTTAGACTGTGTCCGAGACACGAGTCGAAGGAGGCAAGCGTAGCTGGGGTAGGGCCTCCCGATCTGAGAATCTAGATGCCGCTTTTGGCTAACGAATATCAGGATAGCCGACGTAAAATCTATAAAATGTGTATCTTGTTGGATTGCTTTACTTGGCCGTACGCTGTATAGCCGCTTTTTCGTTCCTTTACCAGCATGCAAAACCCAAAGCCTGACCTCTCTATACCTGCCGAAAACAATCTGTTCAAGATTGATATCCACACGCATATCCTGCCCGCCACCTGGCCCGATTTGCGGGAGCGCTATGGCTATGGCGGTTTCGTGAGGCTCGAGCACCACAAGCCGTGCTGCGCCCGCATGATGATGGACGACAAGTTCTTCCGCGAGATTCAGGACAATTGCTGGGACCCCAAAGTGCGCATGCACGAGTGTAGTCATCACCAGGTGGGGGTGCAGGTGCTGAGCACGGTGCCTGTCATGTTCAACTATTGGGCAAAGCCGGAGCATACCTACGATCTGTCGCGCATGCTCAATGACCACATCGCAGGTATAGTCGCCGACTACCCCGACCGCTTCATTGGCCTTGGCACCATTCCGATGCAGGACCCCGATTTGGCAATTAAAGAGCTGGAGCGTTGCATGAAGGAATTGGGTATGGCAGGTATACAGATCGGTTCGCATATCAACGA
Organism: Pontibacter sp. HSC-14F20; assembly: GCF_019599265.1. Classification (GTDB taxonomy): domain Bacteria; phylum Bacteroidota; class Bacteroidia; order Cytophagales; family Hymenobacteraceae; genus Pontibacter. Next base: position 6,477 of record NZ_JAHZTC010000022.1, on the reverse strand, counting down.
CTGGAACCTGGACGCACCCGAGCTGTTCCCAATTTTTCAGGCGGCTGAAGAACTGGGCGCAGCCGTGTTTGTACACCCTTGGGATATGTACGGCAAGGAGAAAATGAGCAAATACTGGCTGCCCTGGCTCGTAGGTATGCCCGCCGAAACCAGTCTGGCGATTTGCTCCATGATTTTCGGCGGTGTGCTCGAGCGTTTGCCAAAGCTGCGGGTAGCTTTTGCGCACGGCGGCGGCTCCTTTCCGGCTACCATTGGCCGTATTGTGCACGGTTTTGAGGTGCGCCCCGATCTGTGCGCGATTGACAACAACGTGAACCCACGCGAGTACCTGGGCAAATTCTACTTCGACTCACTTGTGCACGACCCGCAGGCGCTGGAGTACCTCGTGAATCTGGTGGGCGTCAACAGCATTGCCCTCGGCACTGACTATCCTTTTCCTCTCGGCGAACTGGAGCCCGGCAAATTAATTGAATCTATGCCTTACGATCGCGCCACCAAAGACCGCATGCTGCATGGCACTGCCCTGGAATGGCTTAATCTGGAGAAGAGCCTTTTTGTGAAGGACTCAGTGGATATTTCGAAGGCTAAGGTCTAAAACCGGAGTTCCTTTCCAGCAATTGTTTCGGTATTCTCTCCTCTGTAAAGGTCTATTTTACTTGCGTATACCTCGTGCCTTCTTTATAACAAAAGATGTGCGGTGTAGATAGTGCAAGTATCTGGGAGTTGGATTATATTTGCACCCGAAAATTATAATCCTACCTTTTTTATGAAACTCAAACTTATACTCTTTCTTCTATTCTTTCCGGTTGCTCTCTATGCCCAGATCCAAAGCCAAAAGGGGGTAATAGCCCTGAAAAATGGAGATAACCTGACAGGATCCATCACTTATTTTTACGACGAGCCCAATGAAATACGCTTCTCCGGTGAGCAGGGTGCCAAGCAAGTATTTACTGCAGAGCAGATCTCTGAGATAAAGCTCGATAACGGTGAAAAGTTTGTTGCTAAACGCTATACAACGAATGCTGATAGTGTCTCTCTGGTGCTGAAAGTGCTGATCGAGTCGCCTAAGGTTTCACTCTATAAAAGAGAAGAGAATTCATCAGAGTACTACTATGTATCCAAAGACAATGCATTGCATAGACTCGAGAATAACAACGTGTATGAGAACCAGGGCGGCAAAAAGTATTTGCGGAAAGACCATAAGTACATTGGCACGCTCAGTTCGCTGCTGTATGACCGCATGGACATTGTGCAGCAGTTGGAGAAGACAACTTTGAAAGAAGGTAGTCTGACTAAGATAATTCGGGAATACAACCAGGGGGAGGCTAGCTACGAGTGGCAGGGTAATAAGAAAGCCGGGAAAGAACCGAACTGGGTCTTTTTTACGCAATACAGCAAGTATGGCTTCAGCAAGAACATTCCGATTGAAGCACGTGGCTACGGAAATATGGCTGGTCTTCAGTATTACTTCTCCAAACACAGCAGGCATTCTATTAAGGCGTCTATAGACTACTCTTCTTATAGATTTGGGGAAGAGAAAGCGCATTCGTATGCCTTGGGTTTGCGGTACGAAATGGCCTTTAAGAAAGCAGAAAAATATAGCGCTTATGTGCTCGTTCACCTCCTGGATGCTGGCTACGTGTCTTATAGCCACCCTGAAGAAGGCTATAATGAAAACGGACTCCGGGCTGCACTCCGCCTTAGCCCCGGTCTCGGATTTGAATCGAAACTATTTCCAAGAATGGCTGTTTATGCCGAAATCAACCACCTTTTGGTTCTGGAAGAATTGCCAAGATCATTCAGCATTGGCCTGAAGTATGATTTTGGGAAGACAAACTGGAAATAACATGGCCGTTACCGGGCGAGGGCTTAATAAACTTTGCCCAGTTATTTTCTATCTTCGCAGGAGATGAATTAAGGGGCTGACGCCGCCTTTTGATAACACCCATACCCGCACAACAAAAATGAACTATCAGAATAGCCTTGCCTTTGCGCAGGAACAAGATAACCTCGACCCGCTTAAGCATTTCAAAGATCGCTTTTATTTTCCGCAGGTAAACGGCCGCGACGCTATTTACTTTTGTGGTAACTCACTTGGTTTACAGCCAAAGTCGGCGCAGATGTACATCGACAACGAGATGTATAAATGGGCGAACTACGCTGTAGAGGGACACTTTAAAGGTGAAGACCCTTGGTTCAACTACCATAAGTTGCTAACAGATGGCGCTGCCCGTGTGGTGGGAGCCAAGGCGCAGGAAGTGGTGATCATGAACCAGCTCACTGTGAACCTGCACCTCATGCTCGTGTCGTTTTACAGACCGGAGGGCAAGCGCATCAAAATCATTATGGAGGGCGGGGCTTTTCCGTCGGACCAGTATGCGCTCGAGACGCAGGTGAAATTCCATGGCTATACCCCGGAAGAGGCGATTGTAGAGTTGTTCCCGAGAGAAGGCGAACACACGCTGCGCACCGAAGACATCCTGCAAAGCATACGCGAGCACGGTGACGAACTGGCGCTGGTGATGATGGGTGGTATCAATTACTACACCGGGCAGGTATATGACATGCAGGCCATCACACAAGCAGGGCACGAAGTGGGTGCTGTGGTAGGTTTTGATCTGGCGCATGCCGCCGGCAACATACCTATGCAGCTGCACGACTGGGGTGTGGACTTTGCCGTGTGGTGTACCTACAAGTACCTCAATTCAGGACCGGGCGGTACCTCGGGTGTGTTCGTGCACGAGCGCCACGCCAACAACCCGGATCTGCCGCGTTTTGCCGGCTGGTGGGGCCACGATGCAAGCGTGCGCTTCCAGATGAAGAAAGGCTTTATACCCATACCTGGTGCTGAAGGCTGGCAGCTAAGCAACGCCCAGATTCTGCCAATGGCTGTGCATCGTGCTTCACTAGAAATTTTTGACGAAGCAGGTATAGCAAATCTGCGCGCCAAGAGCGAGAAGCTGACAGGCTACCTGGAGTTCCTGATTAATGACGTGCAGGTGAGCAAAGACGTGCTCGAGATGATTACCCCACGCGACCCGCAGGCCCGCGGCTGCCAGATATCGCTCCTTGTGAAGCAAAACGCCCGCGAGTTGTTTGATAAACTAATGGAAGCCGGTATTATCGTGGATTTCCGTGAGCCGAGCGTGATTCGGGTTGCACCCACGCCGCTTTACAACAGCTTTGAAGAGGTATACCGCTTCTCCGAAATCCTGCACGCCTGCCTTGAAGGGCATAGCTAAATATAAGCAATTCCAATAGCCGGGCAGAGAGTTTGTAACCACCATCTACTGCTCAGAGTAATAAGTTACGCAAGGGCATGTGCTGCTTCTGCCGCCCACTTGTGCGGATATGCACGCGAAAAGACCTTTCCGGAAGATTTCAAAGAAATACGATATGCTGCTTATGAGCAAGACAAATCCGATTTGATAATATTTTAGATCACTTTAGGCTAATAAATGGGTGTTGCGTTTGAAGATATACTTTTAGCCTCCTCTATTTTGCTCTTCATCAGTATTCTGATTAGTAAGAGCCTGGGCCGGTTTGGGGTACCGGCTCTATTACTATTTCTTGCGGTAGGTATGCTGGCCGGGTCTGAGGGACTTGGCAAGATCTACTATAACGACCCACAGACAGCCCAATCGCTGGGCACGATCGCACTTACGTTCATTCTCTTTTCCGGTGGCCTGGACACACGCTGGGAAAGCACCAAACCCATTTTGTGGCGGGGTGTAGTTCTGGCCACCATCGGAGTTTTTATCACAGCCATTGCGCTCGGCGGCTTCGTATACCTTGTCACTGACCTTACTATCTTAGAGAGTCTGCTTCTTGGCTCCATTGTGTCGTCTACCGACGCGGCGGCAGTGTTTTCCATTCTCCGTTCCAAAAACATCGGGCTTAAAAACAACCTCAGGCCTACGCTGGAGCTGGAGTCGGGCAGTAATGACCCAATGGCCTATTTCCTGACGATAAGCTTCACCTTTCTGATACTGAACCCGGAGGCGAGCATCTGGCAGCTTGTCCCCATGTTTTTTACGCAGATGAGCATTGGGGCCGTGTCAGGTATAGCCATGGGCCGGATTATGGGATGGGTAATCAACCGGATCAAGTTAGAGCAGGAAGGCCTATACCCGGCGCTGACCATGGCGATGGTAATCTTTACCTACGCTTTCACAAATCTGATTAATGGCAACGGTTTTCTAGCGGTATACGTGGCAGCGGTTATGCTTGGCAACCGTAACTTTATCCACAAGCGCAGCCTTACCAAATTTTACGATGGCGTGGCCTGGCTGATGCAGATCCTGATGTTCCTTACGCTGGGCCTGCTGGTTTTTCCATCGCAAATGGTGCCCGTATTGGGAGTAGGACTTCTGATTTCGCTATTCCTCATCATTGTGGCACGTCCTCTGAGTGTGTTCCTGAGTTTGGCCTTCTTTAAAAACACGATACAGGATAAGCTCTACGTGTCGTGGGTGGGCTTGCGTGGTGCTGTACCGATCGTATTTGCTACCTACCCCATGCTGGCGGGGGTGGAGCGATCCGGTATGATTTTCAACATTGTGTTTTTCATCGTACTCACCTCCGTTATGGTGCAGGGCACCACCCTTGCGCTTGTGGCCAAGTGGCTAAACCTGGGCGAAAGGGATAAAAGACTGAAGAAGCACCAGTTTGACCTGGAGATGGAGTACGATCTGAAAAATGAGCTCACCGAAATAGAAGTTCCTAAAAATAGTCCTGCGATTGGCAAAACACTGGTAGACCTTCACTTTCCTAAGGGAGCATTAATTGTGCTGATCAACAGGAGCAAAAAGTTTGTGACACCAAATGGGGCTACCATCCTGGAACCCAACGACATACTCTTTGTGATGACCGACAATGACGATGAGCTGGTAAAGGTAAATGAACTGCTTGGCTACGAGGTAGAATAGGGCAAATGACGCTGTAGTTAATGTTTAAACGGCATCTTAAATGCAAAAGCCTTACTTTTGTAGAGCCATAGCGCATTCATTTTAAACCCTTTACCTTTTATCATGAACACTACTTATTCGAATGATCAAATCAGTAGCTGGACATTTGACCAATTGTTGAACCTCGGCGTACCTGAACAGGCAGCAACCTACATCAACTTGCTGGTGCTAATTACCGCGACAGCTATTATCGTATACCTGGTTGATTTCCTAGCTAGAAAAATATTTGTAGGCACAGCCCAGAAGATTGCCGCCAGATCCAACACGAGGCTGGTCGAGTATATGGCACGCAACAGAGTAGTCGTATACCTGGCCCGCATCGCACCACTTATCATTGTAGTGCAGGCTATACCTATCATATTTGCTGATTTCCCAACCTGGGTATCGCCGCTCATGAAGCTCACCGACATCTACCTGATTATGCTTTGGATCTGGGTGGCGCGCGCACTGCTGCGCACCGGCAAGGACTTCCTCAAAACCACCGAAACCTTTAAGGACAAGCCTGTTGAGAGTTTTATGCAGGTGCTTACTATCTTTCTGTACTTCATAGCTGGCCTGCTTATTTTCTCTACCCTCACCGGCAAAGACGCCCTGACCTTCATCACGGCAATGGGTGCGGCTTCGGCTATTCTGATGTTGGTTTTCAAGGATACCATCATGGGCTTTGTAGCCAGTATACAGGTTTCGTCCAATGACATGGTGCGCATTGGCGACTGGGTAACGATGGAAAAGTATGGCGCCGACGGCGATGTGATTGAGATAAACCTGAACACCGTGAAAGTGCAGAACTTCGACAAAACCATCACAACTATACCTACTTACTTTCTTATCTCTGACTCGTTTAAAAACTGGCGGGGCATGCAGCGCTCGGGTGGCAGACGTATCAAGCGCTCTGTGTACATCAAAATATCCAGCATCCGTTACCTGTCTGCCGAAGAGGTGAGCCGCCTGAGCAAGATTCAGCTCTTGAAAACCTACCTGGAGGAGCGGCAAAGTGAAATAGACCAGTTTAACCAAGACAACGAAATCGACAAGAGCCTTTTGATCAACGGACGCAGTCTGACTAATGTGGGTGTTTTCCGGCAGTATATAGATGCTTACCTGAAAACCCACCCGAAAACCCACAAGGGCATGACCATGATGGTGCGCCAGCTCGAGCCAACCACTACCGGTATGCCGATTGAGCTATACCTGTTTGCCAACAGCATTGTGTGGGTGGAGTACGAAGGCATTATGGCCGATATTTTTGACCACTTGCTGGCAGCGGTTAAGTACTTCGACCTGGAGGTATTCGAAATGCCGGCGGCGGACGATGTACGGAGCCTGCATTTCAACCCGGTTGCCGCAACCAATGTTCGCTTCCCTATGGCAGAAACCATGCAGAACTAGTACACAGTCAATTTAGTCATTAGGTATCACTTTAGCATACTGAGAAGCCATCTTTTCCCTGGCCTCCTTGACTGTGAAGCTCCAGTGGATTTTTACTTGTTTCTCATTTCGTTCTTCTATC
>NZ_JAHZTC010000021.1 GCF_019599265.1 Pontibacter sp. HSC-14F20 | reverse complement strand
GCGCAGCTATGCCCTTACCAGAGCAAATACCCTGAAAAGAGCGGCAATCCTCTCCCGGAAACAGCAGAAAGTATCGTTCAATACCCTTCCAGGCTCACCTCCGTTGGGCCAGCCCGCTACCAGATAGTACCAAGAAGTAGTTCAGGGGCCAGCCTCTTCCGACTTAAAACCCATAACGGGTCGCACGGTTAGTGCAACCACGGCTTCATTGTCGGCACTCCGTACCCAACGAAGCCTTAGTTGTTGGCAGAGGTAGTTTTTCATTTTCTTTTTAAACCTTCATAGGGTACACTAACTGCGGCTGGTGGGGGAGGAATCAATACGTCTGCAGTAGTGCTAAAATTCCTATTCTCGCTCTTGATTAGATTTTGTTTTTCAACAATATCCAGTAATCCATAAAGCGTCTCTTCCAACTCACCTTGCATAGTGCCAACCATTCTTGCTTCTCCATTGTCGAACACGAATTGCAAAGAGTGAAATGCTCCATCTTCTTCAAAATAAAAGCCTTCTTTCAGGCTATTGAAATCAATAGAGTCCACTAAACCATACACTCTTCCCATACTCTGTGAGTCAAGCTTTGCTATATAGTTTTCGACAACGGTTTCGCCATGCCTTTCTCTCAAACGGTAGTAGACGGTACTATCTTTATTTATCTCTACGTCCTTGCTATACCTTTCAGCCCCCATTCCTGGGAAAATAGAAAAGCTTATGCGTTCAAAACGAACTTTTTGCTTTGGGTTTGAAATTGGTTCAGTAGCCATCTCGACAGTGCTTTTATTAACATTCTCTTCACTACTCCCACAAGAGATTAGAAGTAACAGGAACATAAGTTGTAGAGAGTTCTTCATAATTTCTTTCACTGCCAACGGTCTTGTGCAGCCGAAGCCCGTAGCGGAGCAAGGGTTAAGGCTGAACTGTGTGCTTGTTGCACAACCTATTGAAGATAATCGTAAAAGGATATATTACCAAATCTTTAATGGGATGCAGGGCAGGAAAACTTTCGAGGATGAGCGGGAGCTGCGCTTCTCGCTCTCGGCGCACGTGCCGGCGCACAACTTCTACCGGCGGCTCAAGGACAGGCTCGACCTCTCGTTACTCTACGAGCTGACGGCTCCCTTCTACGGAAGCTGCGGCCAGCACTCGATTGACCCGGTGGTCTTCTTCAAGCTCTGCCTGGTGGCGCACCTGGAGAACATCGCCTCTGACCGCAAGCTGATCGAGCACTGCAGCCTGCGCCTGGACCTTTTGTACTTCCTCGACTACCAGCTCGACGAGCCCCTGCCCTGGCACTCGACCGTCTCGCGCACCCGCCAGCTGCTGCCCACCGAACTCTTCGAGGAGGTCTTCACCCGCGTGCTCTCCCTGTGCGCAGAGGCCGGCATGGTGTCAGGCCATACCCAGGTGATCGACTCAGCCCTTATCAAAGCCAACGCCTCGATGGGCTCGCTGGAGCTGAAAGTGCCCCAAGAGCAGCTCGAGGCCCGCCTCCAACAGGCCCGGGTTTTCAGCAGCGCCGACCGCAGGGCCCACCAGAACAGGGCCCCGCTCACGCAGCGCGCCCTCACGGCCAGCCGAGAGGAGCTGCTCGAGATCCGGGCCCGCAACCGCAAGTGGCAAAAAGAGCAGGACCTCTACCCCGGCGCCCATAACAAGGGCGCCAAGTACACCTCCAACAAGACCCACTACTCGCCCGTGGACCCCGACGCCAGAATAGCTGTCAAACCGGGCAAGGCCCGCAAGCTCTGCTACCTGCTGCAGCTGGTCGTGGACACTTCCCGCCACGTCATCACCCATGTGCAGGCCGAGTACGCCGACCGCAAGGACAGCATCTGCCTGCCTGGCATCGTCAGGCACCTCAGCGAGAGGCTGCACCAGCTGGGCTTTGGCTGCACGGCCCTGCTGGCCGACACGGGCTACTGCTCGGGGGAGAACTACGCTATGCTGGAGCGGGAGGGCATTTGGGCCTTCATCCCGCCCCACGGCACCTATGTGGGCGGGCCCGAGGGCTTCACCTATCACAAAGAAGACGACTACTGGCTGTGCCCCGAGGGCAAGCGGGCCACCTTCCGCAAGGAAATCGTCAACGCCAAGCGCAACAACGTCCGCTCCAGGCTCTACCTGACCACGCGAAAAGACTGCAAGGGCTGCCCCCGCAAGGAGAGCTGCATCGGAGGGCAGCACGAGAAGAAAGTCAACATCACCTCCTTCCGCGAGGAGTATGAGCGGGCCATCGCCCGGGTCCATAGCCGCTGGGGCCGGCGCATGAAACGGCTCCGGCAGGCCACCGTCGAGCCGGTGCTGGGCACACTGCTCGACTTCCTGGGCATGCGGAAAGTCAACACCCGGGGCCTGGAGCTGGCCCACAAGGGCATGCTGGTGGCCGCCGCGGCCTACAACCTGCAGAAACTGCTGCGCTTTACGCCAAAAAGAAGCCAAGTGGCCGTCATGGCCCTGCCCAGCCCGGAACAGGAAGTGTTTTCTGGGTTAACTTTGGAAAGTATGGAGAGAGGCGAAATCAGAAAAAGGATAGGAAGCAGGAATTACGCTGGAGTTGTGCAACAGCTACCTGTGTTGGGCTTAGGGCTTTTTTAACAACTCGTTTTCCTCATTAAAAAGGAGAATCATATTTGGCTCAACTTGTTAATCTTGCTTTCAAGGTGTCGAATGTACCAGCTTTGAAATAAAATGCCTATCAAAAGGGGAGACATAATGAGATAGTCACTAAATGGAACATGCATAATCTTCAAGATTGCGGTTCCAGCAATCAAGACAAACTCTATTCCATGTACAACACTTTTATTCTGATAGACTCCGTACTCATCCAGCTTTTCCTCAAGTTGCTTTACATGCCACTTTTGAACCAAAAACCCAATTAATAGTGCGAAAGTTAAACTTAATGATGCAAATGGTACATGCATAATCTGCAATGAACACGCAAGGATGGTTAGGATTCCTGCTAATCCGTAATAGATTCTTTTTTTCTTCATTTTGTAAAGTTGTTATTATTTTGTCTTGTGCCCAACGGTCTCGTACAGGCAACGGGTGAGGCATTAGCCGAACATGATGCCTGTGCCTTGTTAGCTGATTTAGTTCTTATTTTCTTCTTTAACTACCAGCATTTTTATCAACTTATACCCCAAAAAGAAACCAGCTACTCTTAGTACCCAAGTTAAAGCAATTTCTATCAGTCTTTCATTGCCTTCTATACCCAAGTTTATACCTTCGAAATACTTCATCCCTAAATAGCTTAGCACTAAAAGCAACACTCCCAATGCACATATTCTCAATATTTTAAAGGCTATTCTCTGTACTTCCTTTTCAAGTAAGAGGAAGAAGAGGAAAGTGAATAGTACAGATGAAATGAAATTAACAAGAATAATAAAAATCAGTCCTTTGCTCAGGCTTTCTTCTAAGATACGTCCAGAGCCTTTAACAAAAGCTTCGCCTTGGTAGGAGAAGTTTGATTTCAGGAAATCAGTCATTACTATACCGAAGCCTATGAGTATAGCCAATGCAACTACAAACGCAGTAACTCTTATAGGAAACGGTTTCTTTAATATCATTTCATTAATTACCTATACCAGCTAACTATAGTATATACGACAACATACGCTTATCTGCACTATATGCGCAGTTGCTGCAGCGCGCATTCGCGCTCATTTGCTTGCTGGATCTGTTACTTGTGGCTGTAGTGCGCATGCTTTTATATAGTTAAGCTAATATAGGTGATTGCTAGAGATTATCCAACGGGCTGACAATTTTATCCAGCGCATGGGTGGTGATGTGGGTGTAGATCTCGGTAGTCTTGCTGCTCCGATGCCCCAGCAGCACCTGGATATACCTTAAATCTGTTCCCTGCTCCAGCAGGTGCGTGGCAAAAGAATGGCGCAGCGTATGGGGTGTGGCGGGTGCTTTCACGCCCGCCTTCTCCTTGCTGGCCCGGAACACGCTGCGAATACTCTCTACTGTGTATTGCCCGCCCGTCTGCCCCTCAAATAGCCACACTTTCGGCCTAGACTGCTTGTAATAGGCCCTGAGACTCTCGAGCAGCCTCTGTGACAGCAGTGTGGTGCGGTCCTTCTTGCCCTTTACGCCCCTGATGAAGGATATCAACACTAAGCTGCGCCACAACCGATTCGCGCTGCAACGCTTTAGTCCCGAGGGCAAGACTACGCTACGCCGGGAGTTACTGCAAGTGGCCGGCTTCGACTTTCGCCACTTCACCCACCACTACCGTTCCTAGCAGAGCAATACCAATTATTTCTGCTACGACTCTCTGCTGCTCGAAGATGAGAAGGTACTGATCGTGAACTGGCAACCCTATATGGAGTAAAACAAGGTATAAAACAACTCGCTCAGGTATAGCCAAACAAAAAAACCCCACCTGAATAAACAGACGGGGCTTTCTAATTTAAAAGTGCTTGTGCTTAATTCACGACTTCAGCAGCTTCTTTTTCTTTCTTTTTGGCTGCTTTTTTAGCGGCTTTCTCGGCTTTGCGCAGCTCTTTCTTTGAAAGCTGCACAGCTTCAGCAGGTGCTTCCGTTTTGCGACGGGCATCTACCTGTGGCAAACCAGATGTGTTGTCATTAACCAGCGTCATCTCTTTCACCAGGTGACCGGCCCCGGCAAATTTGTCTACAATAAACAGCATGTAGCGTACATCCACCGAAATGTTACGTACTTGGTCAGGATTGTAAGTCAGGTCACTCATAGTACCTTCCCAGTTACGGTCGAAGTTCGTACCGATCAGCTGACCATTGGCATTGATTATAGGTGAGCCAGAATTGCCGCCTGTGGTATGGTTCGAAGCGATGAAGCAAACAGGCAGCTGACCATTCACACTGTAGGGGCCATAATCTTTCTTGTCATACAGCTCCTTGAGTCGGGCAGGTATAGCATAGTCTTCAGCAACCCCAGAGGCCGCTTTCTCCATCACACCTTCCAGCGTTGTGTAGTGTATGTATTTTACCCCATCAACCGGCTGGTAAGGCTCCACTTTGCCGTAAGCTACACGCAGGGTGGAGTTTGCATCCGGATAGAACTTGCGGTCCTGCTGCATGGCACGCAAGCCAGCTACATAGGTTCTGTACAACAGGCTCAGGTTATCATTCACCTTAGTGTAAGTAGGCAGTACGTTGGTGCGGTAATAGGCGTTGATACTGCTGGCCAACTGGAAGCCCGGGTCATTTTTAAATGGGTTGGCTTTGCCAGCTCTGATGTCGGCAATCGCTTTGCGTACACCCGCTTCGGAAGTGAAAAGTGATTTGCTGTATACCTCATTGGCATATTTGCTGAAATCGCCCTTGTATTTCTGACGCACCATCGCGAAAGCGGCAGGCTGCAGTTTCTCGTCTAGGTTTTCATAATACATACTCAGCAGGGCTGCAAACACCTTCTTGTCGGTAGGGGCGTTGTAGTTCTTAAAGTAACCCGCTGCACCTTTCTCCAGACGGTCCAGTTGCGCATTAACTTCCTGCTGTGGAGACTTGGCCTCGATCAGTTCGTTCAACTTAATAAAATCGTTGGCATAACGCACGAGCTCCACACCCCAGGCGGCTTCCATAATGTAGTCGCGGGCGATCGTGATACCTTCCAGTTGCTTGTAATTCTTCTCAAACTCAGCGATCAGGTTGCCATACGTGTGCTTGCGTCCGGCGTCAGCGTTTGCCCATGCGGTGAACTGCTTTTCGAGTTCCTGCTTGCGTTCTATGGTATTGGCTTTACGCAGACCACGGCTCTCACCGATCCACTTTTTCCAGGCATTGGCTACACTGGCGTGCTTGGCAGCATATTGAATACGCACGGCATCAGATGCTTTCATGTCTTCGTCGAGCACAGCTAGTTTCGTGTCACGGATCTTGATCTTGTGCGGGTTGGAAGTCTCGTAGATCTCCTCAATGGCATGCGAGGTCAGGTACTCATTTGTACGGCCTGGGAAACCAAACACCATCGTGAAGTCATTCTCCTGCACACCGCTCAGTGAAATAGGCAGGTGGTGCTTGGGCTTGTAAGGCTTGTTGTTCGGAGAGTATTCTGCCGGATTGTTGTTCTCATCGGCATAAATGCGGAACATGGCAAAGTCACCGGTATGGCGCGGCCACATCCAGTTGTCGGTGTCGCCACCAAACTTACCGATCGACGATGGGGGAGCACCTACAAGACGGATATCACGGAAAGTTTCAGTCACATACATGTAGTACTCGTTACCATAGAAGAACGGACGAATAACGGCATCGTAATGCGTACCGGCAATCGCCTGCTGGCGCACTTTAGCGATGTTTGCTTGCACCGTTTTCTCGCGTTCAGCCTCTGTTACATTGGCCGGTATACCTGCCAGAATCTGCTGCGTCACGTCATCCATGCGCACGATAAAAGTGGCAAAAAGGCCCGGGTTCGGAAGTTCCTGCTCGCGAGTCATGGCCCAGAAGCCTTCTGTCAGATAGTCTTTCTCTACGGAACTGTGGCTCTGAACCTGGCCGTAGCCGCAATGGTGATTGGTTAACAGAAGACCCTCCGAAGAGATCATTTCGCCGGTACAAAAACCGCCAAACGACACAATAGCGTCTTTGAGGCTCGACTGGTTGATGCTATAAATGTCTTCGGCTGAGAGCTTCATGCCCTTCTTCTGCATTTCTGCTTCGTTTAGCTGCTTGAGGAGCATAGGCAGCCACATACCTTCATCAGGCTTGGCCGTGCTTATACCCAGGCTCAGACAGGCTGCCGCAAAAAATGCTATAATGCGCTTACTGATCATGGTTTTTATAAGAGTTGGTTTTGAGCTCCCAAGATACGCAAGAATTATGAGTTTGGGAGGTCGGGAGTTTAGGAGTTTGAGAGTTAATGATGAAGTCATATTGCGACAGGTTGTGCCCTGTCCGCGCAAGAGGCAAAACTATGCAACAGCATATTTTGGTCTACAATGCATTTCCATGGCGTATCTCAAAGTTATGGTTGATTGCTAGAGGTCGCTATAGCATTATACCTCTCAAACTCTAAAGCGTTCCCATCGTCGGTTCAAAATTTTTGTTGCTTTCCCAGGTTTTGAAATTGGTGATCTCTTTCTGAAAAGAATCAATGAACCAGGCCATCAGGCTGATATCGTCCAGGAAGCCGATCACAGGTATAAAGTCGGGTATCACGTCGAGGGGCGTGACGAGGTATAGCAGTACCGCCACACCGGCTAGCAGCGACTTGTTCGACACCTCACGATACGAGCCATTGATGTAAGCTTTCACCATACGTATGAATGTTTGCATCACTTCCTTTACTTGCGCAAAACCACTCTTGTCACTCTCCACATCTACCAGTTTGCCATAAGCCGTGGTGAGGAGCATTCCCAGTTTCACCGGTTTGGAAACCAGCACACCGGCTTTACCTAGTAAACCCCTGAAAATAGATTGCTGCGAAAGTTTTAGTCCTTTATTTATAAGATCCTGAATCATTTTTTTGTCTTTTTATTTGGCCCTTATACGGCGTGAACCTCCAAATTGGTGTAAACTGTAGCAACAGGTAATATAATGCCCCTTTTCGAAGAAAAAATATTCTTGCCTACTTGTTTGCCTGTCTTGTTTTTTCTCCTTTAAATTGGTGTACTTTTAGCATCAAATTATCCCATACCCATACAGGCATGTCGCATCTAATATGAAAGCGCCACTCATCGTGCTGGTGTCGTTGCTGGTAGCTTCGGCCGCAGTTTATTTCGGTTCCTTTCTGCTTCCTGATTCCTACGAGGTCAGACGCTCCATTGTGGTCAACGCGAAGCCGGAAAAGGTGTTTCCATACCTGAACAACCCTACTAAATGGGAAGAGTGGAACGCTTGGAACAAAACTTACGACCCCACCATGATTCGTCTTTACGGTGGTCCGCTCACCGGAAAAGGAGCGTACCAGGAGTGGAATGGCGACAAAGTTGGTATGGTAAAAGTACACTTTACGGACAGCACTCCGCCAACCGAACTGTACTACAAGCAGTTGACAAAAGGGGAGGAGTTCGAGACGATCGGTATTTTCAGCCTTGAGCCGTTGGAAGATGGAACGCGTGTGGTGTGGCAGCAGCGCACAAGAGTAGCCGATGATATATATAACAGGTATAGGGGCTTCTTCAAAAAACTGAAAACGGAACAGGAAACCGAGCAAAGTCTCGTTTCTCTCAAAACTTTGCTCGAGCCCGTATCAAAAGCAGAAAGTAAGTTACGATTAGCCAACAAAAAGGCCACAGCTAGGTATAGCAGCGGCCTATTGCCTGTATTATAGGTATAGCTAGAGCAGTTCGTTTGCCAGGTTTGCCAATTCAGAGCGTTCCCCTTTTAGCAGTGTGATGTGCGCATACAGCGGGTGATTACGTGCCCGGTCGATCAGGTATGAGAGGCCATTACTCTGCGAGTCCAGGTAGGGCGTATCGATCTGATAAATATCACCTGTAAAAACGATCTTGGTGTTTTCACCAGCCCGTGAAATGATCGTTTTCACTTCATGTGGGGTCAGGTTTTGCGCCTCGTCTACTATAAAGTAAATGTTCGAAAGGCTACGTCCCCGTATGTAAGCCAGCGGTGTGATCACCAGTTTTTCCAGTTCTACCAATTCCCTGATCTTCTGATATTCCTTACTGTTCTCGGCATACTGGTTCTGGATATACTTTAGGTTATCCCACAGTGGCTCCATGTAAGGGTTTAGCTTCGATTTTATATCGCCGGGCAGGTAGCCGATGTCTTTGTTGCTGAGCGGCACGATAGGCCGCGCCAGGTAGATCTGCTTATAGTCGCGGCGTTGTTCCAGCGCACTCGCCAGGGCCAGCAGCGTCTTGCCGGTACCGGCCACACCCTGTATACTCACCAGTTTGATGCGCGGATTTAACAAGGCATGCATGGCGAAAGTCTGCTCGGCATTCCGTGGCTTCACGCCGTAAGCCATCTGCTTATCTACCCGCTCAAACTGGTCCTCAGCCGGATTGTAATAGGAGAGGATGGAGTTCTTAAAGCTTTTGAGCACATAAAAGTGATTGTCAGGCGGCGTTTCTTTTATCACTTTGCCGCTTTCAAAGTTGCCTTTTTCATACAGCTCGTTGATCACGCCCGCGTCAATTTCTTCGAGGGTATCGCTTCCTGTATACAAGCCCGCTACATCCTGAATCTTACCGGTTTCGTAGTCTTCCGCGATCAGGTTGAGTGCACGGGCTTTCAGGCGTAGGTTAATGTCTTTGGTTACCAGCACCACCTTGCTCTTCGGGTAGTCCTGCTGCATGTGCAGGGCCGAGTTCAGGATGTGATGGTCGTTTTTGTCGCCAAAGATCTTAGTAGCATCCAGCTTGGCACTGCCGTTCATCATCACCTTAAACTTGCCTTTGGTCTTGCCATTGAGCGGAATCCACTCCTGTAGCATGTGCTCCGCAGAAAGTTTGTCGATGAACCGGATAAACTCGCGGGCCTCAAAATTCTTGATATCGTTGCCTTTCTTGAAGTTATCAAGTTCCTCGAGCACCGTAATAGGTATAGCCACATCATGCTCCTGAAAGTTCTGCACCGCGCTATGGTCGTAGAGGATAACCGAGGTGTCGAGCACAAATATTTTTTTGCTTTTGGCATCGGGTGACCTGTCGTTTGCAGGTGTTTTTAACTTACTGGTTGTCGGATAGATTTTTTCAGTTTTGTCCTGGATTGTCTTCGTCTGTTTGGGCATAAGGGTAGGGCTAAAGTGGGTAGACTTCTCCTTTTTACGCAAATACATAGCGCTTAGTCTATCCCTCTAAGAGTCAAATTCATGAGCCGCACAGGCGCTGTTATAGAATGGAAGAATTTTTAAAAAATAGTAGATTGATTCAGAATTGGTTACAGATTAAACAGGTATAACTAAATAGTTAGTTGTTACAAAAAAATAAGTATATTTGTCGACGTGCAGGTTATGGATTGTTTAATGCATAAGGTATAACCTGAAAAAAACGGATTGGGCGTATGAAAACCTTTTATACCTTCTTTTTGCTGCTGCTGCTAGCCATACCACTGACCTTGCAGGCACAGGCGAAACCTAAAAACGGAATATGGCCCTTCAAGATCAACCGTTTTGATAAGGAAGGTCGTCACCATGGGCGCTGGAAGCTATACCTGCCAGATAATACCACGCTGTTGCGCAATGGCCGGTTCAAGCACGGGCAGGAGCGGGGCAAGTGGCGCTATTACTACCCTGATGGCAGTCTCCGGAAAATCGAGTACCACAAGCCCAATTCCACAGAGTTCCTAGTCAAGCTATTCCACGACAACGGCGAACTGGAGAAACAAGGTATGGCCAGAACAGTCGAGACGGAGCGCGTGATCCATTACTACTGGTTCGGCACCTGGCAGGTATACAACCGAGCCGGCCAACTCACCCATACTGAGTACTATGAAAAGGGGAATGAGGTAAAGCTGAATTTAACTCGGAATTTTAAGGAGTAGGGTGTTAACTGGATCAGGATTTTTAAGTTTAGAGGATTAACAGGATTTTGGTGCACGATTGGAGAAGAATTATCTCTCCTAACCCCAAAGCAGGAAGGGGAATTCTGTTGTCTTCATTCTTCAGGTATCGCGTTGTATCTGCCGCTTCACATGCACAATTAACATCTACCTGCCCCCTTCAAAGGGCAGGGCCGTTAGGTTCTAAAATTCGTAAGCTATTGTATTTAGCATTATGATTTAGGGCGATGGAAGTAGCGAGATTTGATTAGTTTTCTGCGGGAGGTGGCCGATCCGCGGCGGCAGGCGGGGCTGCGTCACGCGCTGGCCGAGACCCTGTGCATGGTGGTGATGGGCATGATGAGCGGCTGCTGCGCCTACCGCGAGCTGGGGCGCTTTGTGCACCACAACCGCCAGGAGCTGGTGGCCTTCCTGGGCCTGGCCAAGGCGCGGGTGCCCAGCTACGTGCCCCTGCGCGACATCCTGCAGCGGCTGGACTTTGAGGCCCTGAGCCGCGCCTTCTCCCGGTGGAGCGGGCAGTACGTGGACTGGTCGGGCCGGTGGCTGAGCGTGGAGGGCAAGAGCCTGCGCTCGACGGTGAGCAGTCCAGCTACTACATCAGCAGCCAGTGACCCGGCTGCACTGGCAGAAGGACGTCACGTTCGGGGAGGACAAGTGCCGCATCCGCAAGGGGCCGAGAACCGCTCCCTGCTGCTCAACGTGGCTATCAACCTGATGCGCAGCTGCGGCTTTGGGTCCTTGAAGGAGGCAACCATTGCCCTGGCTAATAAAATTGGCAAAATGAACCAGATAACTAGAACGTAACAGCCCTGCCTTCAAAGGGGAGTTTTAGCCGCTACCAGTTGTTAGGTATAGCTTCGTAGTAAACTACCCCTGAAAGGTTTAGAAAGACTAACTTTCGCCGAAACTACGAAGCTATAGCAATAGCCCGGTGCACCATTACGACAATCCACTGTTTGAGCGGCCAGCGAGTGGGGGTAGGGGCCACTACTGTTCGAAACCTTGTCAAGTTCGTATTATGTAACGGGCATACATGAAAGGAGGCTGATATGAAGGCGAAGGACTTATTGGCATTTATCCCTGAAGCGGATCTTTCGCAGCTGGCAGCCCAGACCCGGGTGGACCACCAGGTCAAGAAGCTCAGCGGGCGGGTGATGTTCCAGCTGCTGCTGCTCTCGCTGCTGGAAGGAGGCCGGGCGAGCCTTCGGGTGATGGAGGAGCTCTACTGCTCTATGCAGTTCCGGACCCTGGCTGAGCTGGGGCAAGGGCAGACCACACGCCACAATTCCATCCGCGACCGGATCGTGACCATGCGGCCCGACTTCTTTCGGGCCATCTTCGAGCTGCTCTTCAAGCGCTTCAACCGCCTGCTGGGCCAAGAGGGGGCGCTGGTGCGCTACGACTCCACCCTGATCGCCGTCTCGGCCCGGCTGGTGGCCTGGAGCATGCGCACACGCTCGGGCAGCAAGGACAGTTGCCAGCTCAAGTGCACGTTGGCCATGAAAGGCAGCCTGCCCTGCCAGGTGCGCGTGTTCACCAACCGCCAGGCCCTGAGCGAGGACTGCGCCCTGCCCGAGACGATCCTCTCCAGTGAGATCTCCCGCTCGGGCATCGTCGTCTTCGAGCGGGGCGTGCAGTCGCGCAAAGCGCTCAAGGAGCTCGACGAGCGGGGCCGCCTCTTTGTCACGCGCTGCAAGGTGGGCTCCCACTGCCTGGAGCAGGAGCGGCTGGCCGTGGGGCAGCGGCCCGAGGGGACGACCCTCACCGTGCTGAGCGATGCCTGGGTGAGCTTCCGGGAAAAGCCCGGAAGCTACCTCGAAAAGCCCCTGCGCCTGGTCAAGGCCACCCTGGAATCGGGGGAGCAGATCTGCTTTGTCACCAACATCGCCTGGCTGGATGCCTACCAGGTAGCGGCTATCTACAAGGAGCGCTGGCAGATCGAGGTGCTCATCAAGTTCTTAAAACAGCACCTGCAGCTCGAGCACCTGGTCACCCGCAACGAGAACGGCATTCAGGTCATGCTCTACATGACCCTGATCGTGGCCCTGCTGCTCATCGTCTACCGCAAGCTCAACAAGCTCGACAGCGACCGTCGCGCCAAACTGCGCTTTGCACAGGAGCTGGACGTGGAGGTGGTGAGGCAAATCGTGCTGCTCTGCGGGGGAGACCCCGCTAAAATGGAGAAATTCGTCACCTGAACACGTTTCGAACAGTAGTGGGTAGGGGCCCTCGATTTGGAGGCTCTTGACCTTTTTGCTTACTTTTTGTGTCAAGACAAAAAGTGAGTGCCCGCCGCACAGGCGAAGCTATAAAATAATACGCTTTGCTCTACCTGCAAAAGGTAAAAGCTAAAAAGCTATACCTGGGGCGGAGTTCCCTCTACCAGACACGAGCGAGGACGCTCGCACCATATAATATGATTAACTCAAAGTATAATACTCCTCCTTTTCCTTATCATGCAGCCGCACATACCCATGAATCACCAGCTTCACCAGCATCCGGTAAGCTCTTCTTTCAGAAAGATTGGCAATCTTCATATACTGCCGGAGCGTGACACGGCGGTTGAGCGCCAGATAATCTAACACGGCAAGTTCGTGGCGGTCAAGGGGGATGCGCTCAAAAGTGGGTTCATCTGTCTCCATGGACTTCTCTACCATCTTACTGGTCTGCACACTGGTATCCTTTACCCGCACATAGCCTCTCCAGTCATCTTCCTTCACTTTTGCAAAATGTGGCTTGGTGCTGCTTTCAGGTACCGTCACTTTCAGGATAGTGCGGCCGTCCAGTTCTACTTCTTCATAACTGAGCAACAGTGGAGGATCACAGTAAAATCCAGCGGCCAGTTCCAGGGTGTGCTTTTCTTCCTCCGGGTCTACGCCGACTACCTTGCCATCGTCTTTCACACCGATCAGGATCATTCCTCCGCGCGTGTTGGCAAAGGAAACCAGTGTGCGGGCTATTTTATCAGGCTGGGTGACGCGTTGCTTGAAATCTACCTGATCATTTTCGCCCTGCCAGATCAGGCGCTGTAAATCGTCCATAGTCAGAAGGCTGTAGGTATAGCGGCTATACCTTGTTATAAGAAACTAATCGTTGAAATCCAGGTTTTGAAAAGCCAGCCGAAAACTTTGCCGGTAAAGCATAAAAAAAGCGAGCCTGTCGGGGCTCGCTCTGTTTATACGCAATATGCTATTAGAAAGGCAGATCGTTGTCTGCGTCGCTGCTGTAGAAAGAAGGAGCCGCTGATTCCTGCGCAGGAGCACCAGCCGGAGTGCCAAAACCACCAGTAGCGGCAGCACCCTCGATACGCCATGCCTGCAGATTGGTGAAGTACATGGTCTGTCCGTTCTTTGTGAACGGTTTGCCTGTCAGGTTAAACGTAACTTTTACTTCGTCACCCTGCTTGTAGTTGTCGATCAGGTTACACTTGTCTTGCGTCAGTTGGAACTTGCAGTATTGCGTGAACGAACCATCCGGAATCTCAAGCACAAACTCACGCTTTCTGAATTTTTCACTTACCTGCTGTTCCTCAAACACTTCGTACAGCTTTCCTTGAATATCAAACGACATAAAATAAACTTTATAATGAATAGATTGATCTAAGGACAAATATACAAAATCTTTGGTTTCGGGGGGACCGAAAAATGCCAGCTTTTTTAATTTTTTACCCTATTGACACCCTTTTAAAACAGGCAGGCTGCAACAGGCGTAGGAGCTAACTAAAACGCACCTGTTAATCATGCAAAACCTAGCCATTGCCATACACGGAGGGGCCGGCACCATCACACCCGCCTCCATGACGCCGGAATTAGAGAAAGCCTACAAACGAGCCTTGTCACATGCTATTAGCGAGAGCTTCAGCGTCCTTGAGAAGGGAGGCACTGCCCTCGATGCCGTAGAGCTGGCAGTCGTGTTGCTGGAAGATTCACCTCTTTTTAATGCAGGCCGCGGCTCGGTATTTACAAAAGAAGGCAAGCACGAAATGGATGCGGCCATTATGTGTGGTAAAACACTGGAAGCCGGCGCTGTGGCAGGTATACGCAGTATCCGCAATCCCGTCCGTCTCACAAGAGCCATTCTGGAACACTCGGATCACGTGTTTCTGAGCGGTTATGGAGCAGAGGAGTTTGCCCGCAAGTACAATATCGCTTTTGAATCCGAAGAGTATTTTTATGATCAGCACCGCTACAAGCAGTGGCGTGATGTGCGCGATACAGACATTTTTATACTCGACCATACCGAGGAAAGAAAATTCGGAACAGTAGGCGCCGTAGCCCGCGATTCGAATGGGGACCTGGCGGCAGCGACCTCCACAGGCGGCATGACCAACAAAAACTACAACCGAATAGGCGACAGCCCTTTGATCGGCTCCGGGACTTATGCTAACAACAAGACCTGCGCCATTTCCTGCACCGGACATGGCGAGTATTTTATAAGGGCCGTGGTGGCCTATGATATTTCCTGCCTGATGGAGTACAAAGGCTATACCTTGCAGGAGGCCTGCGATGAAGTGGTGATGAACAAACTTGTCAAATTTGGCGGCGAAGGTGGTTTGATCGCTGTAGACGGAAAAGGGGAACTAGCCCTGCCTTTTAACTCTGAGGGCATGTACAGGGGCTATCGCAGCAGCGGCAAAGTGGGTAGAGTAGCGATCTACAAAGACTAGCTTCTCGACTCAGATGCCAGTTCATTTTTCTCCACGTCCTTCATGTCTTTGTAAAAGGCGCGCGAGTTGATGTTGAACACGTTTCCCTTGGCCAGCACGTGCATCATCATACCTGCAATGGATACCGGGCGTCCGGCTTCAATTTCATTGATGTTCGTATACTCCACGCCGTGCCCGTCCACGACCACTACAAGGTTGGAGCCAATTGTCTCAATCATGTGCCCGTCTGTAATCAGCACGCCGGTGTCTTCGCCCAGGCCTATACCTACTGTTTTGGGATGTGTCACCACGGCTTCCATCAGGCGCCCGAATCGTCCCCGGATCACGAAGTGCGAGTCGATAATAACCCCACTGATAAGTCCGAAGCCATGTCCCATCTTAACAGAGCCCCGCAGCAGCGATTCCGTAGAACTGCCTCCCTTGATCATGATCTCTGACATCGCCATAGCTCCTGCACTGGTTCCGGCTACGACAAAGTTCTCGTTCCAGTATCTGTCCTTTATGATCTGTAAAAATTCAGTGCCACCAAAAATGCGGGTGAGTCGTGACTGGTCGCCACCGCTGAACATGACGCCATTGGCGTTGCGGATGCGCTCCAGGTATGCAGGTTGCAGGGCATCTTCTTCTTCCCGGATGTGCATCATATTCACATGCTCACACCCCAGAATTCCGAATGCACTTTCGTAGCGTTCGCCCACCTCCTCAGGTATAAGTGAAGCCGTCGTGATGACCTCAATAGTAGGGCTTGACACTGGGATTTCGTTCAGGAAGCGTTTGAGTATGCCCAACTCAAAGAAATCTAAGTAGTATTTCTTTTTGTGTTTTGGGTTCGGGTATGAGCCTTTATCTTCATTTCCGCCAATGGCTATCAGCTTTCCTTTTGGTCTATCCACGGGTGCTTCTTTTAATGCTGGTTGTATGCTTACTCTATAGGTATGATGATATAAGATAGCATCACCCTCCCTAAGATTACCTATATTTTTTAAAATCGTTACGGGAAGTGCCTCCTAATTGTGTTTTCGAGCCTCTTTTATTTGTTTCTGCAAATTGCACTAAAGAAAATACACCAGTTGCAAGCAATACAAATATCTTAAATATTATATATGTGCCTTATATTATATCTTACTATATATACTTTATCTAATAAAAGTTATATTTTTAAACCTCTGCAAATTGCGGCCGTATAGTAAACTCACAAGCTTAAGCTTATAATTATTTACGACGCTAAACCTTTCCAAGCTATGAAACTAAACAACCTGAATGACTTATTCATCCATGAACTTAAGGATATCTACAACGCTGAACAGCAGATCACCAAAGCACTTCCAAAAATGATGAAAGAGGCTTCGTCCTCCCAGTTACAGAAGGCCTTTGAGATGCACCTCAGCCAAACAGAGATACAAATAGAGCGACTGGATCAAGTCTTCGAAATTCTGGGCATGAAAGCCTCCGGCGAGAAGTGTAAGGCGATGGAAGGAATCATCAAGGAGGCGCAGGACATGATGTCTGAAAACGCTGACTCTGATGTGATGGACGCTGCCCTGATCGCTTCGGCACAGCGTGTGGAGCATTACGAAATAGCTGGTTACGGCACTCTCTGTACCTACGCCAAGCAGCTGGGTCACAAAGAAATCCTGAACCTGCTGCACACCACGCTGGAAGAAGAAAAAGCCACAGACCTTAAACTGACTGATCTGGCTGAAAGCAAGATCAATGTTAAAGCAGAACACAAAGGAGCAAAGTAAGCTCTCACACAGCATAACGAAAAAAATCTGTTCTTTCCCCATGCCAACCAAGCTGGTCAGAAAGAGACAGATTTTTTTGTTTATACCTATGCCAAAGAAAAAGCCCCGCATTGCTGCAGGGCTTTTTTGTGCTCGGATGGTTATACCTATTTCAGCATGGCATCCAGCGTGTTAGTGGATACGGCGTGGTAGTTAGGCTTCGCCCGCACATAAATTTCCTGTGCTTTTTTCTTACCCTCCGGCGTTGCGGCCAGAGCTTTGTAGATCGGCACCAGGAATTTGCGGCGTCCTACATTGGTCAGGAAGTTGTCGAGTGCCTGGTCTGCAGCCGCGTAGTTGTTCCGGATAGTATGGATAAACCAGGCGGCCAGCACCTCGGAATTGCCCGAATTGGTGAACCCAAAGGCTTTGTCAAGGTCTGTCATTTGCTGCTGACTCATTTGCTCTGGCAGCATGCGGATGAAGTGCAGCCATTCGTGGCTCGACCAGTCTTTGGTCTGAAGCTGGCTGGCTGGTTTGCCGCCCTGCCAGGCTTTGAACGATTCTTCTACCTGTGCAAAGCGCTTTGAGGTTGGTTTAGCATGATCTTCCGGAAGACCTGACGTATACACCCAGCCTTCAATGTTGATCTGCTCAGCCATTTTATCATCTCCCTGAATCAGTTCTTTGCGCAGGAAAACGAGAAAAAGGTCGGTGTTTGTGCTTTGGAAGGCAAAAGTCTGGAAATACTTGTTCAGGAACTGATCAAAGCGTTCCCGGCCTACAGCTCGTTCTATGTTCTGCAAAAAGAAATTACCTTTTTCGTACGCTATATCAGTCAGTCCTTCGTCCGGGTCGCGACCTTCCAGATCCAGTTTCAGGCGGGTGTCATCGCTGTTCGGCCCAAGGTCTTCTAATGTATGCTGCAAATCCTGGTAACCCAGCACGTTCAACATATCAGCATAGTCTTTTCCGTAGATTTCTTCCATGATGCGGCGCTCAAAGTATACTGTAAAGCCTTCGTTCAGCCAGAAATCACCCCAGGTGCCGTTGGTAACCAGGTTGCCGCTCCAGCTGTGTGCCAGTTCGTGTGCGATGAGGCTGGTGAGCGAGCGGTCTTTGGCCAACACGGTAGGCGTTACGAAAGTCAGGCGTGGGTTTTCCATACCACCGAAGGGGAAAGAAGGAGGCAGCACCAGCAGATCGTAGCGATCCCAGCGGTACTTGCCATATAACTTTTCAGCGGCTACCAGCATCTTGTCCATCTCGGCAAACTCGTACACGGCGGCATCAATGGTGGCCGGCTCGGCATAAATGCCCGTCTGCTGCCCAATCGGTTTGAATACCATGTCACCTACAGAAAGGGCCATCAGATAAGAAGGTATAGCCTGGCGCATTTCAAAGGTATAGCTGCCTGTATTGTTTTTATGCTGCGGATTATCTGCGCTCATCACAGCCATCAGCTCTTTTGGAACCTGCACATTGGCGCTGTAAGTGATGCGTATACCTGGGCTGTCCTGAATCGGAATCCAGGTGCGGGCCAGGATCGCTTGCGACTGCGTGAACAGGAACGGGTGTTTCTTGCCGGCCGTCTGCTGCGGGTTGAGCCACTGCAGCGCATCGGCGTTGGTGGTGGTGCGGTATTGTATAGTCACGTAGTCCGTTTCTGGCTGAATCGCAATGATCAGCGGTTGGCCCAGGAACTCCTTTTTATCACCTAGTTTAAAGGTGGTTGGTGTCTGATCTTTGCCCAGGTATACCTGCTCAATCTCAAGCCCTCGCGTATCGAAAACAATCTCGTTTCCTTTGGCCAGGTTTTCGATCTGGTAAGAGGCTTTGCCGGTGATCACTTTCTGCTCGAAGTTCACGGCAATATCCAGGTCCAGGTGGCGTGCCACGGCCTCGGCAGGTCGGGCAAAACTGTGTACGTCGGCTGGCGTCTCGGCCCTGCCTTGCTGTTCTGCTGTCATAGTTTCATCAGTGGTGGTTGTTTGGGTAGAGCAGGCACCCAGCTGCAGACTACCGGCCAAACCCAATCCAAGTAAAAATTTACGGTATGGAGTCATTGTATACTTTAGTTATGGTGGTGTAAGATACATTTTTTGTGATGAACTGTAAAGTACCGGCACCGGAATGCATCGGCAAACGCTGCAGGTACGTACTATGTTATAGAGGTATACGCTGGGGTTTATTAGCGAACTGCTGCTTTCGGGCAAGCCCTATACTTGCGCGATAGGTACGCTGCTTTGGCGTATACAGAACATTTTACGCCTGTTTAAAGTACATAAGTCAAAATCAAAGCGAAAAGGCACCGGCAGCAGAAAATAGTACAATTTTAAGCATTACATAATCTTAGCGTCCCATCAACCTTTCGCAAGAAGCCATAAAACCAATAACCATGAATCCTTTCATCCTACAGAAATTAAAACCAACTGGGCTGGTGATACTCTGCCTGCTTGCCTTTGCCTCCTGCAACAAAAGCGGAGACAAAAAAGAAGAAGGCGGCGGTGTAAAAGAAATGCTGGGCCTTAATACTGTGGCTGCCACTGAAACCGACAGCCTATACATTAAAGACTATATTGGGCAGCATAAGGAATTTAAAGAGCACAAAGACCTGATCTACCAGTTTTACGGTGATCGGGAATACCGCTTAGGCTGGTTCAAGGGATCAGATCTGGTGCCGGAGTCAGAGAAACTGCTGACCACCCTCGACAATGCCGCGCAGGAAGGCCTGGACCCCAAGGAGTACAAAGTTGTCGCGATTGACGAACTGATCAGCCAATATAACGAATTAGGCAGAAAAGACTCCGCCAGACTGGAACTGCAACAGCAGATCGATATTGCTCTGACCGCCACATACTTTAATTATGCCTCTGATTTTTATAAGGGCCGTATTAACCCAAGCGATGTGAAACAGGTGCAGTGGGGCGTTCGCAACAATAAAATAAAACTTCACAAAGCGCTCCAGACCATTCTGAAGGAACGTGAAAGTACTTATCCGTACTACGAGTTTGAGGCGCTTCACAAAGGCTACGCTGACCTCCGCGATGCCCTGCAACAATACCGCGAACTGGAAGAAAAAGGGGGCTGGGCCAAAGTGGAGCTGGGTAACGAAAAGATGCTGACGAAAGGAGATACAGCCGCTGCTGTGGTGTCGCTTCGTAAACGCCTTAACCCTGATGCACAGATCAATGCCAACGATCCGGCTATGCGCAAATACGATGACAAACTGGAAGCACAGGTAAAAAACTTTCAGGAGCTGCACGGCATCGTGCCTGATGGAAAAGTGGGCGGCAATACTCTGCGCACGATGAATGTGCCGGTGGAAGATCGCATCCAGCAGATCATGATGAACATGGAGCGCTGGCGCTGGATTCCAAAACGCCTTGTACCTAAGAGTCTGGACCAGAAGTACATTTGGGTGAACATACCGGAGTATAAACTCTATGTGTACGAAGACCCGAGCAATAGTCCGGAGGCAGAGCGCGCTTACAAGAAAACCATGGAGATGAATGTGATCGTGGGCAAAACCATGCACTCTACACCTATCTTCAGCGATAAAATGGAATATGTGGTGCTGGCTCCGTTCTGGAACGTGCCGAACAGCATCGTAGAGAAGGAGATAGGGCCAGCTATGATACGCAACCCGGGCTACCTGAATGCGCAGAACATGGAAGTGGTAACAAAAGAACGCGAACCGAAGCAGATTGACCCGTCTTCCATCGACTGGTCATCTGTTACAGAAAAAGACTTCCCTTACATGGTTCGTCAGCGTCCGGGCCCCAAAAACTCGCTCGGTACTATGAAATTCCTTTTTCCAAACGAGCACGCCGTATACCTGCACGACACACCTTCCGGTTCGTTGTTCAGTCAGACCCAGCGCGGTTTTAGTCATGGCTGTGTCAGGCTGGAGCGCCCTATGGACTTAGCGCAATATGTGCTGAAAGACATGCCCGAGTGGAACGAAAGCCGCATCCGGGAAACCATCAACGGGGGAGAAGAGAAGTGGATCACCCTTCCTAAAAAGGTGCAGGTATACCTGGTATACTTCACCAGTTGGGTGGACGAGGATGGAAACGTTCACTTCCGTGATGACATTTATGGCCACGACAAAAGGCTGGAGCAGGAGCTTTTCAGCTAATCCGGAAGTATGAGGATTAAAAATTAATGTTGAGCCATGAAAAAAATTGGAATATCAGGTTTGCTGTCCGGGCTCCTGCTTTTTGCCTCATGCAGCGGAGAGCAGGGCACAGTTGACAAACCGGAGACTATAACAGTAGAAGCCCTGACACTACAGACAGGAGAGCAGGATACCACGCTGCAGGAGGTGGCAGAAATAGATATTCGGGCAACCGGGGGCGAGGCACTGGAAAGCATGACCTTTGACCAGGACACGATCGAGGTAAAGGCCGGTACGCTCGTAAAACTGACATTTACCAACGAGGGCAAAGATCCTAAGATGATTTATAACATCGTGTTTACGAAAGAAGGCTACTCGGCACAGGTCGCTCAAAATGGCAGCAAAGCCGGAGCATCCGGTAATTACCTGCCCGACAGCTCACTGCTATTGGCAGCATCGCCGCTCGCATTGCCCGGCCAAACGGTAAAGATGGAGTTTGCAGTGCCCGACACATCCGGTGTATTTGAATACGTAAACACCTACCCAAGCGAAACCCCACTGATGAAAGGTAAGCTGATTATCAAGGAGTAAGCACTGATTCAGGTATAGCATTCAGGAAAGCCGCTGCCCACAGGCAGGGGCTTTCTTTTTGAGCTTTAAACACTTACAGGTAAAGCCTTAGAACGAATTGCAAAAAAACCATGTTAGAAAGCATACGATTTAACAGGCGAAATGCATACTTTTGTAGCATCCTGATAACTTATGAAATTCACCAACCCTGACTGTCTGAACTGTTCGAGCCGAGCGAGTTCCCTGCTGAGCTGCTGCAGAGCATCTGAGTTGTCGCACCTTTCTGAAACTAAATCGTGTTTCGCTTATAAGAAAGGGCAGCTGATTTTTCATGAAGGGGGCAAGCCATCCGGACTTTATTGCATCAACACCGGCAAGATAAAAATTGCCAAGCTCGGCAGCGACGGCAAAGAACAGATCGTGCGCCTGGCCAAACCGGGCGATCTGATCGGCTACCGTGCCCTGATGGCTGATTCAAGTTATTCTGCCTCGGCAGTTGCCCTCGAAGATGCCGTGATCTGTTTTATACCTCGTTCGCAGTTCTTGGAGCTGATCAGTCAGAATGTGGAATTTGCAGGCGGTTTGATGAAACTGATCTCCAATGCGTTGGGTGAGGCAGAAGAACGCATGGTGCAGATGGCCTACAAGCCGGTGCGCGAGCGGCTGGCAGAAGCCCTGCTGCTGCTTCAGAAAACTTACCAGGAGCGCGGAGAAGGCGATCAGTTCACCATTTCCATTTCCCGTGAAGACCTGGCCTCTATTGTCGGTACGGCCAAGGAAACCACTATCCGACTGCTTTCTGAGTTCAAAGAAGAAGGACTCATCACTGCCAAAGGCAGCTCCATTACCATTCTGGACCACGAAAAGCTGTACAAGATCAGCCACATGTACGACTAGGCAGTTTGCTGCCAGGTATAAGGTATAGGCAATAAAAAACGGCAGCCGTAGGACGCCTGCCGTTATTGAAGCTCAGTCTCTCCTCTAAGCTTAAAATCACCTTATACTAAACACTAAACTTTAATCACTAAACTTTATCTTCAAAGGCTCGAAGCCCTGCTGCGCCTGCCAATATTATCTTGTTTGATGTTACAAAGGTCGGGCTGACGGCCGGAGAATACACTGAGCTTTATCAGTTCAGAAAGTGACATGCATCATCTTTTAGGCTTTGCCATCCAATTACCTTTGTGTCAGACATTAATAAAGGATAATTGTGATGGAAGCCGCACTCCAAACCAATATTCAGAACTGCTACCACTGCGGGGATTCCTGTGGTGACGAGCCCATTGTAGCGCATGAAAAAGCTTTCTGCTGCGATGGGTGTAAAGCCGTTTATGAACTTCTCGAAGAAAATAACCTCTGTACTTACTATAACCTGGAAGAAAGCCCGGGCCTGACCGGTACAAAACCTGTTTCAGAAGCCCGCTTTGCCTATCTGGACGATCCGGGAGTAGAGGCCCAACTGATCAATTTCCGTAGCGATAAAATCTGCAAACTGACGTTTTACATACCTCAGATGCACTGCAGCTCCTGTATCTGGCTGCTGGAGAACCTGTTTAAGCTGAACCCAGGTATAGCCGAAACAACAGTCAACTTCATGCGTAAGGAAGTGGCCTTTACATACCTTCACGAAAAGACCTCTTTACGTGAAGTAGTAGAGTTGCTGACCCGCATCGGGTATGAACCAGCCATTACACTCGCTGATACAGACGGCAAGAAAACCACCAAAAAGAGCCGTGCCCTCATCTACAAATTAGGTATAGCCGGTTTTGCTTTCGGCAACGTGATGCTGCTGGCCTTCCCTGATTACCTGGATTTTACACAAGGTCTGCATAATAACTTTGGCTCCTTCTTCGGGTACCTGAGCATCATTCTGTCTATACCTGTGTTCTTTTACAGCGCCCGTGGATTCTTCACTTCGGCCTGGGAAGGTATCAGGCAGCAGATGGTCAACATCGACCTGCCGATCTCCACCGGTCTGTTGGCGCTCTTTTTTGTTTCCCTTTTTGATATCCTGAGCGGCCGCGGACCCGGCTACCTGGATTCGTTCACGGGTCTGGTGTTCTTCATGTTGATCGGTAAATACTTTCAGCAGCGCACTTACGACACGCTCGCGTTTGACCGCGATTATACCTCTTATTTCCCAGTATCGATTACGGTGCTGAAAGAGGGCGGCGAGGAATCGTCTACAGCTGTACGAAACCTTCAGGTAGGAGACCGTATCCGGATTAGAAACCAGGAACTTATACCTGCCGATGCCATCCTGCTGCACGGACGCGCCATGATCGACTATAGTTTTGTGTCGGGTGAGTCGGAGCCGGTAGAGAAAGTAGTAGGCGAGGTGATCTACGCCGGTGGCCGCCAGGTAGGCGAAAGTATCGAGCTGGAAGTTGTGAAAGAGGTGTCGCAAGGCTACCTGACTCAACTCTGGAACGATACTGTCTTCTCCAAAAACGAAGCACAGTACCTCCATACCTACTCCAACATTGCGGGCAAATACTTCATCATTGTCACCCTGCTGGTGGCAGCCGGAGCGCTCATTTACTGGGTGCCGCGCGATATGGACATCGCCATGAAAGCGTTTACGTCAGTACTCATCATTGCCTGTCCCTGTGCCTTGTCGCTGGCCACGCCTTTTGTGCATGGCCATACCATGCGTGTGTTCGGGCGAAACAAATTCTACCTCAAAAACACAGGCGTAGTAGAAAGGCTGGCCAAAATTGACACCGTGGTATTTGACAAAACCGGTACACTGACAGAGCCAAGCGAAGCTGAGGTAACATACACAGGTAAAGCTCTTTCACAAGCCCAATCACAAGCTATACTTTCAGTACTACGCCACTCAACGCACCCGCTCAGCCAGCGCATAAGCGAGGCGATGAAGGGCAGCACGGCTCCGGTTATAGGCTTCCAAGAGTTTACCGGCAAAGGACTGGTAGGTAAAGTAAACGGTATGCTGGTGCGTGTAGGATCAGCCACATACCTGGGTGTACCTGCTGATAAGCAAAATGACACACTCAAAACAACCGTTTATGTGTCTGTAGACGGCGTGGTGCTGGGTTACTATACCTTCTTTAATGTGTACCGCGACGGCCTGAACAAAGTGCTGGGTGATCTGAAAGACAAGAAAATTGCAGTGCTCTCTGGTGACAACAACCACGAGGCGGCAAGACTGCGGGAATTGCTGGGCAACGAAGCCGAATTGAACTTCAACCAATCGCCTGTTCAGAAACTGGAGTACATTCAGAAATTGAAAGAGCAGGGCCAACACCAGGTACTGATGGTGGGAGATGGCCTGAACGATGCAGGCGCTCTGAAGCAGAGTGATGCAGGTATAGCCCTGAGCAACAGCGTCACCAATTTCTCACCGTCCTGCGACGCTATTCTGGATGCAGACTCATTCGATAAACTGAGCACTTTTCTGAACTTCTCTAAAAAGACCATGTCGCTGATCCTGCTGACTTTCGCAGTGTCGCTGGTTTACAACGTGGTGGGCCTCACCATGGCTGTAATGGGTCTCTTTACTCCAATTGTGTCGGCCATTCTGATGCCGATCAGTACGCTCAGCGTGATGACTTTCGCAACACTCTCTGTCAGATATGCTGCTAAGAAAGCGGGACTTTAATAATTGAGTGAGTTAGTGGTTGAGCGAATGAGTGAATAATTTTCTCATGTATTAACAGTCACTCAATCACTCATTCGCTAATTCACTAATTCACTCACTCAATCACCAACACTCCTAAACCAAAAAACGCCATGTATATCATTTTCATTCTCATATCCATCAGTGTGCTAGTAGCAGCTGCTTTTCTGGCCGCTTTTCTGTGGGCCGTGCGCTCCGGGCAGTACGACGATGACTATACGCCAGCCGTTCGCATGCTTTTCGAGAACGAGGTGGGCGGCGCACCTAAAAACGACAAAATAGCCCAGAAACAGCAGTAAGTCGCTCTGATTACTGATGACAATCACCTGGAAGAGTGACATTAGTCATCTTTTCGGAGAGGCTGATTTATCAATTTTGCACATGATTAACAAGCAAACAAACAGTAATTCACAACACACCTTAACCAATGGAGGACACCGCACATGTCAACTAATGTAGGAACCGTCTTAGAGCCGAACCCGAAGCGGGTAGGCGAGGACACCGGGGGGTCAGAATCCTTCTTCTACGACAACAAGATCGTTCGCGACTTTGGTATTGCTACCGTGTTCTGGGGCGTAGCCGGTATGATTATCGGTACCCTGATCGCGTTCCAGCTTGCCAACCCCGATGTGAACATGGGTAACCAGTACACAACTTTCGGCCGTATCAGGCCACTGCACACCAATGCGGTAATTTTTGCCTTCGTGGGTAATGCCATCTTTATGGGTGTTTACTACTCGCTGCAGCGCCTCTGTAAGTCGCGCATGTACAGCGATGTACTAAGTAGACTGAATTTCTGGGGCTGGCAGCTGATTATTGTCGCCGCTGTTATCACGCTTCCACTGGGTATGACGACCTCAAAAGAGTATGCCGAGCTGGAGTGGCCAATCGATATTGCCATTACATTAATATGGGTAGTATTCGGCTGGAATATGTTCGGTACCCTTGCCAAACGTCGTGAAAAGCACATGTACGTAGCCATCTGGTTCTACATTGCCACTTTCCTGACTGTAGCGGTACTGCACATTGTTAACTCTTACGAACTGCCTGTTACCATGTGGAAAAGCTACTCTGGCTACGCCGGGGTGCAGGATGCGCTGGTGCAGTGGTGGTATGGCCACAACGCGGTTGCATTCTTCCTGACAACACCGTTCCTGGGCCTGATGTACTACTTCCTGCCAAAGGCTGCGAATCGTCCGGTATACTCATACCGACTTTCTATCATCCACTTCTGGTCACTGATCTTCATCTATATCTGGGCTGGTCCGCACCACTTGCTTTATACCTCACTGCCTGACTGGGCACAGTCACTGGGTGTTGTATTCTCCATCATGCTGCTCGCTCCGAGCTGGGGTGGTATGATCAACGGTCTGCTAACATTGCGCGGTGCCTGGGACAAGGTGCGTGAAGAGCCGGTATTGAAGTTCATGGTAGTAGCGATTACTGCTTACGGTATGGCTACTTTCGAAGGGCCGATGCTGTCGCTGAAGAACGTAAACGCCATTGCCCACTTTACTGACTGGATCGTAGCACACGTACACGTAGGTGCCCTGGGCTGGAACGGCTTCCTGACTTTTGCGATGCTGTACTGGTTGTTCCCGCGACTTTACAAAACAAAACTACACTCTAAGAAGCTTGCCAACGCGCACTTCTGGCTAGGCACACTGGGTATCCTGTTCTACGCTATACCTATGTACTGGGCTGGTTTCACCCAGGGTCTGATGTGGAAACAGTTCACTCCGGAGGGCACCCTGCAATATTCTAACTTCCTGGAGACTGTTCTTCAGATCGTTCCGATGTACTACCTGCGTGGTGTTGGCGGATTGCTATACCTGAGCGGCGTGTTCCTGATGATCTATAACCTGTACAAGACAGCGAAGTCTGGTGCTTTGGAGGCAAACGAGGCTGCAGTAGCTCCTCCTATTGTGAAAGAAGTGAGCCACAACGCAGGTCACTGGCACAGCTGGATCGAAAAACGTCCGATGCAAATGGCGATATGGGCAACCATAGCCATCCTGATTGGCGGTCTGGTAGAGTTTATACCTGCCTTCGTCATCAAGTCCAACGTACCGACCATTGCCAGCGTGAAGCCTTATACCTCACTGGAATTACAGGGACGTGACCTCTACATCAAAGAGGGTTGTGTGAACTGCCATACGCAAATGGTTCGTCCGTTCAGATCGGAAACTGAACGCTACGGCGAGTACTCCAAAGCAGGTGAGTTCGTGTATGATCACAACTTCCTGTGGGGCTCCAAGCGTACCGGTCCGGATCTGCACAGAGTGGGTGGCAAGTATCCGCACAGCTGGCACTACCACCACATGCTCGACCCGACTTCCATGTCGCCAGGCTCTATTATGCCGGCATACCCATGGCTATTTGAGCAGGATGTGGACCTGACCACAACGCAGAAGAAACTTGAAGTGCTGAAGCAACTGGGCGTGCCTTATGAGGACGAGTACATTGCCAACGCAAACGAAGAACTGATGAAGCAGGCCCGCGAGATTAGCACCGACCTGGCTAAAGAAGGTCTGGAAGTGCGTCCTGAAACCGAAATTGTGGCCGTGATCGCCTACCTGCAGCGTCTGGGTACCGACATTAAGGTGAAAGCTGAAGAAGTAGAAGAATAGTAAACCTGACATAAGGCTCTATGGCAAAGGACAGAAGAGCAACTCGGAAGTCCTTTGTCACAAAGTCTGACGTCGAAAAAGCCTAAGACAATGTACAAGAACGTGTTACAAGCCATAGAAGGCATTGAAATATACCCGCTCATTTCATTTACTATCTTCTTTTTGTTCTTCCTGGGGCTGCTGATCTATGTAGCCTTGATGGATAAGAAGTATGTGAGCAACATGAGCAGCTTCGCCTGCTCAGATGATGATCAAGACGAAACAATAGGAGGGAACAGACAATGAAATCTCCCATGCTAAAACTGAAACAACTGGCCCTGGCGGCCGGCTTTGTTCTGATGACGGGCGCCCCGGCGTTTGCGCAGGATGCGGTGCAGGGCAAGACTATCTTTGATGGAAACTGCGCAGTCTGCCACAGCATAGATGCTGATGTGGTAGGACCAGCCCTGAAAGATGTGCACGAACGCCGTGGTGATGAATGGCTGCATAAGTTCATTAAAAACTCGCAGGAACTCGTTCAGTCAGGTGATGCGGATGCCGTAGCTGTTTTCGAGAAGTTCAACAAAATGCCGATGCCGGCTTTTGAGGGATCCCTGTCAGACGACGACATCAACCACGTGATAGCCTACATAAAAGAAGCCAGCGCCGCAGCACCTGCCGTAGCAGCAGAGCCAGCAGCCACGAGCACGGCTGAAGCGGCTGCACCAGCTGCAGTACAGGATGTAGCTTTCATGGATCTGCCACCAATCGTACACTTTATCTACGGTCTGGTTGGTCTGATCATCCTGCTGATTGTTATCGTGCTGATCATGCTCTTCCGACTAATCGTGCCGATGATGGGCGATTCGCTGAAGGATGAAGAATTCCAGTCTACTTTCTCAGGACGTGTATACGCGCTGATGCGTGGTGATGCCTCTGTTATGACAGGTAAGGCAAAAGATGAAATTCACTCTACCCACGATTTCGACGGTATACAGGAGTACGATAACGACCTGCCGCCCTGGTGGAAATATATGTTCTACGCATCCATTGTGTTTGCTGTAGGTTATATGCTGCACTACCACGTGTTCCGCACCGGTGCGCTGCAGTTAGAGGAGTATGAAACGGAAATGGCCCAGGCAGCTCTTATTGCCGCCCAGAACGTGGAAGACCCGAATGCAGTGACTGAATACGAAGTGCTGACAGATGCTGCTGCACTGGAGTCAGGCAAGGCACTCTATATACAGAACTGCGCAGCCTGCCACGGCCAGGCCGGTGAAGGTACCGTTGGTCCTAACCTGACAGACGAATATTGGCTACATGGCGGCGATGTGAACGATATTTTCAAAACCGTGAAATTTGGTGTACCAAGCAAAGGTATGGTGCCTTGGCAGGGCAAACTGACCAAAGATCAGATGCTGGAAGTGAGTAGCTACATCCTGTCATTGCAAGGCAGCAACCCGCCTAATGCCAAAGAGGCACAAGGCGAAAAAGAATAACTTTAACCCTCCCTACATGAGAGGCAGGCATTCGAAAGAGTGTCTGCCTTTTGTGTTTTAAGGTATTACTGATGACAATCACCTGTAAGAATGACATTGGTCATCTTTTTAAAAGCCGCAAATAAGGAATTTTGTATCAGCAAAGAGCAGCACAAAGCAGTTTCTGGCTACCAATTTTATCTTTAGAGGCAGGATTAATATCCGCACAAATTAAACTGCCATGGCAATTAAATCACACACCGCTCCGGACGAATTCCGCGATCACATCTCGACTATTGACGAGCATGGAAAAAGGGTATGGGTATACCCTAAAAAACCCAAAGGCAAACTCTACGACTACAGGAAGTGGGTAAGCTATGGCTTGCTGACACTGCTGTTTATAGGGCCTTTCATCAAAATTAACGGGCTGCCGCTACTGATGCTCAACATCGTGGAGCGCAAGTTCGTTATCTTCGGCATCCTCTTCTGGCCTCAGGACTTCTTTATTCTGGTACTGGCTTTCCTGGCAATGGTGGTCTTTATCATCCTGTTTACCGTGATATACGGCAGGCTATTTTGTGGCTGGGTCTGTCCGCAGACTATCTTCCTCGAAATGGTCTTCCGCCGCATCGAGTACCTGATTGAGGGTGATTATACCAAGCAACGGGCATTGAATAAAATGCCATGGAACACCGAGAAGATCCTGAAGAAGAGCTCCAAGACAGCCATTTTCCTGTTGATCTCTTTTCTGATCTCCAACTTGTTCCTGGCCTATATAATAGGTATAGATGAACTGAAGAAAATAATTGCAGAAGGCCCTATCAATCATTTGGCCGGCTTTGGCTCTCTGGTGGCTTTCACAGGCGTATTCTACTGGGTATTTGCTTACTTCCGTGAGCAGGTATGTACAATCGTTTGCCCTTATGGCCGACTACAGGGTGTGATGCTCGACAAGAAAAGTCTGACAGTAGCTTATGATTATGGTCGTGGGGAGCCGCGTGGCAAGCTGCGCAAGGGGCAGGAGCGTACCGATGGCGACTGCATCGACTGTCACCAGTGTGTGCAGGTTTGCCCGACAGGTATAGACATCCGCAACGGCGCACAGCAACTGGAATGTATCAACTGCACAGCCTGTATTGATGCCTGTAACGACATCATGCGCATGATCGACAAGCCGGAAGGCCTTATTCGATACGACTCCGAAGAAGCCATTGCAGAAGGCCGTCAGTGGAAGCTTTTCACGCCACGTGTTATGGGTTACAGTGCCGTGCTGATGCTCCTTCTGGTTGCCCTCACAACGCTGCTGCTAACAAGAGACGATGCCCAGGCCACCATACTGCGCACTCCAGGACAACTCTATCAGAAAACTGAGCAGGGCACAGTGAAGAACCTCTACAACATCTCGGTGATCAACAAGACAAACACCAATATGCCGCTGACCCTGAAACTGCACAATACAGATGGAACAATCCAGATGGTGGGCAGTGAGCTGGTACTGCCGGCGCAGGGCAAGGCAGATGGGGTGTTCTTCGCAGAAATACCGCAAAATCAGTTGACAGGCATGAACGCCGAAATTGAAATCGGAGTGTACCACGATGATGAGCTCATCACGACACAGGATACCAAGTTTCTGGCCCCTGCCAAGTAAAGACAGCTTATATCAGAAGCAACCATTCAAGCATATTCATCATGAAAACTGATAAAAATAAAAAATTTACCTTCTGGCCTTATGCCATTGTCATTGGGCTGGCCTCCTTCATGGCTTACATCATCTATTTTGTGGTACAGGCCATGAACCAGGATGTAGACCTAGTGAGCAAAGACTATTACGCCCAGGAGATCGCCTACCAGGATCAGATCGATCGGGTCCGCCGCACACAGGCTCTGGGCGATGTGATGCTGCAATACAACGAGGAAGCAGGCAACATCCTGCTGCAGGTACCGGCTACTTACCAGGATAAAAACCTGAGCGGCACGATCACCCTGTTCCGACCATCGGACGACAAACTGGACAAGCAGTTGCCTTTACAACTCGGCCGGGACAAGAGCCAGCTTATTGACGTGGGGGGCCTGGAAAAAGGTCTTTGGAAAGTTCGTGTGAACTTCAGCGATGGCGCAGAAGCATATTATTCAGAGAAAACAGTTCAAATAAAATAAGGCCATGATCTGGGCAGGATTCTTATTTGGCTTATTAGGCAGTTTCCATTGTGTCGGGATGTGCGGCCCTATAGCAATGGCGCTACCATTTGTCGGGAGTACCGGCTGGCGTTACTACGTCGGCCGGCTCCTGTACAATGGTGGTCGCATCGTCACTTACGCATCGTTGGGCGCAATCGCAGGCGCCTTTGGCCAGTCACTTGAGATGGCGGGTCTGCAACAAACCGTTTCCATTGTATCTGGTGTGCTGATCCTTTTATTGCTGGTTTTGCCGGCTGCTTTTAAAGGAAAGGCTTCCAACATGCTGGGAACTGACAAAGTAATGGGTTGGGTACGCAAAAAACTCGGCTATTACTTTCAGAAAAACTCCATGGGATCACTTTTCATGGTGGGCATGCTCAACGGTCTGCTTCCCTGCGGATTCGTTTACATTGCCCTGGCCGGCGCTATCAGCGCGCCAGGTATAGGCGGTGCCATGCTATACATGGCGCTCTTCGGGCTGGGTACTTTCCCGCTTATGTATATTGTCTCGCTTTCGGGCAAGCTCATCAGCCTAAAGGTGCGGGGCATGTTTAACCGGGCTGTGCCTTATGTGGGCATGGCACTGGC
This sequence comes from Pontibacter sp. HSC-14F20, assembly GCF_019599265.1. Classification (GTDB taxonomy): domain Bacteria; phylum Bacteroidota; class Bacteroidia; order Cytophagales; family Hymenobacteraceae; genus Pontibacter. The sequence continues at coordinate 40,626 of NZ_JAHZTC010000021.1, read as the reverse complement.
AGTGCTTTTCATTATGCGCGGACTTGGCCTGGGTATACCTTACCTGAGCCCCAAAGTAGTACATACGGCACAGCATACAACCGAAATGAGCTGCTGCTCGAAGCCGGAATAAACCAAAAGGCAGTACTGTTAAAAGTCACTTTTTCAGGTGATGCAGCTCACTGCAGCCTGACCAGTATACCTATACCTTTACGATACTAACCATGACTACTATGACAACGCCATCGCAGATTAAACGCATCCTGGTTCCGCTCGATCTGAATGAAACGGGCGAGGACCTGCTGTACTATGCCGGGCAGCTGGCCCAGGCGCTGGGTGCGGAGCTATACCTGTTCCATGCCTGCAAAACGGCCGACCTGACTTTTACACAGCAAAGCAGTTGCATTCAGAAGCTTCGCTCTTTTGCCGAACGTGTGTTTAGCCGCGAATTCAAGGCCGCTCAGGTAGCCGCGCCTTTCGACTGTGTGGTACGCCCCGGTCAGATTCGTGATAGCATCCAGAGTGTCGTGCAGGATTATCAGATCGATCTGGTGTTGATGGATGCTGGGGCACGCGCCAACACAGGCCTAACGGGTGAAGCAGCAGAGCAGGCCGCTGTCATCATGGACCTCGTTTCCTGCCCGGTTATGGTGCTACCAGCCAATGTCAGGTATAGAAAGCTGAAGAATCTGGTATTTGCAACTGACTTCACAGACCAGGACCAACGGGTGCTTTTCCGGATAGCGGATCTGGCGCATCAGCTGAAAGCTAAATTAACGCTTGTACAAGTATACAGTGAAGAGAAACGATCCGAGTTGTGTGCTTACAAAGCAGCCATGCTGGAGCTTGAGAAGCAGTTGAAGGGAAGGAAAGTAGCCTTCACGTTGCTGGAAGAAGAAGATATGCTGGAGGGAATCAGTGAGTTTTCGGAAGAGGCTTCGGCAGATCTGCTGATACTGGCCACGCAGGACAACTACCTGCTGGAGCGCCTATTCAGCACCAACTACATGAAAACCTTGGCCTTCCACACGCGCATACCGCTGCTGACTTACCGGCAGATCAAGAAAAAGCCATGCTCCGGCTGTTGTGCGAACTGCAAAAGCAAACAGGCGCAAGTGCAACTGCAGGCTTCCATCCAATAATTTACTTTCAGGTATGGCAGTAAGGGATTTTATAAACAGAGGTATGATCGAGGGAGAGGTGGAGTACCTGGAGCCTGGACAATGCATTTTCAGACAAGGGGAGGACGTTACCTATTTATACCTGGTTACGCAGGGTAGCGTAGCGGTTTCGCATAACACGACAGGTATAGATGACCAGATAGTTACCCCTCCCGACTTCCTGCTAGGCATCACTGACCTGCTGCATGATACCTACAGTTTCACGGCCTTTACGCTGGAACCAACACAATTGATCAAAATAAAGAAGGAAACAGTACGAAAAGCACTCCATGAGACGCCGGTGCTGCGGCTATACTTGCTCAAAATGATGAGTTGGGAAGCAAGCCTCACCAAAATGGCATTCGAATAATTCAACCAGTTTATGATCAGGAGCCGGTAGCCCATAGCTACCGGCTTTTTGTTTTTACAACCTATACCCGAAGCTGCCAGTAAACAGAAACAGTTTGATCACGCCCCAATTTTATGAAGAGAATCATAAGCCGGCTGAAGCTTGTTATTCAGTTCGTCTATACCAGCATAGGCTTTTATCCGACATTGATTTCTCTGCTCTTTTTCGGAATTGCGGTTGTAATGATCTATTTCGAGACCAGGGGCATCAGTAAAGCACTCGAAGACAAACTTCCTTTTTTCATCATCAGTCATGGCGAAACTGCCAACATGATCCTTAGCTCGATTGCAACAGGCGTTTTCTCCTTGATCGTTTTCAGTTTTACAATGGTGATGCTGGTGCTCAACCAGGCCAGCGCAAACTTCTCGCCCCGGGTAATTCCGGGTCTCATAACTTCTAAGTCAAACCAGAAAGTGCTGGGCTTATTCCTGGGAACCTTGATCTATACCTTGGTGGTGATGGTGAATGTGCGCTCAGAACACTATGACACCGACCTGCCAGGGCTGGCTGTGTTCATGGCGATGTGCTTCACCATCCTTTGCCTGGCCTTTTTTGTGTATTTTATTCATTCCATTTCAACTGCTATCCAAATTGGCAGCATCCTAGAGGATATCTATAAACTGACACTGAACAAGCTGCGCAAAGAACTGAAGCAGGACGAAGGAAAAGAGCTACCGGCCATTTTTGAAACCGGCAACTGGCAACTACTCGACAGCAGCAAAAGCGGTTACCTGCAAAAAGTAAACAAAAACGCTGTCGTCGAACTTTGCAGGGAGCATGATGTGGTGCTGGAGTTTTTGCAGCCACTCGGCCATTTCGTGATTAAAGGCCTGCCCTTTGCCAAGGTAGCAGGGCAATTAAAAGATAAGGAGGCTTTTTGCGATGAGCTTAACACCCAGGTGAGTTACTATCAGGAAGAAATGGCGGAGATAAATTACCTCTATGGATTTAAGCAAATCACTGAAAGTGCGGTGAAGGCACTTAGTCCCAGCATTAACGACCCCGGCACCGCCATAAAAGCAATAGATTATCTGACTGATCTTTTAATTGTCCGGATGCGGCTCACCGACGAGAAAATATTTCATGACAAGGAAAATGTGCTGCGTCTGCGTCTGGACGAAGTTAGCTTTTCAGAATTGCTCAGCCTGTGTTTAGGGCCAATTAGGGTATATGGCAGGGAGGATCCCGTTATTTTGCTGCGCCTGTTAAACCTGCTCAAAAACCTATGCCTGGCAGCAAAGTCACATCCCAAAAGATTGGAGCCAATTACTTCAGAATCAAAGCTGATCATAGCAGATGCGGATGAAACCGTCCATAATGCAGGAGATCGGGGAAAGATAAACGATATGATTAAAGCCCTGAACGAAACCTGCATGCTGCCCCAAACACTGCCTATGCTCAGCAATTAATTGGGGACTTAGGTATGAAAAAGTTATTTTTACAGGAATTGCTAATTCTTGTTTATGATTTTTGATTCGATTAAGAAAGCCCTGGACAGTGTGCTCAATATTGTTCACGAGACCGATGAGCCAGGCACTATTCGTGAAATTTACGATAAAATACCGGTGCGCGGCAACAACACCTGGATGCTGATCTGCTCTGCCATGCTGGCCTCTATCGGTTTGGACACCGGCTCTGGCGCTGTCATTATTGGGGCCATGCTTATCTCACCGCTTATGTCGCCCATCCTGGGATTAGGCTTAGCGGTGGGAATCAACGACCGCGAAATGCTTTGGGCATCAGTCAAGAACCTGTCCATTGCAGCTGCTGCCGGTCTAATTGTGAGCACCTTTTACTTTATGATTACACCCCTGGGCGAGCCTACAAATGAACTGCTGGCCCGTACCAAACCAACCTTGCTCGATGTGATGGTGGCTTTCTTTGGCGGTGTGGCAGGTATCGTCTCTATCTCGAGGTCCGATAAATCGAACGCTATACCTGGTGTGGCCATTGCCACCGCGCTGATGCCACCGCTGTGTACAGCGGGTTACGGGCTTGCGCTGGGGCGTTTTGACTTCTTTTTCGGAGGCTTCTACCTGTTTTTCATCAACGCCGTCTTTATCAGCCTGGCAACTTTCCTGATCGTGAAGTACCTCAAGTTTGACACCAAGCACTACGTCGATAAAGCCACGGAACTCCGCGTGGCGCGCATTATGGCGGTGGTGCTTTTCATTGTGGTGTCGCCGAGCGCCTACTTTCTCTACAACATCTATAAAAACGTACAGACTAAAAAGAAAATTGAGAACCTGATCGTGCGCGACTTCGCCAGCCGAAACAATGAAATTATAAAATGGGAAGTAAATGACACAGACTCTCTCAACACCATCAAGATTTACAGCGTTGGCAACCCCGTGCCCGATACACTTATCACCCATTACAACACCTTGTTAGCCAGCAATTCACTCTCAAATCATCAGGTAAAGCTGGTGCAGCTCGATGTGTCAGCAGAGGATGTGCGTCGTATGGCGTCTGACATTACCAATAACCTGACGCAGGACTTTTTAAGAACGATCGAGATTCAGAAGATGCAGAGTCAACGGACCGACAGTCTCATGCGGCTTGCCAACTCCTTTACGCCAGTCAGTGCCAGCCGTGAACTCAAGCTGATCTTCCCTGAAATAGAAAGAGTAGAGGTGGGAGAGATCGTATCGATTGCCGAAAATAAAGCAAAGCTAGACACAGTTATGCTGGTGATGATCGGCTGGAAAAAACCACAGGCTGCCAATCCGGCCAAAAGTACCGGTGCCGTATTTGTAGACCCGGCTAAGGTAACTGAATATGAACAGCGTATACAACAGTATATGGCCAACCGCTTCCGCCGCGATTCTGTGAGAGTTTCCTCTACCTTATAAAGTGCAGTATGGCAAGACATAAAAGTGGCTCTATGAAACGGAAGCTTCACAGTATCATTTTCGAAGCTGAAACACCTTCGGGCAAGACCTTTGACATCATCCTGCTGACCATGATTGTGGCCAGTGTAGTTGTGGTTTCCCTGGAGAGTGTTGTTTCTTTGAGAAGGGACTACCTGCACATATTTCAGGCACTTGAGTGGTCTTTCACAATTCTTTTTACAATTGAATATTTTATTCGCATCTACAGTTCGCAAAAGCCTCTCAGGTATATCTTCTCTTTTTTCGGGATAATAGACTTTCTGGCCATTATTCCTACTTACCTGAGCCTGTTCGTACTAGGTTCTCAATACCTGCTGGTGATCCGGGTTTTTCGCTTACTTCGTATTGCCCGGATATTCCGCCTCACCAGATTTGTTAATGAAGGACAAGTTCTGTCCAAAGCACTGCGTGCCAGCTTAACCAAGATCACTGTATTTTTGGGTGTTGTGTTGATGATGGTGATCGTAGTGGGTGCTTTGATGTATGTCATTGAAGGCAGACAAAGCGGGTATACCAGCATTCCCATGAGTATTTACTGGGCCATTGTAACGCTCACGACTGTAGGGTTTGGCGATATAACACCGGTTACGCCCCTGGGGCAACTTCTGGCAAGTTGCCTGATGATCATGGGCTATGGCATTATCGCTGTGCCCACAGGTATAGTCTCAGTAGAGCTGTCAAGGGCTGACAAGCTGGATTCCACGTCAAGAGTCTGCCCAAATTGCCACAAGGAAGGGCACAGCTCTGACGCCAAATACTGCGATAACTGCGGCTACGAATTGCATGCAAAGGAGGAGACAACAGTGCCTAATCAATAACAATGCGGGGTATATTCAAGGGGAGTCTTGTCAGCAACTCGTAGTTGAGCTGGGTACTGAGTTCGGCGAATGAGGCTACCGTTATGTGTTCGTTGCCTTGTTTGCCAAGGAGCACCACTTCGTCTTTGAGGGCCACATTCGGTATACCTGTCACATCGACCATCAGTACATTCATATTAACAATACCCACCACCGGTGCTCTGTATGATCGGATCAGAACCTGGCCCTGGTTGCTGAGGCTGCGGCTGAACCCCCAGGCGTACCCCACAGGTATAGCGGCAATCAGCATGTCACTACTCGCCTGAAAACTTTGACCATACCCAATAAACTCACCAACCGGCACGGACTTTAGGCTCATCACGTGACTCTTCCAGTTAATAAGCCGCCTTAGAGGATCCGTACGGTCGGTGCTGATGCCCATGTAACGCTGGTAGATTTCCGGACTTGACCAGAACCCATACTGCATGATCCCCACCCGCACCATATCCAAGTGCGTTTCGGGGTAAGCCATCATGGCTGCAGAACAGGCTGTGTGCAGCGATTGAATGCTAAGTCCTTTATGCCTGAGCGAGCGCACAGCCAAATGAAACCGGTTTAGCTGGCCTGTCACCCGATCCTCGTTTTCGCTGCTCTCGGCACCCGCAAAATGTGTAGATATACCTACGACCTCAAATGCTTGAGGCTCTTTGATGATAATATCTGCAGCATGCGGTAATTCGTTGGTGCCTAGTCCTATACGGTTCATCCCGGTCTCCAGGTCGAGGTGTATCCGGGCAGGCTTTCGTAACGATTTTGCTGCCTTTGCTGCTGCTTCCAGCCTGTCAAGCGAGAAAACATAGAATTCAATGTCGTTTGCAATGGCCCAAGTCAGTTCCGCATCATCAATATAGCCCATGATCATGATGGTAGCATCCTGTGGTAGAACCCGGTGCAGACGATCGGCTTCATCGGCGCTGAAAACAGAGAAATGATCGACCCCACAGGTATAGGCCAGCTGTCCAAACTCCTCAATACCATGCCCGTAAGCATTCCCTTTGATAACCGAAGAAAAGCGCGTACCCGGACTTAATTGCGCTTTAAGAAAGGTTATATTATGCGCTAAGGCTGAGCGGCTTATTTCGATATAAGAGCTATGGAACATGAAAGAGTCTAGGGGTTTGTAACAGATTCCGCGATGCGGTAAAACAGGGAGGCTCCCACAGGTATAAGTTCATCGGGAAAGTCGTAGTCGGCGTGGTGCAACTGCGGTCGGTTCGGCCCGGATCCTAGGCCAAAATAGGCGCCTTTATATAGGTTGGTGAAGTGGCCAAAGTCCTCGGACCAGCGTACCGGCTTAACCGCCCGAATCACATCCATGTTCAGATCTAGGGCAGCCTGTTTTACCAATGCCGTTGCTTCAGCGCTGTTTTTGGTAGCGGGAAATTCTTCAACCCACTCGGAATTGTACTTTAAGTTATACTTGTGCGAAACCAACTTAACAGCCTCTATTGCAAGAGACTTCAGTTTATTCAGGTCGTCCTGCTCAAAAGCACGCAGCGTAGCCATTACCGTCGCAAAACCCGGATTGGTGCCAAAAGCAACGTCACCCAAACGGGCATGTACAACGGTAAGCAGCGTCAGGTCCTGAAAGTGGTGCTGGTCACGTGCCAATATGGTAAAGGCTTGTATCAACTCACTCATACCTTCTCCAGGGTTCTGACCGTTCTCAGGCTCCGCAGCATGTGATTCCTTTCCGTACAACTGTATTTTGAGTCCCACTGACGCTGCAGCAAATGCGTCGGAACGCACAAGCACGTGCCCCATCGGTAAAGGGGGTAAATTGTGGAGCGCAAATACATAATCCGGCGCAATTTTCTGGAAAGCGGGCGTATGGAGTACTGCCCAGGCGCCGGCGCCGGTTTCCTCTGCCGGTTGAAACAGCAAAACCACGCGCCCCTTTGACAGGGGTTGCTGATGCAGCATGCTGGCTAGTCCGACTAACGTGGCCATGTGCCCATCGTGCCCGCACTTATGGCTGACACCTTTTTGTATGGAAGTATAGGTAAGCTCGTTTTTCTCCAGTATCGGAAGCGCGTCCAGTTCTGCCCGAAACAGCACGGTAGGCCCGGCATCCGGCTTTTTTCCATGGAAGATAGCTGCGAAGCCAGTGTCGCCTAGCTCTGAAACTATTTCATCAGGTTGATAACGCTGCAGAAAGTTCTGAAGCGTGTGGCTTGTTTCATACTCGAGTCCGGAAAGTTCAGGGTGCTGGTGCAGATGGTGCCGCAGCGTTACAATCTCTTTCAGATCAGGTATAGAAATGGGGGAGGAGCTAAAGGACATAGATGACATAGGTACAGCTTTCAGGTGGGCTTACGTTTGTTACGGGCAAAACTTTACAAAAAAAGCCTGCCCTGCTAAAACTTAACGCGAGCAGGGCAGGCAATGATACTATTCCTAATACTTAATTACAAACTGATTTCCGCAGAGATCTGGTCCACTACCCGCAAAAGGACACGCCTGATTTTATTAACTCCTGCACGAACTTCTGGCAGATTAGCTTCCAGCTTCGCATTTGCCTCAACAAAGCGCACGGCTTCTTTTAAAGACTCGATTTTCATGGTGTCAATCGTGGACTTCACTTTATGTGCCAACGCACTTACTGTTTTCCAGTCTTCCTGTTCCAGGGCTTTTTGCATGTCCCGCACCGTAACAGGTATTGTATCGGCGAAGAGTTGGCGGGCCCGATTCATAAATGCCTCATTGTTATGCGACATTTTCTGAATGACCTCCATGCTATAAAGTGGTCCGGCGATTTCCTCTTCTTCCAATGCTATTTCCGTGTCACTGACCTCGTCATTACATCGCTTCCCGGGTACCAGGCTTGCAATTTTGGTATACAATAACTCTGCTTCGAACGGCTTGGACAAGTAATCATTCATACCTGCGCTCAGGTACTTTTCGGCATCTCCTTTCAGCGCATTGGCCGTCACCGCAATAATAGGTATACCTGCTTTTCGCTTGTCACTCATGGCCCTGATCTGCAGTGTAGCATCAATTCCACTTAATTCAGGCATCTGAATGTCCATCAGGATGATATCGTAATCAGAACGCTGCACCATTTCTACTGCTTCGAGGCCATTAACGGCAACGTCTAACTGAAAGCCCCAATCTTCCATAATAGCCTGCGCCAGGAAAATATTGACTTCATTATCCTCTGCCAGCAATACCTGTATGGCCCCCAGACTGCTGTAGTCAATATTGACTGCCTCATTTTCAGGCAATTTTTCCAGATCACTTTTAGGGTAAGTGATCATAAAGTGGAAAACACTGCCGCCCTGCGGGTTATCTTCGACCCAGATATCGCCACCCTGGCGCTCTACCAGGTTTTTACAGATGCTGAGTCCCAGTCCTGTGCCGCCGTATTTCCGCGTAATGCTGGAGTAGGCCTGCGTGAACCCTTCGAAAATTAAATCCTTCTTATCGGACGGTACGCCTATACCTGTATCGACTACTGAAAATTCGATGGTCAGGGTGGAAGATGTTTCTTCTAATGTTTTGGCATGTAAGGTAACGCTTCCTTCCTCCGTAAACTTAATGGCATTGTTGAGGAGATTGAGCAGGATCTGGTTCAATCGGTAAGGGTCTCCCTGCAGCAAGGTATGAGGCAGGTCCAGCTTACCAAGCAGCAGCGCAATATCCTTTTCTTCAGCCTTGTACTTTAAAGTCTGATAAGCTGCCTGCACCGTCTCTTCAATCCGGAAAGGTATAGACTCGAGTTCCAGTTTACCGGCTTCGATCTTTGCTACATCCAGAATATCATTGATAACAACCAGCAGGTTATCGGCCGAACGGTTAATGATCTTCAGGTAATTGAGCTGTGTTTCGTCCAATTGGGTTTTACTCAGAAGACCACTCATACCTAGTATACCATTGAGCGGTGTCCTGATCTCGTGACTCATATTAGCCAGGAAATTCTCTTTCACACGCGCCGATTCTTCTGCTGCTTCCTTCGCATTTTTAAGCTCGCGTTCAGTCTGGATCCGGTCGGTCACATCGTGCGCTATACCGATCACATAAGGCTCCTGTCCGTCTTCACTTACTTTGTAATTCTGGTAATTGAGGAAGCGCTCTTCTTTGTCTTTGCGCAGCACGCAGAGGATACCTTTGGCCACGGTACTTTCTTCAAATTGCTTCAGATAATCCGGGAAGTGCTGGCGGTGGAGGAGTGGGAAGAATTGTTTTAACTCCTTGCCAATGATCTCCTCTTCTGTATATCCCAGCATCTCGACCAGGAACGGATTAACAGACAGGATAACACCCTGCATGTCGTGCGTACACAGGTAGGCCTGGCTATACTTGATCAGGTCGCGGTATTTTTTCTCACCCTTCTTTAGCGCTTCTTCTGCCAGGCGACGTTCCGTTATATCACGGGAAGAGGATTGAATCTTGATCACATTTCCAGCTTCGTCTGTGATCGGCTTAATGCTGGTTTCAACCCAGATATAATAACCAGCGCGATGCATTTTTCGGTGCTGCACAGTGATGTTGTGCTTGTGCTTAAATGCAACCTGGTGCCCCATGTTGTGCACTTTATGTACATCATCCGGGTGTGTAATGGAATAGGCCGAAACACCAATCAACTCAGCAGGCTTGTAGCCTAGCAAGTCTTCCACGGCATTTGATACATAGAGGTAGTTGCCGTCCGCATCGTGCAGACACACCAGGTCACGAGAATTTTCGGACAGCAGTCTATGCAGTTCTTCACTTTCCTCCAATCGCTTATTGGCGTTGTATTGCTCCGTGATGTTCGTGGATATACCCAGCACTTGCACTTCTCCATCTTTTGTGGTGAGCGGCTTTTTGATGGTGTTGAACCATTCTACACGACCGTCCGGCAAGGTATAGCTGTCTTGTACACGCAGTTCCTGACCTGACTCAATCACAATTTGATCGACGCGGCTGTAGTGCTGCACCTCTTGTGGCACATTATGTAAATTGTGGGTATTCTGATTCAGAAGATCTGCTGGCTCCAAACCAAAAAACGCAGCGCATTCATGGTTCACGAGTTTATAGTTTCCTGCAGCGTCCTTTACATAAATCAGGGTAGGGCTAGTGTCGAGCACGAGCCGGATGAAGTCATTTTTCTCTTTTACTTCGATAGCGGCCTTTCGCTCATCCGTCACATCGCGCACAATGGTGAGCACCTGTTCTTCAATATGCTTTACGATACGCCCTTCATAGTAGCGGTCGTTCAGTTCGTAGTCAACGGAATGCAGCTGTCCGGTTGCAAGCACTTCCTGTATCAGGTCAAAGGTTTTCTGGCTGAGAGATGCAGGGAGCAGGTCAAAAAGCGACTTACCGATTACCTCGGACGAGTGCATTACGCTGTGCTGCGAATGTTCGTTATGCATTTCCAGGTATATCCCATTTTTGTCGACGATAAACATGAGGTCAGGTATAGCGTCAAGTATAGCCCGGATCTTGGCTTCACTGTTCTTGATCTCTTGCTGGGCGTTGTGCAGATCGGTAATGTTGAGCCCATGCCCGATAACGAGCCTTACTTCGCCCTGCTCATTCAGGACAGGATTTAGTTTACGGATATGGTAGCTGGCATTGCCCTGCTTGTCAACCAGCTTTTCTTCAAAAGAAACTTGGCAACGCTCCTCCATAACCTTAAGCAGATGCTTGCCCCGATTTTCGATGCGGTGCAGCGGCACGTTGCGGTAGGCACAGTACTCTTCATTCGTTTTATTGATGATCCACTCCCGCAGGTGAGGGTCCGACACGGCTGTCGGATTCACAAAAATATAACGCAGCTGATCGTCATAAACGGCCACATCCGAAGGGAGATTGTTCAGTATAGCTTCATAGAACTCTTTCTGCTCGGCAAGTTCCTGGTTCTTGTGTCGCAGTTTGGTCGTGTCTTCCGCCGATCCGATGATCTGAATTACTTTGCCATCAGCATCACGTCTGAAAACAGCCTCGCGGCAAAACAGAATTCTATTGGAACCATCGCTGGCCCGCACACTATAGGTAATTTCGCGCACTTCACCATCCCGGGCACTCAGCATGCCGGCAGAGTGCTGCAGCAAAAGGGGCTTATCAGCATCCTGTACCACAGACATAAAGAAGTGGCCATCCATAGCATCCAGATCCTGCTGGGTATAGCCCAGAATGGTCTTTATGCCATTGTTCAGGTAGATGCTTTTATTCTGGTCGAGGTCGTAGATATACACGATGCTTGGCACCATGTGCATGATATTCTGCACGAGCTCAGACGATGTATCTGACTGATTGGTGCGGAGTTGCTGCAGTTCGCTGGCCAGTCTGGCAGCCGTAAGTTCAGCTTCCTGTCGTGCTTTTCTTTCTTTTTCGAACTCCTGTCGCAGTAGCTGCAGCTCGTTTGAAATTTCTATCATGTAATCAATGAGATCCGAGTAAAAAAACAGGGGCGGATTTGTACGCAAATTATCGCTTTTCAGTGAGGTAACAATCGATGGGAGGATATAATTTTAATGAAAATCAGAATTTTTTGACACAATAAATATTATCAATATTTAATAAAGCCAATAAACACACACCGTAGCCAGAAATGCTGGCCGGTGAAGTGAGATGGAAAAATGACCGCTTACGACCCGTGTTATGGATTTCAGAAGCCAAAAATTAACTATACCTTAACCCATGTTAAATAGTACATTACTATGTTAACTTTAAATTCTGCTGCATGCTTCAGGTATAGGCAAGTCCAAAAAAAGCAAAGTAACCAACTGACTCAATTGTGGATGCCATGACGTATAACCTGGGAGTTGACTTATCTTCTATACCTGAAGACATGGCAAAGTGCATAATGATCAATATGTGATTAAACAGCAGCAGTACGTAAACAATGAAATTTACCCAAGAAAGGAGCCCTTCAGGGGCTAAAAAAAGGTATAAGCGGAAAATAGTTTTCTGTTATTTTTAGCTCAGTCAATTACCATTATGTAAGTTATTCCGCCGGAAACTTCCTATACCTTCTCACACTGAAATAGTTGAAACGGCCTGGCATTCTGTTTCGCTTTTTTTGTGGGTGCTTGGGGACAATTGGTAAAGAAAATAACATGTTGAAATTGGCCCTTAAAAGACGTCGATTCCTGCTTGCAGCCGTACATTAGAAAACGAGCCTAGATCACAACTGCAGATATCCCAATACTGATGGATATAAATAAGGAATCGGAACTTTATCAGTTCGAAAAACTTTACCAGACGCTCTTTCTGAACCATCCGGATGCCATTTATTTACTGGATCTGGAGGGGAATTTTATGATGGTCAATGAAGAGGTGTGTCGTATCACTGGGTATGGTCGGGAGATGTTGATCGGCCAGAATTTCGAGCCCTTAATCGATGAAAGTATGAGAGCCTTCACAAGGGATCGATTCCTGGAATCAATGCAGGACAAACCACAGCGCTACGAAACAGCTATTATCAGTAAAAACGGCTTTAAATACCTGGACGTTACTAATTTTCCGCTAAAGGATGAAGACCGCGTAATGGCAATTTTTGGTATTGCAAAAGACGTCACCGAAAAAAAACACAAAGAGATCGAGCTTGAGAACTACACAGCGCTGTTGAAAGTGCAAAACGACGAGCTGGAAATATTCCGGAAGATACTGGCCCATGACATGCGAAAGCCGGTTGCCAATGCGCTCGGTTTTGCAAGACTTCTGCAGAGCAGCCTTCCGGATAACAAAGAGACGGAGCTGAAGCGCTACCTACTGCACACTGTAGAGTCAATTGATGTGATGCTGCGCGATCTAAACGAGCTTATTGCGTTACAATCGACAGGTAAGGAAAGCAAGGAGGAAGTAGATGTCGTTAAAACGATCAAGCGTATTTTCAATTTCTATCAGGGAGAGATCCGGCAGAGCGGTGCTTTCGTGGAACTGGAAATGGCTGACAAGATCGTGATCCACACCATCAAAGCCTATTTAAATAGCATACTCCGCAACCTGATCTCCAATGCGCTGAAATACCGCAGTCCTAACCGCCAAACAATCATAAGAGTATCAGCTTTGCTGCACGATGAGTTCATCACCATTCAGGTACAAGACAATGGCATTGGCATGGACCTGGTTCGTATCGGCAAGGATTTGTTTCAGATGCACCGGCGCTTTGCTCCGAAAGTAGCAGAAGGAAACGGATTGGGATTATATATTGTGAACCAACAAGTAAAGCTGATGGGTGGCCAGATCAGTCTGGATAGCGAGCTAGACAAAGGTTCCACTTTTACGGTTACGCTTCCGAACTGCTAAACCTGCTCTTTCAACCAACCATAACAGCGCACTTAATTAGCCGCCCCATAGGAGTGCTATACCTTACTTCACTGTAAGTTCATGGCTCTGGATCATCCGGTAGATCGTTGATTTGCCAATATCAAGTTTGTCAGCTACCAGCAGCACATTGTAGTCATACCTATCCAGGAAGCGCTGAATGATGGCTGTTGTGTACTCTTTCAGACTGCGCTCTTCGGCCAGGAAATCCTTATCCATGTGGCTGGCCGAGAAATTGATGTCCTGCTCCTGTATAGCATCCTCATCTGCCAGCACGACAGCTAGTTCTACCAACGCTTTCAGCTCACGTACGTTACCCGGGAAAGCATAGGAGAGGAGCTTTTGCTGCGCTTCAGGCGACAAGTATTTGCGTCCGATGCCATTTTCTTTGGCGAAGGCGTCAATGAAAAACTTTGCCAGTACCAGAATATCACTGCCTCTTTCGCGCAAAGGCGGCAACTGGATAGGCAATCCCAGTAAGCGATAATACAAGTCTTCCCTGAACCGGCCTTTCTTTACTTCTTCAGCCAGGTTTTTGTGCGTGGCAACAATAATGCGCACATCCACCGGTACCACAGCGTTACCACCTACACGGGTAATCTCTTTTTCCTGAAGTACCCGAAGCAATTTAGATTGCAGGCTAATGTCCAGTTCACCGATCTCATCCAGAAAGATGGTACCCTTGTTCGCTTCTTCAAACTTACCGAGGCGGCGGGATACGGCCCCAGTGAAGGCTCCTTTTTCATGCCCGAACAGTTCACTTTCAATCAATTCGCGAGGTATAGCTGCTACGTTTACAGCCACATAGGGTGCTTTTTTGCGGGTGCTGTTATAGTGTATCGCTTTGGCTACAAGTTCCTTACCGGTACCCGTTTCACCGTGCACCGATACGGTAATATTGGTTTTCGAGGCTTTGTCCATCAGGTTAAACACCTTTTTGATGGCGTCGCTGTTACCAATGATCACTTTGCTGAAGTCGTATTTCTGACCTATCTCTTCTTTCAGGTGGTCGATCTCTTCACGCAGCGACACGTTTTCCCGAATCTTGTTGATCGTATTCCAGAGTCGCTCCGGGGTGTCTTCGTCCTTTACAATGTAGTCGTAAGCGCCTAGTTTGAGCAGGTCTACAGCTGTGGCCACGTCTTCCTGACCAGAAATTACCACGACCTGCACATCCGGATTCTGTTCTTTTATGCGTTTGAGTACTTCCGAGCCGTTTTTATCAGGCAACGAATAATCGAGCGTTACCACATTGGGCAGCAGGTGCATGTTGGCCAGACAGTCGTTAGCTGCATGAAACTTCCGGATTTCGTAATCCGGGTTTAACGAGAGGTGGTACTCCAGCAGTTCACTATACCAGATGTCATCATCCAGTATAAATATTTTAAAAGAACCGTTTGTCATCAGGCAGTCGGATAGTTGCAAAGTTTGAGTCAAATATAACGCAAAAGTTATATCCTATTAACAGATTGCAAGTCAATTTTGGTTTAACAGTACTGCTGAATTAACATTTCAGAATAATATTATAATTCGCCACGGTTCAGTACTTAACATTACGTAAATGTGGCTAGTGACCCAGCGGCAAACTAAATACCTTTCCATGGAAGGGTCAATAGCCAGATCACCTAGTAAGATGAGGCTTGGACGGATGTATTACTACAGGTGACAAAAAGGCCGGGCTAGACCTTTGTACTGATCACTTCGCACTTGGCCCGCACAAACATGAAGACGCCATAACAGATCAACCCTAAAGCCAGAATACCCAGCAGGTATGAGCCGTAGGAAGCCTCCTCCAGAAACTGGAAGGCCTGTGAACTACTGCCTGCCTCACTGGAATTTGAATTAATGGCGGCGCGCAAGAGGAGAAAACCGATGATCAGCCAGACAAATCCGCGGGCAATATAGCCCACCATTCCGGCGCGTACCAGCGAAGTTCTGAGTTCAGGTTTGAGCTGTTCTGCCTGCACTTTGCTCATGTATTTTCCAGAATAGGCGCGGTAAAACTGGTAAATGCCCATTACCATGGTACCAACAGCTACAGCTCCCAGCAACCACTGCCCGAAAGGCTGGGACAGTAACTCGCGGGCCAGCGTCTGGCGCGAATCCGAGCCGTTGTCGCCTCCGCCATTACCCAGTAGCAATTGAGCAGCAGTAAAGGCCAGCGCACCATAAACAGCCCCGCTAAAGGCATAACCGATGCGCTTTCCTATACCTTTAGCGTCTGTTCCTTTCTCTTCCGTATCTCGGATGGCCTGGATCAAGCGCCACAAGGTATAGCACAACATACCAGCCGCCACAATCGCCAACAGCACTTTGCCATAAGGTTGCTCCAGTATAAACTGAAAAACGCCTGTCTTGCCGGCGCCCTGCGCTGTTTGTCCACCCAGTTCAAAGGCAGCCATAAAAGCAAGCGCTCCAACTAGGCAGTACACAATTCCTTTAGCGATCAGGCCGATGCGGGCGAAACGCAACACCCATTCCGGGCGGGGGGTAGGTATACGGGAAGGTGAAATTGAAATATCCATAAGACAAGTCTAGTAACCTTCCCATACACGCAAACTAAAAGCGAAAGTTTAACACTCTGCTTATAAGTTTTTGAATCGCTTATACGCTTCCTCTTCCAGTCTGGCACGATGCGTTGGATGCGCGATCTCGATCAAAGCCTTGGCACGCTGCCGCAGATTTTTCCCGTACAAATAAGCAACACCGTATTCTGTTACCACATAGTGCACATGCGCACGCGTCGTTACCACGCCTGCACCCTGGTTAATGTATGGGGTGATCCGCGAAATACCTTTGTTCGTCATAGAAGGCAGCGCAATAATGGGCTTGCCGCCTCTCGAGAGAGCAGCACCACGGATAAAATCCATCTGCCCGCCTATACCTGAATACTGGTAGGTACCAATTGAATCAGACACCACCTGGCCGGTCAGATCGATCTCGATCGCGCTGTTGATTGCCGTTACCTTGGGGTTAGAGCGAATAACAGTCACATCGTTTACATAGTCAGAGCTCAGCATCGTGATCAGCGGGTTGTCATCCACAAAATCGTAGAGTTTGCGATTGCCGACAATAAAACCAGTCGCGATTCTTCCCCTGTGTTTCTTCTTGAATTCATTGGTGATCACGCCCTGCTCAATCAGTGGCAGCACGCCGTTGGAGAACATCTCCGTATGAATACCCAGCCCTTTGTGATTGGTCAGGCTGTTGAGTGTGGCATCAGGTATAGCACCTATACCCATTTGCAGGGTAGCGCCATCTTCTACCAGTCCGGCAATGTAGCGGCCAATTGTTTCTTCTGTCTGGGTGATACGCGGGCCATAGTCAACTTCCGGAAGGGCCTCGTTTACCTCTACTAGTGCATCAAAGCGCGCGATATTAATGAGGGCATCGCCATGGGTACGGGGCATCTGGGGGTTTACCTGCGCAATAACGTGCTTGGCACTGACCACAGCCTGACGGGCAATGTCCACAGAGACACCCAGGGAACAGAAGCCGTGGCGGTCAGGTGGCGACACATGCACAATAGCCACATCGAGCGGCATGATGCCGGAGCGGAACAGGTTCGGGATTTCGCTCAGGAAGATGGGCACATAATCGCCACGTCCACTGTTGACGGCTTCCCGCACGTTAGCTGACACGAAAAGCGAGTTGATGTAAAAAGCATCGCTGCATCGCTCTTCCGCGCAGGGCATTTGACCAAAAGTAGAAATACTCACCAGTTCCACATTCCGCAGCTCATCTGCGCGCTCAGCCAGTTTATGTAACAGGTACTGTGGTGTGGCAGCACTGCCATGCACAAATACGCGATCACCTGATTTGATAACAGAAAGGGCTTCTTCTGCTGAAGAGTACTTCAATTGGTGTTGGTTCATGGGTTCGTTGTTTATGATTGTAAGCTCCGGGCGTACCGCTTAAAATACGACTTGTCAGGCATTCTGTATGAAATGCCTTGGAATTCGGATCTGCAAATTTACTAATTCACAAAAGAATACATAAATTTGGAATCAAGTGATGATAATTGTCACCCTTAAAATTAAGCTCCCGTAAGGAGGGGAGTAGCGAAGCCGTATACCTTCGCCTGCAACACCCACATCAACTATGAAAAGCATGCAAACTAAACTTACATCTACGCTATGCCTTTTGCTGTGCGTACTGTTTTTCAGCTCATGCGTAGCCACTTCCGGCATTGAAAACACCAATAGCATTAGTTCATCCGAAGGAATTTTGGGCAAAAAAGCCACGTATGCCTGGTATCAGCCTAAACTAACGGCAGCGTCTGCCTACGCGCCCGGCTTTAATGCTGACCTGCACCAACACCTGCTGCAGGCAATAGAGGAAGAGTTGCAGCGCAAAGGCTACACCAAAACTACTGTAAACCCGGATATGCTGGTGGCCTACGATGTGAGTGTTTCGGTGCCCGATGCCATGGACAAGCCCGAGCTTTATGGCCCGGGTTTTGGGTATAGCTACGCCTATATGACTGGCTACAGGTATAGCTATGGCAATGCTGAACTGCCTGGTTATCGCGCTGTAGACCTCTTTAAGCAAGGTACGCTGATCGTGGATGTGATCAATCCAAAGTCAAAACAACTGCTCTGGCGCGGCTGGACCGAAGGCGCCATAAAAAACTTTGATGCCGGCTACAGCAAAGTGAAAAGTCAGGTGCAGGAAATCGTGAACCGCATGCCGGGTACTGCGCAGCCTTAAAGCGTTTTAAATCTCATTAACCTTTACAAGTAAACAACCTGCTATACCTTGAGCCATTTAAAAAAGGTATCGGGTTTTTGGCAGGTTTATTTTTGCCTTATATTTAAGATTCCAATACACTCTTTACCGCTATACCTTATGAAACAGTACCTGGACCTGATGCAGCACATCCTTGAAAACGGGATGAAAAAAGAAGACCGTACCGGCACCGGTACCCTCAGTGTGTTCGGCTACCAGATGCGTTTCGACCTGTCAGAGGGCTTTCCGTTGGTTACGACCAAAAAGGTACACCTGAAGTCTATCATCCATGAGCTGCTGTGGTTTTTGAAAGGGGACACTAACATCGCCTATCTTAAAGAAAACGGCGTTACCATTTGGGATGAGTGGGCGGATGCGCAAGGAAATCTTGGTCCGGTATACGGATCGCAGTGGCGCAGCTGGCCAACGCCTGACGGTCGCCACATCGATCAAATTACCCAGGTGGTGAACCAACTCAAAAATAACCCCGACTCTCGCCGCATCATTGTGAGTGCCTGGAACGTGGCTGAGATTGAGCACATGAAGTTACCGCCATGCCATGCTTTCTACCAGTTTTATGTAGCCGAAGGGAAATTGAGTTGCCAGCTATACCAGCGCTCAGCCGATGTGTTTCTGGGCGTGCCGTTCAACATTGCCTCCTATGCTTTGCTGGTGTTAATGATGGCTCAGGTAACCGGGTTGGAGCCAGGAGAGTTTATCTGGACTGGCGGCGACACGCACCTATACCTGAATCACCTGGAGCAGGCACAGTTGCAACTCACCCGAGCCCCGCATTCACTACCGACTTTGCATCTGAATCCGGAAGTAAAGGATATTTTCGACTTCAAGTTCGAGGACTTTAAACTGGAAAATTACGTATCGCACCCAGGTATAAAAGCGCCTGTTGCGGTATAACAGTTTAAGGTATAGAGGCTTAAAACAAAAGGCCCGAAGTTAAGCTTCGGGCCTTTTGTTTGTTATGGGTTAGTGGACCAGATTCCGGCTTCCTTGATGAATACGCGACGGTTCAGTTTGAGCTGTGCCACGATCAGTTCGGCAAAGTCTTCTGGTTGCATCACGCGCTCCGGGTTGCCATCAGTCAGATTCAGATCAATGGCCATGTCAGTTGCCACAGTACTTGGTGTAAGCGTGCTCACCCGGATATTATGCTTGCGCACCTCCTGCATCAGCGACTCAGACAAACCAATAACAGCAAATTTCGAAGCACTATAGGCACTCGTAACCGGAGCACCCCGCTGTCCGGCTGTAGAAGATATGTTGATGATATCACCTGTCTGGCGCTCGATCATTTCGGGCAGCATGGCGCGGGTTACAAAATATACCCCCATCAGGTTGACACGAATAATATGCTCCCAGTCAGCAGGCTCCAGTTCCAGAAATTTGCCAAACTTAGCAGTACCTGCGTTATTGATCAGGATGTCGATCGGGCCAAGTTCAGTGCCGATATATTTCACTGCTTCATTCACTGAGTTTATATCCGTCACATCAGCGGTAGCGACAGCAGCTTTTACGCCCAGTTGCTGCACTTCTGCTGCCACTTCTTCCAGTTGTGATGTTGTACGGGCTAGCAGACCTACATTTACACCTTCTTTGGCCAGCGCAATTGCTATGGCACGGCCTATACCTTTACCAGCGCCTGTGATCAGAGCACTTTTTCCTTTTAATGATTCCATGTAATAAATATGCAATGTTTGTAGCTACAAATATACGACAGTCTGCCTTAAAAAATGAGGGTTGCTCCCAATATTCGCCAACACACGCTATTATTCAAAAGGAAAACGACGCTTCTTTTCATTACTCTGCATGGCCAGTTCAATGATTCGGATGGTATTGCGAGCCTGTACAGCTTTCACATCAAGTTCTGCTATACCTAAGATGGAATCGCGGACATTCTCGTAAAAGCCCCTATAATCACCCGCTTCACTCTGGATCTTACCCACGATTCTTTGTCCGTGTACTTCTGTATCCAGCCTGCCCCAGATCTCTTCCGGCTCCTCGCCCCAATTTGGTGCCGTAGGAGCGAGGCCGGCTTTCAGGGCAGCTTCCTGCACATCGAGGCCATACTTTACAAAAGAGCCTTGGTCGCCTGAAAGTAGAAAGCGAGGGCCCGGCTGCCTCACCAGCATACCTGCTTTCAAAATTGCTTTAAAGCCATTGGCATAATAGAGACTCAGGTCAAAGCTATCGATGATCTGCCCGCAGCTGCGCTGGGTGCGTAAGTCGGCGTATACCTCCCGGGGAGTGCCAAACAAAACAAGTGCCTGATCGATGAGGTGAGAGCCGAGGTCATACAGTATACCTGTGCCTGGCTGGTTTTCTTCCTTCCAGGTGTTGTGGGCAGGTATAGGCCGGAAACGGTCGAAGTGCGCTTCATACTCTACTAATCGCCCTAACATTTCATTTTCGAGCAGTTTTGTTACTGTCTTAAAATCGCTGTCCCAACGGCGGTTTTGATACACAGTCAGCAGCTTTCGTTCAGCACGGGCTAATTCTATGAGTTCGTTTGCCTCTTTTGAAGTCACGGTAAAGGGCTTTTCGACAACCACATGCTTTCCGGCTTGCAAGGCAGCTTTTGCCAGCTCGAAATGAGTAGCGTTGGTCGTCGCAACTATCACCAGCTCAATCTCAGGGTCTTCCAAGACTGGAGAAGTGTCACTAACAACGGTTGTATCAGGGTATAGCTGTTTTGCCAGGGCAATGCTTTCGGGTCGATTCGCTTTTATTTTGCTGAGTCTCAAACCGCCGATAGCTGACACAATGGGTGCATGAAAGACCCGTCCGGCCATTCCGAAGCCCAGAAGGCCTACTGAAATTTTTTGCTGCATCATCTTAAGTTATAGTTTGGCAAAACATAAAGTTAATGAGGTTAATTTGAGAGCAGGAACGTGCATGAACGCTGCAGCCAAAAAAAGAGACTTGTTTCTCTGTCAGAAAATACAAAACAGACGCACGAACAATAATTAAGTTTAAGGTATAAGGTAAAGACGCTGGTTCCATTATCCAGCTATACCTGTTTATATCTGCAAGCCATATTTTATGCCCTGTAGCCAATTGCTTTCAGTCGCTAAAGTAGTTTGTTCCAGCTGGTTTATATTTCTTATACCTGTCACATTCGAAGCAAACACACAATCAGCGTGAGCCAGCTCTTCTGGTTTAGCTAAAATCTCCTGCACAGCTATACCTTGTTGCTCATACCAGCGCAGAATGTTTCTCCGCAAAATACCGTTTATACACCCTGTCTCCAGCGGAGGGGTCATCAGCACTTCTTCCCTCATCCAGAAGATATTGGAAGAAATCAGTTCTGAGACATGTCCTTCTGCATCTAAGAGAAGCATATCATCAAAACTACTGGCCTGTTTCTCTATACCTGCCAGCACATAAAGCGGGGCTTGAGGACCTTTAAAATGGGAGAGGGGAGAAAAAATTGTATTTACTGACTTGCAAATCCCGATCCGCATACCTGCATCAGGTATAGGTTGTGCAACCTGGGCCGTCGCCAGCCACTCCACTTCATTTGATTGTGGAGAGTAAAGACCGCCACCAGTTCGCCATACCTTTAATTTGATGCGGCCATACTTTAAAGCCTTGCGCTGTTTGGCCAACTGCAACAGGTTATCTTTCAACTCACCATTCCAAAAACTGTCAGGTATAGCTAAGCTCAAAGCGTCAGCAGCTTCCCGCATACGCGCCTGATGGTCGCGCCAATAACACAACTTGCCAGCAACCACCATCATTGTATCAAAAAACCCATCATTATACTGAAAAGCACGATTCGTAACTGGGAGCTTCAGGTCTTGCAATGGTAGGAAGGCGTTGTTGTAGAGAAGCAAGATTTCTTTAGTTTAAGAGTTCAAAGTTTAAAACTATAAGCTGATTTCACGAAGAGATAAAAATTCTGCATGTAGACTATACACTTAAAATGAGGAATACGAAATTACTCTATCTGGCAAATCAACACTTTAATCTATTAAAATTTGTCGGATCAGGGCAAAACGCTTCCCTGGCATGGCTTTCACCATTCCTTTAAACTCAAGCGATAACAGCACGGAGGCCAATTGACTAACCGGTACTTGTGACTTCCATCCCAAGTTGTCCATTTGCTCTTCACCAGATTGAATCAGCACTTGCAGTACCTGCATTTCTTCGGGTGTAAAGTCCGCCGGATCTAGCGAAGGTATAGACTTCGCACGTTTCGCCGCCAAGTTATCTTCCACATCCCAGTTCAATAGTTCGATCTGGTCTTGTGTGGAGGTCAGCACGGCAGCTTGGTGCGATTTAATAAGCCAGTTCGTGCCTTCCGACATGGGTGAGTTTATATTTCCGGGCACAGCCATTACGTCTTTATCATAGCTATGGGCAATATCCGCGGTGATCAAGGTGCCACTTTTAAAAGCCGCTTCCAACACAATCGTGCAGTCGGACATACCCTGCAATGATGCGGTTGCGGGCCGGAAAACGTGGCGCATCGGGTTTGGTGCCGAAGGTATTCTCTGTAATCATACCGCCTTGCTCGAGCATTTTCTCTGCATACTTCTTGTGCACGCCTGGGTAAATCGTGTCAGGACCGGAAGCCATAACGCCAATAGTGGGCAAGCCCGCCTGCAAAGCGGCCCGATGTGAGGCAATGTCAATGCCGTAAGCAAGCCCGCTGACAATCATCACATTATAGGGCTTCAGCTCTTCAACTATCCGCTCGGTTATACCTTGACCATAACTCGTTGGTTAACGGGTGCCTACAATACTGATAATGCGGCGATGGTTTAAGTCGGTGTTACCACGGAAATAGAGTAGGGGCGGAGAGTCAGGAAGCTGTTTTAGTCGGTTCGGGTACTTCGGAGAGGTATAGAACAACAACTGAACATCTTTATCTGCCGCCTTTTTAAGCACATCTTCCGCCTCCAGCAAAGCTTGGCGGCCGTTGTCGCGTATACTTTTAGCAACCTTTTCAACTATACCTGGCACCTTCATCAGTTTGGCAACAGGCGCATCGAACACAGCTTTGGCGGAGCCGCAATAGCTCACGAGCACCTTTGTCAGCTGGTCGCCGACGTGGGGCAAAAATGAGAGGGCAACTTCAAATTGAGCTTCGTGTGACATGCACCAAGGTACGCAGGCTTAGCTTTTTGTGTTCAGCTGCTCTTTTATACCTACCAGGAAAGAACGCACTTTCTCCAGCGAGTTGATGATCTCAATCTTATCCTTGGTTTGTACCGATTTGTTCTTGAGTACTTCCTTGGCGCCCTGAATCGTAAAACCGCGCTCTTTCACCAGATGGTAAACCGAACGCAGTTCTTCAATGTCTTTGGCGGTGTACTGACGATTGCCTTTCTTGTTTTTCTTTGGCTTGAGCTGGTCAAACTCGGTCTCCCAGAAGCGGATCAGCGAAGGGGCAACGTCAAAAATGGCAGCTACTTCCCCGATGGTGTAGTACTGCTTTTCGATTTCTTTCTCTTTATAAGGCATAGTGTCGGTTTCAAGGTATAGGGTCACAGCACTAATTTTCGGGTATAGCACGCACTATTACGGCTAAAATTGCTACTTTTGCCCTAATGCAGGCCCGCATAAGCATTGCCCGAAAGGGCTGTTTCTATAAGGCAAAAATTCTATATTTTTTGTTATTAAACAACAAGTATAGCAGATTGTATCTAAAGGCTTAATAATCATAGATGAACTCAGCTGAGATTAGACAAAAGTTTCTTGACTTCTTCGCGCAGCGACAGCACCAGATCGTGTCGTCAGCACCCCTTGTGGTAAAGGATGACCCCACCCTGATGTTTATCAACTCAGGTATGGCGCCTTTCAAGGATTACTTCCTGGGCAACAAACCAGCCCCGTCTAAGCGCATTGCCGACACCCAAAAGTGTCTGCGTGTATCGGGCAAACACAACGACCTGGAGGAAGTAGGCTACGACACCTACCACCACACCATGTTCGAGATGCTGGGCAACTGGTCATTTGGTGACTATTTCAAGAAAGAAGCCCTTGCCTGGTCATGGGAGCTGTTGACAGAGGTATACCAACTGCCGAAAGACAGGCTGTATGTGTCAGTTTTCCAGGGTGATAGCTCTGAGAACCTGCCAATGGACCAGGAAGCATTTGACATCTGGAAGTCTATGATTGCGGAAGACCGTATTCTGATGGGCAACAAGAAGGACAACTTTTGGGAAATGGGCGACACAGGTCCCTGTGGTCCGTGTTCGGAGATACACGTGGATTTGCGTACCGACGAAGAACGTGCGCAGGTTGATGGTAAAACACTCGTGAATGCAGACCATCCGCAGGTTGTCGAAATCTGGAACAACGTATTCATGGAGTTCAACCGACTGGCCGACGCCTCGCTGGTGAAACTGCCTGCGCAGCACGTGGATACAGGTATGGGCTTCGAGCGTTTGTGCATGGCCATACAGGGCAAGCGCTCCAACTACGATACCGATGTGTTTCAGCCGCTGATTCAGTTCATCGCCAAAGAGGCCGGTGTACTTTATGGTGAGAACGAGCAAGTAGACATTGCTATCCGCGTGATGGCCGACCATATACGTGCTATTGCCTTCGCGATTTCGGATGGACAGCTGCCCTCTAACAACAAGGCAGGCTATGTGATTCGTCGCATTTTGCGCCGTGCTGTTAGGTATAGCTTCACTTTCCTGGACTTCAAAAAGCCATTCCTCTACAAACTGGCAGCTGTGCTGGCCGACCAGATGGAAACCGTGTTCCCGGAACTGAAGGCACAACTTAGCTTTGTGCAGCGCGTGATTGAGGAAGAAGAGAATGCCTTCCTGCGCACGCTGGAAAATGGTTTGAAGCGACTTGATGCGTTGGAAGCCAGATTTAAAGAGAACAACAATACCATCGACGGCAAAACCGCCTTCGAACTGTACGATACCTTCGGGTTCCCGCTGGACCTGACTGCGCTGATTGCGCGCGAAAAAGGCCTGAAGGTGGACGAAGCTGGTTTTGGTGTAGAGATGGAGCAGCAGAAAAACCGCTCCCGCAACGCTTCGGCATCGGAGCAGAGCGACTGGGTGATTATTCAGCCAGACGTGGAGACGGAGTTTTTAGGTTACGAGCATAACGTGGCTGATTCGCACATTGTGCGCTACCGTCAGGTGAAGACCAAGAACAAGAGTGAGTACCATGTTGTGCTCGACCGCACGCCGTTCTATGCCGAAAGCGGCGGACAAGTAGGTGACACGGGATATTTGATTTCGGATGCAGAGCAAATTGAAGTGCTCGACACGAAAAAGGAGAACGACCTGATTCTGCACATCACTTCTAAGCTGCCACAGAATATAGAGGCTACTTTCAAAAGCGAAGTCGATTTTGAGCGCCGCAACCTGATTCGTAAGAACCACTCTGCTACGCACTTACTGCATGCCGCTTTACGTAAAGTTTTAGGTGAGCATGTGCAGCAAAAAGGCTCTTTGGTGAACGAAAAAGTACTCCGTTTCGACTTCTCGCACTTCTCCAAAGTAACCGACGAGCAACTGCGGGAAGTTGAAACAATCGTGAACCAGCGTGTGCGCCAGGCTATACCTTTAGAAGAGCAACGCAACGTGCCAATTGCCCAAGCCAAAGAAATGGGTGCCATGGCACTGTTTGGTGAGAAATACGGCGAGTTTGTTCGTGTGATAGCCTTCGACCGTGACCACTCTGTGGAGCTTTGCGGTGGTATACACGTGCACAACACTGGTGAAATCGGTTATTTCAAAATTCTATCAGAAAGCTCCGTAGCTGCTGGCGTGCGTCGCATCGAGGCAACCACAGCAGCAACAGCAGAAGAATACATGCAGCAACAGCTGAACGAGCTGAACGCCGTGCGTGAAGTACTCGGTACACACAGCAATATTTCAGGTGCTGTGCAGAAGTTGCAGGAAGACAACAAAGCCCTGCAAAAGCAACTCGAGCAATTTGAGCTGAAGCAACTCACTAGCCTGAAAGAAAGTCTGGTACAGAAAACCCAATCGATTGATGGGGTTAACTTTGTTGCGGAAAAAGTAGATGTAAGCAACGCCGACTACCTGAAAAAACTGGCTTTCGACATGCGTCAGGCAGTTGACAACCTGGTGCTGGTACTGGCCGCCGAGATTGACGGCAAGCCACAGATTGCGGTGATGCTGTCGGATAACCTGGTTGCTGACCGAAAACTGAACGCCAGCCAAATGGTGCGCGAACTCGCCAAAGAGATAAAAGGAGGGGGCGGTGGACAGCCGTTCTACGCTACTGCTGGTGGCAAGGAAGTTGCTGGTTTGCAGGCCGTGCCAGGTAAGGCACAGGAATTGGTGAAAGGTCTACTGCAATAGGTAAGTGGCAGGTATAGAAACGCCTTATTTAGACAAGGCTAAATCATTTTATACCTTTATACTTTGGGCAGTTGGTTCGGCAGTTCCGCTAAGCTTACTGACAAGGTATATAAAGCTGATGAGCCCCGCAAAAGAAATAGTAGGTTTTGGTCCCGCTGCTCTTGGCTTGTTGCTGGCTCCAGTTGGGCTCATTTTTATACTGAAGAGCTTTCAGCAACAAGAGCAAAACAAGAAACAGCAATGGGTATACCTGCTGGGTTTACTATTGATTAACAGTCTGGCTTTGTACCTAGTCTTTATGATGGTAACAGAAAAAAAGTCATTTATCGACTAGTATATATCCCAAATTAGACATATAAAAGCACAGCTTTCCAAATAAGAATCATGGATAAAGCAATAAGAGACAAATACCAGGCGATTATCGGTCTGGAAGTACACGCCCAGCTGCTGACAGAGAGCAAGGCCTACTCGTCTGACTCAACCGAGTATGGCGTACTGCCAAACACAAACCTGAGCGTAATTACACTGGGTCACCCCGGTACGCTGCCACGCATAAATAAGTCTGTGGTGGAGATGGCTGTGAAGATGGGTTTGGCGACAAACTGCGACATCAGACGCTACAACATCTACGCCCGCAAAAACTATTTCTACCCGGATCTTCCGAAAGGCTACCAGATCACGCAGGACAAAACACCTATTTGTACGGCTGGCTATCTGGACGTAAAAGATGCTGCAGGCAATGACAAACGTATCGGTATTACACGGATTCACATGGAAGAGGATGCTGGTAAATCCATACACTTGGCAGGCGAAACCGAAACGCTGATTGACCTGAACCGTGCCGGCGTGCCGCTGATTGAGATCGTTTCGGAACCGGATATCCGTGATTCAGAAGAAGCTTATAATTACCTGACGGAAATCCGCCGTCTGGTGCGTTATCTGGAGATTTGCGACGGCAACATGGAAGAAGGCTCATTGCGTTGCGACGCCAATATTTCGGTGATGCTGAAAGATTCACCGCTTTGGGGTACAAAGGTAGAGGTGAAGAACATGAACTCATTCCGCAACGTGCAGCGTGCCATCGAGCACGAAATAGAGCGCCAGATCATGGTGATCGAAAATGGAGGTACGATTGATTCTGAAACCCGCAACTTCGATGCGAACACCGGCACGACCACGGCCATGCGTTCAAAAGAGACACTGAATGATTACCGCTACTTCCCTGAGCCGGACCTGCCAGCTCTAGTGATCGAGCAGGAGTGGCTGGAGCGCATTAAGGCAACCATGCCAAGTCTGCCGCAGGAACTGTACAAGCGCTTCACAGAAGAATTTGGACTGTCTGAATATGACGCGGGTGTATTGACAGACGCGAAAGAAATTGCGTTGTATTACGAAGAACTTTGCAAGCACACTCAAAACTATAAAGGTGCAGCCAACTGGGTAACGGGTCCGGTGAAGTCATACTTGAACGAACTGCAGCTACACATTAAGGACTTCCCACTGCAGCCGCACACCATCGCGGAGATTATCGCGCTGGTGGACGACAACAAGGTGAGTCACTCGGTAGCGGCCAAGAAAATTTTCCCTTACATGCTGGAGAATCCGGGTATACCTGCACACCAGGTAGCCGAAGAGCAGAATCTGTTACAGGATTCAGACTCTGAGTCTTTGAAGACTATAGTAGCTGAAGTATTGGCTTCTAATCCACAGAAAGTGGAAGAATATAAAGCAGGCAAACAATCGCTGATAGGTATGTTCATGGGTGAGATCATGAAGAAAACCAAAGGTAAAGCCGATCCGAAAGTGGCAAACAAGTTGCTACAAGAAGGGTTGAACGCTTAATTATATCGGGCAAAGGAAGCTTGTTCTTATTGCTTTACTCAAAGTTGTCAACACTCAAGCTCTTCTATTTTTGATAGGAGAGCCTGCTTGATGATATATTACTTTGTCTAATAGTCTTTTATCAAACAGTCAACAAAGATAAATATGAACCTAAGAAACTATGTCGTATTGGCTTCAGCGGCTGCATTGATGGCCAGCTGCCAGGGCAACAAAACAGCAACCAACGGCAGCGCCTATTCTATAGAAGGGAAATTGCAAAATGCCACGCCAGGTCAGATTTTTTTGTTTGAACTGGGAGAACAGCAATTCATTGCGCGCGACACTGCTGATATTAGTCAGGATGGCACGTTTACTTTTCAGGGCGAGGTGACAGAACCAACGCTGTACCGACTTGGCCTTGACCAGCAAAATGCAATGATGATGGTGCTGGAGAATAAGGCAATCAAAGTAGAGGCTGATGCGCGCGACCTGAACAACACCGCCAAATTCGAAAACTCAGACGACTCGGAGCTCTTCCAGCAATTGAACAAGATGGTGAATGAAAACCGTCAGAAGGAAATGGCGCTGAGCGAACAATTTAACCGTGCCATGTCGGAAGGTAAAACGGAGGAAGCCGAAGGGTACCGACAGCAGTATCTGAATTTGCAAAAAGAGGTTAAGAATTTCATTGCCAGTCACCCTGAATCCATCGTGTCGGCATTTGGAACATTGAGCCTGGTGAATCCGCAACTGGATTTTGCTTTTGCCGATAGCATGCTCACGCTTTATACCCAGCACCTGCCTGAGTCGAAGTATACAAAAACATTGACGGAGCGACTTGGATCCTTGCGCACAACGGCCATTGGCTCCCTTGCACCAGACTTCAAGCTTCCGACACCGGAAGGTGGAGCAATTGCCCTTTCCTCACTCAGAGGTAAGTACGTGCTGATCGATTTCTGGGCCAGTTGGTGCGCACCATGCCGCAAAGAGAATCCGAATGTGGTGAAGATGTACAATAAGTATAAAGACAAAGGTTTCGAGATTTTCGGTGTATCGCTGGACCAGTCACGCGAAAAATGGCTGAAGGCAATCGCAGATGACAAATTAACGTGGCCACAAGTTTCTGACCTGAAAGGCTGGGAAAGTTCTGCGGCTCAACTTTACCAAGTCGACGCCATCCCACAGACTATTCTGCTTGACAAAGAAGGAAATATTATCGCCAAAGGTTTGAGAGGAGAAGAACTGGAAGCTAAAATTGCTTCGCTCGTTCAATAAGATATAGCTATACCTCTAAAACCAGAAAAGCCCTTCCGTACAGGAGGGGCTTTTCTGGTTTATAAGCATTCCGTAATATGATCTTCGACCGTTAAGCAGTCTCTTGCATTATTCTGTCGTTGCCAGGAATTAATTGCTATTCTTCATTTCCTCCCTCACATCCATAAGCGCAAAACCTAGTAGGTTTTCGCCTTCCCATTTTATAGGATTTTCAGCATCAGGATGGCCCTTTGGCATACCAATCCCCCAAATATTATCTACGGGGCTGGCCTCAGCCAATATTCTGTCTGCTGTTGAGAGCAGATATTTTTTCATGTATTCATGAGCATTGAACTTGTGATAAGCACCAGCCCTGACGATATCATATCTATTATCTAGCCACTTCTGATTATCAAAGTTTTTTACCTGTCTGCCCAAATCTTTTGCATGTCCCGGAGTCGTAGCATTGATAATTTTTTCTTCCGTTTCCTTATCTTTAAATAGTTTTGCTTTCCAGCCATCATCCAATGCTCTGCCGTCTGATATTTAATACCGTCTACAGTAAATTCAGAAGGATACCATTGGCTGAAGAGGAACGGACCAACCGTCTGTCCATGTCCTGGCAAATGGCCCCAAAAAAACAAATATTTCAGACGTTCTCCGGCAGCATATCTTTCCTTTAGCTTTTGTAGCTGTTGGTTCATAATGGGTTTTAATTACTGGCAATAAATAAGCCCATGAACTGTTTACTGAAGAGCATAATCCCGAATTACTTTTTAAACACGCGTTGTAGCGCTCCCCAAAGTAGCTTCTTCTGCTCCTGATCACCATCGAGCACAGCTAACGATTGCGAAAAAACCACTGGTACACTGCCAACCAGCACCGGATTGTAAAGCGTAAATTTATCGTGTGGCAGCTCAGTATCCAGGCGGCTGGCGAAGCTGAGGATATAATTGGTTTGAAGTGCATCAGAAAGAGCCTCAAACCTGGTCGTGGCACCGGATACGTTATTCACAAAAGCGACATCAGCAGGACCAAAACCAATCGCAGCCAGAATCTTGATCAGAAAATCGGACTGCGGCAAAGCTTTGAATGCTGGCTCTGGCAGCGTGACCAAAACGACCAGCCCCTTGCGGTTATCACCAATCACCTCAAAAGACTTTGGCTGTTGCGTCTTTTCAACTTTTGGTATTTTAGGTATAGCTGCAGCAGAAACTGAGGGAACCGGGGTTGCAGTTGCCTGGCTGGTAGACTCGGCTGGTTGTTCGGAACTTGCTGACACAGAAAAATCTGATGCACTTTCTACTTCAGGCGCAACAGCAGGCACATCGAGCCCAGCTACTTGATCTTCTGCGATCAGGTATAGCATTTCCGGCATAAAATGTCGGAGAAACTCGCTGTTTAGTTGCTCTGGCGTGAGTGCAGTCATTTGTATAGGTATAAATTAATCCTGATCTTCCTTAAGATCGAAAATGGAGCGCAATTCGTTTGCTTCACTCGGCTTCATACGGCCAGCAAGCACCAGGCGCAACTGACGACGACGCAGTGCACCTTCATAAAGCTTGATCTCTTCTTCTGTTTCAGGTATAGCCTCTGGCACATCAATCGCTTTGCCAGACTGGTCAACTGCCACAAAAGTAAAGAAGGCCTGGTTCGACATAACTTTTCGTCCGGAAGGTATGTCCTCGGCATACACCACAATGTGCACCTCCATAGAAGAGGAAAAAGCACGGGTTACCTTGGCTTCTAGAGTGACCACATTGCCCAGTTTTATACTTTCAGCAAAAGAAACGTTGTCTACCGAAGCCGTTACCACGATGCGGTTGGAGTGACGCTGGGCGGCGATGGCCGACACGATGTCCATCCAGTGCATCATTTTGCCGCCCATCAGGTTGTGCAGGGTGTTGGTATCATTGGGCAATACCAACTCGGTCATGATCACGTAGGATTCGCTTACTTTTTTCTGTTTACGCATGTCTGTTCTATAAAATCTGCCGCAAATATAGGGGACAGGCGGCCAAACAAAAAGCCGGGTAAAAATTTAGAGAGTTTTACTTTACCTTAAAAAGAAGGCTTGTCCCAGCCGGATTTACCGAGCAATGGTACGAATTTAAAATCGGTGAATGCTTCCTGTGCAAATTCACTCTCGCTGGTGCGGGTAATGCGCAGCATTTTCTGGCTCGACTCGCCTCCAACAGGGATCACGAGAATGCCACCAATATTCAATTGGCTCACCAGCGTTTTCGGTATACCTGGCGCACCTGCCGTCACAATGATCTTATCGTAAGGGGCATGGGCTGGTAGTCCCTGAGAACCATCGCCGTGGAAGGTATGCGGAAATAAGCCATACGTTTTGAAAAACTTCACCGCCTTATCGTAGAGTGGCTTGTTGTACTCGATGGTGTATACCTTGGGCGTGATCTGCAAGAGCACACAGCATTGGTAACCGGAACCGGTCCCGATCTCAAGCACTTTGTCGGTTGGTTGCAGCCTTAAAAGCTCCGTCTGAAAGGCCACGGTATAAGGTTGTGAGATGGTCTGGCCCTCGCCAATCGGAAAAGCTTTGTCCTGGTAGGCTTGTTCGAGGAAAGCTTTCTCAAAGAAAAAATGCCGTGGTACAGTTTCGATTGCCGCTAACACCCGTCCATCGCGTATACCTTTGTCTCTCAACTGTTTTACTAAGGCGCGGCGCATGCCTTTGTGCTTGTACAAATCTGTCTGCATTTCCCTGTGAGTCTTTTATAATGTAAAAAACAAGCACGCTGAACAGTTTCAGGTATAGAAATTCCGCTATACCTTGCCTGAAATCAGCCTGAAGCTCGTGTATGCGAAAATAAGCATACCTGCCCACAGTTACCTAACCCGATCGCAATTTAATCTTGCCAGCGCACGGATTTGCAGAGTATGACCGTGCATTTAAGTGAAAACATGGTTAATTTTGAATTGAATTAACAACCCCACAGAGCCATGTTTACAGGTATAATTGAAGGTATGGGCCAAGTACAGGCCATTCAGGAAGAAGGCACCAACAAGCATTTCAAGCTGTCGTCTCCTTTCACGCACGAATTGCAGATAGACCAGAGTGTGGCCCACAACGGTATTTGCCTGACGGTAGTGAATATTTCAGAGACTGACTATACGGTAACAGCTATCGACGAAACGCTGCAGAAAACGAACCTGAACAACCTGAAAGTGGGTGATAAAGTAAACCTGGAGCGTTGCATGAGCGCCAACGGCCGCTTCGACGGCCACATCGTGCAGGGGCATGTGGACCAGGTAGCAGTGTGTGAATCTGTAGAAGATCAGAATGGCAGCTGGGTTTTTACGTTCCGTTATGATACAACTTTAGGCAATGTAACCGTGGAGAAGGGTTCTGTGACGGTAAACGGCATCAGCCTGACGGTAGTCAATTCGCAGGAGGACCGTTTTTCTGTAGCGATCATCCCTTATACCTACGAACATACCAATCTGCACCAGGTAAAGCCTGGGGCGACTGTTAACCTGGAGTTTGATATTATCGGGAAGTATGTGGCGAGGTTGCTGGGGAAAGCTTAAACCTTACTCCACTACAATCTGATGATAGGTCACCCCATAGCCACCCCATACGCCCAGTCCACCATTAATATTTGACCGCGTGGTATTAGGCGAGCCGATGGGGCTGCCATTATTGTTTCGCTCGTTCTCCAGAGTATACCAGAAGCGGTAATGTTCAATATCAATTGCCGCCCAGCGCACAATAACCGTGTCACCTTTTGCAAAGTAGCTGTAAGTATCGAAGTCCACATCCTGACCACGTGGCTCGCCACGGTCTAGTGGGAAACTCAAATTTTGTACGCCATTGATCAGCTCGTCATTGAAGACAGAAGCAAAATAGCCCGGGTAGAAAGGCTCGCTGTTGCGCTTTGTAAAATAACGAATGCTGTTTCCGATTGTATCAGGATCCTGGTAGCGGTAAAACAGCGTGAACAAACTGTCCTGACTTGGGTCGGGGTGGGGTTGCATAAAAAGCTCCTGCAGCGGATTCAGGTTGGGGATAGTAGTAGAAGAAGTCAGCACACGCCCTTCGTAACTGATCCGCAACTGGTAGCTTTTGCCCACTTCACCCAGCAACTCCTCGGAGGTATAGACATAGAAAATAAAATTGCTGTTGCCAGTCAGTTGTTCTTCAGGTATAGCAAATTGCTCCGAAACCACGCGCCGCAGTTCAGGCCGAAAGGCAACGGCTGGCGCTTCTTTTAAGGTATAGCTTTGTCCGCCGCTCGACACCACCACCTGCGCACCGTGCACGAAACTGTCTTCAATATCGGCAGGAGAGAAGCCCGCAAAAACCGGCCTGCTGCGCGTGAGTACCACCACCGGCGGCGCCCCCTGCTCAATATGCCCTTCCACCACCAATTTCTCCTGCCCGGCAGGTATGTCAATGGTCAGGTTCTCTTCACAGGCGGTGAGAAAAGATAGTAACAGCAAAAGCAGGAAATATCTCAGTTGCATCGTTTTACCATTTAAAATTCCAGGTGACTGATGGCAGCGGGAAAGGAATCAGCGACACCTTTTTGGCCTGCACTTTTGTATCTGTGCCGTAGGGTGCGCCCTCGCTATCGATGTAGTAGAGGAAGGGATTGCGGCGGCCATACACGTTGTAGATCGCAAAAGTCCAGCTCGACTGCAGCCTGCGTTGCGCTTTTCCCTCCAAAGTGGCCGACAAATCAAGACGGTGGAAAGGCTCCATCCGAAAGCTGTTGCGGTCGCCGTATTGGTAATTGACCGTGCCTTCAATCAGGTAACGCCGCTCGGGCATGGTGGTCGCCTGCCCGGTGCCGTAGACGAAGCTGCCGCCAAAGGTCCAGCGCGGATTATAGATATAAGTGGCCACCAGCGACACATCGTGCCGGCGGTCGAAGCGGGCGGGGAAGGGACGACTCTGGTTGATGTCGGGGAATGTGCGTTCAGTACGTGATAAGGTATAGCCAATCCAACCCTGCAGGTCGCCATAGTTCTTACGCAGGAAAAACTCCGCTCCGTACGACTCGCTGCTGCCACGAACAAATTCATATTCCAGATCGCGGTTGCTCGGCCCGGCCACAAAACCTTCGCGGTACTCGAGCTGGTTTGCCATAGTTTTGTAATAAAGCTCCACTGAGCCTTCGTACATGTTCTGGCTGAAGCTCTGAAAATAACCAATCGCATATTGGGTCGCCCTTTGCGGCTCCACAATGGCTGAGCTCGGCACCCAGACATCCAGCGGCAAGGTGGTATAGGCATTGGAAACCAGGTGGAGGTACTGCGCCGAACGGGTATAGCTGGCTTTGACAGACGATGTCGCACTCAAGGTATAGCGAGCTGATACCCGCGGCTCCAGCGCCTGAAAAGTCTTCACACGTTCTCCATCGCCATACGCTACCGAATCGACAGCCCATTGATTCTGGTCAAACTCATAGAAAGTAAAAGGCCCCATCTGCGCAAAATAGCTGCCGCGTATACCCAGACTCAGCAATAGCCGGTCCGTCACGTTCCATTCGTCAGAAAGGTAGATCGCTGCCTGATGGGCAGTTTTGGAAAGAATCCGGTCCGTAGTGAATACATCACCCTCAGCGGTTTCGGCGCTGCCCGTGCGGGGACGCAAGGTATGGTGCGTGTACTGCAGCCCATATTCCAAATGATGCTGCGCTGAAGGGGTATAGGCAAAATCTGTCTTGAGGGTATAATCCCGGATGCCGGTTTCCACTGAGGTTGTAATATCGCCGAAATCCCAGGTGAAATCAAACGCGTAGTCGCTCAGTATAGCTGAAACATCCACATAGTGCTTGTCCGAAAACTGGTGATTCCAGCGAGCTGTGGCAGTGGCATTTCCCCATTGAAAATCGGCCTCAAAGCGTCCGGAAGAAAGCGTGAGCGTACCCGCATCCTTGCCATAGTAACCGCTCAGGTATAGCTTGTCTTCGGGTGACAAGGTATAGGAGACCTTCCCGTTAAAATCGTAGAAATAATAAGGCACACCACCTTGCTCGGTGTTCCGCAAAAACGGGCCGAACAGAACATCCACATAGGTCCGGCGGGCCGAGAAGATAAAGGCAGACTTGTCTTTAATCAGCGGTCCCTGCACCGTCAGTCGGGAAGCGATCATTCCAATGCCGCCTTCAGCCTGCAGACTGTCGGCACTGCCTTCGCGCAACTCCACGTCCAGCACCGACGAAAGTCGTCCACCATACCTGGCCGGCATATTTCCTTTGATCATCGTGGCATTGCTGATGGCGTCGCTGTTGAAGACCGAGAAGAAATTGAGCAGATGTCCCGGATTATAGACGACCGCCTGATCGAGCAGTATCAGGTTCTGATCGGACCCACCGCCGCGTACATAAAAGCCCGTATTACCTTCCCCACCAGATTGAATTCCCGGCATCAGCTGCACTGTTTTCATGATATCCGTCTCGCCAAACAGTACCGGCAGCCTCTTCACCGACTGCATGGGAATATCTAGTTCGCCCATCGTGGCGGTTTGGGTAATGGGTTTGAGTCGTGTGCCGATGATTTCCACCTCCCGCGTGCTGTAGGTAGCCGGGGCTAGTTTGAGATCGAGGGTTTCGTTGCGAAAGAGATGCAGCGGCGTTTCCTGGTTTTCGTAACCGATGTAGCGGATAACCAAGGTATAGCTCCCGGCCGGCGCAAGCAGGCTATACCTGCCGTCGGGCTCCGAGACGGTGCCGATAGAAGGGCGTTCTTTCAAACTGATGGAAGCGCCTGCCAGCGGTGCTGCTGTATTTGCGTCTAACACTTGGCCGCGCAGAACAAAGTCATCCTGTGCCCAGGCGGGTAGCAAAGGCAGGAGTAATAGCGGCAGAAACAGGTATAAAAAGCGTCGTAGTTGCAAGTCCGGAAATCAGCTGTTCTAACAATACGACAGAAACAGCGGATTATGTCAAAGGTTCATGCTGAAAGCGGGTATATTTTCGCAGCCACAACCGGTAGCCCACCACAGCCAGCATGGCCGTACCAGTGCCTACCAAAGCGCCTCCAATAATATCACCCGGATAATGCACGCCCAGGTAAATACGACTATAGGAAACCAGCACAGCCCAGATCACCAGCACAATCTTGAAGATCAGGTAACGATCGGAGAGGATCAGGTTAAAAAAAACAGCCAGTGCAAAACCCGTGGAGGCGTGGGAGGAGAGGAAGCCGAATTTACCCCCGCAGCCCTGCACCAGGTTCACCATTGTTGAAAGCTCTGGATCGTGGCACGGACGCAGACGGGCAAAATACGGTTTGAAGATGCCAGAAGCCACATAATCAGCCAATCCTATACCTGCTACTGCCATGAGCAGCATCGGGATACTCTGCATTTTATAGCGCCAGATGATGTAGCCGATAAGCAGTAGGTAAAAAGGAATCCAGAAGTATTTGTTGGAAACCGTAACCATCACGGTGTCCCAGAACGGACTCTGCTGTTCGTTCAGGTATAGGAACAGTTCCTGGTCCAGCTTCTCCAGTTGATCGAGCATATGAACGCTACGCTTAATTAAAAATTAGAAATTCTGAATTAGAAATAATGGCGAGAAACCTGTCTTTCATTTGTCAGAAATTAAACACGAGCTATCATTTCCTGCAATGCAGCGCTAAGCTATATTGATCCAGTCGATTTCTTTCTTGAGGTAGCCCCGCGTTTTTTCTTCTGGTCCACCCGCTTCCGGTTTGTGGTTGTATACCCAGGAGGCGTGCAGCGGCAGACTCATCAAAATCGACTCGATGCGTCCGTTGGTGGCCAGTCCGAACTTGGTGCCGCGATCGTACACGAGGTTGAACTCGACGTAGCGCCCACGTCGGATCAGTTGCCACTGTTTTTCGCGCTCCCCAAAAGGCAAATTGCGATTCTCGTTGATGATCTTGGTATAGAAAGGCGCAAAAGCATAGGCCACATCGCGTACAAAGGCAAATTGTTCTTCCATGCTGATCTCGTCAGTGGCCATCAGCCGGTCGAAGAATATGCCGCCTACACCGCGTGTTTCCTGGCGATGTTCATTATAAAAATAGTCGTCTGCCCATTTCTTGAATTCCGGATAATAGGAGGGATGGTGCTTATCGCATACGGCTTTCATGGCCTCGTGGAACTCCCGCGCTTGTTTCAAATCAACATAAATAGGTGTCAGGTCGATGCCGCCGCCAAACCAGGCCGTGCCGTCGCCCGCCTCAAAATAACGCACGTTCATGTGCGTGATCGGCACCATCGGGCTGTGCGGGTGCATGACTACCGAAACGCCTGTTGCAAAAAACTTCGGGTCGGGCATCTGCAGCATTTTCAGGAATTGGGGAGAAAGCTCACCCTGAACGGCAGAGAAGTTGACGCCGCCTTTCTCGAGCACGTTTCCATTCTCAATGATGCGGGAAATGCCGCCACCGCCTTGCTCATGCTGCCACTCATCTTTCTGGAAAGTAGCACCACCATCGCAGTTTTCAAGGTCACGCACCAAATCCAGCTGGAACTGGCGCATAAAAGCTTTAACTTCTTCTCTGAACATTTTATAGATGTTAGTTGTAAGACAAAAGACATCAGATTTTGTATGAGTGCTATTCCTGAAAACCAGTGTAAAGCACTACACACTTAAAATCAGAACACAAAATTACCAAAATAACGCCGCTCTACCGAACATTCGTAAGGATTTCAGAAAAAGGGCTTTTTTGCTTAACTTCGGGCATAAACTAAGCGCAACCTATGTCAAAAGAACTGATGGAGGCTTTTAAGATTGACACTGCTATCCTTAAAAGGGCCTACCGCCTGATGATAACTGCCAAAACCATGGCAGACACCTACGAAGAAAATAAAACGATTTGTAGCAAGTATGTGCACAGCACATCGCGCGGCCACGAAGCCATTCAACTGGCTACCGCCTTTCAGCTGAAGCCTTACGATTACGCCTCGCTTTACTACCGCGATGACTCCATGCTACTAGGTATAGGCATGCAACCATACGAACTGATGCTGCAGCTGATGGCAAAGGCAGATGATCCGTTCTCAGGTGGCCGTACTTATTACGGACACCCGTCACTGCGTCGCGAGGGCTTCCCGACGATTCCGCACCAAAGTTCAGCGACCGGCATGCAGGCTATACCTGCCACAGGTATGGCACACGCGCTATCTTATTTCGAATCGCAGGGCCTGGCCAATGGCGCGGAAAAACCAGTTGTGCTTTGCTCGCTGGGCGATGGTTCTGTAACCGAAGGCGAAGTAGCCGAGGCTTTCCAGATGGCGGTGCTCAAGAATCTGCCCATCGTATACCTGGTGCAGGACAACGACTGGGGCATTTCGGCCACCGGCAAGGAAATGCGTGCTATGGATGCCTACGAATATGCGGCTGGCTTTAAGGGCATGGAACGACTGCGTGTAAACGGCTCAGATTTTACTGAGTCTTATGAAGGTATGCGGGTAGCATTTGAGTATGTGCGGGAGATCCGCAAGCCGATCCTGGTGCACGCCAAAGTGCCTTTGCTGGGTCACCATACCTCCGGGGTGCGCCGTGAGTGGTACCGCGGAGACAACCTGCAGGAGCACAGCGTAAACGACCCGATCCCGAAACTCCGGCAGGCTTTGCTGGAAGCAGAAGTAACCTCTGAAGAAGTACAGTGGCTGGAACAGGAAGCTCAGAAAACAGTAGCAGCCGACTACCAGCGTGCATTGGATGCGCCTGTACCTGATCCCGTTACATTTGACCAGCACGAGTTTGCATTAACACCTGTAACTGAAGAGCTGGGTGAACGCAGTCCATCCGGTGCTCAAAAAACCATTATGGTGGACGCCGCTCTTCATGCTGTAGACGATATCCTGCGTACTTATCCGGAGGCGCTGTTTTACGGTCAGGACGTAGGAGGTGAACTTGGTGGTGTATTCCGTGAAGCTGCTTTGCTGGCCAAGAAATATGGTGACAACCGCGTGTTCAACACCCCAATCCAGGAGGCTTACATTGTCGGCTCAACCGCAGGTATGTCCGCTGTGGGAGCAAAAGCGATCGTGGAGATCCAGTTTGCAGACTATATCTGGCCGGGTATGAACCAGTTGGTAGAAGAACTTTCAAAAAGCTGTTACCTGTCGATGGGCAAGTTCCCGGTGCAGTCGCTGATCCGGGTGCCGATCGGTGCCTATGGCGGCGGCGGTCCGTACCACTCCGGCAGCATCGAATCGACCTTGTTAACTATACGTGGTATTAAGGTGGTATACCCG
The DNA here is from genome assembly GCF_019599265.1 of Pontibacter sp. HSC-14F20. Classification (GTDB taxonomy): domain Bacteria; phylum Bacteroidota; class Bacteroidia; order Cytophagales; family Hymenobacteraceae; genus Pontibacter. The sequence goes on along the minus strand of NZ_JAHZTC010000021.1, from coordinate 743 downwards.
AGCAACGCTGCTGATATGAAAGGTTTGATGAAAGCCGCCTTCCTGGACCCGAATCCGGTCATCATGCTGGAGCACAAAGGCCTGTACTGGTCGAAAGTAGCCGGCACCGAAGATGCCAAAACAGTAGAACCAGACGAAAACTACATCCTGCCGCTTGGCAAAGCCAATGTAGTGCAGCATGCAAGCGATGAGGAAATGCGTATGGGTAACTCCATGACCGTGATTACCTACGGTATGGGCGTATACTGGGCCAAAACAGCATCAAAACAATTTAAAGGCAGTGTAGAGATCCTGGATCTGCGCACACTTAACCCTTTAGATTTTGAAGCAGTAGTTGCCTCAGTTCGCCGCCATGGTAAAGCTTTAGTATTGACCGAGGAACCACTGATGAACTCATTCGCTGAATCATTAGCCGGTCGTATTTCGAAAGCGTGTTTCCAGCAGCTGGATGCGCCAGTCTATACCCTGGGTGCCGCCAACCTGCCTGCTATACCTTTGAATGTCGAACTGGAGAAAATGATGCTTCCAAATCCTGATAAAGTAGCCGCTGCCATAGAAGAGTTGCTGAATTATTAATCTCAGGTATAGGTTGATCAAAAAGCCCCCGCCACAGGGCGAGGGCACTGAAAAAGTCTCCGTGAAAACTGGAGAATTAAAGGAGCAGGAATTAAGTTTTCTGCTCCTTTTTTCGTATCTCCTGGTGGAATCAGAGAGCATTCAGATGGTAGCGCAACAGCAACAAA
>NZ_JAHZTC010000020.1 GCF_019599265.1 Pontibacter sp. HSC-14F20 | reverse complement strand
TTTGTTGCTGTTGCGCTACCATCTGAATGCTCTCTGATTCCACCAGGAGATACGAAAAAAGGAGCAGAAAACTTAATTCCTGCTCCTGTAATTCTCCAGTTTTCACGGAGACTTTTTCAGTGCCCTCTATTAACAGAGGTGGCTTTTTCGTTTTTAGAGGTTCTTCTAGTTAAGTCTGGTCTTTTGTTGTCTTTACCAGGTTGATACCTGCAAAGAAGAAGATCAATCCTACAACAAAAGGGACCACAGCGGTATATTGGCCAATAGCTGCGCCATCGCCACCCATCACAAAGGCATAAGCCCCCCAGATGATGCCAACTATTCCTAATATGGTCAGAATGGCACCGAATGTTCTTTTCATATTCATAATTTTCTGTTTTAATTGAAGCTGCTCTGGCAGCGATTTTAGTGTATTACGAATTTCATATAAATTAGGGTAGCTATTTTTAAATTCTTCAGCTAAACCTGACGCTTATCTCCTCTGGCAACACCATTTATTTCAAGGCAATTGCGTATACTTTTTAATGCAATAAAAGTATATGATGATGCAATGCATCCGGCGAACTATACAGCCTTTGGGAAATAGCAAACCAAAACGTATGGTATAATACTTAAATCTGGTAGAACTCGAGTATAATGAGAGGAGTCATAAAATTCATCGTCGCTATCCTGGTTGCGGCGGTATCACTGGTCACGTACTGGTGCAACAGGCAGGAAAACGAGTTTACCGGCCAGATGCAGCACGTAGATATGACCGTTGAGCAAGAGATTGCCCTGGGCTTACAGGCAGCTCCTGAGATGGCTTCGCAGTATGGTGGTTTGCATCCGGATGAACAGGCGAGAGCAGAAGTTAACGCAATAGGGCAGCGGCTTGTCCAAAATACCCGTGTGAGTGAAACACCTTACAAGTTTGACTTTCATCTGCTGGCTGATGAGCAAACTGTTAATGCCTTTGCTTTGCCTGGCGGACAGATCTTTATTACAGCAGGCCTGCTTCGTCGTCTGAGTTCTGAGGCGCAGCTGGCAGGCGTGCTGAGCCATGAGATAGGGCATGTAGTGGGTCGCCATTCCGCACAGCAGTTAGCCAAAGCAAAGCTGACACAAGGACTTACTGGTGCGGCTGCCATTGCTACCTACGATCCGGATAACCCAGCCTCCCGAACTGGTGCAGTGGCCGCCGCCATGATTGGCAAACTGATGAACATGCGCTATGGCCGGGAAGATGAACTGGAGTCGGATAGGCTGGCTGTACGCCTTACAGGTGAGTCCGGCTATGACCCCAGGGCCATGATTGAAGTGATGCGTATCCTGGCAGAGGCCAGTGGTGGCGCCAGCGGCCCTGAGTTTGCGCAGACACACCCTAATCCCGGTAACCGGATTGCGGTAATTGAACGTGCCATACAAGAGGAGTATCCAAACGGTTTGCCAGCCGGTCTGGTAGAATAAGTCCCTGCTTTCCATTAACAACTGACACCACCCCAAGCGTATGCAACAAGAAAAGAAGCTCAACAACCTCTTGTTTGTCATAAACCCCATAGCGGGTGACATTGACAAAAATGAGCTGGAGGATGAAATCAAGACAAGCTGTGCAGAGCATCAACTAACCTGTGCGATTTACCGCACTACAGGCGAACGCGATTCAGAGGAGATACAGCAGCGCATCAACGAGAATAACTATGACGCTGTAATTGCAGTGGGGGGAGATGGCACGGTTAGTCTGGTGGGTGCTCTGCTGATTGGTACGCATACGCCGCTTGGCATTATACCGCTGGGCTCCGGCAACGGCCTCTCCAAAGACTTAGGTATACCCCAGGACACCGAGGAGGCGCTGCAGCTGATACACGAGCATGTCGTGCGCAGCATTGACACCATCGACTTGAACGGGCAGCCTTCTATCCATCTCAGCGATCTGGGTTTTAATGCACTGGTTGTAAAACGGTTCTGCGAAGGAGACAGGCGTGGGCCCGGTGCCTATGCCTGGATTGCCTTGCAGGAATACATGAATTATGAGCCAAAGTTTTATCGCATCGAGACCGACACAGAGAATTTTGAGGGGGAAGCTTTCATGGTTACCATCGCCAATGCCAATGCTTTTGGAAGCAACGCGGCCATTAACCCGAGCGGAATTCTGAATGACGGACGCTTCGAGATTTGCCTGATTGAGCCCTTTCCCAAAGCTGCCGCTCCTGGTTTGCTGTATCGCATGTATACAGACAACATTGACGGTTCTGTCTATACCCGCCGCATTAGTTGCCACCGCGCTACTGTTTACAACGTTGACCATGAAGTAGTGCATATTGACGGTGAGCCGGCTGAATTAAGAGAGGAAATAAATGTGACCATGCACACTAAAAGCCTGAAAGTTATCCTTCCTATACCTGAAGAATCGTAAGATAAGCTATACCTCCTGTATCTGCTCTTTGGGCTGCAAAATGGTGCCGAGCTCCTTGCGGAACACGACTGTTCCGGGCAATGAAACGTTTTCTGCTTCTGTTACAGCCAGCGCTTCTATCCATACCTCACCGGTATCGTAGTAATTAAGCACAAAAAAACCACGCTGCTCCAGCGTAAATGTGGCTTTGCCGCCCTTTTTCACAAAAGAGGTTTTGCTACCGGACCCACTGACGATGTAATGATTATCCCGCACCTCAAAATGCTGGAGGTTGTGGTCGTGCCCCGCTACATAAACGATGTTGCTGAACTGGTGGAAAATGCGGAGCAGGCGCTTGCGCATCTTACGATATTTCCGGTGTGACATGTCCTCGTAGGCCCCAAAAAGCTTGCGGTAAAAGGGGTATATCGAACCGAAAATCGGTAATGGAATATAAAAACGCTTGTGCGCGGCTGTCAGTGGGAATATATGTTGTTTGATCGTGAACTTGCCACCATGAAGCGCATTACTGTAGAGTGGATGATGTGCCGCTACTACAATGCGTTGGTGTCTGTTGCGGCGCAAAATTTTATTCAGGCGCAGAAAAAATTCTTCAATGTCATCATACGGACAGCCCTGCGCTCGCCCCAAGGGCTTCTCACCGCGTTGTACCCACCACTGCGTGTTGATGATCACCAGGAGCAATCCATCTGCCAGTTGAATGGCCTCCGGTCCCGGGCAACCGTGGCGGGGCAGGTAACTATTTTCATCCTGCAGAGTTTCGACTACATACTTTTCCTGCCGCAGCATATACTCCAGCCCTTTTTCTCTTCCTTTGTTCCAATCGTGGTTGCCGCTCAAAAAAATCTTGCGACCCGCGTAGGCACCCATTTGTTGCAATAGGAAGTCCAGGCGCTCTTTGGCGGCAGGGTAGTGGCGGTGTGTTTCGGCAGGCATTCCTACCGGGTATAAATTGTCTCCCAAAAACAAGACGCTTCCACCAGGGCCTGTGTTGCGCTGCCATTCCTCCAGCAGTTTCATTACCGGATCTGTGCCGTCGGTAGCCACGTAGCCCACATCACCCATAAATGCAATGCTGTGCACCAGCCGCGCCTCCGGTTTGGGAAGGCACTTGCGCCAACCTACATCCGATAGTTTGTAGAATGGTTTGTTGCGGTACTTGAGCTCCTGCCAGTAACTGAACAGCCCAAAAACCAGAAATAGCACAGTAGGTATAATAATAAAGTAGAGCAGCATCAGAAATTGGGTGGTGTGAGGTTTTTGAAATGACCATTGAGCTTGACGCGCTCCTTCAGTTTCTCGGTTTCGGCTACGATGGGCAGAACCTGTAGGAGGTGCTGCAGGATCATCTCTTGCCGCAGGGCTTCACTGTTGCATTGCAACAAGGTATACTCCTGTTCCGTGTTCAGGCCTAAATGGTGGCCAACGTCAAACGAGGTAAAGTTTTCGGGGAGATCCATCAGGATACTGCTTATACCCAGGGCCGTGTACAGCTCCTGCAGCTTCTCACGTATTTTTTCTTTCGTTATGATATCCTCGTCTTCCTGGTTCTCTACTTCCTCTACCTGACCGCCAGCGTAGAGTCTGCCCGGTGCCTGTTTATCAAACTCCAGTATTTTAAAGATGCCCATACCTTGTGTGCGGATGTCCATTTCGCCGGTTTCGTACTTCTTCTCCACCTGCAGTAGTTTGATCTCCGTGCCATAAAGGCTCACCCCATTGTTGATGTAGGCAGGTATACCAAACGTGCCGCCGTTTTCGATACAGTCGTAGATCAGTTGCTTATAACGAGGCTCAAAGATGTGCAAATTCAGTTTCTCGCCCGGAAATACCACGATATTCAGAGGGAACAAGGGAAGGTATTTTTGCATGGTGTATTCTTTTGCTGGATAAAGGGCATTAGGGGTTTTGTCTTTGGAATACGGGTATGTTTAGGCCCGTGTTAAGTTATACAATTCAGATTAGCTGCTTTTGTTGCATTATAAGCCAAAACACTTAGCTTTGCGCACTTATTTTCAACCGCTTAAAATGAAGAAGAAACGGCTGGGCTTTCGTGAGATCAGGCTTATCGTCACAAAGCTTTTGCTGAGCCTCGTGCTCCTGAGTGTGCTGTGGGTGTTGGTATACCGCTGGGTGGCGCCACCTGCTACGCTTCACATGGTGAAACGCCGTGCAGAAGCTGGTGCAGCGGGCAAGGCTGAGCCTGCGATCAGGTATAACTTCGTGCCTCTGGAGGAAATGTCGGAGCAGTTGCCCCTGGCTGTGGTGGCCTCCGAAGACCAGCTTTTCCTGGAGCACAGCGGTTTCGATTTTGAAGCCATAGCGGATGCATTTAAGCGCAATCAGAAAGGAAAGAACATCCGGGGCGGCAGTACCATTAGTCAGCAGGTGGCCAAGAATGTGTTTTTGTGGCATGGTCGCAGTTACTTGCGCAAGGGAGTAGAGGCATACTTTACTTTTCTGATTGAAGTGCTGTGGGGCAAACAACGTATCCTGGAGGTATACCTGAACATTGCGGAGATGGGAGATGGTGTGTTTGGTGTGGAGGCAGCCGCTCAAAAGTATTTTAAGAAACCGGCCTCTCAGTTGGGACGTCAGCAGTCTGCACGGCTGGCAGCGGTACTTCCCAACCCGATCCGGTATTCTGCCGAAAGGCCATCAGCTTACGTACTGGGCAGGCAGGTGCGTATAGCCCGCGCCATGGGGCGCCTGGGTGGCACGACTTATATCAAAACCATACTTCCCGAAAAGGATGAAAAGAAATAAGTTTATCTGCGCATTGACGCTAGGTATAGGACTGCTGTTTACAGCCTGTCAGCACAACGAGGAGAAGCAAGTCAATCTTGCCACCGATGCACCCGTCCTGCACGATACAGCCGCATCAGAAGCGGAGGTGCGCCCTATGCTAGCCTCGCAGTCTGCTTGTTGGAGCCAGGGTAATCTTGATTGCTTTATGCAGGACTACTGGAAATCGGATTCGCTGTTATTTGTTGGTAAAAGTGGGCTGACTTACGGCTGGCAAAAGACCCTTGACAACTACCGCAAGAGCTACCCCGATCCGGCAGCCATGGGGGAACTGACCTTCGACCTGAAAGAGGTACGTCATCTGGCTGCAGACCACATGCTCGTGGTGGGCAAATGGCATCTGCAGCGCGACGCCGATCTGGGTGACTTGCAAGGTCACTTCTCCATCATCCTGAAGCGCTTCCCCGAAGGCTGGAAAATCATTGCCGACCATTCGAGTTAAGAGAGTTAGTGATAGAATGAGTTTGTGTGTGTAATTTCAATCATTGTATTAACAATTTAAAAATCACTCCATTAATTACTCATCTCCTGCAGCATCCACTGCGGTTTCTCTGGCGATTTCAGAAATTTCTTCTGTGTAGATGTAACCACATTCGGCAGCGTGTGCTGCGGCTTCCAAGGTTTGTTTTACCAGTACCATCTCCACTTCTTTGTTATCCTTGAACTCGTCGAAAATCTTGACCACTTTCGTGGCGTGTTTTTCGATGTTCACATCCCGGATGTAGATGGCCAGGACACGGCCCGGATGTTTTCGTACTACTTCGGCATAAATCTCGGCATCCTGTTGCCCGCTATCACCAATCAGAATGAACTTGAGCTCAGGGTAAGTGATGAGTATGTTTTCAATCTCTTTAAACTTATGGCTCATGTGATCGGAAGAGCCGAGCTTGCTTTCATCAATTCCGAAGTCACGGAGCAGGAGTGGCCCCTGCGGAATTTCATTCAACTCCAGAAAATGGTAAAGCAGATCGTACGTGTTCCAGGGACTGCTTGAAACGTAAAAGAATGGATTGTTGCGCTTGCCGTTACGCCCCAGCTGCAGCGACTTGTAAAAGGATGCTACCCCATGGAAAGGTATACGGGAGTGGGCGTTATTGAGCAGCACGTTCTTTCCGGTCTGCAACATGCTGGTGGCGCCGGTCCGGACAACGGTGTCATCAATGTCGCTGATAATGCCATATTCTGCGTCAGGCGGCGGTACCAATACATGCGCCTGTGCCTTTACCTCACCTTCAAAGGGTACGGGAGATGATGAAAGCGTGATATCGATTGTGTGCCAGATGTCGTCGAGCTCAAGTGGCTTTTCCGGGGCAAGGTTAATCACAAAATAACCCTCAACATCAGTTGTAATTTCGTGTTTCTGATCTCCCAGACACAATTCTATACGCGCTCCCGGTATTTCCCGGCTGTTAAAGCGTTTGTACATATTCAGGATGTTCTCCCACAATGTGTCATTCTCCTCGGACAGCGTGATGCCCTTATCGACCAACACGCGGCCTTTCACATAGAGGCGGGTAGGCGTGCCGTAGCTGCGGTAGGCTATAATGTGCAGCGGACCAAACATATTGAGCTTGCGACGCAGATTAAAAGTCAGCGTATCAAACTTTTCTTCTCCTTTCAAAACAACTTTCGCAGCAGTGTTCTTTATTTTTTTCATAGTCTGCAGGTATAGAGGTGAAACAGAAAGGCCTGCCATGCAGCAGACCTTTGTTGTTTACAGGTTCAGGCTTCTTTTCAATTCGTTAAAATCCGTGTTGGCGGCTCCGTCTGTTGCGCAGTTACGTTGGCTGGCCTGCTGCTGAATGTTTTCGACGCGGTTATCCGGGTTAGGGTGCGTGCTCAAAAACTCTGGTGGATTGCTGCCCTGGGCCTCCGCGTTGAGCTTCACAAAGAAACCGGCAGCTCCGTCGCAGGCATAGTAGTCGGTGCCATCCAGGTATACCACCGAAGCATTATCAGCCTCCGTCTCAGCGCCGCGGCTGAAACGCAAACCGGCCAGTGTACCTGCCAGCTGCGCGGCGATCTGCTGCAGCGTACCCGCATTGTTGCCAAGTGCCACTGAGAGCATCAACGCGATACCATAATCGCGCTGCAACTGCTGCACACTGTGGCGTTTGTCGGCATGGGCTATCTCGTGAGCCAGAACTCCGGCAAAGTGGTCTTCGTCATCCAGAAACTTCATCAGGCCGGTATACACGTAAATATGCCCACCCGGAGCAGCAAATGCATTCAGGGTTTCACGATCGTTGATGATCTTCACCGTCCAGACAAATTCATTTCTATACTTGATCTCGCCGGAATTGAGCACACGGTTCACGATGCGGTCGAGGTGGGTATAAGCTTTTTGAACACTGGCATTGCCGGAGCTGCGCTCCAATAACTTGCCCTGTGCCCGAAAGGTGGAATCTACCTGCTGCGATACCTGCTCACCCAGTTGGATATCATCCTGAATCGAAAAGATGACACCTTCATTGTCTTTGCAACTGCTCATGAAAAACACGCTGACAAAGACAAGCAGCCAGGGTGCGGTACGATTGATATACTGCATCATTTGATTAAGAGTGGTAAAATAGAATTAAGCTATGCGCAGGTATAAGCCGAAAAACAGCTCCTGCGGTTTGCTTAAAACTTACGCGGTTAGATTTTAGTATGCCCTTACGGATTAAAATTAGCCTTGGTTGGAAGCAGTACAGGCAGGTATAGCGCAGATAATAGTGCAAATAAAAAAGCCCCTGGATTGCAGGGGCTTTTTTTCAAGTGTAGTTTGCGCTATTTTACGGATGAGGTACCTACCGGGTTGCCGTTGGTATCCAGCTCCACCACTTCGTAGCTCAGCTTCTGCAGTTCTGGCAATACTGTTTTCTTATCGCCTACCACCACAATGTGCATTTTGTCAGATGGCAGGTGCTTGGCAGCCAGCGCATCTATTTCCTGCTTCGTCATGTTGTTAAGAATCTGCGTCTGCTTGCCTACGTAATCCTTCTTCAGGTCGTAGCGCAGAATACGGCCCAGGAAGTTCGCCTTCTGACCAGGTGTTTCGTACTGGCGTGCATCTGACTGACCGATTGAGTTTTTCATAAACTGCAATTCATCTTCCGTGATACCCTTGGTTCTGAAATCGTTGATCTCTTTCATGAACTCAACTACAGAAGCAGCAGTGGCATCAGCACGCACACCCGCAGAAGCTGTGTACGGACCAGCAAAGCGGCTGCCACCGAAGCCGGAACGGGCGCCATAGGTATAGCCTTTGTCTTCGCGCAGGTTCAGGTTGATGCGACTGTTAAAGGCACCACCCAGCACAAAGTTCATCAGCGATGTTTTGTAGTACTCTCCGGTTGCGTCGTAAGGCAGGGCTACATAGCCAATTCTGATTTCTGACTGCGCAGCATCAGGCTTGTCTACAAAGTAAATTTTAGTAGCCGCGATAGCAGGCGCTTTCACGTCAGCTGGCATGGTCACGTTTTTCTTCTTCCATTTTTTCAGGAAGTCAAGCTTGCCGATGATCTCTTTTTCGTTGATATCGCCTACTACTACCAGTTCAGCGCCTGTAGGCGTGAAATTGGCAGCATAGAACTGCTTCACATCGTCGAGGGTGATGCTGCCTACTGACTCTGTAGTACCTGAAGTTGGGATGGCCATGATGTGGTTTTCACCATAAAGCAGTTTGTTGTACACGCTGCTGGCAATAGCCGTTGGCTGTGTCGACTGGTTGGCTATACCTTCCAGTTGCTGCTTTTTCAGACGTTCAAAGTCGTCAGCTGCGAACTTCGGACGGAACAGGCGCTCTTCGAGCAAAGCCAATGTTTTGTCCAGGTTCTTTTTCAGCGACTGAACCGTTACATAGGTGTCTTCTGTACCTGAACCGATACGGATAGAGCTACCCAGTTTGTCGAGCTCGCTTGTGAAGGCTTCTGAAGTGAAGTTTTCGGTGTCTTCGTTCATCAGGGAGGCTGTAAGCGAAGCGATGCCCGCCTTGCCTGCGTTATTGGCCAGCAAACGATGTCCGCCAGGTATAGTCAATTGCAAGGTAACAGTTGGGATCTCGTCAGATTTTGTGCCGATCACCTTCATGCCATTCTTAAACTTCGAGGTATAGAAGTTAGGTACGCTCACGGCTTTGGCCTGACCCGCTACCGGGCGCTTGCTGCGGTCGAAAGTGTCAACTGCCTTGGTATAGCTCAATCCGCTGTAGTCCTGTGGCTGTGCTACCGACACGTTTGTGTCAACGGTATAGTTGTCAGCTTTGGCTACCATTTCCGGCTTGCCTTTTGGCACCACACTCAGGATAACGGAAGGTTTGCCTTTAATATACTGGTTATACACTCGCACCACATCGGCCTTTGTGAGCGCGTTGATGCGGCGGATTTCCTCCTGCAGGTAGTTCGGGTTGTTACGGAAGGTTTCGTACGAAGCCAGTTGCGATACTTTGCCACTCACGCTCGCCATTCTGTTTATCAGGCTAGACTCAGCAGAGGCCTTGTAGCGCTGCAGATCTTCGTCGGTTACGCCGCGTGTTTCAAACTCAGCGATAGATTTGCGCAGCAGTTCCTCCATTTGTGCCAGGGTGCTGTTTGGATAGGCCATAATGGAAATACCAAACTCACCAGCCAGCTCCGAAGTAGAGTTCATGGCAGAAGCCTGCAAGGCTTTCTGGTCTTTCACAAAGTTTTTGTAGAAGATAGAGTTGCGGCCCTGACCCAGGATCTCAGCAAGTACATCCAGCGCATGCTCGTCTTTGTGACCAGTTTCAGGCACCGGGTACGTTACACGCAGCATCGGGAAGCGCACATTGTCTTCGTAAGAAATGTAACGGTCGGCGTTGAGTGAGGCAACCATTGGCTTCATGTCCTGCACGGCTGGGCCGGTAGGTATAGCGCCAAAGTATTTCTCTACCAGCTTTACTACTTCAGCCGGATTCACGTCACCACCCACGGTTACTGTAGCGTTGTTTGGTCCGTACCAGCGCAGGAAGAAGTTTTTCAGGTCTTCTACGTTCACGCGGTTTAGGTCCTCGATATAACCAATGGTGGTCCAGGAGTAAGGGTGACCGTGCGGGTACAGGTGCTGCGATGTTTTCTCATACACAAGACCGTAAGGACGGTTGTCGTAGTTCTGACCACGCTCATTCTTCACGGTTTCGCGCTGTACCTCAAATTTCTTCTGCGTTACGGCATCCAGCAAAAAGCCCATACGGTCGGCTTCCAGCCAAAGGGCTGTCTCCAATTGGTTGCTGGGTACGGTTTCAAAGTAGTTGGTTCGGTCGCGGTTGGTTGTACCGTTCAGGGTACCGCCTGCATCCGACACGATTTTGAAGTGCTCTTCGTCAGCCACGTTGTCGGAGCCCTGGAACATCATGTGCTCAAAAAAGTGTGCGAAGCCAGATTTGCCCACCTCTTCGCGGGCTGAACCTACGTGGTAAGTCACGTCCACATGCACCACCGGATCGGAGTGATCTTCGTGCACGATCAGGGTGAGGCCATTGGCCAGTTTATACTTTTCGTAAGGTATAACCAGCTCATCGCTTTTCTTGGTTACCTTTTCCACGAGTTTTGTCTGCGCCTCGGCAGCACTGACCACACTGGCCGTGAGCACGATACTCAAACCGATTTTCTGAAGCATATTAATTTGTTTTAGGTGAACGATTGGTCTTGTGTTAGGACCAATATAATATAAAATGGTTTAATATTATAGAGGAATATAGACGAACGCCTATTTTGTCTCGGCAAACACTTGTTTTGCAAACATAACCGATACCGCCAGGGTCAGCAAGGCCACTACCAGCATGGCGGTTGTCAGCAGAAAAGCCATACCCGCGGTGTGGGTAGAGTTAGGCTCCGGCGCTTCCTGTACCATCTCAAGCAATCGGATAAAATAGGTGCCCGAGCGCCAACCGAGCAGGATTGTCAGTAGGCCAGCCTCGGCTGTGCCCAGCAGAAAACCCCAGCGCTGTCTGCGGTTCAGGAAATGACCTGCAATAAGGGCCAGCAAGCCACCGGCTATACCTGTGATGAGAGCGGTTTGGGCCTGCTCGCCGGCCACGTCGACGGCTACAGCGCCGCAGCCCAGCATGAAGACGCCAAAGAAGGCGTAGAGGTAAGAAATCTGTTTATGTATGGTCATGGGTATGTCTTAATATAGAAGCAAATATAAGCGGAAATGTTGAGCAGGTATAGGCAAATGCCATTTCGGAGCTATGCTGTGAATAACTTTTGCATCGGTTTGAAGTATTATGCACAGGAGGCGCCTAATGCCTCGACTGATGACAAAGAAAGAACTACACAACTTATATAAAAATCCAGCTCTCTCAGCGGAGTGGGCGGGTTTGCGCTATACCTCAGACGAAAAGCCGGGCATCACACGTAAAAAGGTCGGTACAAGTTTCACGTACCTGAACCATAGAGGGGAGAAAGTGACAGATGAAAAAACACTGGAGCGCATCAAAAAACTGGTGATACCGCCCGCCTGGACCGAGGTATGGATCGCGAATACGCCCAAAGGTCATTTGCAGGCTACCGGCCGCGATGCCAAAGGACGCAAACAGTACATTTACCATCCGGAGTGGCAGAATGCCCGCAACCTGACAAAGTTTGGGCGCATGATCACGTTCGGACATTCACTGCCTGCCTTGCGGGAGCAGATGCAGCAAGATATACAGTCCCGCCACCTCGACAAACGCAAGGTAACGGCGCTGGTGGTGTCGATTATGGACAATGCGCTGATCCGGATCGGTAACCGTGCCTATGCCAAATCGAATAAATCGTATGGCCTCACCACACTTCGGGACCGCCACGTGACCTTTAATGGCAGCACGGTTACTTTTGCATTTGTGGGCAAGAAAGGGGTAGAACAGAAGATCGACCTGAAAGACCGGCGTCTGGCCCAACTGGTTAAAAAGTGCAAGGATATTCCGGGCTATGATCTGTTCCAGTACTACGACGAGGATGGAGAGCGCCAAACGCTTGAGTCGGGTGATGTGAACGAATACCTGCGGCAAGTGACTGCTCATGATTTTACGGCGAAAGATTTCAGAACCTGGGGCGGCACCGTGCGCATGGTAGAGTGTCTGGAGCGCGTGATCGACGAGAACCCGGAAATTGACAAAGAGAAAGGTATAAAAGAAGCTGTTAAGGAAGTGGCCAAAGGCCTGGGTAATACGCCGACGGTTTGCAGCAAATACTACATCCACCCCGAGGTAGTCAACCTTTTCCGGGAAGACAAACTGATGAGTTTCCTTAAAAAGCACGACCCCGGCAAATCTAAAAATGGCCAGCTGACAAGTATGGAAAATTTCGTGCTGAAAATGCTGGAGAAAAGCCTGAAAGTTTGAGGTATAAATATGGTAGGGACAGGTCTCAACCCAATGCCGTCAACTTAAGGAGATGTTAAATAACTTTTCGCTTCTTGCTTTTGACTTTATGCCCTCGGTGCCGTTTTCTTTTAAATTTCCTGCCAGGCTTGACGGCCTCCCTTCGGCGCTTTATTTTAAGCTTCAGCCTCTGGTAGGCGGTTTCCATAGGCTGGGTCCCCAACAGCAGGCCGGCCAGGTTGTCCTTGACCAGCCCCAAGGCCACCGCGCGGTTGATCTGGTAGCGGTGCCTGTTGCCCTTGCCCTCCTGCTCCCGGTCGAGCTCCTGCTGGGCCTCCTCCACCAGTAAAGCACTTATATTGGCGCACAGCACGGCTGCGTGGAAGTCCTGGAGGACGCCGGTAAGCGGCTTTGAAACGCTCACTGTTCATCAACTCCCGAAGGCCTTCCAAAAGCCGAGCACCCTTTTTTTACTGTCATCCTCTTATCTGCTTCCATTGGATAGTATACGAAAACACTTAAGTTGACGGCATTGGGTCGCAACCTATCCCTACCATATTTATACCTGCTACCTAATTACCTTCCCTGTTGTAGGCGTGCACCCGCACGTCTCTGGTGGTGAGGTCTTTGGCTTCAGTACCACAGTCGATATCGTTGCCGCGCTCGGTGTCGTAGATGTGGGTATATTTGCGCCAGCCTTTTACAGCGGACTTATCCGTTATTTCATCTTCGCCGAGGCCGCCGTATACCGCTACCAGTATACCTTTGCCAACATCGCCTTCCAGTAAGAATTCATCATCACCGCTGAGTCCGTGTAGCGTGATTTTTTCGGTTTCGTTTCCGTAGAATATTCTTTGGTAAAGCACCTTTTCAGGTATACCGTTTTGTGCCGGACGTATTAGGATCACTTCAGTGCGTTCATCATCCAGCCTTCTCACCTCAAAAACATCCTCCTGATCAGTACCGGCAACAGTAACCTCACCAGCCAGAATTTCATATATTTCCTCAGCCACTTCAGGCAGTTGCTCGCGGCGGTTTTTCAGGTTCTGAATGGTGCTTTCCCCAATTAGGGTATAAACAGGAGGTGGCAGGTTTTTCACAGCCGTTTCAATTACTTCATCGGTGACCCTGTTTTGCATATTCTCTGCTATTGACACCCATTCTTCGCGAGTTAATTCATGGAGGAGGCGATCGTCTATAAAACGTGCGTTTATCATCAGAGCTTTTACATCTTTGATCTTCGGCCCGAAAGAGTTGAACTTGCGGGCCATCAGTTTGCTGGTCGCGATGAAAGGTATAGCACCATCATCCATTTTCAGAAAAACCTGGTCGCGATCTTTGGGTATGGGTTTATACCTGATGTCAGATCCGTCATTGTATGCGGCCCAATCCCACTGGCCCTTGTGGCGGTCCCAGTCACCGACCAGCATATCCAAGAGCCGGGCTCGGGCAAATGCCTTCTGATCAAAATGATGGGTGTTGGTTTCGTAGCGATTGCGAAGCGCATCCTCGGAGTTTTCAAAACCTGTCACATTTCCGAACATTTGCAGCGTGTCGGCTATACCTTCAAACTTTTCTTCGAGCAAGTATACCTTGCCCTGAACCGCTGCAGCGTGTTCCCCGAATGAGGTATCGGTTTTAGAAACATAATACAGGGTAGGAGAGGTATGGAAAACGCCAGCTGCCCTAGCCAGACCAGGTATTACTAAGGCCCCATAGGGATTGGCAGAAGAAATCTGGTCGCGCAAGATGTTGGTGACAAAAGTGGGCCGCCAGAATTTGGCTAGCACCTGCACCGGATCTTTATCGATGGAGCGGAAAGCGTAAATACGGCCGAGACTGTCCTGAAGCTGGTAACTACTGGTCTGGAAGCCGCCGCCTTTCTTCACAACTTTCATGCCGCCGTTGACCTTGTAAAGATAGAACACTGGTAGCTTAACGGGAGTAGTCCAGCTCTCGCGGTGGTGATTGCCCCAGAAAAGGCGGTGGAACCAACTACGGTCGTAATGCCGACCTGCCACGGCCCACACGCTGTCAGTGCCAGCCGGAGGCAGGTCATACTCCTCCGGCTGCACCAAAGCGTCCTGTTGGTAAAAATTATTGTCGGCACAACTGCTTAGCAAGAGCGTGAGAAGCAGCAGAAGCGCTGATTTGAGGTATAGGTGCTGCATAAGGTATAGATACCTTCCTTAAACGCAGCCTCGTCACAAGGTTTTTGCTATTTGCGTTTTTGTCTGTAGTAACTGATCAGTCCGGCTGTGGAGCTGTCGTGTTCGGTAGCCTTGTCGTTTAGCAGTTCTTCTTCAATCGTCCCGGCCAGCTGCTTGCCAAGCTCCACGCCCCACTGGTCGAAGCTATACACGTTCCAGATCACGCCCTGCACAAAGGTTTTGTGCTCGTACATGGCAATCAGACTACCTAAGGTATAGGGTGTGAGCATGTCGAACATGATGGAGGTGGAAGGCTTATTTCCTTCGAAAACTTTGTGGGGCACGAGATGTTCAAGTTCTTCTCCGGCCATCCCTTGTTTCTCCAGTTCAGCGCGAACTTCCTCCTCGGTTTTGCCTTTCATCAGCGCCTCAGTCTGGGCAAAGAAGTTGGAAAGCAGCATCGGGTGGTGCTCGCCGATCGGGTTGTGGCTATTCACCGGTGCCAGGAAATCAGAAGGTATAAGCAATGTGCCTTGGTGGATCAGCTGGAAAAATGAGTGCTGCCCGTTTGTGCCGGCGGCGCCCCAAATTACTGGCTGGGTCTGGAAATTCACGTACTCGCCGTTGCGCATGGCGGTCTTGCCGTTGCTTTCCATCTGCAGCTGCTGCAAATACTCCGGCAACAGGCGCAGGTATTGGTCGTAAGGCAGCACGGCGTGCGACTGCGCCTCAAAAAAGTTGGTATACCATACGCTCAGCAGAGCCATCAGCACTGGTATATTCCGGCGGAGTGGCGTATTTTTCAGGTGCTTGTCCATGGCCTCAGCGCCACGCAGCAATTCCTCGAACTTGTCGTACCCAATGGCGCAGGCCACCGACAAACCAATGGCTGACCAAAGCGAGAATCTACCGCCTACCCAGTCCCAGAAACGGAAGGTATTTTCCGGTGCGATACCAAATCTGGAGACTGCCTCAGTATTCGTAGATAGTGCCACAAAGTGCTTGCTCACATGCGCTTCGTTTATGGCTGTTTCGAGAAACCAGCTGCGGGCCGTGTGGGCATTGGCTATGGTTTCTTTGGTGGTGAAAGTTTTGGAAGCTATGATGAAAAGGGTTGTTTCCGGATCGAGCTTGCGCAGGACTTCTGCCGCGTCGGTACCGTCCACATTGGAAATAAAGTGCACCTCGATAGCCGGCTTCTGGTATTTTTTGAGCGCCTCTGTCACCATCTGCGGACCCAGGTGCGAACCGCCTATACCTATGTTCACGACATGCTTTACTTTTTTACCGGTATAGCCGGTCCATTCGCCGCTGTGCAGGCGGTCACAAAAGTCCTTCATCTGGCGCTGCACGTCCCGCACTTCTTCCAGCACATTCTCCCCGTCTACCATCAGTTCCTGATCCGTAAAATTGCGCAGGGCAGTATGGAGCACGGCACGGCCTTCGGTGGCATTTATCTTCTCACCGCGCAGTATACTTTCGATGGCTTCAGGCACATTGGTTTTCTCGGCCAGTTCGGTCAACAGGTCCAGTGTTTCCTCAGTAATGCGGTTTTTAGAAAAATCGTACAGCGTACCGTCCACCTCAAACGAGAATTTATCAAAACGCATCGCATCAGCCTTGAACAGGTCGCGCAAATGCTGATTCTTCAATTTAGAAGCGTGTTCCTCCAGTTTTTTCCAGGCTTCGGTCGTGGTCGGGTTGTCGGTGTGTAGCATGTTTTATTTTGTGTAGATGTCTTTGGCTGAAATTACTCTAAAAGCTAGTTTGGGGTTATTGATTTTAACTAAAAGCATTGCCTCTGGCCGGGTATAAAGTTAAGGTATTTTCAGGAGCGCACTCGAAATGGTATCATTTACTATGGTGTTGCGTAGGTCTAAAACCGGATACTTTCATTCAAAACGACAGTCTGTTGCGTATGTAAGGTATAGCAGATCATTTTATTTAAGAAGAAGATCATGAACGAAGATAGAATACAACCAGCAAGTAAAGATAAGCCAAAAGCAGGTATACTCCGCGAAGACGAAGGCAAACGCACACCTCCGGCACACACGGGCTATGTCACAGGCGGCGACAACCCGGCCAACAGACCAGAGCAGGGGCCTGACGTGCCGCCGCACGAACGCACAGAAGGTATACCTTAAGCGTTTATTCATTTTCTTGTGAGGTACACATGGTTGGTATTGCCAGGTATGTGTACCTCACAGCTGTGCCCGGGCTTTTGGCCCACCCGCTTTCCTGAATGTAAAAACGAATTGAAAACATGGATACCCTTCAGCAATATCTCCAGGAGAATAACATCAAGGCTTTAATTTTTGATCTTGACGGCGTTGTGACGCAAACGGCGCGGGTGCATGCCCAGGCCTGGAAGCGTATGTTCGATGCCTACCTGCAGAAGCGCGGCGAGGAAGAAGGCAAACACTACGAGCCGCTCGACATCGAAACCGATTACCGGGAGTACATTGACGGCATTCCGCGCTACGATGGTGTTCGCAATTTCCTGGAATCCCGCGGCATCACGTTGCCAGAAGGTAGCCCCGAAGACGAAACAGGTCATGAAACAGTAAGTAGCCTCGGAAACCTGAAAAACATGTACTTTCAGGAATTACTCAAGCAGGAGGGAGTGGATGTGTACGATGACACCATTGGCTGGCTGCAAAGAGAGAAGCAAAAGGGGATGCGAACAGCTGTGATCTCGGCGAGTAAAAATTGTGTGGATGTACTGCATGCCGCAGGTATAGAGCAGCTTTTTGAAGAACATGTAGATGGGCTCCAGTCCTCTGAACTTGGTCTTAAAGGCAAGCCTGCTCCGGATATATTCCTGGAAGCTGCCCGCCGGCTAGGTATAGTGCCCGCCGAGACAGCCGTTTTCGAAGACGCCCGCAAAGGGGTGCAGGCTGGTAAAGCCGGTGGTTTTGGACTGGTGGTAGGTATAGACCGTACCCACGATGAAGCCGGCCTCAAAGCAAGTGGGGCTGATCTGGTTTTTCAAAAGTTTCCTTCGATCTAACTCACCTTCTATACCTTACATCCCAAATCCAACCATATGACACAGAAACGTGATGCCCGCGAATTGCCTTCGGCCCTCGAACAACTCAACGAACTAAAAGCACAGTTTCAAGGTAGAACCCCCGCCATCTTCCTCGATTACGACGGCTGCCTGACTCCCATCGTGCAGCGACCCGAATTGGCAATTCTGTCTGACGAAATGCGGAATGCATTGCAGGAACTGGCCGCTGTAACCAAAGTGGCTGTGGTAAGCGGGCGCGACAGGCAGAATGTGGAGCAACTGGTCAAACTTGATAACCTGTACTTTGCCGGTTCACACGGATTCGATATCACCGGCCCGGGAGGTATGGCTTCGGAGCCGGGAGGTGCCAAAGCCGCGCTGCCTGCGCTTGACAAGGCGGCTGTTCTGCTGCAGGAAAAGCTCAAAGATGTGACCGGAAGCCTGGTGGAACGGAAGCGTTATGCGATTGCCGTGCATTACCGCAACGTCGCCGACGAGCAGGTAGAGGAGGTGCGCAAAGTTGTAGATGAAGTGCTGGACGCGATGCCGGAATTGAAGATCGGTCACGGTAAAAAAATCTACGAACTGAAGCCCAATATCGACTGGCACAAAGGCAAAGCGGTATTGTGGCTGATGGATGAGTTGGGCTTGAACAACGGGAAATACATACCGCTCTACATTGGCGATGATATAACGGACGAAGATGCTTTTGCGTCGCTGCAGGGGCAAGGTATAGGTATACTGGTGGGGGAGCACGAAGACAAAACAGCCGCTACATTCAGACTGGAAAGTGTGGACGAGGTACGACTTTACCTGGAAGATCTCACAGACACCATCAAGAAACAAAACCATGGCTGAGTGGAGAATTGTTTACGACCAATGGGTTGCTAAAGAACAAATGCTGCGCGAAGCACTCTGCACCTTAGGCAATGGCTTCATTGCCACCCGCGGTGCCTTTGAAGAAGTTAAAGCAGAGCCTGAATTAAATTACCCGGGTACTTATCTGGCCGGGGGGTATAACAGACTTACCTCCGAAGTAGCCGGCAAGCAAATTGAAAACGAGGACCTGGTGAACTGGCCCAACTGGCTGCCTGTCTCTTTCCGTCATCCGGGTGAGGAGTGGTTTCATATGAGTGGGGTGGAAGTGCTCAAATTCCGGCAGGAGCTCGATATGAAACATGGCTTGTTGCTCCGCTACGTGCATTTCCGCGATATTAAAGGCCGCGAGTCAAAACTCAGTACGCGACGCCTCGTCAGCATGGCCAATCCCCATCTTGCAGCACTGGAATGGAAGCTTACGCCGGTTAACTGGTCTGGTGAAGTAGAATTGCGATCTGCCCTCGACGGACGTGTAGTCAACAGCGGCGTAGCCCGTTACCGTTCACTGGCCAGTCAGCACCTGGAAACACTGTATCAGGGGCAGCACGACGAAGAAACGATGTTTCTTGTGGTGCAGTCCACGCAGTCGAAGACGCATATGGCACAAGTAGCCCGGACGCAGCTATACCTGAATGGTAAAGCCAGAGATGTATTTCCGGGGACCAGGATTGAACAGGGTTATGTAGAACATCAGTTTAAGCTGCAGGCAGTTGAGGGTGAGCCGCTGCGCCTGGAAAAGAGTGTGCTGATCTATACCTCCCGCGACTGGGCCACCTCCGAACCCTTGCTGGAGGCTTGCAAAAACAGCAGCAGACAGGGCATGTTCGAAGAATCTTTGGAAGAGCACAAGCGGGCTTGGCAACGACTCTGGAACCGTTGCGATCTCGACACGGCCTGCAATGAAAAAGTACAATCTGTTCTGCGGCTGCACGTGTTCCATTTGCTGCAATCCGTTTCAGGCCACACTGTCGATCTCGATGTGGGCGTGCCTGCCCGCGGTTGGCATGGAGAAGCCTACAGAGGGCATATATTTTGGGACGAACTCTTCATTTTCCCTTACCTCAACCTGCACCTGCCTGCCATCACCCGAGGCTTGCTGATGTACCGCTTCCGTCGCCTGAATGAGGCTCGCAGCGCTGCCAGAGAAGCTGGTTACAGAGGAGCCATGTTTCCGTGGCAGAGTGGCAGCAACGGACGAGAGGAAAGTCAGGTAATTCACCTCAATCCGCAGTCAGGGCGCTGGCTACCTGACAACACGTACCTGCAGCGGCACATCAGTTCGGCAGTGGCCTACAATGTGTGGCACTACTACGAGGCGACCGAGGACATCGATTTCCTCAGTTATTATGGTGCCGAAATGCTGCTGGATATTGCGCAGTTCTGGTCTACTATCGCTACAATCAACAAGGAAACCGGCCGCTACGAGATACTGCATGTGGTAGGCCCTGACGAATATCATACCGAATATCCGGGCACAACCGAAGTCGGACTGAACAACAACGCCTATACCAATGTGCTCGCTGTCTGGGTTATCCGGAAAGCACTGCACTTACAGCACGTAATCGGCGAATCGCGCTATGATGAACTACTCACCAAGCTGCACATCACCCCGGACGATAAGACGCGTTGGAAAGAGATCAGCAAGCGCATGTATGTGCCTTTTCTGGAAGACACGCATATAATCGCCCAGTTCGACGGCTACGACAAGCTCGAAGAGTTCGACTGGGAGAAGTACAAAGCGAGGCACGGAGAAGCCATGCGCCTTGACCGTATATTGGAGAGCGAAGGCGACAACGTGAACAAGTATAAAGCCAGCAAACAGGCCGATGTGCTGATGCTGTTCTACCTGTTTTCTGCTGAGGAATTGCTCTCTATCTTCGAACAGCTCAACTACGACTTTAAGCCTGAAAGCATACCTGAAAACATTGCTTACTATGAACAGCGGACCTCCCACGGCTCCACACTGAGTAAGATTGTGCATGCGTGGGTACTGGCGCGTTCTGACCGTAAAAAATCATGGGCAAATTTTGAAATAGCCCTTATGAGCGACCTCGAAGATATACAGGGCGGCACTACGGCAGAAGGCATCCACCTCGGTGCCATGGCCGGTACCGTTGATCTGGTTCAGCGCGCCTACACCGGCCTCGAGATACGCGACGATGTGCTTTGGCTCAACCCGGTGCTGCCAGATCAGATGCCTTGCCTGAATATGCAGCTACGCTATCGCGGACACTGGCTGGAACTAAATATT
The DNA here is from genome assembly GCF_019599265.1 of Pontibacter sp. HSC-14F20. Lineage (GTDB taxonomy): Bacteria > Bacteroidota > Bacteroidia > Cytophagales > Hymenobacteraceae > Pontibacter. The sequence continues at coordinate 53,666 of NZ_JAHZTC010000020.1, read as the reverse complement.
ACACGCAATAAATTGATTATCACTTTCGACAGAGGTTGGTCTAAAGAAGTGAAAGTCGGAGTTCGCGGTGAGGTCTATACCTTCAGGACCGGTGATAAAAAAGAGTTCGATATTCGCCGATGAGGTATGTACCAGTACAATGTTTAACGACCTATACCTGAAGCACTCAAACTGATAAAACATGCCGAAAGTCCTCACCATTACCATTAATCCTGCCTTAGACAAAAGCACTCATGTGAAGCGTGTTCTCCCCGAAAAGAAACTCCGCTGCGACGAACCCATTTACGAGCCTGGCGGCGGCGGTATTAACGTCTCGCGCGCCATCCGCAAACTGGGCGGCGACTCTTATGCCTGGCTACTTTCGGGTGGACCCGCCGGAGAAAAGCTTTGCGATTTGCTGAAAAAGGAAGATGTAGAGTACTGGAATGTGCCTACCAAAAGCTGGACCCGCGAAAACCTGATGGTGATGGAAGACAGCACCGGTGACCAGTTTCGCTTCGGCATGCCCGGTCCGAAAATAGACGAGTCGGAGTGGCGACAGGTACTGAAAAAATTGGAAATGCTGGAACAGGTGCCCGAATATGTGGTAGCCAGCGGCAGTCTAGCCCCCGGCGTACCCGATGACTTTTACCTCCAGATAGCCGTGATTGCCCACAAGCGTAATTTCAAATTGATTGTGGATACTTCCGGTGAGGCCTTGGTGAAAGCGGCGGGAGAGGGGCTATACCTGATAAAACCCAACTTGGGCGAACTGGCAAAACTGGCAGGCAAGGAGCATATTTCAGCTTTTGAACAGGAAGAGTTCGCTATGCAGGTACTTGATGAGGGCAAGTGTAAAGTGCTGGTGGTATCGCTTGGCCCTCGCGGCGCCATGCTTGCCTCAAAGGAGTCAGGTATATACTATGTGGTTCCGCCCACGGTAATACAACAGAGTGCCGTCGGTGCCGGGGATAGTATGGTCGCAGGTATGGTAATGGGCTTGCTTCGGGGTTGTTCGCTGGATGATGTCGTGCGCTATGGTGTAGCTTCCGGCACCGCCGCTACTATGACGCCTGGGTCTGAGCTTTGCCGCAAAGAGGATACTGATGAGATTTATCAATGGTTGTTGAAGCATAAGTAGGGTTTGCTTATACTATGTACTATGGCGCGAGCTTCGTCGCGCATGACTGCTATCGTGGGGCCCAGGTATAGGTATAGATATAGGTATAAGGCTTTGAACTGTAGCAACTACAATCACAGGTATAACAACCTGTATTGTTCTATAGCTTCGCCTGTGCGGCGGGCACTCACTTTTTTCCTTGATGGGGTAGGGGCCCTCGATAAAGAAAAAATCAAGGGCCCCTACCCCCACTCGCTGACCGCTCTTGACAGGGGGACCCCTTCACCCCCAACAGTGGAGTGTCATTTAGGTGCATTTGGCAAAGCTATATCTTCGTAGTTTCTGTACAAGGATGTCTTGAGAGACCTGTCAGTGGTACTTTTACGGGTGATACAGGGCTTAAAGCTGTGAGATGGTAGCTACAAAAAATTCCCCTTCAAAGGGGGAAGGAAGTTAATCGTGCACGGATCCTTCTTTTGTTTTAGGTCATGCTGGAATGAGGTACCTCAATCCTGAAAATCCTTTCTAATCCTGATTCAGACAAAAAAAGGGTGAAGCTTTCGCCTCACCCTTTCCTTAATTATCAAGCCTGATTATGAAGCGTTTTTATTCACGCAATTCAAGTCTTCAAAAGCCTCTTTCAATCTGGCAATGAAGTTCTCTTCGCCTTTGCGCAGCCATACGCGTGGGTCGTAGTATTTCTTATTCGGGGAGTCGGCACCATCCGGGTTGCCAAGCTGGCCTTGTAGGTAGTCTTTCTTTGATTCGTAGTAATTTTTCACGCCATCCCAGAATGCCCATTGCATGTCGGTGTCGATATTCATTTTAATAGCACCGTAACCGATCGCTTCTGTGATCTTGGCTTTCTCAGAACCTGAACCGCCGTGGAATACGAAGTTCACCGGGTTGTCGCCTGTTCCGAATTTTTCCTTAATAAAGTCCTGTGAGTTTTTCAGGATCTCAGGGCGCAGCTCAACATTACCTGGCTTGTATACACCATGCACGTTACCGAAAGCAGCTGCGATCGTGAAGCGATCGCTTATCTTTTTCAACTCTTCGTAAGCGTAAGCTACTTCTTCTGGCTGGGTATAGAGTCTTGAGCTGTCTACGCCGGTATTGTCCACTCCATCTTCTTCGCCACCGGTCACCCCGAGTTCGATCTCTACGGTCATACCGATTTTGTTCATGCGCTCCAGGTAGCTGGCGCAGGTCTCGATGTTTTCTTTGATCTCTTCCTCCGAAAGGTCGAGCATGTGTGAGCTGTAGAGGGGCTTGCCATGTTGTTCGTAGTACTTCTCGCCGGCGTCTAGCAGACCGTCGATCCAGGGAAGCAGTTTCTTGGCTGCGTGGTCGGTGTGCAGCACAACCGGTACGCCATAGGCTTCGGCCATCAGGTGCACGTGCTGGGCTCCGGAAACAGCGCCTGCAATGGCGGCTTTTTGGTTGTCGTTCTCAAGGCCTTTGCCAGCAAAGAACGTGGCGCCACCGTGAGAGAACTGAATGATTACTGGTGAGTTAAGTACTTTGGCTGTTTCCAGCACGGCATTAATAGAGTTTGTGCCAATCACGTTGACGGCTGGCAGTGCAAAGTTATTCTCATTGGCATATTTGAACAGCGCTGTTACTTCGTCGCCGAACAATACCCCTGATCTGAAACGTTTTTCCATGAATATTTAAGTTTTATTTCGGTTTGAAATTAAGGATAAAAAATTTCTAAACCGAGAATAGATGATGGGCGCTTCAGAAAAGCGGGTCTATACCTTGCACCTGGGCCTAATCAAACACGAGCACCTTGTCTTTGTGCTTGCCGCGCATGTGGCCGCGTATGATCTGCTGCACGTCTTTGTTGTCGTTGTAGCGCTTTATTTCTGACTTGAAATCGCTGAGTGAACTGGCTGAAAAATACTCGTCCACAAAGCCAAAGCCGAGGTAGGTACCCTGCTCCACAACCACTACTGACTTCTCGCCTAACTCACGTCCCTTTCCTACAATCACAAAACTGTTATGCTCGTAGGTAAACGATTCGATAGCGGCATCCACGCGGGCATTGTACTTCTCGGGAGTCTCCTCACCAATACAGGCGCCTTTGCAGATGTGCACTTGGTAATCGAAGCAGGCACCCGGCGTTTTATAAAGGTCGCACAACTTCTGGCACAGGTTAAACTTTGACACCTTGTGGAACAGAAATCCCTTAGCCTTGAACTGGTTGGAGAGCGCAATGATTGGTGTCATGTTCACATCATCGGCCTTGTTAATGCTGCCAAAGGTCAGTCGCTTATACCCTTTGTCGTCTTCGTAAGTGAAGATGCCGGTATTGAACACACTGCGTCGCTGCTGGCGGTTGTAGTGCGGTTTCATACGCTTGATCTCCGCTGACTCAAACAACAGCGCCACCAGTTCGTTGCCCATCAGCTCGTAAGTGATGTCGGCTATCTGGTTCTTGAACTCAATGGACTTACGGCTTTTGTAGTCGATGTTGAAGTGCTGGATAATGCGCTTCTTGATGTTAATGCTCTTGCCTACATAAATCACCTCGCCCGCTTCATTGTAGAAGTAGTAAACCCCCGGTACTGTTGGCAGTGCGTCCACCTGCTCTCTGCTGATAGCAGGAGGAAGGAGCGAGGCCTTTATTTCATTTTTGAGTTGTTCTGAAGGATCAGCCAGGTGTTGTGCTCCGTCAATGACCGGCCGGTTGATTTTGATCAACTTGTCGAACAGCTTGGCCGTGGCTTCCGCATCGCCGATGGCACGGTGGCGCATTTGCAGGTCAATGTCGATGCTCTTACAAAGTTTCCCGAGCGAGTAAGACGGCAGACCAGGTATAAGTGAACGACTCAGGCGAACGGTGCACAGAGTTTTGCGCTGAAATGTAAAACCCAGATCGGCGAACTCTTTCTTAATAAAAGAATAATCGAAGCGCACATTATGGGCCACGAACACCATACCTTCTGTAAACTGCACGATCTCTTTGGCGACTTCGTAGAACTTTGGTGCGTCCTGCACCATGTCGTCGGTAATGCCGGTCAGTTGGGATATATAATAAGGTATAGGGCGCTGCGGGTTGATCAGGGTGCTATACTTGTCAACGATCTCTTTGCCATCGTGTATGAAAATGGCAATTTCGGTGATCCTGTCCTGAGTGGGCTGACTACCCGTCGTTTCAATGTCTATGATGGCGTACAAGCTGGTTCTCTTTTAGGCTTTTTCTAGCGGCCTTTGATCTGTTCCAAAGGACTATCCTGTAAACCAATATTCTTAGCAATACGTTTCAAATTGCGCCAGTGCTATACCTTGTGCAAACAGAATTAGCAAAGCCTCCTTACTGCTCAACCTCGCGGTCATCTTCGTAGCGCTCCTTTTTTGCCTTTTCGCGCAGTTTGTCAAACATCTTCCGGAAGCGACCTGATTTCTGTTCCTTCACATTGTCTATATCGGCCAGCAAAAAGCCAAAGGGCTGCAGTGGCTCGTAGGCATCGAAAAGCACCTTGAGTATGGCGATCATAGGTATAGAGATGATCATACCTGCCGCACCCCAGATCTCACCACCAATCAACAAGGCCACAATGGCAGCGAATGGGTTGATACTTACCTTAGAACCAACGACATAGGGGGTGATGAAGTTGCCCTCCAGAAACTGCACAAACATAAACACGAGCACCACCAGCACTGCGTCGAACAGACTGCCGGTAGTGGCCAGCGTGAACAGCGCCGGTAGCATAGCCCCAATCAGAATGCCAATGTAAGGTATAATGGTCAGGATGGAGGCAAACACGCCGAAGAAGATCGCATACTTGACGCCCAGGATAAGCAGGCCCGCCGAATTGAGCAGGGCCACGATTACGATCACGATCATCAGGCCGGATATATAGCTCTGCGCCACAACCTGTATGTTATCAATGGTATGGTTCAGGCTGCTGCGACGCTCTTTGGACACAAATTTATACATGAATTGCTCCAGGTGATTGCGGTAGTACAGGAAGCAGAATACGAAAATGGGCACGATTGTGATCATAGTGAGCGCCCCGGTGGTAAGAGAAATCGTGCTGCCGACAAAGGTGGTCGAGATCTCCCGCAGGCCGCCTACCATATTGCGGAACAATTCGCTTTTGTTGGCCGGCTGTATGCCAAAATTATGGTAGAGGTAATCCTGCACCTTCATCAGCAGTGCATCAAAGTTCTTTCCGATCGTATCCAGCTCCGAGGTCAGGCTGATGACCTGCATGGATAAAAACCAGATAACCAGCCCCAGTATAATCACCACCAACACAATACTAATCAGAATGGCCAGCGCCCTTGGGAAACGGAACTTTTCAAGGTCGCGAGTGAGGGGCAGCAGGAGCAGGGCAAACAGCAAGGCAAAAACCAGCGGCATCAAAATCGACTTGAAACTCTGCAGGATCCAGATTACAAGAAAGAGTCCCAGTAAAATGATGACAAACTTAAAATACCGGGGTAATTTAATTTCCATAGGGTGCGTCTGTATGAAGGTATACGGCCTGTGTTTAACCGTAATTAATTAAGCAAATGTAATGCGCAAGTATAGTTATATCTAACTATTTTTATGCTAATAATTTTAGCTAAGTTATGCCTGCGTATTTCTCTTATTTTTGTGAACTGATCGTAATGTGCATTGGTTGTATAGAAGTGGTTGATGATTTCAACTATTTTAGCTATATTTGCTGACTAATATTATTAGCAATAGCCTTCTTTTAAAGATGAATCGGTTAGGCGCCGGAACTATTTGTAGCGTCCGATTTCTTTTATTTTTCTATATTTCCGAGTGATTCCACTAAATCAAATACACTTACGCTTACAGAATGGCAGAGTTAGAGCATAATTACAACGAAGACAGCATTCGCTCGCTGGAGCCCCGCGAACACATCAGGCTACGACCCGGTATGTACATTGGTAAACTGGGAGACGGTTCTTCGGCCGATGATGGTATTTACATTTTGGTGAAAGAAGTAATTGACAATTCCATCGACGAACACGTGATGGGTTTTGGCAAGACCATTGACATCAAGATATCCGACCACAAGGTGCAGGTGCGCGACTACGGCCGCGGTATTCCGCTGGGCAAGGTAATTGACTGCGTGAGCAAGATCAACACAGGGGGTAAGTACGACAGCAAGGCTTTCCAGAAGTCTGTTGGTCTGAACGGCGTGGGTACCAAGGCAGTTAACGCCCTCTCGAGCCAATTCCGCATTCAATCGGTGCGTGACGGGCAAATGAAGGCTGCAGAGTTTGAGCGTGGTGTACTGACAAACGATCTTCCGCTGGAGGCCACCTCGCAGCGCAACGGCACGCTCACGACATTTACGCCGGATGATACTATCTTCAAGAACTACCAGTACAACCCGGATTATCTGGAAAACCAGATATGGAACTACGTATACCTGAACGCTGGTCTGACGATCAACTTCAACGGCAAGAAATTCTACTCCGAAAATGGCCTGCTCGATCTCTTAAGAAACAAAGCCGACGAGGAAAGCATGCGCTACCCGATCATCCACCTGAAAGGGAATGACATTGAGCTGGCCATAACACACGGCAACGACTACGGCGAGGAGTACTATTCTTTTGTGAACGGTCAGTACACGACCATGGGCGGTACGCACCTGGCAGCTTTCCGTACGGCACTGGTTAAAACGATCCGCGACTTTTATAAGAAGGATTACGATGCAGCCGATATTCGGGGCTCCGTTGTCGGTGCCATTTCCCTGCGTGTACAGGAGCCCGTTTTTGAGTCGCAGACCAAGACGAAACTGGGTTCGATCGATATGGGACCTGATGGCCCAGCTGTGAACTCATATATTAATGACTTCATCAAGGAGCACCTTGATAATTATCTCCGCATCAATCAGGCGACGGCCGAGGCGCTGAAGAAACGAATTGAGCAAAGCGAGCGTGAGCGCAAGGACATGGCGGGCGTGAAGAAGCTGGCCAACCAGCGCGCCAAGAAGGCCAACCTGCACAACCGCAAGCTGCGCGACTGCCGTCTGCACTTCAACGAGGACAAGCACGAGAATGCCCTGCTTTCCACGCTCTTCATCACGGAGGGTGACTCGGCAAGTGGTTCTATCACCAAATCCCGCAACGTGGATACTGAGGCCGTATTTAGTTTGAGAGGTAAGCCGCTGAACTGCTTTGGTTTGAAGAAAAAGGTGGTATACGAAAACGAGGAGTTCAACCTATTGCAGCACGCTTTGAATATTGAAGAGGGGCTGGAAGGTCTGCGCTACAACCGTGTCGTAATCGCCACCGATGCCGACGTGGACGGTATGCACATTCGTCTGCTGCTGCTCACTTTCTTTCTGCAGTTTTTCCCTGATCTGGTAAAGAATGGCCACGTGTACATTCTGGAGACTCCGCTTTTCCGGGTGCGCAACAAGAAAGAGACGATCTATTGCTACAACGAGACCGAAAAACAGGCGGCTATTGAGAAACTGGGCAAGCGTCCGGAGATCACCCGCTTCAAAGGTTTGGGTGAAATCTCGCCGGATGAGTTCGGCAAGTTCATTGGCGACAACATCAAATTAAAACCGGTGTTCCTGCAGAAAGACACGACGATACAGAAAATGCTGAGCTACTACATGGGAAAAAACACACCGGAGCGCCAGCAATTCATTATTGAGAATCTGAAGTTTGAGAAAGACATAGTAGAGGAAGTATATGCATAACGACGAACTAAACAACGAAGATAAAGAAAGAGAAGAGGAGCAAGAAGTTGCATTTACAGACGGTGAGGAAGAGGTAATCCATAACGTAACCCCGGTTTCTGGTCTCTACGAGAACTGGTTCCTCGACTATGCTTCTTATGTTATACTGGAGCGTGCCGTACCTGCCATTGAGGATGGTTTGAAGCCGGTGCAACGCCGCATCCTGCATGCAATGAAGGAGATGGACGATGGTCGCTTTAACAAAGTGGCCAACGTCATTGGTCAGACCATGCAGTACCACCCGCACGGTGACGCCTCTATTGGTGACGCGATGGTAAACCTGGGTCAGAAAGATCTATTGATCGAGACGCAGGGTAACTGGGGCGATGTACGTACGGGCGATAGTGCGGCTGCGCCTCGTTACATTGAGGCCCGTTTGTCCAAGTTTGCGCTGGATGTGGTTTTCAATCCGCAGACGACGCTGTGGCAGTTGAGCTACGACGGCCGTAAGAACGAGCCGGTGACTTTACCAGTGAAATTCCCGCTGCTGCTTGCGCAGGGTGTGGAAGGTATAGCCGTAGGTCTCTCGACCAAGATCATGCCGCACAACTTCAAGGATCTGATCAAAGGTTCTATTGATGTGCTGAAAGGCCGCACGACAACTCTGCTGCCTGACTTCCCGAACGGCGGCATGGTAGACGTGACCAACTACAACCATGGTATGCGTGGTGGTAAAATCCGGGTGCGCGCTACAATTGAGAAGGTGGACAAAACCATGCTCATCATCCGTGACGTGCCTTATGGCATCACGACCACAGGCCTGATGGAATCGATTGTAAAGGCGAGTGAGAACAACAAGATCAAGATCAAAAAGGTAGTCGACAACACGGCTGCTGATGTGGAGATACAGGTGCAGTTGCCGCCGGGCGTATCGCCTGACCTGACCATGGACGCGCTCTATGCCTTTACGGACTGTGAAGTGTCCATTTCACCAAATACCTGCGTGATCATCGAAGACAAGCCGCACTTCCTGAGTGTGGACGAGCTGCTGCGCATATCTACGTTTAAGACGGTAGACCTGCTCAAGCGCGAACTTGAGATCCGTAAAGGCGAACTGGAAGATAAGTGGCATTACTCGTCCTTGGAGAAGATTTTCATCGAGAACCGCATTTACCGCGACATCGAGGAGTGTGAAACGTGGGAAGCTGTGCTCCAGGCAATCGACAGAGGCCTGGACCCGTTCAAGAAACTACTGCGCCGCGAAGTAACCCAAGATGACATCATTCGCCTGACTGAGATCAAGATAAAGCGCATTTCTAAATACGACTCCTTTAAAGCTGACGAGTATATTCATAAGCTGGAAGAGGAGATGGCTGAGGTAGATGACAACTTGGCTAACCTGATTCGTTACGCGATTGCCTACTTCGAAGGATTGCTGAAGAAATATGGCCAGGGACGTGACCGTAAAACACAGGTGAAAACCTTTGATGTAATTACAGCACAGAAGGTTGCGATCGCTAACCAGAAGCTTTACATGAATGCCAAGGATGGCTTTATCGGTACGGGCCTGCGTAAAGATGAGTTCGTTTGCGACTGCTCTGACATGGACGATATTATTGTGTTCCGCAAGGATGGCAAGTTTACCGTGTCTAAAGTAGCCGAGAAAACCTTTGTGGGAAAAGACATCATCATGGCCGGCGTTTACAATAAAAACGACGAGCACATGGTCTATAACATGATCTATGTGGACGGCAAGACCGGCGTATCTTTTGCGAAACGTTTTTCTGTAAAGTCGATTACCCGCGACAAGGAGTACGACCTGACCAAGGGTAATAAAAACTCCAAGGTACACTACCTGACCGCCAACCCGAACTCAGAGTCAGAGGTGGTGAGTATCACCCTTTCACCACAGGCCTCGGCCCGTATCAAAACATTCGACTATGACTTTGCCGAACTGATGATAAAAGGCAAAGGATCAAATGGTAATATCGTTACGAAGTACCCAATTAAGAAGGTAGTACAGAAGAGTCTGGGCGAGTCTACGCTAGGTGGGCGCGAGATCTTCTACGACGAAGTGATCGGCCGTCTGAACACCGAAGGCCGTGGCCGTTACCTCGGCTCATTCAATACCGACGACACCATTCTGGTGGTATACGAAGATGGTTCTTACGAGCAGACCACATTTGATCTGGCTAACCACTATACCGTGGAGAAGATCAAAGTCCTGCAGAAGTTCGATCCGGAGCTGGTTGTATCCACTATTTATTATGAAGGGGATAATAAAACCTACTATGTGAAGCGTTTCCGTATCGAGACATCTACAGTAGGCAAGAAATTCAGCTTCATACCGGAGACCAAGAATTCCAGAATGGAAGCTGTTTCAACGCATCCGGTTCCAATGGCCACTGTCAGTTTCAAGCGTTCGCTGCGAGGTGAGAAAGAAACAGAGAAACTGCTACTGAGCGAATTTATTGACGTGAAAGGCTGGAAAGCCATGGGCAATAAGCTCAGTTACTTCAAGATCTACGACGTGAAAGTGCCGAAACTGGAGGAAATGGAGCAGGAGGAAAAGCCGAAAGCTAAAAAAGTTACCACAAAGCGGGAGCCTGTAACATTGCCGACTGAATTGAAAGAGTTGGCAGAGGAAGCCGCCAAAGTCAGTGGGGCTCAACTTGATGCGCTGGATGCCGTAGAAGAACTATCAGAAGACGGCAGTGCAAAAAACGCTTTGAAGAAAAAGAAGCAACTGGATTTATTCTAATTTAAATCCTTTTTTGCATAAGTCGTTTTAAAGCAATATATTAGGTTGCTTATTACAGATTATGCGAATATTTTTCAAAGCTATACCCATTCTGTTCATCATGCTCGGCTTGCTCGTTCGTCCGCTGGACGCACTGGGTGATTCCGGGCATGATGTGCTTTTAAAGAAGGCCTACGAGCTAAAAGAGCAGTATAAAGAAACAGAGGCTCTGGCTGTTTATGAGCAAATTATAGCCGCTGACGAATCAAATTTTGAGGCCCTTTGCCATGCCAGTCTTTTGCACAGCCTGATGGGGAACCGTTTCTCCGATGACAGCCGTAAGATTAGTCACTTCAGCACCGCCAAAGCGTATGCCCACCGTGCCTATCTATTAGATTCTACAGATGCCCGTTCCAATTATGCTATGGCACTTTCACTAGCCTCATTGGCCATGGTTTCGGGGCCGAAGCAGCGGTTGGCTATGATCAGTGAAACAAAGTCATACCTTGACGGGGCTCTGGCAGCTGATGACAAGCACGCGGATGCCTGGCATCTGCTGGGGCGTTGGTATTTTAAAATGGCAAACCTCAACTTTGCCGAAATTACGGCCTATAAAGTCATACTAGGAGGTATGACAGAGAAATCTGCTACTAACAAGGATGCGATTTATGCTATGGAGATGGCTATTTTGCATAATCCAAACAACCTGCGCTATTACTTTGACCTGGCAAATATTTATCAGGAGATGAAAAATAAGGAAGCCTGTGTGTATACGCTGCAGCGTGCCATGGCCCAGAACCTTGAATTGCAAACGAAGGACGAACTGGAGTTAAGCAGGCGCTGTAAAATTATGTTGCAGGAGTATCAGAAGTAACAGGATACAAAGGCAACACAAAGGGCCTGCTTCTTTCCGGAAGCAGGCCCTTTGTGTTGATTCAAAACTATAAGGTGGTCAATTTGTCGGTATTTAGGCAAATTATCTATAATTTAGCGCCAATCTAGATTGTAAGAAAAGACAGCACATGATGTCTCGTTGGGCCTTAAGTTGGGTAGTGGTGATAGTGATGCTTTCCGGTTGCGGCAAAGAAGAAGGTACACGAGAGCGGATGGTCGACCTGGAAGCCGTAGCTGTGGAGGATCCTGCAAAACAACTGGTGAGTCTGAGCAATGCCATTGAGCGGTCGAAGCGAGAGGGTAGTCTGTATGCAAGAAGGGCGATGGTGCTGCTGCGACAGGGAGAGTTGGACAAGGCGTTTAGCGATGTAAACGAAGCCATCCGGCTATCGAAAGAGCCCGCCAACTACTTTGTGAAAGCACAGGTGCTATACCTGATGGGTCGGCGTGAAGCAGCGCTTCCCTTTGCCTTGCGGGCAGAGCGAAACTCCTACGAAAGTTCATCGCTTTATGTACTTCTGACAGAGTTATACCTGGACAATGGCGAATATGAAAAAGCTAGAGGTTTTGCGCGTCAGGCGCTTGAGTTATCGCCTGACGATCCACACGCAGTCTATTACAAGGGTAGGGTGTTAGAAGTGACAGGTGATACAACAGTTGCCATCAGGCAATACCAGAAAGCCCTGGAACTAAAGCCTGACTTTGCGGAAACGCACCGGTCATTGGCGGGGCTATACCTGGCACAGCATGAACTTGCAGAGGCCAGCAAGCACACAAAGCAAGGATTGAAGCTGTTGCCGGAAGATCCACAGCTGTGGCACTTCAAAGGGATGCTTCAACTGCAGACAGCCCGCAAAGACAGTGCCTTGGCCAGCTTTGAGAAAGTGCTCGCTCTGTCTGATACAATGCAGGGAGCTCATTATCAGATGGCACAACTGCAGCATGGATCAGGGGAGTATGAACTGGCTTTGCAGCACCTGGACAAGGCGCCCAGGTATAGCAAATTGCTCCAATACCTGAGTGTGCGGGCAAGCAGTTTGGAGCGACTAGGGGAGAACCTGGCAGCATTACGAACTTACGAGCGTATGCTGGCCATTGAGCCGAAACATACTTACGCCAGACAAAGTGTGTCCCGGCTCCGATACAGATTAGAAAGACCCAGACCCCAGCTCGACAGTATGGCTGTCAGGCAGCGGGGTTTTTAAAACGACACTAATAAAAAAATATGATCAACATCACTTTGCCAGATGGCTCTGTACGCCAGTATCAGAAAGGTGTAACAGGCCTCGAGATCGCCACCAGCATTAGCGAGGGACTTGCCCGCAATGTGCTGGCCGTAAAAGTGAACGGTTCCGTTTGGGATCTGTCACGCCCCATAGAAGAAGATGCCAGCGTGCAACTGCTTACCTGGAACGACGATCTGGGCAAAAATACGTTCTGGCACTCATCTGCTCACTTATTGGCTGAAGCACTCGAAGCGCTATACCCAGGTATAAAATTTGGTATCGGACCGCCAGTTGAGAACGGCTTCTACTACGATGTGGACCTGGGTGAGGGCAAGACGTTTTCGCAGGATGATTTCGCTAAAGTAGAGCAGAAAATGCTGGAACTGGCACGCACTAAGAATGAATATGTGCGTCAGGAAGTTTCTAAGGCCGACGCCATTAAGTACTTCACCGAAAAAGGTGACCAGTACAAGCTGGACTTGCTCCAGGACCTCGAAGACGGTACTATTACCTTCTATACCCAGGGTAACTTTGTAGACCTTTGCCGTGGACCACATATTCCGAATACTGGTTTTATAAAGGCTGCCAAGCTAATGAACGTGGCCGGTGCCTATTGGCGTGGCGACGAAAAGAGCAAGCAGCTGACACGTATTTACGGTATCACCTTCCCGAAACAAAAGGAACTCACAGAATACCTCGAACGTCTGGAGGAAGCCAAAAAACGTGACCACCGCAAGCTGGGCAAAGAGCTGGAGTTATTCGCCTTCTCAGAAAAGGTAGGTATGGGCTTGCCGTTGTGGTTGCCAAAAGGGACACTGCTTCGCGAGCGACTCGAACAGTTTATGCGTAAGGCACAGGTAAAAGCAGGCTATCAGCCGGTGGTTACGCCACACATCGGTAGCAAGGAGTTGTATGTAACATCCGGCCATTACGAGAAGTATGGTGCCGATTCTTTCCAGCCGATCAAGACGCCGAACGAGAACGAAGAATTCTTGCTCAAGCCGATGAACTGCCCGCACCATTGCGAGATTTATAAGACTCGTCCGCGTTCTTACAAAGAGCTGCCGGTTCGTTTTGCTGAATTCGGTACCGTGTACCGCTACGAGCAGAGCGGTGAATTGCACGGCCTGACACGTGTGCGTGGTTTTACACAGGACGATGCGCATATTTTCTGCCGTCCGGATCAGGTGAAGGACGAGTTTATTAAAGTAATCGACCTGGTACTGTACGTGTTCAACGCACTTGGTTTTGAAGACTATACTGCCCAGATTTCACTGCGCGATCCGGAGAACAAGACAAAATACATCGGTACTGATGAGGTATGGGAGAAGGCTGAGAGTGCCATTATCGAAGCCGCTGCCGAGAAAGGACTCACTACTGTAACCGAACTGGGCGAAGCCGCGTTTTACGGACCTAAGCTCGACTTTATGGTGCGTGATGCGCTGGGCCGTAAATGGCAACTGGGAACTATTCAGGTAGATTATAACTTACCAGAAAGGTTCCAGCTCGAGTACATTGGTGCTGATAACGCTAAACACCGTCCTGTGATGATCCACCGTGCGCCTTTTGGCTCGCTGGAACGCTTTGTAGCCGTGTTGATCGAGCATTGTGGTGGCAATTTCCCGTTGTGGCTGAGCCCGGAGCAATTCGCTATTCTGCCTATTTCAGAGAAGTACCAGGACTTTGCTCAGCAGGTATACGACCGACTGCAGCAGGATGATATCCGGGGTTTTGTTGACAACCGTGACGAGAAGATCGGACGTAAAATCCGTGATGCAGAAGTGAGCAAAGTACCTTACATGCTGATCGTAGGCGAGAAGGAACAGGAAAACGGAGCTGTGTCGGTACGTAAGCACGGAGAAGGCGATTTGGGCACGATGACGGTAGATGAGTTCATCGCACTCTTTCAGTCAAAAATTGCAGAGATGCTGAACAATTAGCCCGAGATATTTTTTTCTTGATATAAAATGTGCGATATTTGCACCCTGATTATAGAAACTAAACTTAAGGAGGTAAAACTATAGCTACGCCAAACAAGCGCTACATCCCACGCGGAAAAGTGGAAGAGCCATACAAAGTCAATGATAAAATAACTGCCAGAGAAGTCAGGTTAGTTGGTGACAATGTAGAGCAGGGAGTGTTCTCAACCAGAGATGCTCAGAAAATAGCGAACGAGCAGAATCTTGACCTGGTTGAGATTTCGCCAACTGCTAATCCACCGGTATGCCGTATCATCGACTACTCGAAATTCAAGTACGAGCAGAAGAAGAAAACCCGTGAGATGAAAGCCAAAGCTCAGAAGGTAGTCATCAAGGAGATCCGTTTTGGCCCTAATACAGATGACCACGACTTTGAGTTTAAGCTGAAGCATGCGAAGTCTTTCCTGGAAAGTGGGTTTAAGATCAAATCGTATGTGCACTTTGTCGGTCGTACGATTGTGTTTAAGGAAAGAGGTGAGATTCTCTTGCTCAAATTTGCGCAGGCCCTTGAGGATATCGCCAAAGTGGAGCAACTTCCAAAGTTGGAAGGAAAAAGAATGTTCCTGATCCTCTCTCCGAAAGTAGCACCTCCTGTTAAAAAGTAATCTGTTTAATTAATTATATACACATGCCAAAAGTTAAAACAAAATCTGGTGCAAAGAAGCGTTTTTCTTTGACAGGTACTGGCAAAATTAAGCGTAAGCACGCTTACAAAAGCCACATCCTGACCAAGAAGACGACGAAGCAGAAGCGTAACTTGACTCACACTGGCCTTGTTAGCACAGCTGATATGGACAGAGTGAAACTCATGCTTCAAATCTAATTCCCCGGAGTTAGAACGGTTAATTTTTTAGTACGAACCCGGTGCCTGGTCTTTTGAAGATTAAAACTTAATCACCAGCCGCCAAAACTTTTTAGAAATGCCTAGATCGGTAAACGTTGTCGCAGCGCGACACAGAAGAAAGAAAATGATGAAAATGGCCAAAGGTTACTTTGGCCGTCGCAAGAATGTCTGGACAGTTGCGAAAAACGCAATTGAAAAAGGTTTGCTTTATGCTTACCGCGACAGAAAAGCGAAAAAGAGAGATTTCCGCTCCCTTTGGATCCAGCGTATCAACGCAGGTGCACGTGAGCATGGCATGTCTTACTCTCAACTAATGGGCGCTCTGAAGAAGGCCAACATCGACCTGAACCGCAAAGTACTTGCTGACCTGGCGATGAACCATCCAGAAGCTTTCAAAAGCATCGTTGACAAGGTAAAGTAATTTACTTTCGCTATATGACAAAGAAGGGCCTGACGCAAGTCAGGCCCTTCTTGCGTTTATACCTCCCGCAAACTAACCAAAGTCATCTTTGTGCATGATGTCAGTCATCGCACGAAGGTATGGAGTTGACCTATTTCGCATCGAAGCGGCAGCGTGCACATTAGCTGACAAATTTTGCTTAGTGCGCACCTGCCGGCATTTTTTACTTTATAAAACGATGCGGGTATGAAAATAGAATTTACAAAAAACTTACTGGTGCTCCTGGTGCTTGTGTGGCTGCCGCTGGAAACGGCTCTGGCCCAGTTATACCTGACACCGCAGGTTAGGTCCAGAGCAGAGTGGCGTAATGGCTACCAAAGCCTGCCTGACGGTCCGAATGGTGCTTTCTTTGTGAGCCAACGCTCCAGACTCACACTGGACTATAAACAGGATAACGTACAGATGCGGTTCAGCTTGCAGGACGTCAGGGTATGGGGCGATGAGCCGCACTCAAAAGATATCCCGTCTATGGCCATGCACGAAGCCTGGGGTGAGTTTGCTTTGACAGACAAGATTGCTGTCAGGCTCGGCCGGCAGGAGTTTGTTTACAACAATGACCGTTTGCTGGGCAATGTAGACTGGGTGCAGCAGGCCCGCAGCCATGACGGGCTAGTGCTCAAAGCAAGGTGGCAAGGTATAAGCCTGGATGCCGGCGGAGCTTTCAACCAGGAAAAAGAAACTTTGTTTAACACGCATTATCGCATGAATAATTACAAAGTGTTGGGGTTTCTATGGGCGCAAAAACAGCTGAGCGACCAGTTGTTTGTTTCAGCTATGCACATCAGCGATGGTTTTCAACGGCCTGACACAGTAGGGGGTGTATACTTCCGTCATACCTATGGACTGGACCTGAACTATAAGCAGGAAAGGGTGCAATTAAATGGTGCGTTTTACAGGCAATCGGGCGAACATGGTAGTGGAAAGAAGATCGGGGCTTACCTGGCAGTGGCAGAAGCGGCTTATACTTTCCAGCCATTCCGGTTTACCATTGGCACTAACTATTTGTCAGGTATGGCCGGCCATGAAGGCAAAGTGCGTTCTTTTAACACGCTCTATGCGACCAACCATAAGTACTATGGCTTCATGGATTACTTTATCATTGTTCCGGCTGACACGAGGCAAGGCGGCCTGCACAACAATTACCTAAAGGTCAACTATAGCCCGAAGTCCAGGTATAGCCTTTCGCTGGACTACCACTACTTCGCACTAGCTAAAAACCTGAGTGCAACCGAATCATTTCCTGCTACAGGTAGCCGCTACTTAGGCTCAGAGATCGATGCAGTGCTCCATTACAAGCATTCCGACCAGATGCAGTTTTCGATCGGGTATAGTACTTTATTGGCAAGCAATTCTATGGAAGCGATCAAGCCCGGCCATGCTTCTGCCTACGCTGACTGGGGATGGGTGATGGTGAACATTCAGCCGCGCCTTTTGCTGAAATCATTTGAGAAAGAGTAGAAAGGGCACAAAAAAAGCCCTGGATGTGAATCCAGGGCTCTGTAGCGGGGAGCAGAATCGAACTGCCGACCTCAGGGTTATGAATCCTGCGCTCTAACCATCTGAGCTACCCCGCCGAATTGTGGTGCAAATATAAGGGGTATGATTTTAAAAAAGCAACAATTGGTGCACAAAAAAATATTTTATTTTCTGTATATTTAGCAAATCAGAAATTAATACTATACTTACTCAGTCACTTACAATAACAGATAATGAAAGCAACAAAGACGAAATTTGTGCGTGAGTATCCGATAAATGCATCAGCCCGGTTGCTATACCCATACCTGAGCACTCCAAGTGGCCTTTCACAGTGGTTTTGTGACGATGTTATCATAAACGAGGACAAGGTGTTCAACTTCCATTGGGACGGGCGCAACCATTTTGCTGAGATGACGAGCCACCGTACCAATCGCTCTGTCCGCTTCCTTTTCCTGAATGAGGACAAATCGCATACATCTGATCCATCTTATATCGATTTCTCAATCGAAACAAGTGAACTGACGCAGGAGCAGTATCTGAAAGTGTTGGATTACTCAGAGGAGAACGATGAAGAAGAACTGGAAGAACTGTGGGAGCACTTGATGCAGAAACTTCGCGAAATAGTAGGAGGGTAGCACATCTTATCACCAAAGGCTTATCTTTGCACGATTTTTGAAAGTCCGGTGTTAAAGAAACTAACCGGGTTTTTTGACGCCCGCATGCCAATTGGCCCACATGAAGAAACTAGATAAGCTAATACTTAAATCATTTGCCGGCCCTTTCCTGCTCACGTTTGCCATCGTGGAGTTTATTCTGCTCACGCAGTATATGCTCAAGTACCTCGATGAACTGGTAGGGAAAGACCTGGGGTACGACGTTTTTGCAGAGTTGCTGTTCTATTTCAGCATCAATATGGCGCCTGTAGCATTGCCGCTTGCGGTGCTACTTTCTGCGCTGATGACCTTCGGAACGCTCGGTGAGCACCACGAACTCACTGCCATTAAAACGTCGGGTGTAGCCCTGCCACGTATTTTGCGCCCGGTCGCCTTTTTTGTGGTCGCACTTTCCATTGGAGCCTTTTTCTTCAATAATTATGTTGTTCCGAAGGCAAACCTGAAGGCCTATAGTCTGCTTTGGGATATCAGGCAGAAGAAGCCAGCCATGAACTTTAAGGAAGGTGCTTTTTACAATGGTTTGCCCGGTTATAGCATCAAGATTAACGAAAAGCTGAATGATGGCCGCTCCCTACGCGACATTATGATCTATGATCACTCCAAGGGAGGCAACAATACCACTGTGATACTGGCCGACTCTGGGCAGATGTATACCGAGTACAATGACAATTACCTGATTCTGGAGTTGTTTCGCGGGAATACATACGTCGATCAGAACAACGGGGGATTCCAAAACTCATCGGAACAGTTTGTGCGGGAGAAGTTTGATGCCACCAAGATTATTTTCAGTCTGGCTTCTTTTGAATTGGGCCGTACCCGCGAAGAGCTTTTCTCGGATAACAAAATGATGAAGGACATTGGGCAACTGACAGCTGTAACGGACTCGTTGCGCCGGTCTGGTGCACGTGAACAACGGCTCTACGCCCCCAACGTGGATCCGTTCTATATGTATTTTAAGGCAGATACGGGGCAGGTGAAGAATGGCTTGCCACTTACTAAAACACTGCCAGACACGCTGCACGAGAAAAAGGCCCTGGCCCCGATTTCGGCGGATGTCTTGCTGGCAGCGGCAAATAAAGCCCGTAATGTGAAGAGCTTTACCGGAAGCTACAGAGAACGGGTAACCACCCTCAGTCGTGATGCGAACAACTACGAAATTGAGATCTGGCGAAAGTATACACAGTCCTTTGCCATCATGATCATGTTTCTGATCGGAGCGCCGCTGGGAGCGATTATAAAAAAAGGTGGTTTGGGTGTGCCTGTTATCATTTCCATCATGTTTTTTATCGTGATGTATGTGCTGGGTATACTGGGAGAGAAGTGGGCCAGGGAAGGGCTTATTTCGGTGGAGATGGGGATGTGGGGCGCAAATGCCATTCTGCTGCCCATTGGCATGTTCTTCCTTTACCAGGCACAAAACGATTCCAGCCTGCTGGAAGTAGACTTCTGGCGCAAACTGATGACCCGTTTGAAACGCAGTAAAATATAGCGCTACGACTAAATAACTCGCCGTAAAAAGTTTTTTAATATAGATATTTTATTTAACTTTGCGGCTTATACGGGAAACTATCCACTGATTATAACAGATTGATATTTTTTATACGCAATGAAATTAACTACTGAAGCGAAACAAGAAATTTTTGAAAAGCACAGCCTGAGCAAGTCTAAAACAGACACGGGTTCTGCAGAAGGCCAGATCGCGCTGTTCACTACGCGCATTGCTGATCTGACAGAGCACCTGAAGGTTCATAAGAAAGACTTCGGCACTCGTCTTGGTCTTCTTAAGCTGGTAGGTAAGAGAAGAAGACTTCTGAATTACCTGCAGAAAAATGACATTGAAAGATACAGAGCGATCATCGCCGAACTAGGTATCCGTAAATAAGCTTATAGAAAATTAGGGAATTTCTGACAGGGATTCCCTAATTTTTTCTGCCCCTTTCCTTATTCCCTTCCTCTTTGCCAGTACCCCCAGCAGCGGTTGCAAACGGTAGCCCTGTTCTATTTGATGCTAAAACAATAATTGAAGATGTCACAAAACGCGATCACAAAAACAATCATTCTTCCGGATGGCCGGGAGATCATTATCGAAACTGGTAAATTAGCCAAGCAGGCCGACGGTTCTGTCGTAGTAAAAATGGGTAACACCATGCTACTTGCAGCTGTTGTTTCTAACAAAGAAGCCCGTGAGGGAGTTGACTTTCTTCCCCTTTCAGTAGACTATCAGGAGAAGTTTGCTTCTTCTGGAAAGATCCCTGGAGGCTTCCTTAAGAGAGAGGCACGCCTTTCTGACTACGAAATTCTGATTTCTCGTTTGGTTGACCGCATCCTGCGCCCTATGTTCCCGGGCGACTACCATGCTGAAACACAAATGACTATAAATATGATCTCTGCTGATGCGGAGATTTTGCCGGATGCGCTTGCCGCACTGGCAGCTTCTGCAGCACTTGCAGTTTCTGATATTCCATTCAACGGACCTATTTCTGAAGTACGCGTAGCACGTATCGACGGTCATTTTGTAATCAACCCGCTTGCTTCTGACCTTCAGCGCGCCGATATCGACATGATCGTTGGTGGCTCTATGGACAGCGTGGCCATGGTTGAAGGTGAAATGAACGAGGTGTCTGAAGAAGAGATGCTCGAGGCAATCGCCTTTGCACACGAAGCAATTAAAGTACAGTGCCACGCCCAAATGGACCTTGCCGAAATGGTAGGTAAACTCCAGAAGCGTGAGTACTCGCATGAAACACATCACGACGAACTGCGTCAGAAGGTATACAATGCTACTTACGAGAAGGCCTATGAAGTAGCCAAGCGTGGCCGTGCCAACAAGTCTGAGCGCAAAGAAGGATTCGCTTCTGTGTTGAACGAGTTTGTAGAGTCGCTAGGTGAGGAGCATGGCTATGACATGACGCTTATCAAGACTTACTACCACGATGTGGAGAAGGAAGCTGTTCGTAACATGATCCTGAATGACCGTGTACGTCTGGATGGCCGCCAACTGAACGAAATTCGTCCGATCTGGTCTGAGGTAAACTACCTGCCAGCTACCCACGGTTCTGCTGTGTTCACACGTGGCGAAACTCAGTCTTTGACTACAGTGACGCTGGGTACCAAACTGGATGAGCAGATGATCGACAGTGCCATGGTATCAGGAACGAATAAATTCTTGTTGCACTACAACTTCCCTGCCTTCTCTACTGGTGAGGTGAAGCCAAACAGAGGTCCTGGACGCCGCGAGATTGGTCACGGTAACCTGGCTTTGCGCGCTCTTAAGAAAGTGCTTCCTGCAGACGCTGAGAACCCATACACGATCCGTATCGTGTCAGATATATTGGAGTCAAACGGCTCTTCTTCTATGGCAACCGTATGTGCCGGATCTCTGGCACTGATGGATGCCGGTGTTCCTGTGAAGGATGGCGTATCAGGTATAGCGATGGGTCTGATCACGGACGAGCGTACTGGTAACTTTGCTGTGCTTTCCGATATCCTGGGTGATGAAGACCACCTGGGTGATATGGACTTTAAAGTTGCTGGTACCAGCAAAGGTATCACTGCCTGCCAGATGGACATTAAAGTACAAGGTTTGTCACATGAAGTATTGAGCCAGGCACTTGCACAGGCAAAAGATGGCCGTCTGCACATCCTCAACGAGATGAATAAGACCATTTCTGCTCCTAACGCTGATTACAAGCCGCACACGCCGCGTTCATTTAACATCGTGATCGACAAGGAATTCATCGGTGCTGTAATCGGACCGGGCGGTAAAGTGATTCAGCAGATCCAGAAAGACACGGGTGCCACGATCATCATCGAAGAGAAGAACGAGAAGGGCCATGTGAACATCTTTGCCAGCAACCAAGATTCTATGAACAATGCGGTGAGCAAGATCAAAGCGATCGTTGCACAGCCTGAGATAGGAGAGGTTTACATTGGTAAAGTGAAATCTATCCAGCCTTACGGAGCCTTCGTGGAATTCATGGCAGGTAAAGACGGTTTGCTGCACATTTCCGAGATCAAGCACGAGCGCCTCGAGACCATGGATGGCGTGTTAGAGATCGGCGAAGAAGTGAAAGTGAAACTGATCGACGTGGATAAGAAAACCGGTAAGTTTAAGCTGTCACGCAAGGCTATATTGCCTAAGCCGGGCGCTGAACCACAACAATAATCAAATTAATTTGTACTCCTGATGCCCGTTCCGTATAAGTCGGAGTGGCGTCAGGAGTATTATGTTTTGCCCGCGCGCAAAAGCTTCTTGATTTTATTCTTAAAATGTAAGAACTTTGCGCGATTTTCTAATGTTACCACTCCGAGCCCGGGATTAAGATTTTCACATTTTTTGTAATAACAATATACTCTGATGAGACAACTCAAGATAAGCAAACAGATCACCAACCGCGAAAGCCAGTCGCTGGACAAATACCTTCAGGAGATTGGTAAAGTCGATTTGCTTACGCCAGATGAGGAGGTATCGCTTGCTCAGAGAATCAAAGAGGGAGATCAGTTTGCACTTGAGAAGTTAACCAAAGCTAACCTGCGTTTCGTTGTGTCGGTGGCCAAGCAGTACCAGAACCAGGGCCTGTCGCTAGGCGACCTTATTAACGAAGGGAACCTGGGTCTGATCAAAGCTGCCAAGCGTTTCGATGAAACAAGAGGTTTTAAGTTTATCTCATATGCTGTTTGGTGGATCCGTCAGTCTATTCTGCAGGCTTTGGCCGAGCAGTCTCGTATTGTGCGTCTGCCGCTGAACCGTGTTGGTTCTCTTAACAAGATCTCCAAGTCATTCTCTGAACTGGAGCAGAAATTTGAGCGCGAGCCTTCTCCGGAAGAGATTGCAGAGGTACTTGAACTGACAACCGCTGAGGTGGTTGACACGCTTAAGATCTCTGGCCGCCACGTGTCTGTTGATGCACCATTTGTACAGGGAGAAGAAAACCGTCTGCTGGACGTGCTGGAGAACGAAGACGAAGAATCACCTGACACCGGTTTGATGAACGACTCGCTCCGCAAAGAAGTACAGCGCGCCCTGTCTACCCTTACCAAGCGTGAGGCTGACGTGATTACACTCTACTTTGGACTAAACGGTGAGCATTCACTGACGCTGGAAGAGATTGGGGAGAAGTTCAACCTGACCCGTGAGCGTGTACGCCAGATCAAGGAGAAAGCGATCCGCAGATTGCGTCATACATCCAGAAGCAAAGCCCTGAAGCCTTATTTAGGTTAAGCCAATAGGAACTGACAAAGAGCCCTGTCCGCAAGGTCAGGGCTCTTTGTATTTTGGGCAAAGTATGCTTGCTGTCTGCCGGGTATAAGCTAATTAACATAGGAAGTATGCAGGCAGAGCATCAGATTTTTTGTATACTTGCAACCAATTTCGAATAAGCCTCACATAGACATGGAAATAGAAAAAGTAAAATGCCTGATCATCGGCTCAGGCCCCGCTGGGTATACAGCAGCTATCTATGCTTCCCGTGCCGGACTTACCCCTGTGCTATACCAGGGACTGCAGCCCGGTGGTCAGCTCACCATTACCAATGATGTGGAGAATTATCCCGGTTATCCGGACGGCATCAATGGTCCACAAATGATGGAGGATTTCAAGCGTCAGGCAGAGCGTTTTGGAACAGATGTAAGGTATGGCATTGCGACAGCAGTGGACTTTTCTTCTCAGCCGCATAAAGTAACTATCGATGACCAGAAGGTAATTGAAGCGCATACAGTGATCATCTCTACCGGCGCATCGGCCAAGTGGTTAGGTATGGAGTCGGAGGCCCGCCTGAATGGCAACGGAGTAAGCGCCTGCGCTGTTTGCGATGGTTTCTTTTACCGTGGGCAGGATGTGGCAATTGTAGGCGCCGGTGATACGGCCGCTGAAGAAGCGACTTATCTTTCCAACATCTGCAGCAAGGTATACATGATCGTTCGCCGCGATGAGATGCGTGCCTCCACCATCATGCAGGAGCGTGTTAAAAAAACCAAGAACATCGAAATTCTCTGGAATTCTGTCACGGACGAGATACTGGGTGATGATGTAGTGGATGCGGTGCGCGTGCGCAATGTGCTCACCGATGAGTTGCGTGAAATTCCTGTGAAAGGCTTTTTCGTGGCTATCGGTCATAAGCCGAACTCCGATATTTTTGCTGATTACCTGAACCTGGACGAAAATGGCTATATCCGAACCATACCTGGCTCCAGCAAGACCAACATTGATGGGGTGTTTGCCTGTGGCGACGTGCAGGACTTTACGTACCGTCAGGCTGTAACGGCAGCCGGTTCAGGTTGTATGGCCGCACTTGATGCCGAGCGTTATCTGGCTGCACAGGATTTGCACTAAAAAACACCAATGAGTTATACCTGTCCGTTACAAACTTTTTTGATCAGACAGGAGATGACCACAATAAAATGGCGTTGCTGTAGTTAATTTTGCGACATTGAGCTTCATAAAACTGCGCCGCCTAAGATTCAATATAATGCTAAAGTATAAAGCACCCCTTACGATTGCACTCTTTTTGCTCTGTCTCATTTCCGGGACAGACAGTGCCTTTGCTCAGGGTAAGGTCAAAGATCTTTTTAAGGTGAAGTCGCCAAAGATTGATTATGTACGGCCTGATACCACCATTCTGATTAAGTACGAAGAGTTTCCGGAGGATGAGTCGGATGCTGGGAAGTCGATTTTCTTCAATCCAAAGAAAGAGCTTTCCATTGTCAGCGAAGACACTTCAGAACTTGATTTAGGCGAGCAACATATTGTAGAAGTATCGGAAGAAGTGTTGATCGATTCTACCTGGATCAAGATTGCTGGTTACTACGCCATTTGGGATACGCGAAATATCAATCCCTACCGTATGGATGGCCGTCAGCTGAAAGACACAGTGGATATAACGCTGTATGATCCGAGAGTTAAGCGCGATTATAAAATGCCGCTGGAGAAGACGCTGGTAACAAGTCGTTTCGGACACAGAGGGTATCGCTGGCATTACGGCACAGACATCAACCTTAACACCGGCGACTCTATTTATGCCGCTTTTGACGGAGTGGTGCGCATCAATAAGTGGGATGGCGGCGGTTATGGTAACTACATCGTTTTACGTCACTACAACGGCCTGGAGACGCTTTATGGCCACATGAGTAAAACCATAGCGGAAACCGGCCAGTTTGTGAAAGCTGGCGAAGTAATTGGCTTAGGTGGCAGCACCGGCCGCAGTTCAGGGCCGCACCTGCACTACGAAGTACGCTACCAGGGCAATCCGCTTGATCCGGAGCTGATGTATGACTTCCCGGACTATTTGCTCAAAGGCCAGAGCTTTGTCATTACTTCTGCCTTATTCAATTATTACAACAAATCGAAGAGTAAAAGCAGTGGTTCCCGCAAATCAACCTATCATAAGGTGCGGAGCGGTGACACGTTGTCAGGTATAGCGAAACGCTATGGTGTTTCTGTTAGCCAGATCACTAAACTGAACGGGATTAGCACGCGTACTACCCTGAAGGTTGGGCGTTCGCTCCGAGTAAGATAAGTAAGCAATTAATGATGAAGTTAGATATACTTGCCTTTGCCTCACACCCGGATGATGTAGAACTTGGTTGTGCCGGCACGCTTATAGCCCACATCGCCGCCGGTAAAAAGGCAGGCGTGGTAGATCTGACACGCGGTGAACTCGGGACACGGGGCACACCTGCTGAGCGTGTAGCAGAAGCAGAAGAAGCTGCCAGAATTATGGGGCTTTCGGTGCGTGATAATCTGGGTTTTGCAGATGGCTTTTTCACCAATGACAAAGAGCATCAATTGCAGATTGTGCGCAAAGTGCGGCAGTACCAGCCGGATATCGTATTAATGAACGCTCTGCACGACCGGCATCCGGATCACGGACGGGGTGCGGCAGTAGTCGCGGAGGCCTGTTTCCTGGCCGGACTCAAGATGATCAAGACCCTTGGAGATGATGGTTTGGAGCAGCAGGCGTGGCGCCCGAAGGCAACCTACAATTTTATACAGGACCGTTACATTCAGCCTGACTTCGTGATGGATGTGACTCCTTATTGGGAGAAGAAAATCGAAACCATCCGGGCATTCCGAACTCAGTTTTATAACCCTGATGATACTTCTCCAAACACCTATATTTCATCACCTGAGTTTCTGGATTTTATTGAAGCAAGGGCCCGTGACTATGGGCATGCCATTGGGGTAACCTTTGGGGAGGGCTTTACTTCTGCCAAGCAAGTAGGGGTTCGCAACCTGTTTGATTTGATTTAATCTTTTAAATACGCTTATAAGAACAGAAGAGGCCGGTCAATTGACCGGCCTCTTCTGTTCTTATAAGCGTAGGCTATACCTTATCTTGTTCTGTTATTGCGCCAGTTAGAAGCTGTTCCGTTCTGTGTGTCTGGACCCGTTGTACTTGCTTTGGGCTTATTATTTCCTAGCAACATAGCCGCCAGTACAGCCGAAATTTCTTCAGCATCTGCAGTTGGTTTTGCCTCCAGTACACTTGGCGTAAAGTAACGGTCAATAAATTTCGTGTCGAAGTTGCCGGATACAAAGGCCTCGTGCTGCAGCACAAATTTGCCGAAAGGAAGCGTGGTTTCTATACCTGTGATCTTGTACTCATCAATTGCCCGCAGCATTTTCTCGATGGCTTCCTGGCGATCTTTACCGAACGTTACCAGTTTTGCGATCATCGGGTCATAGTAGATGGGAATATCCATACCTTGCTCAAAGCCATCGTCTACGCGCACGCCTAAACCCTGTGGACGAACATAAGTTTCGAGGCGGCCGATATCAGGCAAAAAGTTATTTGTCGGGTCTTCGGCGTATACCCGAAGTTCCAGCGCATGTCCGTTTATGGTTAGGTCCTCCTGTCGGAAGTTGAGCGGATTGCCCTCCGCGATCAGGATTTGCTCTTTCACCAGGTCCAGGCCGGTGATTTGTTCTGTTACCGGGTGCTCTACCTGCAGGCGGGTGTTCATTTCGAGGAAATAGAAGTTCAGGTTCTCATCAACCAGAAACTCCACTGTGCCAGCACCTACATAATCACAGGCTTTGGCTACGTCTACAGCGCAGCGGCCCATTTCATCACGGAGTTCAGGAGTTAAAACTGCAGAAGGTGCTTCCTCGATCACTTTCTGGTGACGGCGCTGGATAGAACACTCACGCTCAAACAAATGCACGATATTGCCGTGCGTATCGCCCAGTACCTGTATTTCGATGTGGCGGGGAGAACCGATATATTTTTCGATGAAAACCGAGCCGTCGCCAAAGGCAGAAGTCGCCTCGCTGACAGCCAGCTTCATCTGCTCTTCGAACACTTCCACGCTTTCTACCACGCGCATACCTTTACCACCGCCACCGGCGCTTGCCTTGATCAGGATCGGGAAGCCAACGTTAGAGGCAATCACTTTCGCTTCTTCCACATCAGTAATGGCTTCTTCAGTACCTGGTACCATGGGGATCTTATACTTGGCAACAGCTGCCTTGGCAGCCAGCTTGCTACCCATTAGCTCGATGGCCTCCGGGGAAGGACCGATGAAGATCAGGCCAGCCTCCTGCACCTGACGGGCAAAATTAGCATTCTCAGAAAGGAAGCCATAGCCTGGGTGAATCGCATCTACTTGCAGACGTTTGCAAACGTCGAGGATCACATCGCCCCGCAGGTAAGATTCATTTGACTTGGGACCACCTACGCAAACAGCCTCGTCAGCGTAGCGCACATGCAGGGCGTTGCGGTCGGCCTCGCTGTAGACAGCTACCGTACTAATACCCATTTCTTTGGCAGTGCGCATGACACGCAGGGCGATTTCACCGCGGTTGGCTACCAGTATCTTGTTGATTTTTCTCATGCTGCAGCTAAGCTTTATTTTTCTTCAAAGAAACAGTATAACAGGCAAACTTAAAAATGAGCTGCCGAAAAAGGGGAGGGAGGAGTATTAGAAATTGTTTATGAATCTATAAAATCATAAATTTGCAGGCATTATACTCAGAACTGAAAATATAGTATAACTGACTATATCAGAACCTTAAATTATCCCGAAACTTAATTAAACACAAGGTGGATTTATTTGAAAAGTTGTTGACCAACAGAGGTCCGTTAGGCAGCCACTCACATTATGCGCATGGCTATTTCACGTTTCCAAAGCTTGAAGGGGAGATCGCTCCGCGCATGAAGTTCAGGGGCAAGGAAGTACTTACCTGGAGCCTTAACAACTACCTGGGTCTGGCTAACCACCCGGAAGTGCGCAAAGCAGATGCTGAAGCCGCTGCAGAGTGGGGCATGGCTTACCCGATGGGTGCCCGTATTATGTCTGGTAACTCAAACCTGCACGAGAAACTGGAGTCTGATCTGGCTGAATTTGTGCAGAAGCCTGATGCGCTGTTGCTGAACTTCGGTTATCAGGGAGTAGTATCGATTATCGATGCGCTGGTAGACCGCCACGATGTGATCGTGTACGATGCAGAGTCCCACGCTTGTATCATTGACGGTGTGCGCCTGCACCAGGGTAAACGCTTTGTTTATGGGCATAACGATATGGCCAGCCTCGAAAAGCAGCTGGAGCGCGCTACGCGTTGGGCTGAGAATACAGGTGGAGCCATACTGGTGATTACAGAAGGTGTATTCGGTATGTCGGGTAACCTGGGCAAACTGAAAGAAGTGGTAGAACTGAAGAACAAATTCCAGTTCAGACTGATGGTAGACGATGCGCATGGTTTTGGTACAATGGGCAAGACCGGTGCCGGTACAGGTGAGCACTTGGGTGTGCAGGACGGCATTGACGTATACTTCTCTACTTTCGCCAAATCTATGGCCAGCATTGGTGCCTTTGTAGCCGCCGACGAACAAGTGGTCGAGTACCTGCGCTATAACATGCGTTCACAGATCTTCGCCAAGTCTTTGCCAATGCCGCTTACAGTGGGTGCTATCAAACGCCTGGAACTGCTGCGCACCAAGCCAGAACTGAAAGACAATCTGTGGGAAGTAGTAAACGCCCTGCAGACAGGTCTTCGCGAAAAAGGCTTCAATATCGGTACAACTGAGTCACCTGTTACGCCTGTGTTCCTGAACGGTCAGATTCCGGATGCTACCCAGCTGACACTCGATCTTCGCGAAAACTACAACATTTTCTGCTCTATCGTGGTTTATCCGGTTGTACCGAAAGATGTGATCATGCTTCGTCTGATCCCAACGGCGGTGCATACCCTGGGTGACGTGAAAGAGACAATCGACGCTTTTGAAAAGATTGCACAAAAACTAGATAAAGGCCTATACTCAAAGTCCACAGTATCTGTTTAATTTGCTTTAGAGGCATATATTAAAGTTTGCTAATCTTTGCATGTTATCATTTAATGTGTATATTGGAGCAGTAATAACAAATGTTTCACTATAATAAACACCTCAAATGAACAACAACTTTAGCAAACTCAAGGACCTTGTAATGTCTCTTGAAGCTGACTTCGAAAAATTCTACGACAAGAACAATGCAGCTGCTGGTACACGTGTACGTAAAGGTATGCAAGACCTGAAAAACATGGCGCAGGACATCCGTAAGGAAGTTCAGGACATGAAAAACAGCACTCCAGAGAAGAAATAAGCTTCTTAAAGCACAAATGAAACAAAAAAGGTGGTCTGCAAAGACCACCTTTTTTGTTTGTAAACGGTTGTACTTTAGTTAGTTAACAGAAACCAGGTAATAATTTTTCTTTCCTTTTTGAACCACCAGGTATTTGTTCTGCAGCAGTTCGTAGTTCACAGGATCTTCTGTACCTACGATCTTCTGGCGGTTAATACTCACGCCTCCATTTTTAATCATGCGCTTGGCCTCGCCCTTCGATTCGAATATCTGGCCTCCTGTTACTTCAGAAAGCAGATCGCTTACTGTGGCTGCTTCTTCGTAAATGGCTTTGCTTACTTCTATTTGCGGCACTCCCTCGAATACAGATAGCAAAACATCCTCTTTTAAGCCTTTTAAGGTCTCTAAATCGCCTTTTCCAAATAAAATTTCAGAGGCATCGACTGCTGATTTGTAATCTTCTTCTGAATGCACGCGAATTGTAACATCTTTAGCCAGGGCTTTTTGCAATACACGCAAATGCGGCGCTTGTTTGTGCTCTTCAGTTAAACGCTCAATTTCGCTCTGAGGCAACAGAGTGTATACCTTGATCAGCTTTTCAGCCTCTTCATCCGAAAGGTTCAGCCAGAACTGGTAGAATTTATAAGGGGAGGTAAAGGCCGGGTCGAGCCACACGTTACCACCCTCAGACTTGCCAAATTTTGTACCATCCGATTTCGTCACCAGTTTGCCCACCAGAGCGAAGGCTTTGCCATCGTCCATGCGGCGGATCAGTTCGGTGCCGGTTGTGATGTTACCCCACTGGTCGGAGGCGCCCATCTGCAGACGCACGTTTTTGTTCTTATACAGATGGTAGAAGTCGTACCCCTGAATGAGCTGATAAGAGAACTCGGTAAAAGACAGGCCTTCGGCGCGGTTGCCATCTTCGTCGGCGCTGATGCGCTTTTTCACCGAATCTTTGGCCATCATATAATTTACGGTCAGGTGCTTGCCTACCTCGCGGAGGAAGCCCAGGAAACTGAATTCTTTAAACCAGTCGTAGTTGTTCACGATCTCGGCTGCGTTTTCGCCACAGTTGAAGTCCAGAAACTTCTCCAGTTGCTTGCGTATACCTGCCTGGTTGGCCAGTAGACTTGCTTCGTCGAGTAGGTTTCGCTCAGCTGACTTGCCCGAAGGGTCGCCGATCATGCCGGTGGCTCCGCCTACCAGCGCGATGGGTTTATGCCCGGCCCGCTGCAGGTGCACCAGCAGCATAATGGTTGCCAGGTTGCCGATGTGTAGCGAGGAAGCGGTTGGGTCAAAGCCAATGTAGCCGGTTGTCATGCCGGAAGCGAGTTGTTCTTCTGTACCAGGCATGAAATCATGGAGCATGCCTCTCCATCGTAATTCGTCTATCAGATTCATGTAAACCTAAATTCGTCAGTTCAGAGCAAAGATAAAAAAGAGTTGGCATATTCTCGGTCACTAAATCCCTTACATAAAGGCCAGGTATAGGATAGCTCATAAGCAGAAGACGAATCGTTAAATCGGAATCGGCTAATGACTGGTTTTTGGATTTGCCCGAAATGAGCAGCTTCAGTCAGCAATCTAAAGATTGCCCATACCTGCATCAGGTTTTTAATAGGGTTTATACTTAATGTTATCTGCTATACCTATACTTGCTTTAGTTTAGTGGTAGATAATCATATGTCGACTATTACATCTTGCTTTAGTTGAAGGTATAGGATGTTGTGGATAGGGCATAGTGGTTATAGTGCAAATGCTTAAAACCACAAATTGGGCAGGTACAATCTGTAGCACTTTTCCTGTTGCTTTCACTAATTGCTGACAGCTGAATAGTGCCTGTTCTTTTTATAAAGCTCCTGAACTGGCATGTCGTTATCAATCCCGGGTATAGCTAAAAATCAGGGGTATACCTAGGTATGTACTGTCTTTCCTTTCTATTAGGATCAATAGATGGGAGAGGATTGTAGTCTTGTAAGTTTATTCATTTTTGCCCTTTCCGGGTTTCATTTGCAGCGCAGATACCTGTATATTTGATCTCTGTATACCTGAATCGCCACTAATTTATACCTGATCAGCACCATGTCGCAAACCCCTGAGGGCATATTGGAACAATTAAAGAAAAAGCAGTTTGCTCCTGTGTATTTCCTGCAGGGAGAGGAGCCTTTTTACATTGACCAGATAGCAGACTATATCGAAGCAAACGCACTGCAGGAGCACGAAAAGGGATTTAACCAGGTGGTGGTATATGGCAAGGATGTAGACGTGGCTACGGTGCTGTTGCAGGCCAAGCGTTTCCCGATGATGGCCGAGCGGCAGGTTGTGATCGTGAAAGAGGCACAAAGCATTGTGGACCTGGAGCGGGAAGAAGGGATGAAACAGCTGGAAGCCTACCTGCAAAATCCGCTGCCCTCTACCATCCTCGTATTTTGTCACAAGCACAAGACCCTGGATGGGCGCAAAGCGTTAGGTAAAACTGTGCAGAAGCATGCCGTTCTCCTGACTACCAAAAAGTTGTATGACAACCAGATTCCAGCCTGGATTACGGGTTATGTGAAAAGCAAAGGCGTACAGATTAGTCCCAAAGCCGTGCTGCTACTGAGCGAATTTATTGGAGCTGACTTGTCGCGGCAGGCTAACGAGATTGACAAACTGCTGATTAACCTGCAGCCCGGGCAGGCGATAGACGAGCAGGTAGTGCAGGAGAATGTTGGCATCAGCAAGGAGTACAACATTTTTGAGTTGCAGTCGGCGCTCATTGCCCAGGATGTGCTTAAGGCCAACCGGATCATCCAGTACTTTGAAGCAAACCCTAAAAACAACCCGCTCATACCTAACCTCAGCCTGCTCTTTACGTTTTTTACCAAGCTTTTGACCCTGCATCAGTCTGCTGATAAATCAGAGCCGGGCGTGCGGAAGAGCCTGGGCAACCGGGGCTTTCTGGTAAAGGAGTACATGCAGGCGCTGCGCGTGTTTCCGCTCGTGCGCGTGGTCGACATCCTTCACCATATCCGGGTAGCAGACCTGCAGGTGAAGGGTATAAGCGGCGGAGACATGAGTGAATCGGATATTTTAAAAGAACTGGTTTTCAAGGTGCTACACCCGGTTCCGAGAACTTTGCCCTATCAATAAGCACAATTTCATTTGAACTGCACAATATTTGCTACTGCTGCGGCATTGTATAAAGGTGTGAGGTGTTCACTGGCTTCAGGGCCGGATGTTTATCACCTGTGGTTCGTGCGGTTATCGATTTTTAATTAACTTTGAGTTTGCCTTTCAGGCATGGCGTCAACGGGCGCCTATACCTGTTTTATAAGAATAAGCCATAAGAATAGCTCTCAAGCGAGCAGTAAGATACATATGAAGATAGCCTATAAAGTAGCGCTGGCATCGGTTTTGGCTGGAGGAAGCCACATGGCGGTGGCCCAGCACACACAGGTGTTCACCGCAAAAGACAAGCACTACCATGAAGGCGTGGAGTTGTTTGACCGAGCCAAGTACGGAGCAGCTCAGGAAGCCTTCCGCAAGTACATCAACCTGATTGGAGACGATGCCAAGACAGCGGATGCGCAGTATTATTATGCCCTGAGCGGGCTTTACCTGCTGCACCCAGATGCGGAGCAACTAATCCTTAACTTCACCCACAAATTTCCGACCCACCCAAAAACTGCCCTGGCTAATTACGAACTGGGTCTTTTCTATTTTGAGAATAAGGACTACAAAAAGGCGGTAGAGAAGCTGGAGAGTGCCCCGACGCATCTTTTGAGTATCAAGCAAAACAAGGAACTGGAGTTCAAGCTGGGTTATTCTTATTTCGCCAGCAAAGACTTCAAAAATGCCAAGATCTGGTTTGATAAGAACAAGACGACTGGCTTTAGAGAAGACGAACACCGCTTTGCCTATGCGTCTAACTATTACGCCGGTTATATCGCTTACCGTGAGGGTGATTATGACGCAGCGAAAGCCGACCTGCTGATTGCCGAGAAGAATGAGGCTTACGCTCAGATCGTGCCTTACATGATCACGGAGATTCTCTACAAGGAGCTGGATATTTATGAGGTGATCCGCTATGGCGAGGCGGCTTTGGCCAAAACACCAAAAGTACAGCAGGCAGACGAAATTGCGCTGTTAGTAGGGGATGCCTATTACCAGCGTGCCGAGTATAAAAAAGCCGAGGAGTACTTTAACCAGTATGCGCAGGGAAAGCGAAAGCTTGATCCGGTGATCCAATACAAGATCGCCTATACCGATTATAAGAACGGTAACTATAAAAATGCAATTGCCAACTTTAAGGAAGTAGCCAGTAAAAAGGATGCACTTGGTCAGAACGCAGCTTATTACTTAGGTATGAGTTATTTGCGTGAGGACAACAAGCAGTATGCGCTTACAGCTTTCGACCAGGCACGTAAGAATGACAAGGACAAAACGATCACAGAAGCGGCTACCGTAAAGTTTGCACAGGTAAGCTACGAGCTCGGTAATTTCCGTGACGTATTCAACTCACTGCAAAATTTTAACCAGGAGTTTCCTAAGTCCGAGCATGCCGCCGATGTTGACAATCTACTGACAGAAGCATACTTCAACTCCAATAACTACTCTGAGGCGATCCGTCACATCGAGAATATGCCGGACAAGAGCTATAAGATACTGGAGACATATCAGCGTATGACGCACCTGTACGGTGTGAATCTCTATAATGAAGGCAAATTCCCGACGGCAGTTTCCATGCTGGACAAATCGCTGCAGTACCCTTACGACAAGGAGATCACGGCGGCCAGCCACTTTGTAAAAGGAGAGGCTTACTCCATGGGACAGCGTTACGTGGATGCCATTAACAGTTATGCGGCTGTATTCCGTAACAGCGAAGCCCGCAAGTCGGAGTATTATATGAAGTCGCGCTACGGTATTGGCTATGCATACTACAACAGCAAGGAGTATGATAAAGCGATGCCGCACTTCAAGGCTTATGTAGATGGTACGAGCACAAGTGACCCGAACCACTTCGATGCCATGATGCGACTGGCTGACCTGCATTATGTGAACAAGCAGTATGCACCTGCCTTGGCGCTCTACGATAAAGTACTGGCTTCAAATTCCAATGACAAAGACTATGTATACTTCCAGAAAGGGATTGTGCTGAGTTTGATGGGAAACAAAGAAGCAGCGAAGCAGAATCTTCAGACCGTGTACAGCCAGTACCAGAAGTCACGCTATGTGGAACCTGCCATGTACCAGCGTGCCATCATCGAGTTTGAGTCTGGCAACTACCAGTCAGCTGTATCTGGTTTCACGGCGCTCATACAGGGCAGGCCGCAAAGCCGCCTGGTGCCGAATGCGCTTGAGAAGCGAGGTATAGCTTATGCAAACCTGGGCCGTAACGCCGAAGCCGCCGCTGATTACAAGCGGGTACTCGACGAATTCCCGAACTCGCGTTCTGCCAGTGGTTCACTTTATAGTCTGCAAGAGGTACTGGCTACCCAGAACCGAAGCGGTGAATTTGATACCTACGCAGAGAAATTCAGAACGGCAAACCCGGAAAGCAACGCTCTAGAAAGTATTGAATTTGAAGCATCTAAAACGCTTTATTTCAATGAGAAATACGATCAAGCAGTCGCTAAACTTGAGAATTATCTGAAGACTTATCCGAACAGTCCTTATGTGAGCGATGCCAACTATTTCCTGGCGGATTCTTACTTACGGGTGAACCAGATAGAGCAAGGGCTGCAACTGATGAAAGCTGTTGTAGCGGAAAACAAGAGTGAGTACGTGAACCGCGCGATCCAGAAGGTGGCGGATGCTGAGTTTGAGAACAAGAACTACGAAGAGGCGATCAAATATTACAGCCGTCTGCGCGACACAGCTACAAACCGTCGGGAGCAGCAAACAGCCTTGACAGGTTTGATGAAGAGTCACTTCCTGTCGAATGACTATGCTGCATCGAAGCGCATTGCCAACGAGCTGATCAGTCAGGGCAATGCGGCGCTTTATGTCTTCAATACGGCGCAGCTGTACAAAGGCAAAGCAACCTACGCCGAAGGCAATCTGGACCAGGCTTTGAAAGAGCTGCGAGAAGCGGCTTCGTCAGCAACAGATGAAAATGGAGCGGAAGCACATTACCTGGTAGCTGAGATTCTCTACAAGCAGAAAAAATATGCGGAGTCCATTGATGTCGCCTTTGACTTTAACACTAAGTTCTCCAGCTATGATTTCTGGCTAGGGAAGTCTTTCCTGATCATTGCTGACAACTACGTGGCGCAGAACGAAACCTTCCAGGCTACTTCCACACTCAACTCTATTATTGAGCACTCACCGGTGCCTGAGATAGTGGCTGAGGCGAAACAGAAGCTGGCCAAACTGGGTGGCGCGCCGAGCACTGCTCCAGCTGACACAGTGGGGGGAAGAAAAAGATAATGCATCAGATCAAGCTGAAGAGAAACATCAACATGAAGAATAGATTGAAAAAAGCTTCCATAGCAGCGATTGTGCTTTGTGCCGGGTTTAACTTCCTGAACAGCGCCCAGGCTCAGACAACAGGCTGGGGCGAAGGTGCTAAACTGCAGGATGCGGAAGTAGTGGTGGAGAAGGATCGCAAGATTGAGCTGCCAAGAGCATCACGTAACTACCAGAAATTTGCGGTGGTTACTCCGGAGCCGGGTGAGCGCAATGTACGCTACCGTTTCAACGATTACCGCCTCGAAGGTCAGGATGTGGACCTGCAGATGCGTGTGCTCACCATCAAACAGGACGAGCTCACCAAGCTGTATGGTAACTATGTAAAAGCAGGTATAGGCAACTACGGTACGCTATACCTGAAAGGCTACTTCCATAACAAGCGTAGCAACGTGGCTTCTTACGGAGCAGATGTCAGCCATATCACCTCTGCCAGAGGACCGGTGGACGGCAAGAATTCTGCTGTGACCAATTCGGCGATCAACCTGAATGGCGAAACGTACATGCAGGGCCTTACCCTGGGTGGTAAACTAGGCTATGGTCGCGACAAGTACCACTTTTACGGGTATACCATGCCGGAGAACGAAGATCGCGTAACTGCTAGCCAGGTGTTTAACCGCGTGAATGCCGAAGGGTACATGCACAACCATGGCGCTGGTATGCCGCTCCTGTTCAGAGCAGGTTTGAACGTAAATTACCTGAACGACCGATACGACATGCGGGAGACGAACATCGCCGCCAGGCTCAACACCGAGTATGGCCTGGATGATGTATCCGCTTTCAAAGTGGACGCAGACCTCTCACTGGTGTCGCATAAAGATTCTGCTTCTGTCAGCCGTACCTTGTTTAAACTGCATCCGCAGTACGAGCGCCAACTGAATGCCATTCGCCTGACAATCGGTGCTAACGTTGCCTATACCGGCGACACTGTGAACGATGCGCGCAAGTTCAATGTATACCCAACAGTACGGGTAGGAGTAGAGCCAATTAAGGATAACCTGCTGATTTACGCAGGTATAGGTGGCGACTTGCAAAGAGTTACTTTATATCAGCTGACACAGGAGAATCCATACCTGGCACCGAATGTAAGAGTAGCAGACCAGAACAAAGGACTGGAGGTATACGGTGGTATGCAGGCTAACATTGCCAACTTCGTGCACCTGACAGGACGCGTAGCTTACCAGAATTTCCGCAATATGTACTTCTATAACAACTTGGCAAGCGACTCATCCAAGTTTGACCTGTTGTATGATGACGGCGTAACAAATGTTTTGAATATTTATGGAGAAGCTACCTTTAATTATTCTGACGAGCTGCGCATTGGATTAAAGGCTGATTATAATAAGTATAGCACTGCCAGCTTAGAGCAGCCGTTTCACCGACCAGAGTTGATGGCAAGCGTTTTTGCCACCTACAACTTCTATGATAAGATTCTCTTTAATTCAGAACTTTACTATATTGGGAGTTCTTTCGGGCGCATTCACCGACCAGACGGCACATTTGGGCTGCGGGAAACCGATTCGATCGTTGACCTGAACCTGAAGGCGGACTACAGATTCTCCAACAGATTCACAACTTTCCTGATGGTGAATAATTTGTTTGCGCAGAAGTACGAAAGGTTTGTAAATTACCCGAACAAAAGTATCAACCTGATAGGAGGCGTCTCTTATTCATTCTAAGTGCCTATGGTAGAAAAGCACATCAAGCACCTGCTCTATAATCACGACTGCGTGATCATACCTGATTTTGGCGGGTTGATTACGCGCTATGTGCCTGCCCGGATTAACCCGGTGAAGCACACGTTGGTGCCGCCGTCCAAAAAAATTGCTTTCAACGAGAAGCTGGTACTAAACGATGGGCTGCTTATCAGTACCATCGCCTATGCCAACAATACTACAAAAGAAGAGGCCAGACAACTGGTTATCTCTTTTGTGCATGAGGTAAGAACCCGCCTCGATAGCGAGCAACGGTATGAATTGACTGATATCGGCGTGTTCAAATACAACCACGAACAAAAGCTGGTATTTGATTACACAGAAGGTGATAACTTATTAGAGGCAAGCTTCGGCCTGCCCGAGATTGTCGCACGACCGATTCGTCATGAAGAGCCGGCTGTGCTTCGTACCCTGATCAAGGAGCGCCAGCTAGCGGAGCCTGCACCTGCCAGGAAGCCTTTTAAAGCCCGCCTGAAACGCGCCTACCACGTAGCGGCAGGCTTGGCCCTGACAGGTCTGGTCGGAACGGCTCTTTACATGCTTTCCCTTCAAACGGATTATAATCTCAGCAGCCTGAATCCCATCTCGCTCATAAACGGCGACAAGCAAGCTGTTGATGAAAAGATGGCCACTGCTGCTATACCTGTTCAGCAAGAAGCTACACTAGGACAGTCTGCTGCTCTGGGGGCATTCGATGCAACAGAGTCAGGTATAGAGGAAGGCGCGGTCTCTTTAGATGGTACTTCTGGTAATGCTTTTAAACAGGATGCTCAATTTACTGCAGATGAATCTGTTATTAATAGCGAGGACACAATTGAAGAAGTAGCAGCACCAGCTCCGACCACTACTACAGTAAGCGATAAAGATGGCCGTTTTTATATTATTACAGGTGGTTATGCCCGCATGTTGAACGCGGAGTTTAGTCGTCAGGAGATAGCGGAATTTGGCCACGAATCTAAAGTTCTGGAGCCTGGCAAAGGCAGCAGGCTTTTCAAAGTTTCTGTGGCCGACTTTGCCACGGCAGAAGAGGCGCAGGCTGCTATGAACACTTACAGAAAATCATTCGGAGAAAATATTTGGGTTTATAATAATTAACATGACATCTCTCTTCTTACAAATTACAACGACTCCTGCTGACACGACTTCTATGTTGATGGATGGAGCAGAAACAGCGGAAAACTCAGTTTCCTTAATGGACCTGGCGATGGCAGGTGGCTGGGCCATGATCCCGCTGCTGCTTTTGTCGCTGGCTGCCGTTTACATTTTCTTCGAGCGCTACCTGACCCTTATGAAGGCCGCCAAAAACCCGGATGGTTTCAGTGACCGCATAAAGAGCATGGTATTGGCTGGCGACATTAACGGAGCCCGCATGCTGTGTGCTCAGACCAACACGCCGGTAGCCAGAATGTTGGGCAAAGGAGTGAGCCGCATCGGTAATCCGCTTAAAAACATTGAGACTTCTATTGAGAACGTTGGTAAGATCGAAATCAGCAAGCTCGAGCGTAACCTGGCTTCACTGGCAACCATTGCAGGTGCAGCGCCTATGCTGGGCTTCCTTGGTACGGTAACAGGTATGATTCAGGCTTTCATTGCTATTGCTCAGGCCGAGGGTACCATCAGCCCGCAATTGCTATCTGCTGGTATTTACCAGGCGATGGTAACTACGGCTACCGGTCTTATTATCGGTCTGCCTGCCTATGTTGGGTACAACTACCTGGTGTCTAAAATCGACAATATCGTGCACGGGATGGAGTACTCCTCAATTGAGTTTATTGATCTTTTACAGGAACCACAACTTTAAGCATGAATTTACGATCTAAGAATAGGATCAACCCAGAGTTTAATATGTCGTCGATGACCGACATCATATTTCTGTTGCTCATATTTTTCATGCTTACCTCGAACTTTGTGGCACCTACCGGCCTGCCTGTTAGTTTACCTACAAGTAAGTCGTCTACCATTGTCATCCAGAAAATAAGCGTGACTATTACACCCGACTTAAAGTATTACTTGAACGGCAAAGAGATCGGACTTTCTGATCTTGAACCACAATTGGCAACACTTTTGCAGAATGCAGAAGAAGGTGTGGTTGTACTGCACGTTGACAAGAGTGTACCGGTAGAGTATCTGGTAAACGTTGCCAGTGTAGCGGCAGGTCTGAATGCGAAAGTAACGCTGGCCACTACGCCGAATGAATAATTAAGTACTGAGATGGAGATAGCATTAAATAAGGAAGAAGAAAAAAACAGGAAAATTGCGGCAGGTATTAGCATTGCCCTGCACGTGATTATCTTGTTGCTTTTGTTCTACCTGCTGGCATGGAGTGGGGCACCGGGTAAACCGGACAAGGAGATGGGCATTGAGTTGGACTTCGGTATGGATGCAGTGGGCAGCGGAAGTGTGCAGTCCAAAGCTACTCCAAATGAGTCGAAGAACGTGCAGGACAGCAAGCCAGCTCCAACGCAGCCGGAACCGCTTCCGGATCCAAAGCCTGTGGCAGCTGCTACGCCAACTCCTCCAACACCTGCTGAAACACCAAAGGTAGTAACCACTACAGCTGATGCGCCTGTGGTTGTGAAAGAAGAAGCAAAACCTCAGCCGAAGCCACAACCAAAAGAGGAAGTGAAAAAACCGGTAGAGCAGCCTAAAGAAGAAGTGAAGAAGCCAGAACCTGAAAAGCCTCGTTCGCTATACCCTGGCAAACCAACTGAAAGCACCGGTACAGGCAAAAGCGGTACTTCAAACGAAGCAACTGGTAACAACAACGGGGACGACGCCAACAAAGTAGGTGATAAAGGTGACCCGAGAGGTATTATGGGTGCTAAGAACTACGAAGGCACCCCTGGCGGTGGCGGTGGTGGCGATGGCCTGGATATGGCGGGTTGGCGTTATGATATTTCTCCGAAACGTGACCCTTACGAGAACGAAACGGGTTTCGTGAAGTTCCGCATCCGCATCGACGCAGACGGCAACCTGATCGGCATCGACCGATTGGAGAGCACCGTATCTCCGCACGTGGAGAAGTGGTATCGGGAGCAGCTTCAGAAAACAACCTTTAGCCGCACGGGCGGAGGCAGAAGCACAACAGGTGCCACGGGTACCGTTACTTTTGTGATCAGATCACGCTAATTTCTATTGATTTCATGACTTATCAAGAATGTCTTGATTACCTATACCAGCAATTGCCGATGTTTCAACGCATCGGCAATGTTGCTTTTAAGAAGAGCCTCGACAATATTATTGCTCTTTGCGAGGCGCTGGGCAAGCCGCAACTTAAGTTTAAGACAGTACATGTGGCAGGTACCAACGGCAAAGGCAGCAGTTCTCACATGCTGGCTGCGGTGCTGCAAAGCGCTGGCTATAAAACTGGCCTCTATACCTCGCCGCATCTTAAGTCCTTTACTGAAAGAGTGCGTGTAAACGGTGCCGAACTGCCGCAGGGCTATCTGATTTCTTTTGTAGAGCAGCACAGGGGCCTGTTTGAGCAGGTAAAGCCTTCTTTTTTCGAGATGACTGTGGCGCTTGCCTTCCAGTATTTTGCTGATGAGCAAGTAGATGTTGCTGTGATCGAAGTGGGATTGGGCGGCAGACTTGACTCGACAAATATCATTGAGCCGGAACTTTCACTTATCACCAACATCGGCTTTGATCATCAGGCACTGTTGGGCGACACCCTGGCGGAGATAGCAGGAGAGAAGGCCGGCATCATCAAGTCCGGTATACCTGCGGTAATCACTACAAAGCAAGATGAGATCATACAGGTATTTGAGCAGAAGGCAGCAGCTGAACAAGCGCCGCTTTATTTTGCCAACGATAGCTTAACCGTGAAGGTGTTAGAGCAGCAACTGGAAGGACAGGTATACGATGTATACCTGGATGGCAAGCTTTGGATAGCCTCGCTTCAGTCCGATCTGGCAGGCGGGTACCAACAGTATAACCTCCCGGGTGTGCTCCAATCGTTGCTGTTGCTACGTGAGCGGGATTATGCAATCTCAGATGAAGCCATTCGCCAAGGGATAGCTCACACAAAAACAACTACGGGACTAAAAGGTCGCTGGCAGGTGTTGGCCTATTCACCTTTAACTATTTGTGATACAGGACACAATTTAGATGGAATTAAACAAATACTTGTTCAGTTAAAAGCACTTAATCCTAAGCAGGTTCACTTTGTTTTTGGAGCAGTTAATGACAAAGATGTAACGATCATTCTGCAGCTTTTGCCAAAAGATTATACCTATTATTTCTGTCAGGCCCAGATACCGCGCGCTTTGCCTGTATCGGAGCTTCATGAAAAAGCCGTAAGTATGGGATTGCAGGGCGAAGCTTATGCAACTGTAAGTGAAGCCATTGCGGCGGCGAAAGGAAATGCGAAACCGGATGAGGTAATTTTTATAGGAGGTAGTACCTTTGTGGTCGCAGAGATTGACGAACTATAATAATGGGAAGAAGTAAATTAGCCAAGTTTGCCGCCATAGCGGAGCGTGAGAATGTAATAGAACCGGAAGGAGAACTCTACGGTCAGTTGAAAGGCAGGTGGTGTGAAGAGTTTTTTGAAAATGATAATCCTCTGATTCTGGAGATTGGTTGTGGTCGTGGGGAGTACACAGTTGGGATGGCCCGTTTGTTCCCGGAGAAAAATTTCCTGGGGCTCGACATCAAAGGCGCCCGCATCTGGAAAGGCAGTTCGCTGGCGGAAGAGGAAGATTTGGATAATGTCGCTTTCCTGCGCACTTTTATCGAGAACCTGGAAGAGAACTTTGCTGAAGGTGAGGTGGACGAGATCTGGGTTACTTTCCCGGACCCACGTCCGAAGGACCGCGATATCAAACGTCGTCTCACGTCTCCTCGTTTCCTCGATCTGTACGCAAAAATTCTAAAGCCTGGTGGTATCCTGCATCTCAAGACAGATAACCAGATGCTTTTCGAATATACCTTAGAAGTGTTGCAGGAGCGTAATCCGAAAGACCTGCTCTATACCGATAATCTATACCAATCCG
The DNA here is from genome assembly GCF_019599265.1 of Pontibacter sp. HSC-14F20. GTDB lineage: Bacteria > Bacteroidota > Bacteroidia > Cytophagales > Hymenobacteraceae > Pontibacter. The sequence continues at coordinate 10,894 of NZ_JAHZTC010000020.1, read as the reverse complement.
ATTTACAGGATCATACTATGGGCATCTATACCACCTACGAGAAACGCTATTTAGCTGAGGGAATCACTATTAAATACCTGCAGTTCAAGGTGTAAATTTCCAGGTATAAATGCATCTGATGCAAAACTGAACGGCCCGCAATACACAGGTGTAGCGGGCCGTTTTTATTAGATAAGGACGTATGTTCGGGTCCGGTTCCAGGTATAGCCAATATGGTCTAAGATGGTGAAAGTTCAGTTTTGTGTGATCTGATCTACCGCAGCCTATACCTGCACGAAAGTTTCTACATTCTATCTCCCTAGTTTTCCTCTATTTCTTCGAAGATCTCCTGCAGCTCGTCAAAATCCTTTAGTCCGGGCTTGATCTCGTGACCACCGCGCAACCCGATGCCGGCAGGTTTGATCTCTTTCAGCACAGTATTGATATTGTCACGATGAACTCCAAAACCCAGGTATATCTGAAAACGTTTTGCCAGGTTTTTAAGGAATTTGGTGTTGGTATCGTCGATGTTTTCAAAATCCGATGAATAGATCAGGAAGCTGTCAACAGACGGGCCGTACAATTCCATCATTTCCAGTAATTCGCTTTCTACGGTGTCTTTATTGATGAATACTTTCTGAATAACCGGACGGGTAATTTCTTCAATCTCATCAATCAGGTAGGGGGTATCCAGCTGAATATAGTCGAGGCCGAAGTCGTCGGCATACTGGTTGATGATGTCGGGCTTGGCACGCTCAAACTCGCCGGCCAGTTTCACGCCAGATACCCAGCCCACGATTTCTTTCAGCGTATCAGAAGACATACGCTCCTTATCGTCCAGTTTCAGGTTAAAGCTGATAATATCTACGCCCATGCCAGCGCAATAACGCGCATCACTCAAATTGTTAATACCATTTACTATTACAGAGGTACGTAAGCCCATAGCAATCTATCTTTTAAAAAACCGGGTAGGTTCAGTTTATCTTATTTGAATACCAAAGTAAGTTCCTAATCGGGTACAATGCCATATTTTTTACTATTTTTTTTAATGCAGCATCTCTTAGCAAAATAGTTGTTGCTACAATATTTGCCCGGCTGAATCTTTATTAGTGCCCCGATGTTACTATCTTTGTAGTAAAATTATAGCAAATCGAATTACAATTCTAAAGATAAATGAGTAAGTTAGGAAGGGTATTGGTAGCCATGAGCGGCGGCATAGACAGCTCCGTCGCGGCTGTGATGTTGCATGAGCAAGGCTATGAAGTGGTGGGGATGACCATGAAGACATGGGACTACGCATCGAGCGGCGCCAGTAAGAAAGAGACCGGTTGCTGCAGCCTCGACTCGATCAACGATGCCCGAAATATAGCCGTGCAGCTTGGTTTTCCGCACTATATTATAGACATACGCGAAGAGTTTGGTGACTTTGTAATCAATCACTTTACGGACGAATACATAGCTGGTCGCACGCCTAACCCATGCGTGTTGTGCAATACACACATTAAATGGGATGCCTTGCTGCGTCGTGCCGACCAGTTGGGCTGCGATTTTATCGCTACCGGGCACTATGCCAATATACGCGAAGAAAACGGTCGTTATGTGATCTCCAAAGGTCTGGATGAGAGCAAGGACCAGTCTTATGCGCTGTGGGGGATTTCTCAGAAGAGTCTGGCCCGCACCATATTCCCGCTGGGAGGACTGCGCAAAACCGAAATTCGCCAGATGGCCATGGACCGCGGTTTTACTGAACTGGTGAACAAGCCGGAGTCTTACGAGATCTGCTTTATACCAGACAACGACTACCGTAGCTTCCTGAAGCGTCGGGTAGAGGGTCTGGAAGAGCAGGTTGCCGGAGGAGAGTTTGTACTCGAAGATGGTACTGTGGTGGGCAAGCACGAAGGTTATCCGTTCTATACTATTGGACAGCGCAAAGGCTTAGGTATAGCGCTTGGTTTTCCGGCTTATGTAACCCGCATCGAAAAAGACGCCAACCGTGTGGTGCTGGGTAACTACGAAGATCTGGCCAAAAATGCCATGACTGTGGGCAAGCTCAACATGGTGAAATACGAAAATCTGATAGATCAACCTATACCTACCATTACGAAGGTAAGGTATAACGACCCGGGTACAGAGGCTATTATAGAACAGGAAGGCGATAAAATGAAAGTACACTTTTTGAGAGGTGTGCATGCGATTGCTCCTGGTCAGGCAGCTGTATTCTACGAAGGCAACGACGTGGTGGGCGGCGGCTGGATCGAGTCGAACTATAACTCAGACTATAACCTGAACGTGTTGCAATAATGAGAAGAGCCCTTCTGCTTCTGGTTGTGCTGTCCGCATTTGTGGCTGGCTGCGAAAGTAAATACAAAGACCCCGACCCGCAGGCGATGGGCTACGACTATTATCCGCTGGAAATAGGGCAGTACCGGGTATATGAGGTAGAGGAAACATTTTACTTCGGCGAAACGCCTTCTAATCGGAATTACCAATTGCGGGAGCGTGTAGATACAAGCTTTATCGACCAGACCGGACAGGAGGTTTACAAGATTATTCGCTCTACCCGGCCGAATGCAACGGTTTCATGGCTGGATGACTCGGTGATGACGGTGGCTAAGAATGAGCAAATGGTAATTCTTACTAAAGACAATACCAGGTATATCAAGCTAGTATTCCCTGTAAAGAATGCGCTGGAGTTTGTGGGCGATTTGTACAATGTTCGTCAGGCGTCTGATAACACAAAAGGCAAAGTTCGCGACTCTAAAGAAGTATACACCTACGAAAATGTAGGATCAAGCTATGACTTGGGAGGTCAGGTATACCCAACTACTGCAACGGTAGTTCAGACTTTTCATACCGATGAGACTAAACTAGATAACCGGTATGAAGTATATGCCGAAGGTATAGGCATGATACACCGTGTTTTTGATCGAATAGATTATGAATCTTGTCAAGGTGGGTCCGGTTGTATTGATGGATCTAAGATCAAAAATGGCCACGCACGTGAAGAAATCTTAATTGAACACGGTAAACTGTAAGCCTCATGCGTTTTCTGACCCTGTTTAGCTGCCTTCTTTTTATCGCTCTTTTTGCAGAGGCGCAAGGGAGTGGCGGCGCAGAGCAGAAGCACCTGATCTATTTTACCGACAAAAACGATTCTCCATATACCTTAGAAAAACCAGCGCTATACCTTTCTGCCAAGGCGATTGATCGCCGTAACAAGCAGGGTATAGCGCTTTCTGTTCGTGACCTCCCGGTTAATCCATCCTATGTAAGCGGACTAAAGGCAACAGGTGCGAAAGTGTTCTATACCTCCCGCTGGTTCAATGCGGCGGTCGTGCAGTGTTCCCCTGAAAAATTAGCCGAGTTGCAGACGCTTGCTTACGTAAAAGGAACCCAACAGCTTAACCGTATACCTACTTCTAATAAGAAAGCCACGCAATCAAAGGATAGCCTGACGCTTACCAAGACTTCATTTGATCCCTCTTATTTTGGCCCATCCTTTCACCAGTCTGACATGCTGGGTATACCTGAACTGCATGCAGCTGGCTACCAGGGCGAAAGTATGACAATTGCCGTATTTGATGCAGGTTTTCCAGGTGTCAACAGCATCAATGCTTTCTCACATCTCTTCCAGAATGGTCAACTGAAAGGCACTTACGATTTTGTAGGCAATAAAAAAGACGTTTACGGCCATAGCCAGCATGGCACCTCGGTGCTCTCTACAATGGCTGCTTACGAACCCGGCCGCATCGTGGGCACGGCTCCCAAGGCTAATTATTACTTGTTCCGTACCGAAGACGCTGCTACCGAGCATAACATTGAGGAAGTAAACTGGCTGCTGGCAGCTGAATTTGCCGATAGTGCAGGAGTAGATGTGATCAATTCTTCGCTCGGCTATACCTTGTTTGATGCACCTTCTTACAGCTATACCTACAGCGAACTCAATGGCAACACCACCATCATTACCCGCGCCGCCGACCTGGCTGCTGCCACAGGTATGCTAGTCGTGACGAGTGCCGGCAACGAGGGCAACAAAGCCTGGCGCTATATTTCAGCACCTGCCGATGCCGATTCTGTCCTCACCGTAGGAGCCGTCGATTCGCTCGCGGTGCACGCGCTTTTCAGTTCAGTTGGGCCTACGGCAGATCAAAGGCTAAAGCCGGATGTGGTCGCGATGGGGCAGCAGGTATACGTGTTGTCTTCTTCAGGTAACTTAGGCCGCTCCAGTGGCACCTCTTTCTCAGGACCGATCATGGCAGGTATGGTGGCTTGTATCTGGCAGGCCCGCCCAGCGCTCACCAACATGGAATTGCTGGAGCTGATGCGTCAGCTGGGGAGCCACTACAAAAACCCGAATAACACCATCGGTTACGGCATCCCGACCTTTACCCGACTGGTTACAGGCATGGCGGACGAACTGGCGCCTGGCATCAGCATTACCAACCCGGTAGCGGAAGAGTCTATTTTGTTACGGATGGATGAAAACTGGCAAAAGGAACATGCCCTGGCGCAACTCTATGATGTCTCCGGTAAACTGGTACATACCCAGTTGCTGCCTGCAAATCAAGCGGTGCATACACTCAGAATCAGACCGTCCCGGCTCAAAAAAGGTATATACCTATGCCAGGTGAGCTCCAACAGCAGAAACGCTACCCTGCGTTTTGTCAGACTATAATATTGCCAGGGATGATTTTTATACGATTAAATCTACCTTAATTTCTATATTTGTTTCATGAAACCAATTATCGCTCCCTCTGTACTCGCTTCTGATTTTGCCAATCTGCAGTCTGAAGTTGAAATGCTGAACGAAAGCCAGGCTGACTGGCTGCATATCGATATCATGGACGGCCGTTTTGTGCCTAACATCTCCTTCGGATTTCCGGTGTTGCAGGCCATTCAGCGCCACGCTAAAAAGCCACTGGATGTGCACCTGATGATCGTAGAGCCGGAGCTTTACATTGAGCAGTTCAGAGAGGCAGGAGCCGAGATCATTTCTGTACACCTGGAAGCCTGCAACCACCTGCATCGCACCATCCAGCAAATAAAAGCAACAGGAGCCAAGGCAGGAATAGCCATTAATCCGCATACTTCCGTACAACTGCTCGACGATGTGATTGCTGACGTGGATCTGGTATGTATAATGTCGGTAAACCCGGGCTTTGGCGGACAGAAGTTCATTGAAAACACCTATCGTAAGATCGAGACATTGAAGAACCTGATCATTGCCCGCAACTCCAATGCGCTGATCGAAATAGACGGCGGCGTGAACCAACAAAATGCTCCTTTGCTGCTTGAGAAAGGTGCTGATGCACTGGTAGCTGGTAGTTTCGTTTTCAACTCAGCTGATCCGTTGCAGACCATCGCCAATCTGAAAAACCAGGCTTAATTTATAACCTAATCACCCTCTATGCTCCGATATCTTGCGGTATGGCTTATAATGCTGCTGCCAGCAGGTGTCTATGCACAGCAGGGGACTATAAAGGGTACGGTTCTGGATTCTAATCGCCAGCCACTCGAAATGGCTATGGTCGGAGTGCAGAGCCATACTCTTGGCGTTCAAACTGATGCTCAGGGTAGGTATAGCCTGAAAGTGCCTGCTGCGGAAGAACTGGTCTTGGTTGTACGCTACCTAGGGTATAAGCAGCAGGAGCGGACTGTGCGACTGGAGGCAGAGCAGGAGCTGGTGCTCGACTTTGTGTTAGAGGCAGACCCGCAGCAGTTGCGCCAGGTGAATGTGCGGGGCAAACGCGATGACGATACCCGTGAGCAGGTCAGTGTCACCCGCCTGGACCCGACGCTCACCAAAACCCTTCCGTCCGCTTTCGGGGATTTCAACATGATTCTGGCGACGCTGCCTGGTGTCACCAGCAACAACGAACTTTCCTCGACCTACTCCGTGCGCGGCGGTAACTACGACGAAAACCTGGTTTATGTCAACGGCATCGAGATTTATCGTCCCTTTCTGATCTCAGCGGCTCAGCAGGAAGGCCTGAGCTTTGTCAATCCGGATCTGGTCGCCAATGTCGAGTTCTCCTCAGGCGGCTGGCAACCCAAGTATGGCGATAAACTGTCCTCGGTGCTGAACATCGAGTATAAGCGGCCGACTTCTTTTGCTGGCTCTGTGACCGGAAGTCTGACTGGCGGTGCCATTCACCTGGAGGAAGCCTCGAAGAACAAGCGTGTAACCTACCTGATGGGCCTGCGCCACAAAAACAGCGAGTATATGCTGCAGGGGCTGCAGGTTGACGGGCAATACCGGCCTACTTTTACAGACGGGCAGGTATACCTGAGTTTCGACTTGGGCAAAGAACCAGAGCGCACGACACTGGGATTGTTGGGTAGCTATGCCCGCAATAATTTCCGGGTGAAGCCACAGACCCGCACAACGACCTTTGGTACCCGACAGGCTCCTCTTCGGCTATTGGTAGACTACGATGGACAAGAAAACATGGAGTATGATACCTATCAGGTAGGAGCAAACTTGCGCCATCAGGTATCAGATAATTTATTGACAGAATTTATTGTGTCGGGCGTGCACTCACTGGAGCGTGAATTTCGGGATATAGAGGCAGCTTACCGTCTCTGTGATGTGAACACACTCGGTCGCAATGATATGGGCGAGTGCCTGCGTGACAGAGGTATAGGTAGTCAGTTTGACCATGCCCGCAATGCATTGAAAGCAATGGTACTGGCTGCTGAGAGTCGCAACACCTGGCGTCTGAGTTCGCAGAGCACCGTGCTGGCTGGTGCCAAAGCCAGTCTGGAACGCATCAACGACCGCCTGGCAGAGTACGGTTTTGTGGATTCTTCTGACTTCGTGACCATGGCCTATCAGCTTAATTCGGAGCTGAACCTGCATACGCAGCGCTACAATGGCTATGTGCAGCACACCTACGAACTGGATTCACTCAAGACAATTACCTACGGCATCCGGGCCAGCTACTGGAGCTATAACAACGAGTTGACCATTACACCTCGGATTCAGTATTCCTTCATCACCCGTCGCAATCCTGATCTCTCTTTTAAAGCAGCCGTCGGCCTTTACTACCAACCTCCTTTTTACCGGGAGTTGCGCAACTTCAAGGGAGAACTTAACCCGGATCTGAAAGCACAGCGTTCGCTGCATGCCGTTGTGGGTAGTGACTATCTGTTCAAAGCCTGGGACCGTGACTTCAAATTAACCACTGAGGCTTACTACAAACACATGACCAATGTGGTGCCATACGATCTGGACAATGTGCGGCTGCGTTATTACGGGCAAAACAACGCGAAAGCCTATGCAGCAGGTATAGATGTGCGGGTGAATGGCGAGTTTATAAAAGGAGCGGAGTCCTGGTTGAGTTTAGGGCTGATGCAGACGCGAGAGAATGTACAGGGTGACTCAATGTTAGTGTATAACAGCTCAGGAGAAATAGTCGGAAGCAGGGATCGTGGCTATATGCGTCGGCCGACGGATCAATTGGTGAACCTCGGCGTTTTCTTCCAGGACCATTTGCCTGACAACCCGACCATCCGGATGTACTTGAATGCGGTGTACAGTAGTGGCTTACCTTTTGGTCCGCCAAACCGGCCGGAGTTTCGCAATGCCTTTTCAGGGAAGTCTTATAAGCGGGTAGACATCGGTTTTTCGAAGCTGATTGCCTTGGGGGATGATCTGACTGAGCGCAAGAAAGTGTCGTTGGAAAGCCTTTGGCTAGGCCTGGAGGTCCTCAACATCATCGACGCCCAGAACCGCATTTCCTACAGCTACGTGACTGACGTGAACAACCTGACCTACGCCATACCTAATTTTCTGACAGGCCGTCGACTTAATCTACGCTTCATTGCCCGGTTTTAGGCAAAAAAGAAGCGGGGCTCCGCTTTTCACCGAAACCCCGCATTGATTCTTATTTCTCCCGCTATTACTTGCGTTTCTTCCACTCGTTATACGCCGATTCTATCTCCCGCGCATACGTCTGATAACTTTCCGGCTCATTGGGTCCCAACTGCATAGCTTTGGCACTCAGGTTGGCTGCTACCTGGTATTCTCTGTTCAGGGCATATAACCTTGCTTTCACCCAATTGTTATAGAAATTCTCTTTAATCGCGATGGATTTGTTTACGTATTCCAAAGCCTTCTCGTGCTGGTCTTTGCGTGAAGTCAGGTATTCAGCTGCCTGCGCCCAGGTATACCAATCGTCCGGAGCAGCTTCTTTTAATGCCTTGTCGATGTTTGCCAGCGCCTTTTTCTCAATCTCTGTTTCAATACGGATTGACACCCGAGAGTTTTCCCAACTCAGGTTTAGCGTCCCTGTATTGGTACTGATATCGCTAAACCCAAATTGAAGCGTTTCCTGGAAAGGCACTTTTTCAGGCGTTACCCGCAGGTATGCTACATCATTCAATTCACTATAGCCTTCCAAACCCCAGAGTGTCGTGTCTTTGTTGAGCACAATGTTCCAGTCCGTTTCATTTTCAGGCAATATAAAGAAAGAGTAAGTACCAGCAGGAACCCGCTCGTGGTTCAGGAACAGATCATCCTCGAATGTGATCAGGGTAGCCTCATTGGCGCCCGCCCGCCAGAGTTTGCCATAAGGTACCAGCGTTCCAAATATCTGACGCCCCTTAACACCGGGCGCATGATAGCGCACTTTAATCTCTGTCAGTCCGATGATTTGTTTCACCATCGCTTCCGGGCTAGCCTGAGGTAATTTGATCTGTGCAGCGGCTTGCTGACTAAATGCAAAGCAAAAAACTAGGGCCAATAAACTGAGTAGGTACTTATTCATGATATTTATACGTATGTCGGGTCTTTATTAGTACAAGCTTTGAGAGAAAACTATGCCAGAGCTTAAAAAGTATATATTAAAATTCTGATACAAAGTTAGCTAAAAATAGTGCTGATTTTAAAACGCGTTTTCGCTATTACATTGAATAAACCACCTTAGTACATAACTAATTGGATAAGATGCTTGCTAACATTAGATGAAAGGTTTATAAAGTTTAATATTTTATTAAAATAAGTTAAAAAAATAATTGATGAGTATAACCTTTTGACTGTATTTTTGTATAAAGCTATTAATTAATTAAATTATACGAACTTAGGTGTGATTTCCAAAGAACAAGTCTTCTTTTGTGTTGCTATGCATCAATCAGGAGAACTATGTTCTTTTTTTATGCCCAAGCAAAATTTTCACTTGTCTACTACCGGTTGCATCTTAGTTGAATAAGGTGATATAATTTCAAAAGCATTTAACCCTTAACCCTATATTACTACTTTATGGATGTTATATTTTTACTAAAACAGAAGGCAAAAGAATTTATTGCTTTCCAGCATACACTGCTAGTCATAACCCTCTTGTTGCTAGGAGCCTTGAGTGTGCAGGCCCAAAATACAGCTACTGTCATAACAGATAAGGATGATTACTCACCTGGTCAGTATGTTATAGTTTCAGGAACAGGCTGGGCACCTGGTGAAACAGTTTCTTTTGATTTTCATGAAACACCACAGGTATGCACTTCTGATCACCATGTTCGCAGCACTATTGCAGAGGAGGATGGAAGTATTCTATATGACCAGTTTTTGATAAATGAAAAGCATCTTGGTGTTGCTTTTGTTTTAACAGCTACAGGCCAGAGTTCAGGCCATACTGCCACTACTAATTTTACAGATGCTGGTATAAAAAATGTAGTAGTTAGAAATGACGCAGCGTCTGTAACTTCACTGTGTACAGGTCAAAATATAAATGTAACATTTAGAGCCGTATCAAATGAATTCAACCAATATGGGAATTTTGGTACAGAAAATACCTTTGTTGCAGAATTAAGTAATTCTAATGGTTCATTCTCAAGCCCAATTCTTATTGGTAGTATTAAATCAAGGCATGATAATAATAATGATCAAACAATCAGTGGTTCAATCCCAACAGATTTAATATATGGTACAGGATATAGAATAAGGGTTAGATCAACACAACCTTCTACAAATAATCCTGATAATGGGATAAACCTCACTATTAATACTCAACCAATAGATGCACTTGCTGGAACTGATCAACCCAACATAGCTGGTACTTCAACATCATTAGCCGCCAATACACCTACAGTAGGAGCAGGTGAATGGAGCATTGTAAGTGGTACAAGTGGTTCATTTAGTTCCACTTCCAACCCCACAGCAACATTTACAGGAAATGCGGGTACTTCATATATTTTAAGATGGACAATTACCAATGGTGGCTGTACCTCAGCAGATGATGTAACCATTTCTTTTAGTTCTAGTAACCCAATTCCCGTTTTAACATCAATTTCACCTATAAATAAAGCTGTAGGTGATGCTGCATTTACATTAATAGCTATTGGAAATAATTTCCTTAACAGCTCAATAATATACTTTAATGGAAGCCCTAGGTCAACTATTTTTGTTAGTGGTACCCAACTTACGGCAAGCATTTCAGCTAGTGATTTAGCTACAGCTGGTGTTAATAAAATTACTGTTTTTACACCAACTCCTGGTGGAGGCACCTCCAATGAAGTTGATTTTACAGTGAATCAAGCTCAGCCTGTCATCTCATGGCCGGCTGCTGGTACTATTTCTTATGGGACAACTTTAGAAGGTAAATTAAATGCTTCTGCAAACTATGGAGAAAATTCTGTGGCAGGAACATTTGTATATAGAGCTGATGGTATGGTCATAAATAATTCATCATTACTAAATGCCAAGTATAGTGATTATGTGTTAACCGTAGAGTTTACTCCTACTGATGATCTTAATTATAAATCTGCAAGCAGAACTAATGCAATAAAAGTTAACAAGGCCGCTACAGAAACTGTTGTGACTATCGCTGAAGGTGTCTTCACTTACAATGGTTCAGCTCACACACCAGCTACAGTGAGAGTGACCGGTGCCGGTGGCCTGGATCTGACTCCGGAAGCTGCT
>NZ_JAHZTC010000001.1 GCF_019599265.1 Pontibacter sp. HSC-14F20 | reverse complement strand
GAGCTTCCTGTTGCCCCTGAGGGCGGGCAGCTCGATGCGCTTGTCCTTTAGCCCCTCCATGCGGAAGACGTAGCGCAGGGAGTAGACGGTGAACTTGAAGTAAGCGTCGGAGGGGGTGTTGTGCTCCCGCTTTACCAGGTAGAGGTAGTCGTTGATCTGATCCGAGTCCAGCTCGGTGGGCAGGCAGTTAAAGTGCAGGGCTACTTTGGCCAGGTGGCGGGCGTAGTTTTTGAGGGTGCTCTGGCCGCGGCCGGCGACGGTGATTTTTTTGGAAAACTTCTCGTAAAGCTCGCTGAATCCCGCTACATTAGTACAGGCAGTCTGGATAAGGGTAGGCTCTTTTTTTTCATCTTTATGTAAGGAATAAGTTTGAATCAAAAGGTAACGCTTATCCGCTGCTTTTTAAAACCAGCTACCGAAGGTTTAGTGCAACAGCGACTTTCACTTCAGGATGCTAGAGGGTGATGTGCCCTACATACGCTTCCCGAACTTCTATGAGAAGCAACCCTCCTTTGTTGACAGTCTCCTCAAAGCCCATCACCAGGAACTGATCAAAGCAGAATTCATCATCATCGATGTGCGGGACAATAATGGCGGAAACGACGCTGTATACCTGCCTGTGCTGCCTTATGTATTATCTGGTCCTGTACAGATCCCCAACATTGGCACCTGGCTGTCGGAGGGCAATTTAAAATCGCTGCTGGCTGGCAAAGATCCTGAGAAGATGGACAAGGCCGATAAGGCAGAGTATGATTACGTGATGTCATTAAGGAACACCATGTTCTGGTATAATCAGGAAAAATATGCCCGCACCTACCAGCCCGATACCCTTTATGCACCTAAACAAAAAGTGGCTGTGCTGATAAACGGGAAAACGATCAGTTCCGGCGAGACTTTTGTTTACAGAGCCCGCCAAAGCGACAAAGTGATCTTGTATGGACAGAACACGGCCGGCATTGTCGATGGTTTTATGGTGCTAACCAAAAGTATCGGCTGCTTTGATCTGCGCTACCCTTCTACCCTTCGAGCCCGTGACGTGGCCGAAAAACCGATTGACACCTACGGTATGGCCCCTGACGTATACGTAAGCCCGGATGAAGATATACTCGAATTGAGTTTACAGCACATGCGCCACTTACTGAAGGTAAAGAAAACACAGGCTGGTGGTATAGGGCAATAGCGCCATATCCTTTCGCAGGCAGTATTGAGGTGACATAAGTCACTTCTGGCGCTGACTACCGTCATAAGAATAGAAGAGTACATGGTGTTCTTTTGTGAACATAAAGACACTCTAACAGCTATTCTTATGAAACGGTCACATTTACCCAAAGCATTACGGCTGGCTATGGTGGGCATTTTTTGCCTCGGCCTTGTATCATCTTGTGGCACCAAAACCACAAATGCTGAGATTCTGAACTCCCTCAACGAAACGGCCGCTCCTGCTGAGATGCCCGTGATCGAAGCGGAGTTGACAGATGCCCCACTTGTACCAGCCCCTATCACCCGCAAGCACCCAGCTAAGGTGGTGGTGCGTCTGGAAGTAACAGAAGTTGTAAAGCAACTGGCCGATGGTGTTGACTATACCTTCTGGACCTTCGGTGGTTCAGTGCCTGGTAAGTTTATCCGCGTGCGTCAAAATGACGAGGTAGAGTTTCACCTCATGAACCACCCCGACAGCAAGAACCCGCACAACATTGACCTGCACGCCGTTACCGGCCCTGGTGGTGGCGCGGCTGCTACTTTCACAGCGCCTGGCCAGGAAACGGTATTTAATTTCAAAGCCCTAAACCCTGGTCTGTACGTGTACCACTGCGCTACGGCTCCGGTAGGTATGCACATTGCCAACGGTATGTACGGCCTGATCATGGTGGAGCCTGAAGAAGGTATGGAACCGGTTGATAAGGAGTACTATGTGATGCAGGGCGACTTCTACACCAAGGGAGCCTTTGGAGCGCCTGGTCTGCAACCTTTTGATATGGAGAAGGCACTGGACGAAAGACCATCTTATGTGGTGTTCAACGGTTCTGTAGGCGCCATGACAGGCGACAATGCCATCACAGCTAAAGTAGGTGATAAAGTACGCCTTTTCGTGGGCAACGGTGGTCCTAACCTGGTGTCCAGCTTCCACGTCATCGGTGAAATCTTCGACAAAGTACACCCTGAAGGCGGTTCCAACACAAACACCAACGTACAGACCACCCTTGTACCTGCCGGTGGTTCTGCTATCACAGAATTTAAAGTAGATGTACCGGGCAACTATGTCCTGGTTGATCACTCCATCTTCAGAACATTCAACAAAGGAGCATTAGGTATGCTGAAAGTAGAAGGATCGGACAACCTGGCCGTCTTCTCAGGACAGACCGAGCAGAAAATATACCTGCCAGAAGGCTCTACCGTGCAGGAAATGCCGAAGTCTAACACACCGAAAGCAGCTTTTGCCTCCAACAAGGACATGCGAATAGAGCTAGGCAAAACCCTGTACGCTCAGAACTGCCAAGCCTGTCACCAGGCAGAAGGACAGGGCATCAAAGGAGCCTTCCCTCCACTCGCCAAGTCTGACTACCTGAATGCCGACATAGATCGCTCCATCGGGGTGGTAGCTCACGGTCTGGAAGGACAGATTAAAGTGAACGGTGAGGTATACAACAGCACCATGCCGAAGCTGAAACTGTCTGACGAAGAGATCGCTAACGTGATGACCTATGTAGTGAACAACTGGGGCAACAAAGGTGGCGAGATCACACCAGAGCAGGTGAAGAAAGCCAAAGACAATTACAAGCACTAACCAAAATACGCTTTTCAATCATGCGTCGACTTCTGACAATCTTGCTGATGCTCGGAGCCTGTAGTATAGCACAAGCACAAAAGGGCACTCCCGCCGACATGGTTCATGTGAAGGGAGGCACTTTTGTGCCGCTTTACGGCAGCAACAATCAGGCAGTGGCGGTGCAGGGCTTCCAAATGGATAAGTACCCGGTCACCAACGCACAGTACGAGGCCTTTGTGGCCGAATACCCGAAATGGCGGAAGTCGGACGTAAAAGCACTTTTTGCTGATGCCGGTTACCTGAAGCATTGGGGTTCTGAACTCGGAGTTGGTTCTAATGCTGATAAACTCAAAGACAGCCCGGTTATCAACGTGTCGTGGTTTGCTGCCAAAGCCTATTGCGAGTGCCAGGGCAAGCGACTTCCTACCGTAAACGAATGGGAATTTGCCGCCTTAGCAAGCGAAACGAAAAAGGACGCCTCCAGCGAGCCCAGCTTTTACCAGCGCAGTCTCGACTGGTACAGCCAGCCAAATCCGAAGTACCTGCCTCCTGTGCAGAACACCTTCAAGAATTATTACGGGCTCTACGGAATGATTGGACTTGTTTGGGAATGGACCTCTGATTTCAACTCCGCCCTGATTGTGGGTGAATCCCGACAAAACGCCAGCCTGGACAGGCAACTGTTCTGCGGAGCCGGTTCGACCGGAGCTAGTGATGTGAAAAATTATGTAGCCTTTATGCGCTACGCCTTTCGCTCCAGCCTCAAAGCCAACTATACCGTGGCTAACCTGGGCTTCCGATGCGCGCAGGATGTACCCGCAAAGACTACAGCTAAAAAATAATCTGATTGTTATGAAACGCTATACCTTATACCTGTTCTCGTTGATCGCTTTTAGTCTCACAGCCTGCCAGCAGGAAGTGGCGCTGGAAGAAGACAGCTGCTGCACGAAACCTCTGGCCGCTGATGCACTACCGGATGGCACATCCAGCCTCGCTATACCTACGTCCGCGCTGACGGATATGTCGCTTTACCAACTGGAATCTGATTGGCATAACGAGCGCGGTGAGGAACTGAAGTTGCGGGAATTCCAGGGTAAGGTGCGGCTGGTAGCCATGATCTATACCCATTGCGGCTACGCCTGTCCCCGCATTGTTGCAGACCTCAAACGCATTGAAATGGGGCTGGAACAGTACAAGCAGGATGACATCGGTATCGTGCTGGTAACCATGGACCCGGCCCGCGACACGCCGGAACGGCTGTTTGAGTTCGCTAAGTCCAATAACCTGGACCCGCAACGCTGGACGCTACTCACCAGCGAACAGGACAATATCCGTGAGCTTGCCGCCCTTTTAAACATGAAATACAAAGTAGAACTAGACGGGGAAATCTCCCACTCTAACATTATCTCAGTGTTAAATGTAAATGGTGAGATCATCCACCAGGCTGAAGGACTCGGAGTAGAACCCGATGAAACAGTCAACGCCATAAAAAGCTTGCTGCTGAGAATTTAAGGTATAGCCATTAAAGAAAATCCCTGGGCCACTCCTAACTGAGTAGTCCAGGGATTTTTGTATTTGCAGAGACAATACCACAATCTCCCACGGTGGTGGGAATAAAATAGATATTATGCGATCCAGGAATGGAATGACGCAGAAGAGTTTATGTAGAAAGACGGCATCAGGTATACAGTGCCGATTCGTAAAGGATTGCCAGTGCTCGACCTGTCCCTACAAAGACTTCTTCCTTTGTCACTCCTAATTCGCTCACTAAATAAATTAACCCTTCCCTCTCATCTGCTTTTCCATAGCGTCCCACATTTCCTGCGGTATCTGGTCGAAGGAGTTAAACTCACCTGCACCGTACAGCCACTCGCCTCCGTCTATGGTCACAACTTCGCCATTTACAAACGCAGCGTAGTCCGACACCAGGTAGGCGGCCAAATTTGCTAGTTCCTGATGCTCGCCAAAACGGCCGACAGGTATACGCTTCACCGGATCAAGTTTGTCAGCGAGTTGTTTCGGGAAAAGGCGGGTCCAGGCACCTTCGGTCGGGAAAGGTCCGGGGGCGATGGCGTTGGAGCGGATGCCGTACTTGGCCCACTCGGAAGCGAGCGAAC
This sequence comes from Pontibacter sp. HSC-14F20, assembly GCF_019599265.1. Lineage (GTDB taxonomy): Bacteria > Bacteroidota > Bacteroidia > Cytophagales > Hymenobacteraceae > Pontibacter. Next base: position 575,979 of record NZ_JAHZTC010000001.1, on the reverse strand, counting down.
GTGTCATGGCCAGCACACCGGCTTTGGCGCAGGCCGAAGGCACTACATAGCCGGAACCGGTCCAGGCGTAGGTGGTTACGATGTTGAGGATGGTTCCTTCCTGCTTCTGCTCAATCCAGTGTTTGCCCAGTGCAAGCGTGCAGTTGTAGCTGCCTTTCAGCACAATGTCGGTGATCACATCAAAAGCCTTGTGACTGAGGCGTTCGGTGGGGCTCACGAAGTTGCCGGCCGCATTGTTGACCAGCACATCTACCCTGCCAAATTTGTCGAGCGTGGCCTGGAGCATGGTTTCAATTTCGTTGTATTTGCGCACATCGCAGGCAACGGCTAATATCTGACCGCCGGTTTCCTGCATCAGCTCTTCGGCTGCCTTTTCGAGCACATCCTGTTTGCGACTGCAGATTACGGCATTGGCGCCGAGCTCCAGGAAATACTTTGTCATGGAGCGGCCAAGGCCGGTACCGCCACCGGTTACCACAATGGTTTTGCCTTTCAGGGCGCCTTCTTTCAGCATTGGTTCTGCCTTCATCGTCTTATTTTGTTTGTTTTAAAAAGCTAACGTATAAATAGTCAGGGCTGACTAGCTAAAGATAAGAACCTAAGGCGAGAATAAGAGTAAAAGAAGCATTCTTTTGCAGAAGCACTTAAAACTATGGATCTAAAACAAATTGAATCAGAACTGAAGGCGGCAACCGATGGCCTGCTCATGTTAAGCGAAACCGACGCCCCTTTTGAATTCTACCAGGCCGAAAACTTCAAAGACGAAAAGCTCGACGAAGAGACAATACTGAAGCTGGCCGCTATGCCCGCCGAATACCCGGTGGAGGAAATGGAACTGGAGCATTTTTTCCGCAACATGGTTCATGCTAGTCCGGAAGCGGGTGAAGCAGGTATAGAGCAAGCCAATCGCTTTCAAAACCTGGAGATAAAACTGCGCGAACTGTTACAGGACGTTAAGGTATACCTCGTCGGCGAAACCCAGAAATTGGTCCTCATACTGGGCCGCACACCAGGCGGCGAAATTGCAGGGCTTAAAACCATGGTAGTCGAAAACTGAACCAATAAAAAATTCCTGACTGAAACAGCCGGGGACTTTTTATTAAGCCGTGTGAAGCTATTGATCCTTTTGAGTGCCTGCTATACCCTTAAAAATGATCCTGCAGTAGCTTATTTGCCGCAATGATACCACTCAGGCAGACTCCCACTATCCCCTGTCCAGGGTAAACAGAATCTCCGCATACGTAGGCACCTTTGTGGTCTAGTCGTGCGTCCTTCATTTGCCAGGGTTTGATGTCGCGGTACTGCGGGTAGCCTCCCACCATGCCATAAGCTCTTTGCGTCCAGAAGATCCAGGCGCCGGGAGTGGCTGAATCCAGGTATAGAATGTCTGGGCGGTTAAGCATTCCTAAGGCTTCCATTTTGTTGATGATCGCCTCTTGGAGTTGCCTTTTGTCATTAATCCGAAGCGCTGCCGGATCAGGTACGTGTGTGCTCACAGCCACAACCCGCTCTCCCTCCTGTGCTCTTTTTGTGTCTTTTGGATGATTGAAACTGACGAAGAAGCTCTTGCTCCCGATAACAGGCAAACCCTCCGGCACGTGTATCTGGTGATGAAGCACAGGTATAGCAGGTGTGTTGCGAAGCACGATAGCCATGGTAAAAGCACCATTCAGTTTCCCGGATAGCAGCAGGTATGGCTTTAACTTTTGCCTTGTTTTTTCATCCTGAAACAATTGGTAAGTATCGTTCAGCGGAATACCACTGATAACAAAACGGGCACAGTAGGTGCCTGCCATACAACTTACTTCATAACCGTCTGATATAGGTATAATCTGGTTCACGTCTCGTCGGTACAGGATGGTACTGCCTTTGCTGTGCAGGTATTGCTCCAGCGCCCGGGCCAGTGCGATCATGCCGCCCTCTACATAGTAGTTGCCAAACAAGGTATAGCAAAGGGCGGTGGTACCAAATAGTTCGTTTACTTCCTCCAGGTGATTTTGCGCCGTGATCAGCAATTGCTCGTTTACAAAGTCAACAAACAGTTTGTTGTCCAGCAAGCCATACCTCCTGAGCAGGTCCTCCATGGTTCGGAAAGCACCTGGCAGTAAGCTAAGCTGCTGCGGCCGAACCTGCCGCATCGCCTGCCAGAGGTCCCGTACATTAGAAAAAGGAAATGATTTTTGCTCCAGCGAAGTGCGCCATACCTGCTTACTGATCCGATAACAGTGTTCCCAGAATGCACGCTGGCCACTCGTTCCAAATACCCGCTCGGCTTCTTTTATCCAATCCTCAAGCCTGGCATAGCGTGTCAGGATCTGTCTATCTGGCAGGTATACCAGCATGGGGGTGTCAAGCTGCAGTAAGGGGAGTTTTATACCTGTCACATCGAGCAGATGGCGCAGGGGCATGTGCTCATCCAGACCAACCAGTGTCGTAGCGCCCGTCTCGAACCAGTAGCCTTTGCGTTTATAGGATGAGGCGCAGCCGCCCGGGTATTTGGCCTGCTCCAGCACAACTACCTTCAACCCTTTTTGGGCGAGCAGCGCAGCGGCTGAGAGTGATCCAATTCCGGAACCGACCAGTAAGACGTCGTACTGCATGTTTCAACTAATTTAGGCTTACCTTTGTCGCAATCGATAACAAGTGAGCTTACGGAATGTTAACACCAAAACACCAAAGCGATGCAAAAGAAAGTTGATATCAGTGTGATGGGCTGTGGCTGGCTCGGCCTGCCCCTGGCGGAACTTCTTATACGGACAGGCCTACGCGTAAACGGCTCCACAACTTCTGAGCAAAAACTGGATATACTGCTTCAGTCAGGTATAAACCCTTTTCTGATCAACCTTTCCGATCCGGAGTTAAAGCAGAAAACACTTGAAAATTTCCTGCAGGCGGATGTACTGGTGCTCAACATACCTCCCAAGCTTCGATCAGATGGCGGCGAGAGTTATCTGCAGCAGATGGCGGTGCTACGCAAAGCGCTTTTACAGTCGCCGGTGAGCCGGGTGCTTTTTGTGTCTTCCACCTCCGTATACCTGGATCTTAACCGCATTGTAACAGAAGAAGATACCAGCTTTACCCATGAACGTGACCCGGACAATACACTCTTAAAAGCGGAGCGGTTGTTCCAGGATAGCGAGAGCTGGGTAAGCACGGTCGTACGCTTTGGTGGCCTGGTTGGCATCAACAGGCAGCCGGGTCGATTTTTGGCCGGTAAACGCGAGCTTCCAAATGGCGATGCACCTGTTAACATGATCCACTTGGAGGACTGTCTGAACATTCTGGAGCGTATCATCGCGCAGGACAAATGGGGCCAGGTATACAATGCCTGCGCCGACGAGCATCCCAGCCGGAGGGATTTCTATGAAGCAGCTACAAAAGCGCTCCACCTGGAGGCCCCGACTTTCAGAGACATGGAGGAAACCCATTTCAAGCTGATCAGCAGTCAGAAACTGAAATACGAACTGGCCTATGTCTTCTCCCACCCCGACCCCATGGCATTCTTTTAGTATCTTTGTTTTTTTGATGGTTAGATGGTTGAATGATTAAATTGTAATCGATTCCTCCAACAATTCAACCATATAGCAATTTAGTAATTCAGCTCCATGAAGATAATAGTGATAGGTGGTGGCGCGGCTGGCTACTTTGGGGCCATTGCCTGTGCTCAGGCCAATCCGAAGACACAGGTTACCATCCTGGAGAAAAGTAACAAACTACTGTCTAAGGTAAAGGTATCGGGTGGCGGCCGTTGTAATGTGACGCACAACTGCTTCGTTCCTTCCGTATTTGCGCAGCATTATCCGCGTGGGGGCAAGCAACTGAAGGAAGCTTTTAAAACCTTTGGAGCAACGGAAACGGTAGCGTGGTTTAAACGCCGGGGCGTGCAATTAAAGGCAGAACCTGACGGGCGCATGTTTCCGGTCACAGATAATTCCCAGAGCATTATTGACTGTCTGCAACGCGAAGCCGCCAAAGCTGGTGTGGAGGTGAAAAATAGTATAGCCGTAGAGCGCATCGATCCAGATTCAGGAGGCTATACCTTATACCTGAGTAACAACAACGTGGTACAGGCAGACCGTGTGCTCGTGAGTTCGGGCGGCAATCCGAAAAGCCAGAACTATGATTGGCTGCGGGCGCTTGGCCATCCGATTCAGGAACCGGTTCCTTCCCTATTTACCTTCAATGTGCCGGGTTCGCCGCTTAAAGAATTACAAGGTATAGCAGTGCCACAGGCCAGGGTGCGCATAGCCGGTCTGAAACTGGAGTACGAAGGGCCGCTGCTAATCACACACTGGGGTTATAGCGGACCAGCGGTGCTGAAGCTGTCCGCCTGGGGAGCCCGCCTGTTCCATGGCATGAATTACCGCTTTACGGCCCTGGTGAGTTGGGTGCACGATCAAACTGAAGAAAGCCTGCGCGAACAACTTCACAATTTCAGACAGGCGCACCCCAAGAAAGTCGTTACCACCAATCCCCTTTTCGGTTTGCCACAACGGCTATGGAAGGCGCTGACAGGTATAGCAGGTATAGGCGAAGAGGTGAAATGGGCCGAACTGCCCGCCAAAAACACAAACAAGCTGGTCGAAGCACTGCTCCGGATGCCTGTGGAGGTGGACGGGAAGACTACATTCAAAGAAGAGTTCGTAACCTGCGGTGGTGTGGACCTGAGCCAGATCAATATGAAAACGATGGAGAGCCGCCTGCACCCGGGCTTATACTTTGCCGGTGAAGTGCTTGACATAGATGGCATTACCGGTGGCTTCAACTTTCAGGCTGCCTGGACGACGGGCTACCTCGCGGGCATTGCCTTGGCCGCTTCCATATCCTAGCATAGCGATATATCCATTTGGGAAACAAAAACCAAGTGAAAGCAGTACATCTGCATACAAAACCTAAAAAAATATCACTATGGAAGTTAATAAAGAAGTTTACTCGACCGTACACCACCTCATCGAAAGATGCAAAGATGGTGTAAAAGGTTATAAGACTGCTGCCGAAGACGTAGAGGACCAAGACCTGAAAGACCTGTTCCGCAAGTACGCTGTGCAGCGCGACAGCATGATCACCGAACTGCAGGACCAGTTGCACAAAATGGGTAAGATGGACGATGAATCCAGCTCCATCGAGGGAACCCTGCACCGTGCCTGGATCGACATCAAAGCTGCTCTTTCATCGAAGGACAGAAAGCGTATTCTGGAAGAGTGCGAGCGCGGAGAAGACTATGCCGTGAAAGCCTACGAAGAAGCGATGGAAAAGAGCCTTCCGGGAGAACTTAAGCCAGTAATAGCGCAGCAGTACCAGGATGTGAAAAACGCACACGACCACATTCGCTCACTGCGCGATAGTGCCTGATCGATAGTAAAAGACAGATAATAAAGAAAGGAGCTTTAAAAGCTCCTTTCTTTATGCCTTCAGAGTAAAGGAAGATATAGACAGGTATAAAAGTAATAAGCCTGACATCCGTCTGATGTCAGGCTTATCAGTTCTAACTGCGTAAAACAGTAGAATAATCTTCCAACCTTTTTATGATACCTTCTTTAACGGAAAGGTATAGCCAAGGTTACGTGCGCTGAAAAAATATTTTAACAGGGTGTAATGCTAACTGTGTCAAGGGTTTTTGAGTATTACCTTTAACGCAGAACACATGGAAGAAAAAAACGGCTTGGATCTGGACAAGATCAAGCGCCAGTTCCTGGAAGAGTTCCGGACCGGCAAACCCACCTTCGGCAAAGACGGCGCGCTTGGCCCCCTGCTGAAGCACTTCTTAGAGGCCGCCCTGGACGCGGAGATGGAGGTGCATCTGGACGCCGAGCAGCGGCAGAAAGGCAACCGGCGCAACGGCAAAGTCTCGAAGCAGGTTCGTACCTCAGACGGCGTGATCGAAATAGAATCCTCCCGCGACCGCTCGGCAGGCTTCGAGCCGCAGATCATCAAAAAACGGGAAACGGTGCTGGCCGAAAACCTCGAGCCCCGGATTTTAAGCATGTACGGCCTGGGCATGAGCCTGCGGGACATCTCCTCGCACCTGAAAGAGATGTACGACATGGACATTTCCCATGACACGCTGGCCGCCCTCACCGAGAAGATCGTGCCCCAGGTCAAGGAGTGGCAGGCCCGGCCGCTGGAGGCGCTCTACTGCATCGTCTGGCTCGACGCCATGCACTATAAAGTCAGACAAGAGGGGCGTGTGGTCTCCCGGGCCGTCTACAACATCCTGGGCATCGACCGCCACGGCCACAAGGAGCTCTTGGGCGTGTACGTGTCCGAAAGCGAGGGGGCCGCCTTCTGGCTCTCCGTGCTCACCGACCTGCAGCAGCGGGGTGTTGCCGACATGCTCATCGCCTGCATCGATAACCTGAAGGGCTTTGCCGAGGCCATCAGCAGTGTCTTTCCTCAAACCGAGGTGCAGAGCTGCATTGTCCACCAGATCCGAAACAGCCTCAAGTACGTGGCCCACAAGGACCAGAAGGAGTTCATGCGGGACCTCAAGCCGGTGTACCGGGCTGAGACAAAGGAACTGGCCGAGCTCAGGTTGTTGGAGCTGGAGGAGAAGTGGGGCAAGAAATACCCGAAGGTGCTGGAGAGCTGGCAACGAAACTGGGACAAACTGAGCACGTACTTTAAGTACACCGGGCCGATTCGCCACCTGATCTACACCACCAACACGATCGAGGGCTATCACCGCCAGGTCAGGAAGGTGACCAAAACAAAGGGGGCTTTCCCCTCGGACATGGCTTTGCTAAAGCTCATTTACCTGTCTCACCAGAACATCAGCAGAAAATGGGTCATGCCGCTGGCTAACTGGAGTCAGACGGCCCAGCAGCTCTCGATCTGGTTCGGGGACAGGATGCAGCTGGACTTGAAGTGAGAAGCACTTCAAAAGTTTGGCCCTGTTGCTGTAAGGACTTACGCCAGTACACCAACAGGGCCAGTAAATTGAAATATAGAGATGACACAGTTTAGATTACAATCCCTATTTTAAAACAAAAAGGCTGACGTTTCAAGTCAGCCTTTTCTAACAATCTAAAGTTTTTACACTTCAAGCGTTGTATATATGTTTATACGCACTGCCTGTTGGCAGGTTGGATCGGTTAGAATCTTTTTTTGCGGAATCCGCCACGATCACCACCGCTGCTGCGACGGTCACCGCCTCTGAAAGAATCTCTGTCGCCACGGCCACCGAAACGGCTTCCACCGCCTCCGTATCCGCCTTCACGACGGCCACCTCTGTCACCACCACGATCACCTCCGAAACCTCCGCGGTCACGGTCACCACCGCCGAAGCGCTTGCCACGGTCACCACCACGGTCTGCTCCGCGATCGCTGAAGCCGAAGTCTTCTCTGCCACCACCTGCTGCACCGCCTTCTTTCTTCTGCGATTTCTCCACGATCACCATACGGCCATCTACTTCAATGCGACCTACTTTCTGCAGGATGTCAGCAGTGTATTCGGTCGGCACTTCCACAAAGCTGAACTTGTCATACAGGTCGATGTCGCCTACTTTAGAAGCAGGTATATCAGCGTTCTGGCTCAGCAAATCGATCAGGTCTTTTGGATGAACACGGTCTTTTTTACCGATCGTGATGAAGAGACGGTCAAAACCGGCTTTCGGTCCATCAAGGCCTTTTTCAGCTTCTTTGCCAGCTTCTTTTGTCTTGGCTTCTTTCAAAGACATTTTCAAAAGTGCTGCTGCGATCTCAAGGGAAGTATACTCTTCGTTTACCAGCTTCTCGATGGTGTTCACATGCTTGGTCAGGTTGCCCTTCTCGAGCACTTCGCGCACTTTTTCGAGGAACAGGTTGGTACGGATCTCGTTAACGTCATCGTAAGTAGGTACCTGCTGCAACTGGATATTAGCCTTTGTATAGCGCATGATATCCTTCAGCTTGTACATATCTGAGCGACCAGCTACGAAAGAGAAAGCTTTACCTGACTTACCGGCACGACCAGTACGGCCGATGCGGTGTACATAAGACTCTTCGTCCTGCGGCAGGTCGTAGTTAAATACGGCCTCCACATTGTCTACGTCAAGACCACGGGCTGCTACGTCAGTAGCCACCAGAATCTCCAGCATTCCGTTACGGAATTTGCCCATCACGTTCGAGCGCTGGTTCTGGTTCAGGTCACCGTGCAAACCATCGGCAAAGTAGCCACGGGCCTGCAGGTTGGTTACCAGTTCATCCACCATACGCTTGGTATTGCAGAAGATGATCACCGACTTCATGTTGTGCATGTCCAGGATGCGGGAAAGTACTTCCTGCTTCATAGAGTTGCGCACCTCGAAGTATACCTGATCAATGTTGGTTACGGTCAGCTCCTTGTGCACCACTTTCACGATCACCGGATCATTCTGGTAGCGCTTGGTCAGGTCCATGATCGGCTTGGACATCGTAGCTGAGAAGAAGATCGTCTGGCGCTCTTCCGGCATTTTGCTTAGTACAAACTCGATGTCGTCACGGAAGCCCATATCCAGCATTTCGTCTGCTTCGTCCAGGATGATCTTTTTGATCTTGTCCAGTTTAAGCGTACCGCGCTCGATGTGGTCCATTACACGGCCCGGCGTACCGATCACGATCTGTACACCCTGCTTAAGGGCACGCAGCTGACGGTCGTAAGCCTGACCACCGTAGATAGGCACGATGCTGATGCCTGGCTTGTACTTAATAAGTTTCTGGATCTCTCCGGCTACCTGAATAGCCAGTTCGCGCGTTGGGCACAGGATAAGCGCCTGCACACTGCGATCGTTTTCGTCGATGCTCTCAATGGTAGGTATACCGAAAGCGGCCGTCTTGCCCGTACCCGTCTGGGCCTGGCCAATAATGTCGCGTCCTTCTAAAACTACCGGGATTGCTTCTGTTTGGATGGGAGATGCTTCTTCGAAGCCCATGTCAGCGATAGCACGCTGGACTTCCGGCGATAGCGGAAGCTCGTCAAATCTGATTTTGTTCATTCTGTTATAATAACTTTATACACTACATCTGGAGACAGCCTGTCCATAAACCCTTCTTTACGAAAAAGAAGTCCGACAAGAAAAAAAATCAACCAGGTTATGCTCAAAAAAAGCGGTGTAGCCAGTTATACTTAAATCAGACTGATTCCAAATCGGCTGCAAAGGTACGCAGAATAAATGAAATCATCATCATACGTACAAAGATATTAGCAAATATGCTCGTTTTATGAATTGGGCATTATTCTGTTATAAAATTGTTCTCAGAAAATGGCTAACGATTATATTTATTTGAAAATAATCTCTATTTTGCGTCAAAATATTCATAAAAATTATTAAAATAAGAAACAACGGTTTCATTAACTCGTTAAAAGACTACGTTCACACTCATAATCAAGCTATTAACTATTATTAAAGTTTTTCATTGGTGTATCCAATAATAAGCTCGTAGTTTAGTGTAGAACAGGACCAAAATCAGATTAAATTTACACCTACATACTAAGCAATAATTAAATGATCGTTTAATGCGGTTATTTAGAATGCTTAGTTGCTGCCACCGCCCCACCCACTACTTGAAAGCAATATTTTTAGGAATAACTGTGTGAAGTCACTTCACGGAATAAAATTATCATAGATCTTTAACCCTTTAATCCTTTCTAATTATGTTACACTTCTCCAAAATCACAACAAAAAGCAAAGACTTTCATTTAATCGCGTCTGGGGCATTGGCATTTAAGGTCCACAATAAGATTCTGAAAGACGAAGATTTCATGAAAGGTGCCAAAGTGTCCCGTAACCTGTTGCCAAACAATGCGGCTATCAAATCCGACAAAAGTGAGGCTAGGGTATTCTTCGTAATCATTTCTGACCTGGACAAAATGGATGCTTCCAGCTTGTGTAACATGATTGCCAAGGAGCGCGCTAAAGGCAGTTATGCCGTCTGTCAGGTGATTCCGATGTATTACAACGAGCCCTCGTTTAAAGCGCTTAAAATGCTGCGTCAGAATTTTGATGAAGTGATCGAGCTGAACAAGCTGACACTAGGTGGTGGCAAGGCACTGATGAGTACCGAACAGCAGCACTGCATTATAACGGATTACTCTATTTCCATGGCCCGCATCATGCGCAATGTTTGTGTTAAAGAACATGCCCCTGCTAAAGAAAAAGAAGAGAAGAAAGGCCAGATCGTATACGCATAGCCTTTTACACTGACTTAGAAAGGCAGGAAGCTCCTTCGCGCAAGCGATGGAGCTTTTTGTATTTTATACCTTGATCCCCAATTACTTGCTTTGGCCCCACATTATTTTAAAGGACGGTGTTGGTATAAGCCACATAGGAAATGTATCTTTAAAATCCCGTTTAAAGCCGGCAGCTATGTCACCAAATTTTAAGATACTCTCCTCCTCAGCAGGTTCCGGTAAAACCTATACCCTGACCAAAGAATACCTGAAGCTTGCACTCCATACCTCAGACCCGGACTATTACCGATCCATTCTGGCGATCACGTTTACCAACGACGCGGCTGCTGAGATGAAGGAGCGCATACTGGGGGCATTGCGCAATTTTAACGATGCTAATCTGAACGGGACGGAACTGCAGAAAAGTGAAGACCTGCTCCAAAAGATCGTAGCAGAGTTGCAGCAGCGTTACCCGGATGAAAGCTTTGATATAGAGCAACTACGTCAGCGTGCGGGACGACTGTTTACCCAGATCCTGTACAATTACAGCGACTTTTCTGTTAGTACCATTGATAGCTTTGTCAATAAGATCGTGCAGGCCTTTACAAAGGAGCTCAACATACCTTATAATTTTGAAGTAGATCTGGACTCGCAAACACTGGTTAGCTCCGCTGTGCAGCTGCTGCTGGACAAGGTGAGCAACCGGAAAGACGATCTGCTCTCGGAAACGCTGGAACACTATGCGCTGGAAAAAGCCCGTGAAGGACGCAGCTGGAATACCCTGGCCGATGACCTGGCTGACTTTGCCAAAAATTTGCTGAACGAACAGGTATACGAAGCGGTAACAGATCTGCAGGGACTCACGCTGGAAGATTTCAGGGAGATCAGGAATCAATTGAAAACTTTGCAGGAAGGTATACTGGCCGCCCTGCAAGAAGACGCCGGGAAGGCGTTGCAGGCCATTGAGCAGGCGGGACTCTCCCCTTCCGACTTTTTTCAGGGCAACCGAGGACTTTACGGCTACTTCAGCAAATTTAACCGCGAAGCCGACCTAACCTACGGTAACAACTACGCCCGACAGACAGTGGAGGATGATAAATGGTACGCTGGCAAAGCCTCTACGGCTACCAAAAACCAGATCGGTAGTATACGGCAGCTGCTCACGGACCTTTATTATAATATTGAGTCGATAAAAGAGCAGTATGCCGGTACCTTTACCCTGATCTCGGCGGTGGTGCCGCACTTATATAAGGTGTCGGTGCTGAATGAGCTGGAGAAATGCCTGCAGGAGATCAAGCTTGACCGTAACACGGTGCATATTTCGGAATTCAACAAGCGCATTATCGATATTGTGCTGAAGGAGCCGGTGCCTTTTATATATGAGCGACTTGGTGAGAAGTACAACCACATCTTGATCGACGAATTTCAGGATACTTCGGTACTGCAATGGAACAACCTGTTGCCGCTTGTCGACAACGCGCTGGCTTCCGGGCACTTTAGCATGGTGGTAGGTGATGCCAAGCAGGCAATTTACCGCTGGCGCGGCGGGGAGATGGAGCAGATCCTGCACCTTTACAAAAACAACACGCACCTGCTATACGAAAACCGTCGCCATGGTCACATGATCCGAGAGCGCTACGAGTCGGTACGTGAAAACCTGGCCCCTGATGTGCTGCAGCAAAATTTCCGTAGTCGTCGCGAGATCATCGAATTCAATAACAAGCTCTTTACTTTCTTTAGTGAGCAACACAAGGTATACGGCACCTTCACCTCCATCTACGACAATAAGTTTGTGCAGGAGGCGCCCATAACAGGGAAGACTGGCGGACATGTGCAGATCATGTTCACTTACCCCGATGATCTGAACTACAAATATGACCTTAGCAGCTGCACCCGAACCGGGCTATTTTACGATGACTATACCCACGAACAGGAACTCAGCTACGATGCCAGCACGCTCAACATGGTGATCGAACTGGTGCGGCAGGGACTGGGCGATGGCTATACCTTAAGGGACATGGCGATACTCTGCCGCACCAATGCCAAGAGCAAGCTGATTGCCAATTTTCTGAAGGAAAAGCAGTACGATATCATCTCACAGGATTCGCTTTCGCTGCAGTTTGCCGAAGTGATCAACCTGATCATCGCTATGTTCCGGGTATTCAACCGCCCGAACGACACATTGGCAAAATCAGAAGCGCTATACCTTATCTATACTGTTACGCAGGGTAAAGTACCTACCACTGAACTGGCCCAAACAATCGCGCAGATTTCCAACCAGACGGATCCGCAGCCGTTCTTCAACTACCTGCGCGATGTAGGTTTTGATGTGAAGGAACGTGAGACAGGCAATTTGTCGCTCTATGAACTTACCGAGCAACTGATCCGCATTTTCAATTTGCTGGGGCACAACAACGAATGTGAGTATCTGTTCCGTTTTCTGGATCTGGTGCTGGAGTATAGTCTCAAGAACAGCAATAACCTGAATAATTTCTTGGCTTATTGGGATGTACAGAAAGAGAAGCTGAGCATCAACACACCCAAAGACCGAAACGCCATTACCATCACCAGCATCCACAAGGCCAAAGGGCTCGCTTATCCTATTGTTATCATTCCGTTCGCCGACTGGAGCACCGAGCCGCAGACCAGGGCATTAATGTGGAGTCGTCTTTCTGATGAGAACAAGGTGATGGGCAAATTACGCAGTGTGGCCGTGAACATCAGTTCCAGACTGGAGCATACCGAACTGGCCGATCAATACAATACCGAGATAGAGAAGACCTTTATTGAAAACTTGAACATGCTCTACGTGGCCCTCACCCGCCCCAAGGACAGGCTATACCTGATCGGCAACGGAAAGGACCTGCTGGAGGAACGTAAGGCACAAAAAGCACTTGAAGGAACAGCCAAAAATGTGAGTCACCTGCTTTACCGCTACCTGGTGGCGGAGGGGCTTTGGGAACCCGGCAAGCTTTGCTACCAGGTATACGCGGATCAGCAAACGAAACAGGATAGTGGCAGCCGCGAAATTGGTCCGGTCTATACCCTGGATTATCTCCAAACCAATGACTGGGCACAACGACTTCAGCTCAAGCAACACGCCAACAACGTGTTCGATTTCGAGACGCAGACCGAGCAACGCATTCAGAACAAGAAACTGCACTATGCCCTCTCCCGCATCCTGACCGCGGCAGAACTTGATGACGTGCTGCGCCAGATGGTATACCAAGGCATTATCAGTGACCGGGAAAAGCCTTTATTCAAAGAACGATTGCTCCAGGTGGTCAATCATCAGCAGATCAGTCATTACTTTTCGGGTGATGTTATTGTGGAGCACGAAAAAGAGTTGCTCGACGCCCGCGCCTACCTCTACAAGCCCGACCGCGTGGTGTTTGATGGGGACCAGGTGGTGCTGCTGGAATTCAAATTGCCGCCTCCGCTGGAAGAGCATCGAAATAAGCTTGATCATTACGCTGTGCGCTTCAAGCAACTGGGCTATGAAAAAGTGAAATGCCTGCTCTACTACTTCGACACCGAAGAGCTGTACGAATGGTCTTATGGCGGCAAAAGCCAGCAAATAGGCCTGGCATTGTAACATACATCCGACATTAACAACCAATCATAAAATGGACAAAGCAGCTCAAACCATGATCGATAATCTGGAAAAGAACACTGGGAAATCGCTTGGAGAATGGATTTACGTGGTGCAGGGCACAGGCCTTCAGAAGCACGGTGAGATTGTAAAGTATCTGAAATCGGACCACGGTTTCACACATGGCTTTGCCAATTTGGTCGCGCTTAAAACTAAAGGAACAGATGCCGGATCGGCTGAAAAGCCGGAAGATCTGATCGAAAAGCAATACAAAGGAAAAGAGCAGCTCCTACCTATTTATGAAGCACTTACTGCACAGTTAAAACAGTTTGGTGCTGATGTGGAGCTGGCTCCCAAAAATGCCTATGTTAGTGTGCGCAGCAAAAAGCAGTTTGCCCTGATCCAGCCTTCCACCAAAACCAGACTGGATGTTGGCATCAACCTGAAAGGCCGTGAACCGGAAGGCAGACTGGAAAAGTCAGGTAGTTTTAATGCCATGTGTTCGCATCGTATAAAGCTTCAACACGCAGATGAAGTAAATGCCGAGTTAATCGGCTGGTTGAAAGCGGCCTATGAAGAAGCCAGGTAAGGTATAGCTGCAAGGTATAGCAGTAGGTTAACAGTAATCAAGTAAGAGATCAAAGGGAAATAATGGAACAGAGAATTACACTTATCACATTAGGCGTCAGGAATTTGCAGCGCGCAAGAGAGTTTTACCAGAACATCTTTGGTTGGCAGCCGCTCGAAAGCAGCACAGAAAGCATCATTTTCTTTCAGCTGAACGGCCTGCAACTTGCGCTGTTCCCGCAAGAGTCGCTGGCAGATGATGCTGGACTGGAGGCCGATGGCAAGGGTTTTAAAAGTTTTTCGCTGGCCTACAATGTGCGCTCCGAAAAAGAGGTGGATGACCTGGTAGCAGAACTGGCTGGCAAAGGTGTCCGCGTGCTCAAGCAACCGGAAAAAGTGTTTTGGGGAGGCTACAGCAGCTACATCGCAGACCCGGATGACAACCTCTGGGAAATAGCCTATAATCCCTTCATGACGATGGATGGAAAGGGAAACGTTGGGAGTTAAAAAGTTCGATTACCTGTAAGGACAGTTCTCAACTCGATGTCAATTTTAGGAACAAGGAGCGGGAATTGTCATTCCGAAAGAGTTGAGAGATCCGGGTTGTTTCAGACAAAACAATATTTCAGATTTCTCTCAAAACGAGCGCCCCTACCCCAGGCCGATATGACAAAAGATACTTACAATGAAGTTGTTGTGTCACAATCTCGCTGAATCGTGCACTAACCATTTAATGATCCAACAATTTAACCTTCGACAAAAATCTAACAATTCACTCCATCACTTATTCACTTAATCACTCAACAACAAAGTGCAGACCTTTCTTGAGCTAGCGGCAAAATACGTATACGAGAAGTATAAAGAGAACATCAGCGAACTGTGCATTGTGCTGCCGTCGCGACGTGCGAGTTTCTTTTTTAAGAACGCTCTGGCGCAGGCTGCTCCTGAACCAATCTGGTCCCCGGAGGTATCAGGTATGGAGGATTTCATTACCAAGCTGGCCAAAGTGGATGTGCTGGAGCCGATCAATCTGCAGTTAGAGCTCTACGACCTAATGCGTGAGCAAGACCCGAATCTCGACTTTGACCAATTCATCACCTGGGGTGGCACGCTGCTCGACGATTTCAGCCGCATCGACCAGAACCTGGTAGATACTTCCAAGCTATTTGATTATGTGGGTGAGGCCAAAGCTTTGGAGCGTTGGGACCCTGCGCACCTGGGCAAAGAATTGACGCCTGCTGTCAAGAAATACTTCAGCCTCTGGGACAACATTGAGAAGACCTACCACAACCTAAAAAACCACCTGGAGGAGCGCAAGCAGGCCTATACAGGTATGGCTTTTAAGATTGTTTCCGATAACATAGAACAACTGGCCAAGTCATCGGAATGTGCCCAGTACCTTTTCATCGGCCTTAATGCACTCACTAATTCTGAGGAGAAGATCATTCGCACACTACTGAAGCACAGCAAGGCTGAAGTACTGTTTGACTCCGATGATTTCTACATGGAAGATGGCACCCCAAACCGGGCTGGCAGTTTCCTGCGCAGGTATAAAAACAACTGGGATCTGCCGGAATGGCGCTGGCAACAGAATTTACTACTTACGGACGAGAAGGAGATCAACGTAATCGGAGTGGCTAATGCGAGCATGCAGGGCAAACTGGCCGGGCAACTGATTCAGGAAATCCGGCAACGTGACAAGCACGCGCAGGTAGCAGTGGTGATGCCCGACGAAACGCTGCTGCTTCCTGTGCTGCACTCTATACCTGAGGAGGTGCCGAATTATAACGTAACGATGGGTCTTAGCTTCAAAGGTACGCCGCTCTACAACCTGATCGACCTGCTTTTTGATGTGCACCTGACCGGCGTGACGCAGCTGCAGGAGTCAGGTTACAAGGTATACCAGTACCATCACCTGACTGTGACCAAGCTGCTCTCCCACCCTTTCATCCGCAGGTATGAGCTATACCTGAACGAGCAACCCGACAAGCAGGAACTTCATGGTTTTGTGCAGCGTGTGCTGGACCAGATTGTGCAAGACAACCGCGTGCTCATCACGGCCAATGACCTACTGAAGATGGGGAAGCACGAGCCGCTCTACGAAGTACTGTTCAAGTCCTGGCGCGACTGCGACGACATCATCGCCTCGCTTTACCAGCTGATCGACCTGCTGCATAAAATGTACAGTCACCAGCCCAGCACCATCGAGACCGAGTATCTCTACATTTTCTATACCATCGTCAAGCGCCTCGATACCATCTTCGACTGCCGGGAACAGAAGATATCGGTGCGCAGTTTCCGCAAGTTCCTCAACGAGCTGATTGGGCGTCAACGTTTGCCTTTTAGTGGTGAGCCTATCTCAGACCTGCAAATCATGGGTATGCTCGAAACCCGTGCGCTCGATTTTGAAAACCTAATCATTCTATCGGTCAATGAGAATACGCTGCCTGCTCCGAAGCGGCACGAGTCGCTGATGCCATTTGATGTTCTCAAGCAGTTTGGCCTGCCCACCTACGCAGAAACCGAGGGTGCTATGGCCTATAACTTTTACCGCCTGTTGCAGCGCGCCAAAACTGTGAACCTGCTTTACGTGTTGCCTTCCGATACATATGGTTCCGGTGAAAAAAGCCGCTTTATTCTGCAACTTCAAAACGACCTGGCACTGCGAAATCCAAAGATCAAATTCCGGGACCTGACGGCTACAGTAGAGTTGCGTGATCAGAAGAAATACGATGAGGACATTGTTATTCACAAAGATGCTCAGACATTGGAGCAACTGCGGCAGGAACTGAAGCGCGGCCTTTACCCTTCGCACCTGAACATGTACATTAACTGTTCACTGCAGTACTATTTTAGTCGCATCGCTAAGATCAGGGAGATTGACGAGGTAGAAGAACAGCTTGGAGCCGACCAGTTTGGAACTATCGTGCACCAGGTGCTGGAGGACTTTTTCCGACCTTTTGAGCAGAATGGCAAGCCGATCGAGAAGCCGCACGTGGAGCAGATGCTGCAGGGATTGCCAGCTAAGGTAGAGGCTGAATTTAAGAAAGTGACACGCGGTGCTACGCCTGAACGCGGCATGAATTTCCTGCTTTTCAAAGTAGCCGTGCAGGTGCTCGAAAAGTACCTGGAGAGTCTTCTGAAATCGGATGACGAACTGCCGCTTTACGTCCTGCGCCTGGAAGAGCAACTAGAAACTACCCTGCAGGTACAGGTCGGCGACGAGCTTATACCTGTGAAGATAGCTGGCAAAGCCGATCGCATCGATCTGAAAGGGGCAGAGCTGCGCGTGATCGACTACAAGACCGGAAAAGTTGAACGCAACCAGGTAAGTGTGAAGCCGGATGATGTGGACCTGCATTTTATCACCTCGCCTAAGTATGATAAAGCGCGACAGCTGTGGCTCTACGAGTACATTCTGCAGCGTAACCTGCAGCAGAAGCCGGAACTACTGCTCCGAAACGCAGCTCACATGGATCCGGCGCGGATTGTGCCGAAGTCAGGTATACTGTCGTTCCGCAACCTCGACGCCGGCGTCCTGACAGCAGATTTCGCTTTTGAGCAGGCAACTGGTCAGGATTTTATTTCAGCATCCGAAGCTTTGCTCACACGTTTTGTGCAGGAATTGCTCGACCCGGATGAAGTGATCCGGAAAACGAAGGAGCTGGAGATCTGTCAGTACTGCCCTTATCGGGGAATTTGCGCGCGATAATCAGAAGACCTCTTGATTTCACAATATTGTTTTAGCTGAGCATGCAACGTTTTGGCAATTATGGGTATCATACCTTTAAAAGAAAGCCTATGAAACGACTGCCGCTATTCAGACACATCATCCTTTTCTGTTTATCACTGCTCCTCTTTTCATGTGAGAAAGAGGAAATATCCGAACCTTTTGAAGACATCATGCCCCTGCAGGTCGGCAATGAATGGGTGTACGACCAGATAGAATATAATACCGATGGAGAAGTGCTGTCAACCAGCTCGTTCAGACGGCAAGTGATGAAAGACACTTTGATCAACAAAACTACCTGGTATATTCTGAATAATGGCATGATTGTCCGGAATGACAAAGACGGCTACGTGCACTATAGAAAAGATGCAAATGAGCAGTATATCACGTATCCCAATCCAGGTATGTCAGGTATTGCATATGGGTATCAATACCCAAGCTATACCCTGTGGATTTATCACAGAAGAACGACGGGCCTTGTAGCTGTGCCTGATTCTCCGCATGCGAGTCAGGCACTTGAGTTCCGTTTTGAAAGGCAAACCGAACAAAAAGCATCATCTTCCCTAAGCACTACCTGGGTGAACGAATACGTGACGCCCGAAATTGGCATGATCCGTACAGATTGGTACTACGCCGACTCTGACAAACTGATGCGGCGCTATGAACTGGTAAGCTACCGCTTGCAGTAAGTGGCAGGGTGGCTATACCTGGTTTCTGATGTTAGCTTCAAAAAATCAGGTATCGTTTATATAGAGCTTCCGATATTCTGCGCTGATACAACAGATCATCTTTCATACTTCATACATTTTTTGTAATATCGGATTCTTAATATTTTCTGATAAACCTGATTGCATTGCGTACCGCTATTATCACCCTTTTTCTTGTACTATCATCAATTGCCGTTTACGGTCAGAGCACTATACTGGAGGCAGTCGCGATGCCCGGTGACGGTATCTATACCTTGTTGCGCCGTCACGGACTCAATCCTTCGGAGCATCTACAAAAGTTCGTGGAGATCAACAAAGACCGTTTCGGCAAAGACAACGGCCTGATTGTCGGGAAAACTTATAACTTACCTGAAAGCGTAACTTCAACCGACAACACCACTGTGACTAGCGACAATACCCGGGTAGCCGCCGGGGACAGTAAAACAAGAACTGATCTGACTGCTGAACCTGCCAAGGTTTCTGCCCGTGTGCTCGAAATCCCCCTGTTTGGGGAGAAGTATTCCAAAGTAGAGGTGAAAAGCACAAAGCTGCAGGGCGCTGTATACTACCTCAGCTCCGGCCATGGCGGACCCGACCCGGGGGCTGTGGGCAAATATGGCAGCAATGACCTGGCCGAGGATGAGTATGCTTACGATGTGACCATCCGTTTGGCACGGGTATTGGTGGAACAAGGGGCCACAGTGTATATGATCGTGCAGGACGCTGATGATGGCATTCGTGACGAAGGGGTGCTGAAGATGGACCGTGATGAAATTGTATACCCCAACAAAAAAATTCCCCTTAACCATAGTGCCCGCCTGCGCCAGCGCACAGAGGCCGTAAATGGTTTATACCTGAAGCATAAGGGCGCCTACCAGCGCATGCTGGCCATCCACGTCGATAGCCGCAGCGAGAGCCAAAACATCGACGTCTTCTTTTACCACCACGAAAACAGCAAGGACGGCGAGCAACTGGCCAAAAACATTCACCAGACGTTCACAAACAAGTACAGACGCTACCAACCTTACCGCGACTACTCTGGTAATGTCACGCAACGCAGCAGTTTGTATGTCATTAAGTACAGTCATCCGCCCACCGTTTTTATCGAGCTTGGCAATATCCGTAACGTCAAGGATCAACGGCGCTTTGTAATAGCTGATAACCGGCAGGCCCTTGCCAACTGGATCTACGAAGGGTTACTCTCCGATTACACCAATAAAAAGCAAAAGGCCGGGCACTAAGAGTAGTGCCCGGCCTTTTGCTTTTAAATTCTTTTTAATTATCCAAGCTGGTAAGCATCCCTATACCGGAACAAGCCTATACGCCTCACCTTCTCTTCTTTTTATGAGATCTTTTTTGAGGTCACTATTAGATAAACATCCTTCCCAGTGAAAAAACCTCTATTAATTAGTCCCGGCATTATACGCATCTCTTCTTCAAAGGCAGTTTTCAGGTTTCTTCGATTCTATTCCAAATTACTAAAAGTCAATTGAAAGGACATTTAAATGTAATTACTTGATTTTGAGCTATTCAGAACAAAACATTATGCCCTGCGTTATTATTAATGTTTAGACTATGATTATTTAAATATAAGTTATTGTAAACCTCTAATGCTATATCTATGAAAAGAATTTACCTCCTATTTACATTATGCGCATTTTTTACAACTAGCTCGCTTCTGGCGCAGGAGACCGATTTAAACATTGAAAAGCCCCAGACATCGGCTGCGGTGGCTAACGAATCTATTCAGCAGGGTAACTGGCTGGTAGGCGCCAGTATTGGTTCACTCGGTTACAATTTTAAATCCGAAACATTTCAGTTGATACTCGAGCCAAGAGCTGGCTATTTTATAAGTGACAATGCCGTACTTGGAGTGCAGGCCCAGATCGGCCTCATGCTTTATGATGGCGGTGAAAACTTCAGTTATGGACTGACACCATTTGCACGCTATTATTTCCCGGAAGGGGCCTCTCCTAATAGTCGCTGGTTTGGCGAAGCACTGGCTGGTTTTGCCGGCAGTTCGTTGAAAGACAGTGATGGCGACCGTATTTTCAGTTCCGTGCTGGGCTTACGGGCAGGCTATGCGCATTTTGTAGCCCGCAATGTTGCCATTGAAGCCACCCTTAACTATACCCGCACCAGTGCCGATGTTTCAGTCGATACCAGCACTTCGGGCCTTTCAGTTGGTGTTGGTTTTCAGATCTACCTGCCGGGTCGCGGTACTATGTAGAACGCGCAACACTCAAAATAAAAAGCCCGTCTCTTCTGCAGGAGGGCACTGAAAAAGCTACTCATTTAGGAGTAACCCTTAGAAGCGATCAAGTAACAACATGTTTTACTTGATCGCTTTTTTTATTATAAGAAGTCGTGCTGGCCAATTGAGCTATCAATTGTATATACGGTTGGAAAGCAAGGGCTCCTGGGCGGTTTTTTGGGAATTTCGGAGACTTAAGAGGTTAGTTTGACGATTCTCTTCAGGTTTACTGTGAAGATGGCCAGCGCTCCCTGCAGCTGCATGCTGGTGATGCCATAGGAGATGGCCCTGCCATAGGAGATGGCCCTGCCATAGCCATGGACGTTTTTGAGCTCGCTGTTTTTAGCTTCAATTTTATAGCGCTCCCTGGTCTTTTCCTTGAAGTAATCTGTCTGTTGAAAGGCCTGCTGCTCCACATGGATAGGCGACTTGATGGTCACTCCGTAGGTTTTTGACTTGGCTCCTGGTTTGTAGCAACCCTCTTTTAAGGGGCAGCTCCTGCATTTTTGAACGTCAAAGTAGTAGACGGTTGCCTGGTTCTTGCCACGGTTCTTTTTCCCCTGACGTGCCTTTCGCATGGCCATATGCCCGGCAGGACACACAAACATAGCAGCGTCTTTGTTATACTCAAACCTGGCTTCCTCCTTTCGGCTGCCCTGGCTGATGACAGGGTTGAGTCTGGCCACCAGCTTTAGACTGCGGCCCTCCTTGTCCTGGAGCTTGAGGTTTTCCTTGCCCGAATAGGCCGCATCGCCGATGATGGTGTCCACCTGAAGGCCATTGGCGCGGCTTATTTCCAGAAGCTCTGGCAGTTGCGGGCCATCGCCTTTTTCGCCCGAGGTGACAAGGGCGGCGGCAATGATGCGCTCCTCTGTCATGGCCAGATGCGCTGTCATGGCCAGGTGCGTCTTGTAGCCAAAGAAGCTGCTGTCAGCCGATTTATGGCCCGTCCTGGCATCCGTGTCTTTGGAGAGCGTATGGCTCTCCTGGGTATCCTCCACCGTTTCCCTGAGCAGGTTGAGCTTCTCTCTAACGGCGGGAATCACACACAGCGCCTGGTCCGCTTCAACGAGCTTTTCAAGCCTGCGGCAGTAAGCCAGCTGCTCTTCCAACCCGCCCGAGTCATTCTGTTCGGGCATACGGCCTTTGATGTCTTCATCGATGCTGCAAAGGGCTTTGCGCAGCAGCCTTGAGCGTTCCCTGAGCACCTCCAGGGCGGATTGTGGATTTGACCTGGAGAGCGAGTGGGTGGCGTCCACGATAAGGGAGTGGGACTTGATGATGCCCTTTTCAAGGGCAATGGCGACCGTCTTGCTGATCAGAAGGTTCAGCAGGTCGGTGTCCTTTAAGCGGAGCTTGCGGAACTTGGTCAGGGAGCTGGGGTTGATGACCGCCTCCTCGGGCGAGAGCTCGAGAAAGTATTTGAAGGACATATCGTAGCGCGAGCGCTCCACCACATCCACATCGGAGAGGGTGTAGATGGTCTTCAGCAACAGGTATTTGAACATGCGCACCGGGCTTTCGGCCCTGCGGCCATTGGTGGTGCAGTATTTACTGGCCAGCTCGTCGTAGATAAAGGTAAAATCTATCAGTTCGTTGATTTTACGAAGCAGATTGTCCTGGGGGACAATCAGAGCATATAGCCCTGAATAGGCGCTTAGCTGAATTTGTTGCTGTTGCGCTACCATCTGAATGCTCTCTGATTCCACCAGGAGATACAAAAAAAGGAGCAGAAAACTTAATTTCTACTCCTTCAAATCTCCAGTTTTCACGGGGACTTTTTCAGTGCCCTCCTTCTGCAGAGGCGGGCTTTTTATTTTGTCTCGTCTTTTACCTTACGGCAGTACTTTCTCGATCAAATGTCTGCTGCCATCAATTTTATGGGTATAGGGTAAGCCTAAAATCTCTGCGATCAGCGGGTATACATCTACATTTTCAAAAGTTTCTACTTTTGTCTTCTGTTTAAAAGCGGGTCCCCAGGCGTAGAATGTAGCGTGCATCTCCTTTACTTTGGTGGCGTCGTAGCCATGTTGGCCGGGAGACGGCGGCCGGGTTGAAAAATGAAATACCTTTGGTGCATCCGACAGCAGCAGGATGTCACCCACACGTTCGTACCTATCATCTTTGGCTCCGTAGTGCAGGTGTTTGGGCATTTTGTTTTTCCTGTATACCTGGTAATCACTGGCTTCTTTCTTCAGTTTGCGGTAAGTGGGCTTTATGGCTTTTTTGTCCTTCGCATGCAACTCTACAACCATCCCTCCTCCGGATACCATAAACTTGGCCGTATCGATGGCAGCAGGCATGGGAAGTGTGTTTTTAGTGTCTACCTCCAGCATACCATGATCCGATACAAACACGTAATTGACAGGCAACCCTGTTTTGGCAACGGCTTCGGTCAGCATTTGCAAGTGCTTGTCCAGTTCTAAAACGGCCTCCCTGGTTTGTGGCGCATCAGGGCCATAGCGGTGACCGGCGTGGTCTACCTCAGGCAGGTAAAAAGTGATCAGATGCGGTCGCTTTTCGGCGGGCAAATTCAGCCAGTCAACAACTGTTTGGATGCGACGCTTAATCGGCAATACCTCGCTGTACTGGTAATGATAAGTCGGCAGTATGCCTTGCACGGGCGCTTCTGAGCCAACCCAGAAAAAACTGGCTGCTACCATTTGCTGCTGTTCTGCCAGCACCCAAAGTGGTGTGCCGCCATACCAAGTGCCATCTTCCACTTTGCTGCGGTCGCGCATGCTGTAGTGTTCCTTGCGTTGCGGATCGTAAAAGTAATTGTTAATCAGACCGTGGCTGGCAGGGTACAGCCCCGTCACGATGGAATAATGGTTCGGGAATGTCTTGGACGGAAAAGCCGGCAGCATCGACTCTGCCTGTACTCCCTGTGCCCGCATGGACTTCAGAAAAGTAGCGTGATACTTATCCGCATAATCATAGCGAAAACCGTCTGCCGAGATCAGGATTACATAAGGTTTCTGCTGTTGCGCCGGGCTGTTATACCTATCCTGGATAACGCGCTGCACCGTATCTACTTGTGCGAATGCCAATCCTTGCCAAAGCAGGCAAACCAGCAAAACGAAGATCTGTTTCATGCGGCGAAGATACGGCAAAAGCTGCGTAGCTGCCAGTATGCTTATTTTAAATTACTGTTAAACATGAGATGGAGACAAATAAGTTAACGGATAGATGAAAAAAGTAACATTTATCATTATACAACAATCCAGGATTATCTATCTTACCCATACCTACTATCCATAGAACACATGCTAAACTCTACTCCTCCTTTCACACTGACTTTTCTGGGCGGTGCCGGTACTGTAACTGGTTCTAAATTACTGCTCAAAACAGATAAGCACCAGGTGCTGATCGACTGTGGTTTGTTCCAGGGATTAAAGCAAATGCGCCTGCTCAACTGGCAGAACCTCCCGTTGAATGTTGAGGAACTGGAAGCTGTTATTCTGACGCACGGTCACCTGGATCATTGCGGTTACCTGCCCGTGCTTACCCAGAAAGGGTATAACGGCCCCATTTATGCCACCACGCCAACCCGCGACGTAACCGAAATCATTCTGCGCGACAGTGCCAAAATACAGGTAGAAGACACTGCCAAAGCTAACCATGGAGGCTACAGCAAGCATCACCCGGCGAAGCCGCTTTATACCTCCGAAGATGTAGACCTGACCATGCCGCTCTTCGATACACACCTGGACAACGAATGGGTGATCATCAATGAGGATATGAAATTCTGCTTCCGGAAAAGTGGTCATATTTTAGGTTCTGCTTTTGTAGAACTCAGATGCAAGGACCGCACCATCATGTTTTCAGGTGATATCGGGCGGCGCAAACCACTGCTCATGGAGCCGCCTGCTTTTATAAGGGAGGCCGATTACTTGGTTCTGGAGTCTACTTACGGCGACAGGCTGCATGAACAAACCTCAACTTACGACGAGCTACAAGCATATGTAAGACATACCATTGATAAAGGAGGTGTGCTGTTGATACCGAGTTTTGCCGTGGAGCGGGCGCAGGAACTGCTGCTTATACTTAACACCTTGCGTGAAGAGCGAAGTATACCGAATATACCGATCTACCTCGACACGCCCATGGGTATTGATGTGACGAAGCTATACCTGCACCACCGTGACTGGCACAGTCTGAGCGATGCCGAGTGCCGAACCATGATGAACAATGTGCAGGTGATCCGTGAATTTGAGCAGACCCTGCGCGTACTTGATAAGCCAGGTCCTAAGATCGTAATTGCGGGAAGCGGTATGGTGACCGGAGGAAGAGTACTTTACTACCTGCAACGCCTGATCCACGACGCGAATAACACCGTGCTGTTGGTAGGTTTTCAGGCGCTTGGCACCAGGGGCAGTCTGCTACTTAGTGGTGCAACTGAGATAAAAATGCAGGGCAATTACTACCCGGTGAATGCCGAAATACAGCAAATTTCATCATTATCAGCGCACGGTGACCAGGCAGATCTGCTTTGGTGGCTCAGTCATTTTAAAAAGGTGCCGCTACAGGTGTTTCTGAACCATGGC
The DNA here is from genome assembly GCF_019599265.1 of Pontibacter sp. HSC-14F20. GTDB lineage: Bacteria > Bacteroidota > Bacteroidia > Cytophagales > Hymenobacteraceae > Pontibacter. Next base: position 550,456 of record NZ_JAHZTC010000001.1, on the reverse strand, counting down.
GAAGCTCAGGCGCTCGAAGCGCTGAGATTGAAGATAACAGATACGTTAGGATGGGGCTGCACCATTGCTGAAATGGGTACCACATACGAACTACACTAGCGCCCTTTATTTGATAAATAAGCGCTTGTCGAATACAAAAGGCTCTGTTTTGAGTATGCGGACCTTGTGAAATTCGGGATGGTGTGGATTTACGAGATAATTGAATGTGCCCTGTACGGTGGCTGATGGTACTTTTAAGAAAAGGTATACCCCGTCCCGGACGTAACTGTCCCCGACCTTTTGGGTGACGCTACTATGCGGAAATGATTTCCAGGAAGCAGCAAGGTCCTTTTCATGTATCTCCCCGATCGGCTCGTTATCCGGGATTTCTATTGTAACCAGGTAGTAGTCTTTGGGTACAATACCCAGCGGCATGTGCACGGCTATCTCTACTGTACACAAGGCGATGGATTCGCTGGTATAGAGCACAGCGGTCCCTTTGCTGTTCCATCGGCCACCTGCCAATTCAGCTCCTTTACCAGACAAGTCATTGCAATACAGTTTTCTGCTGAGGCGGTATACGATCATGCGAGCACACCATGTTCAATGCGGGTCAGTTCGTCGCGCAGCAGACCAATGCCAAACGTGCTGTCGAGCAGTTCTTTGGGGCGTATACCACCGAGGGCCACGTTTTTGGCTTCCAACCAGGCATCAAAGTCTTCTTTTTCGCCGAACACCTCTACCCCTTTGTTATACACAAGCGTGATTTCGAGTATCTTTTCTGAGTGTAGCGGGTCAAACTTACGCTGCTCTTTTTTGTAACGCTGAAACGTGCGCTCTGACAAATGCAGGAATTCAGACCACTCGCCCAAACTAAAAGGAATTTTATTGGCGATATTCTGAAAAGTGGCATACTTTATACCTTCCCGGACAGTGGTGATCAGCATAAACACGTCCCTGTCGTCCAGCAGACTGAAGTTAATTCCTGCATTCACTTTTAGTGCCTTTCCCATAATCATTTCCTTTTATCAAATATACGAACATTGTCGCAATTATTCCGACAAGTTGCTGATTTTAATTTTGACATATACCTTTGCTATCCATCAATTAACAGGAGGTGCCCGAAAAGTTAATTGGGCTATACCTTTGTGGAAATGGACAATAAGACCAATATTAAACGGATGATTACGAAGGAGGCACTATTTGGGAAGTGAGCTCGTTTGAAGCCAGAATCAACCCGCTTTAAGCATGCGAAGCAACCTCATCGCTTTTGGATTAATGATAGCAGGCTCGATGGCTGCCTGTACCTCCCAAAATGCCATCATCGAAAACAGCGAGGCACCCCGACCAGAACTCACAATGGCCGACGTCATTCCGGCAAAACAAACTCTGACCCTGCAGGAAAAACAGCAGCAAAAGAAAATGCTGGACAAGGATGCAAAACGGTTTATGAACCGCAAAGCTGCCTCCGGTTACTATGCCTTACAAGCAAAGCGCACTTTCAATGAAGAGAAGCTGGATTCTGCAAACTTCTTTTTTGGGCGGGCCTGGCTGATGGATAGCACCAACAACGAGGTATACTGGGGCTACGGGCTTGTATACGGGCAGCAAAAAGCATTTGATAAAGCCCTCTTTTTGCTTTACCATGCCCTGGAAAAAGACCAGCACAATCCGCGACTGCTCACCGACTTGGCTACCAGCCATCTTGGTCGATTTTACGCTGAAAGCAACCCCGAAGACCTGATGCAGAGCCGTAAACTGCTCGAAAGCGCCGTGCGCTACTCCCCTGACGCTGCAGACGCCTATTACAAATTAGCCATCAGCCACTATTACCTGCAGGAGTACGGTAAGGCATGGAGTTACCTTCACAAAAGTATCAGCAAAGACAAAGGTATAGCAGATGCCGCTTTCATTGCAGCCCTGTTAGAGAAGCAGCAGGATCCGGCTGGCAAATACCACTAAATGAAAAGACGGTATTTGTTATTTCAAGTCAGGTGGCGTATTTTTAAGTTCAAGAAGGATTACCATACCTAGCTGATACCGTTACATGAAAAGAATTTTCCTGGCTGCGGCCACTATATTACTAAGCGGCTCAATGGCCTTTGCGCAGGAGCAGCAGCCTGCATCGCACCCGAAAGTACTGCCAATGTTTGGGCAGATTGCCAAAACAGATGCTGAGCAGAAAGCAGATGAAAAATTTCTGACCAGCTGCGATAAGAGCTTCGAAAGCCGCACGGAGGCCAGCAATTTTTTTATGGACCGCGGTTGGGAGTATCTGAATGAAGGGCAGGTAGACACGGCAGTTTACCGCTTTAACCTGGCCTGGCTCCTCAACCCGGATAATTACAATACTTACTGGGCATTTGGCCTGGTGGAACAAAGCAAAGGTAACTCCCGGGAAGCAATTGGCATGCTGGACCGTGCACTGAAATACCAACCGAACAACTCTTTGTTGCTCTCTGATATTGGCGCAGCTTACCTGCAGCAATACACCACAGACAAAAAGAAAAAGAATTTGAAACAGGCAACTGCTTTTCTTGACCGTGCTCTAAAGGCGGACCAAAATAACGCTTTTGCCTTAACAGGCCTTTCGCGCGTATACTTTCATAACAAGAAATACGCCGAAGCCTGGGATTACCTGCACCGTGGCCGTGACATCAATATTATGTCGCTGGATTATGATTTCCTGTCAGAATTAATGGTACGCATGCCAGACCCGAAAGGCATGTTCCGCAGCGAAGCCGAAGCAGCCAACTAAGCAAGAACAATACACAAGCACCATCCAACCTTAAAGATTGATATGAAAAAGCAATTCTACAGAGCCTCCCTCCTTCTGTTAGTGGGAACTATGTCGCTTTCTTCCTGCGTCGTTTCCAAAAAGAAATACGATGACCTGATGACGCGCAAAAATGCACTGGAACTGGATAAGTCTGACCTGGAGCAGCAAAAGTCTGCGCTTGAAAACGAGAAAGCCCAGTTGGAGCAGGAACGAGCCGAATTGGAGCGCCAGAAGGCAGAGTACCAGCAGAGTTTGCAGCAGGCCCTGAAAGAAGGCAAAGCACTGGGAGATAATCTGAACATGAGCAAATCGCAGATCGACAAACTGAACGCCGACCTCAAAGCCCGCGAACAGCGTCTGGCCGAACTGCAGCGTATCCTCGACGAGAAAGATAAAGCTGTAAATGCCCTCCGTTCAAAAGTGAGCAACGCGCTGCTCGGCTTCAACGACAAAGACCTGACGGTAAACATTCGCAACGGCAAGGTATACGTATCGCTGGCAGAGCAATTGCTGTTCAACTCCGGCTCTACCAAAGTGGACCCGAAAGGTGTGGAAGCCCTGAAAAAACTGGCCGCCGTACTGAAAGAGCAGCAGGATGTGAACGTGGTCGTGGAAGGCCATACGGATGATGTGCCGATCGCCCGCGGTACCGTAGGTATGCAGGACAACTGGGACCTGAGTGTGCTACGTGCCACAGAAATCACCCGCATCATAACACAAGCCGGCGTGCAGCCTGATCGCGTGACGCCTTCTGGTCGCAGCCTGTATGTGCCACTCGATGAAGCCAAAACAAAAGAGGCTCGTCAGAAAAACCGCCGAACCGAGATTATCCTTACCCCTAAACTGGACGAACTGTTCCAGATTCTGGAGTCAGCCTGATCCTTACTCAGTATAAACACAAAAGCCAGCTTCTACAATGAGCTGGCTTTTGTGTTTTATAAGCTTCTGGTATGCGTTGCTATAATTTGGACCTAAGGTTGAACTTCAGTTTCAGGTATAGGTATAGCCGGGATCGCTAGCTCAGATATAGAAGTGACAGGTATAGGTTGAGTTGCAGGCTTTGGTAAAACCCGCTTTAAAACAGGAAGTAAGGCAAAGTATAGCAAAGCCCCAACAGGTATAGCCAGTATCGCCCAGGCTGATACAGCAGCTAAATTAGCCATCCACAGTTTGTTCAATGCTGCCAGCCAGTCTATTCTGAACATCGCGATCATTTCATCCAGTGTTAGTTTAAGATCATCGAGCCCGAACATAAAAATACCTGCCTTGATAAAAGGAATGATCAGCAATAGTTGCAGTGGATGCACCAGGTAACTGACCAGCACGGTAGCAGCAATATTTAGTCTGAAACGGGCAGCCAATGCGGTTCCTATCACTGTCGTGACGCCCAGAGCGGGCAATATACCTACCACCGTGCCAAGCGCAACCGTAACGGCCAGCTTATGCGGCGTCATGCCCTGCCGGAGCAGGTTGAGCACAGGCTGTGTGATGCGGTGCTTGAAAAATGAGGAGATAATGGAGGTAGACAAACCTTTGGCTTTAAAACTATATTTTGGGAGATGGTACTACAAAGAAGACGCCCGAAACCTTAAAAGAGTTGCATGCTCTGAAGCATAAATGATACGACAACTCAACTGCCTGTTAATGCTCAGAATACGCTAAAAGTAACCTGTCAGCACTGCTTTTGTTTTAGTTATTTTACCGGAAGCAGAAATAGCACTTATTGTTTGTATTTTACTTCCTGAGGCGCAGAAAACGGAGGACTTTATCGATGGTAAGTGCGTGTTCTTCGGTGCCCTCGGTGCCGAGCATAAAAGAATAGGCCTGCAGCTCCGGACTATGATCGAAGTATATTTTAAACATGCCTACAATAGGTACCGCCACAAACATGCCCGGCAAACCCCACAGCATACCACCTACTATAATGCTGAGAATAGTAAAGAGCGGATTAATGTTCACCCGGCTGCCGGTAATATTGGGTGTGAGGATGTTGTTTTCGGTGAATTGAATGGCCAGGAAGAAAAGCAGCACAGCAAAGGTTTTCTGCGGATCCCCTTGCACCACCAAGGTAAAGAGCAGCGGTATGGCTCCCCCAATCAGGGTCCCGAAATAAGGTATAAAATTGATGAAAGCCGACACAATACCCAGCAGAAGCGCGTATTCCACACCGATGAGCATCAGCCCGACAGAGTTGAGAATGCACAGGATCAAAATCACGATCACCACTCCGCCCATGTAATGTTTGGTCACATTCGAAATCTCATCTATCATCACCTTAACCTTGCCATGTTTATGCGAAGGAAATATCCTGAACAGAAAATACTCGAACTTATTGCGGTAATAAAGCATCAGGAAAATGTATACCGGCATCAGACCGAATTTGGTAATGGTACTGGTAGTGGCAAGTAGTATGCTGGTAATGGCCTCGCCACTTAAGTCCAGCGCATTATTCACCTGGATGCGTAGCCAGCGCTCGTTGGCCTGGCTTTCGTCACCAAACTTCTGATCGATGAGCGCCTGCAGCATATCAATGTTGGCCAGTGCCTTTTCTTTCAAAGCGGGTAAATCGGAGATGAAAACAGAAAGTTGTTTGTACAGCAGAATAAGTAAACCGACAGACAAAGCCAGGGACGCAATAATAGTCACGAAATTAGCCACTATGCGCGGTAATCCCCATTTCTCCAGTCGCTTGACAACCGGGTAGAGCAGGTAGGCAAATAGCATGGCCATCACCAGCGGGTAAAGGAATTCGCGTGTTTCCACGAGCACAAACACCAATAGCACCAGAAACAATAACCAATAAGTAAGTTTTTTTACCCGATTGTAGTCGTTTGCCATACCCCTAATACTGAAAAAATAGCAGATGGGATATATTGGAATCCGTACCTTTGCGCTTCACGTACGCATGCCTATGGCTTCATTTGATCAACTGGGACTCTCCCCTGCGCTGTTGGAGCGCCTTGCTGAGTTAGAATTTCACACTCCTACTCCTATACAGCTTTCCGCTATACCTGTGCTCCTCAAGGGGCAGGATGTAGCCGGCCAGGCCGAGACGGGCAGTGGAAAAACAGCAGCCTTCGGTTTGCCGCTGCTGCAGCAGATCGACACTAGCAAGCAGCAGGTACAGGCACTTATTTTGGTACCTACCCGCGAACTGGCCGTGCAGGTGCGCCACGAACTGAAGCAACTCGCTCAGAAAATTGACAACCTCAAGATCAGCGCTTTTTATGGCGGGCACTCTTTTTCGCAGGAGCGTGCTTCGCTGGCTTTTCCGCCACAAGTGCTTGTCGGCACACCCGGTCGACTGACCGACCACCTTTATCGCCAGACCGTTGATTTTAGTCAGGTACGTATGCTGGTGCTCGACGAAGCCGACAAGCTTCTGGAAATGGGTTTTGCCGATGAAATTGATCAGATACTGGAGGCTATACCTAAAAAGCGACAGGCCGTGCTTTTCTCTGCCACCATGCCTGATGAAGTGAAGCAACTGATCACGGACTCGCTCAAAAATCCACAATTTGTGCAGGTGTCACCTAATGCTATACCTGACCAGGTGCGGCTCACAGGTATAAAAGTCTCGCAGCCGGATAGGCAGCAAGCTTTGCTCCACCTCCTGCAGAGTATCAACCCCGCCGGTACAGTGGTATTCTGCAACACCCGCGGGGCCTCCGACGATGTGGCAGCCATGCTAGCTAAACACGGTTTCGGTGCTCGTTCGCTACACGGCGGCATGGAGCAGCAGGATCGTGACAAAGCCATGACGCTCTTCCGCAATGGCACTACACAGGTCCTCGTTGCTACCGACCTGGCTGCCCGCGGACTCGACATTGCTGCCCTCAAAAACATCATTCATTACGAACTGCCTGATGACGAAGCCGCCTACCTCCACCGCAGCGGCCGCACCGGCCGTGCCGGTCGAAGCGGGGAAGTCTATACCTTTGCCACTACCCGCGACGAGAAAACGTTGCGTGATTGGGGACTGGTGAGAATGGATGAATGGCTGAATACAAATGAACTCGCTGCACGCGTTGAGAAAGCTGAACCCGAATTCACCGAAGCCTTTGCCACGCTCCACATCAACGCAGGCCGGAAAGACAAACTGAGTCCACGCGATATTGTAGGCGCGCTGATCGCAGCAGCTGGATTGAAAGCCGACCAGATCGGCCGCATCGAAGTACAGGACAGAGCCAGCTATGTGGCTATACCTGCAGAGCAGGCCAGTGAAATTGTAGAGGCGTTAACAAATGGTAAGATAAAAGGCAGGAAGTTTCGGGTTGGACTGGTGAAATAGAAGAGCTTAGTAGTTTAGGCGCAAAAGTATGATCATATCGTAGGGACAGGTCGCGACCTGTCCGAATCATGCACATGTTATACCCAAACTACATATTTCTTACCGCTATCAGCTTTTCAAAGAAAGGCTTTTCGAGATTTCTTAATACCGAAGCAAACTGTTGGGGATGTCCACATCTCCATGTGGTGGTAAACGCGGACTTGGAAGTCCGCAGCAATTTAGATTCGGACAAGGATCTCCAAATCAGCTTCTTTTAATTCTTAAAATTGACAGAATATAACTGTAATTGATTTTAATCGTCCTTAGGATATACCTCAAAAGATAAAGGGACTTACTGATAATTCAGCAAGTCCCTTTTCTCATATTCAATAAACGTAACGCTATTTCTTAGTTTCTTTCGCTGCTTCAGCTTTAGGTGCATCTTTTTTAGCGCAGCACGACTTCGGTACAGCCGCTGCGATTTTACCATCTTTGTCTGTGGTTGAAGCAGTCATCATATGGCATGCTTCGACTTTTTCACCTTTTTTGGCTTTTTTAGATTTGCCATTTTTGTCGGTGTGCTCCATCTTGCACTTGCCGCCTTCGCAGGCGAGGGCTGGGGTGGCGAGGCCGGCACCTAAAAATCCTGTTAGTGCCAATGCTAAAACGATTTTCTTCATATCCGTTGGTTTATTGATTGTTTTAAACAGAAATCAACCCTTTGTTGTTAGTTGAGTAAATATACACGTTCTACCCAAACACCAAAATGATCATCATCATTTTTTAATCCCTTGAGCCACAGAACCAGCAGTTTAATTGCCCTGACCGTTATTGCGATCCTGACGGCACTCAGCGTCTTCTACGCCTCCCGTTTACGTTTCGATTACAACTTCGACAACTTTTTCCCGAAAGGTGATCCGGATCTGGCCTACTACTTCAGCTACCGCGACAAGTTCGGCAACGATAATGATTACTTACTGATCGGACTCGACAATGGCGGCAGTCTGTTCGATCAGCAATTTCTTCAGAAAGTCGATACCCTGACACGCTTCATGCAGCAACAGCCGCATGTGGAGTCGGTGCTCTCTCCTACTACTGTTAAAAGTCCGGTCATCGAGCAGTTCGGCTACTTCCAGATCCCATACCTGCACCCCGACGAGCCTGAGCGCTATACCCAGGACTCTACACTGATCTACCAGAGCCGTGAGTTGGTAGGCACACTGTTCTCAGAGGACGCAACGGCCGTTTCGCTCTTCGTGCAGACCAGCGACAACCTGGCAAAAGAGCCTGGAGATTCTCTGATTGCTACCCTAAATAGCGAGATTGAGCGGCTGGGGCTGCAGGAGCATCATGTGGCTGGAAAGGTATTGGCGCAGTCTGTCTTTATTGAAAAGATGAAGATCGAGCTGGGCATTTTTATGTCGGCTTCAATCCTTTTGGTTATCTTATTTCTCTGGATAGCTTTCCGGACAGCCTGGGGGGTGCTGGTGCCTTTGGTGGTCGTGCTTCTTTCCGTGCTTTGGAGTCTCGGGGTGATGGGGCTATTCAACAAGCCTATCGATGTGATGACTGTGCTATTGCCGACCATCATGTTCGTGGTGGGTATGTCGGATGTCATACACATTATGTCGCGCTACATTACCGAGATCGGGCAGGGAGTTACTAAGGTGCAGGCGTTGCGGGTCACGATTCGGGAAGTAGGTATGGCTACCCTGCTAACCTCCCTCACCACCAGCGTCGGCTTCCTGACTTTACTCACCACTTCTATTGTGCCCATTCAGGAGTTCGGGCTATTTACTGCCATAGGAATTGCACTGGCCTTTGTGCTCGCCTTCACTTTGCTGCCTGCTATTTTGCTATTGACCAAACGGCCAAACCCGCGCGCTGCCCGGCGTACAGATTTATCCTGGCCAGTGCTGATGCGACGCGTCTATACATTCGTACTACGCAAGCCATATCCGATTCTATATACCAGTATAGGTATAGTCCTAGTTTCTCTGATCGGCATTAGTATGATCAGAGTCGATACGACCATGCTGGAAGACCTCGGTGACGACGATCCGATCATCAGGGACTTCCAGTACTTTGAGGAAAAGTTTTCCGGCGTGCGTCCGTTTGAGCTGCACCTGATCGCTGGCCCCGGCAAAACCATGTATGACCTGGAGGTGATGCAGGAAATCGATCAACTCGAAACTTACCTTTACCAGACATACGGCCTCAACTTCATCACCTCTCCTGCTACAGTGGTTCGCGCCATACACCGAGCCCAGAATGGTGGTTTGCCAGATTACTATACCTTGCCTGCCAACGAGCGGGAGATGCAACAGGTACAGCGGCGGCTGGCGGCTTTCAGCAAACGAAGCGAGCTGCGAGCAGTCGTGACGGCTGACAAGCAGGAAGGCAGGTTGGCTGGCAAAATGTCCGATGTAGGCAGTGTGCGGGCGGGTGAACTCAATGACTCGCTGGAGGCTTTTATCGGAAAACACATCAACCCCGAACTACTGCAGACGCGCATCACCGGTAGTGCCGTCATGCTCGACAAAAACAACGATTATGTAGTCAGTAACATGCTGCAGGGTTTACTGATTGCCTTTTTGGTGGTGGCCTTACTGGTGGGGCTTATCTTCCGCTCGTTGCGCATGGTGCTGATCTCGCTCGTGCCCAACATTATCCCTTTGCTGATGATAGGCGGCATCATGGGCTTCCTGGGCATTAAGATGACAGTTTCTATCTCCATCATTTTCACTATCGCTTTTGGTATTGCCGTGGATGACACGATTCACTTTCTGGGCAAACTTAAAGTGGAGTTGCGCAAGGGCAAGTCGCTGCCTTATGCCATTAAAAGCACTTTTATTTCAACAGGTAAAGCCATCATTATTACCTCCTGTATCCTGGTTGCCGGTTTCATGACATTGGTGCTGTCTACTTTCGATGCCACTTTTTATGTAGGAGTTTTTGTAAGTCTCACACTAGTTTTTGCTGTGGTGGCAGACCTCTTGCTTTTGCCCTTGCTGATCCTTTATTTTTACAGGCCAAAGAAAAAATAATTTGCGCCTAATCCAATAAGGATGGCCATATTTGCGTGATAGAGTAAAGCATTCCTTTTTATGATGATGAAGAAACTACTGGCTATTTGTATTTGCTGCCTTTGGTTTGTGGGCGCGCAGGCACAGGAACAAGCAACACCACAAGAAGACAAGCTCAACCGTCTGATGGGCGAGCGTGAACAGCTGATTCTGGAGTACCAGTATTACAGCCAGCAAAACAGCAATTTCTGGGGCAAGCAATCCAAAAAGGACCTGCTCAACATCATCGATACCCTCAAAGAGATTATCCGCAAAGACTCTGAGCTTATCGCGGCCGTGAAAGAGGCCAGCGTGCGCAGGATCGCCGAGACTACCGTGGAGAGCCAGCGGGCCGGTAAAATGATTCAACAGGACGAGCGCCTGATCAACAACCAGATTACCGACCTTAAAGGGCAGATCAGTACGCTCGAGAGTCAGGCCAAAAAGCGGGAACGCGCCATTCTGGATTTAAAAGAGCAACTGAAAGCCACAGACGAGGTACGCTACGGTAAGGACCGTGTGATCGCCATTCTGGGAGGCGCCGCGTTCATCATGTTCCTTTATGCCATGTACCTGCAAATCAGGCTGAGCACCAGAAAATCTCCTAAAAAACGCAAGAAAGCGTAAGGACGTATAGCTGCCACAGGTACAAGAAACAGCCTGTTGCGGCGGAATTATTTATCGCACGCTTTTTGTTATAAAATGATGCCTTTACAGGTATAGATTAACAAGACAAAAGCAACGGAAAAGGCTGGCGCTACGTACCCAGCCTTTCTTTTTTAGATAAGCATGATCGATATTTTTGAAGAATTACGGCAGGTACAGGACCTGCTGAAAATTGAACAGGAAGAAGACCGGCAGCAGTACAAGCTGAAGGCACTCAAGAGCACGATTACGGAGCGCAAGGAAATGGGTCTTTGCTGGTATCCGGTCGTTATCTCTAAAGAAGAAATCGGCTTTGGTAACAAAGTAGTGATCGAACTGGAGCGTACCTCCGATCGCGACCAGCTGCACCTTTTCCAGCCCGGTAAAACAGCCTCTCTATTTACGAACAGCGGCGAAAAAGCCAGTCTGAGTGGCGTGGTGCTGGGCGTTAAACGCAACAAAGTCATTTTGGCTACTAACAAAGAGGACTTGCCTGATTGGGTGGGCCTCGGGCGTATGGGCGTTGAGCTGACTTTCGATGAGATCAGCTACCGCGAAATGGAGATCGCCTTGAAGAAGGTGCAGGAAGCGAAGGGTACACGTCTGGCTGAACTCCGCGACATCATGCTAGGTATAAAACCTGCCACTTTCTCAGATCAAAAGCTGGAGGAGAATCAAGTTCTGAACGAATCGCAGAATGAAGCGGTGCAGAAAATTTCGCAGGCAAAGGATGTGGCCATCATCCACGGACCTCCGGGCACAGGCAAGACTACCACGCTGGTGCAGGCCATCCTCCATACCTTAAAATCGCAGAAGCGATTGCTGGTAACGGCTCCTTCCAACACAGCCGTTGACCTTTTAACAGAAAAGTTGGCGAATGAAGGCGTGAACGTGATCCGCATTGGCAATCCGTCGCGTGTGTCAGATGTACTACTAGAGCATACGTTGGACGCGCAGGTGATGGCGCACCGGGCTTACAAAGACCTCAAAAACCTGCGAAAGACTGCCGAAGAGTACAAGCGCATGGCCTACCAGTTCAAGCGCAAGTTTGGACATCAGGAGCGGGCGCAGCGGCAGCTTTACAAAAACGAGAGCCACCGCCTGCTCGACGAGGCCGACAACGTGGAGCATTACATCACCGACGACCTGCTCGATAACGTGCAGGTGATCACCTGTACCTTGGTGGGCGCAGCGAACAAAGCCATCCGCCACCTGACCTACGACACGGTGTTCATTGACGAAGCAGCCCAAGCCCTTGAACCAGCATGCTGGATTCCGATCAGCCGTACGAACCGTGTCGTGCTGGCCGGTGACCACTGCCAGTTACCCCCTACCATCAAATCCTTGGATGCTGACAAAGGCGGACTGAGTGTGACCTTGTTTGAGAAGTGCATCAATCGTCAGCCGGATGTTTCGGTGATGCTGAAAACGCAGTATCGTATGCACCACCATATCATGCAGTTCTCGAACCAGCAATTCTACGGCGGCGAACTGGTGGCCCATGAAAGCGTGCACAGCGCCGAACTGCACGGCTATAGCACCGTCTTCGCACCTGATATGCCTGTGGAGTTTATCGATACGGCTGGTTGCGGGTATAACGAAGCTGAGATGCCGGAGACGCTGAGTTCCGCCAATCCGGAGGAAGCAGACCTGCTGATCAATCACTTAACAAACCTTTTGAAAGACTACGACGAGGAGGGGGAAGTAGCGCCGCTGAAGATCGGGGTGATTGCGCCTTACCGCGCTCAGATCAACTACCTGCAGGACAAAGTGGAGCATACGCCGCGTCTGCACGAGCTGCACCAAAAGCGCCAGTTGAGCATTGGTACCGTAGACAGTTTTCAGGGGCAGGAGCGCGACATTATCTGCATGAGTCTGGTGCGCAGCAACGAACGCGGGGAAATCGGATTCCTGGCAGATGAAAGACGTATGAACGTGGCCATGACCCGCGCCCGACGCAAGCTTATTTTGGTAGGCGACAGCGCCACCCTTTCGACCAATCCGTTTTTTGCAGAGCTGATCGCTTATGTAGAAAGCATCGGTGCTTATAAAAGTGCCTGGGAGTTAACTGAGAGTCTGCCTTAGCGTAGGTATAAGTTTATAATTTATTTTATTCATCATCAGAGAGTCGTTCAAATAAAACTGGAGGGGTTATGCATCTCCGGTTAATCTTTTTACCTTTCTGATACCAAACCAAAACACACAATTATGAAAATTGAGAAAAACAGAGTGGTGACGCTCTCTTACGAACTTCGTATTCAAAACGAAAGTGGTGAGCAAACCCTCGTTGAAACTGCCAATAACGAAAATCCAATGGTATTCATATACGGCATGAGCGGCCTACCAGATCAGTTCGAGGAGAACCTGGATGGCAAGAGCGCTGGTGACGAGTTTGACTTTAAACTAGATTCAGAAGCCGGTTACGGAGAGTTCGATCAGAATGCAGTAGTTGAGTTGCCTATGAGTGTTTTTGAAGTTGAAGGCGGTATACCTGAGAACATGCTGGAAATAGGCAACTTTATTCCGATGGCGGACAGCGAAGGTAACCAGCTGCAGGGACGTGTAGCCGAAGTGAAAGAAAATGCGATTGTAATGGACTTCAACCACCCGCTTGCCGGCAAGGAGCTATACTTCAAAGGCAAAGTAGAAAAAGTGCGTGAAGCAACATCCGAAGAGCTGGACCACGGCCACGTACACGGCGAAGGTGGTGTGCATCATCATTAATTCTCTTTAGCTAAAGAAGTTTTGACAAAAGACTTGAATTTATCTAAGTGTCTCGTCCTGATATAAGTTGACGGGTTTGAGACGAAGTTACTTTTTAATTTGAGACCTCCAATACTTCGGTGTTGGAGGTTTTCTTTTTCCACTGTATTACTTTTAGCTTCTCCTGCCGGTGCATCTGCTCTGGGGTCAGGTAATGGCATGAGAGATGAGGCCTTTGGCGGTTATAGATGCCCACCGACTCCCGGATCACCGCCACTGCCTCCAGGTGGTGGGCAAAGCCCCGCTCCAGGGCAAACTCGTCCTTGAGGATGCCGTTGACCCGCTCGGCCACCGCGTTCTGGTAAGGGTCGTACTTTTGAGTCATGCTCGGCCTTATCTGCGCTGCGGTCAGCAGCTGCTGGTACTCCTCTGAGCAGTAGGGCAGCCCGCGGTCCGAATGGTGGATCAGGTTAAACTGGTACCTGTTCTGGCCCACGGCCATCTTCAAGGCCTGCAGAGGCCCCTCCGCCCGCAGGTCCTCGGAGAGGTGGTAGCCCATGATCTTCTTAGAGTAGGCATCAGTGACCAGCGAAAGGTAGCTGTGGCCTTCCCGGGTGGGGATGTAGGTGATGTCTGCCGCCCACACCTGCTCAGGGCGCTCTATTTTGAGCCCCTCCACCAGGTTTTTGTGCTTTTTCATCCAGTGCTTTGAATTAGTCGTTTTATGGTAGCTCTTGCGAGGCTTGATCAGCAGGCCTCTTTCTCTTAGAATCGCAAAGAGCTTGTCTCGTCCCACCTCGAGCTGCTCCTGCAAGAGATAGTAGAGCTTACGGGTGCCCAGGCGCGGCATCTGCAGCCGGATCTGCTCTACCAGCTCCACTGCCCGGTCGGCCAGCTCCTTTTGTTCCAGGGCCCTTGCCTGCCGCTGATAATAAGCTTGCCGGCTATGGCCAAGCAGTCTGCAGGCCACAGAAAGGCTTAGTTGCCCTTCCCGGCGGAGGAGTTCGAGGGCCACTCCAGCGGCTTTTTTAGGATCTGGATCCCCATCTGGCCCTCGGCCACGTCAATAATGGTATCCAGTAGTTTGGCCTTAAGTTCGGCTTCTTTCAGTTGCCTTTGCGTGGCAGCCAACTGGGACTCGAGTTCTTTGATGCGTTGGTTGGGTGTCTGGGACATAGCGCTTGTGTTGAGGTTCCAAGATAGCCTGCCATGCTTACGCAGCCAAACCAGCAAGGTACTTTTGCCCTGGATGCCGTACTTTTTCTGGGCTTGTTTGTAGGTCAGATCTCCCCGCTCTACCTCGGCTACTACAGCCAATTTAAAGCCCAAGGTATAGTCGCATTGGGTACGCTTGCCTTTTTTCTTTGGCGCTTTTTCCATATAAGGTTGATTTTGCTGTCAACCTATGCTAGGACGCGACAAGGTATAACAAAAAAGGAACCGCTATACCTGCGGCTCCTTTTTTGTTTAGGTATAGATCACCATTGTGTGTACCGGGTATATCTCAACGAATTGCGCTCTATACCTGACAATCAATGGATACCCGAAAAAGTACTGTGTTTTTTGTTAAATCTTTTTTTGGCAAGAAATCAGCTCAGCTCCGGCAGCACCTTCTCTACATAGGCGATCAACTCCGGAAAGAACAGCAAGAAATCTGCGTCATACAAGCTATAGTTCGCCAGCAACTCCTCTCCCGCCCTTTCCATTCCGGATTCAAACGAAGTGCGTCGGCTCAGTCCACCCAAAGCCTGGGCTATACCTGACACTTCTGCATATGAGAGAAGCCAGTTCTGGCGCATCATATAGGGGAAAAAATACTGCACCCGCTCCGGCAAGTTCGGCAATTGCTGGTTGATCAAGGTATAGACACGGGAGGTATAGGCTTCCAAAGGTTCAGTAGAAAATTCCTTAAATCTCTTGGCCAGAAAATGGTCAAAGTACAGGTCGGCCACGACTGGAGCATATTTGCGGAAGTGCGGGCGCAGGCGTGCTTTGGTTTCACTGACCACCGGGTGGGTGTCGGTATAGGTGTCGATTAACCGATGCAGTTTAATGCCTCTAGCTATACCTTCGGGGTATTGCTCCAATTGTTTTCCCTTTACGGCATCCGCAATAAAATTACCTATCAGGAGCGCATCATCGTCGCCAGACAGAAAGATATGGGCCAGGTAGTTCAAATCAGTTCAGCGTGATTACGTAATTGTTTAAACATCTTGCTTGATGCTGGGTTGTAAGGAGGTAGGACAAAAGCTAACAAACTCTTTGACGAAAGCAGCCGTACTCAAATACAAATCCAATTTACAACATATCACTATGAATAACGAACAAAAAGAGAATCTGAATAAGCTGATAGAACTGATAAAGGACATTGACTTCACCATGATGACGACCATTGATGACGACGGTAGTCTGAGAAGTCGCCCCATGAGCACTCAAAAAATAAGTGAAGATGGGGTGATGTGGTTTTTTACAGGGTATGAGTCAGGCAAGTCCCAGGAGATCGTGCACGAATCCCATGTTAACCTAAGCTATTCGAAGCCATCAGACAATGTGTATGTTTCGATTTCGGGAAAAGCGAAACTAAGTAAGGAAAGAGCCAAGATTGAAGAGCTCTGGTCACCGGAATTGAAAGCCTGGTTCAAGGATGGAAAAGATGACCCAAATATCGGTTTGATCCGAGTGGATATTGAAAAGGCAGAATACTGGGACTCCCCCAATAGCGCTGTCACGCACCTGATCGGATTTGTTAAATCAACTTTATCTGGCGAGAGCTACGAACCGGGCGAAAATAAAAAGATTAATCTGTAGGTATAGCGTTAGGTTATAAACTACCGGAAGCACCTGCCAAACATTTCGGTTCGGCAGGTGTTTTTAGTTTAATCGTTTTGTAAATTGCATTTATACTTACCCTTTAATACCGAATCACTTGCGACGAATTCCCCCACAGTCTGACCGGCTTACCACCCTGACACTTTTCGGTTTTCGGAAAGGCCACATCCGTTGGGGTCTTGCCCAAATGGGTACAAAAGGTGAAGCATTAAATAACATTCCCGGATTGCTGTTTTACAAATTGCTCGGCAGTGGCCAGGGCAAGGGCTTCAGCATCAAGCCAAATTTCAGAAGGTATGGGTTGATGTGTACCTGGGAGAGCGAAGAAGCTGCCGACGAGTTTTTGGAGCGTTCTGAGCTGATGCTAGAGTACAGGCTGCATGCTTCTGAAATCTGGACAGTAAAACTATTGCCCACACAAGCACATGGCCTCTGGGACGGAATCCAGCCTTTTACGCCACAATTAACTGAAAAGCAACCCGATGGTCCGGTAGCAGTACTAACCCGGGCCTCTATCAACTGGCGGGCGCTACCGCAGTTCTGGCGCTTTACCCCACAGGTAAGCAAAGCCTTGGAAGAAGCTAAAGGACTGATCTGTTCTATCGGACTAGGGGAACTGCCGCTCATCCGGCAGGCTACTTTCAGTGTATGGGAATCGATGGAAGCCATGAAAGCCTATGCGTACCAGGGGGATCTGCATAAAGAAGTGATCAGGCGTACGCGGGCTGAGAAATGGTACAGCGAAGAGCTTTTTGCCCGCTTTATACCTGTCGAAAGTCATGGCCTGTGGAACGGGGCCGATCCATTAGCCAGGGTTGTCAGCAAAACGTTGAGTTAAGTTATTTTCTGGATCTTTTCAGAATATCTTCCATCAGATCAATCTGAATTTCCTGTATCTCAAGTAAGCGCTGGTTCTGGTGCACGATCAAATGGTCGATCTTTTCATGCAATAGACGAATCTCCAGTTCGGCCTTCAGGTTTACTTTGTAATCATATTCGGAGCGCTGCCGGTCTTTTGCCTCTTTCCGGTTTTGCGACATCATGATGATGGGCGCCTGTATGGCTGCCAGACAGGACAGGATCAGGTTAAGTAAAATGAACGGATACGGATCAAAAGGACGTGTAGCCAGCAGGTATACGTTCACCAGCATCCAGACCAATATAAAGCCGAAAAAGGCTAAAATGAAGGTCCAGCTACCGCCAAAAGTGGCAATCCGGTCTGCCATCCGGTCACCGATAGGCAGGTTCTCCTGCAATTCCTCCTCTATGTTGGTAGAAAGCAGTTCGTTTTCCTGGATACTGTCGAGTACTTCTTTTTCAAGCTCTGAGATCTCTCCCAGTTCTTTTTCCAGCAACTGCTCCATATACCGCTTACGGTACAAGTTAAGATTTCCCACCGCCACATACGATTCATCGGTAAAATCGGGGTAGTCGGCTTGTATCAACTTAAAAATTGACCGACGGATAGTAGCCCCCAGTTCCAATTGGTTCAGCGGGAGTTTCCTTTTGGTCAGATGGCAGATGGCGGTTTTCAAGGGGTATTACCTTTTAGCGCTTCCTCTATTTTAGCTTTGAGGGCATCATACAAGCGGTAACCACGGCTAAGCAGGTTCAGATTGTGCCCGACGAGCAGGTATAGGCTTGGAAAAGCATTGGCCTGCAGGTGACGGGCAATCAGGAAATCCTGCCCGGTCTTCTCTTTCATTTCATCGGAATGAAACTTCTCCAGAAAAGTGTCTTCAGCTATACCTAGTCCCAGCGCTATTTCAGCCAGCACCTCAGCTTTGGCCACATCATTGTTACGGGCATAAAAAGCACGCTGTACTTCTTCGGCCATCTCCAGTTCTTTTTCTGGCTGAAGGTAGCGCATCGTCACGACAGCGCGGCAAGCCGGCTCGGTGTCATATACAAATTCATCCCGCTCAAAAAAACTGAAATCGAAGGCCTGTCCGGTTGCTTTCTCAACTTCCTGCCAATGTTGCTTTGTGGCGGCTTTCATCTCATCACTCATCGGCTCCGTCGTACCCGGCCTCAAACCGCCCAACACCAGCTTGAACTTCATTTTTCCTTCCTGTTCCTGCTTGAGCTGATGCAGCACCGGCGCAAATCCATAGCACCACGAACACATCGGGTCCATTACATAGATCAGGTGCGGTATATCCAACAGGTCGTATTTTTCCATCTTATTCTGTTTTGCTTCTAACTGCAAAGGTACTTTATTGGTTGTTAAATGGCTAAATTGGCTGTATGGATAAATGGTTAAATTGTTAATGAAAGGTAGTAGGTATAGGTGAGTGCTGGTATTTGTATGGATTAGTCAGTAAGAATCAGTTACAGTGTATTATCACTAGCATAACTACTACCTGTTTATATCAAGCCTATAACTGTCGCACAACTTACTACCGCTAACAATCAGTAATCAACAATTTAACCATTTAGCAATTTAACGTATCTTAGCAGCTTGTTTAGATCAAGCGAATACACGATAAACTATGTCAGAGTATAATTTCAATCAGATTGAGAAGAAGTGGCAGCGTTACTGGGAAGAAAACCAGACTTTTAAGGCCACTGAAAACACCGATAAACCAAAATATTATGTGCTGGATATGTTCCCCTACCCTTCCGGTGCGGGTCTGCACGTAGGTCACCCACTCGGTTACATCGCTTCTGACATCGTGAGCCGCTTCAAACGCGCCAAAGGATTTAACGTGCTGCACCCGATGGGCTTCGACGCCTTTGGTCTGCCAGCTGAGCAATACGCCATTCAAACCGGTCAGCACCCGGCCATTACTACCGAACAAAACATTGGACGCTACATCGAACAGCTGAAGAATATCGGCTTCTCTTACGAATGGGAGCGCGAAGTGCGTACCTCCGACCCAAGCTACTACAAGTGGACGCAATGGATTTTCATGCAGTTGTTTAACAGCTACTATGATTACACAGCCGACAAAGCTGTATCCATTGACAAGCTGATTGCTGCATTTGAGGCAAACGGAAATGCAGGAATAAATGCCGCCTGTGATGAAGATACGCCTGTTTTTGCTGCCGGTGATTGGAAAAATATGAACGAGCAGCAGAAATCGCAGCTGCTCCTGAAGTATAGACTGACCTATGTAGCCGATGCCGTAGTAAACTGGTGCCCTGCTCTGGGAACAGTACTGGCCAACGACGAAGTTGTGGGCGGAGTATCGGAGCGCGGTGGATACCCAGTGGAACGCAAGCTAATGCGGCAGTGGATGATGCGCATCACTGCTTATGCCGAGCGCCTGTTGCTGGGCCTCGACACCATTGACTGGCCTGAACCGGTAAAAGAAATGCAACGCAACTGGATTGGCAAGTCTGTAGGTGCCGAGCTTGATTTTGCAGTAGAGGGCGGCGCTTCTGAGAAGATCAAGGTCTTCACAACCCGCATCGATACCATTTACGGTGCTACGTTTGTCGTGCTGGCGCCGGAGCATGAACTGGTAAACGAAATCACTACGGATGCCCAGCGCGCAGAAGTAGCATCTTATGTAAACGTAGCCAAAAACCGTTCGGAGCGCGAGCGCATGACGGACGTAAAAACAGTAAGCGGTGTGTTTACAGGAGCCTATGCTATCAATCCGATTTCAGAAGAACGTGTGCCAATCTGGATCGCTGATTACGTGCTGGCCGGATATGGTACTGGCGCCGTAATGGCCGTTCCGGGGCATGATTCCCGCGATTACGCTTTTGCCAAACACTTCAATCTTCCGATTAAAGAAGTTGTAGCCGGCGGCAATCTAGAGGAAGAAGCTTACGCTGCCAAAGAAGGAAAAATCATCAACTCCGGTTTCCTGAACGGGCTGGAAGTGAAAGAAGCAATAAATGCAGGTATAGCCAAAGCCGAAGAACTGGGTGTTGGGAAGGGAAGAACGCAATACCGTATGCGCGATGCAGTGTTCAGCCGTCAGCGTTACTGGGGTGAGCCGGTGCCGGTTTACTTTAAAGAAGGTATACCGCACTTGCTGGACGAAAAAGAGCTGCCACTCGAGCTGCCTAAGATCGACGCCTACCTGCCAACCGAGACTGGTGAGCCACCGCTAGGCCGCGCCGTAGATTGGAAATACCAGGATCAGTGCGAGTATGAACTGAGCACAATGCCGGGTTGGGCAGGTTCCTCCTGGTACTGGTACCGCTACATGGACCCGCAAAACGACCAGGCCTTTGCCGACAAAGACAAAGTTGCCTATTGGCGCAATGTGGACCTGTACATGGGTGGTGCCGAGCATGCTACAGGTCACCTCCTCTACTCCCGCTTCTGGAACAAGTTTATGTTCGACCTGGGGCTGGTAGTTGAGCAGGAGCCGTTCAAAAAACTGATCAACCAAGGTATGATACAGGGGCGGTCTAACTTTGTTTACCGCTTGAAGGAGAGCAACACCTACGTATCTTATGGTCTGCATAAGCAATACGACACGACTCCCCTACATGTGGACGTGAACATAGTGGAGAATGATTTGCTGGATGTAGAGGCTTTCAAAGCCTGGAGACCAGAAAACGCCAACGCAGAGTTTGTTTTGGAAGATGGCAAATACATCTGCGGCGTGGAAGTTGAGAAGATGTCCAAATCGAAATATAATGTAGTAAACCCGGATATTATCGTGGAGCGGAACGGTGCCGATACCCTGCGCATGTATGAAATGTTCCTTGGTCCGCTGGAGCAGTTCAAGCCCTGGAACACTAACGGCATGGACGGCGTAACCAAGTTCCTGAAGCGATTCTGGAAACTATTCCACGACAACGATGGCAACTTTGTTGTATCCGACGAAATACCAACGGCTGCGGAATTGAAGACGCTACACAAAACGGTGAAGAAGGTGGAAGAAGACGTTGAGCGCTTCTCTTTTAATACTTCTGTTGCCACTTTCATGATCTGTGTAAACGAATTGACGGCCCTCAAGACAAACAAACGGGCTATTCTGGAGCCTTTGACTATTGCATTGGCTCCTTATGCGCCGCACATCGCTGAAGAACTTTGGGAAAAACTGGGCCACAACCAAAGCATTACCTTCGCCTCATTCCCGACCTGGGATGAAAAGTACCTGGTAGAAGATACATTTGAGTATCCGGTATCTGTGAATGGCAAGACACGCGGAAAGCTTGCTTTTGCTACTGATGCTCCACGGGAAGAGATGGAGAAAGCGGTGCTGGCCGACGAGCAGATTATGAAGTTTTTGGAAGGAAAAACACCAAAGAAAGTTATTATCGTCCCTAACAAAATCATCAACGTGGTGGTATAAGGAGTTCCATCTTACCACTAACTTTTCCAAAAGCCGCCCAGACCCCAAACCTGGCGGCTTTTGGTTTTTATACCTAGAAAAAACCTTCTATTAAGCTTAGGATTTTTTGATCACGCTACTCGATTATACCTTCTATACCTGACTTGTATTAAAAAATTTTCCCGTCATACGATAGCCTTTTGGCAAGTATCAGCTTTTAAAACGAGGCGGTGAGCTGCATTGAAAACACGCTTCTGGATAAGTTATAGCAAAAAAAAGGATAGCCTGTTGGGCTATCCTTGTCGTGTGGTTTTAAATCGCTTACACTGCTTCGTTAAGTTGAAGAGCGGGTATGAGTCGTTCCTCGGCACTTGCTATCGACTCCCTTGCTTTTGTCAGTAGGTTAGCCAAAGTAGTTGCTTCTTCCTCCGTTAGCCCCTGTAGCAGATTGTCAAGTTTGAATAAATCATTTCCAATTTGATCTAACAGACTAAAACCTTTGTCAGAGATCACAATGTTGACCAGTCGCTTATCAGAAATGTTACGCTCCACTTCTACCAGGCCTTTTGTTTTGAGCCGGCCGACCAAACGCGAGGTATCCGACATTTTGTCGAGCATGTTATTGCGCAACACCGAAGTGGACACAGGCTTGGGATAGTGTTCGCGTAAAATGCGAAGAATATTGTACTGCTGGCCGGTTACTTCATGTTTTTTAAAAAACTCTTCGTAGCTGTTTAGCAGTAAACTGTTTGTTATGATAATGTTCAGACTGGCATTTTGCCATTCGTTTCTGTAAGCAAATACGCCTACGTTGCGTTGAGATTGCATAGTGAGTTAGGGTGAATAGTTGCAAAATTGATCTTAATATACATATAAACTTTTATATCTGTTACAAATTTTGCGTCATCAATTTCACTCTAAAATATGCCCTTAAAATGTTTTAGGTAGGTTTAAACAGCAAACAGACACAAACAGGCAACCAGATTTATCCTATGTTATCATACAATGCGTTTTTGTGCCGGATTGTTATAACAGAAAGCAGATAATCGGCTTACAAAAGATTGTCTCTTTGTAGATTTTTAGAAAATAAATTATACCGGTTTTTGAGATTTAGGCAATTTCGCCACAACCAAGGTGTAGGAATCGTCGATCAATGATTTTAGAATATCAAGGGGTAAGCCAGCTTCAGGCAATACGGTGTTCCAATGTTGCTTGTTCATATGGTAGCCGGGTAGTACCTGTGGATACTGTTCTCGCAAAAGTATGGCTTGTTCAGGATCACACTTCAGCGCTATACCTTTCCCATATTCAGACAGACTGCAAAGAGCAAACATTTTCCCCTTCACCTTGAAAACAAGGGTGTCCTGGTCAAAAGGCATTTCCTCTGTAGTAGCCGGTTTCGCCAGACAGTAATCCCTGAAATCCTCGATATTCATGGTGGCTAACTTACCAATGCTTGATCACAAAGTAAACCATCGCAGCCAAAAACATCAGAATTGAGATTTTGTTGATGGTATGCATAGCCCGAAGATTAAAATTAGTCTTCCGGTTCGGGTCTTTTTTGCGAAAGAAGTAGGTCGCTACTTCTGAAAAATCAAATAATCCTTTCATGGTGCGGTAATTAATATTTTAGTAAATTTTCGGAAGGCATCTATACCTGCAGCTACGCTTTTAAGCAGCCTATCCCCAGTGTAAGAGCAGCAAGGATCCGATTAAGCCTCTAATTGCACAGGTTCAATCCACCTCGCATCCTCCCTTATCAATTCTATCAATTCGTCTACCGCTCTGTCAGCAGGAACTGATTTTTTGACTACTGTCTGGCCACGATACAGGGCTATTTTGTCTTTTCCGACACCCACATAACCGTAGTCTGCATCCGCCATCTCGCCAGGACCGTTCACAATGCAGCCCATAATGCCAATCTTCACACCTTTCAGGTGATCGGTTCTTTTACGGATCATGGCGGTTGTTTCCTGTAAATCGAACAAGGTGCGGCCGCAGCTTGGGCAACTGATGTACTCTGTTTTACTCATGCGGGTGCGGGCCGCCTGCAGAATACCGAAGCTCAGGTTATTCAGTTTCTCAATTGTGTTTAACCAAGCAACTTTCTCCTGCGCTGGCAGTAGCTCTGTGCCCAGCATAATGCCATCCCCGAGCCCGTCAATCAGTAAACCACCGACATCAGTAGAAGCGTATAACTGAACCTCATCTGGCGTTAAAGCTCCGTATGAGCGTTTGATAATGGCAGGCGTGCTGACATCGTTGTTCATCAGGCGGAAGAAACATTTGCGCAGTTCCGGCATGGCATGCTCATTGGAGGTATACAGCACCAGCACTACAGTAGGATCATTCTTCAAATGCTCCAGTAAATCGCTTGAAATACCATCGATATCTGTTTCTACAAAATTAAGTTTCGGGTGGAGTTGGGTGGCTTCCAGGTACTGCTTTGCAGTGAGCAAAGGATGGCGGTGTTCCTGGTCCTCTACTAGCTGCCAGGGCACATAGTTAATGATCTCTTTCAGCCCGTTGGGTAACATAAAATTGATTGGGCGATCACCTGTATAAATGTAATCGGCACCCAGATCGTTCATGTTAAACTTGTCCAGCAGCATAGAATATAAGTGGCCTACACTTTTCAGATCAGCATACTGTATATCGCGCAGTTGGCTCAGGTCAGCGAGCACACGCGGCACATTTAGGGCGCCGACATTCTCTATTTCTGCCGTTTCGCGGCGGTGGTATTGAAACGGATCAATCGGAATGTTGCAAATTGGCTTAATTGAACGTGCTTTTTCAGCCCGGTAGGTATAGCGATCGATGAGTGCTTTAGCCACAGGTACTTCCGCTTCAGGCGCCTCAGTCAGAGAAACGCGGACTGTATCGCCCAGACCGTCTTCCAGCAGCGTACCTATACCTACGGCAGACTTAATGCGACCGTCTTCGGCTTCACCGGCTTCTGTTACGCCCAGATGCAATGGGTATGGCTTTAGTCCTTCCTCTTCCAGTTTCTGCACCAACAGTCGGTAAGCCTGCACCATCACTTGCGTGTTGGATGCTTTCATCGAAATGACGACGTTATAATATTGCTCGTCTTCGCAGATGCGCAAAAACTCCAGCGCACTTTCCACCATACCTAGTGGTGTATCGCCATAGCGGCTCAGAATGCGGTCGGACAGTGAACCATGATTCGTTCCGATACGCATGGCTGTGCCGTGTTCTTTGCAAATACGAATCAGCGGAACAAAGCGCTCCCGGATACGGTCCAGCTCCGCCTGGTAGGTTTCGTCGTTATACTCAATTACCTCAAACTTCTTCTTATCGGCATAGTTTCCCGGGTTGATGCGGACTTTCTCCACGATGCGGGCAGCTACCTCGGCAGCGTTTGGCGTAAAATGAATATCGGCTACCAATGGCGCATTATAACCTCGTCGGCGCAATTCCGCCTTGATGTGACGCAGATTTTCAGCTTCCTTGATGCTGGGCGCCGTAATGCGGATGTATTCGCAACCCGCCTCGATCATCCGTATACACTGCTCTACAGAGCCAAGTGTGTCCATGGTGTCCACGGTCGTCATGGATTGCACACGGATCGGATGATGAGCACCCATCGGCACAGCGCCAATCTTTACTTCGATGGTTTCTCTGCGCTTATATTCAACCAGGCTGGTGCAATAGATTCTGTTCATATATATTTTAGGCCTACTTATGCCTACGCTAAAACTTCGTTCTCTTAACTTATTTCAGGCCTGCTTTGTTCAACAGGCATAATGCGTAAATTTAGCATCATTATTTTAAACAGCGGTAAGCGCGGCACGTTTTGTGCCAGCATTTGCATAACCTGTTCATTCCTAACCATTGCTGGGGTGTATCCAGGTATAGAAATTATCAGTATATTGTTGCAGGAGCATCCGGACTGGCAAGAATGCTGAGTGAAATTATGCGAACTTGTCCGGGGGTAAAATCAGATAGAAAGAAATGATACACATGAGCACCTATATACCTAAAAACGCTGACGAAAAGCTTCGCTCTCTTTTACATTGGGGAAAACTGCGTCAGGAACAGGTAAGCGAAGCCTTCCTGATCACCAAAGATACTGTACTAGGCTTTCTGAAGCGACAGATTGAGCGTGGCAATTGGCGTGGTGTGCTCGAGGTGCTGAAAGGAAAACCCATGACACAGGCTGGCAGGTATATACTTGGCGAATTACGAAGCAAAGCTGTCAGGAAACTCATTATGAGCATGGGCCTAAGACCCGTCATAGCAACTGCTCTGGTGATTGTGCTTTTGCCGATCATTCTGGCCAAGGTAACCGGTGAAGTGATCGGCTGGATCAGAAATCACAGCTAAATAAAAAAGAGCACCTTTAACGGGTGCTCTTTTTTATTATAGTCAAATCAGATTAGCGTCTGAACATCAGCTCGCGATACTTCACCAATGGCCAATCCTCGTCGTCAACCATCAGTTCCAGTTTATCTACACTCGTACGGATGGCTTCAAAATAAGGCATTACTTCCTCATTGTAGTAAATTGCCTTCTCGCGTACATTTTCGATCTTATTAGCCACCTTACGATGCTGGATCATGTCAACGGCATTGGTCTGAATCGATTTGATATGGCGTGAAATTCGCTTGATCGAGTCCAAAGTAGATTCAGTGTACTCATCCTCCAATCCCAGGTCCTTCAGGCCACGGATATTCTGGATCAGTTTGTTCTGATAAGCCACAGCAGTAGGTATAACATGGTTGAAGGCAAGGTCACCCATAACACGTGACTCAATCTGAATCTTCTTGATGTATTCTTCCAACAGGATTTCGTGTCTTGCGTGCAGCTCTATTCTTGAGAAAATGCCGTGGCGCGTAAACAGTTCCTGTACTTCCTCGCGGTGGTATACATCCAAAGCGCGCGGTGTAGACTTGATGTTCGAAAGACCACGTATCGCAGCCTCTTCTTCCCACTCTTTTGAGTAGCCGTTCCCCTCGAAGCGGATTGCTTTGGAGGCAGCCACATACTCGCGTAGCACCTGAATGATTGCCAGTTCTTTTTTCATGCCTTTGTTATCGATCAGATGGTCGACTGCCACACGGAAATCGATTAACTGGTCAGCTACGATGGTGTTAAGCACGGTGATAGAAGAAGAACTGTTGGCTGAAGAACCCACAGCACGGAATTCAAACTTATTGCCCGTAAAGGCGAAAGGTGAGGTACGGTTACGGTCAGTGTTGTCGCGTAGGATTTCAGGGATCTTGTCTATACCTAGTTTGAGGTACATGTTGTCACCTTTTTCCATTGGCACCTTGGCCGTACGCTCCAGTTCTTCTAAAACCGCTGTCAGTTGCTGGCCTACAAAAACCGACATGATAGCCGGCGGCGCTTCGTTGGCACCCAATCGGTGGTCGTTGCTGGCAGAGGCGATGCTGGCACGCAGCAGGTCGGCGTGCTTGTGTACGGCCATCACAGTGTTCACAAAGAAAGTCAGGAACTGCAGATTCTCTTTTGGCCGCTTGCCCGGCGACAGCAGGTTAACGCCAGTGTTGGTGCTCAAGGCCCAGTTATTGTGTTTTCCGCTGCCGTTTACACCTTTATAAGGTTTTTCGTGAAGTAGCACTTTAAGGCCGTGGCGTTCTGCCACACGGTCCATAATGTCCATCAGGAGCTGGTTGTGGTCCACAGCTAGGTTAGCGTCCTCATACGTAGGAGCACATTCAAACTGGTTGGGGGCTACTTCGTTGTGGCGGGTGCGCAAAGGTATACCCAGTTTCAGGGCCGTCTTTTCGAAGTCGACCATAAATGAATGCACGCGGCTAGGTATAGAACCAAAATAGTGGTCTTCGAGCTGCTGGCCTTTGGCAGGTGCATGTCCGAAAAGTGTACGGCCTGTCATGGCCAGATCAGGGCGGGCTTCGTACAGGGCGCGATCAACCAGGAAATACTCTTGCTCTATACCAAGCGTCGTGTTCACCTTCACCACATCTTTATCAAAATACTGGCAAACAGGAACGGCGGCCTGGTTAAGCAGGTGCAGCGACTTCAGCAGTGGAGTTTTGTAGTCGAGCGCCTCACCAGTATAGGAAACGAAAATAGTAGGTATACAAAGTGTGCGGGTACCGGCATTTTCGATCAGGAAGGCTGGCGATGACGGATCCCAGGCGCTGTAACCACGTGCCTCAAATGTATTGCGTATACCTCCACTCGGGAATGAAGAGGCATCAGGCTCCTGCTGCACCAGGGCACTTCCTTTAAAGCTCTCGATCGGATCACCTTCACTGGTCAGGTCGAAGAATGAGTCGTGTTTTTCGGCTGTTGAGCCTGTCAGTGGCTGGAACCAGTGCGTATAGTGTGTTGCCCCCTTGCTCATAGCCCATGTTTTCATGGCAGCAGCCACGGCATCAGCAAGATTACGGTCTACTTTTTCGCCCGCATCTATTGTTGCACAGAGTCTTTTAAAATTCTCGGTGGACATGGTGGCACGTAGAGCCGAAAAGCCAAACACGTTTACACCGAAGTACTCTGAGATTTTGCTGGGTGGTAGAACTACCTCTACCGGTTTGCGCTGACTTACCAGTTCGAGCGCCTTGAAACGAAGAATTGCCATGGGTTAAGGAGGTTAGGGTCTAAATTCTGACCAAAGGTAAAGACAAAATCAATTGCTTGTATGCAACAGGGTATAAAATTTAGGGGGGTATTTCAAATATTTATACTTTTTTACCTGTACACCCCTTTGATTCACAGGGGGTGTTTTATAAAAACCATGTTTACACCTATATTCATCTTCCATTTAATATGGTTAACTGATCATCCTGAATTTTAATCGAACAGCTGGCGTTTAAGAGAGGACACTTAAGTTGTATATTTGCAGCCGTGATACGAAGCCTTTTATATCAGCCACTCTACCTTTTGTTCTGGGTACTCTACTTTATTGCATCCAGAGCTATTTTCCTGCTTTACCACGATAACCGCACACAGGAATTATCGCAGACGGACCTGGTGACCATCTTCCTAAAGGGGTTGCGCCTGGATCTTTCATTCAGTTCTTATGTAAGCGCCATACCTTTTCTGGCTATTTTAGCTACTTCTCTATTCCCCGGGCTGCGGGTGCGCAAGTTTATTCGCTACTATACCTATACTATATTGGTGTTGCTGTCGGTGTTAATGGCCGTTGACCTGGAACTCTATACCTACTGGGGCTTCCGGCTCGACTCCACTCCTATGCTATACCTGAATACGCCGGGAGAAATGGCTGCATCAGCTGCTGCGGCACCAATCCTATTCCTCAGCGTGAGTGCCCTCGCCACCAGTCTGGTCTTTGCCCTGCTGTTCCGCTATACCTTCGATTATCAGAATTACCACCTCAATTTTTCCAGATTTACTTATGCAGGTATAGCGCTTCTGTTCCTTGCCGTACTGATTCTTCCGATGCGCGGGGGCTGGCAGCAAATCCCGATTAATCAAAGTGTGGTCTATTTCTCTGAGAACCCCTACGCCAACCATGCCGGACTCAACATGCCCTGGAACCTGATGGATACCATGCTAAAGTATAACGAGGAAACGCGCAACCCTTACCAGTACATGGACCATGAGACCGCCGCCGCGAAAGTAGCTCAACTCTATGCCGCCACGGCTGACTCTTCTGAAAATATTCTTCGGGTGGAGCGGCCTAACGTGCTTTTCATCATCCTGGAAAGTTATACCGCCAAGTATGTAGCACATTTGGGTGGTGAGCCAGGTGTAACCCCTAACCTGGATAAACTAGCCGCAGAGGGCGTCAGCTTTACAAAGCTCTACTCGAGCGGCGACCGCAGCGAAAAAGGTATGGTGGCCTTGTTGAGCGGCTATCCAGTACAGACCACTACTTCCATCATCAAGAATCCCAAGAAAACTGAGAAGCTGCCGCATCTGAGTCAGGTATTTAAACAAGCAGGGTATGGCACCTCCTTTTATTATGGCGGCGAACTGGAGTTTGCCAATATCCGCTCATACCTGCAAAATGGTAAGTATGACCGGTTGATAGACAAGCATGATTTCCCTGCCGAGAGCTACAACTCCAAATGGGGTGCTCATGACCATGTATTGTTCGAGCGTGTACTCAAAGATCTTGACCAGGAACAGGAACCCTTTTTTAGCACTGTCTATACCTTGAGCAGCCACGAACCTTTTGAGATTCCTATACCTGCCAAATTTAAAGGCGACAAGATCAGCGACAAATTCAAAAACTCGGTTTACTATACCGATTGGGCACTAGGGAATTTCATTGATCAGGCGCGACAGCAATCGTGGTGGGATTCAACTTTGATCGTGCTCGTAGCGGACCACGGCCATCCGCTGCCCTATGATGATCCGAATTACCGCAGCACCAAATTCCGGATACCTTTTATACTGACCGGAGGCGCTCTAGCAACAAAAGGACGCACGATTTCGACCATCGGCAGCCAGACAGACATTGCCACTACCCTGCTTTACCAGTTAGATCTGTCTTACCAGGACTTCAAGTGGAGTCGCAACTTACTGGCTCCAAGCTCCTATCCTTTTGCATTTTATGTTTTTCGGGATGGCTTTACCTTTATTACGCCGGGCAAGGTGCTTTCCTTCGATAACGTGGCTGAAAAGCCAATTATCAAAGGCAAGGGAGTGACTGCTGAGCAGCTCAAACTAGGGAAAGCGTATATGCAGTATTCCTTCGAAGATTTTGTCAGAAAATAGGTATAGCGCCGGGTACAACAGCAGGTACAGTATAAAAAAGAATACCGGCATGCTAAAAATGCTGGCTGACAAAAGTCTGGATACAGTGGCGCCCTTTCACTTATTCAGAATTAAAATTATTATCTTTGCACCCTGATTATGAAAAAGGTAGCATTTTATACACTGGGCTGTAAGCTAAACTACTCTGAAACCAGCACCATCGGGAGGATTTTCCAGGAGCGTGGTTTTGAGAAGGTGGAGTTTACCGACAAGCCTGACATTTATGTGATCAATACCTGTTCTGTCACCGACAATGCAGATAAGAAATGTCGTAAAATCGTAAAGGAAGCACAAAAGTACTCCCCGAACGCTTTTATAACGATTGTGGGTTGCTATGCCCAGCTCAAACCGAAAGAAATCAGCGAGATACCGGGCGTAGACGCCGTGTTAGGTGCCGCTGAGAAGTTTCAGTTGGTGGACATTCTGGAGACTTTTGAAAAGAAAGCGCAGCCGCAGGTATACGCCAGCGCCATCAGCGAAGCCAACACGTTCCATAACTCTTACTCCTTCGGCGACCGCACGCGCACCTTCCTGAAGGTGCAAGACGGCTGCGACTACTCCTGCACTTTCTGCACCATTCCCCTGGCGCGCGGCAACAGCCGTTCCGATAGCATAGCCAATGTGGTACGCTCCGCCAACGAGATATCAGAGTCTGGTGTGAAGGAGATAGTGCTCACAGGCGTGAATACCGGTGACTTTGGTTTGCAGAACGGCGAACGTGTAGAGACTTTTTTCGAACTGGTTCAGGAGCTTGACAAAGTAGCAGGTATAGACCGTTTCCGGATTTCTTCCATCGAGCCCAACTTGCTGAAAGATGAAATCATTGAATTTGTGAGCCAGAGCAAGCGCTTTATGCCGCACTTCCATGTGCCGCTGCAGTCGGGCTCTAACAAGATATTGAAACTGATGCGCCGCCGCTACCTGCGCGAGCTGTATGCTGACCGTGTTGCCAGCATTAAATCCCTAATGCCACATTGCTGCATTGGCGTGGATGTGATCGTAGGATTCCCGGGCGAGACAGAAGAGGACTTCCTGGAGACCTATAACTTTATCAACGGACTTGATGTGAGCTACCTGCATGTGTTCCCCTACTCGGAGCGCGAGAACACGATGGCTCCCGATATGCCGGGCAAGGTCAGCATCAAAGACCGCAACCGGAGAGCCGACATGCTGCGCGTCCTTTCCGAAAAGAAAAAGCGTTTTTTCTACGAGCAGAATGTTGGCCGCGAGTTTACAGTGTTGTTTGAGGACGATGTGAAAGACGGCGTGATGGAAGGCTGGACAGAGAATTATGTGCGTGTAGCTGCCAAATACGACCCGGTGCTGGTGAACGAAACAAAGCAGGTACGACTGACCAGCATCAACGAACAGGGCTTAATGGAGGCCGAAGAAACATATATAGAAGTGCTTAAACATTAAAAATTCTGAATTTTTAAAAATTAGCGCTATATTTTCAGTCTGAAACAATCAATAACAGCTTAATTAACTACTTGTGAACCTATCTAGAATCGTTTTGGGAGTCGCTTTGGGCGCTCTAGTGACTGCTTGTAACACAGATCAAAAACCTCAGGCAACCGGCACTGCCACTACTTCGGCAACTGGCTCAGACACCTTAGCTACTGCTGGCATGGCTGAAATTGTGTACATCAACTCAGACTCTCTACTGAGCAAGTATGAGTATTTTAAAGACGCCCGCACACGCTTCCAGTCCAAAACTCAAAAAGCTGAAAAAGATTTTCAGTCCAAGGCAACTGCTTTTGAGAAAGAAGTGCAGAACTACCAGCGCAATGGCGGCAGCATGACTGTAGAGCAGCGTGCTTCAACCGAGCAAAAACTGGCACAGCGACAGCAGCAGCTCCAGCAGCAAAGCCAGACCACCGGCAACCAGTTGGCCACTGAAGAAGCAGAAGAAATGAAAAAGATCTACGACCGCGTAGAGGCTTACCTGCAGAAGCTGAGTCAGGAAAAAGGCTACAAAATGGTGCTGACTTACTCAAGAGGTCAAAGTGCTATCTTGTATGGCGATAACTCACTGGACATAACAGAAGAAGTACTGACTGGTTTGAACAACGAGTACGACCAGGAGAAAGAAGCAGCCAAGCCAGCCGAAGCTGCTACCAAGAAGAAATAACCAGACAACAGGTATAGCAACAGAAAAGGCGGGTTTTATACCAGGAGTGGTCGGAAAAAATTCCGACCACTTTTTTATGTTTTGAAGAGTTTGTCCAGGTCCCCCCGCACGCTGCCACGATGATGGCTATGGCCAGGTTTCTGACTTCCATGGCAAACCGGCGTTTGGCTGTTTTATAGCCGATGGCGTTGGCGTGTTTGTAGATAAGCAGCAGCATGGCCACAATCAGGGTCATGTAAAGCATCACCTGGATGCCGTTCTGGTTGAGCGAAACTAAATGGCTCAGGTGCAGCTCCTGCTTGAGGAAGCGAAAGAAGACCTCCATGTCCCACCTTTGCCGGTAAGCCCTGGCTACCTCTTCTGCGGACAGCTGCAGGGCATTGGTCAACAGCCAGTAGCGCTGCCCCGGGTCTTGCTTGCTTTCCACGATGAGCAGGCGCAAATCCTGCTCCAGCAGGCTTTCCCGGTAGTGGACATTGCCTTTCTTGTTTTGGATGCGCTCCCCGCAGTAAAGCCAGACCAGCTCATCGCTTACCAGCACCCCTTCCCCCAGATCTGTCCGCTGGTCTTCCCCAAGCAGGTTGGCCCGGAGCTCATACTTGCGCTTTTCCTTCAGCCGGCAGACAAAGGGCACCTGCTGCCCGGCAAAGGCCTCCAGGCTTTTGCCCGATTGCAGGCCCCGGTCCAGCACATACAGGTTCTGATGGCCCGCCTCCTGCCGGACATGCTGCCAGACCAGGTGGGGCAGGGCGACCGCTTCACTGTTATAGCTACGCCCGCTGAAAGCCTGGGCGCTGCAGGGCAGCACCCTATCGAAGGCCATGGTGTATTTGACTGCCTTCTTGCCGCTTGTATGCCCGATGCTGCTTTGCAGCTTGCCGGCTGTATCACTGACCAAGGTGCTGTCGACCCGGATCAACAGGTGCTTTTGCCGCTCACGCGCTGAATACAGGCGGGCATACTGCTCATAGATGCATTCATAGATCTGGCTGAAGTAGTGGGCATCTATTTGAGATAGACGCTCTGATATAGAGCTCCGTCGGACGCTTTCCCCAGCCTCCAGGTGAAAGAGCTACTTGAAGAGCGGGTCATGGAAGGTGTCTTCCAGGCTCCGCTGACTGAGCCGCTCGTTTTCCAGCATCCCCTAGAGCAGCAGGTAGAACATCTTGCGCCCATGGAGTACCTTGGCATAGCGGTCTACCCGGCTTTGAAGAGCGAGTTGCTCCAGGTATTGCTCGGGGATAGGGGCCAGCAACTGGCTCACACTCATCCGGTGGTCTTTGAATAGGCGCATCATCTTGATCAGTTAGCCTATAAAGACAACAAACAAAAGAAGCAGAGAGGTCAAGGAAGTGAAAAAATAGCCCCGAAACAAAAATGGCCGGAAGATTTCATCTTCCGACCACTCCTGGTTTTATACCCGCCTTTTTTATTTCAGTCAGTTACTGCAGTTGCTGATATCCTGTTATTCGGAACACCGCTCCTTCTGCCTTATAAGGTATGGCATACCTGTCTAGCACCTCTTGTATCAGATCAGTATAATCAGCCTGAAGCGTAGGCGATAGGAGCCCGACGCTGATTTCCCTGATAACCTTGATCTCCATCCATTCGATGTTCTTCAGGCCCGTCTGTTCCAGCTCCTCCCACCAGATTGGCGCAAAATTAACTGGCTCCACAGCGTCATGCAGGTACTTGATGCGTATCTCCGGTTCCATATGAGTCAGCTGGCACAATGTCCCGATAAGCTCGCGCCACTTCGTCTGGTTCATAACTGGCACCAGGCGTTTCTTTTCTAAAATGCGGGCTAGAACGTCAATAGACTCAACCATATATTATTCGTAGCGGAGCGATTCGATCGGGTCGAGTTTGGAAGCACGGCGCGCTGGGTAAAAGCCTGACAGCACACCCACCAGCACACAGATCGTAAGGCCAACAAACACCCAGATCCACGGCACTATAAAGCCGCCTTCTCCAATCAATGAGGCAATGCCATTGCCCATGAGTATACCCAGGAAAATACCGACTATACCTCCCAGAATACAGATCACAACTGCTTCGATCAGAAACTGCTGTTGTATTTGCTGAGCAGTTGCTCCCAGCGCTTTGCGCACACCTATCTCGCGGGTACGTTCGTTTACAGACACCATCATGATGTTCATCAGCCCGACAGAGGCACCCAGCAACGTGATAAAGCCAATGATAAAGCCGCCCATTTTCAGATAACCGGATATCTCGTTTAGGCTTTGGATAAGGGAGTCGCTTCTTCTGATCTCAAATGACTCTTCCTGGCCAAGTCTGTCCTGGCGAACATTGCGCATCACACCAGTCGCTTCACCCATCACGTATGTAAGTTCTTCGGGCCTGGAAATAGAGGTTTTAATGTTGTAAGTCAGGGTACCGTTACCTGTCAGCGGAATCTGCCGGCCTGTTTCGAGTGGAATCAGGATCATACGGTCACCACCGCTGCCGCCCATGCTGCTGCCGCGCTTCTCCAACTCTCCAACAATTTTAAAGCGGCGCCCCAAAAAGGTGATGTATTGGTTGATTGGTTCTGTTTTTGGGAAAAGCTTGTCAGATATCTCTTTTCCGATTATCGCCACATTCGAGCCGAGCTCCAGTTCATAGCTGGAAAAAGCACGGCCACGCTCGAGGTTCAGGTTCTGGCCTGCCAGGTAGAATTCGTCACCCGCAATCACGTTAATGTTCGGATTGGTCTTGTCTGTAGCACTTTTCACAACCGTTGCGCCCGATACGTTGGCCGAAAGACTCACCTGAGACTTTGTCCCCATCAGTTCCTTGTACTTAATAGCCTGATCGTACGTAATAGCCGGATATACCTTTTCTGTCCGGCTTTGGCCACCGTTTCCGCCGCTGTTAAATTTCTTCCGGATATCGAAAGAGTTGGCACCCAGGCTCGAAAAGGTCTGGTTCAGGGAGTGCTTCATACCGTCTACCGCTGTGAGTATACCTACCAGCGACATGATGCCGATAGAAATGATCAGTCCGGTGAGGACGGTGCGGAGCAAGTTACTTTTGATGGCGCGAATACTTTCCCGTATATTTTCGAGCTGGTCCATAACGTGGGTCTTATATGCGAAACGTTCCCCCCTGCGTTAAGTATAAGGAAGAACCTCAGTTTTCTAATTCACCTCCAATATCTGAAAAAAGAACCAATTTCAATACATTTGTTACCATATGTTAAGCCCATGAAGTTAAACCGCCTTATTTTTTTGTTCGCCGCATACCTGGTGTTCCCCCTTCATGCCTTCAGTTCCACGGTGCTGATACCGATGGACGACACGCAGAAAGACCACCTGAAATCGTATGGAGCAGCGTATTGGGTACTTTCCAAAAGCGTGTCGGTTGACTGGTTGCTCAATTTCAGAGGCGGTAGTTTTGCCTTTCAGCATGCACCGCAGCTTGAAAATGAGTTGGTCGTACGGGGCATCAGTTACCAGGTCATTTCGGACGCACAATACAACACCATTCTCACGCAGATTAGCGACCCGGAGGCGAACATGGATGTAATGAAACTGGAGAAAGTGCCGAAGATTGCCGTCTATACCCCAAAGTCTAAAATGCCCTGGGATGATGCCGTTACGCTGGTGCTGACGTACGCTGAGATTCCTTATGATAAGGTATACGACGAAGAAATTATACGGGGCGATTTACCAAAATACGACTGGTTACACCTTCACCACGAAGACTTTACGGGTCAGTACGGAAAGTTTTACTCTAGCTACCGCCATTACCCCTGGTACCAGGAGCAGCAGCGCGAGTCAGAGGCTTCGGCCAAATCACTCGGCTTTAACAAAGTATCGGAATTGAAAGGCGCAGTCGCTCGCACCATTCGTGACTTTTGTGCAGGAGGCGGCTTTTTATTTGCGATGTGCTCAGCCACCGACACCTACGACATTGCCCTGGCAGCCGAAGGTATAGATTTTATAGAAGCGATGTACGACGGAGATGGCGCGGATCCTAATGCCCAGAGCAAACTGGATTTTGGCAAAACCTTCGCTTTCAAAGATTTCTCGCTGGTGCGCAATCCGCTTGAGTATGAGTATTCCAACATAGACATGCAACCACAGGAACGCGGCCTGACGGAGCCAAATGATTTTTTTCAGCTCTTCACCTTTTCAGCCAAGTGGGATCCTATACCTACCATGCTCACACAAAACCACGCAAAAACCATTAAGGGATTCATGGGTCAGACCACAGCCTTTCGAAAAAATATGGTGAAGCCGGAAGTGGTGGTGATGGGTGAAAACAAGGAGGTCGGTGAGATCCGGTACATGCACGGCACTTTCGCGCGCGGCACCTGGACTTTCTATGGCGGTCATGATCCGGAAGATTACCAGCACCTGGTGGGCGAAGATCCGACCGACCTGGCCCTCCACCCCAATTCACCCGGGTATAGACTGATCCTGAACAACATTCTGTTCCCGGCGGCTAAAAAGAAGAAGCAAAAGACGTGATTTCAGTTATCAATAATCAGCAAACAGTTATCATCAATACCCAACACGCATCTGACATCATCATACTATACTAAAGTAAACTCTATAACGCGAGTGGCTGCACTGTAATCAATGCAGCCACTCGCGTTTAAAGATTATAACTGTTAACTGTCTTAGTGCATCCTGTCTGGTCGTGGCTCCAGGTTTCGGATGATCTCGGCTTCGATCTCAAGCAGTTCTTTCAGGCGGGCGTCTACCACATCGGCAGGCATATATTCTTTGGCCAGTTTTACAAAGCTCACATAGTGGCCGGCTTCCGACACCATGAGTTCGTAATAAAACTTTTGAAGGTCCTCGTCCTGTATGTTTTTCCAAAGCAATTTGAAACGCTCACAACTTCGGGCTTCAATCAGCGCATTCACCAGCAGATGGTCCATTAATTGTCTTTCACGCTGGCCTCCTTTCCGGATGTGTTTGGTCAGTTCCACTACATACTCATCCGGCCTGTTGCGACCCAGACCCCAGCCTCGTTTCCTGAGTTCTGCCATCACGCGCTCAAAGTGACTCCACTCCTCTGCTACCAGGTCCGTCATTTCTTCCACCAGACGGGTTTTATCCGGATATTTTACAATCAGGGATATACCTGAAGTCGCGGCTTTCTGTTCGCAATACGCATGGTCTACCAATATCTCTTCAATGTTCTTTTCGGCAATATTCACCCAACGCGGATCAGTCGGGAGTTGAAGGCGAAGTATGGTCTTAGTGAACTGGGAAGACATAGGTAAAAATCAATTAATCGAAAAACATCCACTTAATACCGAAAACAAAGCTCGTTTGCATACCTGGGTAGTAAGGCGTAGTAAAATAACCCGGCGCTGTGAGGTCAGAAACGATGTTTGACATTTTCAGAAACACATTCAAGCTTTTGATGTCTGCTGTGATGAACACATCAGCTATTGGATAGGGCTCTATGGTAAAGTCGTTTTGCAGATGGAATTGCTGCGTGACTGGCATGTAGGAATCAGCCGTGTAGGCGGTAGGCGTATATACCTGCACACCGAACTGCCCTATTAACGCTCTTCTGAACAAAGCTCCCTCAAAATATAGCTTGGAGTCAAACAGCCACTCCGGTATGCGGATAAAGGGAGCTTCGCTAGTGTTGGTATAGGCGATAAAGTTTTCGAAGTGAATTTTGCCGAAACGGATGTGATGCTGCAATTCGGCACCAAACACCTGCTGATTATCCTGAGTCTGAAGAGGTTCAGCGTTTTCGCCAAAGTAAATGTGGCGTTTGATATGGTTATAGTTCCCAGTTAGGCGCACATACTGACGCTCGCCTAATTTACTTGCAAAAGTAGCCTCTAATCTGTCCGTTACGGAATTGTTGAAGTCCCTGTCCCACTTAAAGTGATTACTGATCATACGCTGTTCCACCAGCGAGGGAGAACGCAGCACACGGCTGACGCGCCCCTGCAATGGCCCCAGTCTAGCCGTGGCACCAACTTTGTAGTCGTTCGTCATCTGAAACTCACCGTCGAAAGAAAGCAACGCCTGTCTGTACATCAGACGGAATTCGCCACCAACAAATAACTGGTTCAAGCTATTACTGATTTCATCATAAAACTCAGTGCTATCCTCCTTAGTCGTGCTCAAGACTCTATAATCCAACTTAGAATTACGGAATTTGGCGTAGGCTTTATAAAAAGAGATTTTGTTATTGCCAGTCACACCCGCTACGTTTTCCAATTCGCGGTAAGCGGTGCGGTCATCTGTTCGGTTAAGCGAAGAGTATGCTGTTGGGTAAAAAATAAGAGTACGTTCTTCATTTGCCTGTCTTGGAATGGCATCGTCCTGGAAAATATCTCCCTGGCTGCCCCAATCAAAGCTATGAAAAAGCTTCAGGTCCTCTCCCGCCAGTTTATACATGTGCAACAGGTGGTAGTTATTGCGTAGCTCGCGCGTGGAGGCCTGTTCCAGGTTAGTAGCCGCTTGCTCAAAAAGGAATCGGTTTGCTTCATCGGGCGCTATACCTCCAATTTCAATCTGCTCGTGGTTCAGGTGCGTAAAATTGGCAAAGAGATGGTATTTCTCGTCCTCGGAACGGTAATGGGTGAAGACTTTTACCCCCTGGCTGCTTAGGTAACCGTCGCGACGCAAATTGGAAACGCCTAGCTGGCGGTTGCCGGAAATGATCTGGTAAGCTACTCCTGCGTTCCAGCGCGGGGTGATGTTGCGGGCATGGGTGGCTTCAAAGACCTGCTCTCCTCGCTGTCCCTGGATATAATAAATATGGGAGTATGGCGAACGGGTATCGTAATAATTGATGCGGTGTGGATCATAGACGTAACGGTCGAATACGTTTTTGCCCAGGCGGGCGCCAATCTTGTTCGGCATCCTGAAAAGGATGGGCTTGGAAGCTGTTCCCACGTTGCCCAGATGCTGGTAATGTGCCGTATCCTGATACCAGAAACGCTCATTCTGCATGTTGTTGATGCTGGTATCAATGCGCTGCAAGAGGTAGCGTCCTTCCAGCACATCGTTTTCGTACAACTGCAAGGTCGTTTTAGGACTATAGAGCGCTTTCGTCGTGTCGTCGATGATCTGGGACTGCGCCTGCGCGGCACCAGCCAGACCCACCAGGAGCCATATTACTGTTAAGAGCTTACTTTTCACAAGCCAAAATTAGTGATTTTCGTGCAACCCGTATACGTGACGAGATCAAGTATAAGGTGTTTTCCTTTAAATTTTATCCCCTGTAACTAATTCCTATACCTGAAAAGAGCTGATGTGCTGCCTTATCATCGCATCGAATGCCTCTCCTTGCTGCAGGAAGTATACTTCGATCGGCACATAGAAAATTGGCAACCGACTGGTAGTATTAGCCAAAATTCCATCAGTCAGCTTCACTGCGTCTTTTCGTGTTGTAATAATACTTAGCTCTTTACCTTGCTCCCCTTCCACCAAGGCTTGCAGCTTTTCCAAATCCGCTAAAGTATAGTTGTGGTGATCCGGATACTCCAGGTGTTGTACCACTTCATAGCCGTTATCGGTTAGAAAGCGTAGCAACGGCCTGGCATTCGCTATACCTGTCAGAACCAACACATATTTCGATAGCTGCGGCGCCTTGCCTATACCTACCGGATTGCCGTAACGAAAGGCGCTGAAGAAAACCGGCGTGTCTGATCGGCTATACCGCTTTACCTGCAATGCTATATCAGTAAACTTAGCTGGAGTTAAATCAGCTGGGCATTTGGTCACAATTACGGCATCTGCACGACGGGCTCCTTGCCGGGGCTCACGCAGCAGGCCGGTTGGCAACACGTGATCTTTGTAAAACGGACGACCATAGTCCGTCAGCATCAGATTGAGCGAAGGGCTGACGGGCCGGTGCTGCATGGCGTCATCCAGAATAACAACTTCAGTAGCAGGTTGTAGATCAAGTAATTGCGCTATACCTGCCGGGCGACTCTCGCAAACTGCCACTACTGCATCCGGGAAATCACGGTGATACTGAAAGGGTTCATCTCCCAGCGTTTCAGCCGTCGCATGTTCATCGGCCAGCACAAAACCTTTACTTTTCCGTTGGTAGCCCCTGCTCAGCACTGCCGCTTTCTTGTTCCCTGCCAGGCGCAGCAGGTATTCTACGTGCGGTGTCTTGCCTGTGCCTCCCACAGTCAGGTTTCCAACTGAGATAACCGGTAGATCGAATCGCTGTGATCGCAGCCAGCCCTTGTCGTACAGCCAATTCCGCAACAGCATGATACCGCCGTAGAGGATAGAAAAAGGCCATAACAAGAAGCGCAAAACAGTCATACGGGTCAGCTATACCTTACAAAGGTATAGAAATATGCGCAAAGCCAGCATTTGTACTTGATTCGTATACCTAATAAGTTCTATATTTAATACCTGCTATATCCGACCCTATAATCTTCACATGAAAACGAACCATACCATTGCCTTTTTTTCACTCTTGCTGCTGTTAAGTGCGGCGGCCTGCACACCCTGCGCCACCATGCGCTCTGATCCACCTGCCCCTGTCTCCTTCTACCTGGTAGATGCCTCAGGCAGCAATCCATTCAATAACCCGAATGCTGGCATGCACCCTGACTCTGTTCAACTGATACTTGATGGGGAGCCCTTTAACTACCTGTTTACAGGCACTGATGAGAAGGTAAACAACCTGATATTTGAGACCTACCCTGTCATGTATACCAAGTCGAGGGTTCGCATGCTGCTGCAACTCAACAGCAAGAACACTGATACACTGGATATTTCCTATACCGTAAATCGTGGCAAGTGCTATACTGACTATACCTACTCCGCCTTTTACTTCAACGGAAAAGAACTCAAGCGTCAGCCGGAAACAGGATATCTGCAACTCCAGGTGCTTTAAATTTCCAGCCTTGACCTGATCTTCTTAATTTGGTGCTTTCAAAAGCAACTGAACGATGAAAGATAAAACCACCATTGGCGATATTATAAAGGTGCTCGAGCAGTACGCTCCTATCCCCTACCAGGAAAGTTATGACAACTCCGGCTTACAGACAGGCCACGCCAGCGATGAAGTAAATGGCGTGCTGTTGACGCTTGACTGTACCGAAGCAGTTATAGAAGAGGCTATTGCCAAAGGCTGTAACCTGGTTGTGGCGCATCATCCGGTTATTTTCAAAGGGCTCAAAAGCCTGACCGGCCGCAGCTATGTGGAGCGCACCATCATTAAGGCCATCCAAAACGACATTGCCATCTACGCCTGTCATACCAACCTGGACAGTGTACACAATGGCGTAAATGCCAAGATCTCGGAAAAGCTGAAGCTGCAGAATACCCGCGTGCTCACCTCCAAGCCGCATACCCTCATGCAACTGGCCTTTTTTGTGCCGGTTGAAAATACAGATGAAGTACTGGCTGCCATTCACAAAGCCGGTGCCGGGCAAATTGGCGAGTACAGCGACTGCAGTTTCCAGGTACAGGGCACGGGCCGCTTCCTTCCTTCAGAAAACGCAGACCCAACTATTGGCGAGTCAGGAAAGCCGGAGCAGGTGCAGGAAAACCGGGTAGAGGTGATTTTCCCGGCCTTTAAGCAGCAGCACATCATGCAGGCATTACTAGCGGAACATCCGTACGAAGAAGTGGCTCACTATCTAACCCTGCTCGAAAACGGCAACCAGGAAGTCGGTATCGGGATGATCGGGGAACTGGCTGAACCTATGCAGGAGCAGGATTTCCTGGACTACCTCAAGAAGCAGATGCAATTGCCGGGCGTTCGCTATACCCCGGTGGGTGACAGACAAATCAAGCGTGTGGCTGTCTGTGGCGGCTCGGGTAGTTTCCTTATCAAGGATGCCCTGCGACAGGGTGCAGACGCCTATGTAACGGCTGATGTGAAGTACCATGAATTCTTCGACGCAGAGGATAAGCTACTTATTGCCGACATCGGTCATTATGAAAGCGAGGTATTTACAAAGGAGATATTTTATGATACAATTTCCAAAAACTTTGCTAATTTTGCAGTCTATTTATCGGAAGTAAACACAAACCCTATCAGATACACCTATTAACTACATGGAAAGTACGGTAGCCAGCAAATTAGAAGCACTGCTAAAGCTTCAGAGTATCGATTCGCAGCTTGACGAAATCAGACGAGTAAGAGGCGATTTACCAGAAGAGGTTCAGGACCTCGAAGATGAAATTGAGGGCTATGAGGTAAGGGTTCGTAAGTTTGACGATGAAGTGGCCGGCTTGAACGACAGCATCGCCCAGCGCAAGCAGTCCATCAAAGACGCCGAAGGTCTTATCCTCAAATACGAAGACCAGCAAACAAACGTCCGCAACAACCGCGAGTACGACGCCATTACCAAAGAAATCGAACTGCAGAAACTGGAAATCCAGATTGCAGAGAAGAAAATCAAAGAAGCACACTACCAGATCGAGCAAAAGATCAACGAGATCGAAGGCACCAAAAATCGTCTGGAGGAGCGTCGCAAAGACCTTGATAACAAGAAGCACGAACTTGACCAGATTGTAGCCGAGAGCGAAGAAGAGGAAAAGAACC
Source organism: Pontibacter sp. HSC-14F20 (assembly GCF_019599265.1). GTDB lineage: Bacteria > Bacteroidota > Bacteroidia > Cytophagales > Hymenobacteraceae > Pontibacter. The sequence continues at coordinate 507,570 of NZ_JAHZTC010000001.1, read as the reverse complement.
TGGAGAAAGAACGCGAATCTGCTGCCAATCAGATCGAAGAGCGCTTGCTGACTGCTTACAACCGTATCCGCAAAAACGTACGTAACGGTCTTGCCGTAGTACTGGTGAAGCGTGATGCCTGTGGTGGTTGCTTTAACACAGTGCCTCCTCAGCGCCAGGCTGATATTGCAGCTCAGAAAAAAGTAATCGTATGCGAGCACTGTGGCCGTGTGATGGCAGGTGTTGAGCAGCGTATCTACTAAATACGGATGTGTTGAGCGTTATGCGCTTGCATACATACTTAAAAAGGATGGCGTTTGCCCATCCTTTTTTTTTGTTGCTATACATGTGCTCCCCTATACCTTCACAGGCAGCCTCGGTCTACAGTCCCGCCGTGCGTCAGGCCTATGAAGCAAGCATCAGCCTGCGCATTCCGGAAGGTCGCCGTCTGATTCAGCAGGAACTCTTATATAACCCTGGCAATGCTGCCGCCCTCCTGATCGCCAACCAGCAGGACTTTCTCACCTGGGCCATTCAACAAAATCCGGAGGTATACGCAGGTATACTGGCACGGCAGGAAAAGCGATTGCAGCAGCTCAGCAGTCTGACAGATAATTCCGTGTGGGTAGGCTATGCCCTGGCTGAAGTGCGACTACAGATTGCTTTAAGTAAATTGCTGCAAGGTAATAAACTAGGCGCCGCCTGGGATTTACGGCAGGCATACCTGCAATACACTGCCAACTCCCGGCTCTACCCTGATTTCCTGCCAAACCGCAAAACACTGGGTGCCCTGCAGGTGCTCATCGGCTCCGTGCCTGATTCCTACCGCGTGCTGCTCAACATCATTGGCATGCAGGGCAGTATCAAAACAGGTATGGCCAACCTGAAAGCTGCTGCTACTAAAAGCAATCCATTTCAGGAAGAAGCGCAGCTTCTGCTGGCCTTGCTGCAGCATCTAGTGAATCCGGAGGCAAATGATGTTGCCGCTGAAGCTGTTTTAAAACTTAGCAGACAGTCTCCTGATAATCTCCTGTTTAGCTTCGCTGCCATGCATGTGCTCAAAAAAACACGTAAAAGTGACGTAGCTTTGCAGGTATACCTAGACCGGCCGCAGCAAACGGGCTACCTGGCTTTCCCATACCTGCATCACATGGCGGCAGACCTATACCTCTACAAAGGCGATTTCAGCAACTCCGTTAAATCAAATCAATTGTTTCTGTCACAGCACAAAGGGGAGCACTATCTAAAGGCAGCAAACTACAAGTTATACCTGGCCCATTGGCTGGGCGGACAAGGGCAACAGGCAGAGAAGCACCACAACCAAATAACACAGCAAGGCCGGACTGAAATGGATGAAGATGCCTATGCTGCCCGTTTTGTGAAAGAACAGTCCCAGCCTAATCGCTACCTGATGCTGGCCCGTTTGCAGTATGATGGTGGCTATTATCAGGAGGCACTACAGGTCATAAACAAGATGCCACTCAGGCCCGAGACTATACCTGCTGAACGGGCCGAGTACTTCTATCGGAAAGCCCGCATCCACCATAGCATGGAGAATCTGCCAGAAGCCAAGCGCTATTATGAGCAGGCCATTGAGTCAAGCCAGCACACGAGTTTGTATTTTGCGCCATATGCTGCCTTGCAATTAGGGTATATTTACCAGGAAGAGCAAAAACCCCAGACCGCCAGACAATGGTATACCAAAGCACTGTCTTACAAAGGGCATACCTACAAAAACAGCATAGACGGCAAAGCCAAACTGGCACTTCAGACACTTAAAAAGCTGTAAACCCATGGCCTATACCTTCACCATACCCATACCTGATCTGCCGGTCCCGCTTGCTATTTTTCGTCGAAAGGCGCTGGCCTGGGCGCAGCAGTTTCCACTTGTTGCCAGCTATACCTCCAATGGCATCCCCTATCCTTATGATGGTTTTGATGAACTGATCGCTGTTTCAGGTAGTGAACCCATCCAGTGGGAGCAAGAACATGTATTCGAGGAACTGCAGGAGAAATTAGGAAAGCAGCAGCAACTCTGGTGTGGTTATCTGGGCTATGACCTCAAGAATCAGGTGGAGAAACTGAGCAGTCGAAATAAAGATGAAGTAGGCTTTCCAGAAATTTTCTTCTTTGAGCCTGAGTTATACCTGTACTTTGAGCGAGACCATCTAACAATCTATAGCAAAGATGATAATACTCGAGACGATTTACAACAAATACTAGCGACTCCTATACCAGAAGATTTTCATATTTCCCCGCTTCAGCTGCAGCAACGGGTACAAAAGGAAGAGTATATCCGGCATGTAGAACGGGTGCGGGACTATATTCGGGATGGGGAGGTATACGAACTGAATTACTGCATGGAGTTTTACGCCGAAGAAGCGAAGCTTTCGCCTTTACCACTATACTTGCAGCTCAATGCCCTTTCCCCCACTCCTTTTTCTGGTTTCCTTAAATACGGCGAGCTATACCTGCTTTGTGCTTCACCGGAACGCTTTCTGAAAAAAGAAGGCCGAAAGCTGATCTCGCAGCCTATCAAAGGCACCATCCGGCGCGGCACTACGCCCGAAGAGGACCAGCAACTACAAAACCAGCTGCGCCACGACGAGAAGGAACTGGCCGAGAACATGATGATTGTGGATCTGGTTCGTAATGACCTGCGCCGCTCTTGTGCTACGGGCACGATTCAGGTAGAAGAAATGTTCGGTATTTACGGCTTTCGGCAGGTCTCGCAAATGATCTCCACGATCACCGGAGATTTGCGGCCTGAGAGTGGCATTGCTGATGCGCTGAAGGGAGCTTTCCCGATGGGCAGTATGACGGGTGCCCCTAAGATTCGGGCGATGGAACTGATTGAGGAACTCGAAGTAACCAAACGGGGCCTTTATTCAGGGGCTTTTGGGTACCTGAAACCTAACCAGGATTTCGATTTCAATGTCGTGATCCGAAGTCTGCAGTACAATGCCGCAACAGGTTACCTGTCCTTCATGGTAGGCAGCGCCATTACTTACGACTCTATACCTGAACAGGAGTACGAAGAGTGCCTGCTTAAAGCGCAAGGTATACGGAAAGCTCTGGGGCTGGAATAAGTCATCAGATTTAAAGAAATCCTCTGCCATTCTGTCACGTTTTAAAGCGGATTATAGTATATTTGCACCTCCTAAGAGATTTTTTGAAGCATGGATCCAATCATAGATTTAGATTTTATAGATAATCGTACACCGGAGCAGGCTACAGCCGCCGCTTCCTGCGATACCAAAGTGACGGCTGAAACCAATACCGGTAAGTCCCGCAAACTATACATCGAGAGTTACGGCTGCCAGATGAACTTCTCTGACAGTGAGATCGTATCGTCGATCATGTTTGAGCAGGGCTTTGACACTACAGCTCATATTGAACAGGCAGATGTGGTTTTCCTGAATACCTGTTCCATCCGCGAGAAGGCCGAAACCACTGTACGCAACCGTCTGGGTCAGATCAACTATTTCAAGAAGAAGAAGCCCGAAATGGTGATTGGTATACTGGGTTGTATGGCCGAGCGACTGAAAAAATCACTGTTGGAAGAGGAAAAGATCGTGGACCTGGTAGTAGGCCCTGATGCTTACCGAGACCTGCCCAACCTGATCAGTGAAGTAGATGGCGGACAAAAGGCGGTGAACGTGCTGCTTTCCCGTGAAGAAACCTATGCCGATATCAACCCGATCCGCCTGAACAGCAACGGAGTAAGTGCTTTTATCTCGATCATGCGTGGTTGCGACAACATGTGCTCGTTCTGCGTGGTACCCTTTACCCGCGGTCGTGAGCGCTCGCGCGATGCCCACTCGATTGTACGTGAAGCTGAAGCACTGGTGGTTCAAGGATATAAGGAGGTTACTCTCCTGGGCCAGAATGTGGACTCTTACAAATGGGCTTCAGAAGACGGCACAGAAAGTGTAAACTTCGCCCAACTGCTTGAAATGGTAGCAAAACTTAGCCCGACAATGCGCGTGCGTTTCTCTACCTCCCACCCCAAAGACATTACAGATGAAGTGTTGTATACCATGAAAAAATACGACAACATCTGCAAATACATTCACCTGCCAGCGCAGAGCGGTAATTCTCGTGTGCTGGAATTGATGAACCGTACCTATGATCGCGGCTGGTACCTGAACCGCGTGGATGCGATCCGTGCCATACTGGGCGAAGACTGCGGCATCTCTTCCGACATGATTGCGGGTTTCTGCTCCGAAACCGAGGAAGAGCATCAGGATACGCTTTCGCTGATGGATTATGTGCAGTACGACTACTCCTACATGTTCTTCTATTCTGAACGCCCAGGAACGTTGGCTGCCCGCAAACTAGAAGATGACATTCCGCTGGAAGTAAAGAAACGTCGCCTGGCCGAGATCATCGAAAAGCAGCGCGAATGCTCCCTGAACCGCAACAAGCGCGACGTAGGGCGTGTTCACCGCGTGCTAGTAGAAGGCTTCTCCAAGAAATCTGACCAGCAGTTGAGCGGACGTAATGACCAGAACAAAGTGGTGATCTTCGACAAGAAGCATTACCAGAAAGGAGACTACGTGAATGTATTCGTCAACGACTGCTCCGTAGGCACCCTTTTCGGCGAAGCGGTTGATTAGATTTGGGGATTTGAAGACGTAAGTGATTGAAGTTTAATTCCTTATATCATCTCTAATTTCCACATTTCCAAATCTTCTAATTAGATAAGATGCGCAACATCGATATACAGAGTATTAAACAGCGCTTTGGCATCATTGGCAATTCACACTTGCTCAATTATGCCATACAGGTGGCGGCACAGGTGGCTCCTACCGACATGACAGTGTTGATTACAGGAGAAAGTGGCAGTGGTAAGGAGTCTTTCTCCAAGATCATTCACCAACTTAGTCCGCGCAAACACGGACAGTTTATTGCCATCAACTGCGGTGCTATACCTGAAGGCACCATCGACTCGGAGCTGTTTGGTCACGAAAAGGGCTCATTTACAGGCGCCACCGATACACGCAAAGGCTACTTTGAGGTAACGGACGGCGGCACGATCTTTCTGGATGAGATTGGTGAAATGCCACTCGGCACACAGGCCCGTCTGCTGCGCGTGCTCGAAAACGGGGAGTTTATTAAAGTAGGTTCCTCGAAAGTACAGAAAACGGATGTGCGTGTAGTAGCTGCCACCAATGTGAACCTGATCAATGCCGTGGAGAAAGGCCGTTTCCGTGAAGATTTGTATTACCGCTTAAATACAGTTCCGATTACTGTTCCGCCTTTGCGTGAACGCGGTGAGGATATTTACCTCTTATTCAGAAAATTTGCCTCTGACTTTGCAGAGCGCTATCGTGTTAAATCCATTACCTTGACGCCGGATGCAGTGGAGGAACTGCTGAGCTTCCGCTTTCCGGGTAACATCCGTCAGCTAAAAAATATTGTGGAGCAGATTTCGGTGCTGGAGTATGACCGCGAACTGGACGCCGCCAAGTTGCGACACTACCTTCCACGAGAACAGGGTGGTAGTCAGGTGCCGGCGCTGCTGGCAAAAGAGCCGGGCGCTGACCAGTCGTTCTCGGAGCGCGACCTGCTCTATAAAGTGCTTTTCGACATGCGCCGCGACGTGTCGGAGCTCAAAAAACTGGTTTTTGAACTTATGACCCGACAGCCCGGTGATGGCGAATTACTTAAGGAACACAGTCATCTATTTGAGAACTTAGAACAGGTGAATCATGTGCGCGCTTACAAGAGCACGGAGCAGCCTGAACCTTATTACCTTCCTGTGCAGCAGCCACGCAGCGAGGAGTATGACGAGGACGAACCTGTGGAAGACATTTCGCACGAAACCGAGGAAGAAGGCCTGTCGCTGGAGTCGATGGAAAAAGAAATGATCCTGAAAGCACTCAAAAAGCACAACAATAAACGGAAATACGCCGCCAACGACCTGGGTATTTCGGAAAGAACACTGTACCGCAAACTGAAGCAATATGATATCGAGAACTAAAAGCCTAATCCTGAGCCTGACTGTGCTGGTAGCATTGTGCTGCAACGCCTGTGGAGTCTATTCATTTACTGGCACTTCCATTTCCCCTGATATCAGAACCATCTCGATTCAGAACTTTGAAAACAGTGCCGGCGAAGGCCCTTCTAACCTGACGCAGGTGGTTACCAACAGCTTCAAAAATTACTACCAACGCAACACCAACCTGACTGTTTTACAGCGCGACGGCGATTTGCAATTAGAGGGACAGATCGTTACTTTTACACTGACGCCAAACGCAGTTCAGCGTGACGGGAATATTGATCAGGCCACGCTGAACCGCCTGACGTTGGGTATTCAGATTCGCTTTACGAATGCCAAAGATCCGGAACAGGATTTTGATCAGCAATTCACGATCACCGAGGAGTTTCCTCCAACCGTGGATATCACAAATATTCCGCCAGCGGCTATCGACCGCATGACCGAGCGCCTTGTGGCCGATGTGTTTAACAAGACAGTTGCCAACTGGTAGTCAATAAGAAGCTTCATTACCCTTAACCTTACATGAATAAATCTGCCTTTCTTAAACTGATTAAGCAGGTGTCCGACATTTCTGACCAGCAGCAAAGTGAGCTGGAGCAGGTGGCGGCCGCCTTCCCATATTGCCAGACGGCCCATTTGCTGCTGGCAAAGTCAGCTTATGACAAAGGCAGCATGCTCTCTACGCAGCGCCTGCGCAGGGCTTCAGCCTATGCTACAGACCGCCAACTGCTGAAGCGCCTGATATACGCCTCTCCTGTGCTGGAATCCGTTTATACTGAGGAGGAAGAAAACATAGCACTAGCAGAAGAAACAGAATCTATACCTGTAGAAGATTTAATAACGGAGGAGGCAGACACCTCAATTGACTTAGATCAAACCATAACAGAGCCTGCTGAAACAGTTGACGCTATACCCAATGCAGAGGAACCTATATCAGAAGAATCATTGGATGATGTATACAGTCCTGCTCCGGTAGAAGAGAGTCCATACTTGCCAGATGATTCGGCCGAAGAGGAAACAGAAACACCTGATGCAGAAATAGATTCGGAGCTTGCCTTACTGTTTACCTTTAACAGCATCAGCTCATCTTCCACCGACTTGCTACGTGAGCGAGATGAAGAAGAAAACGCTGCAGAGATAGCGGTTGAAACGGAATATCCGCACCATGCTGAAGCAGCCCAGGTACTGCAAGACTTAGAGGATGTTCATGAAGAAGAAAGCGAGCCATTTGCAGCAGATTCTTTTATTGAACATGAGGCTATACCTGATGAACAAACTGAAATTACACAGGTAGAGCTCACTCTTGCCGCATTGCCAGCTGCAGAAACAGAGGACGAACTTTACGCTGAAGAAACTGAGGAAGAGCAACAAGCTAGCGACGAAGATGCTCAGATCAACTATTCGTTTGACGAGATCGACCGACTGTATGCTGAAGACGCATTGGGCTATTGGATGGGCTCCAGCCGCATGGGCGAGGTACTGCAATTGAAAGATGACTATACCCGGACTCGCCCTCAAAGTTTCCATCCGGAACTGATCTTAGAGTATAGCAAAACCCACGAGCTCGAAAAAGCGATCCAGCCCACCGCTCATGTGCTGAGCAAACAGCTCGACATTATTGATCAGTTCCTCAAGCTCAATCCGAGGCTCAAAACCATGGCCAGCCTGAAGTTAAAGCCTGAGCCACAGGAAGATTTATCACTCAAGAGCTCTAAAATAAAGAAAGGCATGGCTTCCGAAAGCCTGGCTAACATCTTTATAAAGCAAGGAAAGCCAAAAAAGGCTGTTAAAATTTATGAACAGCTTATTTTGAAATATCCGGAAAAAAAGTCTTACTTTGCCGAACAGATCGAGAAATTACAAAACATAACATAAAATGTATATCGCCCTAATCAGTATCATTCTCTTTATTTGCGTACTTCTTATTTTAGTCGTACTTGCTCAAAACCCTAAAGGAGGCGGACTCTCAAGCCAGTTTGGCGGAGGTGGTGCCAGCCAGCTGATGGGCGTAAAGCGCACAGGCGACCTGCTTGAAAAACTGACATGGGGTTTCGCCATTGCGTTGGTAGTATTGACGCTTGGTACACACATGATGATCGATACCAGTGCTGATACAACCATACGCAGCGTAAACGAAGAACGTGCCCGCCAGATGGGTACTCCGGCAGCTCCTGCCCTCCCTGGGGCTGAGTCTGAAGGCGACATGTCGATTCCTGACGCAGCTGATATACCTACTATGACAGACACTGCCCAGTAGCAGTAACTTTATACCTGAGAAAGCCGGCCTCTAAAGCCGGCTTTTTTGTTTTGCTGCCGCCTATCTGTCACTAGTTGCTGACAGTTCGCTTATACCTGACACAAACTGACATTTTTGTCAGACACTGGGTAGCCGAAAGCTGCTAAAATGGCTCAAATTGGCAGAAAAACGGCCTTGGCACAGGAAATGATAGGGACAGTATGGTTTCAACGTTATATCATTAACCACAAAAACTAAAAACATAACAAACTATGTCAATCAGCATTAAACCATTAGCAGACAGAGTAATTGTAGCTCCTGCTGCAGCAGAAGAAAAAACGAAGTCTGGTATCATCATTCCGGACACTGCTAAAGAGAAGCCACAGCGCGGCGAGATTGTGGCTGTAGGCGAGGGCAAAGTATCTGAGCAAGGTGCTCTGATGAAGCCACAGGTTGCCGTTGGCGACCAGGTGTTGTATGGCAAGTATGCAGGTACCGAAATTTCCATCGACGGAAGCGATTACCTGATCATGCGTGAGTCAGATATCCTGGCTATTCTTTAATCTATCAATTTAATTAAAAACTAAGCAATATAACTATGGCTAAGAACATCACATTTGATGCTGAAGCTCGCCACAAAATTAAGTCTGGCGTTGACAAACTGGCAAATGCTGTAAAAGTTACCTTGGGTCCTAAAGGCCGCAACGTAATCATTGATAAGAAATTTGGTGCCCCTACGATCACAAAAGACGGTGTATCCGTAGCAAAAGAGATCGAGTTGAAAGACGCGATCGAGAACATGGGCGCCCAACTGGTAAAAGAAGTAGCCTCTAAAACAGCTGATCAGGCTGGTGATGGTACTACAACTGCCACTGTTTTGGCTCAGGCTATCTACACGGCTGGTATCAAGAACGTAGCTGCTGGTGCTAACCCAATGGACCTGAAGCGTGGTATTGACAAAGCGGTTCACGCTGTAGTTGAGAACCTGCGTTCGCAGTCTAAGAAAATCGAAAACTCTTCTGAGATCGCTCAGGTGGGTACTATCTCTGCTAACAACGACTCTGAGATCGGTAAAATGATTGCCGATGCGATGGACAAGGTTGGTAAAGACGGTGTGATCACGGTAGAAGAAGCAAAAGGTACTGAGACTGAAGTGAAAACTGTAGAAGGTATGCAGTTTGATCGTGGTTACCTCTCTCCTTACTTCGTGACGAACGCTGAGAAGATGGAAGCGGAGTTTGATAACCCTTATATCCTGATCTACGACAAGAAAGTTTCTACCATGAAGGAGTTGCTTCCAGTATTGGAGCAGGTTGTTCAGACTGGTAAAGGCCTGGTAATCGTTTCTGAAGATGTTGACGGTGAGGCGCTTGCTACCCTGGTAGTAAACAAACTGCGTGGTTCCCTGAAAATAGCGGCTGTAAAGGCTCCTGGCTTCGGTGACCGCAGAAAAGCTATGCTGGAAGACATTGCCATTCTGACAGGAGGTACTGTGATTTCTGAAGAGCGTGGCTATAAACTAGAGAACGCCACACTTGAGTACTTAGGTCAGGCAGAGAAAGTGATCATTGACAAAGACAACACTACCATCGTGAACGGTGCTGGTCAGAAAGATGATATCGTAGCACGTGTAAATCAGATTAAGTCTCAGATGGAGACAACAACATCTGACTACGACAAGGAGAAACTGCAGGAGCGTCTGGCTAAACTTTCTGGTGGTGTTGCTATCCTTTACATCGGTGCTTCTACTGAAGTAGAGATGAAAGAGAAGAAAGACCGTGTGGACGACGCGCTACACGCGACTAGAGCTGCCGTTGAAGAAGGTATAGTAGCAGGTGGTGGCGTTGCCCTGATCCGTGCGCTGGATGCCCTCAACAATGTAGATGTATACAATGCCGACGAGCAGACAGGTGTAAGCATTATCAAGACTGCACTTGAGTCTCCGCTTCGCACGATTGTAGCCAACGCAGGTGGCGAAGGTTCTGTAGTGGTACAAGCTGTGCGTGAAGGCAAAGCTGACTACGGCTACAATGCCCGCGACGACAAGTACGAGAACATGTTTGCGGCCGGTATCATCGACCCAACCAAGGTAACTCGTCTTGCTCTTGAGAATGCTGCTTCTATCGCTGGTCTGCTGCTTACTACTGAGTGTGTGGTATCAGAAGAGCCATCTGAAGAAGGTGGAGCACCAGCTGGCATGCCAGGTGGCATGGGCGGAATGGGCGGCATGATGTAATCGACTCCCATTATTTGAATATAACAAAGCCCCGGGCCTTCTGGTCCGGGGCTTTGTGCTTTTAATATATTCTTGGATTTATACCTAGAGTTCCCTGATGTTGATTGTAATATCATGCGGTGCCGTTTCGTCACCCCCGAAATATGGGTATAGCTGGTAATGGCTGCTCGCTGTGTTACAAGATCGTGGCAGTGCAACCTGCGTATCATTCACCTTAAAGATGTACCCCTTCTCTACCAGCGCTAACTCATATGTATTCGCTTGGCCGGGCTGCACGGAAGTAATATAGGCTGTGTTACGCTTTTTGTTGCTGTAGGTATAGGCGTGTATTTCCAGACGGCCTTCATACCAGCGCCAACCAAAACGGGCACTGTTGGTATGGTGATCGGTGTCGCAATCAGACAACCCGTATAGCTTATTGATATCTGCCTGGTTATTTGGAATAGCAGTATTATAAATAGCAGAACTGTCAAAAGTAGCTTCAAAGCGGATGGTAGTCGTATCGACAAGCCGGAATTGACTTTGACCCGTGTGACCGCCTTTTTTGATGGTATAAGTTGTGGCAGGCGGTTCTGGTATGTTGGAGTCTGTTTCAGTAAGGGTAGTTGTTTCTACCTCACAAGAGACAGCAATAAGTACAAGGGAGGCAGCTACAAAAAAGCGCCTGATAATAAATTGCATGTAAATAATAATATGGCTAATAGTTGAATTTTCACGTTAACACCAAGCCGCTATCGGTCAAGCAATTCAGTGCTAAATCAGAAATTTTCGCAATATCATAAATAGAACTATAAAATCAAAAAAGCCCGCACCAAAACAGGTGCGGGCTTTTTAATATAAGAATATTCAGATTAGTGGATACCGTGCATCCACTTACGCATGATCGGAGTCAGCAACAGCGCCAGAACTGCAAAACCGAAGGCCACATAAGCAATTTGTTCAAATACGCTTGTGTAAACCAGCAGAGAAGCCATACCTGTAGCAGCCTCACCCTCAGTACCACTTACGGCTGTCAGCTTAGCGATAAGACCAGCAATGTAGTGCGCGAAAGAAGATGACAGGAACCAGATACCCATGATAAAGGCCACGATCTTCTTCGGAGAAAGCTCTGTTACTTTAGAAAGACCTACCGGCGATACGAACAACTCACCCGTTGTGATGAACATATAACCTAGGATCAGGAACCAAATGGATACTCTACCTTCGGCATCGGCATAGTTAGCACTCCAGGCAAAAATCAGGAAACCTAAGCCTAGCTGCGCTATACCTAAAGCGAACTTAACAGGCGTGAATGGATTAACACGACGCTTGGATAGAAACACCCACATAGCCGAGAAAGGAAGGGCAAACAGGATGATAAAGAAAGGGTTGATCGAGTTAGTCTGCGCTGCGTTCATGAAGGTAAGGTTCACGTTACGCTCAGCAAACAGCGTGAGTGAAGAACCCGCCTGTTCAAAGAATGACCAGAAAACAGTGATGAAAAAGGTAAGTAAAATCACCACAAATAAGCGCTGACGCTCCACACTGTCCACTTTCACCAGATTATAAATTAAAACAAGGGCGATAACAGGAAGCAGGATGTAGTTCATCACAATGTGCATAATAGAACCATCAAAAACGGTTTCGCCAAAACCTGGCAGATCAAGCGTACCATTGAACAGCAGCAGACCGAAAACAGGAAGCGAAAGGAAGCTCAGAATCGAAATCCAGGCCTCTTTTGTGATACCGGCAACACGCTCCTTGATAACAGCTGGCTCCGGCGGAAGTCCATTGTTACCAAACACGCCGCTGCGTCCACCTTGCCAGAACATGATCAGACCGAGCAACATACCTACACCGGCAGCGCCGAAACCATAATGCCAGCCGTAAGTCATACCTAACCAACCACAAATGAGCGGTGCCACCATAGCGCCAATATTAATACCCATGTAGAAGATAGTGAAACCTGCATCGCGACGCGTATCACCCTCTTTGTAAAGAGTACCTACCATTGTTGAAATATTTGGCTTGAAAAAACCGTTACCTACAATCAAAAGGGCAAGGGAACCGTAGAAGAAAACTGGATGCTCAATGGCGAGCGCAAAGTGCCCTAATGCCATCAGAACGGCACCCAGCATAATGGCTTTGCGATAACCCAGGAGTCTGTCGGCAATCATACCACCAATTACAGGAGTGGCATAAACTAAGGCGCCATAAGCTGCGTAGATACCAATTGCGATCTCATCGCGGTTAGCGAATGACTCAAACAGGTTATTCACCATATAGAGCACCAAGAGAGCGCGCATGCCGTAGAAACTAAAGCGTTCCCAGAGTTCGGCAAAAAATAGATAAAAAAGCCCCTTCGGATGCCCGAACATTTCTGGTCCAGCCGGGTCAGCGCCAATCGGTGCGTTTTGCTCACTTACCTGGTCAGTAAGCGTATGATCTTGATAAGACATAGGGATTGTTAGTTGATTGTTTAGTTTAGCATACAAAGAAGGTAAATATATTGGTTTATACACTTACAGACAAATTTTTTTGGCGGAACGCCATTTGCAAACCTCTTTTTTAATTATAGCGACTAATCTTATTTTAATATCTAATATTTTATATTTTTGTATCACCGTTGTGAAACAAACAGTTCACTTAAAACCCTTTATTTTCAAATGAAAGAATCTGGTATAAAATCAGGTAAAGTAGGTCTGGAGAGCCTGGGCATCAAAGAAGCGAAAGAAGTGCTCTGGAACCTCACTCCTGCCGAGCTAGTGGAAGAGGCTCTGAAAAATGGCGAAGGCGTACTCACTGACACTGGCGCTCTGATGTGTGACACAGGCAAATTTACAGGTCGCTCTCCGAAGGACCGCTTTGTGGTGAAAGACGCCAAAACAGAAAACACCGTTTGGTGGGGCGACATCAACATTGCGTTCGATCCTGTGAAGTTCGACAGACTCTACGACAAAATGGTTGACTTCCTGAAAGATCGCCGCCTTTATGTGCGCGACGCTTATGCAGGTGCTCACCCCGACTATCGTCTCGACTTGCGCATCGTAAACACACAGGCCTGGCATAACCTCTTCTGCAACAATATGTTCCTGCGTCTTGAAAAAGAAGAGCTTAAAGACCACAACCCTAATTTCACCATCATCTGCGCCCCTGAATTTGAAGCTGATCCGGAAGTAGATGGCACACGTCAGGCTAACTTCGCGATCATCAACTTTACCCGCAACATCATCCTGATCGGTGGCACTGGCTACGCAGGCGAAATGAAGAAAGGGATCTTCGGTGTGCTGAACTATATCCTGCCGGAAGAGAAAAACACCTTGTCAATGCACTGTTCTGCCAACGTAGGCAATAATGGTGATACGGCTATCTTCTTTGGTTTGTCAGGTACCGGTAAGACTACTTTGTCAGCTGACCCGAACCGTGGTCTGATCGGTGACGATGAGCATGGTTGGACCTCCGACAGCGTATTTAACTTCGAAGGGGGTTGCTACGCCAAGGTAATTGACCTGACCCGTGAAAAAGAACCACAAATCTGGGATGCCATCAAGTTTGGCTCTATTGTAGAAAACACGCGCTTCATAGAAGGCACACGCACGGTAGATTACGAGAATAAGTCTGTTACAGAGAACACGCGTACAGCTTATCCAATTAATCACATCGACAACGCGGTAGAGCCATCCAGAGCTGATATTCCAAAAAATATCTTCTTCCTGACGGCTGATGCCTTTGGTGTATTGCCTCCAATCTCGAAGCTGAATACCAGCCAGGCCATGTACCACTTCATTTCTGGTTATACTGCGAAAGTGGCCGGGACTGAAGTAGGCATTACAGAGCCACAAACGACGTTCTCTGCTTGCTTTGGTGCTGCTTTCCTGCCGCTTCACCCAACCAAATATGCTGAGATGCTTGGCCAGAAGATGACCGAGAACAACGTAAATGTGTGGCTGGTAAACACAGGTTGGACAGGTGGTGCCTACGGTGTAGGCTCTCGCATGAAGCTGCCTTTTACCCGCGCCATGATCACAGCAGCACTAAACGGCGAGCTTGACAACGTGGAGTACACGAAGCATCCTATCTTCGGGGTAGAAATGCCAAACTCTTGCCCGAACGTTCCGGCCGAGATCCTGAACCCGCGTAATACTTGGACAAACAAAGAGGAGTACGATGCAAAGGCCACTGACCTGGCATCCAAGTTTGTGAAAAACTTCAGCAAGTATGCTGAATTTGCAAGCGAGGACATCCTGGCTGGTGCTCCCCATGTAGAAGTTTCTATCAATTAAGATACATTCAAACCTCAAAAAAAGCCTTCCTGCTAAAGCGGAGGGCACTGAAAAAGTCTCCGTGAAAACTGGAGAATTACAGGAGCAGGAATTAAGTTTTCTGCTCCTTTTTTCGTATCTCCTGGTGGAATCAGAGAGCATTCAGATGGTAGCGCAACAGCAACAAATTCAACCAAGCCCCTATTCAGGGCTCTATGATCTGATTGTCCCCCAGGACAATCTGCTTCGTAAAATCAACGACCTGATCGACTTCACTTTCATCTACGAGGAGCTGGCCAGTAAATACTGCACCACCAATGGCCGCAGGGCCGAAAGCCCGGTGCGCATGTTCAAGTACTTGTTGCTGAAGACGATTTACACCGTCTCCGATGTGGACGTGGTGGAGCGCTCGCGCTACGATATGTCCTTCAAATACTTTCTCGAGCTCTCGCCCGAGGAGGCTCTGATCAACCCCAGCTCCCTGACCAAGTTCCGCAAGCTCCGCTTAAAGGACACCGACCTGCTGAACCTTCTGATCAGCAAGACGGTCGCCATTGCCCTTGAAAAGGGCATCATCAAGTCCCACTCCCTTATCGTGGACGCCACCCACTCGCTCTCCAGGTCAAATCCACAATCCGCCCTGGAGGTGCTCAGAGAACGCTCAAGGCTGCTGCGCAAAGCCCTTTGCAGCATCGATGAAGACATCAAGGGCCGCATGCCCGAACAGAATGACTCGGGCGGGTTGGAAGAGCAGCTGGCTTACTGCCGCAGGCTTGAAAAGCTCGTTGAAGCGGACCAGGCGCTGTGCGTGATTCCCGCCGTCAGAGAGAAGCTCAACCTGCTCAGGGAAACGGTGGAGGATACCCAGGAGAGCCATACGCTCTCCAAAGACACGGATGCCAGGACGGGCCATAAATCGGCTGACAGCAGCTTCTTTGGCTACAAGACGCACCTGGCCATGACAGCGCATCTGGCCATGACAGAGGAGCGCATCATTGCCGCCGCCCTTGTCACCTCGGGCGAAAAAGGCGATGGCCCGCAACTGCCAGAGCTTCTGCAAATAAGCCGCGCCAATGGCCTTCAGGTGGACACCATCATCGGCGATGCGGCCTATTCAGGCAAGGAAAACCTCAAGCTCCAGGACAAGGAGGGCCGCAGTCTAAAGCTGGTGGCCAAACTCAACCCTGTCATCAGCCAGGGCACCCGAAAGGAGGAAGCCAGGTTTGAGTATAACAAAGACGCTGCTATGTTTGTATGCCCTGCCGGGCATATGGCCATGCGAAAGGCACGTCAGGGGAAAAAGAACCGTGGCAAGAACCAGGCAACCGTCTACTACTTTGACGTTCAAAAATGCAGGAGCTGCCCCTTAAAAGAGGGTTGCTACAAACCAGGAGCCAAGTCAAAAACCTATGCCGTGACCATCAAGTCGCCTATCCATGTGGAGCAGCAGGCCTTTCAACAGACAGCCTACTTCAAGGAGAAGACCAGGGAGCGCTATAAAATAGAAGCCAAGAACAGCGAGCTCAAAAACGTCCATGGCTATGGCAGGGCCATCTCCTATGGCATCACCAGCATGCAGCTGCAGGGAGCGCTGGCCATCTTCACAGTAAACCTGAAGCGAATCCTCAAACTAAGCGCTTAAGCCTCGGGAATTCCCCACAAAACCGCCCAGGCGCCCTTCCTTTCCGACCCTACACACAATTGAAAGTCCGATTGGCTATACAAGTGATCGTTCGGTTGGCCAGCACAACTTCTGATAATAAGAGAAGCGATCAGGTAAAAACATGGTTTTACCTGATCGCTTCTAAGGGTTGCTCCTAAATGAGGGACTTTTTCAGTGCCCTCGCTAAAGCGGGAAGGCTTTTTTTATGAAAGCCAATCTGTTTCCTTGTTTTAAAATTGACTACATTCGTATACCTGTAGCAGGCTTTGTCATTCAACCAATACTACCGTGCACTTATTCTATACCCCTGACATCAATACCGACATCTATAACCTGGCCGAAGATGAATCCAAGCACTGTACCCGTGTACTGCGTTTGCACCAGGGCGACACCGTATACCTGGTGGATGGTCGGGGCGGCAGGTATACAGCCATCATTCAGGATGCACACCAGAAGCGCTGTCAGCTGCAGATAATAGACAAGCAGCTCGAATATGGCAAACTTCCTTATTACGTGCACATTGCTGTGGCACCAACTAAGAATATGGACCGGATTGAGTGGTTTGTAGAAAAAGCCGTCGAGATTGGTGTCAGTGCGATCACTTTTCTGGAATGCGAGTATTCCGAACGCAAGCAACTCCGCCTCGACCGCATTGAAAAAATAGCGGTTAGTGCCATGAAACAATCGCAGAAGGGCTACCTTCCGTTACTGAACGAACTAACACCTTTCCAGCGCTTCATCAAAACCTGTATACCTGAGGATACTTTTATCGCGCACCTGGAAGATGATGCGACCAAATCGATTAAGGATCATTACAAGCCCAACCGCCAGCATTGTATTCTGATCGGGCCGGAAGGTGACTTTTCTACCACCGAAATCGCGGCTGCCTATGACGCAGGCATAAAGCCTGTCACGTTGGGCCAGAGCCGGTTACGCACCGAAACAGCCGCCCTGGTGGCCTGCCATACCTTGCACGTTCTACACGATATCTACGCCCCATTATAAACTTTTATGTTCTAATTTATGAAGCGCTCCCTCCTGTTCCTATACCTGATGCTGTTTTGTGGTGTACTGGCTGCACAGCAAAAGTATAGCTTTAAAATAGCCAAACTGAAGTATAACGGAGGTGGTGACTGGTATGCGAATAAAACCTCGCTGCCAAACCTGATAAGATTCTGTAATCAAAATCTCAACATGAACATTGCGCCGGAAGAAGGGGTGGTAGAAGTCGGTAGTCCTGAACTCTTCACCTATCCCTTTGTGCACATGACAGGCCATGGCAATGTGGTGTTTTCAGATGTGGAAGTACAGAATTTGCGCAATTACCTGATCAGCGGAGGATTCCTGCACATCGACGACAACTATGGGATGGACCAATACATTAGGAAGGAGATGAAGAAGGTATTCCCGGAATATGAGTTTGTCGAGTTGCCTTTTGACCACCCGATCTATAGTCAGAAGTATACCTTCAAGAACGGGCTGCCTAAAATCCACGAGCACGACAACAAACCGCCACAGGGCTTTGGCATCATCCATAAAGGCAGGCTGGTTTGCTTTTACAGTTACGAAACAGACTTAGGCAATGGTTGGGAGGATGCAGAGGTACACAACGATCCCGAAAATAAAAGACAGGAAGCACTTCAGATGGGTGCCAATATCCTGGCTTATGCCCTCACGCAGTATTTATAGTAAATTTCACACCCTATACCTGAGACTAATTTTCACTATTCGATTGGCAGGAATTATTTTCTTCTAGCCTGATTCAACCAATTAAGGGGTGCTTATCGGTCATCCTTTTAACAGACTAAGGTATAGCTAGTACTGTTTCCGGTTAAATATCTCTGAAAGAATGAACGCCTGGCGAACAGACTGCGGATTGTGCAGCAGCTCCCCATAAACATTCGGAATTGCCCTCCGTTCCTGTTTCTTAGTCTCGTACAGGGCATCCGCTGCAGCAATACGCTCTTTCCTTTGCTGATTATAGAGTCGGGCTTGTTCTGGATTTTCCAGCGAAAGCACACGATTAGGTGTCCGCTCTTGGGTTACCACCTTCGTGATTGGTTGCAAAACAGGTATAGGCTTTTCTACAGGGGCTCTATTCTGCTCATTTGCCCGCTCCATTTTACTTTGCATTTCCCGCAGAATATCCTCGAATGAAGTAGCCGGGGCTGCCGGTCTTTGCTGTCGGGGCTGTGATGGGGTGGCAGGTATAGGTCGTGGTGTAGGGCGCTCCTGGTCTGTACGGTTTCTCGCTGGTCGTTCTTCCAATGGACGCTCCTTCGGTGCCGGGGGCCGACCATCTTCGTCAGGCGTTTTAAAGGCTTTGCGCCAGGCCGTGTAAATGAAATAAGCCACAATGGCCAGTATGTATAGAATCAGTTTAAAATCTTCCATGCTCTCGGTCTCTTATCAAATATAGCATAAATAATGTATTCCACCGGTATACTACCTGCATATTTATACCGCTCCCTTGTGATATGGTAAACAAATTAGTCTTATTTTTGAGTTTAGTTTGAATAGATTCCGCAAACGCGAATGCAAGTATCAAGATTAGAGATTAAAGGATTCAAGAGTTTTGGCGACCGTGTCGTCATTAATTTTGATGAAGGAATTACAGGTATAGTGGGCCCGAATGGCTGCGGCAAATCCAATATTGTGGATGCTATACGCTGGGTGTTGGGAGAACAGAAGACCCGAAACCTGCGCTCCGACAAAATGGAGAACGTGATCTTCAACGGCTCCAAAACCCGCAAGCCGGTGCAGATGGCCGAAGTGTCTATTACCTTCGACAACAACAAGGGCATCCTCCCGACCGAGTACTCCCAGGTAACCGTTACGCGCAAGTACTACCGCAACGGCGACAGCGAGTATATGCTCAACGGCGTAACCTGCCGACTCAAAGACATCAATGAGCTCTTCCTCGACACAGGTATAGGATCTGACAGTTACGCCATTATTGAGCTGAAGATGGTAGATGAGATCCTGAACGATAAGGAAAACTCCCGTCGACTGTTATTTGAAGAAGCTGCTGGTATATCCAAGTTCCGTGTGCGCAAAAAGCAGACGCTCAAGAAGCTGGAAGAAACTGATGCCGACCTGGAGCGTGTAGAAGACGTACTCTTCGAGATCGGCAAGAACATGAAAACATTGGAACGCCAGGCAAAACAGGCGATTAAGTACTTCCAGTTAAAGGATGACTACAAGAAATTCAGTCTGGAGTTTGCCCGCCGCAACATCAACCAGTACCAGCAAACGCTGGAGCGGCTGGAGCAGGATGTGCAGCGCGAAACTGAGCTAAAAGAGAGTTATGTGCTGGCTGTAACAGAAGCTGAAGACGCTATTGCCGACCAGAAATCCGAACTGAACCTGACACAGGAGCAGCTGGCCGAGATGCAGAAAACCATGCAGGTGCAGACAGCCAAACTGCGCCAACTGGAGAATGATATCAAGCTTAAATCGGAACGCAGCAATTTCCTGAAAGAGCGAATGACGCAGCTTCGGCAGCAGATCAGTCAGGATACTGCCAACCTGGAGCATACACAGGAGAGTATTGTAGAGCTGCGTGACGAACTGATACAGGTACAGGACAGTTTTGCAGGTGCCGAAGAACAAGTGAATGCATTAAAAGAGCAGCTGCAGGAGGCGAACGAACAAAAGCTCAGCCTGCAGGAAGCTTCCCAAGAATTGTCGCAGGAACAGCGAATCAAGCAGAATGCCGTATTCCAACTGAATAAATCTCTTGAGATCAGCCAGGTTCAGATTCATAACCTGACACAGGATTTGGAGCAACTCAGACAGCAACAACTGACAGCCGACGAAGACGCAGCCCTGCTGCAGGAGCAACTACAGGAGGCACAGGCCGAGCTGGAAGACAGGACCTCTACCCTTGTGAGTTTGCAGGCTAAGGAAGAGTCGCTGCTACAGAATATTGAGAAAACAGAAACTGATATTGAAGGGCTGAAAGAACAGCTGGTAGCGCTAAACCGAACACGTGACGCTCGTCAGAACCAGTACAACCTGACCAAATCACTGGTCGAAAATATGGAAGGTTTTCCGGAGGCGATCAAGTACCTGGCGCAGTCGAAAGACTGGAAAAATCCAGCTCCACTCCTTTCAGATATCATTGTCTGTGAGCCTGATTATAAGTCGCTTATCGAAAGCTATCTCGAGCCCTACATGAACTTCTTTGTGGTAGAGGAACTGCAGGATGCCGTAGATGCTATCGCCTTGCTCAAGCAGCACAACAAGGGCCGTGCAAACTTTATTATCCTCTCCGAAATTGAAGAACTGGAGCCGACAGCTACCTTTAGTGAGGGAGCTTTGAAGGCTGCTTTTGAGGTCGTAAAAGCTGATAAGAAATATAGCAACCTGCTCAAGTACATGTTGCGCAATGTGTACATCAGCGACGAAACTGAAGAAGACTTTTCAGCAGAAGACTACCGCACGATCATCCTAAAAGACGGTTCCGCTATTAAGAAGCCGCTCAGTCTTTCAGGAGGCTCGGTAGGCCTGTTTGATGGCAGCCGCTTGGGGCGCAAGCAAAACCTGGAGCAACTGTCCGAAGAGTTGGAGAAACTGCAACAGGGCGTAGAGTTGATGCAAAGCCGTATTAACGCACAGCAGCAGATTCTGCTCAACTACCGTAGCGAGTCACAGAAAGATGCGATCAAGCAGCTGGAAAAAGAGGTGGCAAAACTCCAGCAGGAACTACTCACGGTTCGCATTAAAAACGAGCAGCACCAGCAGAACCGCAAAAACTTCGATCAGAAGCAACAGGAATTGCAACAGCGCCTTGACGATCTATACGTGCAGAGTCAGCAGATTTCGCCACAGGCTGAGGAGGACATGCAGGAACTGAAGCAGTTGGAGGAGCAAATGGCTGTACTCAATTCGCAGATTAACCAACAGCAAGAGCAGATTACGGTGATCTCAGGTATGTACAACCAGGAGAACATCCAGTTTCACCAACTCAAGAACCGCTTTGGTTCTCTGCAGCAGGAAATCAGCTATAAGCAGAAGACAGTAGAGACGAACCAGGAGCGTATCGCCGGTCTGCGCCAGGAACTGGAGAAATCAGAGGAAGAAACAGTTGAAGCTACTGATTTTATAGAAAAGAACGAGGCGCTGGTTCAGTCTATGGTGGAAGCCCGCAGCGAGTTTGGCTATGAACTGGATGCTGTTGAAAAGAAATACTTTAGTCTGCGTGGTGAGCTCGACGAGAAAGACAAAACCATACGCGAGCTTCAACGCAAGCGTCAGAATGCGGACGAACTCCTCATGCGGATGCAACAGACCATTAATGATACACGCATTAAACTGGTGTCGGTGCAGGAGCGTTTGGGAGCTGAATTTAACATTGCAACCGAAGAACTGGAGCAACCTATACCTGAGTTGGAGCACGATGGGCTGTTCCAATTGAGTAATGAAGAGCTGAACAAGAATATCAGTGAGATCAGAACATCGCTGGATAAAATGGGCCCGGTAAATGCCATGGCTGCCGAAGCCTATATCGAGATCGAGGAGCGCAACAGGTTTATTACAGAGCAGCGGGATGACCTGGTTAACGCCAAGAATGCACTCATTGATACCATCAACGAGATTGACACCGTGGCAAAAGAGAAGTTTCTGTCATCCTTCACTGAGATCAAGCAGAACTTTATCCGGGTATTCCGCAGCCTGTTTACGGAAGAAGACAACTGCGACTTGGTATTGACAGATCCGAAGAACCCGCTAGACTCGCGCATCGAAATTATGGCGCAACCAAAGGGCAAGCGCCCGCTGACGATTAACCAGTTGTCGGGTGGAGAGAAAACCTTGACGGCCATTTCCCTCCTCTTCGCCATCTACTTGCTCAAGCCGGCGCCGTTCTGTATTTTCGACGAGGTGGATGCACCACTGGATGATGCGAACATTGACAAGTTTAACAACATCATCCGTACCTTCTCGAACGAGTCGCAGTTTATTGTAGTAACGCACAACAAGCGCACGATGGCCTCTACAGACGTGATGTACGGCATCACCATGATTGAGGCAGGTATCTCCAGGGTTATACCTGTTGACTTAAGACAGATCGCCTAGCCGATTGGCTATACCTGAAACATAAAAGGAGTCGCTCTAAACAAGCGGCTCCTTTTATGTTTTTTAGCAAAAATTTTATTCGAACCAATCAGCTATACCTAATCAGCAAGACTGCGAAAGGCACTGCTATACCTAAGCGGCGTCTATTTCTTTTTGTAGCTTTTTGGTAAGTTTAGACTTAACGAGTTCATAAGACTGCTTAACATAACTTTCCCACTCCTCCCCAGTTAACCGATCCCAAGACTGAACCTGCACCCATTTATTGCGTGCCATGTAGGGAGCCGGAATTATACTAATTGAGGAAGCAAGTTCATCATAGTCAGCATCTGCCACCTTAAAAGAGACACTTGGTTCCCCATCCAGACTGGTCACGCAAAACATCTTGCCACCGATCAGAAAGCAAAGGTCATTCCCCCATTTCACATCTTCCGTTACACCTTTCAGATTCAGGCAGTAGGCTCTTAATTTTTCTATATTCATCAAAAATCAGCTTTTAAAAATTATGCGCACTAGAGCACACCATTTTCAGGAAACTTGCCTTGTTTGGTACGGTAAAATGCTTTGATTTTTTCCAGATCCGCTTCAATATCCCCTGTCGGATATATGGATGGTCCTATCCCTGCCTCCTTCTTAGCATAGTCGACATAGCCAAGCACAATGGGCACTCCGGCACCAATTGCCACATGGTAAAATCCCAGACGCCAGCGTGGCTGGTATTTGCGTGTGCCTTCTGGTGTTACGAGCACACACATATCGCCAGGAGTCTCCTTGATAATATTGATCATGGCATCTACCATGCGGGTATTTTTAGAGCGATCAATGGGCAGGGCACCCATGGATTTTAAGAGACCGCCAAAGGGAAAACGCATGAATTCCTTCTTAATCGTGAAGCGAATGGGGGCTTCCATCATGTAAAAGGCGGCCCGGGCGAAAATAAAATCCCAGTTGCTGGTATGCGGCGCAGCCACCATCACACAGCGTCGCTGGTCCGGAGCCAGGTTGCCATTTAACTTCCAGCCTGCCATCTTGAAGATAAGTTTTGAAATTGCTTTTGCTAACATATAATAGGCTATAAAAAAATGCTAACCCACAACTCAGCACGAGATAATGGATTAGCATTTCAAATATAGTATATTCTCTGTAAAAACAGAACCTTAGAGGGCCCGTTTGATCACATGGGATTTCTGACGCAGTAAATATGCCTGTAAACCGAAGCCGATCATTGGACCAAACTCGCTATAGGCTCTCCCGTCTCGATCCACTTTCCGGAAATAACGCACTGATAATACTGGCTCTAGGGAGAATTGCTTGTTGAGAAAAAAAGCGTAACCCAGGCCTACTCCGCCTTCCAGCGCTTTATACTTCTGATTGACGTCATTAAAGTTATTCAGACCGGCCAGCATAGTAAGCTCAC
This sequence comes from Pontibacter sp. HSC-14F20, assembly GCF_019599265.1. GTDB lineage: Bacteria > Bacteroidota > Bacteroidia > Cytophagales > Hymenobacteraceae > Pontibacter. Next base: position 483,719 of record NZ_JAHZTC010000001.1, on the reverse strand, counting down.
CAAATACACCATTCAGCATATAATAGCGTAGGAAAGGACCTGCCATAACAAATGTTTCCCTACGCGGCTCGCTCACCCTATCTGACACATCAGTTAGTTTATTACTCTGATGCAGTACACTCAGGTCGAGCCCCACCACAAGGTCTTCGAGCACAAAATAGCCGTTTTTACTGCGCAAGTTAAAATCGATACGCCGGCCGGTTACTTCCTGACCTGAACTGTTTAACTCACTTGATGTGACCTGGTAACTTCCCTGAAGATTACCTCCTAACAAAAGCGAGCCGTGTTTTATTTTAGCTCTGATGAGAGAGCTCTCATTTTCTTGGGCCCTAAGAGAATAAATGCCAATAAAAAATAGGGCTACAATAAGGGTAAAGGTACGTTGTAGCATAGTAGAGTTGGGTTGAATATGCTGGTTTTTACGGGCAAAGCAAGAAATAGATTGTAATTACTCTTCTAATATTAGAAAAATAAAATTAGTTAATGAAAGATTTTTCATTAAAATATGCCACACTCAACTAATTGCCTCCATTAACTCCTCTTTTATGCTTATGGTGTACTTATAACCAATATCAAAAAGCGCATCTGCCTTACTGAAACTCATTAATCTGTAATGTTTTAGCTCGGGTGGTTCAATAAAAAAATCGCATAGGTGGCGACGAAGTCGTACGTTGTTATTAATGGCCAAATGTGCCGTTCGCTCTATCATACTCCGTAGGCTGGTGATGCGCGCCTCATGATTGAGCGGGTTGCTGTGTACACCTATTTTAACGTCACATTTTCCTGCCAGAGCCTCGATCGGAAGATTATCGAGCAGGCCGCCATCGTTGAGCAGCATACCCTGGTATTGAACAGGTCTGTACAGAATAGGCACCGCTGAAGAGGCAAGCAATGGTTTAATCAGTTCTCCATTCGAAAAGTTGATGGTTGCTCCGGCATGCATATCCGTTGCACCAATGATGACAGGTATAGTTAAGTCTTCAAAAGTAGCTTGCTCACCCAAGTAACGATAATACAACTTCTCAACGGCATCGAGGTGCAGAATACCGACTTGCCCGATGGCCAGTCGCAGAATGCGGTAGATACGCAGCTCTTTTATAAGGCGCAGGATGTCATCTGGGCTGTAACCGGCCGCATAGAATACGCCTACAATAGCGCCAGAACTTACCCCGGAAAGTATGGCTGGCTTTATACCTAGTTCGTCAAATGCCTTGAGCACCCCTAAATGGGCGATTCCCCTGGCGGCGCCTCCTGACAGTGCCAGCCCAATTTTTTTCATTAAAGTTCGCTAAGTGAGAAAGTCGAACCCAGCCGAACACCTTTTTCGGTATGCTGTACGGTGCAACATTCGTTTACAGCATCATGCTCCAGGTATAGCACAAAGTCTTCGTCAGCTGCCATCTTCAGAAAACGAGCTTTTTCATCTAGGGTTAGCAAAGGGCGCGTGTCATAGCCCATCACATAGGGTAACGGCACATGCCCCGCAGAAGGCAGCAGATCAGCCATAAAAGCCACTTTGCGACCTTTATAAGGTATAATCGGCACCATCATTTTATCCGTGTGTCCATCCGCATAAAAAATATAGAATTGCGGGAAAGGTGATGGCTTGTTAGGGTCTACGAACTGCAGGTGACCGCTTTCCTGCATTGGTAAAATATTTTCTTTCAGGAAAGAGGCTTTTTCGCGGGCATTTGGCTCGGTAGCCCATTTCCAGTGGTCGGCATTAGACCAGTAAGTGGCGTTCGGGAAAACCAGTTCCAGGGCACCATCGCTGTTCTTATACCTAACGCCGCCACCACAGTGATCAAAATGCAGGTGCGTAAGAAAGACATCAGTGACATCCTGATGCGAAAAACCGGCAGCCTGTAAAGACTTCTCCAGCGTAGCATCGCCATGGAGATAATAGTGACTATAGAACTTTGCATCCTGTTTATCACCTATTCCATTATCAATCAGAATGAGTCGGTCACCATCTTCAATGAGTATACAGCGCATCGCCCAGGTACACAAATTATTTTCATCGGCAGGGTTTGTGCGCTGCCACAGCGATTTGGGAACAACGCCAAACATAGCTCCACCATCCAATTTGAAGAATCCTGTATCGATTACGTGTAGTTTCATAATTTTAAAGCGTTAGGGAGTTTAAGTTTTAGAGTATAGAGTGGTACGTTTTACTCAATGTTCAGCCAATAGTTATAGGCCTCAGCTTAAAGTTACCAAAACAAAAAGAGGTGGCAAAACCTGTCTGGCTGCCACCTCTTATATATTTTACTGCGAGATACTTCAAGGAATAGATATTATTATACGCTTATAGTATCAAACTCTACGACTGCTTTCTAGCTTTCCATTACCACACCCATGGCAGAAAACTTATCGATACGCTGCATGATACGGTCTTCGGGTGCTATACCTTCCAATTCATCCAGCATTTTACAAATCTCTTTCTTGAGCGTGCGCATCATTTTATCCGGTTCCGTGTGTGCTCCACCAAGTGGCTCTTTGATGATACCGTCAATCAGCTTGTTATGCAGCATGTCGGTAGCTGTCAGTTTAAGTGCTTCGGCAGCTTGCTCTTTGTAGTTCCAGCTGCGCCATAAGATAGACGAGCAGGATTCAGGTGAAATAACCGAATACCAGGTGTTCTCGAGCATCATCACACGGTCACCGATGGCTATACCCAGTGCACCACCTGATGCACCCTCTCCTATGATGATACAGATAACCGGCACTTTCAGCATGAACATTTCTTTCAGGTTGCGGGCAATTGCCTCCCCCTGTCCACGCTCCTCTGCTTCCAGACCCGGAAATGCGCCCGGCGTATCGATGAAAGTAACGATGGGACGGCCAAATTTCTCAGCCATTTTCATCAGTCGGAGTGCTTTGCGGTAACCTTCCGGGTTAGCCATGCCAAAGTTGCGCATCTGGCGCTGCTTGGTATTGCGGCCCTTCTGCTGCCCGATAAACATGACGCTACGGCCATCTATATCACCAAAACCACCTACCATTGCTTTGTCATCGCTCACGGTGCGGTCGCCGTGCAGCTCCACAAACGTAGAAGTAATGCCGGCAATATAATCTAAGGTATAAGGTCTGTCGGGGTGGCGCGAAAGCTGCACACGCTGCCAACGGGTAAGGTTGGCGTAGGTTTCTTTCTTAAGCGTCTTTATCTTTTCTTCAAGCGCTTTGACTGCTTCCGAAACGTCTACCTGGCTTTCGCTAGCCAGTTTTTTCATTTCCTGCAGTTTGCCCTCCAGGGCCGCTATAGGTTGTTCAAAATCCAAAAGCATAAATCCTCATTGCTGATTGAATCACAAATTTAACAGTTTCAGAATATGGAATAGCCATTATTCGAAATTTATCGTGCACTACAAAAAAAGAATATTTGGTTTTGAGCGACTTACGGTTTCAGACTAAAAATATAGGGGCAAAATATAGCATTGCTCTTGCAGAATCGAAATTTACCGTCTACATTTGTGACACTTTAACGGATAGCGTTATCGAAATACTTCTGGTCTGGTAGTTCAGTTGGTTAGAATGCCGCCCTGTCACGGCGGAGGTCGCGGGTTCGAGTCCCGTCCAGACCGCAGCTTAAATTCCTGCGGTTATTAATAGTAAAGCAGTAGGCTTTACAAATGCAAGATTTTGGTCCGGTAGTTCAGTTGGTTAGAATGCCGCCCTGTCACGGCGGAGGTCGCGGGTTCGAGTCCCGTCCGGACCGCAGATTTAAACTGCGGTTTATCTTTCAGAGTAGATGACTCTGATCTTTTCAAAGTATTGGTCTGGTAGTTCAGTTGGTTAGAATGCCGCCCTGTCACGGCGGAGGTCGCGGGTTCGAGTCCCGTCCAGACCGCTTAAAAGCTCTTGTGAAAGCAAGGGCTTTTTACGTTTATAGGCTTCCCCTGCCGCACCTATACCTATACCTATACCTATACCTATACCTATACCTATACCTATACCTATACCTATACCTATACCTATACCTATACCTCGCTAAGGAGTTTGAGCTTTTCTAACTCTATACTTCCTAAATTATTGGCTAAACTATACCTATCATCAGACAAGGTATACCTATGATCAGTTAATTGCTGTTTATACTTTTTAACTAAAAAGGTTGTGCTAATACAAAAACGGCAGCCCCACCAAAGTGAGACTGCCGTTTCTTATTTGAGTTATACCTAAGGTAAAGCTATTTACTCGTGGTAGTTGAGGATGCGGTGACCACCTTCCATCAGGTAAGTATCGCGCTTGAATAGCTCAATGTCGTTCTGCATCATGTCGGTTACCAGAGCCTGCAGGTCGTATTTCGGAACCCAGCCCAGTTTCTCCTTCGACTTGGTCGCATCACCAATCAACAGTTCCACCTCCGTCGGACGGAAGTAGTTCGGATCCACGCACACGACCTCTTTGCCGATTTCCAGCTGGTATTCCGGATTGTTACAGGCCGCTACGTAGCCTTTTTCGTCCACACCCTCGCCTTTGAATTCCAGCTCGATGCCCACGTGGCCAAAAGCCATGCGGATAAAGTCGCGCACGGTCGTGGTAACGCCCGTGGCAATCACGAAATCCTCCGGCTCGTCCTGCTGGAGAATGCGCCACATGGCCTCCACATAGTCCTTGGCATGGCCCCAGTCGCGCTTGGCGTCCAGGTTACCCAGGTATAGACCGTCCTGCAGGCCCATGGCGATACGAGCGGCAGCACGCGTGATCTTTCTGGTTACGAAGGTCTCACCTCTAAGCGGTGATTCGTGGTTGAAAAGGATACCGTTGCAGGCAAACATGCCGTAGGCCTCGCGGTAGTTTACTGTGATCCAGTAAGCGTACAGTTTCGCTACTGCGTATGGAGAGCGTGGATAGAACGGCGTTGTTTCTGTTTGAGGAACAGCCTGCACCAGACCGTAGAGTTCTGAAGTAGAGGCCTGGTATACCTTTGTCTTTTTGGTTAAGCCCAAAATACGGATGGCTTCCAGGATACGGAGTGTGCCCAGTCCGTCGGCATTGGCCGTATACTCAGGCGTGTCGAAGCTTACCTTCACGTGGCTCATGGCGGCTAGGTTGTAAATCTCGTCCGGCTGCGTTTCCTGGATGATGCGGATCAGGTTGGTGGAGTCGGTCAGGTCGCCGTAGTGCAGCTTGAAATTGATATTCTTCTCGTGCGGGTCCTGGTAGAGGTGATCAATGCGCTCGGTGTTAAACATAGAGCTACGGCGCTTCACACCGTGTACTTTATATCCTTTGCTCAGTAAAAGCTCCGCTAAATATGCGCCGTCCTGTCCGGTTACGCCTGTGATAAGGGCTGTCTTCATGTGATATGCTTCTTTAATATAATTCTCTTTTTATGGTTGTATTTAAGGTATGACTATGCAGTCACGTATTTTTCTTTAAAATCGGCATAGGCTAATGCTATACCTTCACGCAGTTCAATTTTGTGGTGGAAACCCAGGCTGTGCAGCTTGCTCACGTCCATCAGTTTGCGCGGCGTTCCATCCGGCTTGGAGGTGTCAAACTCCAATTCACCTTCGTAGCCAATCACATCTTTGATCAGCATTGCCAGTTCTTTAATAGAAACATCCTCACCCGTACCGATATTCACGAGTTCACGACCATCATAGGTATCCATCAGGTAGACACAAGCTGCAGCCAGATCATCGGCGAAAAGGAATTCGCGTTTCGGGCTGCCCGTACCCCATACGGTAACAGTAGGTGCGCCGTTGTCCTTTGCCTCATGTATTTTTCGAATTAGCGCCGGCAATACGTGTGAATTCTGTAGGTCGTAATTATCGTTATACCCGTATAGGTTGGTCGGCATTACGCTGATGAAGTTGCTGCCGTACTGGTCGCGGTAGGACTCACACAGCTTGATGCCCGCAATTTTGGCAATAGCATAAGGCTCGTTGGTCTCCTCCAACGGACCTGTCAGCAGGTACTCTTCCTCGAGCGGCTGGGGGGCCATCTTCGGGTAAATGCACGAAGAGCCCAGGAACATCAGTTTAATGACACCGGACATGTGGGCAGCATGGATAATATTGGCCTCGATCATCAGGTTGTCATACAGGAACTCGGCGCGGAAGGTGTTGTTAGCGTGGATCCCCCCTACTTTGGCAGCTGCCAGGAAAACGTAGTCGGGCTTTTCGGTTTCGAAAAAGTCCTGCACAGCCTGCTGGTTGCGCAGGTCCAGTTCGGAGGAGGTTCTTGTTATGATATTGGTATGACCATTGGCCTCCAATTGACGCAGAATGGCAGAGCCTACCATGCCCCGGTGGCCAGCAATGTAAATTTTAGAAGTTTTTTCCATCGATAAAAAAGTGCAAAAATGCGCATTCGCAGCGCGCTGGACTTGCCAGTTATTTAATTAAACGTTGATTACCAGAATTGAGCGTTCCGATTACAGAATATGTGCTTAAATGCATGTTGAGTATACCCCTTATAACATATCCTTTGACGCAACTTACGCCAAAGTTGAGTGCATTGTTCGGCTCCGTGCAAATTATATTAAAAAAATTTGATATAAATCCGTGAATGCGCAGTGCAAATAAGCTATTGGTTGGTTCACACAGGCTACCCCACTAAAAATCAACCTGAAGTCCGTTGGTAATGGCGTAAATAAAACGGGTAACCGGAACAATTGGTCTGTCTTCGTATGTGAAGTTGAAATTCGTGCGCATAGACACACGACCAATCAATTTTACAGTCAGGCCCAAGTCGCCGCTGATGCGATTCCGAAATCGACTAATTTCCGGATCATAACCTGTCTGGAAATAGGCTATGTTATTTGTTTCGACTTGTTCAGACAGTTTAGAACGCAAACTGATATAATTCGAGGACTTCAGCAAATCCGAAACCCGGGTCACCCCCTCCTGCTCCGGATCTTTCCAGCTCTCGTGTTCGTGCATCAGGCCGCTTCCTGCAAACCAGGACGTGTTGTCTGTCCGGAATAGCAACCAGCGTACACCACCTCCTGTCAGTATACGGCGCTCCAGACCACGGGCCATATCAGCCTGATACTGCGTAAAAAGTTCATACGACAACTTGTGTCGGCTCATTAGATTTACCCTGAAATGGGAATAGCCATTGCTAGCCACCGTGTTACGCAATTCGCGGGAGTCGTAGTTAACCAACAGGTAGTTGTAGTAGTTGAGGAACAAGTAGGTATGCTTTTTAGAAATATAAGCCAGATCACCGTTAAAGGTCAGTTGCAGGAAGTTATTAGGGTTGTCCCGACCTGCGTTGCGGTTAAACATCGAAAAGTTAAGCCCAGCCTTGCCCGTTAGGAAATCAACGGTGTCACGCTCAATTCTGGACCGTTCAATATTCAGGATCTGGGCATCAGCTTTTGGAACGGTATAGAATAAAGAGATTAGGAGTAAACAGATGAAGACAGGTATAGGACGCATGATTTGAGACTTTGCAGGTGAGCAGGTATAGCTACAAAGGTATAAACCCTGCGGGAGCAATGAAAATCAGGTAACTGTCCAAAACATTTAAGCCAGCTGTCGTTTTATAGAAGGGAGCGTTTAAACTTTACCTTTTAGGACCAAGCTTATGGCAAGAAGTTCAGCAAAACTGGTAACCGCAATACGCCAGACAGCAAACCGACTGGCACAAGGCGCCAATTACCAATGGGGACACATGGGCAGCTGCAACTGCGGTCATCTGGCCCAAACCATCACCCAGCTCGACAAGTGGCACATCCACGGAGCAGCCATGTGGCGGCCTGGCGACTGGAGCGAACAACTGCGCGATTACTGTCCGCAAAGCGGTTTGCCCATGGACGAAATCATCGACCAGATGATGTACTGGGGCTTGTCTAAAGCTGACCTAACTCACCTGGAAAAACTCTCGGATGCAAATGTGCTCGAAGCGCTGCCACCCAACAGGCGCTACCTGAAACACAACCAGTGCGATGATGTGGTACTATACCTGAATACATGGGCCAACCTGCTCGAACTGGAATTAGTAGAACAACCCTTGCTGCAGGGTATAGGAATTGGTGCAGCGACAGGTATAAAGGTATAGGTCTCACTTTGTGGCTTTGCAGGATATTTCGCAGTTTTGGAAAATATACCAGATACTATGCAGCAACAAGCCATCATCGACAAAACCGCATCCTATGTCAAAGCACAACTGGAGGGCGAAGGCTCCGGTCACGACTGGTGGCATATTTTCAGGGTATGGAAAAATGCGCTTTACATTGCCTCACATGAAAAGGGCGCCGATACCTTTATTGTTGAACTGGCGGCGCTGCTGCACGATATTGGCGATCATAAATTTCACAACGGAGACGAAACAGTCGGACCTCGCATGGTACGCGAGTGGCTGGAAAAACTACAGCTTGATGAAGAGATAATAGCTGCTGTATGTGCCATTGTAAGTGGGCTGTCTTATAAAGGCGCGTGCACTTCTTCTGCCATGCCCACCCTGGAAGGTCGTATTGTGCAGGATGCGGATCGGCTGGATGCTATCGGAGCGATAGGTATAGCGCGCACCTTTGCTTATGGCGGACATAAGGGAAGGGAGTTATATAATCCGGCAATAAAACCCGTTCTGCACGACAATTTTGATACGTACAAATCCAGTACTGCACCTACCATCAACCACTTCTACGAAAAGCTGCTACTCCTGAAGGACCGGATGCATACCCTAACTGCCCGGCAAATGGCTGAAAAACGCCACCGGTACATGGAAGGATTTCTCGCCCAGTTTTATGCTGAATGGAATGCAACAGACTATCCAGAGCAAACTTAAAAACTAAAATTGTTAGCATCTGGTTTGAAATGCTAAAAAAACATACCTTTACTGTATGGAGATAATGGAAGGTATAGCGGCATTTCTGGCAGGGCTCGTGGTAGCCTATCTGGCTATGAAAGGAAAAATAAGCGCACTGCAGGATAAATTCAATCAGGCAGTTGTGGCCCAGGGCGTACTGGAGGGACAATCCAGACATCAGGCGCAGGAAGCCGAAGCGCTGAAAAACCAGTTGCGCGATGCCCAGACTGAAACCATGGAGCTGACCAATGCGCTTACTAAAACCGAATCTGACTACGAACATTTGCGTGAGCGCATGCACGCGCAGGCCAATGAACTGGAGCAACTGCGCGAAAAATTCCTGCAGCAGTTTCAGCATATTTCCAACCAGGTGCTGATGACGAATGCAGAGCACTTCAACAAAGCCTCCTCCGAAAACCTGGAACGTATCCTGTCTCCACTCAAAGAGCGAATCAGGGAATTTGAGACTAAAGTAGACCAGACGTATGAGAAAACACTCAAGGACAGCATTTCACTAAAAGAACAAATCACGCAGCTATCGGCCTTAAACCAGCAAATGAGTCAGGATGCACTCAACCTGACCAAAGCCCTGAAAGGCGAAAGCAAAACACAAGGTAACTGGGGCGAATACCTGCTGGAAAGTCTGCTCGAAAAATCGGGCTTGCGCAAAGGCGTGCATTACGAGCGCGAAGCAGTCAGGCAAAACGACGAGCAACAGGTATACCGACCCGATGTGATTATACGCCTGCCAGACTCCAAGCACTTGGTCATCGACTCAAAACTTTCGCTCGTGGCTTATGAAGCCTACTGCAGTTGCGAAGACGAATCGCAGTTGGAAACATACCTGCGCGGCCATATCACCTCTATCAAGACACACTATACCGATCTTGGTCGCAAAAACTATCATCGTCTCAGCGGCATTAATTCTCCTGATTTTGTGCTCATGTACATTCCCATTGAGCCGGCTTTTAATCTGGCGCTGCAGCATGATCAGAATATCTTTACCGATGCCTTTGACAAGAATATTGTGCTAGTGACTACTTCCACCCTGCTGGCTACCCTACGCACCGTGGCCGGCGTGTGGCGGCAGGAGGACCAGAAGCGAAACGTGCTTAAAATTGCGGAGGAGAGCGGAAAGCTCTATGATAAATTTGTAGGCTTTGTAGAGGATCTTAAAACGGTAGGCCGCCATCTGGAGCAGAGCCAGACTGCCTACAACGGTGCCATGAACAAACTGACTGACGGCAAAGGCAACCTGATTCGAAGAGTGGAGATACTACGTGAACTAGGCGCTAAAACGAGTAAACATTTGGATGAACACCTCCTGCAGGAAGCCATTGCTACGCCTGGCGATGAGGCCGATTAAAAAAGCAAAAGCAGTTGGCAGCACCACTATCGGCCTGCCAACTGCTTTATTTGTTTAGGTGATCTTAGTAATTCGCCTCCACAGCCGGAACATCCACCAAAATAAAAGTGGCATCTGCGGTTCCTCTTATACCAATAACTTCCTGCTCGTCGAGCCTGATCTGGTCATGTTGATCAGCTTCCACATTATTGACCAATAAACTTCCCGTAAGCACATAGATCAAGGCTCTGCGGAGCTTAAATGTCCTGAAAGTTATTTCCTCGCCTTGCGTTACACTGCCATAGTACACCGTGGAGTTTGAATTGATATATGCCACATCTTCCAGCACCTTCTGCCCAGTCACCAACGGTTTAAGCTCATTTTTTGCTTTCAGAAAACCAACATCCATCATTTCATAGGAAGGGGCCAGTCCTCGCTTATTGGGCAAAAACCAAAGCTGTAGTAAGTGAATCTCCTCGTCCGTTTCATTCGCTTCAGTGTGGGTGATGCCTGTGCCTGCTGTCATTCGCTGCACCTGGCCTGGCCTAATCTTGGTTTCATTTCCAATGTTGTCCTTGTGTGTCAACTCCCCTGAGAGTACGATGGTCACGATCTCTAATTCTGTGTGCGGGTGTGAGGGAAAACCGGAGCGTGGATGAACGTAGTCATCATTGAAGACACGCAACGGTCCAAATTCCATATTTTCAGGATCGTAATAATCTGCAAACGAGAAAAGGTAGTGGGAACGGAGCTCTCCTTCCACTTTGGCCTCATATCTTTGAGAATCGGTAATTAATCGTATCATATCGCGCTTTTGTTTTATGTTATGCCTTTACGCATAATGCCGTTGGTAGTTAACCAGCAGCGTAAAACAGCGCTAAAACAGCGCATCCTGCCCTATCAGGAGCAGGATGCGCTGTTACTTCTATACCTTAAACAGTTTTAAATTATTCCGCTTTCTTCAGTTTAAGCATCTCCTTCTGCAAATCCAGCACAATGGAAGAGAGCTTGTCAAGAGAAATGTCAGCAATCGGGAAAGTAGAACTTATATAAGACTTGGCTTCCCAGATCTCCACGACATCATCAACTGAGAGATCATAAGGAGTGTAAAGGGGATTATCGGAATGAAGGCGAAGCGTAGCAGCTTCTTTCATCTTGTTGTATACCCGCTTGAAGACCACTCCCTCTTTGCCACTGACAACGATGCAGGGGGTTCCATCTTTTACGGTACTCCAGTCCTCAATAAAACGCCCGACAATGACGGTGCCGGAGGACAGGGGCAGCATGGAGTCGCCACTGATCTCAAACGCACGGTAAGTACCGCCGCTGCCTAAAGTAGGAAGCCGGAAACGGGGAAGCTCCTCAATAAACTCGGGGTCTGAATAACCGTTGAGATAGCCTGCACTCGCTTTGTGCGGCACCAGTTCTATGTTTTCACGATCTTCCTGATCAACCGTAATGGCCAGTACCCGCAGTTTGCCACCACCCGATTGACCGGCTTCGGGTTTGTAATTCGGGTCTGAGAGATCGGCTGTGATGAGCTCGTCCAGAGAAACCTCGAAAAGGCGGGCGACATTTACAAGGGTACTCAGTTTTGGTTCTGCCCTACCCTCTTCATACGCTCCCACCAACGAACGCTTGATCTCTAACTTTTCTGCAAGCTGTGCCTGGGTATAACCGGCATGCTTGCGAAGGTGTCTTATATTCGATGTTACCTTTTCCACTATTATTGTTTGTTCGTGTACTGATAATAAACAGAGCACGCTTGGTGCCGGCATGTAAACTTACTAAATCTATACGTATTATACTAATTTTATTAGCAAATAAATGTGGTCTTTTTTAGTTATATTTATAAAAACCTATACATGACGGTATAATACAATTATAATAATGTATATTCAAGTATTTAATAAAAGTAACACCTCTTAATAGTTCAATATAAATTTATTTGATTGAAAATTTGCTTTCTTACTTTTTATCCAATTATCTTTCGTGAAAAGTTACTCAATACGTGTATTATATGATAAAAATCTACTAAACCCTCACATACAGTATATCTCTTCACGAGAAAACCATCTTCGAGAATCCACATTTTTAAATGCGGACCGGAATCCTTTATCCTTTTAGGTCTTACATAAAAATAAAATTCATACAATTTTATCACATTCGTAAACTTTTATAAAACTTGCAATGTTACGGGTTTCTGTGAAAATATAATTCAATTAATTACCCAATCCAACCAAACTTATATGATGAACAATTCTACACTATTTAAGGCGCTGTCTGGTTTAGCGCTTGCCTCAGTACTCACTCTTTCTAGCTGTCAGAAAGAGGACTTTATGGAGGAGCAGTTTCAGACCGATGCCGCTCAATTTAATGCACAGCACGGACAGGCTATACCTGACCAGTACATTGTGGTATTTAAAAACGGCTCCAGCAATTTAAGCTCGACCGGTGTAAGCGCTATGACCATAGCCGGACGTGCTGCTGTAGTGTCACTGCGGGAACGGATGATGCTTGCTTCAGGTATAGAGCGCGAAGCTATCAAACAAACTTTTGAAGGAAATGTAAACGGCTTTGCAGCCCGTCTCACTAAGAATCAGCTCGATCAGTTGCGTAAAAATCCGGAAGTTGCTTATGTTGAGCAGGACCGTATCATTATGCTTGCAAATTCTGCCAACGAAAACAGCATGACGAGAGGTAATAGCGGTAAAACCAAGGAACCTAATATGAACGCTTCCACAAATGGTAATGGCAAAACCAAAGATGGAAATACCGATACAGACACAAAAGGTAAGGGTAATGGTAATGGTAATGGTAACGGCAAGAAGAACACAACCGAACCTAATCCGGTAGACCCGACTCCGTCGGAACCAGTTCCAACTGAGCCAGCACCAACAGAACCCACTCCTACTCAGCCAACTCCAACAGAACCTGCTCCTGTAGAGCCTACCCCAACAGAGCCTGCTCCAGTTGAACCAACACCTACAGAGCCTCTGCCAACAGAGCCGACTCCTACTGAACCAAGCCCTGCACCTGAGCAACCTGGCAGCAGCTCATACACTAAAATTACGCCTCTTGCTGGTGAAACCCTGCCTTGGAATATAGAAATGAATGGCTACGGTGACGGTACCGGCAAAACGGTATGGATAATCGACTCAGGTATTGACACAGATCATCCGGACCTGAATGTAGACTTTCAGCGCAGCGCATCACTCATTTATGGCGATGCTTCTATTGAGGATGGATTTGGTCATGGTACAAAAGTTGCCGGTATCATTGCCGCCAAAAACAATGGCAGCGGCGTGGTAGGTGTAGCAGCTGATGCTAATATTGTTGCTCTTCGCGTATTCGATAACACAGGCTACGGAACTGTATCACGTGCTATCAGCGCTGTGAACTATGTAATTAACATGGCAAAACCTGGTGATGTGGTGAACATGAGCCTTGGCTCCGGCATTTCGAGCACACTGGATAATGCTGTGACAACGGCCGCCGGAAGAGGTATCCTGTTTGCGATCGCAGCTGGAAACAGCGCTACAGACTGCTCAGTTAACTCTCCAGCCCGTGTCAATGCGCCTGGTGTGTACACAGTATCTGCTATGGATCAATATCAGAATTTCTGGTCAAGCTCCAACTATGGTGCACCAGTTGACTATGCCGCTCCGGGCGTGAACATATCTTCTACACGCATAGGCGGTGGTTTCGGTAGCGCCGGAAGCGGAACCTCCCTTGCAGCACCGCACGTAGCCGGTATTCTGCTTCTTCGTGGCGAAGTGTTCTCGCAAGGTATCGTGAATGGTGACAAAGACAGCTGGCCAGATTCAATTGCTTCAATTGAGTAATTTCTATACCTCATAATAACAAAGAAGGCCGCCCTGATCGGGTGGCCTTCTTTGTTTAGAAATTGCTATACCGAAAAATCACCAGACATACTGCATCTTGTACATGGCCAGGGAAAGTCGGATCTTGAAGTATTCGTATCGCTCTTCCAAGTGTTCAAACAAATCCTTTAGCTTGGCATCCTTGCCGAGACTTTCAATCGCTTCCACGATTACCTCGTACTCCCGCTTCGATACGAAATCGTGTACCGGCACATCGTAGCCCTGCTCCAGTAGCGTGGCCAGGTGGGAATAGATTGTAACAGGGTTCAGGTTGCGGCGCCTAGCTATTTCCTCCGGACTCAGGCCCTGCTGATACGCCTCCCACGTCACCAGGTGCGTCGCTCCTTTGATCGCACTGCCTTTAGCCTGCTCTTCTGTCATAAAAGCAATGATCTCATTTATAAAATCATGCCCATAACGTTCGAATTTCTGAGCGCCAACCCCACTGATTGCTAACATGGCAATGCGGTTTGAGGGCTTTTCTGCTGCCATCTCCTGCAGTGTGCTGTCCGTGAACACTACATAAGGCGGCACATTCTGTTCGTCGGCCATTCGTTTACGCAAAGCACGCAGTCGCTCGAACAAGGCATCGCGAATAATCTCCCGTTTTGGCTTTTCTCGTTGTAATGTTTCAGTCTGCTGCTTGGCATCTTCAAACTTCACTAGTTCTATTTTACGGCCTTTAAAGAGAACCTGCTCGCTCTGCTCTGTCAGTTTTAAGGTATAGTTCTGATCATAGGCCAGTTCAACCAAACCAGCATTGAGCATCTGGTGCAGATAACGGTGCCAGTCCAGGGTGCCAATGTCGCGGCCTGCCCCGTATGTTTTGATGCGATCGAAGCCGCCGGACAGCACCTGGCTGTTGCGGGAACCGCGCAGCACATCTACTAGAAGACTCATATTCAGTTTTTCCTGTGAGCGGGCGATGGCTGACAAGGCTTTCTGGGCGATCAGGGTGCCATCGAAGCGGCTGGGCGGGTTGCGGCAAATATCGCAGTTACCACAGTCTTTGCTCATTCGCTCCCCGAAGTACTGCAACAAAATGCGCCTTCTGCAAAAGGTTGCTTCGGCGAACTGCTGCATGCGCTCCAGCTTAACCAACTGCAATTCGTTCTGCGACTTGTCATTGTCCGACAGCATCGTGCGCAGATTCATAACATCCGCAAAACTGTAGAACAAGAGCGCATCTGACTTGGCACCGTCACGCCCGGCCCGCCCGATCTCCTGGTAGTATCCTTCTACATTTTTAGGTAGATTATAGTGAATCACCCAGCGCACATTCGACTTGTCTATACCCATACCGAAAGCAATGGTAGCGCAAACAATCTGCACATCATCGCGCAGAAAAGCTTCCTGTGCTTTTGAGCGTTGCTGGGCACTCATACCTGCATGATAGAAAGTGGAATTATACCCGTTATCGCGCAGCTTGCCCGAGAGGCTCTCGGTGGCTTTTCGGCTCAGGCAATAGATTATACCTGGCTGCCCTTGTCTTCGTGAGAGGAAATCTGTGATCTTATTAAAGCGATTCTGCCCGGGCAGTACGGTCAAGTTAATGTTCGGTCTGTCAAATGAGGCTACAAACACTTCAGGCTTTCGGAGTTGCAATTGCTCCTGTATATCCTTCTGCGTTAATTTGTCGGCAGTGGCAGTCAGCGCCACGACAGGTATAGCCGGAAATTGTTGCTTAAGGGCACGAAGCTGGGTATACTCCGGCCTGAAATCGTGCCCCCATGACGAAATACAGTGTGCTTCGTCCACAGCAAAAAGGGAAACCTGCAATCTTTTCAGGAATGAGAAAAAGCCAGCGGAAAGCAATTTTTCGGGAGAAACGTACAGCAGTTTGATCTTCCCTGCCAGGCTCTCCTCCTCTATTTTATACTGCTCATCAGTAGTCTGCGAGCTATTTAAATAAGCAGCAGGTATACCATTGGCTAAAAGCGCTTCAACCTGGTCTTTCATCAGGGCAATCAATGGCGACACAACCACGCACAGACCTGGCATCACCACAGCAGGCACCTGAAAACAAACAGATTTTCCGCCGCCGGTCGGCATCAGCACCACCACATCTTTCTGCTCCAGAATATGTGTGATGATCTGCTCCTGCATGGGCCTGAACTGCTCATACCCAAAATACAGTTTTAATGCTTCACGTGCCTCTCTTATACCTAAACTCATGCCTTGTAATCAGTGTAACGATGCGAAAAATATTTGCTGTACTAAACCCAAAGTTAACCATAATCGGCGTGAAATAGGTTCCTGTTTTAGCTACACGTTTCAGATTAACAAACAATGACTTTGGGTAACCGTATTTTATGAAGATGTGAACCTTATAACTGATAAACTATGAAATCTGAAAGAACCAATGAATTAGAGCATGTGCTGATCAAATGTATTACTGCCTGTGAGACCTGTGCCACTGCCTGCCTGCAGGAGGACGACGTAAAAATGATGGTTCGTTGTATTATGCTGGACCGTGACTGCGCCGACATCTGCACGCTTACCGCACGTTTTGTAGCCCGTGATTCAGCCCATGCCAAACATGTAATGAAGGAATGTATTGAAATTTGTCGCCTCTGCGAAGAAGAGTGCCGCAAGCATGACCATGACCATTGCCAGAAATGCGCCGACGCCTGCCGCGAGTGTGCTGACGCCTGCGAAGCCTGGATGTCTCGCTAAATACCAGGTTATACAAAACAGAAAAGCTCCTGACCTAAACCAGGAGCTTTTCTGTTTGTGGTAACATTGCGAATTAAAAGATCATATCCAGTATTGCTGTGATAAGTGACAGCAACAAGCTGAAAATAAGCGCCCACAGGAATCCATCCACATCGAAACCTCCTATCAGATAGTCGGCCAACAGAATAATTAATGCATTGATGACCAGCAAAAACAAGCCAAGGGTCAGTATTGTAACCGGTATTGTCAGGATAACGAGGATCGGACGAACCACCGCGTTAAGCAAGGCCAGCACGGCTGCCAGTATCAGAGCCGTTATAAATCCGTCAATATGCACACCGGGCAGTAAGTAGGCAGCCAAAAGAGCGGCTACACCGGTCAGTAAAATCTTAATGATGATCCCCATTTTGTTTCGATATATAGTGATAGATTGTTATTTCTACCCCACTATACGGCAAACCGGGAATAAAGGTAAGACTACTGTACTTCCAGTCGCTTTTGAGATACGGCCATCCAGTTACACAACTTATAAAGCAGTCGCGCTCCTACATTGCCATTCCACTCGCTCTCGCCAGGTGCTACTTCACACAAGTCAAAACCGATGATCTCACGTCCTGATCTCACAAGCGCTTTGATCAGGTATATGGCTTCTTCAAACTCCAGACCTCCAGGCACCGGGGTACCTGTCGCAGGGCAAAGTTTTGGGTCCAGACCATCGATGTCGAAACTGATGTATACCTTTTGAGGAAGCTGGGCAATGATTTTCTTGCACTCTTTTTTCCAGCTGTCACCTTCGTACATATTCTCTTTGAGCACACTATCGTAGAATATCGCCACCCGTCCGTTTGACTGATTAGCTAGTTCTGCCTCTGCCTGACAGATATCACGTATACCTACCTGCACCAGTTTTTTGACCTGTGGCAGTTGCAGCGCATTGAACATGATCGAAGCATGAGAATATTTGAAGCCTTCATAGGCATCCCGTAAATCAGCATGAGCATCAACCTGTAGGATGCCGTACTCCTCATGGCGTTCTGCCAGTGCGTGCATCAAACCAAGCGGGGTGCTGTGGTCCCCGCCTACTACGCCAACCAATTTACCCTGATCCAGGTAGTTGTGCGCCCTTGCCTTCAGCCATTGCAGCAGCTCCTCTCCTTTTTCAGTCACCTCAGCCGGCAGGTTCTCAAACTCGGCTCTGTCAGATTCCGGACTTCCTTCCTCCAGCCAGTTGATATAATTCTCAGCCCGCTGGCGCAGGTTATCGCTCACAGCAGCCCAATCCTCTGAAATCTCTTCCATCGCTATACCTAGTTTCCAGGCACCTTTAATGGCAGGCTCAAACAGGTCAAGTTGTGGAGAAGCCGATTTAATGGCTTGCGGGCCAGCTGCTGTACCGGCACTGTAAGACACCGTTACTTCCCAGGGCACAGGTATAAGCACAACCTCCGACTCTTCTATGGTAAAAGGCAAACCGAAAAGGCCACCGTTCACATCGCCTACACCATTCGGGTCGAACGTAGCGATCTTTTGTTGCTTGCTATTAGTTGGTTGGTTCTGCTGAGTATTCATCAGTTACGTTATCAGGGTTTGAGTTTAATAGCTCCTTCACAAAGTTTGGAAGCGCAAAGGCAGCCATGTGCACGTTTTCATTGTAGTATTTGAGTCCCGCTTGCTTAGAAAACTCAGTAGCCGCCGTCTTGTCAAACTGCAAAGGATTTGCATTGCCTTTTGCTGAGTACGAGAAGCTCCACGTGCCGGTCGGATAAGTAGGTATAGCTGCCAGGTAGCAGTGCACTTTATCCTGTCCGAAAATCTTCTTATAGGTATCGTAAATCTCTACAAACACAGCCGAGTTAAAACGAGGCGATTCACTCTGGGTAATCATCACGCCGTCTTTTGTCAGGCAGCGGTATACCTCCTGATAGAACTCTGCTGTGAAAAGTCCTTCACCAGGACCAACCGGGTCAGCAGAATCGACAATGATCAAGTCGTAGTGCTCATCGACACATTCCTTAATATACTTGATACCATCTTCTACCAGCAGGTTCAGACGCGGATTATCAAATGCCACAGCAGTTTCAGGCAGGTGTAATTTGCAGGCTTCAATAACCAGTTCGTCAATCTCAACAAGAGTCACTTCCTCCAGTTGTTCATGCCGCAATAGTTCACGTACGGTTCCGCCGTCACCTCCACCGATTACCAGTGCACGCTTCGCAGCGCGGTTACTGAACATGGGTACATGAGTAATCATTTCGTGGTATACATACTCGTCCTTCTGCGTGCACATTACCATACCATCCAAGGTAAGCATGTTGCCGTAGGCAAGTGTTTCATAGATCTCTACGCGCTGGTACTCCGAGTCTTTCTTGTAAAGCTGATTGCCGGTGTGCTTCAGTGACAAGGCGATGTTCTCGTCACGCTCTGTGAACCAAACATCCCGCGTAATAGAACCTTCCGCTTCTATGGTTTTGGAAGCTGCATCACGTAATGTCTCCAGATTGAAGTCGTTGCGCTTTAACAGACTCAGCTGACCGCGGCGCAGTTCCATCGAAGAGCCATGACCAGACTCGAAGGCCTCTTTCAGATACATGTAAGAAACCCATGGGTCAACCGAGTCGCCACAGGTAAACAGGTCTACGGCTGCATAGCCATACTCAGGCCAGGTATGGATGGCCAAGTGGCTTTCCTGAATCACCACCACGCCGGATACTCCGTAAGGTGAAAAGTGGTGAAAAGTACTGTTGATGACAGTGGCGCCGGCTGTTTCGGCAGCGGCAACCATGCTGTTTTCGATGTGAATCACATCGTTCATCAGTTCAGGAGAGCAATCGTAAAATTCAACTAAAATGTGTCTTCCTAAGGCGTTCATTAATTGACTTTGAGGTTTCTTGTAAATAAAAATGCAAAAAAACGAAAACTGACGCTATAATCAAACTACACCTTTCAGTTAGAATAGTACGAAGCGAGCCACGAACCGTCTCAAATAAGAGTAGGAATAGCCCAAAAAGTGAACGAGCTATACCTGTCGGGATGAAACAGACAGGTATAGCTCGTCAGATAATTTATTTCAAAAAATTATCAGCAGGTATAGAATGTATGGCTTATACCTTAAAAGTTCTGATAATGTCAAGCATTTTAAGTAGTGTGCTGGTATCGAAGAAGAGCAGCAGGGGCAGTTCTACGTCTTTTGAGTTGTGCTGAAACTTTGTGATAACAGTAAAAACGAGCGGCTGAAATAGCGGGTGCTGCACCAGAATATCTTTTAGTGAGTTCGCGATATGGCTTTTAGGGGCTTTTGGCGGTGATCCGTAGATATTACTCTTCAGAATGTTGGCTAACTGCGTTACCAGTGCGCCCGTGATGATATTGCTGATCTCAAGTAAAAGTGACTCCTGCATCACATTCAGTTCGCCCTTCTGCACGTTCAGCATGCTAAGGCAAACGTTGGAAAGCAGGGTGATGTGCTCATCTGAAAAAAGCATGAGCGTAGCCCCGTTGAAGTCTCCTTTTATATCAGACTGAATGATAAAGTGTGAGTTCTCGTATCTGGCGATGAGCGAAATAAGGTCTTTAACTTCAATCAGCTGCACATCAGGCACCTTGAGCATCACCTTATCTTTGGCGATAGTAGCAAAAGAATCGGCAGCGCGGGCCAGTCCTATATTCAGGATCTCCTTGATAATATCCTTTTCCAACTCGGTTACATGCGTATCCATCATGTTCATCGTGTTATTAATAATGTTATCCATCGCCTCAGTTCCTCATCTTCTGTTCACAAAGTATCTGGTAATAGCGGGCACATCCAGCACCAGGCATACCTTACCTGTACCAAGCAGCGTGACACCGCCATATAAATCAATGCTATCCAGCGGTTTGCTGAGTGGCTTCACCACTATATCCTGCTGCCGGTATAGCTTGTCCACAATCAGGCCGAGTTTGCGGTTGTTATACGAAACAATAATGATGTTCTGTACCTGACCCTTTAACCGTGTTTTATCACCCAGACGCATCTGGCTTTCTTCTACATTCAGGAGCTCGTCCAGGTACACTACCGTTACGGTCTCCCCTTTAATATCGGCAACGAGCACATCCCCTACTTCGTGGAGTTCGTCTTTATCCAGGGCCACCACAGAATCGGTATGGATTAGTGGGATGGCATAGAAAATACTGTCTATCTCGAATAAGAGTGCTCCCTTAACTGCAATTGAGGTTGGTAACTGCAGAATAAAAGAGGTTCCTTTGCCTTTCTCTGACTCTATACGAATGCGACCGCCTATGGAGTCAATCGCATTTTTCACTACATCTAAACCGACACCCCGGCCAGAGTACTCTGTTACCTCCTTGGCCAGCGAAAAACCGGGCTCAAACAGGAAAGAGTATACTTCTGAGTCCGGAAGCCCATCTGCCACTTCCCCTGCAATCATATGCCGCTCAACAGCTGCTTTCTTAACTTTTCCGACATCAATTCCTCTTCCATCGTCAGCTAAGGTGATAATCACACTTTCGCGGTCGCTGCGGGCTGAGAGCTGAAGCGAACCAACTTTGGGCTTGCCCACCTTAGCACGCTGTTCAGGCTTTTCAATACCGTGCGTGATCGCATTGCGCACCAGATGCAGCAACGAATCTGTTATAATCTGCAGAATATTGCGGTCAATCTGAATGTCTTGACCAGTTAACTCCAGGTTAATTTCTTTTTTCTCGGAAGTCGAGATATCGCGCACCACCCTCGGGAATTTGTTGAACAAAGTACCGATGCTAACCAGGCGCGCATCCATCACACTGTACTCCAGGTCCTCTGTAATCCGGTATAGGTGGGAGCTTACAGTCTTTAGTTCATCATTGTCCAGTTCGCGGCTTAGAGAGAGAATTCGGTCGCGGTCAATGATTAGCTCCCCCACCAGGTTCATGAGGTGGTCCAGTTTCTTTACCTGAATGTAAATGAGATCGGATAGCGTCAGGTTTCGTGAAGTACTGAACTTCTGCACCTTAGCCAGCTCTACCGTACTGTCCGAAAGGCTATCAACAATGATATCGAGGTTGCGGATCAGAACCGGATCAATTTCCACCTGCCGTTCGCTGTCAATGCCCTTGATCAGTTCACCGAGCAAGTCGATACCGTCAAAAAGGACACCAACTACTTCATCGCTGAAACTCAGTTCCTTGTTGCGGATCAGGCCAAAGGCAGTTTCAAGTTTATGCGATACATCGGAAATCTGCAGGTAGCCAATCGCTTTTGCGTTTGCCTTCAGGTTATGCAGCATACGGAATATCTCCGCCAGCACCTGATCGTCCTGCGGCTTTTTTTCCAGTTCGCTGATGAGCCTGTTAAGGGCGTCGTAGTACTCCAGCGCTTCTGCTATAAAAATCTCTTTATACTCCTGCTCTCTCGATTTCATGAATTCACGTCAGTTGTACTGACTTGCTGCTGTTTGCTGCCACATACCAGTTCAGGTACTGGCCAATTTCTGACAAAGGCAGCACTTTGTCAGTATTACCACTATCTATGGCTGATTTTGCCATTCCGAAAATGGCAGACGATGCCTCATCCTGTGCTATGACATACCCTCCTTTGCGCTGTGATAGGGCCAATACTCCTGCTGTGCCATCTTTGCCCATACCTGTCAGAACCACACCAATCACGCGTCGCACGCCACTCTGCGCCACCGTCATTATCAGTTGGTCAACTGAGGGTAGATCATGCGCTGTGCCGTCGTTTTCACTAAAGCCTATTTTTAAATTGGCGGTATTTCCCATCACAGTATGTACAATCATGTTTCTACCTCCGGGGGCTATAATCACTTTACCAGGCATAGGAATCATACCTGCACGCCCTTCAACCACAGCTAAGTCCGTCATGCCCTTTAGTCTGCGTGAGTAGCTATGCGTGAACTTGGGAGGCAGGTGTATAGCAACTAAAACACAAGCCTTCAGCTTTGGGTCGAGTTGTCTGATTATCTGCTCCACCGCTTGCGTTCCACCAGTGGAAGCTCCCATCACAATGATCGTGTCTGCCGTCACATTTCGGAACTCCTTTTTTGCCGTTGCCTGAGGTATAATCTGTGCTTCCTCGCCCAGCATACTCAGGCGTTTTTTAGGGTCAAAGTATTCCGACTCCCGCACTGCGACTACTTTTCTGCGAATCTCGTCCGCTATTGACCTATAGGCAGGTCTTGTACTAGGGCCTGGTTTTAGGATCACCCCAAAAACGCCTAGATCGATAGCTTGCTCGAGAAGATCAAGACTGAGCTGTTCTTTTTCAACCAACATCACGATCGGTGTGGGGCACTCACTAAAAACCTGCTTAAAAACTAATAACTGCGCATTTTTCCGAAGATCCACTGAAGCCAATATAACATCCACTTTTTGATGGCGCAAGATTTCCAGCACTTGATCTCCGCTAGAGGCAAGTCCAATGACCTCCAGATCAGGTGAGCTGCTCAGTATACTTTCAAGCACAAGGCGGGCGTGACTTGATCCGTCAGCAACCAGTACCTTCAGCCTGTTATTCTGTCTTTTCAAAGTACATCTCCTTTACTTCTACCAACAATACGTACTCCTTAAGTCAGAATTTACTACTCTTCGAGCGCTTTCTTTACTACCTCCAGCACCCGTTCCTCTGAGAAAGGCTTTACGATATAGGAAAGTGCACCGTATTCCAATGCTTCATTCACGATAACTTCCTGCCCTACGGCACTCACAATCACGACCTTCATGTCAGGCTGATCTGCTTTAATGCCCTTGAGCACATCAAGTCCTGTATTGTCTGGTAAAATAACATCGAGGGTAATCAGGTCAGGATTGGTTTCTTTGGCCAGTTCCAGTGCTGTCTGTCCGTTCGGAGCTTCCCCAACTATCTCATAACCTGCATCTGTGAGCATGTTTTTGAGCATTGTGCGCATGTAGAAGGAATCATCTACAATCAGAATTCTTTTCATACCTTAAAGTATAGCTTCAATTTGAATGAATTGCTTTAATTAATTTTCAACTCCCTGATCTCATCCTGGGTCAGGATTTTGTACATATCCAACACGATTATCAGGCGGTTGTTTACTTTCGCAATGCCCTCTATGTAGTTTTCATTAATGTTGATGTCCTGCAGAAACGAAGGGGCCTTGTCAATTTTGGTCATGGACAGGTTCAGGGACTGTGGCACTTCGCGCACGATCACACCAATACTGTATTCCTTTGCTTCAATCACTAAGGTATAGGTGATACGCGGATTCAGGTCATCGGCCAAAGGAACAGGACGTATGCCAAAACGCTCCTCGAGATTCATAATGGCGATAATATCCCCCCGGATATTGGCTACTCCTTTAATAAAGTCGGGCGTTCGTGGCATTCGAGTCACATTCGGCGTGACCGTCACCTCCTTTACCTGTTCTATCTTGATGCCGTATTCTTCTGCGCCAAGTTTGAAGACGATCAGGTGAATCATCTCTTCTTTAACTGCTTCCGCTTTGGCAAGCTTCTGATTAGCAAGTGCTGCCGCATTGTCCGGCCCGGACTCCACGACGCCAGTTGTTGGTTGCCCCTCTTTCTTGTTAGTCTTTTCTTTCATCAGTCCGGAACGTTTTAATTACTGCTGTCCTCGCTGTTTTTATTTCTGGAGCTAACGGAGCTCAGTCGAGCATTTCCTGCCAATTGCTTCTGCTTCGGCTTGGAAGGCATGGAAGCCAGGCGACGATTCTTAGGGCTGTGGTTAAACACCAGATTACCATCCACCAGCTTGAAGGCTGAAATACTGATTTGCAGATCAGCAGCAATGTCATTCAGGTTCTGAGAAGAGGAAGTAAGTTCCTGCATGGAGGTAGACAGTTGCTTGGCTGTGCTCGCTACCTGCTGAGTACCTGAGGCTGTTTGTTCCGCAATGGCTACCACTTCTTCCACGTACTTCACTACGTCGCCAATCGATGACTTCTGTACCTCAGTCGCCGTCAGGATGTCCTGTGCAGTACGAAGCGTTTCACCACTCGAAGCAGCAATGTTCTTAAAGGCGCCGGAAGCTTCAAACGTTGCATTCTTCCCTTTCAATACACGGCCTTCCATGGTCGAGATCGCCATGGCAGCAGAGGCGGTATCTTTTTTCACATCATCCACCAGCGTCGCAATTTCACTCGCTGACTTGCGTGAACCTTCGGCCAGTTTACGAATCTCTTCGGCAACTACTGCGAAGCCACGGCCTGCCTCTCCTGCACGAGCCGCCTCAATGGCAGCATTCAGGGCAAGCAAGTTAGTCTGTGCTGCAATGTCAGTGATCACACCAAGTGATTTGGAGATTTCCTGCGAGCGGGCACTCAGTACTTCGATCGTTTTGGAGGTGAGTGAAGCTGAGCTGGAGATTTCTTCCATGTTTTTCACCACTTCTGCCACTGTCTTCAAACCAAGCTGGGAAGTTTCCTCACCAAGCAAGGCCGACTTGTTCACCACTTCCGCACGGTTAGCCGTGTCTTTCGTGGTTTTCATGATTTCCTCAATCAATTTGAAAGCCTGGTCTGTCTTAAGGGCCTGATTCTGGGCACCTTCCGCCATTTGCTGCATAGCAAGTGCTACGTCCAGCGTTACGCGGTTCATCTCAAGGCCTTTGTCCGCCATTTCTTCTGAAGAGCTTCCCACAACCAGTGAAGAGTCATTTATTTCACCTAGTAGGGCATTCAGGTTGTCAACCGCCAGATTCAGGGCATTGGCCATATCTAGAATGTCACCAGCTGTGTGGGCCTCTACTTTCTGAGTCAAGTCACCTTCAGAAATTGCACGAACAACGCGGGACACTTCCAGCACTGGCGTTACAATGGACTCCAGCAGGTCATTTAGCGTATCAACCAGTTCTTTCCAACTGCCACCTACGCCTGCCAGTGTGGCACGTTCGGTCAGTTTTCCTTCCACACCCGCTACTCTCGCCACACGGCTAACCTCACCCGCTAATCGGTTCAGGTCTACCACCATGGTATTGATCGTATCGGCGAGTTCTGCCACTTCACCTCTTGCCTCGAGGGTCAGTTTCTGTGTCAGGTCACCTTTTGATACTGCGGTTACTACGCGTACTATACCTCGCACCTGTGTTGTCAGGTTAGAGGCCATCGTATTTACATTATCTGTTAAGTCTTTCCAGGTACCACCAACATTTGGCACATTTGCTTGTCCGCCCAGTTTACCTTCTGTACCTACCTCAAGCGCCACACGGGTTACCTCACCGGCGAAGATGTTGAGCGAGTCCACCATGCGGTTGATGTTTTCCTTCAACTCACCCAGCTCGCCTTTCACATCCACAGACACTTTCTGCGTCAGATCACCCTTGGCCACCGCCGTGGCAACTTTCGCAATATCACGAACCTGAAGCGTCAGGTTGGAAGCCATGGTGTTTACGTTGTCAGTCAACTCTTTCCAGGTACCGCGTACTTTTGGTACGTTCGCCTGACCACCCAAGCGGCCTTCCGTTCCCACCTCTCTTGCCACTCTCGTTACTTCATCAGCAAAGATGTTGAGGGAATCCACCATTTGGTTGAGGTTCTCCTTCAGATCCAAAATCTCACCGCGGGCTTCCACTGTAATTTTCTGGCTTAGGTCACCTTTCGCTACCGCCGTCGCTACCTTGGCAATGTCACGAACCTGAGAAGTCAGGTTGGAAGCCATGTAGTTCACATTATCGGTCAGGTCCTTCCAGGTACCGGCTACGTTTGGCACATTCGCCTGTCCACCCAGTTTACCTTCTGTACCTACTTCACGTGCCACACGGGTTACTTCATCACCGAAGATGTTGAGGGAGTCCACCATTTGGTTCAGGTTCTCCTTCAGATCAAGAATCTCTCCTCTCGCCTCCACTGTGATCTTCTGACTCAAGTCACCTTTCGCTACTGCAGTGGCTACTTTTGCTATACCTCGTACCTGCGTTGTCAGGTTAGAGGCCATCGTATTTACATTATCTGTTAAGTCTTTCCAAACACCTGCCACATTCGGCACGTTAGCCTGGCCACCCAATTTACCATCAGTACCTACCTCAAGCGCCACACGGGTTACCTCACCGGCGAAGATGTTGAGCGAGTCCACCATGCGGTTCATGTTTTCCTTCAGCTCATTCAGCTCGCCTTTCACATCCACAGATACTTTCTGCGTCAGATCACCCTTGGCCACCGCCGTGGCAACATTGGCAATGTCACGAACCTGCAGCGTCAGGTTGCTAGCCATGGTGTTCACGTTATCGGTGAGGTCCTTCCAAACACCACCCACATTTGGTACCGATGCTTGTCCACCGAGACGACCTTCCGTACCTACTTCGCGCGCCACTCTGGTTACTTCGTCAGCAAAGATATTGAGGGAGTCCACCATTTGGTTCAGGTTCTCCTTCAGATCGGCCAATTCGCCTTTCACGTTCACCGTGATCTTTTGGCTCAGGTCGCCTTTCGCTACCGCCGTCGCTACATTAGCAATGTCGCGTACCTGGAGCGTCAGGTTAGAAGCCATGTAGTTTACGTTATCAGTCAGTTCTTTCCAGATGCCGGCCACGTTTGGCACGTTGGCTTGGCCACCCAGTATACCCTCTGTACCAACCTCACGTGCCACACGGGTTACTTCCGCTCCAAACACATTCAGTCGGTCCACCATTTCATTCAGGATGTCTTTCAGGTCACCTAGCTCCCCTTTCACGTCTACAGACACCTTTTGGGTCAGGTCACCTTTCGCTACGGCGGTTGCTACCTCAGCAATGTCACGAACCTGAAGAGTCAGGTTACCGGCCATCAGGTTTACGTTATCAGTCAGTTCTTTCCAGGTTCCCTCCACGTTCGGCACTGTCGCCTGTCCGCCCAGTTTACCTTCTGTTCCCACTTCGCGGGCCACTCTGGTTACCTCACCGGCAAAGATGTTGAGCGAGTCCACCATCTGGTTGATGATGTCTTTCAGTTCAGCCATCTCACCGCGCACATTCACCGTGATCTTCTGGGTCAGGTCGCCTTTCGCAACTGCAGTAGACACGTTCGCGATGTCACGCATCTGAGAGGTCAAGTTGCTGGCCATGGTATTCACGTTGTCAGTGAGGTCTTTCCAAACACCACCCACGTTCGGTACTTTAGCTTGTCCGCCAAGGCGACCTTCCGTTCCCACTTCACGTGCCACGCGAGTTACCTCGTCCGCGAAGATATTGAGGGAGTCCACCATCTGGTTCATATTGTCCTTCAGCTGGGCAAACTCACCACGTACATCCACAGATATTTTCTGGGCCAGGTTACCTTTCGCCACCGCAGTCGCCACACTCGAAATGTCACGTACCTGCGAGGTCAGGTTACTGGCCATCGTGTTTACATTGTCAGTCAGGTCTTTCCATACACCGGCTACGTTTGGCACCGATGCCTGGCCACCCAGTTTACCCTCGGTACCCACTTCGAGGGCCACACGGGTTACCTCACCCGCAAACAGGTTCAGGTTATCGATCGTACGGTTGATCGTTTCGGCCATGACCTTGAAGTCACCTGACACAGGGATCTGGAACGTTTCGTCCAGGTTACCACGCGAAATGTTCTTCAGTACTTTACCCACTTCAAGTACCGGAACCGCAATGGAGTCCACTAGACCGTTGATGTTGTTGATCATGTCCTTCCAGAATCCGGAAGCATTCTCGGCCGAGGCACGGGCCTTAAGATTACCTTCTACTCCCGCCACCTTCGAAATACGAGACACCTCGCCACCCACACCACCGATCATTTCCACCATCGAATTATAGGCTTCGGCGATCTCGGCAAAAATGTCGTCGTTCTGTTTTGTCAGGCGAACCGAAATGTCCCCTTTCTTAAAGGCGTCGAGCGCGTAAAGCACCTTATTAAGTTGTTCGCTAATGTATTCAGGACTGGATGGCAATACCTGTTTGCGGCTTTGCTTACCATTCGGCATACCTTTAACAGCAAGCGAGCTGGTGCTGGTGCCGGCATCATTTCTGGCAGCAGCGTCAGGGGTATCCGCCTTTGCGGCCGGGGTGGCAGCAGTAGCACTATCCTGTTTCATTGGCGGCTTTTCCTGTTTCTCCTCCACCACTGTAGTGGCAGCAGGCAGCTGCTGTTTCGCTTTTGCGCGGGTGGGAGTCGTCTTTTCAGATTGGCTGGTTTCTACATCACTAATGAGCTTGTCTTTGCTCAGCTTCAAATTTTTACCTAAGGCCATATGTTTAGGGTTGTATGGGGTTTGTCATCTGCTCGGCCCTTCGTCAGCATCAGGTATAAGCTGACTGGCTGAACAGTACAAAGGGTATGTTAATGCAATTTACTCAAAAATAGCGATTTTATGCAAATACGCGCTATACCTGACAGAACTCGGCAGCAAGCGCTGCGTAATCTTTTGCTCCGTTAGAGGAGCCGTCATAATCGAGTACGCTCTTTCCAAAAGAGGGTGCTTCGGCCAACTTCACATTCAGTCGGATCTGGCTGTCGAAAATCTTTTCCTTCACATTCTCCTGCAGGTAGGCGAGCACTTCCTGACTCAGTTTGCGGCGCACGTCAAACATGACCACTACGATTCCTTTTATTTTAAGTTTCGGATTAAAGGCTTTTTTTACTTTGGCGATTGTTTGCATGATTTGGTCCAGGCCCTGCAGGGTAAGCACCTCCATTTGCAGCGGTATAAGCACTTCATGGGCCGCTGTCAGCGCATTGAGGGTAAGCACCGAAAGTGAGGGCGGACAGTCAATCAACACATAGTCAAAGCCTTTGACCTGAGCAAGCATAGTTTTCAGAAACTGCTCCCGGTCAGGCTGCGACACCAGCGATATCTCTACATCCACCAATTCGTTGGAGCCCGGAGCCACCCAAAGGCCATCTCTTTCGACCAGAATTTCTTTTATAGAGCGCGTTCCTAAAAAAGCTTCGGCCAGCGTATTGTCTGGGGATGAGACGGCGAGACTGTAGGATAAATTGCTTTGAGGATCGAGATCAACCAACAGGACTTTATGCCCCAATTTGCTCAATGCACTGCCCAGGTTGATGGTGGTGGTCGTTTTGCCTGTACCGCCTTTTTGGTTAATAACGGCTACAATTTTGGTTTTCATCCAGCTTCTTGATGATCAGGTATAGGTGTGAAAAAATAATAGTCTCTAAAGCTATCAAAAAAAATCGAGAAATAATGGTAACTGGGCCGTTTATGGCCTTAGGGCTGTGTAAACTCTGATTCGAGCTTTCCAGTTTTGATATGCAGATCCTGCCAGGTGTCAAGATCCAGCCTGATGGCATATGCACCGGCGGGTTCGAGGTAGCCGACGTGTTGTTCTGTGAGGGTGCGGACCAGACTGGTTATACCTGGATTGTGCCCCACCAGCAATACACGCTGTATACAATCAGGCAAATTGCTCAGAACATTAACCAGCAGACTTTCCCGGGCATTATAAAAATCGGGTTCGTACTCGATCTGTTCTTTATCAAAGTATAGCTTCTCAGCCAATATTCTTGCCGTCAGCCCGGCTCGGGGGGCCGGACTACTCAGTATTTTATCGACTTTCTGAAACGAATCGCGGAGCCATTGCCCGGTGAGCCGCGCCTGATGTTGCCCATTTTTTGTAAGTTCCCGCTCAAAATCAGGTTGGAGCGGAAAAGGATCATTTGACTCTGCGTGGCGGCAAATGACTAACAATCGTTGCATATAAATATAAAAGTGGTCCGTATAGATAGTTAAGCTACAAAAAACAGCCTGTTCACAAGAACTATGATGGCATGTTAAACCTATGTTATCAATTTCAGGTTGTATATGTTTGAAAAAAAATTTGAACTTTGGGCAAAATTCAAACGAATCGCCCCTAAATATAAAGGATGATAAAAAATTTAGTCATAGTCGAGTCACCGGCCAAGGCCAAAACGATTGAAGGATACCTGGGAAAAGATTTTGTGGTGAAATCGAGTTTCGGCCATGTGCGGGACCTGCCTAAAGACAACAACGCCATCGATATCAAAAATAAGTTCAAACCGACTTACGTGATATCGAGCGACAAAAAGGAAGTAGTATCCCAACTGAAAAAACTTGCTAAGGAAGCCGAAACAGTTTGGCTCGCATCGGACGATGACCGCGAAGGAGAAGCCATTTCGTGGCACCTGACCGAAGCCCTGGATCTGAATATAGCCAAAACTCGTCGTATTGTTTTCCGGGAGATCACAAAAAATGCGATCCTGAATGCCATCAGTTCTCCCCGTGGTATTGACATGGACCTGGTGAACGCGCAGCAGGCCCGCCGTGTGCTGGACCGTTTGGTAGGCTTTGAGCTTTCGCCGGTACTCTGGAAAAAAATAAAAACAGGTTTGTCCGCCGGCCGTGTGCAGTCAGTAGCTGTGCGTCTGGTGGTGGAGCGTGAGCGCGAGATTGAGAAATTCAACGCAGAGCCGAGTTTCCGGATCACAGCACAGTTTGATGTACAGGGCAAAACCCTGGAGGCTGAACTGCCTGCAAAGTTCAAGACCGAGGAAGAGGCCCAGGCTTTCCTGCAGCGTTGTATCGGAGCGACCTATACGATTGGGAACCTTGAAACCAAACCGCTCAAGCGCAGCCCTGCTCCTCCTTTTACGACCTCTACCCTGCAACAGGAGGCCAGCCGCAAGCTCTACTTCTCGGTAGCTCAGACCATGACTGTTGCGCAACGCCTGTACGAAGCCGGTAAGATATCTTACATGCGTACCGACTCCCTGAACCTGTCAGACGAAGCAATTCAAGGGGCATCTAATGCAATCATAAACTCTTTCGGGGAGAAGTTTGTGAAAACCCGCCGCTTCAAAACGAAGTCATCAGGAGCACAGGAAGCGCACGAGGCCATTCGCCCAACCGACTTCTCTCAACTGACTGCCAGTAGCGACCGCAACGAGCAGCGCCTGTACGAGCTGATCTGGAAGCGCGCGATTGCCTCTCAGATGGCAGATGCAGAAATTGAGAAAACAACTGCTACCATTGATATTTCGACACAGCCGGAAAAACTGGTGGCCACCGGCGAAGTGATCAAGTTTGAGGGCTTCTTGAAGGTATACATCGAATCGAAGGATGATGAAGAGGGAGCCGATGAAGACGTGAAAGGTATGTTGCCCCCGTTGAGTATAGGTCAGGTACTTGGCTTGCGCCAGATGCAGGCTACACAACGCTACTCCCGCCCTGCCCCAAGGTATACGGAAGCCAGCCTGGTGAAGAAACTGGAAGAAATGGGCATCGGCCGACCATCGACTTACGCTCCTACTATCTCTACTATTCAGAAACGAGGTTATGTGGAGAAAGACAGCCGCGAAGGAAAAGAACGTAAATTTAACGTACTGACCCTGAAAAACGACCAGGTTACAGCCCAGACCAAAACCGAGATAACAGGTGCGGAAAAGAGCAAGCTCTTCCCAACTGACACGGCCATGGTGGTGAATGATTTCCTGGTAGAGCACTTCCCAAATGTGATCGACTACTCTTTCACGGCCCGTGTAGAAGCCGAATTTGACGAGATCGCACACGGTCAGCAGGAATGGGAACAGATGCTGGAAAATTTCTACGAGAAATTCCACAAACGCATCGAAAACAGTGAGAACATCAACCGGGCCGACGTTTCCGGTGCGCGTGAAGTAGGTATAGATCCTGTTTCCGGTCAAAAAATACTGGCCAAATTAGGTCGTTTCGGTCCTTATGTGCAGTTGGGAGAGGAAAATCCGGATACTGGTGAGAAGCCCGTATACGCCAGTTTGCGCAAAGGCCAGTTCATTGAAAGCCTGTCACTGGAAGATGCACTGGACCTGTTTAAATTGCCACGGATTGTAGGGATGTATGAGGAGAAGGAAATGAAAGCAGCCATCGGTCGGTTTGGTCCTTACATCAGCCATGCCAGCAAGTTTTACTCCTTGCCCAAAACGCTGGACCCGATGATGGTAACGGCTGAAGAGGCGATCGCACTGATTGAGGCCAAACGCAAGGCTGATGCTGAGAAACTGATCAAATCATTCCCGGAGAATGCCGAGGTGCAGGTGCTCAACGGCAGGTATGGCCCCTACATCGTGGTCGGAAAGAAAAATGTGAAGATCCCGAAAGGCAAGGAACCTGCTGAGTTAACCCTGCAGGAATGTCTGGATCTGGCAGAACAAACCCCGGAAAAGAAAGGCCGTGGCGGATTCAAGAAAAAGGCGGAGACCGCCACAGCCGAGAAGAAGCCAGCTACAAAAAAGGCCGCTGCCAAAAAGCCAGCAGCCAAGAAACCGGCAGCAAAAAAAGCAGCCGCTCCAAAAAAGAAATAATTTTAAAGAAGCCGCTCCTACCCGAGCGGCTTCTTTATGGTATACCCGCAGGTATAGGTAAAGGTATAGGTATAGGCTTCGTTCTGTGGCGGGTAACGGATTAAACCAAGTCTGAACACAGGCAGTAAAAAGAACAAACCATTTCAACACCAGATGACGAAGAAAAAACTTGTTGTGCTCACAGGAGCAGGAATAAGCGCAGAAAGCGGTATAGCCACATTTCGTGATGCGAACGGACTTTGGGAAGGGCATGATGTAATGGAGGTCGCCTCTCCGCAGGGATGGCGCAAAAACCCTGAACTTGTGCTGGACTTTTACAACCAGCGCCGTAAAAATGCCCACAGCGTGCTACCGAATGCAGGGCATCAGGTTCTGGCTGAGCTCGAGCAGGACTTTGACGTGAAGATCATTACGCAAAACGTGGACGACCTGCATGAACGTGCTGGCTCTACCGATGTGATCCACCTGCACGGAAAACTCTTCGAGAGCCGCAGTTCCCTCGATCCCAAACTAATTTATCCGATAGAAGGCTGGCAGTTGAATTTAGGTGATAAATGCGAGCGTGGATCTCAGTTGCGCCCGAACATTGTTTGGTTTGGAGAGCCTGTGCCCCTGATGGAGCAGGCGATGGTGGAAACACTTGGTGCTGACATCTTTCTGGTGGTGGGTACCTCCCTGGTCGTATACCCTGCTGCCGGGCTCGTAGATCTGGTACCCGATGAAGCACCGATCTTGGTGGTGGACCCGAACCTGCCGTATATGCGTCCGCGTCCCAACCTGCACCTGTTTGAAGAGAAGGCCAGTACAGGTATGGACAAGGTTAAACAACTGCTTCAGGAGAAATATCTGTAAGCCTATACCTGCAAAACCGGATTCCCGGCACAAAATTAAATTGAGAAGCGCTACACTGTGATTTTATTTCCCAAAATGGAGGCTGAACGTATACCGATCAGCCTTTTTGGTTGTTTTGCCATCGCACAATCCTATCCTATACCTATCGGACAATTCCTTGAAAATATTTTTACCGGATGGTTAAACCTTTGCTGCTCTCACAAGCTCTAAGGGTTGAAGAAAAGGGCTTACAGGCAATTTACTGCGGGCTCCTGACAAAAGCATTACCCCGTTAAAGCAATACACAAATTCCCACTACTACTACACAACATTAAGAATGAGAAAGTTATTCTCTCTGCTGATCATGCTGATCAGCTTTTCACAGGTATACGCACAGGCTGTAACCGGCACAGTGCAGAGCGCTACAGACAAAAGCGGTCTGCCGGGTGCCAGCGTGGTCATGAAACGGGCTACCAGCGAAGCGATTCTAACAACTATGACGGATGGCCAGGGCGCTTTCCGTTTTGAACGTGTTCCTTCTGGAAATTATACCCTGGAGGTTCGATTTCTGGGTTTCGACATGCTGACACGACCCGTGCAGGTGGCACAGACGCCCATGAACCTGGGTGTGTTAAGCATGCAGGAGCAAAACACCCGTTTGGGTGAAGTACAGATTATCGGGCGTGCACCGCTCGGTGAGCAAAAGGGTGACACTTCGCAGTTTAATGCCAAGGCTTTTAAAACAGCCCCGGATGCCAGTGCCGAGGATCTGGTAACCAAAATGCCAGGCGTACAGGTACAGGACGGCCGCATTCAGGCACAAGGCGAGGAAGTGCGCCAGGTAATGATTGACGGCAAACGCTTCACCGGCGAGGACGTAACTTCTGCTATGCGCAACATCTCATCCGACATGATCGAGAACGTGCAGATCTTTGACGCACAAAGCGATCAGGCTGCTTTCAGCGGCTTCGAGGATGGTAACAGACTGAAGACCATCAACTTTATTACCCGCAAAGACCGTCGCCAGGGCTATACCGGCAAGATATCAGCAGGTTATGGAACCGACGACCGTTACATGGCTGGTGCAGCTATCAACTACTTTAACAACGACCGCCGCATCACAATAACAGGACTGACGAACAACATCAACATGTTCGACTTCTCAATCGGTGAAACGCCGGGTGGTGGCATGCGCGGTCGCAGAGGCGGCTGGGGCGGTGGCTCCCCGGTTGGCATCATCAACACCAACAACTTCGGTATTAACTACCAGGACAAGTGGGGTAAGAAGATGGATGTGAGCGCCAACTACAACTACACCAACCGCGACATTGTTAACGACCAGTACCGTTTCCGTGACTTCGTATCAGACGAAGCAGGATTGCAGTACACGGAAGATTCTAACAACAGAGACCGCGAGGACGGGCATCGCCTGAATATGCGCCTGCAGTATAACATCAACGCCAACAATCGCCTACTCGTAACGCCAAGCCTGCGCGTGCAGAACGATGACAACTTCACTGGCAGAAATGCCCGTACCTTTGATCTGAACGGTACACTGTCAGAATCTTTGAACCGCTCCAGCTCAGATAACACCTCATTCAACTTCAACAACAACATCCTGTACTCCAAGCGTTTTGGTGACTCTGGCCGCATTTTAACGACCAACTTCAACACAAGCATTAACAACGTAGACGGTGATGGTTTTCAGTACGAGCAAACACAGAACTTTGAGAACCCTGACAACAACGTACTACGAGATCAGTACATACGCCTGGATCGCAAAAACTTCAGCTGGTCAGGTAGCACCAACTACTCACAACGCCTGGGTGAGCAATCTCGCCTGCAGTTAGAGTACAGTATCGGCAACCAGATGCGTGACTCGGATCGCAGAACTTACGACTATGTAGAAACTGCCGGTGAGTACGTTAACTTCAACATGCCATTGAGCAGCACATTCAAGAGTGATTACCTGTCACAGAGTGTGGGTCCAAGCTACCAGTTCCGTAACGACAAGGCCAGATTGCAGGTGAACGCCCGTTACGAGTATGCTGTACTCGAATCAGAAACCCAGTTTCCGGTTGCCCTGAATCCTTTGAAGCGAAAATTCAGTAACTTCCTGCCGTCTGCAGAGTATGAGTTCAAATTTTCACAGTCCCAGAACCTGACCCTCAACCTGAGAACCAACACCAACGCGCCGTCTGTGGAGCAGCTGCAGGAAGTGCTCGATATCTCGAACCCATTGCAGGCACGCATTGGTAACGCCGATCTGGATCAGGATTATCAAACTCGCGTTAACGTACGCTACCGTAACTTTAATGCCGAAACTAACCGCGTGTTTTTTATCGGTATGTTCGGTACAATGACCAATAACTACGTCGCCAACAGTGTGTACACAACCAGTGCACCGGAAGGTATAGCCGAAGGATATGAGTTCCGTCCGGGTGCCCGCCTGAGCCGACCTGAGAACATGGATGGTTACTACAACGTGCGCTCATTCTTCAACTACGGACAGCCGCTTAACTTCATCAGCTCGAACTTTAACGTAAACGGTTCGGTGGGATATTCCAGAATACCAGGAAAGATTGACGGAGAGGTGAACTACGCTAACAACACCAACCTGGGTGCCGGCTTCAACATCAGCAGCAATATCAGTGAGAAGATAGACTTTACAGTGTCTACTTTCTCCAGCTACAACATCGTGAATAACACACTGCGCACCACACAGAACAACAATTTCTTCAACCAGAACACGAGCGTGCGCTACAACTGGATCCTTTGGAAAGACCTGGTATACCGCACGGAGCTGAACCACCAGTATAACTCTGGCCTATCTGCCGGCGTGGACAACAGCTTCCTGCTTTGGAATATGAGCCTGGGCAAGAAGATCTTCAAAGACAAGCAAGGTGAGATCAGCTTGAGCGTGAATGACCTGATGAACCAGAACGTGAGCATTCGCCGTAACGTCACAGAATCTTATGTGGAAGACGTGCAGTCGACCGTATTGCAGCGCTTCTTCATGCTGACTTTCTCCTACAACATCCGCAGCTTTAAAGGAGCTCCGGCGCCTGAGGAGAACATGCAGCGTGGTCCTGGAATGCATCGTGGTCGTCCGGGTATGTAATAATTGAAATGATTCCTATATCAGAAAAGGCCTGCAAGTTTTGCAGGCCTTTTCTGTTTTGGGTAGGTGTGCAGGTATAGGTAGGTATAGCTTATGCCTGTTCGGGCAATTTTCCCCAGATGACTTCGTTATACCATAACCAGCCCTTGTTAATTTGCAACGGAGAGGCGATGTTGTTGTGGTAAAGCTGTCCTGTGCCGAGCCCCTGCGGCATGTGAATGTTATAATTAGCCGTGAACTGGCTGATCGCGTTTAGCCCGATGTTCGATTCCAGCGCCGAAGTCATCCACCAGCCAATGTTGCGTTGCTCTGCCAGCTTAATCCAGTCAGCACTCGCTTGAAGTCCTCCTACCAATGTGGGTTTCAGGATGATGTACTGCGGCTTTATAAAATCTAACAAGTCCAACTGCCGTGTCGCTTCCTGCACGCCGATCAGTTCTTCGTCCAAAGCAATAGGTATAGGCGTATAGGCACAAAGCTGCTGCATCTGCTCGGGTTGTCCTTGCCGGATGGGTTGTTCAATGGAGTGCAGGCTATACCTGGCCAGGCGTTCCAACTTCCGGAAAGCTTCTTCAGGTGCGAAGGCACCGTTGGCATCCACCCGGATGGTCAGCTCTTCCGGCCCGGCTACTTCCCGGATCTGATGCAGTATATCAAGCTCTGTGGCAAAATCCAGGCTGCCTATTTTGAGTTTCAGACAGGTATAGCCCTCAGACAGTTTTTTTCTGATCTGCTCCTGCATAAAGTCTTTATCTCCAATCCAAATCAAGCCATTGATGGGTATACCTGCCTTCCCCTGACTGAAGTCGTTTTCAAAAAGGATTTTCCGCCCCCCCCGCTGCAGGTCCAGCAGCGCCGTTTCAAGTGCAAACCGGATGGCTGGCCACTCGCGCAGATCATCAGACTTTAGCAATTGCAGCACTTCGTCTGGTGTAATAAGCTTCTCATTCACTTCATTTTTCAACTGCCTGAGTTTCGCTTCCAGATCAGGGCGAGCGTCGATGCTCAGGCCTGGAAGCGGCGCACACTCCCCTATACCTGTTATCTGCTGATTATCCGTATCCCGAAGTTGCAAGTAATAGACCTGGTGCGTGCGCATAGCACCGCGCGAGGTACGGGCATCGAATTTGAACTGAAGCTGATGAGGCGTAACGGACAATTGTAGAGACATAATGGCGTAAAATTAGGCTTTCCAAATTCGGCTTATCGAAAACAAAGTACGTAGAAAAAGAGTTAACACGACAGTCACAAGCATATTAAAGCTTCAAATTACACCTGCTTCATTACCACTTTGCCAACCAGCGCATCTCCATGACA
Organism: Pontibacter sp. HSC-14F20; assembly: GCF_019599265.1. Taxonomy (GTDB): domain Bacteria; phylum Bacteroidota; class Bacteroidia; order Cytophagales; family Hymenobacteraceae; genus Pontibacter. The sequence continues at coordinate 445,568 of NZ_JAHZTC010000001.1, read as the reverse complement.
ACGATAACTGCCTCCATCAGCCAGACCATACTTGAGCGATTCAACCAGATTCGGGCGCAGACTGAAAAAATCTGTTCCCCGCTGGAGTCAGAAGACACGGTAGTGCAGCCGATGATCGATGTGAGTCCTCCGAAATGGCATATGGCGCATACGACCTGGTTTTTTGAACAATTTGTGCTTGGGCCATACCTGAAAAATTATCCGGTGTTTCATCCCAGATATACCTTTCTGTTCAACTCTTATTACAATACGGTGGGCAACCGCGTGCAACGGGCAGAACGAAGTACGCTTACACGCCCCCCGCTCCGGGATATTTATGCCTACCGCCGCCATGTGAACGAAAACATGAGTGAATTACTACAAACCGTAAGTGATGATCAATTGGTAGAACTGTTGCCCGTGCTGGAACTGGGTTTGCAGCATGAACAGCAACACCAGGAGCTACTCATCACGGATATCAAATACATTCTGAGCACTAATCCGCTTTTACCGGCCTATACCAAAACAGATGCAACGCCGAAAACAGAGGATCCGGGGAAGCCTGAATTCCTGGAGGTACCCGGCGGCATTTACCGCATCGGTTTTCAGGGAGAAGGTTTTTGCTTCGACAACGAGCTGGGTGTGCACGACGTGCTGCTGCCGGACTTTAGTATCATGAACCGCCTGGTGACAAACGCTGAATACCTGGCGTTTATGCAAGACGGCGGGTATAGCGATTTTCGCTTCTGGCTGGATGAAGGCCTGGCCATGGTAAGAAATGCCAGCCTGAAAGCTCCCTTGTACTGGCTGGAGCAGGACGGGGACTGGTTCCAGTATACCTTACATGGCCTCGAAAAACTGGATCTGCACAAACCTGTCAGCCACATCAGCTTTTATGAAGCTCAGGCCTTTGCTGCCTGGTCAGGTAAGCGCCTCCTGACCGAGTTTGAATGGGAAGCCGCGACACAGGTATACCTGCCCGCTTCGGGCAACTTTCAGGAATCAGGTTTGTTCGAACCCAGAGCAGCTACGCATAGCAAAGGTATACAGCAACTTTACGGCGATGCCTGGGAATGGACCTACAGCGCCTATCATCCTTATCCTGGTTTTACAACTGCTGCCGGAGCGCTGGGCGAGTACAATGGGAAGTTCATGATTAACCAGATGGTGATGCGTGGCGGTTCCTGCGCTACTCCCGGCAACCACATCAGGACCACCTACCGTAATTTCTTTCATCCCGACAAACGCTGGCAGTTCACCGGAATTAGACTGGCACAATAAAACTATGCTATTACAAACTACACCTAATAAACTGATTGACCTCTCGCGCAAAACCGACGGCAGCCAGGATCGTGCTGCTTTTGCCAAAGATGTGGCAGATGGCCTGAGCCAAAACCCGAAGCAATTATCATCCCGCTACTTTTACGATGCCAAAGGTAGCAGGCTATTCCAAGATATCATGGCCCTGCCGGAATACTACCTGACACGTGCCGAGTATAGCCTGATGCAGCAGCACCGATCAGCTATGGTCAGCACCTTTGCAGCCGGTGGTTTCTTTCATCTGGTCGATCTGGGTGCCGGAGATGCTATGAAATCGAAACTGCTGCTACAGGAATTGATCGAACAAGGAAAGCCTTTCGACTATGTTCCGATGGATATTTCGGGGTCTGCGATGCAGGGACTAAGCAAGAACCTGCAGCATGAGCATCCGGAGATACAAGTACAAGCTGTTGTGGCAGAGTATATCACGGGCTTAAAATGGCTCGAACAGCACTTGACTGAGCGGAAAGTGGTGCTCTTTCTGGGCTCTAACATTGGTAATTTTGAGCGCAAAGAGGGGCTGGATTTCCTTTCCCAGATCAGGCAGCATCTACAGTCAGGGGACCTATTTCTGCTGGGTGTAGATTTATCCAAAGATCCTGCTACCATTCTGGCAGCCTACAACGATGCGAGTGGCATAACTGCCACATTCAATCTGAACCTGCTGGAGCGTATCAACCGGGAACTGGGGGGTAATTTCGACATGGATGCTTTCAAGCACTTTGCGCTATTCGACCCACAGCTGGGCGTAATGAAGAGCTTTTTAGTTAGTCAGCGTGAGCAGGAGGTATACATCGAGGCTACACAAGCGCGTTATACCTTTGCTGCATGGGAGGCAATTCATACCGAAAATTCGCACAAGTATACCTTGCCCCAAGCTACCGAAATGGGCCGAATAGCTGGCTTTGAGCTTATCACTTCTTACCTGGATGAAAAGGGCCTTTTTGCTGACATGCTCTTCAAAGCTGTATAATCGCCTGGTATAACCTAAATCATCTCACCATGATAACCAAAAAAATAATTTTGACCGCTGCATTGGTCTTGCTTCCGATACCGGCTAAGGCAATTCTGGCAAAGCTCCGCAGTTCAAAGAAGCCACCTGTACATACCTAAATAGCACACGAATATTCCAGAACTGGTGTCGGACAAAGGAAAAAGCGCTAATTTTGCAGTCCTTTTTCCCGACGCCCTATGCTATCATTAGAATACAAAGAACACTTCCATAAAAATTTCCTGCTGGCATACCCTGTGGTGCTCAGTCAGTTGGGGCACATCATGGTGAGTGTGGTTGACAGCATGATGGTGGGTCAGATCGGTACTATACCTTTAGCCGCTGCATCGCTGGGCAACAGTATTTTCACGATCACGATGGTGTTCGGACTGGGAGTTTCGTACAGCATCACACCGCTTATCGCAGCAGCAGACGGCCGACGAAATTATACCCGCATCTCCCTGCTCCTGCTTAACGGGTTGTTTTCCAATCTGCTGCTGGGAGTTATCCTGTTCATAGCCGGGTACTTCCTGTCGCCATACATTACCTGGCTCGATCAACCGGAAGAAGTAGTCAGACAAGCTATACCTTACGTCAATATTCTGTTTCTGTCGATGGTGCCGCTGATGTTGTTTCAGGGTTTCCGCCAGTTTGCGGAAGGGCTTTCGCTCACCAAGCAGGCCATGTATATCTCCATCATAGCCAATGGACTCAACGTGGTGCTCAACTACATCCTGATCTACGGTAAACTTGGGTTTGAACCGATGGGGCTTGTAGGTGCGGGTTGGGCTACGCTGATCTCGCGCGTTGTGATGGCACTGATGATGGGCGGATATGTGCTTTACGCTAAACGTTTTGCTGCTTTCCACCGATTTCTCACTTTCCGGCATCTGTCTTTTGTGCACATGTATCATATCTTCCGTTTAGGCCTGCCTATCTCCGGACAAATGGTGTTTGAAATGGGCGCCTTCAGCTTCTCTGCCATCATGATCGGGTGGCTGGGCGCACGTGAACTGGCCGCACACCAGATTGCCATTAACGTAGCATCGGTCACTTATATGATGGCCAGCGGCATCGCAGCAGCGGCTACCATCCGGGTGGGCAATCAGAAAGGTCTCCGCAACTTCAGGGCCATGCAGGTGGCGGGCACCAGCAGTTTTATGATGGGCGTGCTGTTCATGATGGTGAGCGGACTTCTTATGATTGCTGGGAAAAATTTTATACCTTCCCTATACCTGGACGATTCGATGGTGATCGAATTAGCCTCTACCCTGCTGATCATAGCTGCCCTGTTCCAGATTTCGGATGGGGTGCAGGTGGTAGGACTTGGTGCGCTGCGAGGCCTAGAAGATGTGCGTATACCTGGGCTTATCTCCCTGATTGCCTATTGGGTAATCGGTCTGCCGGTTGGGTATATACTCTGTTTTAAACTCGATTTTGGCGTGCATGGTATCTGGACTGGTTTGTTGGTCGGTTTGTCAGTAGCCGCTATATTACTATTCTTGCGCTTTAAAATGCTAAGCAACAGGCTTAGTAAATAAAATAATGCAATAGTGGCACCTATTTACAGGTGACCGTGTTGCCCCGATAGAGACTTTTTAAACTTTTAGCCGATGTTTATTTTTACTCTACTTCTTAGCCTACTGGTGGGCTTGCTTTTGCCGCATCCCACTCCAGCCGGTTCACCGGCTTCTGTTATTTACGTTCCGAACGCAGCCGGTCTCATTATTTCAAATAATGAGCATCTGGCCTGGTCTGCTACCCGGAAATTGAACTGGGAAGACTTCAGGGGTACACCCGAGTCCGACAACCCCCATCATGCCCTCACGGCAGCCAACCTGGCCGTAGACGCCCGGTGTAAAGACAATAAGTTTTACTACGAGGTAAAGTGCGTGTTCCTTCCCGGAGAATCCTGGTCGAAGAACAAGCAGTCAGACAAGCTGCTGGCTCACGAACAGCTGCATTTTGATCTGACAGAAGTGCACGCCCGCCTGCTGCGCAGGGAGCTAAAAGAACTCGGAATGTCATGCGTCAACCTGAAGACAAATCTGAACTCGACTGTCGGGAATGCCTTTAAAGCCTGGAAAGCTGAGCAGGACCAATTTGACAAAGTGTCGCGCCATGGGCTGGATGCTCAGGTACAGGCAGATTGGTCTACACGCATTAACCAGCGTCTGAAAGAGTTGGATGCCTGGAAATAATAAAAAAAATTAAAAAGCCCTGCTTTACGACTTTGTAAAGCAGGGCTTTTTGTTAGCTGTTACAGTCCCGATTTTATTCTGCCGGACCCAGGTCTTTGGTTGCCGGACCAGTAATTACCTTACCAAATGGGTCAAAACGGGAGCCGTGGCAGGGACAATCCCAGGAACTTTCCACTTCGTTCCAGTGCACCACGCAGCCCAGGTGTGTACATACTGCCGAGCACTGATGCCGCACGCCGTCCTGATCGCAGTATACAGCTACTTTACTCATACCTTTGCGCATAATTTTGCCCGTTCCCGGCAGTACTTCCATCGGATCATTCACCTCTCCGGGCATCACGTAATCCTTGAACTGAGCGGCTACGTTGATGTTCTCTTTTAAAAACTCTCCCACTGACTTAGTGCTCTTGCGAGCTGGATCATACAACTTCTCCCATGCGTTCGGCCTGCCTTGTATCAGATCGGTAATTAACATACCTGCAATCGTGCCGTGTGTCATCCCGTGGCCCGAATCGCCGGTAGCAATGTATACATTTTCGGAGTCACCAGGATTACGGCCTATAAAGCCCAATCCGTCAACAGGTTCCAGCACCTGGCCCGACCAGCGATACACCACCTCTTTGGCCATCGGAAAATGCTTGCGCGTCCAGCGTTCAAGTGCGCTAAACCGCTCACTCAAGTGATCACCCTGTCCTGTTTTGTGATCTTCGCCACCTACTATCAGCAGGTCCAGGTCTTCTGCATTATCACCACCTGCTTTGCCTTTCAGCAACCGGACATAGTGGTACGGATCTTCCATGTCCCAGTACAGCGCATCCGGCACTTCGCCCTGCCGCACGGCAAGCCCGATGGCATACGTCCGGTAAGGCGCCTGTTTGGTGTGCATCGTCACCATGTCATTGATCGGTGTGTTGGTTGTCACCACCAAATGGTTGGCTGAAACTGCGTGGCCCTCTTTTGAAACAACCGATACAACCGGGCCTGTTTCAAAGCGCTCCACCTTTGTTTGGGGGAAGATGCGGCCGCCTGCATTGATAAAAGCATCAGCCAATGCAGATAAGTATTTCAGGACGTGAAAGTGCGCCTGGTTCGGGTATTGCAGACAAGGAAATTCAGTCAGGGAGCTTAGCGGTGCGTGTTTGCGCAGCACCACATCCAGCCATCCTATTTTCTGCAGTGCCTCCAACTCCTTCATCAGGTCATTCTGCTGCTGATTGTCTGTGGCGAAAAGGTAACCGTCTACCCGCGCGAAATCGCAGTCAATTTTTTCCTCTTTTATGATTTCTTCGATCTTATCGATGGCCTTTCCGTGGCTTTGCGCAGCCAGACGTGCACCGTCCTCGCCAAATAGGCGAATCAGCGCATCGAAGCGTTCATCCAAAGCGTTGGACAAGTGAGCGGTTGTGCGGCTCGTCTCGCCACCGCCTATTTCTTTGGCCTCGAGCAGTACGACATCGCGGCCTTCTTTGGCCAACAGGTAGGCCGTTGTGACACCTGCTATACCTGCTCCGACAATGCACACATCACATTTGATATTATCGTGAAGGGGACTTGTAACAGGCATCGCTATATTCTCTACCCACACGGGTAAACTAGCTCCGGATTCTTTTTTCATAGTTTTACTGGTTATGCAATAGCTTCGTCTGACTTATACTTTTTGCGATTTTAACAGTAAGAAAGCCAGTTGCATAGGATACGCGGGTATAGGCCTAATGTTACTGCAGAGACCAGCAGCAGCGTATAACGAGCCATTTTTTAAAACAGAATCCTTAACTTGGAGAGAAAAACAGAGAGAACCATGCACACACCTGAGCAGGCCATGCCAACCATTTCATGGCAGCATTTTGAACAGACTGATATACGAGTAGGCACCATAGTCGAAGCCACTGAATTCCCTGAAGCACGCAAACCGGCATATAAACTCCTGGTCGATCTCGGTCCGCTGGGCTTGAAAAGATCGAGCGCTCAGATAACCAAGCACTATACTTTAAAGGACCTGCCGGGGAAGCAGGTGCTGTGTGTGACCAACCTCGGAAAAAAGCAAATTGGCAAATATATGTCGGAGGTGCTTGTGACCGGTTTTGCTGACGAGAACGGCGATATTGTACTGGCTCAGCCAGCCGGCCCGGTACCCAATGGGAGTAAACTGATCTGAGTTAGTAAGCCTGTTTCATACCTTCCAGAATTGGCACCGGAGGTTGAGGCCGGGGAGCGCCAGTCGTGTCAGTGGATCGCAGTTTGGCTTCGCGCACGCTCAGCGTGTCCAGGATGATCTCGTAGAGTTTGTCCATCTGCGCCAGGTTGTTCAGGTAATAGCGGTAAGTTTTTCGAAACTCTTCCTCTTCTACCCCATGATCCGCCAAGATCTGCATCTGTTCTTTGTTGAAGACCATCAATGCTGTATCCGGGTATAGGACGTTGGTTTCGATGCGGGCTTCGGCAATATGCACGTCGGCCAGTATCTGCACCATCTGCTGCTCAGGCAGCAGGTCAGCAGGTCGCTTTTCGGTACTTTGGCCACAGCCAGTCAGTACGACAAAGGAAAGTAGGTATAAAATTCGTTTCACGAATGTAATATTACGGGAATATGTCCTAATTTTAAAATCTGAGGCAAAGCCCCTACTCTATGAAGGAACTTGTTCAAAAGCTGCGCAAGTACGAGATACGCATACGCAAAGCCATCAACACCCAGATGCAGGGCGACTTTCACTCCGTTTTTAAAGGAACGGGGCTGGAGTTTGATGACGTGCGCTCCTACCAGTACGGCGACGATGTACGCTCAATCGACTGGAACGTATCGGCCAAGGGACAAGGCACCTTCGTGAAAACCTACCGGGAGGAAAAAGAGCAATCCGTTTTTCTGATGCTCGATGTGAGCGCTTCACAGACTGTGGGAACTGGCCGCCAGCACAAACTGGACGTCGGGAAAGAGATCTGCGGTGTACTTGCCCTCGCTGCCGCCCGCCAGCAAAGCCAGATCGGTATTATTTGTTTCAGTGATCAGAAGGAGAAATACATCAAACCCGCTAAAGGAATAGAGCAGGCGTATACCTTGATCAAGGCACTGCACGAACTGAAACCAAAGTCCGTTAAAACCAACCTGGCCGCTGGCATTAAATTGACACTTGATATCGTTAAGCGCCGTAGCATTATTCTGCTGATCTCCGATTTTATTGATGTGAACTACGAAAGGGAACTGGCCATGCTGGCAAAGCGGCACGACCTGATCGTTATTCAACTACTTGACCTGCGTGAACGCAACATGCCGAGTCTGGGCATTGTGCCGGTAGTTGATAAAGAATCTGGAAAGACAATCTGGCTCAACACTTCAGGTGCGGAGTTTAAAGAGCATTATTTTGCCCAGTATAAACAGAACCAGGACAGAGTGATCAGAATCTGCCAGAAATATCAAGCCAACTACCTGGCCATCCAGGCCAACGAAGACTATGTCATGCAGCTGGTGAACCTGTTCCGACTCCGTAACCGAACATCCAAGAAAAGTGCGTAAAGTTCTGCTTACATTTTTCTGTTTGATGTCCGTGGGCACGCAGGCGCAGCAGTTGCTCCCACCAGCAGGTAGCTTCAGCAAAGACTCTGTATTTATCGGGGAACTTGTGCGCTATACCCTGGTGCACCGGCACCCGGCTGCGCAGGAAATCATATTGCCAGACTCCAGCTACAATTTCGCTCCCTTCGAACTGGTGCGACAGGAATATTACCCAACCACCACGCGTGCGGGTATCAGCACGGACAGTACCGTCTATACCTTGCGCACCTTCGAGACAGCGCCTGTGCAGTCGCTTGAACTGCCGGCCATTGTGTTGCAGGGCAAAGATACGCTGCAGGTCTTGTCGGCTAAGCAATCGGTGGTGTTGCGCCAGTTGGTGCATCAGGTTTCCACGCCACTTCAGCTCCGCACGCAAACCACACTTGCGCAGGTAGAAGAGCGATTTGACTGGCCTATTCTTTTACTCTGGATCATTACCATTTCAGCATTTGTTACATTGGTATGGCTGGTGTTCGGACAGAAGATCAAGATAAAATATCAGCTATACCGGCTCCGTAAAGATCACTTGTACTTCAACTCCAGGTATAACTCCCATGTCGACCGTTTTGTGAAAACGGGGGTGCCGACCAGTATGGAGAAAGCTGTGGCACTTTGGAAAAACTACCTGACCAAACTGGAACGAAGCGCTATTAACTCCTTCACCACAAAAGAGATTGTGGAATACTACAATGATGATGAACAGGTAAACGTGGCGCTGCGATTATGTGACAAGGCCATTTACGGCAACGTTACGGCTGAACCCGATCAGGAAACAAACCAGGCATTGAGCATGCTGCGCCGTTTTGCCCGCAGCCGCTACAAGACACACCGCGAAATAACTGGAAATGCTAGAAATAAGCAATGACATGCTGGACTGGCTGAGCCTGGAGTGGTTTAGCCTGAGTACAATGCGCTCCTTCGACTGGGTATACCCGCTGGTGCTGTATGCGCTGCCGGTAGTGCCTCTTATTTTCATAGTCAAAGGTTTGCTCCGGTTTAAGTCGCGCAGTAAGCTGGACATGGCCATGTTTGAAGGCACTGTGCGCTGGCAATGGTCGAGTCTGCTCCGTTTTGTGCCGGAAGTGATTTATATGCTGTTTGTGATGCTCGTGCTGCTAGCCCTGGCCCGTCCACAGCGTATAAACGAGCAGCTGGAGCAAACATCCGAAGGTATAGACATTGTGCTGGTACTGGACGTGTCAGGCTCCATGGAACTGGAGGACATCAAACCAAGCCGTCTGGAAGCAGCCAAAGACGTTGCGGTAGACTTTATAAATGGACGTGTGGCTGACCGGATTGGAGTTGTGGTATTTGCCGGCGATGCCTATTCCCTGGCTCCGCTCACTACCGACTACGAACTGTTACGCGAGAGCATCCGCTCCATCGAGAATGGGATGATTCCGAACGACGGCACAGCCATAGGCAGCGCTCTGGCCGTGGCCATCAACCGCATGCGCGAATCCAATGCCAAGACCAAGGTAGCCATACTGATCAGCGATGGCGAGAACACAGCTGGCAGTTTGGACCCGAACATGGCCGCCCGCCTGGCTTACGCCCATCAGATCAAGGTATACACAATCGGAATCGGGAAAGATGGCCTCGTGCCCTACGACGTGGATGCCAATGGCAAAACCTTGTTAGTCGAAACGCAGTTAGACGAAAAAAGTCTGCGCGAAATATCGGATACAGGCGAAGGTCAATTTTTCCGGGCCGACTCGCGCGACGGTTTGCAGGAGGTATTCCGAAACATCAACCAGTATGAGAAAACAGAGGTTCGCGAAAAACGCTTCCGGGACACCTACGACTACTACCAGGTATACCTGAAGTGGGCGCTGCTGTTGCTTGTGACCTGGATGCTGCTGAAAAACACCTTTATGACCAATGTGCTGGAAGACTAGGAAGTTAGAGAGTTGGGGAATTTAGGAGTTTGATAGATACTCTTTTGCTATACCTTAAAACTGCTTTTGATACAGGTATAGCGCATGCCTGATAGCTATACCTGACGCAATTAAGTGCTAGAATTACATTGAATACACCACATAAAACTATGTCTGTAATTGCTGATAATATCCGTTTTTTTGACGAAAAACTGCGCGACACTCCCTGCCGCCTGGTAGCTGTTTCTAAAACCCATGCTCCTGAAAAAATCATGGAAGCCTATGATACAGGACATCGTATTTTCGGGGAGAACAAAGTGCAGGAACTGCTGGAAAAGCGGGATCAATTGCCACACGATATTGCTTGGCACCTCATCGGGCACCTGCAGACCAATAAAGTAAAACAGATCGCTCAGTTCATTGATACTATTCAGTCAGTCGACAGCCTGAAGTTGCTGGTGGAAATCAACAAGAGAGCCGAGCAGTTTAACCGCACCCTGCCAGTTAACTGCATGCTGCAATTCGATATTGCTGACGAGGAAACCAAGTATGGTATGCGATATGAAGATGCCGTTGCGCTGCTGCAGAGTGAAGAGTACCGCAACATGCATTTCATCCGTATTACGGGGGTGATGGGCATCGCCACAAATACCGAAAACCAGGAAAAACTCCGGGGCGAATTCCGGACCCTGCGCGGTTATTTCGAAAAGCTGAAAGAAACATTCTTTGCCGGTAATGACGACTTCAAAGAGATATCGATGGGCATGACATCGGACTGGGAACTGGCTTTGGCTGAGGGCAGTACGTTTATACGTGTCGGCAGTGGCATATTTGGTACTCGCAATTACAACAAATAATCATACCTTACACCATCTTTTCACGCTAAACCAACCATCACCATGCAAGAGAACACCAACGAGAACATGGAAGCCAATTACAGAAAATTCATCCAGCGCATCGTAGATACTGAGAGCGTTTGGGGATTGACACATGACGATACCTGGGCTACTTCCAGTTCTGCCGAATACGAAGATGCGGAAGTAATTTTGTTCTGGTCTGATGCTGCCGGTGCTGGTGCATGTGCCGAAGACGATTGGAAAGATTATAAGCCCGAGTCCATCACCCTGGTTGAGTTTTTAGAGAACTGGTGTGTAGGTATGTATGGCGACCAGCTGCTGCTCGGTTCGGATTGGGATGCCAGTCTGGTTGGCCGCGAAATGGAGCCATTGGTGGTAGCACTTGATGTTCTACAGGAATTGAAGCAGAAGGGCAAGACGCTGGAATTCACGCAGTACGACAGCCAGGATGAATTTGAAGAACAAGTGATCGAAGCGTTGGAAAGCGAAGACGAATAAGCTGCAGCGGAAACAGGCGAAGGGCAGGTATAAGAATTAACGATTTCCTAACGGGTATAAGGTATAGCCTTGCTTGTGGATTCGCCTACTTTTCTATCAAAAATTCGCATGCTCAAAGACCTGCTTTTTGCCTCTTTCCTATACCTGCTAAGCTCCTGCACCATGCCAGCACAACAAGGCGCTATACCGGACAACACAGTCCGTCACCTGCCCGCTTTCGATCTGGAAGGCCACCGGGGTGCCCGTGGACTGATGCCTGAGAATACCATCCCAGCCATGATCCGGGCACTGGAATTGGGTATAACCACGCTGGAAATGGACACGCACATCACCAAAGACAAGCAAGTGGTGTTGTCCCATGACCCGTACATCAATCACGAGCACGACCTACTGCCCGATGGCAGCGAAATACCTGCTGCTGATAAGCATAAGTATGTGCTTTACCAGATGGATTATGCAACCATCAGGACCTTCGATGCGGGTTCAAAATTCTATAAAAAATTTCCGCAGCAGGAGAAACTTCCGACCTACAAACCCCTCCTCTCCGACCTGATTGACTCGGTGCAAACTTACCTGCAGCAGCAGAACTTACCACAGGTATACTACAACATCGAAACAAAATCAAAGCCGAGTGGCGTTGGCAAATGGCATCCTTCTCCGGAAGAGTTTGTGACCCTGCTGATGGATGTGATAGATAAGAAAGGTATTGCCGAATGGATCATCATTCAGTCATTTGATGTGCGTACGCTGCAGGTGCTGCGCCAGCATTATCCTCATATCAAAACTTCCCTGCTGGTTGAAAACATAAAGGGTCTGAACAAGAACCTGGAAGCACTCGGTTTTATACCTGACATCTACAGCCCTTATTATAAACTCTTGACCCCAAAGCTGATCAAGGCTTGCCATGCCCAGGGTATGAAGGTTGTTCCCTGGACTATCAACGAGTTGCAGGAGATGCAGCGGTTAAAAGAGATGGGCGTAGACGGCCTGATCTCTGATTACCCGAACTTGTACCCGGAATTATGAAATGGTGGATTTATGTTGGAAATTAGCGTCATATAAAACCAAACCTTTATTTACTCGTGACTCAAAAAGCCATACTCTTAATAGCCAGTGCCTTCGGAGCACTTAGTGTAATGATCGGTGCCTTCGGAGCGCATGCCCTGGCACCTATGCTGCGTGCTACCAACCGTGTAGAGACCTTTGAAACGGCCGTGAAATACCAGATGTACCATACCCTGGCACTGCTGGCAGTGGGGCTGCTGTTATTTAAAGTAGAGCATCCTGCCCTGCAGCTTGCTGCCTGGGCTTTCTTGATCGGCATATTTATTTTCTCGGGATCACTCTATACCTTGGTACTGACCGGCGTGACCTGGTTGGGTGCCATCACACCACTCGGTGGAACGGCCTTGATTGTAGGCTGGGCTGCTTTGTTCTACGCTGTTTTGAAAGCGCTTTAAGGTATAGGATGTCAATAAAATAGAAAGGCTCCCGGCAGATAACCGGGAGCCTTTCTATTTTATGAAGGTAAAACAACTTACTGTGCTTTCGCGGCAGAAGCTGATTTCTCTTTGATATTGGTCACGATGTAAACGTAGGTTGGTTCGCCTGTGTTAGAATGGATCGTGATGGCTTTCTTTTGCTGTCCCATACGACCGGCGCTGTTATACTTTGCCTTTACGAAACCGGTCTTGCCCGGCATCACCGCTTCTTTGGTCCAGTCAGGGGACGTACAGCCGCAGGTTACGTCTACACGGTCGATGATGAGCGGCTGTGTGCCTGTGTTCGTGAAAGTGAAGGTATGTTCCACCACATCACCTTGCGTGATCTCACCAAAGTTGTGCTCAGTTGACTCAAAAGAAATGGCAGGACCTGATTTGGCCTGTGCCTGCGGAGCAGCTGTTTGCTTGGCAGGACCTTGCGCTACGGCACCACCGGCTACCAGTGCCGCCATTGCAAAAGACAGGATTAATTTTTTCATACGTATAAAGGGTTTAGCTATTGCTGTTACGATTTGGCTGTTGTTAAGTTCTAACGTTTTGGCAGACCATCCAAATATATCAGTCAACCAATAGTTGCTTGCTAAAGTTCAGCAGGTATAGCTCTTCCGACGATCGGGTAAGCGCCGTATATAGCCAGCGGGTAAATTCCTCATTCACCATATCATCCTTCAAAAATCCCTGATCTACAAACACCGCTTTCCACTGGCCACCCTGTGCTTTATGACAGGTCAGGGCGTAAGCGAACTTCACTTGCAACGCATTCAGGTAGGGGTTTTGTTTTATTTCCTTTGACCGCTCGCGTTTGTTTTTGATGTCCAGGTAATCCTGCAGCACCGCATCGTACAGCTTCTTATTCTGGTCGGCTGGCAAGGCCGGAGCGTCGGTATAAAGCGTGTCGAGCATGATTTTCACTTCGATTTCTTCCTCCTCCGGATAGTCGACAAAGCGCACCCGCACATCGGCAAAGCGAAGGTCGTACATGTCTTCATAACGGATGATCTTGGTGATCTCCACAAAGTCGCCGTTGGCCATAAATCCAATATTAGACTCTTTTGGTAACCAGAAATAATTGTTCCGCACGATCATCAGAAAATCCCCTACTCCTATCTCATCTTCAGAGAAAAAGATCTGGCGCCGGATGTGCTGGTTATACAGGTTAGCAGACTTGTTGGAACGACAGATTACGATAGAATTCTCGACGCCGAATTTATCATATGCATAGCGCAGTCCGTCTTCCAGCTTTTCGCCGGTCATGCGGTAAATGTCGCGCCAGCCTTTGGTATGTAGCTTAATGTCGGGCTTGTCGCCTTGCAACTGATCGCGCAGCTGCGTAGCGTTCATGAGTATTCCTGATGACTCTGCCTGCCGCATAACTTGGCGCAGCTCCAGTTCATGTACCTGGCAACGGAAGTTCTGTTTTAGATAGTCTGCATTCAACGCCGGACTCAGCGCCTGGTTAACCGGTGGTAACTGGGCCGTGTCACCAATCAGCAGCAGTTTGTTACTTTTATTCTCAAATACATAGCCCATCAGGTCCCGTAGCAAACCATTCTGCCCAAAACCACTGTCATCCGAAATCATGGAGGACTCGTCTACGATGTAAAAAGTCTTGTCCGCCTTATTCGGTATGCGGGTGAAAGCCAGTCCTTCAGAATATGGGTTAGCGGTCTGCCGGTAGATTTTTTTGTGAATGGTGAAGGCTTTGCGGCCGCTGTATGAGGCCATCACCTTGGCTGCGCGACCGGTTGGCGCCAGCAGCACATATTTATATCCGAAAGTTCGGAGAATCTTCACCAGTGAAGTAACAACCGTGGTTTTACCTGTACCGGCATAGCCTTTGAGCAAAAACACCGACTTCTCAGCTTCGGAATCCATTATGAATTCGTCAAGCTTCGCAAAAAGGCGTGCCTGGTCCTGGGTAGGCTCAAACGGAAAACTTGTTCTAAGTGCCTCTACTGGACGCATATTTTTAGTTTAGGAGTTAATGAGTTAGGGAATTTGAGAGTTAGGGAAATTAAATTGCTGGATGATTAGGAGCTGTTTTAAGCACTTCCATATCTGATACCTCCTAAACTCTTCAACACTTAAATTTTTAATCTCTCTTAAGCTCCTCAGGTGCGATATTGGCCATGGAAGCGCTGGCTTTGGCGATCAACAGGGGCTCCTGCGCACCTTTTACCACGTATACCTCGGCCTCACAGAAATTAAGTTTGCGTCCCTGCTTCAGCACATAACCTTTGGCCAGTAATTTATCACCCACTCCAGGATGGAAGTAGGATACTTTGATCTCGGCCGTTACTACATGGTGGCCCTTCGGCACCAGGCTCACGGCAGCAAAACCGGCTACAATGTCGGCCAGCGTTGCGATAACGCCGCCATGCGCGAAGCCTTTGTGCTGCTTGTGCTTTTGTTCCAGCAAAAGTTCACCCTCTACCCTGCCCACTTCTATTTTGGTCACTTCAAAGCCCATGAGTTTCATAAACTCCTGGCGCTCCAGTTTTTCTTTTATATCTGCCCGAAAATCGGGGTTATAGGTCTGAATCATTTTGTAAATTTACCACCTATACCCCGCTATCGCAAACATGAACACACTAAACCCCAATGCCGCTGCCTATGCCGGTAAAGTTAGGCTGCGCGTGTGCGGCATTTGCCTGCAGGACAATAAACTCCTACTCGTACGCCATCAGGCAACGCTCAACAATTCCGCTTTCTGGGCGCCGCCAGGTGGTGGTCTGCAGTATGGCGAGACCGTAGAAGCCTGCCTGGTGCGTGAAGTGCTGGAAGAAACCGGCCTGCAGACGAAAGTAAAGCGTTTTCTGTTCGTCAATGAATTTCTGGAGGAGCCGCTTCAGGCCGTTGAGCTATTTTTTGAGCTGGAGCTAACCGGCGGAAAGTTGGTGACAGGTATAGATCCTGAGGCAAGCGCCGGACAGCAGCTGATAGAGGAGGTAACTTTTCTGAACGTAGAAGAAATACGGCAAATTCCTTTGGCTGACAAACACCGCGTTCTCCATTACCTTTTTTCGCTGGATGATCTGTTTGGAATGCCACATCGCTTTGTGTAGGGATGATCGTTTTACTATATTTTTAGTATACTTGCATAGCACAATATAGTATTACCTGTAGCTCCTATACTTTGAACACCATTAACACGCACTTCCGGCTATCTTACCAACTACAGGACGAAGCTTTTCAGCTTTCGCAAGCAGGCAATTGCAACCTGTACATTGCCCTCAGTTCCAAAGCCATGCGCCTGGCTGTTGCGGATGTGGAGCGCAATAAATTTGTCGCGCTGGAAGATTATGAGCTGATCACTGTCTTTACGCCGCTTCAGATTGCCGAACAACTGCGCCTGATCGCTGATCAAAGCCCTTTTCTGATGGAGCAGCGCTGGCTGGATATTCGCATCAGCGTCAGCAATCAGTTTTTTACCCTCGTTCCGGAAACACTGTTCGACCCGGCCCACCAACAAGATTACCTACGCCTGCACAGCAACCTCGACCCGCAGCAGCACGTCGTCCTTTTCAATCGTGGGCTGGAAGCTGTAAATATTTTCGCTCTCGATGGCGTACTTTACCGTATGGTACAGAGTCTTTTCCCGGAACGCAGCATTCAGTTCACGCACCAGACCAGTGCACTGATTAAAAGTCTGCTTCACCAGACGGACCGCAAGGCTGCCCGCACGATGCACTTGTTTGTGGAGCGCAACTATGTAACAGTGCTGGTGGTAGACGAAAACGGACTGCAGTTCTGCAACGTGTTCCATTACCTGAGCCCGGAAGATTTTATTTACTTCGTTATTTTTGTGATGCAGGAGCAGAAGATGAACCCGGAACAGGAAACCATCACCGCCTGGGGCGACATCACCCCTGACTCCAGCCTTTTCAACATGCTCAAAAAATATATTCGTCAGGTACGCTTCGGCAAACGTCCCACTGACGTGGGCTACAGTTATAAATTCGACGACCTGTTTGAGCACCGCTACTTCGAACTCTTCAGCTTACATTTTAGTGAATAACTTAAATTATAAAATTGTTGATGGTTAAATTGTTAAACTCATCAATCTTAATCTAAAAAGTAACTGCTTTCTTCGTTGAACAAACCATAGCATCGAAAGTCAGATTAGGATAAGATAGACAACAATAACCATCGTCAATTAATAATTTAATCACTAGCCATTTCACTATTTCACTCAATCTCTCAATCAAAAATGAAAAGAGTTGCTATTTTTCCCGGATCGTTCGACCCATTTACTAATGGCCACCTGGACGTGGTGTTGCGTGGTTCTAAAATGTTTGATGAGATCATTATTGCTATCGGCAACAACAGCAGCAAGCAGCGCTACATTCCGGTGGAGAAAATGGTGGAGGTGATTAACGGGGTGTTTAAAGACCAGCCTAACATACAGGCACAGGCATATAAGGGCTTAACAGCAGAATTTGCCCGTGAAGTAGGCGCTACTTTTTTGTTACGTGGGCTGCGCAATACCACTGACTTTGAGTACGAGAACACAATTGCGCAGGCCAACAGGCACATCAACACGGAACTGGAAACGGTATTTCTGATTACTTCACCGGCATTGGCGGCCATCAGTTCTACTATTATTCGCGAGATTCACCGTTTCGGGGGCAATGTGGATGAGTTTATACCTTTCCAGATTTCAGAGATTGGAGATATTCCCGCACAATAAAGGCAATGGAGGTATAGGCTTTGGGTAGCACATCCATGGCCTCCTCCGGTGTCATCCAGCGCACTTCCTCAATAAACTCCTCAGCCTGAGGCTTCATCAAATTGTCGTCGGTACACTCCATCAGATACCAGCTGGTCTTCTTCAGGATCTTTTTACCCTTGTAAGCATAGGAGTGCCAGGTTTTCGGAAGCTTTTCAAGCACCTTTACTTCAATATTACACTCCTCCTCTACCTCACGCAGCGCGCCATCCTGTGCCTTCTCCCCTTTTTCCAGCTTTCCTTTTGGAAGATCCCAAACGCCCAGGCGGTAAATCATCAGAATCTTTCCGTCTTTCAGCACAAGACCACCACCTGCCTTCACAATCTTAAACTGGTCTTTGAGGTGCTCGATCAACTGCTTTTTCTTATTTGCGACTAAGGTAAGCGAGTTCAGCTTTTTCATCTTCTTCACTTCCATCAATCGTATGATGCGGTCAATCAGCTGTGCATCAGCCCGTTTGATCATCACATCCCCTACCAGATCTTTGGACGTGAAGTGGTTATCGGCATCGAGCACCAGGTCGTAATGATGACGGTATACCTTTTCGTTTGATTTCTTGAGGATAAGCGGAATATCGTTAATAAAAACGTTCATAAGGAAAGGTGCTCGTATATCAGGCTTGAAATTTACACAAATCAATCAATATTTCGCTGTAAAGAAAATACAGGTCGGTAAAAAGGGGAAATATTTCTTAAATTCGGCCATGGATAATCAGACGACAGCACATCAGGTTGCCTCTTTCCTGCTGGAAACCGAGGCCGTGAAATTGAGACCAGAGCAGCCCTTTAAGTGGAGCTCCGGTTGGAATTCGCCCATTTATTGCGACAACCGCGTAACCTTATCCTTCCCCTACATCAGGAGCTACATCAAGCAGCAACTGGCCGAATTGATCAGGCAAAATTTTCCGGAGGCTGAAGCCATAGCAGGTGTCGCCACGGCAGGTATAGCGCAGGGTGTCCTCGTAGCTGATCTGCTCGAAATGCCCTTCCTGTACGTTCGTCCGCAGCCAAAAAGCCACGGTATGGCCAACCAGATCGAAGGTAAATTGATTTCGGGTCAGAAAGTGGTAATGGTGGAAGATCTGATCTCGACAGGGGGAAGTTCGCTGAAGGCGGCTGAGGCTGTGCGCTCTGCGGGGGGCAATGTCATCGGAATGGCAGCCATTTTTACCTACGGCTTTGCTTTGGCAGAGAACAATTTCAAGGAAGCAGGTATACCACTGCACTCCCTGAGCGATTACCAGGCGCTGACGGAAGCTGCCCTGCAGAACGGTTATATACCGGAATCGGCCCTGCCAACGCTTGCTGAATGGCGTCAATCACCGGTAACCTGGAAGGTATAAGCAAATAGAAAACATGAAAATAGGCCTCCTCTCTGACACGCACGACTATATAGACGATCAGATCCTGCGCCTGCTTGGCGACCGAGACGAGATCTGGCATGCCGGCGATTTCGGTACTGCCACGGTCGCGGAGCGTCTCAGCGAGGTGGCCCCCCTCCGGGGCGTATACGGCAACATCGACGGACAAGACATCCGGTCGCTATACCCGAAAGTGCTTCGTTTTACCGCAAACGGGCTGGATGTGCTGATGACGCACATCGGTGGTTATCCAGGCAAATACCATCCGGATATCAGGCAGGAGATCAAAGCCAATCCTCCGGGACTCTTTATCACCGGGCACTCGCACATCCTCAAGATCATGCCGGACAAGAGTCTGAACAACCTGCTGCACCTTAATCCGGGAGCGGCTGGCAGGCACGGCTTTCACAAGGTACGCACCATGATACGCTTCTCTATTGAGGCGGGCCAGTTGCGCAATCTGGAGGTGATCGAGCTTGGCAAGAGGGCATAAAAAAAGCGTGCCTGCTGGTGCAAGCACACTTTGAAGTCTTCGAAAAACCCGCCACCCGCAGCTTTCACAGCGTTGGCAGGCAGATGGTTTTACTTTGCCGTAAAAGACTACTCAGCAGAAGCTTCTTCTTCCTTCTTGTTCTTTGGCGCTTCACCGAACTGAGCACGCAACTCGTCCATGTCCACGTTCTTGATAACTGGCGTCAAAAGCAATTGCTTAATTCTGGCAACCTTGTTGTTTGCTCTTGCCTTATTCTTACGGTCTTTTCTTTTAAGTCTAGTAACTCCCATCGTTGCAAAATTTAAATTTGAAGGGCAAAAGTAAGTTATTATTTTTACAAAGTAAAGTATTTACAGCATCAAATTCGATATGACTATAACAGACCTCCGCTCCGACACCGTTACCAAGCCTACTTCAGCCATGCTACAGGCTATGTTTGCCGCCCAGGTGGGCGACGATGTATACGAGGAAGACCCGACCATAAACGCCCTCGAGCAGAAAGCAGCCGCCCTGTTCGGGCTGGAAGCTGGCCTCTTCTGTCCCTCCGGCACCATGACAAACCAGATCGCTATTAAGGCACATACCGAGCCAATGACCGAAGTGATCTGCGACATTACGGCGCATATTTACCAGTATGAAGGCGGCGGCATCATGTTCAACTCTGGCGCTTCTGTGGCACTGGTACACGGCGAACGCGGCAAAATGACGCCGGCCCAGGTAGAGGCACATATCCGCCCCGATAACATCCACTACCCTCCCACCCGCCTGGTGGCCCTGGAGAACACCTGCAACAAAGGCGGTGGCTCCTACTATACCTTACCAGAAATAGCTGCCATAGCGGAGGTATGCAGGCACCATGGCATTGCCCTACACCTGGACGGTGCCCGTGTGTTTAACGCGCTAGTAGCTTCCGGGGAAAGCCCGCAGGAGTACGGTAATTATTTCGATAGCATCTCGATCTGTCTCTCCAAAGGCCTGGGTGCGCCGGTGGGTTCTCTTTTGCTGGGCACTAGGGACTTCATCAAAAAATCGCGCCGCATACGTAAAGTGTTTGGTGGCGGCATCCGGCAGGGTGGCTATCTGGCAGCGGCTGGTATCTACGCACTCGACAATCATGTGGAGCGTCTGGTTGAAGATCATCAGAAAGCAAAAGCGATTGAGGTGGTACTGCGTGAAGCAAACTATGTCGATTTTGTGATGCCAGTACAAACCAACATCGTCATTTTCAAGCTCAACGACAGGTATAAAGATGCAGATTTTGTAGCGGCTCTAGCTGAGAACAATATACGAACATCCAGCTTCGGACCTCAGATGGTGCGCTTCGTTACGCACCTGGATGTGAGCGATGAGATGCTGCAGCATGTGCTACAGGTATTGCAAACACTTAACCACAAACAGGTATAGCTCCGGCTATACCTGTACCTATACCTTCTAGAACCCGCTTATGTCTATCAACCATTTCCCTGATTATCCGGCATCTGAAGTAATGGCCGTGTTTTCCAAAGATCCGATTCTGGCAGGCATAGTAGGTCGTGGGCAGCCTTTAGAGTCGTCCAGGTCAGAAGATTTATACCTGCGACTCATCAGTGCTATTGTCTCGCAGCAGCTCAGCACAAAAGCTGCCGCAACTATTTTCAGACGCTTCAAAGAATTATACCCGGAAGAGTACCCACACCCATACCTTGTACACGAAACAACAGACGAAACTCTGCGGAGTGCCGGGCTTTCCTTTCAGAAAATCGGATATGTGCGCAATGTAGCGTCTTTTGCACAAGGCGGGAATTTAGAACATGCCTTAATAAATGCAATGGAAGACGAAGCCCTGATTCAGCACCTCACCCAAATAAAAGGAGTGGGCCGCTGGACTGTGGAAATGTTGCTGATGTTTGCTTTAGAGAGGCCCGATGTGATGCCAGTGGATGACTTAGGTATACAGAACGCGATGAAACGACATTACAGTCTGGAGGAAAGCGGTAAGGCTCTTAAAGCAAGGATGATCGAAATAGCGGAGAATTGGCGGCCTTACCGCACCATTGCCTGCAAATACCTCTGGCAGTCGCTGGACAATATGCCAAAGTAATTACCGTACCTTCGCCCGCTTCACCAGGTAGCTATACAACACTCTGTCAAAAGGCTCACTGATGTCTACGGGCACAAAGTCTATTTTGTACTGACCACACTTGAGCTCCAGTTCTTTCTTATACCTGGCTACGGCGCTCTGGTAGTGCCCTTTTACCTGCGAGGGTTGCAACTTTAGCTCCTGGCCCGTCTCCACATCCACAAACACGTAAGGCCGCTCGGCAAAATCAAATTCTTCTTCAGTGCGGCGGTCCATCACATGAAAGATCAGCACTTCGTGCTTTTGGTGCTTGAGGTGCTGCAGAGCCGCAAAAATGGCATCGCTGTTTTCGTGCTGGCCCAGCATATCACTCAAAATAACCACCAGCGAGCGTTTCGGAATCTGCTGGGCAATCTGGTGAATGACGGAAGCTACATCGGTCTGAGCACGTGTCGGTGCCTCTTCCAGTTGTTTTTGTAGCAACAATAACAAGGTATGGAGATGCGATGCCGTAGACCTCACAGGCGTTTGCTGGCGTATGGTATCGGCAAAGGTTACCAGCCCCACGGCATCGCGCTGCTTGCGTAGCAGGGTGGCCAAAGCAGCGGCGCACAAAACACTAAAAGTCAGCTTCCCGTGATTTTCCACCGGATAATACATGGAAGGCGATACATCAAGTAGGATGTGGCAGCGTAGGTTGGTCTCCTCCTCAAAGCGCTTCACAAACAGCTTATCGGTGCGGGCGTATACCTTCCAGTCAATGTGGCGGGTACTTTCGCCGCTGTTATAGAGGCGGTGCTCCGAAAACTCTACCGAAAAACCATGGTAGGGCGACTGGTGGAGCCCTGTAATAAAGCCCTCGACCAGCTGTTTGGCCAGAAATTCCATATTCTCAAATTTCT
Source organism: Pontibacter sp. HSC-14F20 (assembly GCF_019599265.1). Classification (GTDB taxonomy): domain Bacteria; phylum Bacteroidota; class Bacteroidia; order Cytophagales; family Hymenobacteraceae; genus Pontibacter. The sequence goes on along the minus strand of NZ_JAHZTC010000001.1, from coordinate 423,252 downwards.
GAACATCGGCTAGGGTGAGCGGCTTTTTCATACAGGTATAGGCTTATTTCTTTCCGGTCGGCTTTATTTCTGAAACGACTGTCGTCATTTCGGGTTGTCCGTCGTCAGCAACTTCGTGCACCTGAACCGCCGCAACCCCTTCGCGGATCAACTCAATCTGCTGCGCCGCAGCCCTGGACAGGTCAATGATGCGGTGACGGCTGGTAGCCATGCGGTCGTTGATGCGCACTACTACAGTCTTACCATTGCGCAGATTGGTCACCTGCACAAACGTGTTAAACGGCAGAGTGGCGTGGGCGGCGGTCAGCAGGTTTTTGTCGTAGCGTTCTCCGTTGGCTGTCCGGTGGCCCTGCATGCGGTCGGCGTAGTAAGAAGCCTTGCCGTCAGCTGAATACAAGACTGAACCGGAGTTGAATGAAAAAAGGAATACTAGTATAAGTGAAAGAAAATTCATACTATACTATATTTGGTCCGGTGACAAATATAAAATTTATTCTCTGCAGGGTTGTTAAAAGGCTGAAATTTAAATTCAAAAATTTTTATATATCAGAACAATATGTTAGCTTTAGGTTCAGAAAGTTGAATTTAACGTCTATAACACGGTGGAAGAGAACAACGACAAAGCAGAAATTTATTCCCAAAGAGTAAGAGCAGGGAAGAGAACGTATTTCTTTGATGTGAAATCAACTCGCTCAAATGACTTCTATGTGACCATCACAGAGAGCAAGCGCAAGTTTAAGGATGATGAGTTCTCGTACGAGAAACACAAGATCTTCCTTTACAAAGAGGACTTCGTGAAGTTCATGGAAGCCTTACAGGGCACCATCGATCATGTTAAATCTGAGCTTTTGACAGAAGAGGCTCTTGCCGCCCTCGAAAACCCAACCGAAACCGAAGCAATTCCGGTGCCGGTGGCCAGTGCCGAGGTGTCTTTTGATGAAGAACTGAAGTGGGAATAGATTCCACGTTTTTAGTTTAGCGACCGAGAGCCCGTGTTTCCTGCACGGGCTTTTTTTATAGCCGTATCCCCTGCCCTATACTTGCTGAAATTTCGTATCTTTGCGCCCTGATATAAAACAAGATAAAGATAAATGGGACTAAGATGCGGAATCGTGGGACTGCCAAATGTGGGCAAGTCCACTTTGTTCAACGCTATTTCGAATGCCAAGGCAGAATCTGCCAACTACCCTTTCTGTACCATCGAACCAAACGTGGGCGTTATTACGGTGCCTGACGAGCGTCTTCGAATTCTGGAAGAACTGGTAAACCCGCAGCGCGTGTTGCCAACGGTAATTGAATTTGTGGACATTGCCGGCCTTGTAAAAGGAGCCAGCAAAGGCGAAGGACTGGGCAATAAGTTCCTGGCCAATATCCGCGAGGTTGATGCCATCATCCACGTGGTGCGCTGCTTCGAAGATCCAAATATCGTACACGTAGCCGGCAAAGTAGATCCGATTTCTGATAAAGAAATCATCGATACCGAACTTCAACTCAAGGATCTGGAATCGATTGATAAAATGCTGCAGAAGGTACAGCGCTCTGCCAAGGCCGGTGATGCGAAAGCCAAAAAGGAGCTGGCTATACTTGATAAATACAAGAACCACCTGGAGCAAGGCCTGAACGCCCGCAGCCTCGAAGCAACTGAAGAAGACAAGGAAACGATCAGCGAACTTAACCTGCTCACGGACAAACCGGTGATCTATGCTGCCAACGTAGATGAGAACTCGATGCTGGAGGGTAACGAATACTCTAAAGCCCTGGAAGAGCATGTGAAGAACGAGAATGCGCAGGTTGTCCTTATATCAGCTTCTATCGAAGCACAGATCGCAGAGCTGACGGACCCGGAAGAAAAAGAGATGTTCCTGGCAGAATATGGCTTGACAGAGTCTGGCCTGAACAAATTGATCCGTGCTTCTTATGACCTGCTGGACCTGATCACTTACTTCACAGCTGGTGTAAAAGAAGTTCGCGCCTGGACTATTGGCAAAGGCTGGAAAGCACCTGCCGCTGCTGGCGTTATCCACTCTGATTTCGAGAAAGGCTTTATTCGTGCAGAAGTGATCAAGCTAAAGGATTACCAGGAATATAAGTCAGAAGCGAAGATTAAGGAAGCCGGCAAAATGGCAGTAGAAGGAAAAGACTACGTAGTACAGGACGGCGACATTATGCACTTCCGTTTCAACGTATAAGGTATAGACTGGACTATCATACAAAAGGCGGGAGTGATCCCGCCTTTTTTTGTAAACAATGGACGCTAAACCTATCTCAACGATAATAAACCGATTTCAATCAATCAGATAAGCATAAAAAGCTGATAGTCACGGAAGCCAGCCTGAAAAGACAAGCTTATCTAAACCAGCTCCCGATCATATCATTATATTGTCATTCTCAAAGGTATAAGTACATTTCAAATTCCGAAATACCCACATCCAGGTATTTATGCAGCGCCTTATCTGTTATTAAACAGGACCTCTTCATACCCGATGAGCAGGTCGGCACGGGAACCCGGCGGGCGGTAGTAGATCAGGATATCATAGGTGTTGCCTGTGGCGAAATGACTTCCCTCAAAATAACTGGCATCGGCAGTTTGTGCGTTAGCAGGTTTCAGTGCATAGTAATAGTTATAATATCCTTGCTTTAATAAAAGTCTGCCCTTGTAAGCCTGCTGCTCCTGGTCATAGCGCATACGGCTTTCGTCGTTTAATAACCACTCTGTCATGCCGCCCTGCAGGTATACCTCTCCCTGCTCCTCTCCTGTCTTCAATTCAAAATCAACCCAGGTATAGTCGGCATTCACGATCGAGTTGCCATACTCCCGGTTGCCGTACAGCATCTTGCCATCCGCGTCAGGATCCTGGCTGTATACCTGTCCTACCCTGATGCGCTCCTGCTGTAGTTGAATATGCACCGGCGATACTTCCAGGTTGATCTGCTCTATACCTAGTCCTTTAAAGCGGATACTGCGCGAGTCAAATGAACGGAATTCACTCAAGCCCAGAAAATGATCCTTTGCTTCAAAGAAAACATATTCCAGACGTCGCTGATCGTCACGCACAAAAGCTGGCTTCGTGTATACCTTGGCATTGTCCCAACGGTGATTCTGGCGCATGACCGCTTTTACTTCCTGCGCCGGATTTACCAGCGCATAATCTTTGTAAAACACGTTGAACTCGACAGGCTGTCGCGCTGCTCTTCCCTCCGGACCCGTCGGCACACCCAGTTTAGCGGTCACCGCTACTAAATTCTCGTATACCAGTATACGCCTGGTCAGCAGCAGATTGCCTCCCTCCTCACTCACCTGTAGCACATAGTTGCCGCTCAGTTTCACGCGGGGCACCCGAAAACGATAATGGACATAAGGCACCCGGGTATTGATCGAGTTCTGCACATCCGTAATAAAGAACTCGTTGAAGTCGTTGAGGTACTGTGCCTCATTAAGACCGGAAGGAGTCCAGTCGGCGTTGCAGTGAACAAGTTTGGCCACTAGTCGCTGCGGACCGGCATTCAGACGGTCAAACTCGAGCAGGATGGGTTGCTCCTGACCTATGGAAATTACGGCGGGCTCGAGTACGGCCTCTGGCCCTCCAGTGCCGCGGTAACATTGCACCGATCGTATACTGTTATCATACACGAAGTCCTGGTAGCGAATAATCTGCTGGGTTGTAGTTCCCGAAGTGTCGTAGCCCTGCTGCTCGAGCGGAACACAGGCTGCTAAGCCCAGGCAAATAGAAGCAAGCACAATCGCGTTGCTCAACTTACTTAAGTGCATCATATGAGTCTTTCAGGTAATGGCAGACAAGTACATGCCCATCTTACACAAAGTAGATCCTAAGATAGGAATTTTTAAACAAAGCTTGACGAACAACGTAGTGGTTCATTGTATTTTTCTCCTAATCCATTGCAGATCAAAACTTTATCCCGTATATAAAATAAACAGAAAAACAGCCCAACACTATGAAAAAAGTACTACTGGCTGGCGCTACCGGGCACCTGGGGAGGCATATTTTCCGGGAGCTAAAACAGCAGGGATATGAAGTGCGTGTGCTGGCGCGCAATCTGAAAAAGGCGCAATCACTTTTTCCGGACCCGGAAGAGCTCGTACTTGCCGATGCGACATCGCCACACTCCCTGGAAGGTTGCTGTGCGGGAGTAGATGTGGTGATATCTGCCCTGGGTAAAAATCTGAGCCTTCGTCACAAAGGCAGCGGTTCTTTTCATAGCATCAATTACAAAGCAAATCTCCATTTATTAAAAGAAGCTGAACAGGCTGGCGTTAAACAATTCGTTTATGTATCAGCATACGGTGCCGGGCACTTTCCGCAGCTGGCTTATTTCAAAGCACACGCCGATTTTGAAAAGGCTTTGCGTTACAGTTCGCTAACGTATACCATCCTGAAACCAGTCGCTTTGTTCTCAGCATTTGAAGAAATGGCGATTATGGCCCGAAAAGGGCACATCGGGCAGCTTGGCCAGGGGGATAAACTCACTAATCCGATTTTTGATGGTGATGTTGCCCGCATAGCCATTTCGAGCATCGGAAATCGTAACCAGTCGCTCGAGCTGGGCGGCCCTGTCACCTATACCCGCCAGGAATTGGCGCAGCTGGTCTGTGAAGCAGCAAATTATACCGGTCGTGTTGCCGAAATTCCCTTCGATTACGTAGAAACGCTGCTTCCTTTTGTGCGCCTGATCAGCAGAAGCCTGTACGACAAGCTCGCCTTTATGACAGCCGTAAGCAAAATTGACTGTGTAGCTCCGGCCATTGGTCAGCTAAGTTTAGAGGGCTATTTTGAATTGGAGCCCCAGCTAAGCAGCTGATATAATTAGAATGCGTAAATTATTTCTGGTTATAAATGAATCAGTTAGCCTGAAATGGGCTCTAAATCCAATAAAAAGTATCAGTTGCCATTTGCAAAATAAAAGCAACCCGCTATATTTGCATCACAATACGACAGAATGGTCCGTTCGTCTAGGGGTTAGGACTCCAGATTTTCATTCTGGCAACAGGGGTTCGATTCCCCTACGGACTACTCAAAAGCCGCTTCAGGTATACCTGAAGCGGCTTTTTTATGCACTTCAGACACTAAAGCAGCTTCCCTCCTTCCGCTTGGCTTCAATAATGCTTAAACTATTTGTAACAGGACAAAGGCAAATCCAGCAGCTCATGCTGTCTTTTCTCTACTTCGTTACGCTCGACCAGAGCCAGGCAGTGTTCAGAGACAAAATACACCAGTTCGTCTAAAAGAATATATATATATTAAACAGTACCTTGTATTACAAAGTACTATGCTTACCTTTACATTACTAGGTCACCACATTACACTTGAACCAGAAAAGTAGTCATTGTTAAAAGGATATTTAGAGTCAGCAACAGCTCCAGCTATCCAAGACAGCCCCAATTAATCTTAAACTTTTAAAAACAACTAAAACTATGACAATCAAAAAAACCTTCCTGCTGCTGTTTTTCTTCGGGAACATGACACTGGCAACTGCCCAACAAACCAAAATGACTAATGTCGGGGATCACTCGCTAGAGATGATACAGGCAGGAGCTGGCGAATACACCGTTATCTTCGAATCCGGCTTCGGAACAGACTACAAAGTATGGGGCAACGTAGCTTCTGAAGTAATGAACACAAACCAGGTGATGCTGTATTCAAGAGCCGGAACGGGCAAATCCGAACCCAATCCAAAGCCTCAAACCCTAGAGGCAGCTGTACAGGATCTGATCACTCTCATCGATCGGGCAAATTTGAAACCTCCTTTCATTTTAGTGGGCCATTCGTACGGCGCCTTCATTATCCGAGCCTATGCGGCGCAACATCCGGATAAAGTGAAAGGACTGGTCTTTGTTGATCCGGCGCATGAAAGAATGATGCAGGAACTCAAAAAGGCAGATTATGCCAAGGCCGTAAAGGACATGGAGCTGCAAAACAGCTTTACACCCGATAGGTTCAAGCAGGAAAATGAAGCCATAAACAGGATTTTCGAAAAAGCTGCTTTGCCTGACTTCGGAAAGTTGCCACAAGTACCGGCTGTGGTGCTTACCTCTGTGCAGAAAATGGCAAACCCGGAATTGTTTCTCCACGAACCAAAGGGTGTGGAAGTATGGCGAGCGCTGCACAGTGAATTCTTCAGCCAGTTTACCAGTGGCGCGCATGTTATAACTGCCAATAGTAGCCATAACATACATAGGGAGGAGCCGGAACTGGTGATTAACGCCATCAGTCAGGTGGTGCAAGAGGCAACGAAGAAAAAGGCTCGGCAGGAGCACGAAGCCAAAATGACGGCCTTAGATGATAAATTCGTGCAGGCGGCAGTGTACCTGAAGCAGCGAAAGGAACCCAAAGCCGAAGCAGTTGTATTTGATGGGTTAAAAGGCTCCGGCTTCGGCGAGCGCACCATCAACACCATCGCCTACCAATATCTTAACAACCCGGCTACAATGCCTGTTGCCCTGCTTATTTTCAAGTATAACACGATGGCATATGCTGGCTCGGCCAATGCATTTGATAGCTACGGGGAAGCCTTACTGAAGCAAGGCAGCCTAAAGCAGGCTGAAGAGCAGTTCCAGAAAGCCATTGAACTTGCTACTGCTGCAAAAGACGCCTCCACACTAAAAAACAGCAAAAGCAATCTGGAAAAAATCAACCAGCAAAAAAGGTCTAGATGACTACAAGGGTAGCAGCAATTATCTGTGCTTCAGCTCCTAATCCATATAAAGATGAGCCTCTAGAACAGTTAAATCCCTGTGGATAAAGGTCGATAATCCCATCCTTTGGTCTACTAAAAAACCACTTCAGATAAACCTGGAGTGGTTTTTTTATCCGGATGTCCTTCAGAAAATTCTACACTTTAAAGATTCATCTTTACCATTAGTCTGCAGAAATTCTCCTGCAGTCATACCTGTCTGGGTTTTGAAGAATCGCATCAGGTGATTGGGTTCCGGGAAATTGAGTTCATAGGCAATCTCACTGAGCGTAAGCTTGGAATGGAAAAGATAGTTTTTTATTTCGAGCAGCAGCCTTTGCTTAAGCAGGTGCTTGGCTGTGACATTAAACTGCTCTTTTACTGCTTTGTTCAAAGAAACCCGCGTAATCCCCAGCATTTCGGCATAATCGCTCACACGCTGCTTTTGATTTATGTTCATCTCAACCAACCGCTTGAATTGAAAGGCATAATGGTCATTGTCCCTTTCCATTTTCAGTTGGTTAACGACAGCATACTCCCTGTTCAGCTTCTGTAAAATATAATAGAGCAGCGACCGTATGATGTGTCCGCTGTCGGTCTTGGGATGCACAAGCTCTGATTTTATTTCGGTCAAAAGCGTACAGAAGCTTTGAATTGTTTCTTTTCCGACATCCATCTTCAGCGGGTAATCCAGTTGGTAAAAGTACAACAAGCGATAGGCAAATAATTTATCAGCGAAAAAGTCGTTCAGAAAATCCTCCTGGAAGAGAAGTATGGTAAAATCTTGTTCGCCCTCTTCGAAATGCCACTGCCTTTTTTGATAGGGAGACAGGAAGATGACGCTGTTGCCAGTCAGTTCGATCTGATGATCATTCAGCAGGAGTTTCCCCTTGGCTTTCTTACAGAAAACGACCTCAAAAAAATCTGTATTGAACGGTACTTTCTTTAAATAGTCGCTTTCACCACTTGTAAAGTGGAGTACGTTCAAGAGTACTTCTACGCCACATTCTGTCTTAAGAAATTTAAGGGTTTCCATAAGCTTACCAATGCTATACCTTGGCACATAAGGTAGCAGATTATGTTCATGAAAATGCTATGATCAAGATAGCTCTATACCCTGACCGTAAGTATATGCTTTCTTGCAATTTACAAAAAATGAACATTTAAAACGCTATCTACCGCTCGCCTCTTGATGCCTTCGACCATTGGTCACAGTTGTTGGCCTCTTTCCTAAGGAATAACAGTATTGAAAAGGCAAAGCTTGCTGACCGCCGTGGATTTGACCGTTTTTGGGTAGCTGAATAGCATACAAGGGCAAAGACAAAATGTACTTATGGACAGACTCGAGCTGTAATCACCAATATTAACCTAAACAAGGATTTGACGAAGTTTTGAGTGTTGCTAATCAATGCTAACATAATGGAGGAAGATTACCAGACACTGTTTTATTGTAAGAAGATTCAGTAATTGATGTTTTATATGAATTTGTGATAATAGGTATTCAGTAAAAAAAAACTCCCCCGACATATACCTGGCAGGAAGTTTCTTTTCTTTATCTAAGATGTTACTTAGGCAGAAAGGAATTCCTCCGTATTCTGGACATTAGCATAGAAGAAGGAAAGAGCACCTAAAAAGGCATGATGTACGTCGGCAGCCTTCACTACTTTTCCATTGATTTCCTGATCGCGGGAGGCACAGGCATCACCAATTACCGTACATTCAAATCCGAAGTCTTTTGCAGCTCTTGTAGTGGCATCCACACACATATGCGTCATCATACCTGTCACCACCACTTCAGTTACCTCATTGGCCTTCAGGTATTCCAATAGATCGGTCTCCCTAAAGCTATTCGGATAATACTTTTTAACCAGCTTTTCTCCTTCAAGTGGCTTTACATTGTCATGGATCTCTACGCCCATTGTATCCGGTTGAAAGAAAGGCATGTTAACGTCAGCTGCAAAATGCTGAATATGTGCGATTGGCAGGTTGTTTTCTCTGAAGTGATCGATCATTTTACGGGCTTTCAGGCTCGCCTCTACCGGTCCTTCCAGTTCCCAGGCTCCGTTTTCAAAATAATCGTTCTGTATGTCTATGACAAGCAATGCTTTCTTACTCATAACTTTCCTATTTAATTATGCTGAATGATAACGCAAAATTACCTTCTTACTTGTGAAGGCCTTATACCATAACAGGACAGATACCTATCAATTTGATAAACAGAAACAGTTTTCTTGTAATATGATGAATACTTTAAATTCCAGTTGCATGCCTGATTAACCTTGTGGAAGGTTTGTCTTGTTCGAATCGTTCAGACAAGCCTTACTTCTTGCGCTTCGCGCAACCTGCAGGTATTGGCACCTAGATTGAATGCCGGCAGTTTAACTGCTATCAGGGAGTGACTTATGTAAGGTTTTTGGTAAGAGAGGTGCTTCTTAAAGCTCCTGAGCCAGTTGTTGTATAGTGAGGATCTGAAATACATCGCACTCCCTCCCAATTGTAATGCATTTTAAAATCACCAAGAAACCGTCAGATAAAGCTGAAATAAAACAGGCAGTATTGGGCTCCTCTGTCAATTTCATTAAATTGATTTCCTAAATCATAAAACAATGAAACGACTCATTACGCTTTGTTTGCTGGCTTTGCCCCTGTTACCAGCTACGGCGCAGCAGACCCAAAAACCAGTGCTACACGGCAAAAGCTGGGTGGCCATTACAGGCAAACCGCTCGCTGCCACTGCCGGTGCCATGACTTTCCAGAAAGGCGGCAATGCCGTGGATGCGGCCTGCACCATGCTGGCGGCCACCTGTACCATGTGGGACGTGCTGAGTTGGGGCGGTGAAACGCAGGCGCTCATCTATAATCCCAAAACCAAAAAGGTTATCGCCCTTAACGCTATGGGCGTAGCTCCTACTGGCGCGACAGCTAAATTTTTCAAAGACAAAGGCTACAACTTTCCGCCGGAAAACGGACCGCTGGCAGCTACCACCCCCGGTACACCCGGTGGACTGATGCACATGCTTGCCAACTACGGCACCCTGAGTTTGGAAGAAGTGCTCGCACCTGCCATGGAAATGGCTGCCGGCTACCCGATGGAGGCCCAAACCGCCAACAGCATTGAAAGGAACAAGGAACTTATTAAGCAGTGGCCTTACAGCAAAAAGGTATTTCTGACCCATCCGGGTGAGAAACGGGAAGCACCGGTAGCAGGTGAGATTTTTGTACAAAAAGACCTGTTGCAAACACTCACCAAGCTGGTAGAAACCGAAAGAGCCACTCTAAAGCAAGGCAAAAGCCGAAAGGAGGCCATTATGGCGGCCTACGACCGCTTTTACAAAGGCGATATTGCCGAAGAATTTGTGCGTGGCTCCAAAGAACAAGGTGGCCTGATCACGATGCAGGACCTGGCGAACTGGAAGCCGATCGAGGAAGAACCGTTGATGGTGAACTACAAAGGCGTAGAGATATACAAGCTGCAGCAATGGACACAGGGACCAGCTATGTTGCAGGCACTCAACATACTCGAAAACTTCGATTTGAAAGGTATGGGTTATAACAGCACCCGCTACATCCATACCTTGTACCAGGCGATGAGCCTTTCTTTCGCAGACCGCGATTTCTATTACGGTGATCCTTACTTTAAACCCGAGGAACCAATGAAAGGCCTGCTCAGCAAGGAGTACGCAAAACAACGGGCCAGCCTGATGCTATCCGATAAAAACGACGAGAACATTGGCCCCGGTGACCCTTATCCTTTTGAAGGACGCAAAAACCCCTACCTGAAAATGCTGAAGCAGCGAGGTTACGAACCTGACACGGTGCGACGCAATTTTGCTCCTACGCACGACCAGCGCAGCGGTTCGTCTATGGAAGATGCCGAATACCAGGACAGATTGTGGCGCGGCACCACCACCATCGAAGCGGCTGACAAAGAAGGCTGGATCGTTTCCATCACACCAAGCGGCGGGTGGTTGCCGGCTACTATAGCTGGCAACACAGGTATAGGTATGAGCCAGCGCATGCAAAGCTTTGTGCTCGACCAGACGCTCAATCCTTTTAACGTAGTAGCGCCGGGCAAACGTCCACGCGTGACTCTCACTCCCTCTATGGCGCTGAAGGACGGTCGACCTTTTTTGTCTTTTGCGGTGCAGGGCGGCGATACCCAGGAACAGAACCTGCTGCAGTTCTTCCTCAACGTGGTGGAGTTTGACATGAACGTACAGAAGGCAGCTGAAGCGGCCAACTTTAACACCAACCAGCTCTGGCTCTCTTTGGGCGGCACCAAGATCGACGACCGCAAACCAAAGCCAGGCCATATTCTGCTCAACAAAAGCACCCCGGACTCAGTACGCAATGAACTGAAGAAAATGGGCTATACCCTGAGCTTCGGCGACCGCACCAGTGGCCCCATCAATGCAGTTTTCTTCGACTGGAAAAACGGCAGTCTCTGGGGAGGCTCCAGCAACCATGGCGAAGACTACGGCGTTGCCTGGTAAGGTATAGCTACAACCAATTTAACTTCAAATCCCCTTCTGGTAGAAGGGGATTTTTTTTTCACCAAATACCTACTTCTGGGTATTGGTACAACCGATTCCGTAGTTTACCTTTGTCGTCTCTAAATGCAAAATTTTGTCTTTATTATAATTTTTGGGTGCTCTTGCTCATTGCATTTTGCATTGCGCTATACCTCTGTGTGCCTTTCCAGGTTATGAATTACAATCTACTCAGTTTCTATCTACACACCCTTATTCACTTTACATGAATCGAAAAATCTACGCACTAAAATTTGGTCTTTGCCTTAGTTTGCTGGCGCAACCGCTCTTACCACAGTCAGCAGAAGCGCAGCAATTAGGCATCGCCAACAGTAATTATGCGGGCACTAACAGCCTCTATTCTAACCCTTCAGCAATTGCTGATTCACGCCACAAGTTTTACCTGAACCTGTTTTCAGCTGAATTTGGCGCTACCAACAACTACCTACGCTACGATGCGCCTATGTCGCTGTTTAAGCTGGCCCGTAAGGGAGAAGAGTTTAAAAGTGAGTACATTCAGGAGAATCTTAACGGGAAACAGAAGCTCGTGATGGCCGGTGCAGACTTTAAAGGTCCTGCCCTGATGCTCCAGCTAAGTCCCCTGCATAGTATCGCGATAACAACACGTGTACGTGCCGGCGTGCAAGCCAACAACCTGTCGGAGGAAGTAGCCCGTCTGTATAAAGTAGCCGATGGTGAAGACGACAGCTACCTGTACCAGCCCTATACCGGCAACAACATGAACCTGAATGTGAACGCGTTCTCAGAGTTTGGTCTGAGTTATGCGCGCGTGGTGCTGCACCAGGGGACACACTTTATTAAAGCAGGTATAACGATCAAGCGCCTAAACGGAGGATCTGCCGCTTTCCTGAACCTGGAGGATACGGATCTGCAGGCTGAGGATAGACCTGTTGCCGGCACCGACGAAACTGACTATGTGGTGAAACTGGATAAAGTACACGCCCGCTACGGCTATGCCGCTATACCAGACTTTGATGCTGCCGAAAGTGGCGACCTGCTCAGTTTGCTGCTGGGCAGCAAGAGCGCAGGCAGCGGCTGGGGTGCTGACCTGGGCTTTACCTACGAGCACCGCACCAACAATCCGGATTACCAGGTAACGCGCAACGGACAACTGCTAACTGACGTGGAGCAGAACAAGTATAAGTATCGCGTGGCTGTGTCACTGATGGATATTGGCGGCATCAATTACAACAACCCGGACCTGGTATGGGCTTACGATGTGAAGCGAACAAACAAGGAAGTTAACCTCACTGATATAGGAGATGGCGAAACCACCGAGGAAATGCTGGATTATCTGAACGGGCAGCTGGATGTGAGCGAGAGCGAAAAGCAGACGTCTTTCCGCGCCGCCCTTCCTACTGCCTTGAACATCAGCTTGGACTATCGCCTGACGCGTACGCTGTATGCCAATGCCACCCTGATCCAGGGCGTGCGTGGCCGCAACGCGATCGGTATGCGACAGAACTCACTGTTTGCTGTTACACCGCGCGCTGAGTTTAAAAAGTTTGAAGTAGCCATGCCGGTAGCCCTGCAAAACAACTATTCGGTGCTGACGGTGGGAGCCATGGTGCGTTTCATGAATTTTTATGTTGGCTCTGACAACATTGGCGGCGCCTTTAACCTGGGGAAACCATATGGCGCCAATGCCTACGTAGGCGTTTCGCTCCTTCCACTGCTGAAGCGCAACCCGAAAGAGAAAAAAACGACTCCGGCAACGACTCAGCAACCAGGTTAATCGTCCAGTAACCTATACCTTTAACCCCGTGAACACTTCGGTCACGGGGTTAATTTTTTTTCTTGATTTTTGGATTGCTAATCGCATGAAACCAGACTTCGCTATACCTTAATTTAGCCGCACCGGAATGATTATAAATCCCATCAGAGTATCACAAAGAACCACGCCAAACCTATACTATAACATAGGCTGACCGATAAGCGATAAATCCGGCTTGAACTGATTTTACTGTATCAGGTATAGAATTGGGCTGCTTCAAAAGATGCTATATCCTATCTATTGCAAAGGCTCACCATAGCAGACTAAGAAATAAATACATTCTTTATGCCGTATGATGGCCTCTCACATCAAAGAAATTCAATTATTATTCAAATCTCATTTTGCTTCCTGCCTGAGAAAATTATAAATTAGCATCAGAACCACTACTCCTCCGCAGGGCCGGTTCTGATGCTCCTATACCTGTACTATGAAAATCAGCCTATCCGAAGGTATAAGCTATACCTGGGTGCGCTGCTTTAATACTATTTTAGTACCCATTACCATTTTAGAGTATGTACAGAAGGTTGTGTGTCGCACTGCTTCTGTCTTGCATGTTCGCATGCCGGGGCGGGATCAGTAGACCTACAAATTCACCCACTTTTCCACTAGAGAACGGTCTGTTCTCTTTCGTAATTTTCCCCGAAAATACAACGAGGCAGCCGGCTCACCTTGCCTCCACAACAGGCGGCTTGGTATACAATGCTACCTCACCCCTAGTTAGAAACGTCAATGCAGAAGGCAGCTCAGAAAAAAGCATACCTGAACTGGAAATTTACTACAATGTAGTGGCCGAAGATGGCAGCGTGGTGCAGCAGGAGGCGGAATCCGGCTCCGCTTATATTGACTTCGATGAGGCACTTCACAGCATCATGCAGCGCTACAACGTGCCAGGTCTGGCGGTTTCCATCACCCGAAACGGAGAGCCGGTTTTTATCAGAAGCTATGGCTTTGCAGACAAGGAAAATGAAACGCTTGTAAGCGACCAAAGTTTGTTCCGGATTGCCAGTTTGTCCAAACCTATCACCAGTGCCGGCATACTCAAACTTATACAGGATGGTAAACTAACGCTGGCAGACAAAGTTTTCGGTCCAGAAGGTATACTAGCTGAGGATTTTCCGGCACCGGATACTGACCCGAACATAGCGCTGATCACGGTATACCATTTGCTCACACATACTTCCGGCTGGACGAACAGCGGAGGCGATCCGATGCTGGTAGATTCTGCTGCGACTTCCAGGAAGATCATTGCAGAACAGGTGTTGCACAGTACACTGGATCATCAGCCCGGCTCTATCAATGTTTATTCCAACTTGGGATACAGCATCCTGGGCAGGGTAATCGAAAAAGTGACGGGCAAACCTTACCAAACTTATATTCAGGAAGAAATACTGCAACCGGCCAAAGTTTTTGGGATGCGCATTGCCGGCGACCTGGAAACCGAAAAGGCTCCGCAGGAAGTGAAATACTACCAGAAGCAGCACAGCCCCTACTCCTACAACATGACTCGCATGGATTCTCATGGCGGCTGGGTGTCGAGCACAGGCGACCTGATGCGCTTTATGGCCCTGATCGATCGCAACCCGGCTATACCTGATCTTATAAAAGATAACCTACTGCAGGCCACCTATTTCGGCGGCGACACCTGGACCCACTATGGCTCTCTGCCCGGCACCACCGCTGTGCTGTCGCGGGTTAACGAGGCGTATAGTTTTGTGGTGTTGGCCAATACCCGTTATAACAGAGCCCCCAACCAGATTGCAGATGAGATAACCGGTGCCCTCACTCAAAAGATCCTGTCAATGGAGAGCTGGCCTACCAGTAAGGAGCAATTGGCGTCTAACGATTAACGGGAGAAGCAGCGAGTATAAACACCGCCACCACCGGCCGGTGGTCAGAGGCATAGCTTTCAGGCACTACCCGAAGCGATAACACACTGAGGCCATCTGAATTCGTGAAAGCAATGTAATCTATGAGGCGATCGGGTTTATCCTGAGGGAAGGTGGGTTCGCAAGCTGACAGGCAGGTACGCTGAAATACCCGGTCAAGCTCCTGCAAAACGGGACTTGCCGGATAGTCGTTGAGATCACCGGCCAGAATAAAAGGCAAGGAATCTGCTGCGGCAATGGAGTTGATGGTTTGCATTTGCTGCAGACGGTTAGCGCTGCTAAGCACATCGAGGTGGGTGCTACTGAAACGGATGCGCTGTCCACCCGGCAACTGCACGGTGGCAAGCGCCAGTACACGGTCTTCCGCTTTCGGATCGGCCTCTTCTGGCAGCGGCACTTTCAGTTTGTCGGAAAGCGGATAGCGCGACAGAATCGCAACGCCATACTCCCCTCCTGCAAAATTGATCGCCTTGGCGAAGTAATAATGCATCTCCAGCATTTCTGCAAGCATCTTTGCCTGGTTGACATTTTCTGAACGCGGGATATTCACATCTACTTCCTGCAACGCTACCAAATCCACTTTTTCATTCCTGATCACAGCTGCAATCGCCTCCAGATCGATCACGCCTTTTTTGTTCGGAGGATTCGCATGGTGGATGTTATAACTCATCACGCGCAATTCTGTCGCGGCGGCTCCGGATTGGCGGGTGCTTATACCTTGCAGGATTCCTGGCGCACAGCCCAAAAGTAGCGGGAGGCAACCAAAAGTGAGTAGAATTAATTTGAAGCAGCGCATAGATTCTGGTATAGCTTCGTAAATATAGCAATCTGATGTTAGATCAGGGGGCAGCGCTCGTCCGCTTTTCAGGTATAGCTCCTACCATATTTGCCATTCACGGGATACAGCACTTATATTTTAGAATTATTCAATTTAAACTATATATTAGAGAATATTTTCAATCAATGATGCCTGTACTATGAAACGTAAACTGCAGATCACGGGGCGCGGCAAGCTTTCCGTTACCCCCGACCTTATGATCCTTTCTTTCAGTGCCAGTGCACAGGAGTGGGAATATGACAAAACCGTTGATGCCCTCAACGCCAAAGTAGAGGAACTGCGCAACATCATCGAAGCGCAAGGTATAGCCCGCAGTAATCTCAAGACCAAGGATTTTGGTGTTCGCAAGGAAACACAGTGGAACCGCAAAACTGAAAAGCCAGACTTTATTGGCTACAGCGCCTCGCATCGGATGGAACTGGAGCTGCCCCTCGACAAAGCGCTCATCAACAAACTACTTGGGCAGATCGCCAGGCATATGGACGATCTGGATTTTAGCATCTCCTTCGGCGTAAAAGATGCCAGCGATCACCAGCAGCAACTCATCCTGCAGGCCATCACCAAAGCCAAAGAGAATGCTGCGCTCATAGCAGAAGCCACCGGCGTGGAGTTGCGTGAGATACTCGACATCGATTATTCCTACCGGGAACTCACCATCCGCTCCCAGCAACATGACTACGCGGTCTACGACAGCCAAGTACTGATGGAGGCCTCCGCTCCTGCCCCCGATATTGAACCTGACGACATTGATGTAGCCGAAACCGTGACGATCACCTGGCGAATCGGGTGAGTAAGAGGTTCCTAAAAATTAACAGCTATTTCCAGTTTGGCGAGTTTCAGTTCATCCCGGTACATATTTCCAAAGCGGTCCGTCACCTGCATGGCGAAATTGGTTGCACCTGCCGATAGTTTAGCAAAGAACAGGTGATCTATCGAATACAGCTCTACCCACTTGTGTCTATAGCGACATTTGTACCTGTTACCGACTCAGGTGCTCCCTTTCTGCTAATGTGAAGATATCGCCTAAGGTATAGGTATGGACACCGGGCTGTGCGGCTATACCTGCGTTGATCATGGCTTGCGCCACCACCTTGTCTTCGTACGGTTTGTACTTGCCGGCTATACCTACTTTATCTAAAAAGTGCATCACTTTGTAAGCAGCAGCTTCTCCGAAACGCTCCTCTTTCCTGTCGCCGTGCAGCAGGCCGGGCTGGATGATGTTAATACTCTGGAATCCGAGATTTTTTACATTCTCTTCCAGCGTGCCTTTCATGCGGGAGTAAAATATCAGGGAATCTTTGCTGGCACCTGAAGATGAAACAAGCACATAGGCCGAAACACCGTTTTCAGCAGCGGCTTCTGCAAATTTGTATTGGTAGTGATAGTCGACTTTGTACTGCTCGTTTTGTCCGCCCGCCTGTTTCAGGGTCGTACCGAGAGTGGAGAAGAACACATCGCCCTTCACAAGGTGCTGCCATTCATCGGACGCATCAAAATTGATCAGGTGCTCTTCGAGTTTGGTGTTAGCTATACCTAGGCTGCGGCGTCCGAACACAATCACTTTGCTGAAGCGATCATCTGCCAGCAGTTGCTGTACCAGTTGCGTTCCTACCAGGCCAGTGGCGCCGATTACGAGTGCTGTTTTCATAGTGTGGTTTGTGTTTTTGTTCTGATCCTATACGGAATATCCTTGTTAATGATGAATTCCACATTCGTAGGGACAGGTTGCGACCTGTCCGCTGAGCAGCTTGTCCAAGCAACACCAAAATTCAATAAAGCCAGACTGCTCTTATACCGGCAGGCAAATCAGCCCACATCGCATCAGCATCCCTTCCGCCTTTAACACAAGAAAAGTATTTCTCATCAACCAATATTCTGCAGATTTTTCAATAAATTGAACAAGCTATACCTAAAGCATCACACCCTAATAATTTCCTCTTAAAATGGCACAAGTATCTATCAATGACTTCGACTGGAACCGCGATTATTATGCTTATGTGTGCATCGGCGGATATGAAGGCTACAGCGGGCGCTTTCGTGCCTGGAAGCTCTACAGCCTTACCAACGATGCAGTGAAAACCCTCAGCCAGCGGCAGGAAGAAGTGAAAGCGCTTTTCGAAACACAGGAAGAACTGGAAGCTTATATCAAAGCGCTACGAACACAATCTATACCTGACACCGAAGAAATTCAGCTGAACAAGATCGGCAAGGAAGGCGGCGATCAGCTAACCATCAGTTCGATTTTGTAAAGTGTAGCGCATAACAAAAATGGCCGGCAAATCCTGTCATTTCGACGAAAGGAGAAATCTGAATCTGATCACTGACCGCGTAACCAAACTAGTTTACCTCAGCAGACACGGATCAGAGAACGCCAGACGCTGCGTGACTTCCGGCTATACCTGGAGAAAGTCCCGACCGGACAGGTATAGAGCCAATGCTTAAATAAGTTTTAACTTATATAGCCTGCCCCGTATAATCCTACATATTAGAATAATACCTGCCCTGTATGAAAAATCTGCTGTTCACATTCCTTATCCTGGCATACGGTGCTCCTGCCTTTGCGCAGCTGTCGGCTCCTGCTACCGGCCCCCAGATTTCCTTTCACAATGGAGTTATCTTTGCCGGATCAGGTCACGACTTCAGGGCAGAATTAAAGGATCAGGGATTTGGAGAACCTGTCTCCGGAAAAGGTTTTATTGATACTGCCAAAAACCCCAGACGTAATGAAATGGCCGTGCAACTGGGCATACTGCATCCAATCACATCGCAGTATTATGTGAAGGCGTTATTCAATTACAGGGAAAGCGATGTTTCAGGCTACAAGATGGATTTCAGCGCAATCCAGCTGCATGCAACCAGTGCCGCTTTGGCTGCTCTGGCCGTCCGGTATGTGCCCCTGTTTTCGCAATACATCCGGCTGGGAGTCGGCCCTACTTTCAACCGGTTAAACAATACCTTACGCTACGAGGAGTCGGAGTTGGCGAACAAGAAAATGACCAGACCCGGCTTTGTGCTCGAAACTGGTTTTAGTACACCCGCCAGCTCCAGGGTATACCTGGACCTGCAGCTACAGTATTTTTATGCCGGCAAAACAGACCTGGGCAGCCACACCTTGTCAGGTGCTAGCCAAGCGGGGAGCAACGCGAATGCCTTTGTGAGTTTCGACAAGATTTCTCTGAACAGTTTTATTTTTAGTCTGGGAGTAGGTTTGCGGCTGCAAAAGCAGGTATAAACCTCCCTATACCTTTACCTGTTGCGTTATTGTTTTGCTTACACAGAACATCTTAACAAGATCTCTACCCGATGAAAAATATCAAGACGCTTGCCGTACTGAACACTGTATTTTTTCTGTTGCACCTGGTGCCATCGCAGCTCACGCAGCTGGAGCTTTTCAATAGAGAGACCATCGGTGAAGTGTCCGCAAAATATCCGGCGCTTTTCACCCCGGCAGGTATCACTTTTTCCATTTGGGGGATCATATACCTGGCGCTGTCAGCCTTCTGCATTTACCACCTCATCAAAGCGTTTAAGGAGCCCGCCTTGCACGAGGCCAACGCGGACCTGAAGCGGCTCGGCTTTCTTTTCATGCTAAACAACCTGGCTACCGGCGCCTGGACCCTCGCCTGGGTAAACGAACAGCTGGTGCTCTCGGTGGTGCTGATACTAATCCAGCTCATCTCGCTACTGGCCATACACCTGCGACTGGGTATATTCGACACGAGCCGCTCGGCCGCTTCCATTTGGTTTACACAGGTACCGCTAAGCTTGTACTTTGGCTGGATCATCATTGCCACCGTCGCCAACATCAGTTCTGCTTTGGTAGGTTTGGGCTGGGGTGGCTTTGGTCTGAGTGAAGGACTCTGGACCTTGATCATGATCGTCGCAGCTACCCTGATCGTGGTGTTTGTGGTCTTTAGCCGAACGAACCCCGTGGTGGGCCTGGTCGGTATCTGGGCGCTCTACGGTATCATCCTGAAACACCGCGAATTGAATGTAGCGGAGAGCCCGCAGATTATCACAACGGCATGGATCTGTCTGGCGGTGTTAGGATTAGTGTCGTTACTGGTCTTCTTTCGATATTTCTCCCGCCCTGCCATTTCAACGAAAGGAGAAATCTGAACGTGATAACCGACTGCGACACGAAATACGTTTAGTCCGCTACTTCCACGATCATCTCTACTTCCACTGCCATGTTAAACGGAAGCGCATTGGTACCTACTGCAGTCCGCGCATGTTTGCCCATGTCTCCAAAAACTGCGATCATCACATCGGAATACCCGTTGATCACTTTCGGCTGGTCGTAAAAGGTCGCGGCCGAATTCACATACCCATTCACTTTCACGATACGCTTTACCCGCTTCAGGTCCCCCAGCTCTTTTTTCAGTACCGCCAGTTGCAGCAGAGCAACCAACCTTGCCGCCTCATACCCCTGCTCCACGGTCAGGTCCTGCCCCAGCTTGCCCTTTATGTACTCTCCGTTGCTGGTACGCGGACCTTTGCCCGACAGGTAAATCAGATTTCCAACTCTTACAGCGTCTACAAAACTGCCACCAGCGGCCGGTACTTCCGGCAGTTGCATGTTTAATTGCGTTAACTGTTCTTCCGGAGACTGCGCAAAAGCCACTAACGTGGTAAAGAACATCAGGGTCAGCAGTAGTGTTTTCATACCT
Source organism: Pontibacter sp. HSC-14F20 (assembly GCF_019599265.1). Taxonomy (GTDB): domain Bacteria; phylum Bacteroidota; class Bacteroidia; order Cytophagales; family Hymenobacteraceae; genus Pontibacter. Next base: position 402,844 of record NZ_JAHZTC010000001.1, on the reverse strand, counting down.
CTAGGATAGGTTATTTATAGCAATTAGATCGGTGCTCTGTTCAATTTTAGATCATCAGAATTGTCACACACCCTGTCATTTCGACAAAAGGAGAAATCTGAAAGCATCATAAAGTAATTTTAGAGGCTGTTTTGATTTGAATGAATAAAAAAGCAGGTGCCGGTTGTTTGAGTAAGAAAAGTTAGCAGACTTATGACTTACCCAAGCAGTTTAACCGACACCCAATGGCTTTTAATAGCGGAGATATTCGAGGAGCAGATGCTGCAGCGCAAGCGCCAGTGGCCGCTTCGCAGCATTCTGGACGGCATATTCTACGTGGTCAAGGGGGCGTTCAGTGGCGCATGATGCCGCTAGACCTGCCCTGCTGGCAGACGGCCTACTACTATTACCGTAAATGGCGGCGGGATGGTTGCTGGGAAATGCTCCACGATTGTCTCTCAAAGCAGGTCAGGGGCCGCCATGGCAAGGCGGCCTCCCCGAGCGTGGGCATCCTCGACTCGCAGAGCGTGAAGACCGTGCAGCAGGGCGGCGAGCGGGGCTATGACGCGGGTGAAGGGGCGCAAGCGGCATCTGATGGTTGACACGCTGGGCCTGTTGATCGTGCTCATCGTCCACCGGGCAGACGTTGCCGAGCGGCAGGGAGCCCAGTGGCTGCTGCGCAGGGCGGCAGCTAAGATGGCGGATTTCGGCCGTCTGAGGCTGTTCTTCGCTGACCAGGGCTACGGCGGGCTTGCCATGTGGGAGTGGGTGAAAAACACGTTCCGCCACCTGAACTGGAGGCTGGAGATTGTGAAGAAGATCCACAAGAAAGCCTTTGAAGCTTTACCGAAGCGATGGATAGTGGAACGGACCTTCGGCTGGCTCAACCTTTACCGCAGGCTGTCCAAGGACTATGAGTACTCCACCAAATCGTCTGAGACGATGATAAAAGTGGCCATGATTCACATCATGCTTAACAAACTAAATAAAGGAAATTAAAACAGCCTCTTATAGCTTAAGAATTATAGGCGTCATATACGTTCCAGGCCCACAGAATGAATGGAATGATGATCGTCCACCAGAAGAAGAAGGTCAGAATCCCACCAAAGATCCAGATAAATATTCCCTTCAAAACATGGCCTTTGATGAGCTGGCCTAATCCTGGGATGAAGAAAGAGATCAAGGCTGGTAAACTGTGTGTTTGCTTTGGCATTTTGTGTTATTTGAGATGATAAACTGATTTTGCTAGTGTTCTAGACTGGTTGTTATAATTTTCAAAAACAGGTCTGCTTGTTTGAGTGCGATTATTCAAGATAGCGATACATTTTTAATATTAAACCATGCATAATCTAAGTCTCGAAACAAGCTAAAGTTAATTGGCTGAAAAGATAAGTATAAGCTTCACAAATATTTCAGATAATCTATATTTTCCTCCTCGTATGCTATACTTTCTTTAACTTGGTCATTTGAATGGATGGTAAACAGGCTCAAACCTGTAACAGATACAGTAAGTAGCAGTTTGCCTGATACCGATGAAATGATGAAACAAATCCTCTACTTCTTTTTTCTCCTACTCTTCTGTTCCTGCACCAGCCATCGACAACTTACGCTACCAACTCGCCCTGCCACTGCTTTGTCAGGCTCCGCGTTTTATCAGCAAGCCGCGGGCTATACCTGGCAGCAGCGCGATTCGCTGGCCGTACGCGAAATCCTGAGTGGTAATATGCCAGACTTCTTTCAAAAATTCGTGGCTATACCTATTACTACCTCCAGGGCGGATGGCACAACAATACAAGCTGTTTTTTATGCTAGTCCTGATTATATGAGTATCGGAAATGAAAAAGACTGGGCCCGCATACCGCTTACCCCGATGGCCGGTCAGCAACTGGCCGATAGCTTAGGTTGTTTTCTGCCTACCCGCAAAATGGTGAATACTATTTACGAGCATGCCACCGTGAAACTGGAACCGCTCCCGCTATACGCCCTCCGTGATAGTACTCCAACCATGTTTCATCACCACCTCATGATTGAAGGACAACGCCAGGGACGCAAGGGACTTATCGCCGGCATCAAGAAGGATGTTGTGATCAGCAGCAAAGTAAGCCAAGACCCTCGCCCCAACCGGGTAGCCATTTACGGCTGGCACCGGCCAGACGGCAAACCCATACAGCAGCTCTATACTGGGCACATCAACTGGTATGTTGACTACAGCCATGGTATCCGGCTCATACATCGGAAGCTGAAGGTCGATGGCAAGTGGATGGATTATACGCAGGTGCTGCAAGACCCTGAACTACGGCAGTTGCTTTGCGATGAAGCGATGTGTGATTTTACGAAGTATAATTACTGATCAATTCTATTATACGATTTTGTTAAGTTGGGTAACGTCCAGGCCTTAACCGGTCACAATGCCAGTAACTTTGTGCGGCGCGTTAATAAAGTAGATAGGTATACCTATAGCCTAAACCATTAATCCAAGTAATGGTTAAAGAGTCAAAATCAACGCTTAGAACATACGTTATGGCTATACTTCAATTAAAACCAACCATTCTGGTCGAAACGCCTCTGGGCACGGGCCAGGCAATATTCCTGATCGATTACGGGATGCATCAGAACACTTGCTGGGTGGTCGCCTTGCAGAAGGATGGCGTTATCAAACATTTCGATTGCAATGATGTGATCCTATCAACAAACTATACTTATGGAATGAACCTCCGGAAAAATCACTTCCCTGTGCAGGTGACCGCGGCTGAACCGAAATAATTTATAAAGCAGATTGGCGACAATTCTTCCCTTTTAACTAACCTGCTCATACATATAAATGTGATTAATATGTATAAGCACAAGGTATCAAAAAAGGCTCTCCGTACAGGGCGAAGCTTTTTTGATGATTCTGGATTTAAATTATCGACTGCAATATAACAGCTCTCAGATGGTATTCCATCAGTCTTAATTCGGCTTATTCGAAACCGTCACGACGCGGCCGGAACGTCCGGAGGGAGAAAACACTTTTAGCTTGATCTCCCCTTTTTCGCTGATAGGATCGGTGTATACCTTGCTCTTTTCGGTTGGCTCCGAGCCGTCTGTGGTATAGCGGATGATGAAGCCGGGCAGCTGCACATTCGCCAGTACTTTTCCATTTTCTATGACCGCCCCTGCTGTAGGTATACGATACTGGAAACCGCCGGCATAATGGCTCAAACGCGGGATTTCCCGTTTGCCCAGTACATTTACAAAAACAGACCATGCCTGGTTGTAGGCCGCCTCCGCCTTGGCAGCATCCGGCTCTGTTGCCCAGGTGGGATCAGGTGCCCAGGCTCTCTCGGCCAATCCCAATAGCTTAGGCAGCAGCATGTACTCCAGTCGTTCCGGGGTTTTGACCATCTCAGACCAAAGCGGCGCCTGCAGGCCCACAATGTTCGACCTGCCAAAAGCAGTCAGTCTTTCTCTCCCTTTAAACACCGCGGGGTTGATCGGATTATTGTCTGTATCCACTTTCTGGTTCTTCATGTAGTCGTACGGGATGAAGTAGAAAGGCTTATCCAGATCCAGGTAGCCGGCCCAGTATAAACCCGGCTCATCGTAGGCTTTCTGGTAGGTCATGTCCAGGTATAGGTTAGAGGCATTGGTAAGCACAACTTTGTAGCCGGCATTCGCCATGCGGTAGGCCAGGTCCTCTGCACCCCACAGGTTGTTCCAGACATCCACATGAAAGTTTTTGTCCTTGAAATCCTGATTGGGCACATACACTTTCTTCCCGTTCTGCTCTACCCTTGTTAAGCCGATTTCTTCCCAACCCGACAGGTATAAGTTGCGGGCATTCAGCATGTCGTACACCTTGCCGAAGAAGTAGTCCCAAAGATCGTATTTACCTTTTAATTTTGGGTTAGCCGCTATCAAAGCGTCTACCGCAGGAGACTTCTCCCACACGCCATTTGGTACTTCATCGCCGCCCATGTGGATGGTTTGGATCGGAGCACCGGCTTCCTGGTACATCGCCAGGATCTCGTCTACCACCTTTTCGAGGAAGGTATAGGTAGAAGGCAGCGAAACATCAATCACGTTATCGTTCCAGTTCTGCACAGAGCGATACTCGGATTTGTCGTTCAGGTCGCGGAGCAGGTAGCGATTTGCTTCTTCAGGTTTTCCCTCCTGTATCAGGCGGGTATAGCGGGCATCCATCGACTTAATAGCAGCCCGGGCATGTCCCGGTGTTTCAATTTCAGGTATAACCTTGATGTGACGGGCAGTGGCATACTTCAGGATCTCGATATAGTCGGCTTTGGTATAGTGCCCGCTGCCGCTGGTTTTGTCTGCATCCGGACCTGAACCCAGCGAAGGCTGCAGGTGATTCAACTCATCTGTTGTATGGCCGCGTCTGCCACCCACTTCTGTCAGTTCTGGCAGGCCCGGAATCTCCAGGCGCCAACCTTCGTCATCGTTCAGGTGAAAATGCAATACGTTCAGCTTATAGAGCGCCATCAAATCCAGCACCTTCAGCACCTGTTCCTTCGACTGAAAGTTGCGGGATACATCCATCATAAAGGCTCTGTGCCCAAAACGCGGTGCATCCGAAACACGCACACCAGGCAATGAAACAGAGGCCTGCTTTTTAGTTAGTGCCGCCGCCGGGATAAGCGTTTTCAGCGATTGGGTACCATAGAAGGCGCCAACCGGCGTGGAGGCGTTAATCACCACTTCCTGCGGACTCACCTGCAGTTCATAGGATTCAGGACCCAGCCCTTTCTTCTGCTGCAAACGAATGGCTTTACCTGTGCCCAGCATACTGATCACCGGCTTCTTTCTGAAGACAGTGCCAAGGTGATCAGCCAGTAAAGTAGCCTCACGCATGAAAGCAGCATCCGTCACAATAGGTATAGCAGCGGTCATGGTAAAAGGCTGGCCGTTTTCTTGGTAGTTAGCCGGCGTCGGGAAAACCTTTGTCAGCTTATCTTCTGGGATGTTGGTAATCACTTTGTTTTGATCATAGATATCCTTCGTCTGCACCCAGTCAACCCACTGCTGGTCTGGCTTTTTGACGTTGATCTGCGCAGTTGCATACCCCTTCGACTTGTCATCGTCCCAAACCAGGTAAAAGCCATGTGGTGCTCTGGAATCGTTCACGACCTGTCCGCCGGAAACCAATTCAATATGCTGCGAAGTCCCTGCTGCAAGCCCTTTAAAGGCGGCTGTTGGTGCCATGTAGCGCAGATCGCCGTTCACATGCTCTACTTTGATAGGTGCATTATCGGCTTTGGGTTTGAGTGCTGGGAAAGTATGGAAATACAAGGTCCAGCCACTTGCCGGTAACGCCACGTTTCCTGTGTTGGTGAGGGTGAGGACAGCCAAAGTCTGCGGCTTGTTCTCATACTTTCCGTCCGTCACTTCATAGCTCAGTTGGAGCTTTGCTGGGTCAAACCGGCTCTTATTTTCCTGCGCAAAGGAAACTGAATAAAGGAGGACAAAAAGGGCGCATAAAACGGATGCCAGGGTTTTTCTCATTTCTATAATATAATCAGGCGTGTCGAACTATGCTGAAATATAGCATTAAATAGGAAGAACCGAAACCTTATACCTGCACAAAACCGCAAGATTGATGTGACAACTTAATTCATAAAGATAGGCGCTCGATTTTATTTCAGACCGAGGCAACCATCCGAAAAAAGTCTTCGTGATGGGGACATCAGGGTGTAACCGGAAAAAAAACGAAACACATGGCCCGAACTTATACGACGATAAAAAAATTGATGCTGGGCATTATCCTAATGGTTGCTGTGGCTTGTGCTGATGACAACGAAGAAGATCTGATGCCGCAGCAGCCCGCTCAGCATTGCGATACCAACACGGTTACCTTTTCCGGTAGTGTGGCGCCCATACTGGCTACCAACTGCTATGCCTGCCATGCAGCCAACATTGCAGAAGGAGGTGTGGTCCTGAGTAACTACAGCGGTGTGAAAGAAAAGGTAGACGACGGCCGGCTGATTGGCGCCATCACGCATGCGGCAGGCTTCGCTCCTATGCCACAGGGCGCTGCCAAACTCTCAGCCTGTGAAATTGACAAGATTAAGAAATGGGTAAATGATGGCGCCTTGAACAACTGATCCCTTATTATGAAACTGCTCCTCCTTGGTATTGCGCTCTTACTTTACACTTCTGCTGATGTGGTGGCACAGGAGCGTTTCTTTACCAAAACAGGCCATATATGGTTCTTTTCAGATGCTCTCCTGGAGGACATTGAAGCGCATAACAGAAAAGTGGTTTCGGTTATTGATTTAAGCACCGGCGAAATGGTCTTTTCAGTACCCATGAAGGAATTTAAGTTCAGGAAGTCCCTGATGCAAACGCATTTCAATGAAAACTATGTGGAGTCGGACAAGTACCCGAAAGCCACTTTTAAGGGCAAAATCACCAACAAAGAGATACTCGACATCACCAGGGATGCGGCTTATGAAGTGCGGGTAAAAGGTGTGCTGAGCATACATGGCAAGGACAAAGCCATCGACACCGTTGGTACACTGGAAGTAAAAGGGGGGCGACTTTATGGCAAATCCACCTTCACCGTCACGCCCCGGGAGTTCGACATCGTGATTCCGCGGCTTGTACGAAATAACATCGCCAGGCGAATTGACATAACAGTGGATATCTTGTATGCACCCTTAACAGGTAACAGCCTTTGAAATGATAAAGAAATGGTTTCTCCTGGTGATGATTTGCCTGCCGACAGCCTTTGTGCAGGCACAGGATGAGCTACTTAAAATAGCGGAAGCCAGTGATAGTGCGACCGCTGACTATGTGACCGGCACCTTTAAGGCCACGCGTCTGGCCAATGGGCATACTGTAGAAACAAACAGCGACGGCGTGCTGCTCTTTCTGATCTCCCACCGGTTTGGCACCCTAAACAGCGGCGCCTATGAGCTCTTCGGACTCGACCAGGCGACCATCCGTCTCGGGCTGGAGTATGGCGTGACAGACCTGCTCGACATCGGCATCGGCAGGAGCTCCGTGGAGAAGACCTTTGACGGTTTTGTCAAGTATAAGCTACTACAGCAGCGAAGGGGAAAAGGCTGGCCGGTCACGCTGACGCTCTTTTCCAGTGCAGCGGTCCGGTCGCAGAAATGGCCGGAGGAAGAAAACAATTTTGAGTTCAGGCACCGGTTAGCCTATACGCAACAGGTACTCATAGCCAGGCAGTTTACGGAGCGCTTTTCGCTCCAGCTGTCCCCTACTATGGTTCACCACAACCTCGTCCCAACGCGCCGGGATGAGAACAATGTGTATGCCTTAGGTGGCGGCGGACGCTTCAAGATCACCAAGCGAACCTCTTTCAACGCGGAGTACTTTTACCTGCTTTCTGATCAGACACGCCAAGACTTTCGGAATGGTCTTTCCCTTGGATTTGATATCGAGACAGGCGGTCACGTTTTCCAGCTGATCTTCACGAATGCGCAGGGCATGGTCGAGAAGTTCTTCGTTTCCCAAAATACAGGCTATTGGTCAAATGGGGATATCTATTTCGGATTTAACATTTCGCGCGTTTTCGACCTGAAGGGAAAAGAGAATCAGGATTGGTAAGGACTACTGTGACCACTCTGTAGGTTTCCGGTCCCAGCGGTGTGACTCCAGCTGCTCCAGCAAATCATCCAGCAAACCTTTCCCGTCGCCGGCTTGCAAATTGGCCTGCACGTGATGCGCCTTGCGCATACCAGGTATAGTGGTGCTCACATCCGGATTACTCAGAATAAAGCGTAGCGCCATCTCTGCCATGGTCATCCCGGTAGGTATAAGTGGCTTCAGCCGGTTGGCATGGCCCACACTGGCTTTTAGGTTTTCGGGCACAAAGTACGTGCTTCGCCAGTCGTCTTTTGGGAAAGTGGTTTCCGTTGTAAAAGTACCAGTGAGGGTGCCTTCATCAAAGGGTACGCGGGCGATGGTAGCGATATCCAGTTCGCGGCAAAGCGGAAACAGCTTGTCTTCTGGTGCCTGATCGAAAATGTTGTAAATGGCCTGCACGCTGCTGATGTGTCCGGTGCGGAGGGTCTGCAGTACATTATCCGGTTCCCAGCGATTCACGCTCACGCCCATGTGCTGAATTTTGCCATCTGCTTTCAGCTTTTCTACAGCCCGTTGCCATTCTTCCTGTTCTGCCCAGCCGTCTTCCCAGACATGAAACTGCTGCAGGTCGATGGTCTCCACTCCCAGGTTCTGCAGGCTTTTCTCGGTATAGGCGATGATATGGTCGGCAGGGAAACAATCTTTGAGTTTGTATTCTGCTTTCGACGGCCACTTCATATTTTTAGGCGGGATCTTCGTCGCCACGTACAGGCGCTTATCCGGGTTACGCTTGAGCAGGCGACCGAGGATCTGTTCGCTTTTGCCTTTGCCGTAGCCCCAGGCGGTATCAAAAAAGTTGCAGCCGCCTTCCACGGCCAGGTCCAATGAGCGGTCAGACTGCTGGTCATCCGAGCCGGTCCAACCGGCCATACCCCACATGCCATACCCTACTTCGCTTACCTGCCAGCCTGTGCGGCCAAATCTTCTGTACTCCATACCTTGCTGTTTTATGTTTTGGTTTAATACTGGTGTAAAACTACAAGAGTTGTCGTGCTTTCTGCCTGAATCCATAAGACAAATAAGATATTCCGGGAGAGATGCTTATATTAGACTTCTCATACCTTACACGCCATGACAACTATGCTGAAAAACCTTTGGAAGAAAGCCACACTTACAACACTCGCGCTTATAGCCTTCAACCTCTCCAGCCACGGGCAGGAAACTAAAACCGAGACAGACCTAAAGACTCTTATGCAGCAGCATGATATGGTCGGACTTTCAGTTGTCGTGGTAAAGAAGGGTGAGATTGTCTATAACAAATCCTTTGGTTTAAAGGATATCGAAAGCCAGACACCTCTCTCCAATAAAGACATTTTCAGGATTGCTTCCATTTCCAAGTCCTTTACCGTGACGGCCCTCATGCAATTGATCGAAGCGGGTAAACTCAATCTGAATGATGATGTGAGTGAGCTGGTAGGTTTTCAGGTACGCAACCCAAAATTCCCGAATAAAGTCATTACCCTGCGGATGATGCTTTCGCATACCTCCAGCATCAACGACAGCCAGGGCTACTTTACCCTCGACTCCATCGATCCTGCTAAAAACCCGAACTGGGCTGCCTGCTACAACGATTACGAGCCCGGCACAAGCTATGAGTACTGCAACCTGGGCTTCAACATGGCGGGTACTATACTCGAGAAATTTTCTGGTGAACGTTTCGACCAATACGTGAAACAACACATTCTGGACCCATTGGGGCTATATGGTGGCTTTAATGTGAATTCCCTCGCCGCCAGCCGCTTCGTGACCCTGTATGAATACAATACTGATTCCAGCAGTTTCTCTCCCTCACCCTCGGCCTACGCACCGCGCCGGCAGGAAATAAGCAATTATAAAATGGGTTACAGCACTCCTATCTTCTCGCCCACCGGCGGCATGAAAATATCGGCTACAGACCTGGCCAAGTATATGACCATGCACCTGAACAAAGGCGAGTATAAGGGTAGCCGGATCATCTCGAAGAAAAGTGCAAAGCAGATGCAGTCGAAGATCGCTGACAACGGCTATGGACTGGCGCTGAAAACCGAGAAAAACCTGATTCCCGGTAAGGCAATTGTTGGGCATACCGGCAATGCCTACGGACTCTACAGCGCCATGTTCTTCCAGCCCAAAGAGCAGTTCGGCTTTGTGGTGATCACCAACGGAACCAGCGCCCCGGAAGTAAATGAATATAACCTGGCACTGGCAGCCATCCTCAATAGTTTGTACAACAACTTGATTAAATAATCTATACGAAAAAAGCCTCTCCATTTCCGGAGAGGCTTTTCCTTTTAAGACCGATCTATACCTGCTTGATACTACAACTCAGTAGCGTTAAACGTATCGCCCTGATTGACATCGCCTGTATCAAAGCCCTTTCTGAACCAGCGAACGCGTTGCGCGGAAGTACCGTGTGTGAAGGAGTCCGGCACTACTCTGCCCGTGGACTGCTTTTGAAGGCGGTCGTCGCCGATAGCACTGGCTGCATTCAGGGCTTCTTCCAGGTCGCCGGGCTCTAAAAACCCTGTCGATCGTTGGGTATGGTGCGCCCAAACCCCGGCATAAAAATCAGCCTGCAACTCTACTCTGACCATCAGTTTGTTAAATTCCGTCTGGGATAGCTGGCCCCGCATGGCGTTTACCTGGTCCATGGTACCGGTGAGTTTCTGGATGTGATGCCCTACTTCGTGGCCCACCACATAAGCCTGCGCAAAGTCGCCTTCAGCACCCAGCTTGTGTTCCATCTCGCTGAAAAAGCTCAGGTCGATGTACAGTTTTTCGTCGCCGGGGCAGTAAAAGGGCCCAGTGGCTGAAGACGCCGTACCACAGGCCGAGTTTACCTGGTCCGTAAAGAGCACCAGCGTAGGCTCCCTGTACCCTTGCACAATCTTGTTCCAGACGTCCTCGGTATCTGCCAGCACAACTTTCGTCTGTTCGGCCAGCTCCTGCTCTTCCGGGCTAGGCTGGTACTCTGTTGACTGGGCGTACTGCGGTTCCCCGCCCACAAACTGTTGCAGGATCGTTAGTGGGTTGGTTCCTGTCAGAAACATGATCAGGATCACTACCCCCACTATGATCAGCCCCACTTTCGAGAAAAGGAGCCGGAACAGAGGTATAAGCAGCATGGGGCTGATGCCTCTGCCACCACCAAAACCGCCTGCTGACTGACCTCTACGGTCTTCTACATTGGTGCTTTTTCTTCTGCCTTGCCATTTCATATTAAATATGACTCTAATTTTACCTTACAACGGAAGGTATATACCTGTATTCGCAGTATAACGGTGCACAGCTTCACTTAGATGCGTCAAATTAATTCGGAAGGTTTTTGCCATATTAAAGCAAGTATCTCTTCAGCTGACAAGGCAGCCAGGAATGTCTCGCCGATTGACTACTAAACAGGTATAGGTATAGCCGGGGCTGTTACTTCAGATACTCGCGGGAATTGTGCACACCAAGAGGGTCTGGAGTAGCTATACCTGAACAAACCCAACTTCTTCCTTCTCCCGTAACCTTGCTATACCTGAATTCCGCACATGAACAACCTGAAAGACTTTCTGCAGCTCGTCTGGTCGGCCGTGAAGGGCAAAGAGCAGGACTTTACCACCCTGGGCATCCGGACCAGTATTGTGCTGCTGGCAGTGCCGATGATCCTGGAGATGATGATGGAGTCGCTGTTTGCTGTGGTCGATATTTTCTTTGTCGGCAGGTTGGGGCCGAAAGCGCTGGCCACAGTCGGCCTTACCGAAACAGTGCTGATGGTGATCTACTCGGTGGGGATGGGTGTGAGCATTGCCGCCACTGCCCTGGTTGCACGCCGCGTCGGAGAAAAGAACTACCACGAAGCCGGCAACGTCACGTACCAGCTCCTGGTAACGGGTGCTGTGTTGGCCGTGATCATGGGCCTGCTGGCCACCTGGTTTGCGGCCGACATCCTGACGTTGATGGGTGCTGATGCCGCCCTGCTCGAAACCGGACTTTGCTATGCGCAGATCATTTTTGCAGGCAACCTGGTCATCATCATGCTTTTCCTGATCAACGGGATCTTCCGGGGAGCCGGTCAGCCGCACCTGGCCATGCGCGCCCTCTGGCTTGCCAACGGCGCCAACATTATACTGGACCCGCTCCTGATCTTCGGCATCGGCAGCTTTGAAGGCTGGGGACTGGAAGGTGCCGCCTGGGCCACCACCATCGGGCGCAGCATGGGTGTTGTCTACCAGTTTTATCACCTGCTCAATGGCAAGCATTTACTTAAAGTCGGAAGAGAGAACCTGGTTATCCGTTTTGTCATGATCAGGCGCATCCTCTCGGTAGCGTCGGGTGGTATGGGCCAGTACCTGATCGACTCTGCCAGCTGGATCTTCCTGACCCGTATCATTGCTGAGTTTGGCAGCAGTGCCCTGGCCGGCTATACCATCGCCTTCCGCCTGATCATGTTTGCGCTGCTACCCGCCTGGGGCCTGTCCTCGGCGGCAGCAACACTAGTTGGCCAGAACCTGGGTGCCCAGAAAGCGAAACGGGCTGAACTGGCAGTATGGCTGACGGCGCGTTACAATATCATCTTTATGGCGTGTGTCACGCTCCTGTTCCTGTTTTTTGGTGAGTACATGGCTGCTTTTTTTGCTGAGGAGGAAGCCGTGATCGCCGTGTCCTCCCAAGCTTTGCAAATCATAACGCTGGGCTACGTCTTCTTTGGTTTGGGCATGGTGATGGTACAGGCCTTCAATGGTGCCGGCGATACCCGGACGCCATCCATCATCAATATTGTGGTGCTGTGGCTGATCGAAATACCGCTGGCTTATCTGCTGGCAAAAACCCTCGGCTTCGGGACAACCGGTATTTTCATTGCCATAGCCTTTTGCCACTCTTTCCACGCCCTGGTCAGCTGGTGGCTTTTCCGGCGCGGCACCTGGAAAGTGGTGAAGGTATAAGGTATAGGTATAGCCTTGTCCCATCACTGTTTTCAACAGTAGGCCTGAAATTACAAAAGCAGGTATAGCGCAAATGGCTATACCTGCTTTTGACTGAAAAGATCTGTTGACTATTTTTTAGCTAACAGGCCAGTGTTGTTTGCTACGAAATAAGCATGCGCCTGCTCCACTGTCAGGATATGGCCTTGCTTCTGGGCATCAGCAGCCAGTTTGAAGCCGAGCTCAGCCGCCGCCATACGCTGTTTCGGTGTTCCGTGGTGGCTATCTTCCTCGAAACCGCAATCGCCGATCTCAAAGAACAGTTCATAGAATTGTGCTACACGCTTGCTGTTATAAGTAGCGCCCCGCTTGTGTGTCATGTAATAAGCAGCCAGGAAATCGGCTTCAAGTTCTGTGTAACGCGTCGATTCAGGAAGGCTGGCGAATGTTCCTTGCGGATACCAAGCATTCATGTTCTTGAACTGGATCTGATGCGCCCACTCGTGTGCCAGTATACCTGTCCATACAATGTCTTGTTCTATACCTGCTTCTGAAATCATTTCCACAAGCCCATCGCCAATTACAATCAAATTACGGAAAGTCGTGGCAAAACCATCAGCAGCGAAGAACGGGGATTCCGGCAATTGATCGGAGAAGGTGTTGATAGCTAATAACTGATCAGCAATTACGTAGGCTTGGTCTCTTGTTAATCCGTTGGCGAGAACGTACAAATCGGCCAGTCTTTCTCTATTGTTGAGGGTAGCAGTATGCTGTCCATTCACGCGAATCTGGTTTGGCATGTTCCAGAATTTCTCCAGTTCACGCTGCCGCTTAACCATTAAATTGGTGTACTCACCGTTCGCACCAAAGTACTGAGCAGATTCATCATATGCTGCAGCGATTAAACCAAGATTCATATAATTGTCATAGATATCCTGAGCTTGTGGACCAAGCAATCCAACCAGATTAACAGCTAGTGCATTGAAGTATTTGCTTTGAACAGCCGCAAATGCAGTTGGTCCGCATTCAGAAGGCGAAACGAGGTCGCTCATCAGGGCGCTGCGCAGATTTTCGTGCACCGGAATCAGACCTTCCATTGATTTTAAGGGCACCAGGTCAGAGGTGCTCAGGTTTGCAGTTGAAGTGGCTTGCAGGGTGCTGCTGGTGGCCAGACCAATATCTTCTATTTCCTTCCCGCAGGAAAAAGTGATAAAAGCAAGGCCCAGGCAAAGAAGGGTAGTCTTTGTTTTGTTCATACTGTGCACATTTAATAAAGGGTTCAGGTTAGGTAAATTGCAAATAAGGTCAGTCTCAAAGTGCTGCTTATCGATATAAAACAGCGGTATTAAAGTTAGCTGTTCTTGTACCGAAACCAAATTTTATGGCCTTAAACATTATTTTTTCAGATTTGAGTGATAAGCACATTACTTAGCGCTGTACTTGTTTCATACAACCCGAAACTATCGCAGCCGTTATTGCAGGATGTAACAAAATTTTGTCAATCAAACGCAGTCTGCCGGATTGCGTTAGAAAGCACCAATACGCCTCGTATTATGTTCCCCGCACCAAACAGCTCCCCTAATATTATCAAACCTGGTAGCATCGCATCCCTAATCTGGCTGGCAGTCATTCTGCTCTGTGCTATACCTGTTACAGGTATGGCACAGGAAGTGACTGAGCCGGATTCGGTGGTTGCAGCCGCTCCAACCTGGCCTGAAGACTCCCTTGGCAGGCGCTCACCGCAAGGCACGGTCACCGGCTTCATCCGGGCCGTAGCTGACGAAGATTATGACAGGGCCGCCCTATACCTGAACCTGGTCACCGCAAACGACACCATACAAGACGGCGCCGCAGTAGCACAGGCCCTGCAACGCATGCTCGATCAGCGCAGCAAAACCATGCCCCGCTCCTGGATCAGCCAACTCCCCGAGGGCGACCTGGATGATAATCTCCCCCCCAACCAGGAACGGGTCGGGACCGCCACCGTTGACGACCAGCATATCGACATATTACTTGAGAAAACAGAGGGACCGGCAGGTGGACCGGTCTGGCTCGTAGCAGCCGAAACTATAAGCAAGGTGCCGCTACAGGAAGTTGCACCGGAAGAGACGGTGATCGAGAAGACTTTGCCCGGTTTTCTGGAAGATAACCGCTGGGGAGGAGTGCCGGCCGGACATTGGATGGGGTACCTTTTGATTGCGGTGGCCGCTTACCTGCTCGGCTGGGGTATGACATCCGGTTTGATATTGCTGATCAGTTACATCTGGCGAAAAACCCGGGACGAACCCACGTATGGTTTTATCAGAGCTTTTTCGTTACCCGTGCGGCTATACCTGGCCGCCTTGCTGCTCGTATACCTGAGCCAGCGCCTGGGCATTTCGTTTGTGCTGCGGCAGCGATTCAGTGAACTCACCATCATCGTCGGCCTCATAGCGGTGCTCCTTCTGCTCTGGCGACTGGTTGATGTCATCACTAACTTTAGTCAGCGCCGGCTGGTGGACCGCCACAACATGGCGGGCATTTCAATTGTACTTTTTCTGCGTCGCGGAGCCAAGATTGCTTTAGTCGTGTTGGGTGTCATTTTCATACTCGACACCCTGGGTTTTGATGTGACCACGGGACTGGCCGCTTTAGGTATAGGTGGTATCGCACTGGCGCTGGGTGCCCAGAAAACAGTGGAGAATTTCGTTGGTAGTGTTACACTCATTGCCGACCAGCCGATCCGTGTGGGCGATTACTGTCAGGTGGGCGATACGAGCGGCACCGTAGAGCAGATCGGCATGCGCTCCACCCGTTTGCGTACGACAGAGCGCACCATTGTCACCATTCCGAACGGAGATTTTTCGTCGCAGAAGATCGAGAACTTTGCCCACCGCGACCGCTTCCTGTTCAGCCCGGTGCTGCGTTTACGCTACGACACCACGCCACCGCAGATACAGGCCGTGTTGCGTGCCCTACGCGAAACACTCACTTCGCATCCAAAAATAGACAAAACCAGCGCGCGCGTCCGTCTGACAGAGATCACGGCAGATGCCCTGAAAGTCGAAGTGTTCTCCTACGTTCTGACCAACGACTTTAATGAACAGTTAGAGATTAAAGAAGGGCTGCTACTTACCATGATGGATGCTGTGAATACCAAGGGCAAAGGCTTTGCGCTACCTGTACAGCAACTGCTGGTTAGCAACGATGGCACAGGTATAGAACAGAAAAATGAGAAGTCCTCGTAACAGCGATTTACGCAAGCCTAATACTTGTTTATGTTTGCAGAGGCTACCACGATGATAAGATCGTTGACTGACACCTACATGAAGGTATAATTCGGATCGTCGTTGCTCAGGTAAGCACACACAAATACCATGGCTGTGCATGGTGAGGCTCCAGAATGATGGCACCTACTATGTATTCACTAGCCAGTTCAAGATCACGGTCAATCAATACCGATTGGCTTGCGACCAATCCGCTTCAGGCTGGTGAAATCAATCTGCAGCATCATCGGGGAGCTCATCAGCTAGATCAGGATTGCGGTGAGAATGTTGACTTGGTATACCTCCATTCTGCTTAGAACTTCCATCTGGTCACCATCAACATAGCCGATCAGCGTGCCTCATACTATACAGAGGATCACCTAGATAATAAGGTGTTTCTCAAAAGGCAATTTGCTTTTTGGATTGCTAACTAAGTTGTGCCATTGGAGTAGCAGTTCAGGTACAGGAAATACTGATCGCAATTATACGATAATCAATACGAATCACGAAAATTGAGTGCCTGCTTTTCCAATACCGAAACGGCGCGTCTTATAGCACCTATCTAGGAATCAATATGGAAGTTTGAAATAATTCGCGGGGAGGTTTCTATTTAACCAAATATTCTACTTAATTAAAAAAATCGAATTTTCAGATATAGGGGTTTGCGTTTGTATGTCCGCCGCATTTTTATGACAGTTTGGTTGCTTTTAATGACAACTTTTAGCCAAAGTTTCGATTACCATGATCATTACCTCAATTCTCACATTAATTGGCCTGTTCGGGACACTGGCCATCGTAGCTTATTTGCGTCAGGTTGAAGACGCCATCGAAGAAGTGCAGGCACAACTGGAAATACCTGTCTGCCCGGTTTGCCACCTCTCCCACCCCCCGCAGCAAAACGAAAGGTTACATACAAGCAAGGTGCGCCGCCTCAGCTATTATTACAAGCACCGGAAGCTCACAGCCAAAGATATGGATGGCGTGCAGCCCAAATTGTCTGCATAAATACTAGGTGATCCCTATACCTCTGCTGACAGTTTTCTGGATGTATTATGAAGATTGTTCCGGAATAACTGGCTGAAAATAACCTGGAAAAGTTTTGTAGGGACCTGCTCTTCGTCGAGTTGCAGGGTGGCCAGCAGCCGCATAACTTCCTGCAGCTTTTTTAACTGCAGAGGTTCGTTCATACGGTTGAGCTCTAATTTGCCGAACAGGAAGGTATGGGCCAGTCGCTCATCGGTGCGTTCAATGTAATCCATCACTTCGTGTACCCGGACAGAGAGCTCCGATAGCATGGTGTCGTGGGTAACGCGATCGAACTTCCAGAGGTAGGGCACAATGGGTGCACCAAGTTGTTGGCTCCGCTCGATATCGGAAAGCCGCTTGTAGAGCACTAGCGCCAGTACCATGTTGTTGCAGGTATCGGTGCTGGCGTCTAGCTCTCTGAAAAGCCCAATCGCCTGCTGCACAGTAGAGAACACCTGCTCGACTATCTGCTGCTCGTTTTGCTGCCAGTTGCTCATGTGCACCAGGTCGTTGCTTACATTGAAATAACCCGGATGTTGGCGCACAGCCTCTTCCACTGCTTGCACCAGGTCCTCAAAACTGGAAGTATCCTGCAACAAATGGTTAAAGCAAATAAAATAAGCGATCTGGTGAATACTCATGGGCGCCTGCCGGAAGCGAAGTGTCATTTTGATGGCGTTGGCAATATTCATAGTGGAGGATCTTTGGAACAAAAGGATTCACCTTCTGACTTTTTCCAAAGATAACACGCTACAACACGGGCACTCAATACCCATAAGTGGGTATTTTAGGCTGCTAAACCGTCACCACTACCTTGCCAATCGACTTGCCCTGCTGAAACAGGCTGATCGCCTCGTGCATGTCACTGAAAGCATACACGTGTCCCACATGCTGGGGCGCAAGTTGCAGCTGCTGCAGGCCCTGCAGTAGTTCATGCATCATATCGGTTTGTTCGTAAAGGTAAATCAGGTTAAATCCCATGAGTGATTTGTTTTCGGTAGGCAGCTTGAGCGGGTCTATCTGGGGACGGCGCACATACTTCCAGATCAGGCGCGGGTAATTGGGTTTGCTGCCGTGACTGCTAAAAGAGGCATTGCCATAAACCACCATGCGCCCCATCGGTGCCAGCGCCTTCCAGCCTAATTCAAGTATATGCCCGCCAATACACTCCATGATCAGGTTTAAGGGATGGCCATTAAGGCTGCGCATCAGCTTGTCATAAAAATTACTGTCCCGCAGAATAACATCGCCATAGTGTTCGTGTTTTCGCAGAAAGTCCACTTTGTCCACCCGCCCGACGGTACCGATCGTATGAGCACCCAGCTTTTGGCAGATGCGGTTGGCCAGTATACCTACCCCACCTGCCGCACTGTGGATCAGCACATTCATGCCGGGTTTCAGGTTACCAAGTTCGGTCAGTGCGTAGTAGGCCGTCAGTCCCTGCACCGGAAAACCAGCACCTTCCTCAAAACTCCAGTTGTCGGGCAGCGGCAGCACGTACCGGTAGTGGCTGTTGATGTACGTAGCATAGCCGCCAAACCTGGTAACGCCCATTACACGGTCACCGGCTTGCCAGCTGCCTGCCCCCTCTCCCACTTCCACAATCTCGCCTGCGTACTCCAGCCCGGGTATAAACGAGCCGCTAGGCGTGGCGCTGTACAACCCCTGCATGGCAAAAATATCAGCAAAATTGAGCGCGATGGCATGCACCTGTACACAAACTTCATCCGGCCCGGGAGCCCCGAGCGATTCGTGGCGCAGTTCCAGGTTGCGGATGGAGCCTGCCTTTGACATGCGGTATACCTGTCGGTCAATCATAGTGTTGATTTTGTTTGGAAGGGCTTTCTCTGCTTACGGCAAAAAGCAGTCGCTGTGTTTTATAAAAATTTTTGCCGCAGCTGTGGAATCCGGGCACTTGTTTCATCTACTCTACAAAAGCAGCAGAAGGACTGCCTGCAAAGTCAAAACAAGAAAGGAGAGCACTATGGCCCGGCTACAGGAAAAACAGAACCCGGCAAAAAGCAACAGAAAACGCGCACGCAAAGGCTTTCACCTGGACATGACGCCCATGGTGGACCTCGCTTCCCTTCTGCTGACCTTTTTTATACTCACCACCACGTTTGCCAGACTCCAGACCATGGAGATCAACATGCCTACCGCACAAGGACCCAACACGCCTATACCTGGCAAGAATGCGCTGAACATTGTGCTCGACGAAGCGGACAAGGTTTACTACTTCTTCGGTTACCCGGGCGATGATCCGGAGGTAAAGCAAACAGACTTTTCAGCCACGGGCATCCGGCAGGTACTACTGGCCGAGCGGGTGAAGCGTAACCCGGATATAGTGGTGCTGGTGAAAGCGACGGAAAGCTCCCGTTTCAAAAACCTGGTGGACGCACTTGATGAACTTAAAATTACGGGCACTCGCAAATATGCTATGGTAGAACTGCGGGAAGAAGACAAACAATTGCTGGCCACCCGATAAGCAAAGGCCCTGTTGCTAAAACTGCAACAGGGCCCTTACTGGAAGTCTTTCAAAGGTATAGCTGCGAAAAAATTGTGCTTACTCGGCTGGTTCTACCGCAAATTCGCAGCTCACAGTCGGGTTAAAAGGGAAGTGCATACCGGATGGATTATGTTTCCATACCCAGGCGTGTAGCTGGTAATTATCAAATTCAAGTGGATTATCAGGTGAGTCGATATATGCGTCAAAAACCTGATCGCCCAACATAGGTGGAGCAGCCTGCTCCCATACATCAGCACGGATGATAAACTCAACCCCGACAAGCTGCATGCGGCCATTCTTCTGCGGTTCGTAGAGCAAGGCTTCCGGCTGACGGTGATTCAGCTCGCCATCCAACAAACTCGGTTTCACATAATGGAAACCCATACCACCCAGAACCGGATGGCTGACACAGGGGCTGGCAGGTACGTAACCATCTGCCATAGCTTGCTCAATACGCTGGTAACGGGCTGTCGCACTGCGAATGTCGGCCAGTACCTTGTTGTGCAGAGTTGAATTGGGCCGGTTTGGCCCCACATTCGCCTTCAGTTGGGCCGTGAGCGGTTCAGGAGTGTCCTGAGTTTGGGAATCACAACCGAGGAAGAGAAAGACAATTAAAAATAACAAAACGGAAAACAATCTTTTGAAGACGTACTTTGATAATTTTAACATAGTATTGAAGAAAAAGGACTTGAAAAGAGAGAATAGCAGTTTGCCCTGCAACGCAAAAACAGGTTATTGCCCACAGTACAGCGGAATAGTAAGACAAGGGTGATAAAATGGTGGCTGGCGGGGTGATGCGCCAAAAGAGATGGCAGACGGATGCTAGGATTTGAATAATTAGCTAGTACGTAAACAAATTAAAATAGTAATATATTTTCATTAATTTGTTTATAACCGCATCTATAACACAGAAAAGAAATAATCCTTCCAGATTAATCATGGTGCATTCAGTAAATATTTGTTTTATTGAATATACTTTAACCAGTTACCGGCTATGTTTTTAAAGTTCCTCTCGAAATCCCGTTCCACTGATGACCTGGAGCTAGTGCGGCAATATCGCCGGACCGGTGACCTGGACGTGATCGGGAAACTTTTCGAGCGGCATACCGAGATGGTATACCTGATCTGCCTGCGCTACCTCGGAGAGGAAGAAGACAGCAAAGACGCCACCATGCAGGTTTTCGAGCAGTTGATCGTGGCTCTGAAGCGACATGAGGTAAGTAATTTCATATCGTGGCTGCACTCACTCACTAAAAACCACTGCCTGCAACAACTTCGTACCAATCGCCTGAAAGACAAAGTCAGCCAGGCCCTGCCACGCGAACAGCACACCCTGGAGCAGGACGACACTACACAATCGGAACTCGATTGGCAGGCGCTCGAACACGGACTGCTACACCTGCCGGACGAACAGCGCAACTGCATCGAGTTGTTTTACCTGCAACAGAAAAGCTACCGCGAGATAGAGGAAATTACCGGATGTGACATGAAACAGGTAAAGAGTTATATACAGAACGGGCGCCGGAACCTGAAAATTTACATTAAAAAAAACCATGCGCAACGATAAAATACAGCTAAGCGAATGGGGACTGGAGGAGCACCCCTCCATGGAACTACTGCGGCAATACGAGGAAGGCTCGTTGCCGCCAGCCACTAATTACGAATTAGAAAAGCACTTGCTCGACTGCGAGATGTGCGAAGATATCCTCACAGGTATGTCGCTTGCTAACCGGGGCCGAACACGCGAGGCCCGCTTCAGCATCCTGCAGCGCATCCGCACCCGGTTGCGCCGCAAGCAGCGCCCCAGCGTACTGCACGGCTTGGCTGACTGGCGTGTTATACTGGGTATGCTGATGATGTTCAGTTCGCTCGGTCTGATCCTGCTTTATCATTATACCCGTACCGCCTCCCCCGAAAAAGCGGCCATGCAGGCAGGCGAGATTTTACCGCCTAGTCCGGAGGAACTGCTTGCCCGTACCATTGACGCAGCATTGGTTCTCGAAATACCAGCGCCACCCGACAGTAACAGAAAATCGGACAGCAGTAATCTGCCACCCCATGCGGAGTTCAGCCTGCAGGGGCAGGTGCTGGATGCCAGCGGACAAGGTATAGCAAAGGCAACCATCCAGGTTCAGGGCAGCCCCTGGCAAACCAACAGCGACAGCCAGGGCGTTTTCAGGCTCTCGATAACAGACGGTAGCCATACCTTACTGGTTAGCAGTCAGGGTTATGCCCCACAGACGTTCTATGTGATAAGCCCCGACAAAAAAGTGCAGATACACCTGAAAATTAAGAAGTAGTTCAACAAAAGAGACAGGTAACAACACCTGTCTCTTTTTATTTTCCGGAGCGTCAAAATCACACGTGGACAGCATCAAGTTGTAACCCTTCGCATATAAAACCAGTATTTTCTACATGATTTTAGGGTAAAAACACTTAAATTACTCCCTCATACCTTTTGCCAGAAGAATATAGACTCCAAGATTGCTTAGATTCGTATTCTTCTACCACCACTGGCCGAGGTCCTGGAATACTATGAAAAATATACCTGCTGCGCTGCTAAACGGTGGCGAAAAAAACTATGATTCTGATTTCTGCGGAAGTATCCCGCTGCACCAGATCAACCTGATACAACCACATGGTCTGCTACTGGTCCTGGATAAAACACTGCATATCAGACAGGTTAGTGAAAACAGTGCGAACTTACTCGGGCTAAATACCGAAACGCTACTGGAACAGCCCCTCTCCGCCTTTGTGCCGGAAAACGAACTAGCTGACCTCCAGCAGAAACTAACCAACGAACAAGAGCAGGTAGACATACCTTTCTCGCTGACCTTCAGGACTGGAGAAAGCGACATAGCGTTTACGGCAACAGTTCATCCTGAACCAGAACAAATACTGATCGAGATGGAGCCGGCGCAGCGCGAAGATGACAAATCTTTCCTGGCTTTTTTTCAGCAGATCAAATACATCACCTCCCGTATTAAGCAGGCTGAAAACACCGAAGCGATAGCACAGGCTGTTGCTGCTGAGTTCAAGCGCTTCACTGGTTTTGACCGGGTGCTGGTTTACCGATTCGACGCTATGTGGAACGGCACCGTACTTGGACAGGCCAAAACGGAAGATATGAGTGATTTGCTGGGACTCCGGTTTCCGGCTTCCGATGTGCCCAAGCAGGCACGCGATCTCTACTTCAAAAATCCATACCGGCTTATACCTGCCCGCGATTATGAACCGGTCCGCCTCCACCCGATCCTCAACCCAATTACAAGGCGTTTTACAGACCTGACCAGTTGCAACCTGCGCAGCGTGGCTGGCGTGCACCTGGAGTACATGGGTAATATGGGGATTTCGGCTTCTATGTCGGTACCACTCATTATGGAAGGTAACCTGTGGGGGCTGATCTCCTGTCACCACAAAACCCCGAAATATCCTAGCTACCAGGAGCGCACAGCAATGGAACTACTGTCCGCGATCGCAGCGGTACGATTGGGGGCCTATGAACGGGAACAGCGCGCCCACATGCAGGCACACTTGCGCGGACAGCATGCTACGATGCTGGAGCAGCTCTTTAACCAGGAGTATTTTACAGAGGCACTCCTGCATGGCCAGCCAAACCTGTTGGAGTTATTGTCGCTGGACGGTGCGGCCATACTGTATGAGGGAGAAGTGCATACTGTGGGCAAGACCCCACCTGTTCAGAAAATAAAAGAGCTTGCTTCCTGGCTGCGCCGTAACAGCTCCGATAAAACATACGTAACTAATTCGCTCCCACAGGCCTACCCAAACAGCAAAGACTACAAGGATGAGGCAAGCGGCTTGCTTGCGCTGGCCATTAACCCAGACCAGGGAGAATTCATTTTGTGTTTCCGGGGCGAAGTGCTGCAAACCGTTAACTGGAGCGGCAACCCAGATAAGGCTATCCGGATGGAGCCGGACGGCAAAAGCTATCATCCACGTAACTCGTTTGCCCTTTACCAGCAAACAGTGCAGCTCACCTCACTCCCCTGGCAACAGGAAGAGCTGGAAGCCGCTGAGGCGCTGCGCAGTGCTGTGCTTAGCAAGATCATCCGCGAGAAGTACTAAGAACCTATTACCTTTATTTCGGCTAACACAGCATGTTGCAGCAAGCAAACAATAAGCAGGACCAAAAAGTATCACCAAAGCCCGCCGACCATTACCTGGTAGGTATAGGTGCTTCTGCAGGGGGCCTGGAGGCTATTCACAAACTCTTCGACCATTTCCCTGGAAACTCCAGCTTTTCGTTCGTGATCATTCAGCACCTTTCGCCTGACCACAAAAGTCTTATGGCTGAATTGTTGTCGAAGCATACCAGCATGCAGGTAAGGGAAGCAGAAGACAATACATTTACCCGGCCAAACTGCGTATACGTGCTGCCAAGCGGCAAACAACTGAGTTTACAGAACGGACGACTGCGCCTGACCGAAAAACCCCGCAACCGCGAGCCGAACTTTGCAGTGGACACTTTCTTTGAATCGCTGGCCATTGACCGTGGCCCATTTGCTATTGGCGTTGTATTGTCGGGCACTGGTACAGATGGCAGCAAAGGCGTGCGGGCCATAAAAAAGGCGGGTGGCCTGGTGGTGGTGCAGGACCCGGAAAGCGCAAAATTTGACGGTATGCCCCGCAGTGCTATCGATACAGGTGATGTGGATTTCGTGCTCACACCGGATCGTATTCCGCATGAGATCATGGAGTATACCCGCCGCACACCATTGCTCAAAACCATCATCCAGAATGGGAATCTGCAGGAGCCGGATGATGAAGAGGCCGTGCTTAAGGCGATTCTGGACCTGGTATGCAGCCATACGCAGGTTGACTTTACGCATTACAAAAAGCCCACACTGTACCGCCGCATTCAAAAGCGGATGCAGACCCTCAAACTGAACATGATCCAGGAGTACCTGGACTACCTGCACGAAACCCCAGCTGAGATCAAAATCCTTTGCCAGGAGTTCTTCATAAACGTGACCAGCTTCTTCCGTGACCCGGAAGCCTTTCAGTTGTTAGAGACGACGGTGATTCCGAGTATCATAAATTCAAAAGAAGAAGGTGGACCTATTAAGGTATGGATCGCAGCCTGCAGCACAGGCGAAGAAGCCTATTCGCTCGCAATTCTTTTTAAAGAGGCCTCTCATAAACTGGGGCGCCCGCTGGATGTAAAGCTCTTTGCGACCGATGTGGACCAGCATGCATTGCAGAAGGCATCAAAGGGTACCTATGCTGCCAATACTATCCGGAAGCAAGTGTCAGAAGAGCGGCTGCAGAAGTTCTTTCAGCAAAAAGGTAACAAATACACGGTGAGCGACGAGATACGGAAGATGGTGATCTTTGCGCAGCATGATCTGCAAAAGGATCCACCCTTCAGCAAAATCGACCTGATCACTTGCCGTAACATGCTCATTTACCTCAATCCTGGTCTGCAGCACAAAGTGCTTTCCTTGTTTCCTTATGCACTCAACATGGGCGGCTATCTGCTATTGGGCCCCAGCGAGCACATCGGGGACATGCAGGAATATTTTGAGGAAGAAAACCGCAAATGGAAAATTTTCCGAAAAGTAAAAGGCCGTAACAGCCTGCAGCGCAGCTATGGCGTAACCGAATACCAGACCGCCAGCATGCAGCAAAGCCAGGCCAGTCAGTTTAAGACGACACAGTTAAATCGCTATAATGAGGCATTTATGGATGCCTTGTCAGAGGACTTTAAAGTTACGGCCCTTTACGTTGACACAAATTACCAGCTGCTGCACGGCATCGGCGATATCAACCGCTTCTTAAAGTTTCCAGACAAGCGCCTGCACTTTAACCTGATCAAGATGGTACCGGAGGAAATGGCTGTCGTGTTGAGTGTGAGTATACGCAAAGCCATCAAAACCAACCGCAGTGTAGTGGGCCGGCAGGTTGCCGTAAAGTTTGGCAACAAAGAACGCCTGATCCATACTTCTGTACGCCCGGTTACGCTCGAAAAAGGCCAGCCGCCACTTATTCTGGTACTGTTGCAGGAAATGGGCGAAATAAGTCCCCAGCCTAAGTTAAGCGAGGCCCCTCACTTCTCAGATGCAGACTACTACCAACAGCTCACCACGCTGGAGTCGGAACTGCGCGAAACCCGCGAAAGCCTGCAGATGACTGTACAGGACCTGAGTACTACCAACGAAGAGCTGCAGTCGAGCAATGAGGAACTGATGTCGAGTAATGAGGAACTGCAGAGCTCCAACGAAGAAATGCAGTCGCTAAATGAAGAGCTGCACACCGTTAACTCAGAACATCAACTCAAGATAAAGGAACTGCAGGAGCTTAATGAAGACCTAGACAATTACTTCCGCAGCTCAAACGTGGGCCAGCTGTTTGTAGACCATAACCTGGAAGTCCGCAAGTATACCCCATCCCTTGAGCAGATCGTGAACATAATCGGGGGCGATATCGGGCGGCCTGTATACCACCTATCACACAATCTGAAATACGACCGCCTGTTTGACGATATTCGTCACGTAAATAACACCTCTCATGAAGTGGAACATGAGGTTGAGACCGAAAACGGCCGCTATTATTTGATGCGTATCATTCCCTACCTGAAACGCGATGGTAATAAAGATGGTGTCGTGGTTAGTTTTGTGGATGTTACCACTCTCAAAACGCTGAGCAGTGTGGTGCAGGGTGTGCTGGACAGTTCGCTCAACAGCATCATGGCAATGCAGGCCGTCCGCGACAACAAAGATCAGATCAAAGACTTTACCTGGACGCAGCTCAACAAAAAAGCAGAAGAGATGCTGGGCGAATCGAGTGCCAACCTGTTGCAGAGAAGCGTGACAACGACCATACCTCATTTGCGCGACACCGGTCTCTTCCAGAAGTTTTGCCAAGTGGTAGTAACAGGCAAGCCACTACACATAGAGCAGTTACTAACACTAAACGATAAAAAAGCCTGGTATGAGATTGCTGCCGTGAAAATGGGAACAGGAATTGCCGTTACCATGGCCAATATCAATGACAAGAAGAATAGCGAGGACCAGACCCTTGAAGCCTACGAGGAACTCAAGAAGGCAGAAGAAAACTTAACCGTACTCAACAATCAGCTGGAACGCCTGGTGCAGGATCGTACCCGTGAGCTGGCAGAAAGCGAAGAACGGTTCAGGCTGGTGGCCATGGCTACTAACGACGTGGTTTGGGACTGGAATCTGGCAACCAACGAGATCTGGTGGAGTGATGGTCTCTTTAAAATGCTGGGCTTCGACGAACAGGAGATGTCAGGAGGATTGGAAGGCTGGTTCTCAAAACTGCACCCCGATGATCGGAACGAAGTGGAGCGAAGCGTGAATGACGCCATCAACAACGGCAGAAAGCAGTGGAACGCCGAATACCGCATACAGCATAAAGGGGGCAGCTATACCTATGTTTCAAACAGGGCCTACATTCTGTATAATGAGTACAGCATGCCCTACCGGATGATCGGCTCGTTTATAGATCTTTCGGACCTGAAACTGGCACAAGAAGAACTGCAACAAACCAACGAGCACCTGATGCGCGTGATCGACGACCTAGACACCTTTGTGTATACGGCCTCGCACGACCTGAAGTCGCCTATCGCTAACATAGAAGGACTGATGCTGGTGCTGGAAGAACAGATACGGGAAGCGGAACCATTACCAGGCGAGCCGACAGATCCGCTCTTCGTCATGATCAAAGACTCCATCAAACGTTTCAAAAATGTGATCCGTGACCTGACGGATATCGCTAAAGTGCAGCGCGATGTGGACGGTGAGTCCGAGCCTCTTCAGATCGAAGCAGTTTACAAAACGATTTACGAAGGCCTGAAAGAAGAAGCAACGCGCAAGCAGGCGGTGATAGAAACGGATTTCTCGGAGGCACCCAACATCAGCTTCTCCAAAAAGAATCTGCACAGTATTTTATACAACCTGCTAAGCAACGCACTCAAGTATAGCTCCTCTGAACGCAGACCCCATGTAAAAATCAAGAGCAGCTACAAAGGCAAAAAGCTCGTGCTAAGTATAGAAGATAATGGCTTGGGAATCAACAAGGAAAGTCAGGGCAAGTTGTTTACCCTATTCAAGCGTTTCCACTCCCATGTAGACGGCACCGGTATGGGACTTTACATAGTAAAGCGCATTATGGACAACTCTGGCGGGCAGGTGCAGGTGAAAAGCGAAACAGACAAAGGAACGACGTTTACGCTTACATTTCCGCAATTATAGAAATAGCCCACCCCAAAAAATTAAAATCGATTTATGTATATAGCCATGAGCCAGTTTGAGGTAGCCAACGGAATGGCTGCCGATGTGAAGGAAGCATTTGTGAAACGACCCCACATGGTCGACCACGAGATAGGTTTTCTGGGCATGAAAGTATTCACCCCACAGGAAAATGAAAACGAGTTCTGGGTAATGACCACCTGGACCGACGAAATCAGCTACAAGGAATGGTATAAGCAGCATATGAAAGAATCGCATCAAGGTATACCCAAGGGTCTGAAACTGGTACCGGGCAGCCTGAAAGTGCGTTTTTTTGACCTGGTGAGTGACTAAATCGGATTTTTATCGTAGGTAAGGCCAAGACCAAAATCCCTTATACCGATGACTTTCCACTCTACAAGACCCGTCGACGTCCTGTTCGATGCTGCCCGGCGCGGCGACCTAACTCTCCTCAAGCAACTGATTGAAGAAGGCGTTGACGTGAATGAACCGGGTCCGCGCGGTTTCACCCCTCTGATTATCGCGACCTACAATAACCAGCCCGAAGCAGCGCGCATGCTGCTGGAATCCGGCGCCGATGTCAATGCACAGGATTTAGCCGGAAATACTGCCTTGATGGGCCAGTGCTTCAACGGGTACGAAGGTATAGCCGAGCTCCTGCTGGAATACGGTGCCGACCTCGACCTGCAAAACGGTAGTGGCGGCACCGCCCTGATGTTTGCCACCATGTACGGCCGCAATAACATGGTCAGGTTTATGTTGGAACATGGCGCTGATCGTGAAATACGCGACAGCCGAGGGCTCACAGCCAGGCAAATGGCCGCACAGGTTGGCAACGAAGAAGCACTCCAACTTTTTGAAGCTTCCGCAGAAAGTACCACCTGATAAGTCTGACTTATTTTTCGGAAATTGCGGCGACATGTCGTACCCCTTTTCTATACCTGAATTGCCTGAGCTTCCTGTAAAGGAAGCACTCCCCATCCTGCTGCAGGCACTGGCCGGCACAAACCGCGCTGTACTGGAAGCTCCCCCGGGAGCAGGCAAAACTACGCTGGTGCCACTTGCCTTACTACAAGCTGACTGGCTGCAGGGTGGAAAGGTGTTGGTACTGGAGCCCAGAAGACTGGCTACTCGTGCCGCTGCTCAACGTATGGCCGATCTGATGCAGGAGCCATTAGGCCAAACCGTGGGCTATTGGGTACGCATGGAGCATGTCGTCTCGTCACGTACCCGCGTGGAAGTTGTGACAGAAGGTATTCTGACGCGCATGCTGCAAGAAGACCCTGCCCTAGAAGGTATATCCGCTATCCTATTCGATGAGTTTCATGAACGAAGTCTACAGGCCGACCTGGGGCTCGCACTTGCGCTGGATGCTCAAGCCGTGCTACGTCCCGACCTGCGTATCGTGATCATGAGCGCCACCCTCGACGCAACAGGTATAGGCAAGTGGCTGCAGGCCCCGGTCATTCGAAGCGACGGTCGCCTCTACCCTGTCGAAACCCATTACCTGACACCTGCCGAAGTTGCCGCAGCTGGCACCCGATCTGCTGAGCGCCTCCAACAGCTGGTGCCGAAAGCGATCGTAAAAGCATTACGCGAAGAAACAGCCGGGGACATTCTTGTCTTTCTACCTGGTATGGGCGAGATGCGCCGGGTGGCTGATCAGCTGGAAAGCAGATTACCAAGCAATGTAGCACTGCACCTGTTGCACGGCGACCTGGCCCTTAGCCGGCAGATGGCAGCCATTCAGCCCTCTCCCGCCGGTAACCGAAAAATAGTGCTCGCGACCAGCATTGCCGAAACCAGCTTAACTATAGAAGGAGTAAAAATCGTGGTAGATGGTGGGTATGCGCGTGTGCCCCGCTTCCTGCCCCGCACCGGACTCACGACACTCGTTACCACACCTGTATCTAAAGCTGCAGCGGACCAGCGGCGCGGACGTGCCGGTCGATTGGGTCCGGGTATCTGCTACCGGCTCTGGTCCACAGCCGATCAGTTGCAACTGCCGGAGCGGCAGGATCCCGAGATTTGTGAAGCTGACCTTTCTGGTCTGGCTCTAGAACTGGCCTTATGGGGTATTAAAGACGTCACTTCCCTGCAGTGGCTGGACGCACCGCCTGCTGCAGCCCTTTCCCTGTCCCGTGACTTACTCCTGCGTCTGGAAGCAATGGACGCGGCAGGCAATGCTACCACCCACGGCAAAGCAATCGCTTCCATGGGTCTGACACCCCGTTTAGGGCACCTCGTGATCAGGGGGCACGAACTGGGACTGACCGAAACGGCCTGCACACTAGCTGCTTTACTCGCTGAGCGCGACATTATCCGGGCGCAACAGCCCTTTACTACTCCCCTGCCTGACCTGGCGCTGCGACTTGAACTACTGGCAGGAAAGCGCCCTCCTATTCCTGGTTTTGTGCGTGACGAGAATGCTATCCGGCGCGTGCAGGAGCAGGCCCAGCACCTGCGCCAGCGCCTTCGTGCCCCTAAAGGTACGATCGAGCCACATGCAGCTGGTATCCTCACAGCCCTGGCCTACCCGGACCGGTTGGCACAACGGGAAAATACGGGCAAGGTGCGACTGATCACCGGCCAACGCGCTTCACTCCCCACAGAGTTATTTTCCGAAGCAGCCTACTATGGCATCGCGCACCTGGATGCGGGGCAGCACCCACGTATTATGCTCGCAGCGCCGCTCAGCAAAGACGAAGTGCTCGAGCATTTTGAAACACAACTCATACAAACTGAAGAAGTACGCTGGGATAATGCCAGTAACCGGGTACAGGCAAGGCGTATTATTAAACTTGGTGCGTTAGTACTGGAAGAGAAACAAATCCTGCAGCCTGATCCGGAGCAAGTGGCGGCAGCTTTATTACAGGCCCTTCAGGATAAAGGTATAGCACGACTTCCCTGGTCAGATGAAGCAATCCGTACCCGCCAACGGATTACTTTTCTCCACCATATCGCGGCAGATCGATGGCCGGATGTATCGGATCAGGCGTTGGAACTAACCATAGAAGAATGGCTCCTGCCGCAACTGGCGGGCCTGCGCAGTATGGACCAGGTCAGCCGACTCGATTTAAATATGATCCTAGTGTCGTTGCTCAGCTGGGAGCAGCAGCAGGAGCTTGATCAACAGGCCCCTTCTCACCTGCAGGTACCCAGCGGCTCCCGCATTGCACTGGATTATACTGACCCGGAAACACCCGTACTGGCAGTACGCCTGCAGGAAGTGTTCGGTCTGCTGGACACCCCCAAGATTGCAAATGGCAAAGTACCCGTATTGCTGCACCTGCTATCTCCGGCCTCACGCCCCGTACAGGTAACGCGTGACCTGCGCAGTTTCTGGAATTTCGGTTATTTCGAGATAAGAAAAGACCTGAGGGGACGATACCCCAAACATCACTGGCCGGAAGATCCGCTGACAGCTATACCTACCCGCAGCGTGAAACGAAGAAACAGATAAGCAACTCAAAATAGTATCTTATAAATATCATGTTCATACTCTAACTTGTTTAATATATAACATTATCAAGAATATTAAAATATAAACACACTGACTCACAACCTTTTATAAAGCCTATAGCGTACAAATCATTATAATTTTGTCTGCTTTATCTAAAGGCAGATATTGTATTGCAATTAGACTTAACTATAGAACCATGAAAAAGATATTATATGCAGGTTTCGGTGTGCTGTTTGGCACTATGGCTTTGGTAGCCTGCGATAACAACAGAACAGACAATGCAACTGAAAGTGAAGGTGTTGTAGTAGAGAAAGACTCTGTTGCGACAGAATATGAAGTTACTGAAACAGTAGTAGATTATGACACAACAACAAACACCAAAAAGGTAGATGTTGATCGTGATAATAATGATAATAACCTCGACAACAATTAAACAAAAATATTTTCGGGTGAATGTAACCCAGCCTGAAATGCCTCCGTATAAAAGAATGGCTAAAAGTTGAAAAGTTAATTGTTACAGACTAATCTTTTCAATATAGAAGAGCTCCTTTTCGAAGGGGCTCTTCTTTTTTTGCCTTGGGTATACCTCCTGCACTAAATGTCGCATCGCTTGTTTACGTATTTGCTTTGAAAGACACCGGTACCAACGCCTCTCTTTTCCAATTCTTACAAAGAATCCTTAACTTAATAAATAGCTATACCTGAGTGGCGTGTCGGGCGGAACAGGTAGATGAATCTGGTTATGGAAAAATATTTTTAACAATTATGTAACTTCCATTAAAATACTTCCGTATAAAAGGATGGCTAAAAGTTGAAAAGTTAATTGTTAAAAACTACTAATCTTTTCAATAGAGAACAGACTCCTGATGAAGGGGTCTGTTCTTGTTTTATACCTACCCCATAAAAAAAGGAGAGCCTTGTTTAGGACATGGCTCTCCTTTTTTGGCACAAATCATCTTATTATCAGAGTGGGTTCTTTTTCAGTTCCGCCTGAAATTTCTTTAGTTGCGAATCAATCACTTTCTTATCGCCTACTACAACCAAAGTCATGTTTTTAGGACGCATGTACTTCTGGGTAATTTGCTGTACCTGTTGCGGCGTAACGGCGTGAATGTTTTGTACCTGGTTTTCGAGGAATGAATCCGGCAGGCCGTGCAGTCTCAGAAAATTTAGCTGCGACACTATACCGTAAGGCGATGAATTGCGCAAAACGAATAGACCTGCTTCGTAGTTCTTAATACCCTCCAATTCTTCCGGCGCAGGTGCTTCCGTGCTTAAACGGTTAATTTCATAAAGAATTTCATGGAGTGAGTTGCCCGTGTGTTCACTCGTTACATCGGCAACCTGTGCCCAATCCCCCACACGGTAACGGGCTGCCAGCGCACTGGATGGTGAATAGGTATAGCCCTTGTCTTCCCGGATGTTGCGGGTAATGCGTGAGCCAAAAGACCCACCCAAAAGTGAGTTCGTAACCCGCAGAGCCATGTAGTCAGGATGCGACGGATCTACTACAGGCAGACCAAAAACGATGGTGGACTGTGGCGCCCCTGGTCTGTCGATGACGATCATATCACTTTTCGTCACGGGTTTGGCAACGGTGATCTGTGGAGCTGCCCCTTGCCGCCAGTCGTTTAACTGATTAGTAACTGCGTCTTTCATGGCCCCCTGGTCAAACTTACCTGACACGTATACTGTGGTACGATCGGCACCGAACTGCTGCTCATAAAACTGCTGTACCTGTGCCCGGGTAAAACTATCAATCATTTCATCCGTCGGAAAGTCGAGTCCATAGGGGTGGTTCGGGTAAAGCGCTGCCCTGAATTTTGACTGAGCAATAGCGCCCGGTTGCTGGCGCAGTAGATTGTTCTGGCGCTTAAAATCATTTTTTATACGCGCCATCTCGGACTCCGGGAAAGCCGGATTTTTGAGAAGATCAGCCATGATCTCAATTAACTGAGGACCAAACTCTGACAGCGCTGATCCGGAAATAAAAGTCTCGTTCGGACCAACACTCACGGAAACCGAACCTCCTAATCGGGCTACCTCTTCTGCCAACTGACGGGCATTGCGTGTCGCAGTTCCCTCCTGCATCAGGTTGCCCACAATGTCAGCCAGGCCGTTCTGCTGAGCTGTTTCATGCACGTTACCTACCTGCACTACCACGCTCACAATCACCTTCGGTACATCGCCATAAGGCACCAGGACAGCAGACAAGCCGTTGTCGAGGTCAAATTCCTGTTTGGCGGGCAGTTTAAAATCCCGTGGCTGGCCCCCTTCCGGCGGTGTTTGTTTCTGGGCTATGGCCACACCTGCCGACAGGGTCAGGATGGCGCTCATTGTTATTGTGAAGATATTTCTATTCATGGCGTTTAGCTTTTGGCAAGTGGGTTAACAACAAGAACGGTGCGGTTACTCGGTCTCAGGTATTCCTCAATGGTTTTACGGAGTAGCTCAGGGGTCACGTTGCGAAACTCGGACTCCAGTTGGTTGATGCGGGCCGGATCATCGTCGAACAAAGCAAATGTGGCCAGCAAATCCGCTTTACCGAAACCAGATGAGCCGCTTACCTGATCGTAAAGGGAGGAGCGCATTTTCACGATCGCCAGGTCAATCAGTTGCTGGTCTATACCTTCCTGCTGCAGTTTTTGTATCTCTTCGTCCAGCACTTTCATGATATCGTCGGTTTTCACATTCTGATCATGAATCAGGCTGCCCATCCAAAGCATCGGACCATTGTAGTTGAACATATTACCCAGAAAGGCATTGATGCCGCCGTCCACAGAGCCGGTATAACCCCGCTCCTGCACCAGCGCCTGATACAGTCGGCTGTCATTGCCCTGCAGCAGAATCTGGTCAAGCAAGCCCATGGCATAGTATTCCGGGGAGTTGCGTTCCGGCATGTGATAGGCAAAAGCAAGGGCCGGACGGTTGGCTAATTTGTCGTCTTTAGTAAAACGCTGCTCTTTTTCCTGGCGCGGTTCGGTCAGGTCTACTGGTTCCGGCAACTTAACCGAAGGTATAGCACTGAAGTATTGATGCACCCAGTTTTTAGCATCGCCCGTCTCGAAATCGCCTACTATAACCAGAACCGCGTTGTTAGGGGAGTAAAAAGTGTCGAAAAAAGACTTCACGTCCTCCAGGTTGGCAGCGTCAAGATCTTTGAGGTCACCGTAAAAATTGTGCGCATTGTACCAGTTTTTGTTGGCATACTGCGGCATATCCAGCCAAGGGAAGCCGCCGTAAGGCTGGTTGAGCACATTCACTTTCACCTCGTTTTTTACCACGCCCTGTTGGTTAGTCAGGTTTTCCTGAGTAATGTTAAGGCCCTTCATGCGATCAGCCTCGGCCCAAAGCATGGTTTCCAGTTTGTGGGCCGGCACGATCTCAAAATAATTGGTAAAGTCAAAACGAGTGGAGCCGTTCAGGATGCCGCCATTTTTCTGAACCAGCTGAATAAACTCCATCTTGCCCAGGTTATCGGAGCCCTGGAACATCATGTGCTCAAAAAGGTGGGCAAAGCCAGTACGGTCTTTTGGCTCGATCCGGAAGCCGATATTATAATACACGGCGATGGTGGCGATTGGTGCCGTCTTGTCCTGCGACAGCACAACTTTCAGGCCATTGTCCAAGGTATAGTAGTCTACAGGAATCTGATAGGCCGACTCGTTGGCTGGGTTTTCCGTGACTGCCTTCACGTTTTCTGCAGTGGCCGTGGTAGTTTCAGGGGTTTCGGTGGTGATCCGCTGCCCGCAGGCACTCAGGCTGAGCACCAAGGCCAGTGCACCCCACTTCACATAGTTTTGAAAAGGTGTGTGATTCATAATGCGCCAATTTTAAGGTTGAAAATAAGATAAGCCTTAATTCAGAACATAGTACGAGAACAAACTAAATTATATTCTAAAAAATATGTTAAATTTTAAAATAAGATTCCAGCTATATAAAAAGAAAGCCTGAGCATAATATCCTTATGCTCAGGCTTTCAGAAATTATTCAGGTAAAATGACCGCTATTCTGGCAACAAGACCTGGTCTATCACGTGAATGATACCATTTGAAGCAGGTATAGAGGCGAGGATCTTAACACCATTGATTGTTGGCTGATCACCTTCCAGACCTAACTTTACGCGGCCACCGTTTACCTGACCAAGCGTCATATCGTTATCAAAACGCTCAGCAGGAATCACGCCCACGTATACATGGTATTGCAGTATGTTACGCAGATCTTTTCGGCTTTCTGGTTTCAGAAGACCGTCTACAGTGCCGGCGGGCAACTTATCAAAAGCTGCATTGGTAGGCGCAAATACCGTAAAAGGTCCCGCGTTAGTAAGGGCATCTACCAGTCCGGCTGCTTTTACAGCGGCTACCAGCGTGGTATGGTCCTGTGATCCGGCTGCCACTTGCACCACATTCTGCTGCGACTGGTCATCGGAAACTGCAGACTGGCCAACGGCTTGCTCTGATTCTGCTACAGGGGCTACCACTGACGTTTCTGGCTGCGATTCGGTGCTGCATGAGGTCATCAGACCAAAGGCAACCGCTATTAAGGCTACATGTAAACTTTTCATTTTCATTAGGTGGTTTAGTTTGATGCTGTAATATTCCGTAAATTTCAATCACTTAAATATGACAGTGATTAGTCAAAAAGATGATATTGGTTACTATTTGATATGAGAAGCAAAAACGAACTGCGCGAGACTATTTTCCGTCACCTGGATGGTATCGTTACGGCTCCTACGGCCTATAGCCTTCAAAAACATGGTGTGCTGGATTACCTGCTGCAACAGGATGAAGCGTCCCTTGACGAGCTGGTCGCTCAATTTAAGGCCAACGACGGCTACCTGAATGTGGCGCTGCGTGTGCTCTGCTCGCAGGGATGGCTGGAGCAGGACCTCAATAATGCAACTAACCAGGTCACCTTCCGCTTGACTGATCGTGGACGAATAGCTTTCCCTTTGGTATACCTGTATGAGGATGTTGTGAATCTCATGCAAGTGTCGGGCAACTACCACCCACGCAAGTTCGAGAAGGAACCTTACCAGCTTTGGGCACAGGTGGCCGACAGGTATAAAGAAAGGTATAGCCTGAAGATTTCAGAAAATCCGGAAGATCGCAGTGTGCAGGAGCAGGTTCTAAAGCACATCGAAGGCTTGCTGATGGGGCCGACCATCGTGCTGCTGGGCATGAATGGTATGTTTCACAAATACTTTATGGAAAGCCGCTTCAGTCCCGAGGAATTCCACGAAAACCACGATGACTTCCGGAAGATTCTGGATCTGTTTGCCCACCTGGGCTGGTTCCGAAAGGTTCGTGACCAGTATGAGTATACCGACGAAGGCATTTTCTTTGCTAAGCGAGGCAGCGCCTACGGGGTAACGGTATCTTATATTCCGACCTTCCGTCAAATGGATGAACTGCTGTTTGGTAATCCGAACGTACTCTGGAATAAAGCCGAAGGAGCTCCTGAACTGCACGTGGACCGTGAAATGAACGTGTGGGGAAGCGGCGGAGCGCATGCTACCTACTTTAATGTTATTGACGAGATCATCATCGAGCTCTTTAACCGGCCCATACACGAGCAGCCCAAAGGTATACTGGACATGGGTTGCGGAAACGGGGCCTTTCTACAACACATGTTTGAGGTGATCGAGCGGCAGACCGCCCGTGGGAAAATGCTGGACCAGTACCCGCTCTTTCTGGTAGGAGCCGATTACAACCAGGCGGCGCTAAAAGTGACACGGGCTAACCTGATCAAAGCGGACATCTGGGCAAAAGTGATCTGGGGCGATATTGGTCGTCCGGATCTGCTGGCCGAGGACCTGCGTGATAACTACAACATCAACCTGAAGGAACTGCTGAACGTGCGTACCTTCCTCGACCACAACCGCATTTGGGAGCAGCCTGCGCAGCGCACTGAAAATCACCTGAGCAAGTCGACCGGTGCTTTTGCTTTCCGGGGCAAACGCATTCCTAACAACGAAGTAGAAGACAACCTGCTGGAGCACCTTAAAAAATGGACACCCTATGTGGATAAGTTCGGCCTGCTGACCATGGAACTGCATACCATTCCCCCTGCCCTGGCAGCGGCTAATCTGGGCAAAACAGCTGCCACTGCCTACGATGCAACCCATGGATTCTCAGATCAATACATTGTAGAGGTGGAAGTATTCCATAAAGTTGCGGGCGAGGCTGGTCTATACCCTGAGAAAGGCGTCTTCCACCGCTTCCCGGACTCTGACATGGCCACTATCAGCATCAACCTGCTCAAAGGCAGAAATCAGTAAGGCTATCCCTATGTTGACCATCCGAAAAGCCGAACTGAGCGACCTGAAAGGTATAAAAGCGATTGACCAGCTTTTATTCGGGGCCGACAGTTATCCGCTTTTTGTGCTGCGCCAGCTCTATGATATCACCGGCGACTATCTGCTGGTAGCAGAGATAGAAAGCGAAGTGGTGGGCTATATGTTGTCACATCTGGACCATGACAACAAAAAGGGCTGGCTGCTCTCGCTTGGTGTGTTGCCAATGCACCGGGGCAAACGCATCGGAGAGAAACTGATGGCTGCTACCATGGCCACAATGGAAGCCCAGGGTGTTACAAACCTATACCTGACCGTGCACCCTGACAATGCCGCCGGCATCAGCATCTATACCGGTCTTGGTTTCAGCGTGATGGAAGAAGTAGCAGATTACTACCTGGATCAAAGTCCACGGATCTTAATGAGCAGACAAGTGAATCATTAGCTATACCTGGACGCCCCTGGCCAGAAGCCGCTGATTCGACTGCTAAAGTTTTAGCGGACTTTTAATGTAACAGGTAAACTTCGCCCTAATACGGGCTTTCCGAAAATTAAACTGCATTTTTCGCTAATTAGCCTTATTTTAGGGCACTCAAATGGTTTCTGCCTATCAGGATCATTGGTTGAGCATTTTAAAACAATCAATCTAACATGAAAAACACAAAAGACACTGCTAATCTGTCTCAGACTGTGAGAGAGTCGTCTGTCTGGAAAAACCGCCTGAGGCTTTTGCTTTTCGGCGCGGCAACTTTCTGCGCTCTTGAGGCGACAGCCCAGAACGGCGGTAAACCTGCCAGCCAGGCCAAGTTCATCGACAAGTCGAACATGGACTTGAGCGTGAAGCCCGGCAACGATTTCTATACCTACGCCAATGGCGTTTGGCTGAATAATAACCCGGTGCCTGCCAAGGAAACCCGCTGGGGGAGTTTCAACCAGCTGCGC
Source organism: Pontibacter sp. HSC-14F20 (assembly GCF_019599265.1). GTDB lineage: Bacteria > Bacteroidota > Bacteroidia > Cytophagales > Hymenobacteraceae > Pontibacter. The sequence goes on along the minus strand of NZ_JAHZTC010000001.1, from coordinate 364,660 downwards.
GACTTCAACATCATCGCTGTTCGCACGATCCTGAAAGACGCTGCTGCCAAAACTAGTGCACCGGCCGGTTCGGTAGAACGCCGTGTGGGTGACTTCTATGCCGCCGCCATGGACAGCGCTGCTATCGAGAAGCTCGGCTATACCCCTATCAAATCTGATTTGGAGCGCATCAAAGGTATTCAGGATGTGAACGGTGTGCTACATGAAGTGGCAACGCTGCGCAGCACAGGAGCCGCTGCCCCCATGTTTGGCTTCTATGTTGGACAGGATCGCAAGAACGTAGAGGTAATGATCCCGCAGCTGAGTCAGGGCGGTACTACCCTGCCTGACCGTGACTATTACCTGAAGAACGATGCCCGCAGCACCCGCATTCAGGATGCCTACAAAACCTACATCACAAAGCTCTTCACCCTGACGGGAACAGACGAGGCTGCTGCCAAGAAAAACGCAGAGACCATCTTCAACATTGAGAAGAAAATGGCAGCCGCGCAGATGGCTCGTGTAGAGATGCGTGACCCGCACAAAACCTACAACAAATTTGCCGTAGCCGACTTCAGCAAAACCACTCCGAACATGGACTGGAAGCAACTGATGACGGAACTGAAGGTAACCGGTGAAGACACGATCCTGGTAAACAATCCGAAATTCTTCACGGAGCTAAATGGTATGCTAACTGCTACGCCGGTAGCTGACTGGCAGACTTATCTGCAGTTCAATGTACTCAAGTCAGCAGCACCATACCTGAGTTCTGACTTTGTAGATGCGAACTTCGCGTTCACACAAATACTATCTGGCCAGAAGGTACAAACCCCACGCTGGCAGCGCATGTCGCAGCTGACAGATGGCACTATAGGTGAGCTACTTGGTCAGCTGTATGTAGAGAAACACTTTAAGCCGGAAGCGAAAGCTCGTATGGACGAAATGATCGCTAACCTGATCAAAGCCTACGAGATCCGCATCAAAGGTCTGGACTGGATGTCTGCCGAAACAAAGGACAAGGCTTTAGCTAAACTGGCTACCTTCCGCCCTAAAGTGGGCTACCCTGAAAAGTGGAAAACCTATGATGGACTGGAAATAAACCGCAGTGCCTTCTTCCAGAACGTGCGCAACGCCGGCCAGTGGGGTTACAACGACATGATCAGCCAGCTGGGCAAACCAGTTGACAGAACTAAATGGGGCATGACACCTCCTACCGTGAACGCTTACTACAGCCCGGTGATGAACGAGATCGTGTTCCCGGCTGGTATTCTGCAATTCCCGTTCTTCGACCCGAATGCAGATGATGCGGTGAACTACGGCGGCATTGGTGCTGTTATCGGCCACGAGATCTCCCATGGTTTCGATGACTCTGGCAGCCAGTACGACAAAGACGGTAACCTGCGCAATTGGTGGACCGATACAGACCGCGCCCGTTTCCAGGAAAAAGCTGACCAATTGGTAGCGCAGTACAACGGCTACACCGTGCTGGATTCTATCCACGTGAATGGTAAGCTGACACTGGGTGAAAACATTGGTGACCTGGGTGGCCTGAGCGCTGCTTACGAAGCCTTTAAAATGACCAAGCAAGGCAAGGGCAAAAAGAAAATTGATGGCTTCACGCCGGATCAGCGTTTCTTCCTGGCCTGGGCACAGGTTTGGAGAACGAATATCCTGCCTGAAACTGCTGCTCAACTGATCCTGACAGATTCGCACTCACCAGGTATGTACCGCACAATTGGTGCGCCTGTGAACATGGATGCCTGGTACAAGGCCTTCAATGTGAAGCCAGGTGACAAGCTATACAAATCGCCTGAAGAAAGAATCAGAATCTGGTAATTGGCACTTTGCCTATAAGAAAGCCCTCCCGATCGAGTTATCGGGAGGGCTTTTTGTTTTCTAAGCATCTAACCGGAACCTTAGGCTATACCTCTCCATCAGGTATAGAAGTAAAATCCTTATGTGATGTGCCTTAGCGCCGAGCTTGTCCGGTATACCATACTCAGATAAATTACGGTGGTTAGTTTGAGCAGCAGGTATAGCACTGACAATTTCCAGGGCTATACCTTACCATTTATCGTTTTCTGTAAACCGAGCACCTCACCGGTCCAGGTGCGCACTCTGCGGAGCAGCGCAACATCATCGGCCAGCGACTCTCCATACGACGGAATCATCTGCTTCAACTTCTGTTGCCAGGCTGCTGACTCTATCTTCTCCGGGAAACAGCGGTGTAGCAGGTTGATCATAATGAAAACAGCCGTAGAAGCCCCCGGAGACGCCCCCAGTAGCGCCGCCAGCGATCCATCAGCACCAGCTACGACCTCAGTACCGAATTCCAGCACACCGCCATGTTCCGGGTCCTTTTTAATTACCTGCACCCGCTGCCCGGCCACTTCCAGTTTCCAGTCCTCGCCCCGTGCCTCCGGGTAGTATTGCCGTAGCGCTTCTAACCGCTCATCAGATGACTGCAGCACCTGGTCGATCAGGTATTGCGTGAGTGGGATGTTCTTGACGCCGGCAGATAGCATTGGACGCAGGTTGTTTACTTTGATGGACAATGGTAGATCGAAGAAAGAGCCGTTTTTTAAAAACTTGGTGGTGAAGCCGGCATAGGGCCCAAAGAGCAGTTCGCGCTTGCCATTGATGAAGCGGGTGTCCAGGTGCGGCACTGACATGGGCGGGGAACCTACAGAAGCCTTGCCGTATACCTTTGCCTTGTGCTGCTCAATGACATCCGGGTTGATGCATTTGAGCCACTGGCCGCTTACCGGGAAGCCGCCAAAACCTTCCCCTTCAGGTATACCTGACTTCAGTAGTAAGGGTAAAGAGCCACCACCTGCCCCAATAAAAACAAAATTTCCGTTTACCCTGTGCTTGTCTCTTGATTCCCGATGTCGAACACGAATGCTCCAACTGTTGTCAGTTCGCTGCTTTAGTTTGCGGACTTCGTAGCCGAAGTACAGGTTTACTCCTTCCATTTTGCCCAGTCGCTCAAACATGGAGCGGGTCAGTGCCCCAAAATTTACATCTGTACCCAGGTCCATGCGGGTAGCCGCCACTTTCTCGAGCGGGTCGCGTCCTTCCATCACCAGCGGTATCCAGCGCTTCAGATCATCCACGTCTTCTGTATACTCCATACCTTCAAAAAGATGGCAGGAAGTGAGGGCGGCGTGGCGCTTCCGGAGGTAGTTAACATTATCATCACCCCACACAAAACTCATGTGCGGAATACCATTGATAAAATTACCTGGAAGGTCGATCATGTTTTTCTGTATGAGGTAGGACCAGAACTGACGCGATATTTCAAACGATTCGGAAATACTGACTGCTTTGGTGATATCGATACTGCCGTCGGCTTTCTCCGGGGTATAGTTTAGCTCACAGAAAGCAGCATGACCTGTTCCGGCATTGTTCCAGGCATCCGAGCTTTCGGCCGCTGCAACATCAAGTCTTTCGAGCACCGTGATCCGCAAATCGGGCTGTAGCTCCTTTAACATCATACCCAGCGTAGCGCTCATTATTCCAGCACCAATCAGTACAACATCCGCCTCCGAAATATCAGGCAATCTACGTTCCGTTTTCATAAAAATTCCAGCTTAGTGATTAGAAAGTATACTACGTAGCAAGTTGTAACGGGTATGCTGGCCTGAAAATATTTGGCTTTGCTGGAGAATTGTTCTGATGGCCAAAACTTGCTGGTATGGGGTGAACAGCCGGATTTTGCCAGTAAATGAAATAGTGCCGACTGGTTAAGTGAACAGCCCATATCAAATTATAAATTACTTGAACTCAAATACTTATATTGCGGTTGCTAATGCATTGAACTATACTGCCGCGCTACTTATACCTACTGACAGGACTCCTGTCTAATGAAACAAATGATGAATATGAGCACCAATATTTCAAAAAATCTATTGCCTCAGCAGGCTGGTTTTAAATCATCTTATTCACCCACTACCGAGCATGAAACTGACATCCTTTCCGTAAGTTTTTGTCCGGAACACAAGTTGCTCTGCGCCAGATGGAACCGCTTTACTACCTCTGCTGAACTAAGGCAGTCAATACGTTTGCTGGCCCGTGCTACAGCCATTCTCAAAGCAGAACTTTTGCTGGTTGAAATACCTGCCGAATACAATGTAACAGCAGAGGACCAACTATGGGCGAAAAAATTCATGTACGAAGCACTGCAGTATACCTCGATCCGGCGGGTGGCCCGTGTGGTGCCAAGCGAGATGAATACTATGATGCGACAGACCCTGCTCACCTTGGGGGAAATGCCTTACGAGGCTAGTTTATTTAATAACCGGGAAGAAGGATTGCGCTGGCTGCTGCGCGACAACGACAAGGCGATCGTCAACGAAGAATTTATCCGTATACCCCTTCATTTTAACCTGAAGCTTCTACGCGCCGGTTTGAAAGCCAAAGGCCATGCCACTGTACCGGTTGCTCCTGCACAGCAGGGTAATCCCACCAGTTTACCGGAGCCTCTTCCGGATCTGATCACCATCGAAACAGATTTTGTGTCGATATTGCTGGATAAGGCGAAAAGCGTGATGCACATTCGCTGGAAGAAGGCGCCTCAAAGCCGACAGTACCGCTACGGAATGCTGAAGGCGGGACGCGCCCTTGTAGCGCATCGCCTGGAGCGCTTGTTGCTCAATAACCAGCGCCTCGGGGTGCTCACGCTCGAAGACCAGGGTTGGCTAATTACTACATCGCAGCAAATACTTCCCAAAATGAATCTAAAAAAGCTGGCGGTGATCACCTCAGCTGATGCTCTGCAGCAAATGAGCAGCGAAAATATTGGCAAGAAGCTGAAGCAGGCCGCCATAGACCATCAGGCACAATACTTTTTGGCAGAAGAGGACGCATTGGAATGGTTGGAGCAAGCATAAGTTCTTTTGCTTAGCTCAGGCTTCTTTCTGGATGTCGGTTTGTATAGTTTGCCTTACCGGTTGCGAGGTCTGTTCTGGAATCTGAACTCACTGTATTAGGAATAGCCTGCTGCTATACCTGAAGCTTTCGTCCAAAATCGACAGAAAACAAAGCCTTTCACTAATTCACAGTGAAAGGCTTTTTAGTTTCAGAAAGAGTTCAAGTTTTATAAGAAGAACTGTCAGGTGCTGTTTTATGAAGATGAAATTTACAGCGTAGCAGGTTTTGGAAACAGGATATCCATACGCCAGAAAAAATAAATAAAATGCGGCCTGGTTGCGTTATAAACCATGGCGATTGCCAAAACCGGACGTCCTGAAGAGTTTATTTACCGTATGGTCTCTGGAAAATAGGCCAAGGTATGGCGTGGTTATTGCCTGCCTTTTGGCTGCAGCTGCCGCAGCAGTTGTGCAAAACTAACCTTATATGAAGCGTTTGCTCGTAAAGCTAATAAAATTAATCACTTACGGTCTCCTTGTACCTGTTCTCACTTTTCTAGGAACACAGTTTCGTCTCTTTTTCAAGAGCCAGAAACCCAAATTCACAGCCGCATACTGGCAGCAGAAAGGGCAAGCAATGCGTCAGTTTAACCCCCTGAAGCCTCGAATGTCAGACGTGCGCGCCATCCTGCGCTTCACACTGAAAGGCGTACTCTTTTTGTTGCTGGCCTTCACGATTTTCTACCTGGCGGTGTTTACAGGTATAGTAGGCGGTGCCGTGCCGTCTCGTGCCCAACTGAAGGCGATCCAGAATAACACGGCCTCTGAGGTTTATTCCGCTGACAGGGTGCTGCTGGGACGCTATTATATACAGGACCGCACCAACATTCGCTACGACGACATAGCGCCGGTTGCCATCGATGCCCTGGTTGCGACTGAGGATGTGCGCTTTTATGAGCATAGTGGCGTGGATGCCAGAAGCCTGGTACGCGTGTTTGTCAAAACATTGGTGATGGGCCAGGAAAGTGCCGGCGGGGGCAGTACCCTGAGCCAGCAATTGGCCAAGAACCTCTTCCCACGTAAAGGCCGCCGTATCTGGGAAATGCCTATCAACAAGATGCGCGAGATCATCATCGCCCGCAAACTTGAAAGCATCTACTCAAAGCAGGAACTGCTGGAGCTATACCTGAATACGGTGCCCATGGGAGGTAATCTCTACGGCATTGAGCGTTCTTCCCGTAGGTTTTTCAATACAACTGCCGACTCGCTTAAGACAGAGCAGGCCGCCGTGCTGATTGGTATGCTGAAAGCGACTACCAGCTATAACCCTCGCCTGCACCCGGAGCGCTCACTGCAACGTCGTAATGTGGTACTCAGCCAGATGGCCAGGTATAATTATCTGACGCCACAACAAGCTGACTCTCTGAAAAAAATACCACTTAAGCTAAACTATCGCTATATCACGCATAACGACGGGGTGGCTCCTTATTTCCGGGAGCAGCTGAGGCAGGAACTCGTGCAGTGGGCCGCTACGCAGCGCAAGCAAAACGGTCAGCCCTACAACCTGTACACAGACGGTCTGAAGATATACACCACTATTGACTCACGTATGCAGCGGCATGCCGAGCAGGCAGTGCGCAAAAAAATGGCCCAGCTCCAGCAGAAGTTTGATGTACACTGGAAAGGCCGTATACCTTGGGGCTCCGATGCGTCGGTTATCCAACTGGCCATGCAGCGCTCTGAGCGCTATAAGAAACTAAAAACAGGCGGCGCAGACGAAACTGAGATTCTGGAAAACTTCCGGCAGCCTGTCAACATGCAGGTATTTAACTGGAAAGGCAGCACCACCAAACCTATGACGCCAATGGACTCACTGCAATATTACCAGCGCTTCCTGAATACGGGACTGCTGTCGATGGAGCCTGCCACCGGCTACGTGCGCGCCTGGGTGGGCGGTATCAACCACCATGCTTTTAAATATGACCACGTGCGATCCCGGCGCCAGGTGGGCTCTACGTTCAAGCCTTTTGTATATGCAGCTGCGTTGGAGAAAGGTATAAAGCCCTGCGATTATTTCCCGAATGAACTCACCACCTACCCGGAATATGAGGACTGGTCACCCCGGAACTCCAACGGACAATATGGCGGAGAATATACCATGCGTGGCGCACTGGCGCAATCTGTGAACACCATATCCGCGCACCTGATCCTGGAGACGGGCGTGGACCGCACGGTGGCACTGGCCAAGCGCATGGGTATACAGCAGGACCTGCCACGAGTGCCTTCCCTAGCTTTAGGCACAGCTGACCTGTCGCTGCTGGAAATGGTGAGTGCTTATTCGGCTTTTGCGAATGGCGGGTATAAAACTGCGCCTATCTACATTAAGCGCATCGAAGACCGGCAAAGCCGCGTGATCCACCAGCACCGCAGCGGCAGCGGTACCAAACGGGTACTATCGCGCGACAACGCGGCTGTTATGCTGCACCTGCTACAAGGGGTGGTGGAAGAAGGCAGTGCTGCCCGACTGCGGACAGAGTATGGTCTGCGCATGGATATTGCCGGCAAAACGGGTACTTCACAGGAGCACGCCGATGGCTGGTTTATCGGCATCACCCCGGAACTGGTGACGGGCGTGTGGGTTGGAGCTGAAAGTCCAAAGGTCAGGTTTAGAACAATCAGTGAGGGACAGGGCTCCCGCACGGCCATGCCAGTGTGGGGCGAGTACATGCGTCGTGTAGCGCAAGACAAGGACTTTGCCAGCTTGCGAATCGGTCGTTTTGCTCCCTTGCCTTCTCATTTACAAGGTATGCTGAACTGCCCTTCTTACCGGGAGGGACCACCAGAACAGGAAAATATTTTTGACCGCCTTGCCGAGCAGGTGGTCAAAACCTACGAAGACTGGAAAAACCAGGCAAAGAGCAATCGCGAAAGAAAAAAGGAAGAAAAAAGGCGCAAGCAGGAAGAGAAAAAGAATCGCAGAATCCGATGGTTCTAATCCAGGTATAGCGCCTATACCTGAAACAATTTGTGTTGCTCCGGCTATCGGGAGAAGCAGGTATGGTGGCTCCATTCTAATGAAAACAAATACCTCAGAACTATGCGTACTCCGTTCGGCTACAGTCACGCGAACAATCGGGTTGACAGTGTAGGGTTATGACGCTATAAATTTAAGTCAACTGCTCTACCTCGGGTTGCTCTCAGTTCATGGCTTATACCTGAACGGATGGACTATACCTGAACGGATGGACTATACCTGCCAGGTATCGCTACGAAACAGATTGTCTTCAGATTTTTAACGTATACTGCGTGAAATAAGCAAATCGGATGAAACTGCTGATAATTGAAGACGAGCAAGCCCTGAATGCCTCCATGGTTTCCTACCTGCAAGCGGGTGGCTATACCTGCGATACTGCACTCAACTACCACGACGGCTCGCGCATGCTGGCCGACCAGCATTATACCTGCGTGCTGGTAGACCTCACTTTGCCGGGCGGCAATGGGCTGGACCTTGTGAGGCTACTTAAGAAAAACAATCCGGATACGGGTATCATCATTATCTCAGCAAAAAACGCCCTCGACGACAAAATAACCGGTTTAGAGTTGGGCGCAGACGATTACCTAACTAAACCTTTCCATTTATCAGAACTCAATGCCCGGCTGCGCTCGGTTATCCGACGCAGGAATTTCAACGGACACAAAGTGATCAAGGTCGGAAACCTGGAAGTGTTCCCGGAGTCTGCGGAGGCCCAGGTGCAGGGGCGCAAGCTCACTCTGACCAAGAAAGAGTATGATCTGCTGCTCTACTTTGTCACCAACAAAAACAGGGTGCTGACCAAAGATTCCATTGCCGAACATTTGTGGGGAGACCACATCGAAACCCTCGATTCACTCGATTTTGTATACACCCATATCAAAAACCTGCGCCGCAAATTGGTAGAAGCCGGTGGTGAGGACCCAATCACGACGGTGTACGGGATGGGCTATAAATTCAGTTTCTGATGCGTATTCTCACCAAGACGAGTCTGTATTATCTTCTGGTTTCCGTTATCGTTTTTTTTCTGGGCGGTCTGAGCTTTTACAAGATCCTCCAGACTGAGATCTATGATGAAGTAGATGACCAGCTCTTTACTGACAAAGAGAACATCATCGAATACATCAGGAGTCATAATGCGCTGCCCAGCGTAACCTCAGGTATTTCAGAAGCTATCATTGTCAGGGAAACCAGCGCCCACATCGGCGCCCTGGAGGCCTTGTCGGACACGCTGATCTTCAGCACTTATGATGAAGAATATGTACCCTTCCGGAAACTCACTTTTACCACCTACCAGGACGGAAAGCCTTTTGAGTACACCATCCTAAAATCGCTGATGGATTTTGAAGACCTGTTTGAGAGCACGATGCTGGCCATGGCCTGGATCTTTGTGTTGCTGCTTGTCGGGCTGGGCGGGGTCAACTACTTTATCAACAAGTATAACTGGCGCAATTTCTACGATACGCTCGGGCGGGCCAAGCGCTACAGCCTCACGCAACGAAAACCGCTGCTCCTCAAACCCTCCAACACCCAGGAGTTCCAGGAGCTTAACGAGGTGCTGCAGGCCATGACTGACAAAATCCACAGCGACTACCTCAACCTGAAGGAGTTCACCGAAAACGCCTCGCACGAAATCCAGACCCCGCTGGCTATTGTGAGCAGCAAACTGGAGCTCTTCATGCAATCCGATAACCTGACGCGGACGCAGGCGGCCATGCTAGAGGAAATGCATGCCTCTATCAACCGGCTGTCACGACTCAACCGCTCCCTGATTCTGCTGACGCGTATTGAAAACCGGGAATTCTCCGAAAATGAGATCATCCCGCTGCACGAACTGCTGCAGGAGCAGCTTGATCAGCTGCACGAAATGATGCTGATGCACGACATTCAGGTAAAGATTGAAGCGATGCAGCCTGTTTTTGTAGAGATGAACACTGGTTTGTGCGAGATTCTCATTTCCAACCTGCTGCTTAATGCCATCCGGCACAACAGCACAGGCGGTATTATTCGGGTCAGCTTGAAGGAAGACGAGCTTTGCATCAAAAATTCCGGAGAACTATTGCAGGAGGAGCCGGTGAGTTTGTTTGAACGCTTCCGGAGCGGTAATAAACTTTCGGGGTCGCTGGGCATTGGCCTGGCACTGGTGAGCAAGATCAGCGAACTTTACCAACTCAAGCCGTCCTATACCTATGAAGAGGGTTTGCATGTGCTTCGGCTGAAGTTTGAGAAAAAAATTTCATGAAATCGCATTTCTTCAGAATTGCTTCAAATTCGGTCGGTATACCTTAATAGACACACAAACGAAAGAAGAAGCACACTATGAAACATACTTTTTTTTGGGCGATGGCGCTCATGGCCGGCACTTCCCTGAGCAGCTGCGATCAAAACTGGTCCGCCCGAAACATACCTGACACTGTGCAAATGAAATTTGCGGAGAGCTACCCCACCATCAAGCAAGTAGACTGGGATCGGGTGGACAGCCTGTACGAAGCCGAGTTCAAGATAAGTGGTCGGGAGCGAAAAGCACTTTTCCGGGAGGACGGCATCTTGCTGAGCTATACCGAAGAGATCGAGGAACAATATCTTCCGAAAACAGTCACTGATCAGCTCCAACAGGAATTTAAGCAATTCAATATAGATGAAGTGCACCGTGTGCAGGAAGGCAACATAACCAGCTTTCTGGTTGAGCTGCAAAAAGGAAGCCGGGCGGTATGGCTGCGATACAGCGAAACAGGTGAGCTGCTGGAAAGCTCTGCAAATTTAAATGCTGAAACTAAGAAACAATCTGCCTCGCTCCTGCCCCTGACCAGCAACGAAGCACCAATCGATGATCTGGGCATGCCCGACTCCCGTTGGGAACTTCCGCCAGTTTTGCGCGAAGTATCAGGTATAGCTATACTGTCGGATGGCACCATGGCCTGCGTGCAGGATGAACAAGGAAAGATTTTCGTATATGACCTCGGGCAGAAATCGATCGTGCAGGAAATTCCATTTGCAGGACCGGGCGACTACGAAGGTATAGCAATAGCTGGCGAAAATGCCTATATCGTGCGCAGCGACGGTACCCTCTTTGAAATAGCCGGATTCAGGAAAGAGAAACCAGCTATCAAGGTATACGAGTCCACTTTTCCGGAAACGATCAACATAGAAGGGCTTGCCTACGACCAGGAGCAAAACCAACTGCTGCTTGCTCCCAAGGGGCACGACCCGAAACTGCAGATGCAGAAGGCCATTTACGCCTTTTCACTTGACTCCAAAAAATTCCTGGCAGAGCCTTACACCAACATTTCACTGGAACAGGTGCAGCCGACGATGAAAGGTAAGAAAAAGAAATCCAGGTATGATGTACTGCAGCCTTCTTCACTCGAAAAGCACCCTAAGAACGATGCGCTATACCTGCTCGACGCGGTCAATAACCGGCTGTATAAGATGACAAAAGATGGAAAGCTCACACAAACCCTGGAGCTCGACGAGTCGCAACTCCGGCAGGCAGAGGGCCTGACCTTTGATCAGGATGGCACCATGTACATCGCCAGCGAAGGATCCAAGAAAGGAAAAGGAGTCATACTGAAATACACAAACGGCATCAACTAAAACAAATCGCCCGGCATAGCACATGTCGGGCGATCTGCTTTTAACGAAGCTGCCATACCAGAGCAATTCCGCCAGCCCCACCGCTGTAGTAGGGCATAAAGATGACCTGGTTCTGTTGTTTTCTATGAAAGCTTTGATCTATGATCTGTTGAAGTTTAGGGTATACCTGATAAACGATTTCAGTTGAAAGGATTCCTATACCTGCGCCTGCCAGCACATCAGACAACCAATGCCGGTCGTTGAGGATACGCAACGCGCCAGTAGCAGTCGCCACGGAATAACCCGCTACGCTGTACCAGATGCTGCGACTACCGTACTCCCTGTGAAAAAAAGTAGCATAGGCGAAAGCCTTGCTGGTATGGGCCGACGGAAAAGCGTCATCGCTTGAGCCATCTGGCCGGTTAATGGACGAAATAGTTTTGAGGTTATTCGTGAGCACCCGATTTAAGAAATGGGACATACCTAACAGTAATGCCTGTTCGGCATAATGGTGCTCCCCCTTCACGCCTGCCAGGTTAAGCCCGACCGTCAGTGCCACCGGCATCTGGTAAAGGTAATCATCCACTCGGGTATTAAAGCCGGAATACTCCTTTTGCACGACCCGTCGCAGCCCCCGGCTTCCTTCAAACAAGCCTTCGTCATCCATGTGGGTAACGCCCAAACCAATGAGCAATACAGGTATAGCAGCTCGCCTGGCTATGACGCTCAGCTTTTTTGGCCCGGCTACCTGCGCAGTGGTATCCGCTAACTGACTTACGACAGCTGTATCGGGGATGTGAGAAATGGTGGCAGCAGCTTGATGCGCCCATACCGATGCCGGCACTAAAAAAAACAGGACGTAGGCGTAAACGTGTAACTTCATAAGTCAGGCTTTTAGCTTACTATATACTAGCCGATTCTGAAGAAAATCTGATTTCTACTAAAAAAAAGCCGCTTTCTATCAAATAGTTAGCGGCTGTGAAATTATTTTAGCGTTATAGGGCCTGTTATTTAGCAGTGGCGGATACCATTTTTTCCTCCAGTTCCACCAAATCCTGCAGCAATTGCAGGCTTATTTTGCCCGGTGTGCCTGTGCCAATCAGCACATCATCTACCCGCACGATGGGCAAGATTCGTTTTGTGGTACTGGTCAGAAAGCATTCTTTGGCTTGCAGAACTTCTTCTAACCGGATGTCGCGCACCTCGGTCTTATACCTGTGACCAGCCAATGTGAGCACGTTTTTGCGGGTAATGCCCTTTAAGATGTTCTTAGCTGGTGTCACCACGGTATTGTCCTGCGTCACGAGGAAGAAATTGCAGCGCGGGAATTCAGAAACGACACCGTTTTTAGCATACAGCACTTCTTCTGTCCCACTGGCCTTTTGCTCCTGCAACAGGCGTATACCCATCGAGTAATTGATCGTTTTCACCTCCGGCACTTCACGTACGTAGTCGTGCGTCATGATCGGAATGCCTTTGGCCACTTTCTCAGCTGAAGGCAGCGTGAGCGGGAGTTGCGTGATGAGCAGATTGGGGTTCATCGGGGTAAAGCCATCCTCGGAGTAGCCGCCGGTCAGAATCATCTTCATCCCTGCTTCTGGTAACTGGTTGAGGTCTATGAGTTTGGCAATCACCTGCTGCAACTCTTCCCTTGACAAGGGTAGCTCCAGGTGCATCAGTTGTGCTGACTGGAAAAAGCGGTTCAGGTAATCATCCAGAAACAACGGACATCCTTGCTGCACTTTCACAAAGTCGAATACCCCGTAGCCGCGCTGCACGGAAAGGTCACTGACATGCAGTCGCGCCTCGCTCAGAGGTACGATCTGGCCTAGGTTATAGGCGAAAAGCTTATCGTTTGATGGCATTGTGTTTCTTTAGTAGTTTGATTACGGATTCGATTGGGAGCGCTTCTACGCTATGCTTGTCACGGCCGGTCATGGTCTCTGCCCGGAAAAGCGAATTGATGATCGCTTCTTCTGTTGCTTCGATCGTGGCCATGAAAAGGGGTGACATCTCATCGTTTCGGAGGAGGGTGAAGGTCTGTGTTTTTGCATCTGCGTTATAGGGTATACGCAAACCCTCGTTAGTAGAGAACGCGATCACATAGTCACCGCTCCCGTTGGAAGCGATTCCACCTGTTTTAGCCAGTCCCAGCATGGCTCTTTTGGCGATACGTTCCAAGTTGCGGGCGTCCAAAGGAGCATCAGTTGCCACCACGATCATGCAGGAACCGTCCGCACTTTCCAGCACTTGCTTGCTGTACGAAAACTTGCCTAACTCCTCTCCTACAGGTACGCCATCGATCTGCAGCACGCCTCCAAAATTACTCTGCACCAGCACACCCACGGTATAGCCTCCCAGGCTAGCGGGCAGTTTGCGCGATGCCGTGCCGATTCCTCCCTTATACCCGAAGCAGACTGTTCCGGTTCCTGCCCCTACATTACCTTCAGCCACTGTCCCGGTACTTGCCTTTTTGATCGCCTGCTGCACATGCTCTTCCCTTACAGGCATCCCCCGAATATCATTCAGGTAGCCGTCGTTTGTCTCCCCTACCAGCGCATTCACCGACTGCACCGTTTCATTGCCAGACTGCTGCAAGGTATAGCCGATCACTGCGTTCATGGCTGTGCCTACTCCTAAGGTGTTGGTTAGAATAATTGGCGATTCCAGGTTACCGAGTTCCTGCACCTGTGTGCTGCCAGCCAGTTTGCCAAAGCCATTGCCTACATACACCGCGGCTGGTATTTTATTTTGAAAGAGGTTTCCGTGATGCGGTAATATAGCCGTCACACCGGTCCGGATATTATCTCCCTGCACCAAAGTGGTATGCCCAACCCGCAGACCGGCCACATCTGTAATGGCATTGTGCGCACCGGGCTGCAACACTCCAATCCGGATGCCATAGTCGCGGGCCCGCTTACGTTCCTGTGCGCTTGCGTTTACCAATACTGCCATCATGAGTAAGCCTGTAAGAAGTATTTTCATGCCAGAGATCTGAGGAACTTTAACAGTAACTGCATGTCACTGCTATTATACCTTGAAAAGCCATTTTGTAAAAGAAATGGGCTTTGGTCTACACAATTAAGTAAAAAAGCCTTTGTTTTGCAGCATCTAAAATCCAATAAATTTATCAATGAAAAAAATAGTTTGTATTCTGCTACTTATACCTCTGTTTGTATCGCAGGCAATGGCCTGGGGACAAAACGGACACCGCGCCGTTGGCCTGATAGCAGAGCAGCACCTGAAGAAAAAAGCGCAGAAGAAAATCAACAGAATCCTGGCAGACAATTCACTGGCGGAAGTGTCGGTTTGGATGGATGATATTAAGTCAGACAAAGCCTACAACCACACCCACGACTGGCACTGGGTAACGGTACCGGGCGGCAAGACATACGATCAGACAGAGAAAAATCCGAATGGTGACATCATCATGAAGCTAGAGGAACTGGTGATTGTACTGAAAGCCGGCAATCTATCGGCACAGCAGGAAGAGGAGTATCTCAAGTACCTGGTGCACCTGGTAGGTGACCTCCACCAGCCGCTGCATGTGGGAAAAGAGGGCGATACAGGAGGGAATGCCGTGAAATTGCAGTGGTTCGGTCAGCCTTCCAACCTGCACCGGGTATGGGACAGCGACATGATCGACGGCAAAAGCCTGAGCTTTACGGAACTGGCCCGCTTTGTAGGTACTCCGTCTAAAGAGCAGGTAAAAACCTGGCAGTCTACCGGCATACGCGACTGGGCTTATGAGTCTGTTCAGCTACGTGAGCAGGTATACAGCATCCCGGAAGATGGCCGTCTGGGCTATCGCTACAGCTACGACAACTTCAGCACTGTGGAGCAGCGCATCCTGAAGGCGGGCGTTCGCCTGGCCGGTCTGCTGAACGAGATCTACGGCTAATCAGTCCAACATTTATACCTTCAAAAGATCCGGCAGCAGCCCCTTGTTGCCGGATCTTTTTATATCTACTACTGTGCCTCTATGCTCATTCAGCTTGATTTTTATAAAAAATAATAGGCCCTGAGCAAGCAGAAAGGCTATATTTCAAAATTTTTGCATAAAATTGTAACCTCCTATGAACGATTTACCGTTCAGGAGTGTCTAATCTGTAATAACAACAACATATCATGAGTAACGGAAAAGTAAAATTCTTTAATGAAACCAAAGGTTTCGGTTTTATCAAAGACAGTGAAACAAACGAAGAGTACTTCGTACACGTAACAGGTTTGATCGATGAGATCAGAGAAAACGACGAAGTAACATTCGAAGTAAAAGAAGGCAAAAAAGGACTAAACGCGGTAAATGTGAAACTGGCTTAGTCTGGTTATATATAAAGCGTAAATCAAGCAAAGGGCTCCACATCATGTGGGGCCCTTTGTCGTTTATAACTGCCGGGCCAGGTATAGCAGGTATGGAAGCTATCAAAATTCTTCTTAATTTGAGCTTTCTGAACCAATGCTATACCTATGAAATTCACATCAGCTAAAAAAACCATTTCGATGGTCGGAGTGCTGCTCGGTCTCTGTACGGCAGAGGCCTACGCCCAGCAAACGACTACTGCCTTCACCCGGCAAGACACCCTGCGTGGCACCATTACGCCGGAGCGCGCCTGGTGGGACCTCACCTATTACCACCTTGACATTAAAGTAAATCCGGCTGACAGCACGATTTATGGCAAGAACACAATTCGCTACAAAGTGCTGGATCCTTACCAGATCATGCAGATTGACCTACAACCCCCGATGCGAATGGAAAAGGTAATGCAGAACGGCAAACAACTGAATGTACGCCAGGAAGGCAACGCTTATTTTATCCAGCTTGTAGAGGCACAACACAATGGCGATCAAAATGAGGTGGAGGTATACTATGGTGGCAAGCCGCAGGTAAGTAAAAATCCGCCCTGGAGCGGCGGTATAACCTGGAAGCGTGATGCGCAAGGCAAACCATTTATTGCCAGCTCAAACCAGGGGGCTGGAGCCAGTTTGTGGTGGCCTTGCAAAGATCATATGTACGACGAGCCGGACAGCATGCTAATCAGTGTAGTTGTGCCGAAAGACCTGACCAATGTATCGAACGGCAGGCTTCGTGGCGTAGATGAGAACCCCGATGGCACACGTACTTTCCATTGGGCGGTCATTAACCCGATCAACAATTACGGTGTCAACATCAACATAGGCGACTATGTGCATTTTGGCGAGAAGTACCAGGGCGAAAAAGGTGTGTTGGATTGCGACTACTGGGTAATCCGCGATAATCTGGAGAAAGCAAAAGTACAGTTTAAGGATGTGCGCCGCACGTTGGATGCCTTTGAGCACTGGTTTGGACCTTATCCTTTTTATGAAGACAGCTACAAACTCGTAGAGGCCCCTTATTTAGGTATGGAGCACCAGAGTTCTGTAACGTACGGCAATGGCTACGCAAACGGCTACCGCGGTCGTGACCTGAGCGGCTCGGGCTGGGGTATGAAATTCGACTACATCATCATTCATGAAACAGGGCACGAGTGGTTTGCCAACAACATCACTTACAAGGATGTGGCCGATATGTGGATCCACGAGAGCTTCACGACTTATTCGGAGCCTTTGTTTGTAGAGTACCACTATGGCAAGCAGGCGGGCAGCGAATACGTGATCGGCATACGGCAGAACATACGAAACGACCGCCCGATTATTGGCCACTACAACGTAAACAAGAGCGGCTCCGGCGATATGTACCCAAAAGGCGCTAACATGCTCCATACCTTGCGCCAGGTCGTGAACGACGATGAAAAATGGCGTGGCATTTTGCGCGGACTCAACCGTGATTTCTATCACCAGACAGTGACAACCGGACAGATCGAAAATTACCTGTCGAAGCACACGGGTCGTGACCTGAGCCGCTTCTTCGACCAATACCTGCGCGACACCCGTTTACCTGCGCTGGAGTACAAACTGGAAAAGAAAAAACTAACCTACCGCTGGACCAATGTAGTAGAAGGTTTCGATATGCCGGTGAAGGTATACCTGAATGGCCAGGAACAATGGCTTGAACCGACTACCGATTGGAAAGAAATAAAAAAAGTAAAAGCCGGCACCAAACTGACTATCGATCCGAACTTCTATGTGCAGGAAGGGAAGGAAGTTTAGAAGTTTGAGAGTAGAGTACTCAGGAGTTTATTAAATATGTAAAAAGAAGGCCTGCCAGCAATAGCTGGCAGGCCTTCTGCTTTTATCAGGTTGGCTTTTCAACTCAGTAGCAACACGTGTATACCTAGGTATAGCTTAAGTTAGAAGCAAACATCAAAGTAGAACAAATGTGAACTCCTCAACTCTCAAACCCTCTGACTCCTTCACTCATTTCACTCCGATATCTTTGAGCGCTTGCTCCAGTTGCTTGTTCCAGTTGTCTTGGGCAACTTTGTCGAGCCCGTGGCGGGTTTCGGCGTCGTACTGCTCCTGCAACTGGTTCATCTCGCGGAAAGATTCGATGAACAGATACTGGATGTTGCTATTGTAGTCTGTTAGGGATAAGTCTTCTGATTTAATTTTCTGCTTGAAGCGCTCCGACACCAGTTTTACGATATCAAAATGCCGCTGCTCGTGATTGAGACCATAGGCATCTTTCGCATTTTCTTTTACCCAGGATGAGCTTTTGAGCACGTATACCTTCATGTTCAGATTCAGGTGAATAATACCGTCGCGTACTTCCGTCCGGCCCTCATAAGCAAAACTCGGAAAAACAGTGGCAGAGTAGCGGCTTGTCCGGTTAATGTCCGCCTTAAAATCGTTCCAGTTGAGCGGCCGGTTCGGGTCATAGAACACCGTGTCCTGATCCGGAGGGGACGTATAATCGCTGAAGCTCACTTCTATACCTTTGGCTAGTCTGGGATTGGTGTTAGCTTCGCGATCCATCCAGGTGTTTAGGTAACGCAGCGCCTCTACAATGGACTGACGCACAGCAGGTTCTGTTACTTCATTTCGGGCAACCGGCCTTTCGTAGCGCCCACCACCCTTATACTCCAGCAAGGGCACCGTCTCTCCCTCCCGCTCCATTTCAAAAGACATGACTACAGAAATGTTACCCGCTACCCGGCCAGATGCGGCAGGTTTTTCCTTCACCTGTAACTCCTTCAGCCGGATAATAATGGGTCGAAGGGATTTGTCTGCAGGCAGGCTTTTTTGGATAAAGGTGCGAAGTGCAGCATGCCCCCCGCCCTGAAAATCGACAGCTTGTACCTTTCCCGCTCCGCCAACCGGCAAGAGGTAGGCTACCGCATTGCGGTCAGTTCGGTCGTCGATCAGGTCAGCGATGTAAAACTCCCGGGGCGTAAAAGGGAGCTTCTCGGCACGCAGCCCAAGAGGCTCGGTGTTACGATCTATACCTGCGGCCTGAGTGTAGAAAAAAGCCAGCAGTAGCAGCATGCCAGACAAGCTGGTATAAAGTTTTATTGACATAAATTCATGTTCAGAAAATGGCCATTGACGCCTGAAGTTATACCTTTAACAGAAGCCCAAGCTGTTTTCGTTCAGTCAGCACGATTGGCTCTAGTCCCATAAACCCAACGCCAGCATTAAACTATTTTTTTGCAAACCAGTCTATACTTTTGACTATCTTAGCCTAACTATTCAGGTAAATCTTCATTGCTTTATGAAAACTTCATTTTATTTACGTCACCTACTGCTCTTCATCCTGATACTGGCGCCCTTGCTCACGATTGCGCAAAACGGCAACAGAAATAGTCGCCCGAGCCCGCCGGCGACTGCCTCCGGTAAAATTGGCGAAACCCAGGTAATCATTGAATACAGTAGCCCGGCAGTTAAAAACCGTAACATATGGGGTGAACTGGTACCTTACGGCAAAGTCTGGCGCGCCGGAGCCAATGAGGCAACAACCGTCGAATTCAGCCAGGATGTGCAGATCGAAGGACGTCACCTGGCCAAAGGAAAGTACAGCCTCTATACTATACCTGGCGAAAGCAACTGGACCGTGATTTTCAACAAAGCCACCGGACAATGGGGCACCGAGTACGACGAGCGGCAAGACGCCCTCCGGGTAAATGTGAAGCCGCGCAGTGCCGGTAAAATGCACGAGCGACTTAGCTATCATGTGGCCCGTAATGGCATCCTGATGCGCTGGGAAAACCTGGAGCTGCCTGTAAAGATAAAATAACCTTATTCCGAAAGCCGCCTATACCTGGTATAGCGCGGCTTTTTTTGTCATACCTCTAAAGCAATGCATCCATGATAAAACTACTGAAAAACACTTTTGCTGTCGGACTCTCCTTTTTAATGCTGATGAGCTGCGCCGGCACTGACGCATCCTCTACTTCATCAGGTGACCTAACTGTTTCGTCTGGCATGAGCGCTGTTCCCAATGAGACCAGCGCCACAGCAACTGTTACCGCTTCAAATCAGTCCGCCAATAATACGCAGCAAGCATCCGAACTGGAAGGCGCCTGGCGAACAACAGATGGACATGGCAATGAAGTGGTGATGCTCTTGCAGGATGGCTTCTTTACAATAGCTCGTTTCAACCAGCAAAACAAACTGTTCCTGGACACAAATGGTGGCACCTATACCGCGTCTAACGGCAAGTTTGAAATCAAATACGAATTCAACACCCTGGACTCAACGCAGGTCGGTACGACAAGATCAGCTGACTACAAACTGGAAAAAGATCAATGGATAATGGGCAAAGATGGGGTAACCGATACCTGGAACCGCATAAACGAAAGCAATAGCAAGTCTCCGCTGGCAGGTACCTGGCGCATTACCGGGCGCGAGCGCGACGGTCAGATGAACACCATGCGCCCCGGTGCGCGCAAGACACTGAAAGTACTTTCTGGCACCCGGTTTCAGTGGATCGCTTTTAACTCCGAGACAGGCCAGTTTTCTGGTACAGGCGGAGGAGCCTATTCCGCTGAAAATGGCAGGTATACCGAGAATATCGAATTCTTTTCACGAGACAATAGCCGGGTGGGTATGTCGCTCAGCTTTAATTTCGAAGTGAAAGACGGTAACTGGCACCACTCCGGCCAAAGCAGCACCGGCACCCAGGTAAACGAGATCTGGTCCCGCATCTCGAAAGATTAATTCCGGGCAGGTATGGCAGGTATAAGTTGGATATCTGCCAGCCTTTCCTGAAATTGATTCCGTAAATTTGCACCCCACTATGAAGGACACACTGGACCATTTGGTCGTGACAAAAGCTTCAGGCGAGAAAGTACTTTTCTCTGTAGGCAAACTCCGGCTCTCCCTCCTCAAATCCGGGGCAGACGAACAACTGGCCGACGAGGTAATCCGCCAGTTAGGTCCCGAACTCACCCAGGGCATTTCTACCAAAAAGATATACCGGAAAGCTTTTGGCATCCTGAAGCGGCTCTCCAATACGGCCGCTGCCCGCTATAGCTTGAAGCAAGGCATCATGCAACTGGGGCCTTCCGGCTATCCTTTCGAAAAGTTTGTGGCCGAATTACTGCGGGCACAGGGTTACATGACAGAAATTGGTGTCTTTGTAGACGGCCATTGCGTGCGCCACGAAATAGACGTGCTAGCAGTAAAGAATGGCAAGCGCGTTATGATCGAGTGCAAATACCACAACCTGCACCGCAACAAGTCGGACGTAAAAATCCCGATGTACATACTTTCCCGATTCAAAGACGTGGAGAAGATATGGCCATCAGAAAATGAGTTCGAAATACGCTTCCACGAAGTGTGGGTGATGACCAACACCCGCTTTACCGAAGATGCTATACGCTTTGCTTCCTGTATGCAAATGAAACTGATCGGTTGGGATTACCCGCACAAAGGGGGGCTCAAAGACATAGTTGATTCTTTTCGTCTCTACCCGCTCACCTGCCTGACTACCCTTACCAACGCAGAAAAGCAGCGATTGCTCGACTTGAAAATTGTGATGTGTAGTGAGTTGCTCCACCAAGAAGAATTCTTGCAACAGATTGGCCTGCGTAATGACCGCTCCAAACGCGTGTTGAAGGAAGTAGAGGCTCTTTGCAACAACATGTACAAGAGGTAATTATCGCAATATATAGCGGCACTTGCTAGAGCCTATCCCACAGGTATAGCACTGCCTGTCAACCCTTTCTCTTTTCCGCCCCAGCATATTTTTCAGTCCCCTGAAAAAAGCATCCAGATTAAGTTGATTGTACATTTCCCCGAGCGAGGCATTCTTTCCCCCTACTTTACTTACATCTTTGTAACTGATGTCTTTAAAGTGCTTGATGAACGGTTCTATGGTTGGCTGATTAGGTATAAGGTTTGCTGGAATCAGGAGAAAACACAATTTTGCCATCCCTTCCCCTAACGCAAGCTCATCTACATGGTTTTGACTTATATGCAATTCGATCTTACCTTAATACCAGTACATTCGGACGAAGAAATTAACTGCTTTGAGTCATAACATCAGTTCAAGGGAATGACCTGTTTTGAATAAACGAACTTATTTATAATATTTTTAAGTAATATTTAAATAATTCTTCGCCCTGTTTTGAAAAGCACTCGTATAACACCCTAACATTCAAGCATATATTACAAGATTACAGGAGGTTTTATGGGAACTGTCAGGCACATACTCCAAAAAAAGGGGAACAGAGTCATCTCTATTTCACCAGAAAGCACTGTTTACAGTGCGCTCGAAACCATGGTGGCACAGAACGTAGGCGCGCTCATTGTGATGGATCAAGGCAAGTTTTCAGGTATTTTCACCGAGCGTGACTACGCCCGTAAGGTTATCCTGAAAGGCAAGGCGTCGCGCGATACACTGGTGCGTGAAATTATGAGTGCGCATCCGGTGGTGGTGACACCCGACACGACCATAGACCAATGCATGGCCCTGATGACTGAAAAGTACATCCGCCATCTGCCTGTTATGGAGAATCAACAACTCGTAGGTTTGGTGTCTATCGGTGACATCGTGAAGTGCATGATTGACGAGCAAAAATGCATTATTGAAGACCTTGAGCACTATATAACCGGGCACCACGAGTAGTAGCCCGGATATCATTGATTAGGAGAAACCATGCAGGAAACAGCCGAAACAACAACCTTACTGTGGCCCCTGGCAGTGTATGGCGCCATTGTGCTTAGCCTGGTGCTACTTATACTGGGCCTTTCATACGTGCTGGGCCAGCGGGGAAATGCCCGTGCTACCGGTGAGCCCTACGAGGGCGGCATTGTAAGCGCAGGTGGTGCCCGTATCCGATTCTCCTCCCAGTTTTACATGGTAGCTATGCTGTTCGTGATTTTCGACGTAGAGACCATCTTTATTTTTGCCTGGGCCATTGCTTTCCCTGAACTGGGCTGGTATGGCTATTTCGGCGTGCTTGTCTTTATTGTGATGTTGGTGGTGGTGCTGGTATACGAGTGGCGCAACGGTGCCCTGGACTTCGGTCCGGATGGCAAGAAAATACTGGCCGCTTACAAACGATTGTTGCTGCAGAAGCCAAACCTTAACTGAGAATATAGACAGCGAAAAATAGTAGACAATTGAAAGACTAAAGATTGTTTGACCAAAGGTATAAGACTGTCAGTTAATACTTAAGTCTGAAAGATATAACAAAACACCCTACACTATGAAATGGTGGTTAAGCAAACCCGAGGCGCCGGCCAATGCCCTGACGGGCACCAGCTCTTACGAAGAGACTGTGCAGCAAAGCATCATGCTTACCACGCTGCAGGACCTGATAGGCTGGGGTCGCAAAAATTCCATGTGGCCTTTTCACTTTGGCCTCTCCTGCTGTTTTGTGGAGATGGCCACCAGCATGACGCCCAAGTATGACGTGGCCCGTTTCGGTGCGGAAGTTATACGGGGCACACCAAGGGAAGCCGACGTGATGATTATTGCCGGTACGGTCTTCATCAAAATGGCCCCGATTATCAAACGACTGCACGAGCAGATGATGGAACCGAAATGGGTGATTTCGATGGGTTCCTGCGCCAACTCAGGCGGCATGTACGACATTTACAGCGTAGTGCAGGGCGTGGACAAATTCCTGCCAGTGGATGTATACGTCCCCGGCTGTCCTCCCCGACCAGATGCCTTCATGGAAGGCCTGATGTTACTAGCTGACCGGGTAGGAAAAGAACGCCGCCCCTTGAGTTGGACCATTGGCGAACAAGGAGTAATCAGACCGGAAAAAATAGAAGTGAAAGCAGGTAAGAAAGAACGCTGGAGTCAAATGAATGAGTTTAAGTCACCGGATGAGCTTTAAGGATTTTAGTGCTTGTATGGATAGGTCGCGACCTGTCAGAATCGTGCACAGGGCTTGTTTGTCTGAATCTGGATGTACAGGATTTAAAGATTGACAGGATGCTCGATCACGATTAACATCCCCCTGCCCCCCTCAAAGGGGTAGTTTTGGCCGCTATCTTTTGACAGGTATAGGCTTCATAGCGAATACCACTGGCAGGTATATCAAGAGTAACTTGCCCCTTAGACTATAGAACAAATCGCTTTAATTAGGTGCACAACTGACGATTTTGTGTTTGAGCGGTCAGCGAGTTTGGGGAGTCTTGACTCTTTTGCTTACTGGGGGTAGGGGCCCTCTATTTTTCATCAAGACAAAAAGTAAGTGCCCGCCGCACAGGCGAAACTATGAAATAAGTTAGCAAGCTACAGCAGTTGCTACACTAGCAAGGTATAGGTATAAACTTAGCATAAAAAGAAAGAGAGTACATGAGTTAAGCATACATCAAATTTAACGGCCTCCTCCCATGAACAACAACAGCGGCATACTGGAGCAACTCAAGTCGCGGTACGGCGAAGAAACGTTCAAGCCTCAGACCACCAAGGATGACATTCTCACCCTCTGGCTCCCTGTGGACCATGTGCCGGAAGTGCTGAAATTCCTGAAGCACGACCTGCCGCAGCCTTTCCTCCTACTATTCGACCTGACGGCCATTGACGAACGCACCCGTAAACCCGAGAACGGCCATATACCTTACAGCTTCACGCTCATCTACCACCTCTTCTCTTTTGAGCGTAACACCTTCATCAGACTGAAAGCAGGACTCCGGGAAGACTTCCCGAAAGCACCGAGCATCAGCGGGCTCTGGCAAAACGCCAACTGGTACGAGCGCGAAGTATACGACATGTTCGGCATTCGCTTTGAAGGCCATCCGCACCTTTCCCGCATCCTGATGCCGCGCACGTGGGTGGGTCACCCGCTTCGTAAAGAGCACCCGGCTCGCGCCACCGAGATGGGTCCTTTTCAGCTGTATGATGATAAAATAGACCTGGAGCAATCGGCCTTGCAGTTCAAACCTGACGAATGGGGATTAGCACGGCAGAGCGACGACAGCGATTTCATGTTCCTGAACATCGGTCCGCAACACCCGGGCACACACGGCGTACTGCGCATCATTCTGCAGCTCGACGGCGAAGACATCGTGGACGCTATACCTGACATCGGCTTCCACCACCGGGGCGCTGAGAAAATGGGCGAGCGTCAGTCCTGGCATACCTACATCCCCTACACCGACCGCGTGGATTACCTCGGCGGTGTAATGAACAACCTAGCCTACCTGCAGGCCGTGGAGCAACTGGCAGGTATAGAAGTGCCGGAACGGGTGAAGTATATCCGGGTAATGTTGTGCGAGCTCTTCCGCATTGCCAGTCATCTGGTTTGGTACGGCACATTTGCACAGGACGTGGGCCAACTCTCGCCGGTGTTCTACATGTTCACCGACCGCGAAAAGATATTCGACATAATTGAAGGCATTTGCGGCGGCCGCATGCACCCCAACTGGTTCCGCATCGGCGGCGTGGCGCAGGACCTGCCCAAAGGCTGGGAACAGCTGGTTCAAAGGTTTATTGATTACTTCCCGAAACGGTTGAAAGAGTATGATGCGATGGTAATGAAGAACAGCCTCTTCAAAGCCCGCACCGTCGGCATTGGCATTTTCACCAAAGAAGAAGCGATAGAATGGGGCGTGACCGGACCAAACCTGCGCGCCTGCGGCTTCGAGTGGGATTTCCGCAAAATGCGCCCCTACTCCGGCTACGAGTTATTCGATTTCGAAGTACCCACCGCCACAAACGGCGACTGTTACGATCGTGCTGTGGTACGGGTAGCGGAAATGCGGCAGAGCCTGCGCATCATCGAACAATGCGTGAAGAACATGCCGGAAGGTCCTTACAAGTCCGAGCACCCTATCACCACGCCACCCGTCAAGCAAAACACCATGCACGATATCGAGACACTGATTACGCACTTTTTGGGTGTGACATGGGGACCAGTGATACCGCCGGGTGAAGCGATGAGTTGCATCGAAGCGACCAAAGGAGCCAACGGCTACTACTTAACCAGTGACGGGAACACCTCCCCTTACCGGGTACGCATCCGCACTCCCTCTTTCCCCCACATGCAAATGCTCCCCTATATCACCCGCGGCTATACCGTAGCGGATTTGCTCTCCATACTTGGCGCGATGGATTATGTATTGGCAGATATTGATAGATAATTCAAAAATTTAACACCCATGCTCACAACCGAAGAAAAACACAAAATCGACCACGAAATCAGCTTAGTGCCTTCGCCGAAGAACGCCTGTATCGAAGCGCTGAAAATCGTGCAGCAAAGCCATGGTTGGGTGTCGGACGAGAGCCTGAAGGATGTGGCAGATTATGTAGGGATGTCATCGGCGGAGCTCGACAGCGTGGCCACTTTCTACAACCTGATTTTCCGCAGACCGGTGGGGCGTCATGTGATTCTGTTGTGCGACAGCATCAGTTGCTGGGTGATGGGATATGAAGGTATACGCGACCGTCTTTACGAAAAACTCAATATCCAATACGGCCAGACCACCGAAGACGGCCGCTTTACTTTGCTACCCAATTGCTGCCTCGGCACTTGTGACCGGGCGCCTGCCCTTATGATTGACAACGATTTGTACCGTGACTTGACGGTGGAACAACTGGACGAGATTCTGGAAAAGTATACCTAAAACCCAAGCGGGCATACCCATGGAGAAGCCCCTGACCCAACACATTGTCCCCGGACGCGCCCCGCTCTCACTCAAAGAGTACGAGCAAGTGGGCGGCTACCAGTCGGTGCGCAAAATCCTCAAAGAGATGGCTCCTGCCGATGTACAGGATTTAGTCAAAGCATCTGACCTGCGGGGTCGCGGCGGGGCGGGCTTTAACACCGGCCTCAAATGGAGCTTCGTGCCGATGGGACCCGAAGCGGCCAAGCCGAAATACCTCGTGGCCAATGCCGACGAAATGGAGCCCGGCACCTTCAAGGACCGCGTGCTTCTGGAAGGCAATCCGCACCAGCTGATAGAAGGGATGATAGTCGCGGCCTACGCCATCGACGCGAGCATTTCCTACATCTTCCTGCGCTGGGCCTACAAAGTAGCGGCTAGGGAAATCATCAAAGCGCTCGACGAAGCCTACGAAGCGGGTTATCTCGGGGAAAACATTTTGGGCTCGGGCTTTAGTCTGGACATATACCTGCACACCGGCGTGGGCAGGTATATGTGCGGGGAGGAAACGGCTTTGCTTAACGCCCTTGAAGGCAAACGGGCAAACCCGCGGGCAAAACCACCATTTCCGCAAGTGAGCGGTCTGTTTGGCAAACCTACTATCGTGAACAACGTGGAGACGCTTTGCTGTCTGCCGCACATCATCAACAACGGAGCGGAGTGGTTTAAAGGCCTGAGCAAAACCGGAGATGCCGGCACGAAACTCTACGGCATCAGCGGCCGTGTGAAAACCCCCGGTTGCTGGGAGCTGCCGATGGGCACCACTATCCGCGAGCTCATTGAAGAACACGGCGGCGGCATGCAGGATGGGTACTTGTTCAAAGGCCTTTTGCCGGGCGGTGCTTCCACGGATTTTCTGGTGGAAGAGCACCTCGACCTTCCTATGGATTATACCGCCATTCAGGCAGCCGGTAGTCGCATGGGTACGGGCACGATGATAATTCTGGATGACCAGACCTGCCCGGTGGGTTTTGTGCACAACCTGCAGCATTTCTTTGCGCAGGAATCCTGCGGTTTTTGTACCCCTTGCCGTGAAGGCTTGCCTTGGGTAGAGAAAATACTCTTGGCTATCGACCGGGGTGAAGGCAAACCCGAGCACCTCCTCACATTAGACTTTCATACCAAATACCTCGGCCCCGGCAACACGTTTTGTGCCCTTGCCCCCGGCGCCATGGAACCCCTGCAGAGCGCTCTGAAATACTTCAGAGAAGATTTTGAACGACACATTCACGAACACCACTGTCCCTGGAGCAAAGCGAAAGTATGGCAACCATCTATATAGACGACAAATCCTACGAAGTACCCACCGGCAAAAATCTGTTGGAAGCCTGCCTCACCCTTGGCAAGGACCTTCCCTACTTTTGCTGGCATCCGGCTATGGGCTCTATCGGCGCTTGCCGCCAGTGCGCCGTGAAGGTATACAAGGACGATAACGACACCAAGGGCAAGCTCTTTATGTCGTGTATGGAACAGGTGCGCGACGGCATGCGCATCTCCATCGCAGATATGGAAGCCAAAGAATTCCGGGCGCACGTCATCGGCTGGCTGATGACGAACCACCCGCACGACTGCGCTGTGTGCGACGAAGGCGGTGCCTGTCACCTGCAGGACATGACCGTGATGACGGGCCACAATTACCGCGCCTACCGCTTCGACAAGCGCACCTATATCAACCAGTACCTTGGCCCCTTCATCAACCACGAAATGAACCGCTGTATACAGTGCTACCGCTGTGTGCGCTACTATAAGGACTATGCAGGCGGCAAAGACCTCGATGTGTTCGCTGCGCACAACCACCTGTATTTTGGTCGTCATGAAGACGGTGTTCTGGAGAGCGAGTTCAGCGGCAATCTCGTGGAAGTCTGTCCGACCGGCGTGTTCACAGACAAAACCCTGAAACAGCACTATACCCGCAAATGGGACCTTACCATGGCGCCATCCGTGTGCCACCACTGCAGCCTTGGTTGCAACATTTCGGCAGGTGAGCGCTACGGCACTTTGCGCAACATCACCAACAGGTACAACGGCGAAGTGAACGGCTACTTCCTCTGCGACCGCGGCCGTTTCGGCTACGAGCACGTGAACCACGTAGGCCGAATCCGAAAGCCGCTGGTGCGTGCACAACTGCCTGAAGCCACTGACAAGTATACCGCCCTACAGGCAGCCGCAGCGGCATTCCGTACCGGCAGTGTGATTGGCATTGGTTCGCCACGGGCTTCGCTGGAGTCGAATTTCATGCTGAAAACTTTGGTTGGCGATGACAATTTCCATGACGGAGTATCTGATAACGAGCACGATTTAGTTTGTCTGGCGCTCAAGATATTGAAAGAAGGTGCTGCCCGCACGCCATCCTTGTGGGAAGTGGAGCAAGCCGACGCCGTATTCATTCTGGGTGAAGACCTACTCAACACTGCTCCCATGCTGGCGTTGGCTGTGCGGCAATCGGTACGCAAGCAACCATCGCTCGAACATATCTCTAAAGCCAACATACCGGTTTGGCAGGATGCAGCAGTACGGGAGCTAATGCAGGACGAAATGGGACCCCTCTTCATCGCCACCCTCCACGACACCAAATTCGAAGAAATCGCCACCCATACCTACCACGACTCACCGGATGCCATCGCGCGACTGGGTTTTGCGGTAGCCAACTTTATTCAAGTCGATTTTCCGGAAGTGCCCGGACTAAACGAAGACGAAATTCAGCTGGCACGGCAAATTGCTGACACGCTGATGGCAGCGAAAAAACCGCTGTTGATTTCCGGCACGCACTGCGGTAGCGAACGAGTACTAATGGCTACGGCAAATATTGCCAATGCGCTGGTGGCGAAAGAAAAGGAAGCGGGCATTGTGCTTACCCTGCCCGAATGCAACAGCATGGGCCTCGCGATGCTGGGCGGTCACAGACTGGAGTCAGCTTTCGGAGCGATACTCAATGGCTACGCCGATACCGTCATCATATTGGAAAACGACCTTTACCGCAGAGCCAATGAAGGTATGGTGACCAATTTTCTGAAGACCGCCAAGAACGTGATTGTGCTCGACCACCTGCACAACGCTACCACCGAAGTAGCGCAGATTTTACTCGCAGCCGGCACCTTCGCAGAAGCCGATGGCACGCTGATTAACAACGAAGGGCGGGCACAGCGCTTCTTTCAGGTATACCCAACTGGTGAAGACCTGCAGGAAAGCTGGCGCTGGCTCGGGGAATTAGGCACTTTGCTGCACCACGACCGCATCAGTCACTGGCACGGCTTCGACGACGTGCTGCAAGCCATGGTGAAAGAAATGCCGGAGTTCAAAGGGATAGACGCAGTGGCGCCGGGTACTGACTTCCGCATTGCCGGTCAGAAAATACCACGGGCACCGCACCGTTTCAGCGGCCGCACCGCCATGCTGGCCAACATCAACGTGAACGAGCCCAAACCGCCGGTTGACCCCGACGCGCCACTTTCCTATACCATGGAAGGCTACCGCGGCCAACCGCCTTCATCTATCATTCCGTTTTTCTGGGCACCGGGCTGGAACTCGTCACAGGCC
Organism: Pontibacter sp. HSC-14F20; assembly: GCF_019599265.1. Lineage (GTDB taxonomy): Bacteria > Bacteroidota > Bacteroidia > Cytophagales > Hymenobacteraceae > Pontibacter. Next base: position 334,690 of record NZ_JAHZTC010000001.1, on the reverse strand, counting down.
ACCAATAAGTACCAACAGGAAGTAGGCGGCCACCTGAAAGGCGGAGACCCGGGTCTGCGCTTAATCAAACCGGATACATCCAAAACGGCACCATTTACCCAAACGGTACCGCAGAAATTCCAGCCGCTGGAAGGTCACCTGTACATGCTGCAGCTCCACCACATTTTCGGTTCTGAAGAGCTCAGCATGCACTCCCCGCCCATCGTGGAGCGGGCGCCGGAGCCTTATGTCTTACTTAACGAAGAAGACGCCATCCAGATGAAACTGCAGGAAGGCCAGAGCCTGAGCTTCACCATCGAAGGGCAGGTATACCAACTGCCTGTGAAAATAAGTCCGATTATCCGCAGCGGCACTGCAGGTATGCCCGCCGGATTGCCGGGTATACCTTATGCCGAATTGCCTGCGTGGGCCATACTTAACCGAGAACTCAAATGGAAACAGCAACCCCAAACTACTTACTGATTATCGGCGGCGTGCTCTTCGTCATGCTCAACGTAGCGGCATTGCTGATCTGGGTCGAGCGACGCGGTCTGGCTTTATTGCAGGACCGCTATGGACCCAACCGCGCCGGCCCCTTCGGCCTGCTGATCGTGGCAGCTGACTCCATCAAACTGTTTTTCAAACAGGACTGGATTCCACCCTTCGCTGACAAGCCGGTGTTCATTCTGGCCCCAGTCATTGTGGTGGTCACGGTACTGATGTCCTTCGTCGTGATTCCCTTTGCGCCGGGCATCGTCGTGGCCGACCTGAATATCGGTTTGCTGTTCTTTCTGGCGATGTCCTCGATGGGCGCTTACAGCATTATTTTGGGTGGCTGGGCCTCTAACAACAAGTATAGCTTACTCGGTGCCATGCGCGGGGCGGCGCAGATGATTTCCTACGAAGTGTTCATGGGTCTCTCGCTGATGGGCGTGGTGCTGATGGCAGGTTCGTTCAGCCTGAGCGAGATTGTGGAAGCGCAGCGGGGTCTGTGGTTCGTGGTGCCGCAAATCATAGGGTTCGTCATCTTCTTCATTGCAGGTATAGCCGAAACACACCGCCTGCCTTTCGACGTGCCGGAAGCCGAAAGTGAGCTCGTGGCCGGTTTCCACTCGGAGTACTCGGGTATGAAATTCGGCATGTTCTTCATTGGCGAGTACATGGGCATCACCCTGATTTCATGTATGATGGTGGTGCTGTTTTTCGGCGGCTGGCTCGGCCCGGATTTCCTGCCGCCCATCGTATGGTTTATTTTGAAAACTGCTTTCTTCCTTGGCATTTTTATCCTGTTAAGAGCCTCCATGCCAAGACCGAGATACGACCAATTGATGGAGTATGGCTGGAAATATTTGTTGCCGCTAACGCTGTTGAATTTGGTGGTGACGGCGGGGGTTTTGCTGTGGCTGAATGATGGGTATAGGTAATAATAAAAATGTCATTTCGAACGGAAGTGAGAAATCTGAAGAGACCAATAATCCAGATTTCCTGCTTTGCTCGAAATGACAATAAACGATAAACGAAAGGAGCACTTATGTTTAGTTTATTGCGCAGTATGTGGCTCACGTTTCTGCATGTGTTTCACAAGCGGGAAACCATCCAGTATCCGGAGCAAAAGGCCATTCTCCCGACCCGCTGGCGTGGCCGAATAGTATTGTCGCGCGACCCGGATGGGGGCGAACGCTGCGTGGCCTGCAACCTCTGCGCCGCCGCCTGCCCCGTGGATTGCATTGCCCTGCAGGCCACCGAAGACCCGACCGGCCGACGCTATCCCGAGTTCTTCCGCATTAACTTTTCGCGCTGCATCTTCTGCGGTTTCTGCGAAGACGCCTGCCCGACTTATGCCATCCAATTAATACCTGATTTTGAGATGGGGGAATATAACCGACAGAACCTCGTCTACGAGAAGAAGGACCTCCTCATCAACGGACAAGGCAAGTACCACGGCTACAACTACTACAAGGTAGCGGGCTTGGCCATCGGCGGGAAAGGCAAAGGCGAAGCCGAGAACGAAGCACCTCCGGTTGACATCAGAAGTTTAATCCCCTAACCTATGGAACTCACATTTTATATAGCTGCAGCCGTCGCCGTGCTGGCAACCATCATGGTCATCACGCGCTTTAACATGATTCATGCCCTGCTTTACCTCGTGGTGTCTTTTCTAGCCGTCGCGGTGGTGTTCCTGACCTTGGGAGCCCCCTTTATGGCCGCCCTTGAAGTCATCGTCTATGCCGGGGCCATCGTGGTGCTTATCATTTTTGTCATCATGATGCTCAGCCTCACCCGCGAAGATGTGGAACAGGAAAAGGCTTGGCTGCAACCCAAACTCTGGCTAGGGCCTGCCCTGCTCTCTTTTGCCTTGCTGGCTGAGCTGGTATACCTTTTGGTCATCGCCGAAATGCCCGCCGCTCCTGCCGCCGCCAGCTACGTCGATGCCCGCGCTGTCGGCTTGGCCTTGTATGGACCTTATGTGCTGGGCGTGCAGCTATCCGGTATTCTGTTGATGGCAGGTATAGTGGGCGCGTACCACTTGGGCCGCCAGAAGAAGAAAGTCATTCACCGCTTCTTGCAGGAAAAGGAACCGCAAAAAGAAAGGAGCGCTGCTATATGACCACTATACCAATGGAAACCGGTTTGTTGCTGGCGGGCGTGCTGTTCATGCTCGGGCTTATCAGTGTGATGATTCGCCGCAATATCATTTTCATGCTCATTTCGGTGGAGATAATGCTGAATGCTGCCGGGCTGGCCTTTATCGTGGCGGGTAATCACTGGGCGCAGCCGGACGGACAGATTATGTTCATCTTCATCCTCACGATGGCCGCCGCCGAAGTGTCGGTTGGTCTGGCCCTGATACTGCAGATTCATCACCAGCTGAAGACGCTCAACAGCGACGCGGCTAACTTTATGAAAGGATAAAAACGATGGGAGAATTACTCTGGTTAATCCCCGCCCTGCCCTTTGCCGGCGCTCTGTTGCTGGTGCTCTTCGGCAACCGCGTTTCGCGTGCGCTGGTTTCAGCTATCGGGGTCGGGAGTGTCGGTATTTCGGCAGCTGTTACGCTGGTGCTGGGTATACAATATCTCAGCTCTCGACCGGCTTTTATCAGGCAGGAAGTATGGCAGTGGTTTGATGTGGCGGGCTTCAGTCCCTCCATCGCTTTCCATCTCGATGCGCTTTCGATGGTCTTCATTTTCGTCATCACCTTCGTAGGCTTTCTGATTCACATCTACTCCACCGAGTACATGGCCGAAGACAAGGATTACGCCCGCTTCTTCGCCTGCATGAACCTCTTCGTAGGCTCCATGCTGATGCTCGTGATGGCCGATAATTTACTCTTGCTATACCTGGGTTGGGAAGGCGTGGGGCTCTGCTCCTACCTGCTTATCGGTTTCTGGTACAAGGAGCCCGCCAACGGCTATGCCGCCCGCAAAGCCTTCATCATCACCCGCGTCGGCGACACGGCCATGGCGATTGGTTTGTTCATGCTCTTCCAGCATTTCGGCACCTTGCACATCCAGAGCATCTCCACGGAAGCGGCTCAGGTATGGAGCATCGGAAACGAAACAGCACTGATTATTGCGCTGCTTTTGCTGGGCGGTGCGGTCGGCAAGTCGGGTCAGTTGCCGCTGCAGACGTGGCTACCCGACGCGATGGCGGGCCCGACACCGGTGAGTGCGCTCATACACGCCGCAACCATGGTGACAGCCGGCGTATACCTGATTGCCCGCATGCACGTGGTGTTCGAACTGGCTCCTGCGGCCATGATGGCGGTGGCCGTGATTGGCGCTGTAACCTTGCTGATAGCCGGCTTTGCGGCGCTCACGCAGTATGATATCAAACGCGTGCTCGCCTACTCCACCATCAGTCAGGTAGGCTACATGTTTCTGGCTTTGGGTGTGGGCGCTTGGTCATCGGGTGTATTTCACTTCATGATACACGGCTTCTTCAAGGCGCTGCTTTTCCTCTGTGCCGGAGCCATCATTCTGGCGCTGCACCACGAACAGGACATGCGCAAAATGGGTGGCCTGAGCAAGAAACTTCCGGTCGTATTCTATACCTTCCTGATTGGCGCTGCCTCGCTCGCTGCCTTCCCGCTGGTGTCAGCAGGCTTCTACAGCAAAGACCAGATTCTGTGGCTGCAGCTGGCCGGTGAGAACGGTAATATCTGGCTATACCTAGCCGGTCTGCTGGGCGCATTTATCACCTCCATCTATACCTTCCGGATGGTCTTCCTCACCTTTTATGGAGAAGAAAAAACCCACGTCGGACACAAACCAACTTTAGCGATAACGGTTCCACTGGTTATTCTGGCCGTGCTGTCCTTTGCCGGTGGTTTCATCGAGCTGCCACACAACTTCGGGCACGTTGTGCTCTTCTCCGACTTCCTGGCGCCAATCCTGCCTGCCGTCACAATGGTACCGGATTTCAATCAGTATGAGTGGATGCTGCAATTGCTCGCCGCAGTGATATCGCTGGGAGGTATTTTCATCGCCTACCTCTTTTACTATAAAAAGCCGGAGCTTATCGACAGCATCCACCGCTCCGAAACGACCATGGCCATCCACCGTTTCTGGCACTCGGGCTGGGGCTTCGACCAGCTCTACGACACGCTCTTTGTGCGGCCTTACGTCTACCTGTCGAAGGTGAATAAGAGCGACTTTATCGATTCCATCTACACCTTCATTGCCAATGCTACCCAGGGGCTGCACCAATTGTTTGCCCGAACCCAAACCGGTGTGATGCGCAACTATGTGGCGGGCGTGGTAGTCGGCGCGATTATGATTCTAACCATAAGTCTACTGCTATGATACTGGTCTGGCTAATTGCAATACTCATGGCCGGCGGCGTGCTGGCTTGGATTTCCGGAAAAGTAAACCGCACGCTCCCGCGCTGGATAGCACTGGCCGCGGTACTGGCCGTTTTCGGGATGATGCTATACCTGTGGCTGAGCAATCCTATACCTGTTCTGGGTTCGGCTTGGCTGATTCAGTTTGACCAGCCTTGGATTCCGCAGTGGGGCATCAGCTTTAGTCTGGCGCTCGACGGTTTGAGTCTGCTCATGCTGCTGCTCACCTTTTTTCTGGGTTTGCTGGCTGTGCTTATTTCGTGGCGGGAGATTCAGAATAAGGTGGCCTTCTTCCACTTCAATTTGCTGTGGGTGCTAGCCGGTATAACGGGCGTGTTCCTCACCATGGACCTCTTCCTGTTCTACTTTTTCTGGGAAGTCATGCTTATCCCGATGTATTTCATCATTGGCATCTGGGGCCACGAAAATCGACGCTACGCCGCCTACAAATTCTTCCTCTTCACACAGGCTTCGGGCTTGCTGATGTTGCTAGCCATTCTCGGGTTATACTTCATCCACGGCAGTCAAACGGGTGTCTATACCTTCAGCTATTTTGAGTTGCTGAACACCACGTTAGCTCCGGAAGCGGCACGGTTGCTCATGTTCGGTTTCTTAGCCGCCTTCTTGGTCAAGTTGCCCGTGGTGCCTTTCCACTCGTGGCTACCTGACGCGCACTCCGAAGCTCCAACCGCAGGTAGCGTGATTCTGGCGGGATTATTACTCAAAACCGGGGCGTATGGTTTACTGCGTTTCGTGTTGCCGCTCTTCCCGACTGCCACCGTTGAGTTTGCGCCTTGGGCCATGTTGCTCGGGGTAATTGGCATTATCTACGGCGCGATACTGGCCTTCTCACAAACGGACCTTAAAAGATTAGTTGCCTATACCAGCGTGAGCCACATGGGCTTTGTGATACTGGGTGTGTTCGCCTTCAACGAGTGGGCGCTACAGGGCGTGGTCATGCAGATGATTACGCACGGTCTAAGCACTGGTGCGCTTTTCATTATAGCGGGCTTCCTCTACGAGCGCCTCCACACCCGAGACCTCCGGCAGATGGGCGGCTTCTGGACCACGGCCCCAAAAATGGGCGTCATTGCACTTGTCTTTGTCATGGCCTCGCTCGGCCTCCCCGGACTTGGCAATTTCATCGCTGAATTCCTGACCCTGGTCGGCTCCTGGCAGGCAAACAACTGGCTGACAGTTTTCGCAACCATTGGCCTGGTGATGGCTACCATTTATTCACTGCGCATCATGCAGAAAATCTTCTTTGAAAGCTATCAACTGGAGGTATCCTTTCCCGACCTGAACGCGCGCGAAATGCTGATTACTATACCTATGGTTGCCATGATTCTCTGGCTCGGACTATACCCGCAACCATTCCTCGAAACTGCCCGGCCGAGCATACAGGAGCAACTGCAGGCTTATACCAAACCTGTTTCTGAGCGGGAAGAACTCCCTCTAAAACCAGAAAATATGGCGCATGTACTAGAGTCCAAAACCGAGGCAAGCCCAGCTAAACCGGAGGACGTTAAGCCATTTCCAAATCTTCAAATTAAGACACCATGACACTGACTGATTTTCAACACCTCATGCCGTTGCTCATCCTCACCTTTGCGGTGCTGGTGTCCATGCTGGTCATTGCCGTGGGGCGCAACCACAAAATCATGTACGTGATTACAGCACTCTCTTTCATGGCAGCTTTCGCCTCGTTGTATGAGCTGCGAAATGTAGGGCGTTATACCATCGAGCCGCTGCTGGTGGTAGACGGTTTTGGCGTATTTTACATCGGCATGATGCTGCTCACGGCGCTGCTCATCAGCATGCTCTCATATGCTTATTTTGAGCAACGGGAAGAGCGTAAAGAAGAGTTTTACATCCTGCTGCTGCTTGCAACCATCGGGGCCTGCGTGCTCGTCATCAGTAAGCATTTCGCTTCTCTTTTCCTGGGCCTGGAAATTCTGAGTGTCGCGCTTTACGCGCTTATCGCTTATCTGCGCAAGCGGGAGCGGTCCGACGAGGCAGGTATAAAATACCTCATTCTAGCTGCCTTTTCTTCGGCTTTTTTGCTTTTCGGAATGGCCTTGGTTTACGCCAGTACGGGAACGATGGAGTTTGCAGGTATAGCGACTGCCATTGCCAATTTTACAGAATTGCCTCATTTGCTCCTGACCGGCTTCGGGTTGATGATTGTAGGTATAGGTTTTAAGCTGAGCGTCGTGCCCTTCCATATGTGGGCACCCGATGTTTATGAAGGAGCCCCAGCCCCCGTCACAGCTTTTATAGCCACGGTTTCCAAGGGCGCTGTGCTGGGCGTGCTGATTCGCTTTTTTATGGAAGTCGACGGTTTCCGCTACCCGACGCTTGTGCTGATATTTACCATTGTAGCCATTGCCTCTATGCTGGCCGGTAACCTGCTGGCCCTGCTGCAGCGCAACGTCAAACGCATACTCGCCTACTCCTCTATTGCCCACCTGGGCTATCTGTTGGTGGCGTTTCTGGCTGGCAACCAAATGGGCGTGCAGGCAGTGACTTTTTACCTGGTGGCTTATTTTATCACAACAGTCGGGGCTTTTGGGGTCGTGGCCATGCTCTCGGATATGGATCGCGATGCAGAGCAGCTGGAAGATTACCGTGCCCTGCTCTGGCGGCGACCATGGACGGCGGCGGTATTCACGGCCATGCTGCTTTCGCTGGCAGGCATACCACTTACAGCGGGCTTTGTTGGTAAATTCTACCTACTGGCAGCGGGTATCAATACACAGCTTTGGCTACTGGTAGTGATGCTGGCGCTGAACAGTGTGATCGGTCTGTTCTACTACATCCGTATTGTGGCCGTCATGTTCCAGCAACCAGAGGGGGAGGCTGAAGCTGACCCGCGTGGCAGGTTACGGCCTTCCATCTATGTGGCCAGCGTGGGTACACTCGCTGTGCTGGCGTTGCTGCTGGTTTATATTGGTATATACCCGTCGGGACTTTTACAGATAATTCAAAGTATGCTGGCAACAGCTACTCCCTAAGTTTTCTCCACTTCATGAGCTTAAGCCCTTCTAACCCGAAGGGCTTTTTGCATTTAGACTATTTAGGCCGAAGTAGTTGCCAATCACTGTCAGAAATTGATATGCAACTATACCATCACCGTCCAGCCAGCTTTCTCCGTGATTTAGTACTCATAACAATGTTTAATTATACTTAATATAATTAAATTTAATATTCACTTATTCACAAAATAATTCGTACATTAAAGACCGCTAATGAGTCATATTTCCCACTTGCCCTACCCGCACAGGCACACGAAGCGATAAAAAGGCAGCAACTACACGCCATGATGGCCAAGAAAAAAAAGGGTTTCAAAATAGTGCCCTATCGTCCTGAGCATGAGCAGGCCCTCTTGGAAATCGAGCGGTTGTCTCCACAGGGTTTTATGGTGAAGCTGGAAACGGTGCGTTCCGGTTTTCTGAGCCGGGCGGCCCTTTTCGAAGACTATACCGCCTTCTCGGCAATTGACCCGGATGGAAAGGTACTGGCAGGAGTTACTGCCGCGCAGGTTCCCATGCTCCTCAATGGTGAAAAGCAAGCGACAGGCTTCGGTTTTGATGTGCTGGTCGATCCGACTGTCCGGAACAGGGGCATCGGGCGTGAGCTGGCGACCTGTGTGCGGAAACGTTTTTTTGAACCTAAGGAATTGACGCGCCAGTTCACCACACTACGGGCGGGCAACCTGACCATGCTCAACCTGCTCTCCAAATCTTACCGCAACACTTTCCTGTACGAATTTCTATACCTGACCTTTCCGACAGCCCGCACCATCCGGGTCGAAAATACTGCTATCGGAGAGCCAACTTTTGGGGTTTCTCTTCTCTCGAAAAGCGACAAACTGAGCGACTACCATGAGGTGATGGACAGCGGGCTTGGCTTGTGGCACACGCATCAGGTATACCAGCTCAAGGTGAAGTCGGTGAACCCGGTGCTAAGCGGTGGCCTCTGGCTCGGAAACCGCTTTGTCCGGACGAACAAGTATGTGCCTCTGGTCGGGTCTATGCTGAAGACGACGACGATCTATAACCTGACACCAGACAATATCCATACCTTGCCTGAGGTGTCGCTGCAATTGTATAAACAGGGTATTAATTACATGCAGATTTGCTGTCAGCCCAGTGATGCAGTATACCATGCCCTTCAGAAAAGTGCGCTCAATGCTTTCAGCCATTACATCGTGAGCACGGAACAACTGAATCGAGACGAACCGTTGACACTCGACGTCCGCTGTCTGTAATATTTCCCACAGATACACTTGCCCTATACCTGTGAAACGCTCCTGCTTTTGCCCTTATTCGTAATGCTCAGCACTCGCCTGACTGTCATGAGTTATTTGTGTTGCATCAAACTCAAAACAAGGCTGAAGTCAGGTATAGATATGATGTACATGCCCGAATGCTTTGTCTCTAATTAAGTCAACGATATTTAAGATTGGAGAAAAGCATAAATATTGCAAAACCTACATATTTGAAAGTCATGGTTTAAATTAAATCTAATGCTCCTACACCTTTGAATCATCATTTCACTGTACTGAGAGGGCGATTATAGGGCCTAACAATTTTCGAATAAGTCAATTTGTCAGTCCAAAAACTCGCGCGGCAACTGGCTTGCTATTGCATTTTTCCTTACCTTGAAACACAATTCACCCTCGGTTTTCAGGTTATAAGGATAGGTACAAGAAAGGAGCACGCTATGAAACAGCAATTTATCAAGTATGGATGGGTATTGGTTGCCCCACTGTTGATTTTACAACTCACCGGCGAGAACAGTCTGAAGCTGAACGCTACACCAAACGCGCGCAACGACCGGGCTTTTGAAACGAACAGGCAGATTTTCACGTCCCCTGCCCTGCCCGACGCCATTACTTTTGCAGGCGAACCCGTGCCACTGCACGTGCCTGATGTAGCCGAGCGACTCGACCGCGAATTGCTGGCCAACTCATACCTGCATACCAGCACCCTGCTTGCCCTAAAACGCATGCAGCGCTATGTTCCTGAAATCAGGCAAATGCTAAAGGACAATGATGTGCCCGAAGACTTTGTATACCTGGCCCTCGCCGAAAGTTTGCTGAGCCATGTGACCTCTTCGGCCGGAGCCTCCGGTTTCTGGCAGTTGATGCCCGACACAGCACGAGGCTATGGCATGGTGGTGAACGGTGAAATTGACGAGCGCTACCATATTCAGAAGTCCACGCTGGCAGCCTGCCGCTACCTCAAAACCGCCAAAGCCAAATTCGGCAACTGGACCAATGCCGCAGCCTCCTACAACCGCGGTATGGCAGGTATAGAGCGCGCCATGAAACAGCAAGGCGTAACGGATTACTACGACCTATACCTGAACGACGAAACGTCTCGTTACATGTTCCGGATTCTAGCGCTAAAAGAAATCCTGGGCAACCCGCAAAAATACGGTTTTGATCTGGCAGAGGAGCATGGTTACAATCCGCTGCCAAGCAAGCCACTCATTGTAAGCAACACCATCACCGACCTGCCCGCTTTTGCCTTGGAGCAAGGCATCAATTACAAGACACTGCGCCTTTACAACCCCTGGATCAGAAGCTACAAACTGACAGTACCGGAAGGCAGGGAGTACATACTGCAGCTGCCGATGTAAGTTTTAGGAAATTACACTTTCAGCAATAAAAGATTTATCTGACAGAAGACAAAGGATTTAAAAATCACGGCAAACAACTATACTTCTATCAGTCTTTTTTCAAAAAAAATTGCTTCGTTTATATTTCATATTTTCGGATAGGTATAGTAATGGTTGCTATACCTGAAGCGAGCAAAAGGGAGCGACGGAAACATCTGTCGCTCCCTTGCTGTATAACGGGGCATGAGCCGAGCATTTGTAAAAGAAGACGACGCAGGCGAAGCGCCAATCATTCCGCCCCGGGCGGCATTGCCTGCAGGAGTGCCCAATTACGTTCGTCCGCAGGGACTGGAAAAACTGCGTGCTGAATTGGAGGAACTGGAAGCCGAACGAAGCCAGGTTGAAGCAAATCGCGAAAACGAAGCCGACCGTACCCGCCAGCTCACCATCCTCAACGGAAAACTCAATGCCCTCAACGGAAGAATCGCAAGCGCCAGAGTCATCGACCCGCAAGAGCAGGTCACCGATGAAGTACGCTTTGGGGCCACAGTCAAGCTGCGTACCGTTAGCGGCGGCAAGTCCGGCACCATCCGAAAATTCACAATTGTGGGGGTGGATGAAGCCGATGTGATGCAGGGTATGATTGGCTTTGTAGCTCCAATAGCACAGGCTGTAACCGGCGCTAAAGTTGGTCAGAAACTGCAGCTCAAATTAGGTCGTGTGGAAGAAGAAGTGGAGGTAATGGAAATCAGGTATAGCTGAGAACCAAAATAATAAAAAATGTCATTTCGAACCCTAGTGAGAAATGACATAATTACAACTAAGCTACTGCTCAAAACTGACATAAAGCTTATTCGAGTTTATCAATCCGAATCTATTAGAGGCCCCAACCTCAAGCTGTTATGGGTCTCCATACCCGCGCGAACCGGTGTTAACTGATAAACGCCCTTTCGGACTTCCAGGCCGGAACGTATTTCTGCTTAAGACATTCTTCCCATATACCTGTAAATGAAACTTCTGGTAAGACTCACCAAGCATGATCTTGTCAGCAAACATTCTTCCCATATACCTGTAAATGAAACCCATAAACAGGGATGCTGATATCCCCAACAGTTTGCTTTCTTCGGACATCGATGTCCGAAAGAGTGTAGCAGCAATTCAGATTTCCCGCATCACTCGAAATGACAAATAAGAATCAATGCTGATGACCCGTCGCTGACTTAGCTGTTTCTGCCGCATCACTTCCTGCAATCTGCTCTCTCCTATACGTCTCCTCCGTCTCTCCGCAAGCCAGCATGGCCTCTCCGAAATATGGGTTGCGGATGTCTTTCAACTCACTCAGCCAGAAAGCACCTTTGTCCCCGAGCGCCATCGGGCAGGACTGGATATAAGCTACTTCATGCTGTATACCAAACACCTTAACTGCTTCGATGATGTGGTCGGATAAAGGCGAGAAGGCGGCCCGTTGTTTTTCCAGATCGCGACTTTTCTGAATGACCTCAGCATTCGATTTCAGGATTGGTAGCAGGACCATCCATTGATCGTGGAGTTCGCCATCGAGTTCTTTCATATCGACTTCGCCCAGTTTCATCATAAAGGTACCCGCCGCCTGACGCGCCGCAGGTATATCCGATGCTACCAGTGCATTTTTTAAGGTATAGTACTGGTCAACTAGCTGGGTCAAATGCTTTTGGAAAGCCTCTGGCGCCTTCGGTCCACCGGCCGGTGGCGGCGACATCATGCTGTGGTTGCCACGCAGTTGGGCTGCGCCGTCAACGGCAAATACGCCATTGCTCACTACTTCCTCTCCTGCCTGTAAACCAGACTCCACCACATACTTCTCACCCATGCGCGGACCGAGCGTTACTTCGCGCATCTCAAAAGCCGGCATCTCCTGCCCTGTCACTTTCACGTACACCACAGAACGCTTGCCCGTCCATAGCACGGCGCTACTCGGCACAGACAGCGACTGTTCTTTAGCGCCTGCCGAAGTCTTAATGCGAGCATCAACAAACATGCCTGGCTTCAGCTGCTTACCCGGATTCAGCACCTCGGCTCGCACTTCGATGGCGCGTGTCGTGGCATCCAAAACAGGCGTGATGAACGCTACCTTGGCCGTAAATTCTTTACCAGGTATACCTGGCACCGTGAAAGTAATGTTGCCGCCTTGCTTTATCCAGGCCAGATCCGCCTCGTAGGCATCCAGCACCACCCACACCGAAGACAGGTTGGCTACTAGGAAAAGCGCGGAGCCTGTGCTCACGTAATCTCCGGTACTCACCAGACGCTCCGTCACCACGCCAGCTGCGTCAGAGTAGATGTCGAAATTAGTGATGATGTCCGAAGTGTTTTCAATGCGTTTGATCTGTGCGTCGGTCAGTTTCCAGAGCTTGAGTTTGGCGCGGGCAGCTTCATACAGTTCCGGCATCAGATCTTTGGCGCGTACGGCCTCCTGCAGTTCGCGCTGGGCAGTGATCAATTCCGGAGAATATAACGAAGCCAGCCGATCACCGCGGCGCACTTCCTGACCCGTGAAGTTCACATAAAGCCGCTCGATGCGACCCGGAAACTTGGCCGTGATGGAAGAAACCTGCTGTTCGTTTAGCGCTATTTTTCCTGAAAGTGTCAGTTCGTTCTGCTGATTCACCATCTCCAGTTTAGTCGTCTGGATGTTCGATAGCGCAATTGCCTCCGGCGTCATCTCCAGCACATAGCGACTCGTCTTGCCGCCACTTCTTCCGTTACTCACCGGTATCAGATCCATGCCGCAAAGCGGGCACTTGCCTGGCCCGTCCTGCCTGATTTGCGGGTGCATGGAACAGGTATACTCCGTAGCTCCGGCTACCTCTCCGGTATGGTCGTGCCCCTGCTCTGAACCCCTGCCGCCAAATAGCAGCCAGCCCAGCAGCAATCCGCCCAGGGCCACGAGTAGGTAGGTTCCGATTCTTTTATTTCTAGCTGTCATGATCTTTATCTTAATGACTGTTGTTCTTATATTTTGCTCGCTTACAGGCTTGTGTGTATAGCCAAGGCTTAATTTCCCTTCCTCCGGGTTCTTTTCAGGATGACAGACAAAAGCTGCTATACCTATCATCCCTAATTATCCCCCTGCATCATGCGGTTGATCCCCGAGACGGCAATGTGCTGGTCTGTGATGGCCTGCAGCTGCTGTTGCCTATAGCTGAGCAGAGACCGGCGCTGGCGGATGATGTCGTCTATACCTGTGCCTGAAACAGAGTAGTTGGTCGTAAGCAGACGAATGGTTTGCTCTGTCAGTGTCACCTGATCTTTGAGCAGGTTGGTCCGGCTTACGGCGCTTTGGTACTGGTAGAGCAGATTCTCAAGCTCTGTGAACAACTCCCGCTCTGTTGCTTCTTTTTGATAGATTGCCGCTTGCTGCGAAAACTCTGCTTCCTTTTTAGCCGCATTGTATTTTTTACGATAAATTGGCAGGGTCACGCTCACCATCGGCATGATCATATTTTCACCACCCATTCGCATACCATCATCCGTCCGAGGTTTAAAAATCATGTAGTTTAGTCCTACCCCGAACATCGGCCGACCCATCAGCTGCGCCATGCGCAACTGCGATTCGCGCGCCTTTTCGTCCCAGTCATACATTTTGAGCATCGGGTGGTTGCTGCGGATAGAGTCTTCGATTAATGACAAGGTAGCCGGCAGCGACACGGGCAGTAGCGTATCGATTGATAGCACCGTCATGCTCGGTCGGCGCCGCAGCAACTGGTTGAACTTTACCTGTAGCGGGCGACGGGCTTCGTGGTGAATGTACACCTGGTTTTCAAGTTCTTTCAGCTGCAGGCGAATGAACATGACATCCACCATAGAAGACCCGCCGGAGCTACCCATACTCGACATGCTGCCTCCTGATGCCATACTACTGCCAGTTCCGCTTGCGGCACCGCTCCCGGAGCTACTCATACCTGCCATTCCGGAGCCACCACTTGCAGCAGCGCCGGAAGTGCTACCTGAACTACCCGATGTGCTGCGAGCAGGCGCAGCAGCACCTGAAGTTCCGCCTGCCGGTGCTGAGGTATATTTGGCCAGCGCCAGCCGTTCGAGCGCCTTCATGATCTCTACTTCCTTCTCCATCAGAACCGCTTCCTGATCGTTGAGGTATAGTTGGTACCAAACGGTGCGCACGTCGTGGTAAAGGTTGATTTTAGCCTCTATAAAAGAAGCAAATTTCATTTGCGCCATGTTATTGGCCTCGTCTCTGGCTGCCTTATTGGAGCCAAACCAAGGGAACATCTGCATCACCGAAATATCACCTACCTGACTTCCCATGTAGCGATCCATTGGCTGCAAGAAGAAATTAAAGCTCGCTTCCGGATCAGGCAATGCGCCTACCTGCGGGGCACGTTGCAGTGCCGCCTGGTACTCGGCGTAGCGCGCCTTCAGTGTCGGGCTGTTTTCGCCTGCCTCCACCAGGTATTCTTCCAGCGTTTGCGCCTGCACCAGAGGTATCGCCCACAGCAACAGGATGATTATAGCCAGTATCTTTTTCATACAGTTTCTTTTTTGATTTTGAGTTCTTCGCGCCAGCTGTACAGTACCGGCACAATCAGCAATGTGATCAGGGCGACGAACATTCCGCCGAACGAAGGTATAGCCATCGGAATCATGATGTCAGAGCCGCGACCTGAGGAGGTGAGCACCGGCAGCAGTGCCAGTAAGGTGGTGGCAGTGGTCATCAGGCAGGGACGCACGCGGCGCCTACCTGCCTCCAGCACGGCTTTGCGCACTTCGGCCCGCGTTTGCGGTGTGTTGTGCTCGAAGCTTTGTTTCAGGTAAGTGCCCATCACGACGCCATCGTCGGTTGCTATACCGAACAGGGCAATAAAGCCAACCCAGACGGCAACACTCAGGTTAAAGGTGCGCATCTGGAAAAGCTCCCGCATGTTGGTCTCGCCGAAAGAGAAATTCATAAACCAGCCCTGGCTGTAGAGCCACAGCATCATAAAGCCCCCGGCAAAAGCCATCGCAATGGAGGTGAAAATGAAGAGGGATGTGCTCACCGACCGGAACTGGAAATACAGGATAAGGAAGATGATCAGTAAACTGAGCGGTACGATAAAGGCAAGTCGTTCCTCGGCACGCACCTGGTTTTCGTAGTTTCCCGAGAACTTATAGCTCACCCCTGCTGGCACCACCAGTTCGCCGGAAGCGATCTTTTGTTGTAAGTAGCGCTGCGCATCTTCTACCACCGTTACTTCGGCAAAGCCCTCGCGCTTATCGAGCAGCACGTAGCCGGTCAGGAAGGAGTCTTCCCCGCGAATCATCATCGGTCCCGGACGGAACTCCACTTTGGCAATGCTTATCAGCGGAATCTGTCCGCCCTGCGGTGTGGCAATCATGATGCGGTTCACAGCTTCCGGGTCGGAGCGGTACTCCCGGGCATAACGCGCTCTGATAGAATAGCGCTCACGCCCCTCGACTGTGGTTGTCAGCGCCATTCCGCCCATTGCTACTTCGATGTATTCCTGCACATCGGTCACATTGAGACCGTAGCGGCCCATGGCGCGGCGGTCCAGGTCTATTTCCATATAAGGTTTGCCCAGCGAACGGTCAGCAAATACAGCCTCCGGCTTTACGGAAGGCACCTCTTTGAGCAGGCGCTCCATTTGCATGCTGAAGTCCTCGATGGTCTGCAGATCAGGTCCGTATACCTTCACACCCATGGGCGCGCGCATACCGGTCTGCAGCATTACCAGGCGCGTTTCGATTGGTTGCAGCTTGGGAGCAGATGTTACACCCGGCAGTTCGGCCGCGGCCACAATTTCGTTCCAGATATCGTCCGGCGTGCGGATGTGGTCGCGCCACTGACGGAAATACTTACCCCGTTTATCCTCGATCAGTTTTCCATTTTCGTCACGCAAAAAATTGCCTTCGTCATCCACCTTAAAGCGCACTTTATACCCGTTGGCATCCGTAATATATTCTGATTTGTATTGAATGACATTCTCGTACATTGACATAGGCGCAGGGTCCAGCGCCGTTTCAGCACGACCTGCTTTGCCCACCACCATCTCCACTTCAGGTATAGCCGTGATCAGCATGTCGAGTTGCTGCAGGTAGCGCTTGTTTGCCTCCACGCCTGTGTGCGGCATAGAAGTCGGCATCAGTAGAAAAGCGCCCTCGTCGAGCGAAGGCATGAACTCTTTGCCCATACCCGGAAAGGTATGCACCATACTACTCCAAGGCAATGAAGTGCGCACGTTTACACCCACTTTATCGAAGCCTGTCGCCACCCAACCGAATACGCCGTTGAAACCGATCCAGATGTTCAGCCCTAGCAGCATAATGAAGGCCGGAATCAGCAAGAAAGTCCCTTTATTGGCCAGACACCAGCCCAGCACACGCGGGTATACCCGGATGAAGAACGAGAATAGACCCAGCACCAGGCCGATGACCAGCAGGATGAACAGGAAGTTGACAAAATAACTAACCGACACGCCCAGCGGCACCCACTCCGTAGCCAGCAGCCACGACACAGCCAGCACGGCAATGGCAACCGTCACCAAACTGTGGTATCGACTGAAACGCTCCGGCTGGTAGATGTTAAGCAGGTTATTGGCCGCAATCAGGATTAAAGTTATACCTGCCAGCGGTAAGATAAACAAGCCGGCTATACCTATACCTACCAGGGCCCAGTTCAGGATTTTGCTCCAGGCCACGTTACGTGACTTCAGACCGAAAACCACATGCGCAAATGCAGGCATGAACACGATCGTGAAAACAAGCGAGGCCACCAGCGCGAAGGTCTTGGTATAGGCAAGCGGACCAAACAACTTGCCCTCCGCCGCCTCCAGCGTAAACACAGGCAGAAACGAAACCACGGTGGTGGAAACGGCCGTCAGAATGGCGGTAGCTACTTCGGTGGTGGCTTTGTAAACCGTTTTGCCAAGCGACTGACCCGGCGGTGCCTCCTCCATGTGTCGCAGGATGTTCTCATTGAGAATAATGCCCAGATCGACCATGGTCCCGATGGCAATGGCTATACCTGACAGGGCCACGATGTTGGCATCCACATCAAAGTATTTCATCAGGATGAAGGTCATCAGCACCGCCAACGGTAAAAGTGCCGAAATCATAAGCGAGGCCCGCAGGTTGTAGACCATCACAATGATCACAATAATGGTGATCAGGATTTGCAGGATAATGGCCGAATTGAGTGTGCCGAGTGTTTCGTTGATAAGCTGTGTGCGGTCATAGAAAGGCACCACGGTTACTTTAGAGGTTCGCCCGTCAGCCAGTTTTTTGGAAGGCAGACCCGCAGCGATATTGTCGAGTTTGACTTTTACGTTGTTGATCACGGCCAGAGGATTGTCACCATACCGGGCAATCACAACACCACCCACTGCCTCAGCACCGCCTTTGTCAAGCACGCCCAGCATAGAGCGGTCAGCAGGACCAATATTCACCCGACCAATGTCCCGGATGCGGATCGGCACGTTGTTAGCTACTCGTACCGTCGCGTCTTCGATGTCACTGATTTCCTTTACATAGCCCAATCCGCGCACCAAATATTCGATTTGATTTATCTCAAGGGTGCTGGCACCTACTTCCTGGTTACTGTTTTTGAGCGCATTCATCACCTCCATCATGGAGACGTTATTGGCCTTCATCGCCACAGGGTCGAGGTCAACCTGGTATTCCTTGATGTAGCCACCTACCGAGGCCACTTCGGCTACACCCTGCGCTCCGGACAAGGCATACTTCACATAAAAGTCCTGAATGCTGCGCAGTTCGTGCAGGTCCCAGCCGCCTGCCGGATTGCCCTCCTCGTCTCGGCCCTCCAGGGTATACCAGTATACCTGCCCGAGTGCCGTGGCGTCAGGTCCTAGTTTGGGGGTAACATCAGCAGGCAGGAGTCCTGAGGGAAGAGAACTCAATTTCTCCAGGATGCGGGAGCGGCTCCAGTAGTACTCTACTTCATCATCAAAAATGACATAGATGCTCGAGAAGCCGAACATGGACGTGGAGCGGATGGTCTTCACACCGGGCATACCTAGCAGGGAAGTCGTCAAAGGATATGTGATCTGGTCCTCCACGTCCTGCGGCGAGCGGCCCATCCACTCAGTGAAAATAATTTGCTGGTTTTCGCCGATGTCAGGTATGGCGTCGACCGGCACCGGGTCGCGGGGCAGGAAGTTCACGTTCCAGTTGAAGGGCGCCACGATAATGCCCCAGCCCACAATAAGCAGCAGCAGCAGGACGGTCACCAGCTTCTGTTCCAGAAAGAATTTTATAATGCTGTTTAACATGCTCAGTTCGATTGAATGCAAGAAGAAATGGCGCTTCCCATTAGGAAAGCCTATAGCTATACCTGACCAGAAAGGCCGGGCATCATCGAAAAAGCAGGTTTATAGCAGGAAGGATTGCACAAGGACGGGGATGTCCTGCGCCAGGTATGGCGGTGCGTAGTCCGGCACATGGGTGAATACCGGTTCATAAAGGTCGAAAAGGGATGACCATACCGCCGTGAAAGCAGCAATAAAAGTCATATCCGGAACGGGCAGGTTAAAAGTCGGACTTAGCGTTTGCTCGTCTTCTACTTCCAGCACAATGGTCTGATCCTGGCAGCAATCGTCGTCCATGGCCGGCTTATGGCAGTCGGGCAGACTATCGCGCTGTTTCTCCATGTCGCATTCGGCACTATGCGAAAAGAAAGCCGTCGACATAACTTCACCTGCACACAAATGCTGCGTAATCGTCATCCCCAGCGAGGAGAAAACAACCAGCAAAGCCAGTGTCAGGGTTAGTATGGTGCGAATCAGCTTCAAATTTTAGGTGCGTCCGTTCAAACGAAGATACAGTTTCTTTTGCAAAGGTATACAGGAAAAGGCGCCGGTGCTTATAGATTTTGCACGAAAACTTACAAAAAACGACAGAATGTCTCCGATTTACGCTAAAAAGCGCCAAAGTCCTGACATGATTCAATTCCCGCACAACTTAATATTTACACAACGACGTATAGCACTATAGTAAGATAACCTCGACAACAAGAAGATGACAAATACAGAACAGGAAGAACAGGGACGTGTGCGCGAAAATACACCGGAGAGTATAAACGAGCGGATCGACAGCAGTATCCGGCAGAGCATTGCCCGTTACAAAGGTCGGAGTTACGGCGAAATTTCGGAGCGCATACGGGAACTCGACCAAGAATGGAGCATTGAAAGGACTTTAGAAGTAAACGCTTCGACACTTGCCCTGACAGGCACCTTGCTGGGTGCCTTTATAAACAAGCGCTGGTTCATTTTGCCGGGAATTGTGAGTACGTTTTTGCTGCAGTATGGCCTGCAGGGGTGGTGTCCTCCCCTAACAGTTATGCGGTCGCTCGGTATCCGTAGTCGCCGTGAGATTGACGAGGAACGCTACGCCCTCAAGGCGCTGCGTGGTGATTTCGATAAGATCTCACCTAAAAATTCACCATCCGAAATTCTGGACTCAGTCCGGAATACATAGGAAATAATCTGAAAAAATGACAATCATCATCTTCTGACAGGTTAAAAACATGGATATTTGTTTTTTCCCATGTTATGTGTCAAAAATCTTTTTCTATACCTATCGTTATCTGGCTCATCAGCGGCATTGTGCTAGTGGTGGCCATGGTCATCATCGGGGGAATTACCCGCCTTACCGGTTCCGGCCTTTCCATTACGGAGTGGAACCTGATCTCAGGTACCCTGCCTCCGCTTTCCGAGTCTGAGTGGTTGGTGATGTTTGAGAAATACAAGCAGTTTCCGGAATACCAGAAGCTCAACTTTGGCATGACGCTCCCGGGCTTTAAGCAGATCTTTATGTGGGAGTACCTGCATCGCCTGCTCGGCCGCATCATTGGCATCGTTTTCATGGTACCTTTCCTTTATTTTTTGTTCCGCAAAATGCTGGCACCCTGGCTGGTAAAGCGACTTGTCTTCATCCTGCTGCTAGGTATGTTGCAGGGCCTGATGGGTTGGGTGATGGTAATGAGCGGACTTAGCGAGAACCCACACGTGAGCCATTACCGGCTGGCGGCGCATCTTATACTGGCATTATCGTTAGTTGGGGTCATCCTCTGGACGGTAGCCGATCTGGTTGCTCCAGTTGAGCAAAAATCTACAGCCAAGCGGCCTGCTTATACCTTGTCGTGGCTGGTGCTGGGGGCTGTAATGGTACAGATTGTGCTGGGCGCTTTTGTGGCGGGCCTCAAGTCTGGTTTCTCCTATAACACATGGCCGCTGATGCAGGGCGAGTTTTTTCCGAGTTATCTCAGCAGCTTCACGTTTCTTGCCTATTTTGACAATGGTGTGGCCGTACAGTTCATGCACCGTTGGTTTGCTTTCGTAGCGCTTGCCGGCATCCTGCTACTAGGGTACAAAGTGAAGCAACAGGTATGGAGGGGCCGCACAAAACAGCTTGTCAACTTATTGCTGCTGACAGGTATAACGCAAGTCCTACTGGGTATTCTGACACTCGTGCTGGTCGTGCCGATCAGCCTGGGCGTGCTGCATCAATTGGTGGCAGTTGTCCTGTTTTCCCTTGCCGTGCTGACAGTGCATCAGTTACGTCAGCGAGCACCGGTGAAGGCCGATTTTACAACCACTTCCTCTTTTCAATACGTTTAGTCTATCAATACCCATGCCAGCTCCCCTTTTTCCCGAAAATGACTATTCACAAGCGTCTTACGCTCATAATGAAAGTACAAGGGTTTTTGACCTGCTGTCTTTTGACTTAGACTACAGTGTCCTGGAAAAAGAATTCAAGGACCTGACCACGTTGGCCGCCCATGTGGCTGGCACTGAAATCTCCCTGCTCAACCTGATCGATCTTTATACCCAGTGGACGGTTGCCGGCCATGGATTCCCGAAGGGACAGATACCCCGCGAAAACTCAATTTGCCAGTATACCATTCTGGAAGATGATCATTTTGAAGTAAAGAATCTGCTGGAGGACGAGCGTTTCAAAAACCTGGCGGGCATAAATGACGGACCGATGCTGCGCTATTACTTTGGCATACCCTTGCGTAGTCCGGACGGTAACAACATTGGTGCGCTTTGTGTGATGGACCGCAGCGAAGTCACACTTTCTTCCGACAGAATAAACCTGCTCAAAACCCTGGCTGGTGAAATTGAGAAGCGTCTGGTTCTGCTAAAGGAGGTGCGCACGTTACGTACCCAATTGGCCGAGGCCAGGGCTGTCAACAAAAGGGTAGCGCATGATGTGCGCGGTCCGATTGGCGGAATAATAGGATTGGCCCAAAGGCTAATCCGGAAAGAAGGCAAGAGCAGCCCTGTGGAAGTGCTTAAAATCAGCCAGATGATGCACAAAAGTGGTTCATCGCTGCTGGCTTTGGCTGATGAGATCATGCGACCGGGTCAACTATCTCACGCACAGCCCGAGATGGAGGATGGCATTACGCTGTTTAATTTTAAACAAACGCTGGAGCAGCTGTTTCTGCCTCAGGCATCCGGGAAAGCAATTAGCTTCGGGGTGCACATCAACGAAAAACTCGGTAACATTACCTTCACCAAAACCAAGCTGATGCAGATCGTGGTTAATCTGGTATCGAATGCGCTTAAGTTCACGCCACCTTTGGGTGAAGTTTCTGTCAGTCTGGATCTTACCTTATCGCAAAATCATCGGATAGTGAACATTTTGGTGCAGGATACAGGTATAGGGTTGAGCCAGGAGCAGGTGGATGCCATTGTCAGAGGACAGGCGCCAAGCACTTCCGGCACGCAGGGAGAAATCGGCTATGGCATGGGCTTACAATTGGTGCGCCATCTGCTCGAGAGCCTGCACGGTACGATGCAGCTACAAAGCACGCCAGGCCAGGGAACATCGTTTGAACTGTCCATCCCGATTGGTAGGGTAGCGCATTTGGAATAACGCCTACCAGAACAACACGCCACGTCCGCTCGTGCGCTCTGGTGCAAGCTGCCGCAAGGTATAGGCTAATCCGATTTCGTTTGTAGACCGGCTGATTGAGCGAGCTTCTTTGATAGGGCTCTCGTAGGCGTAGGTGATGCGGAACTGGCGGTAATGCAGACCGGCTGCCACATGAAAAGCCTGGTCGTTGCGGTAGCCACCTCCAGCCCACAGCAGCTCGTCGTATACCAGCTTTACCTGCCCTTCTACGGTTCCCTTCAGTTGTTCGTCGTACTGGTAGAGGCCATTTACGATCAGCCCGAATGGTTCCGCCAAAGCGGTCCGGAAACCGGCCTGTGCGATGTGCTTGCGGGTATAAACGTCTTTCATGAAATTATCACCGCTTTTCAAAAAGTGCCCTTTGGTGATGTCCTGCATCGCGTAGCCCAGATAATAATTTGCCGACGCTAAAGCAAAGCCCAGGTTCAAATCAAACTTACTCATGCTGTTCTGATCACCCAATACATGCTGGTAGCGCGGATCGCCTGTGTTGTCCACTACCAGCCTGTTGCCGTCGAGCCGGAAGTTATTGAAAGTAAGTGATGTACCAAACCGAAGGCTGAGCGACTGCGAAAGCCGCACACCGGTACCGTAGTTCAGCCCCAGTTGGGTTTCTCTTGTCGGGCCGAAGCGCTCCTGCAGCGCAATTAGGCCAAAGGCATGCTGGGCGCCCATGTAACCGCTACGTGAGTCGCGGTACTGGTAATGGCGGGTGCGGTCATCTGATTTGTTCATATCCGCCATATCCAGCTCCCCCGAGAAGAAAAGCGTCTTGGGAGCATCTTCGAATCCCGTCCACTGGTTGCGGTAATAGGTCCGGAGCATAGAGCCCTCATTGCCCGTGAGCGCAGGGTTATAGGAATGCTGATATGCTGCAAAATTGCTGATATACTTGCGGTTCTGCGCCTGCAGGCCCGATATGGTCAAGATAAATAGAGCTGATAAAAATAATCTGTTCATGTACGCTTACTTAAGTACTGTTAATACACCCTTCTGCACCAGGTTAATCTCCTTCACCTCAATGATGTAGAAATAAGATCCATCCTTCACCTGCCCATCCTGACTACGGCCGTCCCAGCCCTGCTCCGGGTTAGTAGTATGAAACAACCTTCGGCCTGCCCGGTCAAAAACCTGAATGCTGACCTCGTCATAAAATTTGAGTTCCGGCACCGTCCAGGTATCATTCACTCCGTCACCGTCCGGCGAGAAGGCGTTCACCAGTTTGATTGGATTGGCCGGCTGGTATACCTCCTTGTTCAAGGTAAAAATCTGCTCAAAACTATTCTGGTAAGGATCTGTGGTGCGCACCCGGATCTGGAAATTACGTGTGCCAGACAGACCCTCATTGGATTTTAGGTATAGCTTGTCTTCACGGAGTTCAAAGAATGAATTGTGTTCTGCGCCCTGTCCGTTCACCAAGGTATAGGTATGGGTCTCATCATCCGGATCGGTGGTACTGAAAGTCAGCAGCACTTCATCTGGGCTTGCGTTTGGCTTAAAAGAGTTCTGGCTGATAGCGATAGAAGTAGGTGGTTGGTTCGGCTCCACTGTCACGGTGATGCTGGCCATTAGGTTGTCCTGGTTGGTAGAATTTGGCTTCAGTACCAATTCTCCGCTCAAGGTATAGGTGCCGGCTTCCAATCCCTTGTAGGTGCCCTTTTGCCACTTCACTTCCAGGTCATCTTCCTCGCCATTGGTATAGCGCACCCTTACCTGAGCAGGCAGTGGCAGATCCTCGAAGCTGGTCCGGAACGGTGCGCTGATCGCCTCCAGACTACTCACGGTTACAATGTTCTTGGTCATCTTCACGACCTGTGTTGTGGCATCAGCACCACGGTTACCAGTGGCATCCACCTGGTAAAAAGTGAGTGTTAGCATGCCGTCGTTCAGACTGCTCAAATCAAGTTGATCAATGCTGAAAGAAGTAGCAGTTGCGTTAGCAGTGCCGGACACTTCGGAGCCGCCTTTGTCGCTGCTGATGGTATAGAAATAAGTAGCGCCCTGCTCTGCCCCTTTCACACTGAACGAGACCTGCTTTTGATTGTTGTGATCTACTTTTTCAGTTCCAAATGCGACTGCGTAACCGTATGGCGCGGTGCCGTCAAATGCTATACCTAAGGTATTGGATGCGGTATTGGGGTTGCCCGCTGCGTCCTTTGCTATACCTGCTGCCAAACGCACGGTCACTTGGCCATCAGTTGCTGGTTTGATCACGGCGCTATAAGTTCGGTCGTCAGTCTTCTTAAACTCGCTGGCTGCGCCATTGGCTACCATGATATCCCCTATCGCAAAACCTTCTACCGCTTCGCTAAATCGGAAGTTTACTGTAAAAGACTCGTTGGTTAGTTCAGGGGCATCTGTGCTGAGTACCACAGTAGGTGCTGTAGCGTCGAACTGACGTTTGAGCACATTTGAGGAGGTATTCCCATTTCCGGCCTGGTCTTCTATTTTGTCAGCGGCCAGCTGCAGGCTTACTTCCCCGTCTTTGTCAGGTGTTAGCAGCAAGGTATAAGTGGTGTTGTTGGTTTTCTGCAGATTGCTCAGTTTCCCGTTAGTCGCGCTGAATGATGTCAGGGCGAGTCCGGTAATCGGCTCGCTGAAAGTTACTGTGACAGGTATAGCCGCATTAGTCAGTTCAGTTGCCGTGGTGGCCAGTGTGACGGTGGGAGGAGCCACGTCATAAAGTCGCTTCAACTCAGCAGAAGCTTCGTTGCCATTGCCAGCTTCATCAGTAGCTTTGTTAGCTGCCAGACTTACTACTACTTCGCCATCGGAAGCAGGGCTGATAGTTGCCGTGTAAACCGATGCACTTTCTGCTTTAAAATTTCCTGCTGTACCATTTTGTACACTGATATCAGCAGCTGCAAATCCGGATACGGCCTCGTCGAAGGTGAACCTGACTGAGAAAGGAGCTTTTACGATCTGAGATGCATCAGAGTTCAGCACAACTTTCGGGCGTTTCAGGTCATAAGCGATCTCCAGTTTATTGGAAGCCATGTTTCCATTTCCGGCCAAATCAGTCGCTTTACTGGCTGCCAGGCTGATGGCTACGGTGCCCTGCCCGTTGGCAGGAGGAGTGATGGTAACGGTATAAGTAGACTTATTTACTTCATTCAGATCACTCAGGGTCGCACCGCTTACGGAAATATCCGCAGCAGCCAGTCCGTATACCGCTTCGGTAAATTTGAGCTGTACCTGGAAAGGTTCTTTTACCGGTGCTTTCGCCTCGGTACTGATGGCTGCATCCGGACGGGTCAGGTCGATGGTGACGGTAAAAGTGTTGCTCACCTTGCTCACATTTTCGGCTATGTCTGTTGCGATAGCGGAGAAACTGTAAACGCTCGCTGGCAGAGCAGTGTCTTCATAATTGAAAGTCCAGTCGCCGCTGTCGTTGGGTGTTACTTTGCCCAGCACACCCTTTTCAGCCTCGCTCACGGTTACCTCTACCCCATTCTGGGCTTTGCCCGACAGACGGATGGTGTTATCGGAAGTTACACGATCATTGTTAACCGGACCCCGGTCCTCGGTAACAGCTGTGAAAACAGGTGGTGTAGGAGGCTCGGTGATGATGGTCCAGGTATGGGTGGCTGGTGTGGCGTCTTTCCGGCCGGCAGCATCCACGGCCCGCACCGAAAAGGTATAGCGTCCGTCCTTCAGGTTGCTCAAGGTATAGGGACTGCTTACTACTTCATCATCCGCTCCGTTCAAACTCACCTCGAAGTATACCGGGCTTTTATTGCTCGAAAAGGCAAATTCAGGCGATTTCTCTTTTGATATCTCAGTCGGTTTTCGGGTTATGGTTGTTTCGGGCGCGCTCGAGCTTACGGTGGAAGGTTTGAGCAAGGGCTGCAGCGCCTTAAACCACTGATTGGCCATTTTCTGATAACCTGAGGGAGAAGGGTGCAGGGCATCGTCCATGTCGCCGCCGCTGCCAGCTAATCTATAGACGAGGCCGGCCGCTTTTTCCATGTCTACCACCAGCAGCCGGTCGCTTTTGGTCCGGATGCGGTTCTCGGCCATGGCAGCCAGCTTCATGTTAAAACGGGAGGTAAATTCAATGGCAGCCGGGTCATTCTCCTGAGGAACGCGGTTAATGATCAGGCCCAGCACGACGGTTACCTCTTTGTTGGCTCTGGCTTCGTAGGCATCTACCTCGTCGAGTATAGTGGCCATTTCAGCAATAGCCTGATCGTCGTCGGTTACGCCCCACTGCCCGCCGTTAGTGCCCAGGTGCAGCAACACCACATCCGGGTTAAAGCGGTCCAGGTATAGGCCAGAAGCTCCTGAGGATATCAGTTCGTTAGCCTGGTTGCGATAACTGCCGGTGCGCAGCAAACTCACAATGTCGCCGGTGCGAGATCCTGAAAAACCTGCGTGCTGGTCGTTTGCCAGTGTGGCACTACCCGAGCGCTCACTGCCCACGTAAGTGAACTTGGCGTTAGTACCCATCAGTAAGTCATAAAGCTGCTTGCGGTAAGCGATGCGCTGCGCATCCGGGCGGGTGTCGCTGAATTTGGTGCCGTGCGTGTTGGAGTCGCCGAGCGGCATGATGTTAAAGGTTTTGTTCTGAGCGTGGGTTGTAGCACTCACCGTACTGCTCCAGGGTGAGTCACCGGATCCTGTCACGGCCTTCACGCGGTAGAAATACCGTTCGCCATAGCCCAGTCCGGTGTCGCGGTAGGTATAGAGCGTTTTGCCACTTACGACAGCCACGGTGGCGTGCGCCTGAAAGCCTTTGTCTGCAAGCAGAGACCGTTCCACTACATACTGAGTGGTACCTGTTACGGAGTTCCATTGTATGGTGATAGCGCCAACCAGCGAAGGCTGCGCTTTAACTGCGGCGGGTGCGGTGGCAAAAACGGCAAAATCACTAGAGGCGGCTATACTCCTGATTCCTGAAAATGCAGCTACTAGAAAGAGTACTATAAAAACGGTTAGTCTGGTTTGTTCTCTATAGACGAAAGAGTAATTCTTATCCATATATACTAAAAGAGTCGAATGAAAGTACCTTGCTGAGCTAATGTTATGAAGGTTCAGAGGGCTAAACGAAAAATGACCGGATGGGTTGAGTAATTGGACCAGAATATATAGTAATACTACCTTTTGGCTGAGTTAGCGAACCTCTAAACTTTGTGTAAACACAACTTATGCCAAGGTAATTTTTGGACAAGTTGGTATCTGTTAATACGTTGTTGGCTCAAAAAAACATATCTTGGTGCTACATGAAACACAGGAAAGTACATCTGGTGCTCGGAAGCGGCGGTGCACGCGGATTAGCCCATATCGGCGTCATCGAAGTGCTGGAAGAACAAGGTTTTGAGATTGCCAGCGTGGTGGGTTGCTCCATGGGAGCTGTTGTGGGCGGATTGTACGCAGCAGGTTTCAACCAGGTGTATAAAGAGTGGATGCTCACCCTGACCAGAAGCATGGTCTTTAACCTGCTCGACTTTACCTTCACCCGGCAAGGCTTTATAAAAGGCGAAAAAGTATTCAATTATTTACGGGAGGTAACAGGACCGCAGGAAATCGAAAACCTGAAGGTGCCTTTTACAGCTGTGGCCACCGATATGCTCCGAAACGAAGAAGTCAATTATACCTCCGGTGATCTTTACAAAGCACTGCGCGCCTCAATTGCTATACCTGGCGTGTTTACGCCCGTGCTCGAAAATGGCCAGTTTCTGGTGGATGGCGGCGTTCTCAATCCGCTCCCTCTTAACCTGGTGCACAAAAAAGAAAACGAACTGGTAGTGGCAGTTAACCTGAATGGCCCGGCTACGGAGGAAAAGCCGATACAAAAAGTAAATAAAAACCCGGAGGCGGTGTCGGCCCTCTGGAAATGGCTGCACCTGACGGGCCAGGATACCGAGAACTCTTCCGACGATATATCGCCGCTCTCGGATTACTCCCTGAGAGAACTTTTATTGCTGGCCTACCAAATGACACAGGACCGCCTGACCTACCTGATGCTGCAGGTACACCCGCCCGATGTGCTGGTAGAAATACCAGTGAATTCCTGCTCCATTTTCGAATTCTACAAAGCTAAAAGTCAGATCGAACTGGGCCGCGAGACCTGCCAGAAGGCTTTGGCTGCAACTTTGCTAAAAGAGGCTTAACCGGTGGTAAATTTCTTGCAGCCGCTAAGCTTTACGTTTCAGTAGTAAATTATCCAGACACCCACCTGCCGGGTATGAGCAAACTGCCTTCTCAACCAATTTCTGTTACGCGGCAATTCTCTTTTGGAGATCAGGACCGTCCGGCTATCTAGTAATGACCGAAGTCTGGTGGAGTCCTGACTGTCATTTATATGGAATAAATGGTTGCGCCACGCGTCGCTTGTTTCAAACTGTGTTTCGCGGTTCAGGCTGTGGTGTTGATCACTTACCGACACGATATCTTTGTTTAACTCAAAGGCAAGGGACGGAAGCAAGCGGTCATATACCACAATGGTCCGATCCTGCAAATTCTCCTGCCTGATCAGATTAGCCAACGCTTTACTCGAGTTTACCTGTTCTGCATTGGCCCCCAGCAGGTGCGTTGAAAAAGGAATCAGGAACAGGATAAACGCCAAAACAGCCGCCACAACCTGCTGTATACCTTGCTTCATGAATCGCCAGATCAGGTATAGCACTACCAGCATAAGGACGGCAAATACGACCAGTGTCTGAGGCACGGTTAAACCAAGCGGCAGAAATGGAAGCAAAACCAGACTCATACCTATCAGGCCGAGGTAAAGAAAAGTGACCACAGAAATGCTTCTGATATCTTTTGCAGTCAGTTGATAAAGTAGCCAGCTCACCAGCAGAGCTATACCTGCCAGCATTGGCAAGACGTACAGAATCAGCTTGGAACCTGAGGCAGAGAAAAACAGCAGCGGCACGAGCAGCCACAGCAAAAACAGGCGCTTATGAGCAGGTATGAGCGTTCGGAGTTTCTGGAAATGCAGTAGTAACATGGCAGACCAGGGCAAACTCAAAACAGGTATAAACACGACATAAAACCACCAGGGCTCGGAGCGCCCGAACGTATCGGGACTGGTATAGCGCTTCACAATGTGGTTCAAAATAAAGTAATCGATAAACTGCCTGTCCTGCCACATCAGGTATACATACCAAGAAGCGCTTACTACCAAAAACAGCAGGAAGGCCAGCAGGTGATGTGGGAGGCTGGCCTGACCGATTGGTTGCTTCACCCGATACCCGATGACGACGAGCACAGGAAAAATTAAACCTACCGGGCCTTTGGTGAGAAATGCGAGGGCGAGCGCCAGATAAAACAGGTATAACCAGGCCGGCTTTTTGGCGGGTTTATACCTGAGCCAGGCCCAGATAGCCAGCAACTCAAAAGCTGCCAGAAATGAGTCTGTAGTCAGGTTTCGGGCAGCTATTAAAACGGCGGGAATGGTGATGTAAACGATCAGAGCCGTTAAAGCTATTTTGCGAGACTTAAACAACTCAACCGCAATGAGGTATACCAGCAGGGCCTGCGCCACCAAAGAGATCTGCAGAAAAAAGCGCACCCCAAATTCATTTACACCAAATAGCCCCATACCTGCGGCAGAAATGATGTAGGTAATGGGTGGCTTGTGAAAGTGCTGTATACCGAGCAGACGGGGATGTAACCAGTCGCCGCTCCACAACATTTCCCGGCTGATTTCTGCATAACGGGCTTCGCTGGTTTCTATAACGCCCCAGCCTCCCAGGTTATAAAGCAGGATCAGCAAAAATACGAAAAGCAATGCTGCCACCAGGGTGTGGTGACGCAGACCAGCGAAAGCTCGATTCATATCAGATCAGGAAACGGTTCGTTGGCTGGTTGACTGTTTCTGCAGCCCCAGGTATAGGTTTCGGGTATAGGCCACCACGCCGACCACCTGCCCCAGCAGCAAAACCGGATCGAGGCGCAATACGGCGTAGGTGACAATCATTAAACTGCCAACAAGGCTAATCACCCAGAAACCGTTCGGTAAGATTGATTCCTGGGCCAATTCAGAATAATACCATTGGTACACAAAGCGGAGCGTGAAAATGACCTGCCCTGCCCCACCCCAGGCGATCAGTAATCCTGATACCTTGCCATGTTCCCAGATATACTCCAGGCTATAAGCATCCCCGAAAAGAAGCCAGGCGCACATCCCGACCGGAAAGAGCACCGCCGGCCAACGCACCCAGACAGGCAACTCATGCCAGACACCTTTAAATTGCAGGTTGCGCAGGTATATCACGTAAGAGACAGCCTGTCCGCCGATGATCACCAGGTCCTGACGAAACATACCGTAGAGCATCAGCAGGAAAGATGCCAGCAGACTGAAAGTCCAGAATGAAGTAGGCGACAGCACTCGGCCGGCCCGTTCTGACTTAATCCACTGCACCAGTATGCGGGCAGAAAAAAGCGCCTGCGCCATAAAACCCAGACTCAGTATGCCAATCTCAGACCTGCTCATGCCGTACCGCCGTCTTGTTGATGAATTGCTCGGCTATGGTATACCGGATATAGCGTTTGCGCATCCACCGGAATGCGAAGGTATCGTTAAGGGGACCCCAGAGGCGGTTAAATAAATGATATTTGGACGTGCCCGCATAGCGTTCAAAATGCTGCACAGGAATTTGCTTTATTTTTCCGCCCTGCAACTGAATAAGCGCGGGTAGAAAGCGGTGCATGCCATCGAAAAAAGGGACGCGTTTGGCAAATGCTGCGTCCACGATCTTTAGCGGACAACCGGTATCGACAATGCCATCGTTTATCATACGCCGCCGGAAGCCGTTAGCAATTCTGGAGGAGATCTTCTTTACAAAAGTGTCCTTTCGCTTCATCCGGATACCGCATACCATCTGGTGCTCCGGCAGATGCTCAAAAAACAAAAGGAAATCCAGTGGCGAAGTTTGCAGGTCGGCATCGATGTAGCCAATGTAGGTGCTCTGGCAATGATCTATACCTGCTTTAATGGCCGTGCTCAGACCACTGTTATGGCTCAGCGAAATATAGTGGTACTGGCTTCGACGCTGGCATATTTCCCGCATCAGGGCCAGGCTCCCATCTGTTGACCCGTCGTTCACATACAAGACCTGCGTTGGAATAGGAGACTGCTGAAGAAAGGCATCCAGGGCTTCGCTTAACCGCACCAGGCATTCCGCCTCGTTAAAAACGGGCACTAGAATCGTGAGGGAAGGTTTTGCAGGCTCCTCACTGTAGAGTTCATTTACCATACCTTGTTTTCATTAATTCAGGTGAATGCATATACCTTTTCAGGCAGCTTTTTCAATTGGTTGCGCCGCATAATAGGCCTCAAACCAGTCCAGGAATTTTCTTATACCTACAGCCAGACTGGTGTGTGGCCTATACCCGGTGGCAGCCACTAACGCGTCCACGTCGGCATAGGTCACAGGTACATCGCCCGGTTGCATGGGCAGCAGGTCGATGCTGGCCTTTTTGTGCAGGCCCCGCTCCAGCAACGCCACCATTTCGAGCAACTGCTCAGGCTGGTTATTACCAATGTTGTACAAGCGATAGGGAGCTTCGTGGGCTCGCTTCTTTTTGGTCACCTTCGGAGCGCGTCGCAACAGTTTCATCACAGCAGCCACGACATCGTCTATATAAGTAAAATCGCGCCACATGTTACCTTGGTTGTAGAGTTGTATGGTGCGTCCCTCGGCAATGTATTTTGCAAACCGAAAGCATGCCATATCCGGTCTGCCCCAGGGACCATAAACCGTAAAAAAGCGCATACCTGTGGCAGGTATATCATACAGATGTGCGTAACTGTGCGCCATTACTTCGTTTGCTTTTTTGGTGGCAGCATAGAAAGAAATCGGTCGGTCAGTTTGGTGGTTGGTGGAAAAGGGAATCTCTACATTCAGACCATAGACTGAACTGGAGGAAGCAAATAAAAAGTGCTTCACCGGATATTTTCGGCAGGCTTCCAGCATGTTGGCAAATCCGACCAGGTTACTCTCCACATAAGCCATCGGGTTATCCAGGCTATACAACACCCCGGCTTGTGCGGCAAGGTGCACAACCAGATCAAATTGCTTTTCCGCAAACAGTTCTTCTAATCCACCTTTATCTGATAAATCAAGTTGAATAAACTTCCTGGAAGGGGTATCTGCACTACAGACGCAGGTATTGTACGCGATCTGTGATTTCTCAAAGCCCTGCACTTTCAGACGGTCGTATTTCAGTGCCGGGTCGTAATATTGATTGATTATATCAAGCCCCACCACATCAAATTGCGCATCCTGCAGCGCCATTACCACGTGGTGGCCAATGAATCCGGCGCTGCCCGTCACCAAGATCCGTGTTTTCTTCCCCATAGTTATTTTTAACTACCTATGAATACAAACCTTAACAATCATTATAGAAACATTAGATACGTATTACACTAAAAATTAGCAATGAAATACAAGATTTTATTTCCTATCAGGCATGGTATTTCAAACATACAAGCAGCTGCTTAAAAAATATTTCCAAAGGATGGGGCACTAAATGTAGGATTGCTGTAACAGATCAAAACGCTTTACCTGAACAGGTATACACATCGAATAAAGAAGTTTAGCTGTACTGCTTGTAATTCTATACCTTACAGTCGTTTTCAAGTGAGCCGAATTTCATAGCATTAGCTGCTTTCATTCCCACTTTCATTCGGCTTGCTTTTTTTGATGTAACCTAATGATGTTGCGACATGTGGTTTTCCAAATCAATAGAGGCGGTTCTGACTGAACTGGAAGTAGACCCTGCTCAAGGACTTTCTGAAGCACAGGCACAGGCTCGTCTGGAAAAGTATGGCCCCAACAAACTGACAACAAAAAAGAAGAAAAGTATCTTCCAGCTTTTTCTGGCGCAGCTGCAGGATTGGCTGATCTATGTGCTGTTCGCAGCGGTGGTCATTACCATGTTCATGGGGGAATACATCGATTCCATTATCATCCTGGCTGTTATTATCCTGAATGCTGTGCTGGGTGTGGTGCAGGAAGTGAAAGCGGGAAATGCCATCGAAGCGCTCCAAAAAATAGCCTCCCCCAAAGCGCTTGTGCGCCGGGCCGGTGTCGTGAAAGAAATTGATTCTGAAAAAGTAGTGCCCGGCGATATTCTGCTCCTGGACGCCGGCAGGTATATTGCTGCTGACCTGCGGCTGCTTGAATCGGCTAACCTGCAGATAGAGGAATCAGCCTTGACCGGCGAGTCGGTACCTTCCCCAAAAGATGCCACGTTTGTGCTGGAATCCCCGCAAACTCCACTCGGCGACCGGGACAATGCCGCATTTATGTCCACGTTGGTGACGGCAGGCAGAGGTGTGGGCGTAGCCGTTGGTACGGGCATGCAGACCGAAGTGGGTAAAATTGCCAACATCCTCGAAACAGAAGAGGACTCTAAAACACCGCTGGAAATCCGGCTGAACAAACTCGGCAAATCGCTCGGTAAATTCGCCATCGGCATCTGCGTCTTGATTTTCGTGGTGTCCCTGCTGCAGGACAGAGACCTGACCGAAATGTTCCTGATCTCAGTTTCGCTGGCCGTGGCCTCTATACCTGAAGGGCTGGCCGCCATCGTGGCCATCGTGCTTTCCATTGGCGTTATGAGCATGTCCAAACGCAACGCCATCATCAGGCGACTGCCGGCAGTGGAAACGCTGGGCTCTGTCAACATCATCTGCTCCGACAAAACAGGTACCCTGACGCAGAACAAGATGACCGTCCTCCAATACTACAGTCTGGAGGGGGAAGTGACCGTGGCCCGGAAGAAAGAAAATTCGTCTACCAATAATGCCAACCTGTTAGCAAAAGCCATGGTGCTTTGCTCCGACGCCACTTACGAGCACGGCGAAGGCACAGGCGACCCCACCGAAATAGCATTGCTGCTTCTGGCAGACGATTTAGGTATAGACCGCGAAGCGTTGAACAGGCAATGCAAACGCATCGACGAGTTTTCGTTTGATTCAGACCGCAAATTAATGTCGACCCTGAATGAGGAGAACGGCAGGTATACGGTATACACCAAAGGCGCCATCGACAACCTCCTGAAACTTGCTACCCATGTGCAGGAAAATGGACAAGTGGTACCCTTCACAGAAGAACACAAACAACAGTTTCAGGAAGCGACAGCACGTATGTCGGAACAGGCGCTCCGTACTCTGGGCGTGGCCTATAAACCTGTAGACCATATTATTACAGCTTCTGAAATGGAGCAGGACCTGATTCTCCTGGGGCTTGTCGGGATGATGGACCCACCGAGAACTGAGGTGCAGGGCTCGGTAAGCAAGGCAAAAGAGGCGGGCATCACCACCATCATGATCACAGGCGATCATAAAATCACTGCCTTTGCCATTGCTCATCAGCTAGGTATAGCCGACAACCTGGACCAGGCCATTACGGGGCAGGAAATAGAGAGGCTGAGTGAAAGCGAGTTCAGCAAAAGGATCCGCGACTACCGCATTTTCGCACGGGTTTCCCCGGAACACAAGGTACGGATCGTACGCGCCCTGAAAGCACAGGGCAATGTGGTGTCGATGACCGGAGATGGCGTGAACGATGCACCTTCACTTAACGCCGCTGATATTGGCGTGGCCATGGGCATTACGGGCACTGACGTAGCCAAGGGTGCCTCGGATATGATTCTGACAGACGATAATTTTGCCACCATTGTGTCGGCCATTGAGCAGGGCCGGAACATTTACAATAATATCCGGAAATCCGTTCTTTTTCTGCTGAGCTGTAACCTGGGCGAAGTGGTGGCTATGTTCATCACGCTCATGATCGGCTGGGAAGCACCCCTGATTGCGACGCAGCTGCTTTGGATTAACCTGCTGACCGACTCCATGCCGGCTGTTGCGCTAGGTATGGATCCCGGCGACCCGGATGTGATGCAGGAAAAGCCACGCGACCCGAACGAAAGTTTCTTTACCGGCATTGCTGGCTGGCGTGTGCTGGGTGGCGGTATCCTGATTGGTGCCCTCACGATTTTTGCTTTCTGGTTCGGCTACAACGAGCACGGCTACAGTCCCTTCGACGATGAGGTTCCTGCCATAACGCTGGAGAATGCCAGAACACTTGCTTTTATGACGCTGGTGGCCTGTCAACTTTTTTATGCATTGGCCATGCGGCATCATACGAAATCCATTTTCCAGATTGGTCTTTTCACAAATAGGTATCTGATAGGAGCCATTGTGCTGGGGCTGGCGCTGCAACTGGTTGTCATAGGCATCCCTTTTATGCGCGAAGCTTTCAACCTGACAATGCTTGACCTGGAAGGCTGGCTGATGGTGATCGTCCTGGGTTTAGTCCCGCTACTGGTAAACGAACTGGGCAAAATATACCTGCGTTCGCGGAGAAAGAAAGCACATGCTGCTCTGGTAACTGAGGGAAATTAAGTCCACAGGTATAGCATTGCAGACGGAAACATCAGGGGCAGGGTAAACCTTTGGGTTAAGCCGTTCAATTGCTTATCAGCCGGACTTATTTTACTGTTGACGTTCACGGCTGCGCCTCTCTCCTGCCCTTTTGCACCAGCATCCACCCAACTGCCAGCATCACCAGCGATATACCCAGAAAGCCGAAGTTCCAGGCCGAGGGGCTGGCGCTGATCTCGCGCACATTGTGAAGCACAAGTATATGGTGGTCGATGATGCCTTCCACTACATTGAACAAACCGAAACCAAACAGCAGGCTGCCCCCGAAAATACGATTCGACAACACCGCTTTACGCTCACGCGCCACCCGCCAGAGCAGGTAAATGCCTAGCGCGGTAGTGAGCCAGGTGAAGGCATGAAAGATACCATCCCAGAACATGTTAGTCTCTTTGTTCAGGAGCGTGTCAGGCGGCAGTTTGGCAGATATCATCTGGTGCCACTGCAGAATCTGGTGCAGCACGATGCCGTCTACAAAACCACCCATACCTATACCTATGAGCGTGGCCGCTGCAATCAGCGGACCCGTGCGGACAGGCGTCACTTCCTCAAGGGGTATTTGTCTTTTCATAGCGCGCTATTTGAGTTTGTGCAGTCGGTATACCGCCGCCCAGATGAAGAGAAAAGGCAACAGCATGTAAAAGAATAGTTTCAGAAAGCTTTCGTCGAAGATGGCCGCCTGCAAGGGACGGTTACAGGTGGTACAGGCCAGGGCTGGCAAGCTGACAAGTAGAATCAGTGCTAATGGCAATGCAAGACAGAGTAGTAAATAAGAGCTTTTCACCATGTGCTATACCTGTAAAATCCACATCGATTCTCTGCACTCCTATACCTGCCTTCGAGCGCTTTAGTTGCTTTTCATGCCCATTCACTGTGCTCAGGTTCAGGGTTTAGTAGTATGTTCTCAGTATTACATCGTGTGTAACCATTGTCACTGAACGCCACAAATAAAGGGACGACCATTGTACTGTCCATTAACGAAAACCATGATGCAGCAATTCTGGAAAGAGCGTTATCGCCAACAGGAGATGGTATACGGGAGTGAGCCGAACGTCTTTTTTAAAGAACAATTACAGGGTCTGGCCCCCGGTAAGATCCTGTTGCCTGCAGCGGGCGAAGGCCGGAATGCGGTATATGCTGCCTCGCAAGGCTGGGATGTGCTGGCCTTTGATTACAGCACAGCGTGGCTGGCCAGGAGAAAGCGCTGAGGCTGGCTGATAAGCAAGGCGTAAGTATAAATTACCACCTGGCTAATGCTGACAGCTTTACAATTGAGTCCGAAAGTATAAATGCCGTGGCACTGATTTATGCGCACTTCCAGCCGGTCCTGCGCCAAAGGTTGCACTACAAAGTAAAGCAATGGCTCCAGCCAGGCGGCACAGTTATACTGGAGGCTTTTCATCCTAAGCAACTAGGCTATACCTCGGGCGGGCCTAAAGACGAGTCCATGCTCTATACCGCTGACATGCTGCAACAAGACTTCGCAGGTATGGCAGTGAAGGTGCTGGAGGAAAAGGAAATTATCCTGCGTGAAGGCGCATACCATAGTGGCCCCGGATTCGTGATCCGGTTTGTAGCTACAAAACCGAAAGCACAAATCAGATATAACATAGAACAGCTAAATAGGTGTTCATCAAGCAATTGACAATGAAAAAGACACTCAACATTATGGTACCCGTGGACTTCACGCCGGTATCCTTTAAAGCACTGCAATTTCTGAACCTGCTGCTTGAAAAAGCTTCCGCTAATCTCCATCTGGTGCACGTGATTCAGGTGAACGCTGCCGAATGGGCTGGCACTACCGACTCTTCAGAAGGTATAGACAGAGCAGAGTTGTATGCCCGGGAACAGAAAGCGCAACAACAATTCGAGGAGCTCAGGAAACAGGCTAATATTGAATTTACCAGTGCCGTGGTATACGGGGGCCTTACCACCAGCCTGACTGGGTATGCCGAACAGCAACAGACCGACCTGATCATCATGGGTACCGAGGAAGCCGATGGCTGGTTCGAGCGCTTATCCGGTTCTGAAGCACAGCATGTGGTGCGGCATACGCCTATACCTGTCATTACGATCCAGAAAGATGCTTCTATCACGCCGATCCAGAACATTTTGTGGGTCGCAGACTTTGCTGCTGAGAAACAACCGCAGCAGACTGTTAATACCATCAAGACTTTGCTCCAGCTGTTCGGCGCGCAATTGCACCTGCTGCAGATCATTCAGAAAGATGACGATCAGAAACTAGAAGCGACGATACAACAGATGCTGCGATTTGCTTCAAGATTGCAGCTACAGAACTTTGAAATTCATTTTAAGAGTGCTGCGAAAGTACCGGCCGGCATGCGCAATTTCAACCGTGAAACAGAGATGGACCTGGTGCTTATCGGTACGCATGGACGTAATGGGTTCGGCCACATTTTCTATGGCAGCATCGCTGAGACAATGGTCAACCGCTGCATCCGCCCACTGCTCACCTATCACTTAAAATAATAATATATTTACACTGATAAGCGCTATGTGACTTCTATCACTTTGTGTTGCTTGCGTATACCTTAAATTTGCAACATCATAAAAAAAGCAAAAACCAGCTAATCCTACACATTAACCGCGATAGACATGAAAATAAAACAGTTTGAAGACAAAGGCCTGGCACATTACGCTTATGCCATTTTGAGTGAAAAAATCGGCAAAGTGGTTCTGGTAGACCCGGCCCGCGACCCTCAGCCCTACTACGACTTCGCAGCGAATAACAATGCCAGAATCGTGGGCGTGATCGAGACGCATCCGCATGCCGACTTTGTGAGCTCTCACCTTGAAATACATCAGAAAACGGGCGCCACAATTTATGCCCACAGCTTAGTTGGCGCCGACTATCCACACAAAACTTTTGATGAAGGTGAGGTGCTCGAAATTGGCGACATCAAACTGAAATCGCTGCACACACCGGGCCATTCCCCTGACGGCATCAGCATTGTGCTGGAGCACGAGGGCAAAGACATTGCCGTGTTTACAGGCGATACATTGTTCATCGGTGATGTGGGTCGTCCGGACCTGCGTGAGAGTGCCGGTAACGTAACAGCCAAGCGCGAAGAACTGGCCCGCCAAATGTATAAGAGCACCCGCGATAAGCTGATGAAATTAAACGATGACGTGCTGGTGTACCCGACGCACGGTGCCGGTTCGCTTTGCGGCAAAGGCCTGAGCAGTGCCAA
Source organism: Pontibacter sp. HSC-14F20 (assembly GCF_019599265.1). GTDB lineage: Bacteria > Bacteroidota > Bacteroidia > Cytophagales > Hymenobacteraceae > Pontibacter. The sequence continues at coordinate 295,701 of NZ_JAHZTC010000001.1, read as the reverse complement.
CAGCAGCACAATCGGTGCAGAGAAATTGAGCAACTACGCCCTGCAGGACATGAGCGAAGAAGCTTTCGTGAAAGTGCTGACAGAAGACCAGCCGTTTATACCAAAATACTTTGGTTACGATGTGGGTTTGAACAAAAAAGGCGCTCCTGCCCTACAGCCAGGTATAGCAGGCGTAAAAAAACAAGAGAAAAATTTCAAGCCTTGTAAAGGCGCTGTCATTGTCGATGCTCGAAGCGAGAAAGTCTTTAAGAAAGGACACCTCGAAGGGGCCATCAACATTCAGAATGGCGGCAAGTTTGAAACCTGGCTGGGTAGCATTATTGGCCCGAATGAGCGCTTCTACCTGATCGCTGAAACTGAAGCAGAACTGGACGACCTGATCCGCAAGTCTTCCAAGATCGGGTATGAATTGCTGATTGAAGGGGCCTTTGTGCAGACCGAAGCAGCTGAAGAGACATCACCTGAACTGGATGTGGCCAAATTTAAAGCCAATCAGGATGAGTATACCATTGTGGATGTGCGCAACACTTCTGAGGTAAAAGGCGGTAAGTATTTTGCTAATGCCATCAGCATTCCACTACCGGAGTTGCGTGAACGGGCACAAGAAATTCCGACGGACAAGCCAGTAGTGGTGCATTGTGCGGCAGGTTACCGCTCTGCTGCAGGCAGCAGCATTGTGGAAGCCGCACTTCCTGAAGCCAGGGTACTCGACCTAAGTGAAGCTATAAACGACTTTAAATAAGCATCATACAAAATTAATATTGACCAGTGCGGGCGCATTTAGTGCCAGCACTGGTTTTTTGCATTTACTTGCTATACCTTAACATCTATCCAAACCAGCACGACACGTATACCTAACCATGGAAATAACGCAGAAAGAAGACATCCTGAATAAATTCCCGCAGTTTGAGCAACCCCTTCTCGTTGAGATAATGGCGCACAGCACCATCCGGCAGGTAGAGGAAGGCGAAGAGGTGATGCGCACCGGGCAGTACATCCGCTCCACGGTGCTGCTCCTGAGCGGACTGCTCAAGGTATACCGCGAGGACGATGAAGGAAACGAGTTCCTGATGTACTACCTGGAGCCAGGCAGCGCCTGCGCTATGTCCATGATGTGCACCGCCCGCGACGAGCAAAGCCAGATCATGGCCAAAGCCGTAACCGATGCAGAAGTGATCCTGATACCTTCCCACCTTTCCGAGCAATGGCTGGCCAAATACAAGAGCTGGCACAACTTTGTGATCGCCTCCTACCGCCAGCGTTTCGAAGAATTGCTGCTAACACTCGACAGCATCGCCTTTAAAGGCCTCGACGAGCGCCTGGTTTTCTACCTCAAGCGCCACGTAAAAGTGAGCGGCAAAGAAATCCGCCTTTCCCACCAGCAAATCGCCCTCGAGCTCAATAGTTCCCGCGAAGTCATTTCCCGCCTCCTCAAAAAACTGGAACAAACCGGTGCCATCTCATTGCAACGAAATTACATTGAAGTACATGATCTGGAGGTAGTTTAGGTATATAGAGACAGGTAGTGACCCAAAGCTCTCAACTTAAGGAAAGCCGCACCCAATCTGTCATTTCGACCTACGGGGGAGATTTGATTTATTTCAGGTTTACCGTACGATTTCAGATTTCTCACTTTGTTCGAAATGACAATAGAACGCTTATGTTGGCAGCAAGCCTTTGCTACCTTCCCTACTATTCTTACCTCACAAACTCTGAAATCCCTTAACTCCTAAACTACTTTGTGATACTAGTCACTGAACATCCTTTTCAGCCGCTATACCTTTGTACTAGATTACAAAACAAACAACATAATCAATGGAAATACTAGGTTATTTCGCAGCCCTGCTGATCGGACTTTCACTTGGACTGATCGGGGGCGGTGGTTCTATTCTGACGGTGCCGGTTTTGGTATACCTGATCGGGCTAAGTCCGGTTATCTCAACTGCTTACTCACTTTTTATCGTGGGCCTTACCAGTCTGGTGGGTTCTTACAAATTCTACAAAAATGGACTGGTGAGCATGAAGACGGCCGTGGTATTTGGTCTGCCCTCTATTGTGGCGGTATACCTGACGCGCCGCTACCTGGTGCCGGCTATACCTGAAGAAATCTTTTCGGTAGGTGATTTTCTGGTGACCAAAGGAATCCTGCTCATGCTCTTGTTCGCCGGCCTGATGGTGTTCGCTTCGATCAGCATGATCAGGAAGAAAAAAACGCTACCGGCTGACGCTGCTGATCCGGTTGACGAGAACATTGACACTGCGCTGGATGTGGAGCATACCGATCCGGCAGAAAAACATCCGAAACCGAAATTCAACTACGGCGGCATTCTGGCCGAGGGTCTGGTAGTGGGCACACTTACCGGATTAGTCGGTGCGGGCGGTGGCTTCCTGATTATACCTGCGCTGGTGCTTTTCAGTAAACTCGACATGAAAATGGCGGTAGGCACTTCCCTGCTGATCATCGCGGCCAAGTCCCTTTTCGGTTTTATCGGCGACATCTTCAACTACGAAATCGACTGGATGTTCCTGGCTATCTTCTCAAGTATTTCGATCGCTGGTATTTTCATTGGCACCTTCCTTTCCGCTAAAATCCATGCCGACAAACTCAAGACTGCTTTTGGTTGGTTTGTCCTGGTGATGGGTATGTATATCATCGGAAAAGAGCTTTTCTTCTAAAAAAACACACAGCGTGACCAAAGTCACTGTACCACACCGATTATATTCAGATATTTGTATTGTCATTGCAAGTACTTCAGACAGCCTCAACGATTAATTAAATGACTCAAAACCCTATACCCATGAAAGTAGAACAGATCTATACCGGCTGCCTGGCACAGGGCGCTTACTATATCGAAAGCAACGGTGAAGTGGCCATTATCGACCCGCTTCGCGAGATAAACCCATACTTGGAGAAGGCCGAAAAAGCCAATGCCAAAATAAAATATGTGCTGGAAACACACTTCCACGCCGATTTCGTTTCGGGGCACGTGGATCTGGCCAAAGCTACTGGTGCACAGATCGTTTTCGGCCCAAATGCTTACCCTACTTTTGATGCCTACACCGCCACCGATGGCGAAGAGCTGAAGTTAGGCAACGTAATCATCAGGGTGCTGCACACACCGGGTCACACCATGGAATCGACTACCTACTTGCTGCTCGACGAAAACGGTAAGGAAACAGCGATTTTTTCCGGCGACACGCTGTTCATCGGCGACGTAGGCCGTCCTGACCTGGCAGTAAAATCTGATCTGACGGAAGAGCAACTGGCCGCACACCTGTACGACTCGCTGCGCAACAAGATCATGACATTGCCCGATGATGTGGTCGTATACCCGGCGCACGGTGCGGGCTCGGCCTGTGGCAAAAACATGAGCAAAGAAACGACCGACCTGCTCGGCAATCAGAAAAAGGTGAACTATGCCCTGCGTGCCGACATGACCAAAGAAGAGTTTGTAAAAGAAGTGACCGACGGATTGCTTCCTCCTCCGGGTTACTTCCCGATGAACGTGAAAATGAACAGAGAAGGCTACGCCAATATTGCGGACGTGCTCACGCAAGGCCAGCAGGCACTGTCGCCGGAGGCTTTTGAGGCAGCCGTGAACGAAACAGGTGCTCTGGTGCTGGACACCCGTAAACCGGAAACGTTTGCAGCCGGCTTGATTCCGAACTCAATTAACATCGGTATTGACGGCAATTTCGCTCCGTGGGTAGGTGCCCTTATACCGGATGTGCAGCAGCCGATTCTGTACATTGCCGATGAAGGCCGTGAAGAAGAAGTAGTGACCAGACTGGCCCGTGTCGGCTACGACAATACCCTGGGCTATCTGCAGGGAAGCTTTGCGGCCTGGAAAGAGGCTGGCAAAGAAGTGGACACGATCAAGTCTATCACTGCCGCTACATTTGCTGCTGATTATGCAAAAGACAACAATATAAAAATAGTAGACGTGCGCAAGCCGGGCGAGTATCAGGCAGAGCACGTGGAGACGGCACTACATGCCCCGCTCGATTACCTGAACGACCACCTGGCCGAGCTGCCGAAGGAGGAAGATATGTACATCCACTGCGCCGGTGGCTATCGCTCCATGATCGCGGCATCTATCCTCAAGGCAAGAGGTTTTGACAATGTGATCAACGTGGAAGGCGGTTATAAGGCTATCTCAGAAACGGAGATTCCCAGAACGGCTTACGTTTGTCCTTCTACACTGAAGTAAAATAGTTTAGTATAGTTAAAAATGGAAGCGGGGACGGTATTAATTGTCCCCGCTTTTATTTCATAACAGGCTGCGTGACCAAAGTCACTGTACCGCTCCGGCTATACCTGTAACTTTGTATTGTCATCAAAATAAGTCAATAATTAAAGCCCGTAAGCCATGTTCCATATCTTTAGATCCGCTCCCAAGAACTACGAAAATCTGGACGGGAAAACATTCAAGGCCAATTACCTGAACGCTCCGAAAGCACAACTGCTGGACGTAAGAACAGCCGGCGAATTTGCTTCCGGCACGATCAAAGGAGCAAAGAACCTGGACGTAACCACCGGGCAGTTCCAGAACGCACTGGGCTCGCTGAACAAGGACACATTCTACTTTGTATTCTGCCGCAGCGGCAGCCGCAGCGCCTCTGCCTGCGAGTTGATGAGCGCACAGGGCTTCAAGTGCTACAACCTTGCGGGAGGTGTAGGCTCCTGGCCAAACAACTAAATAAAAACTGGAGCAGATACGGAAGGGGCATGCGACCTCGCTCTTTTCCTGCTCTTCTCTCCCAATCAAAAACGGTAATTAAATTTTTAAAAAGTTATGTTAGAGCTTATAAGACAACCATGGCCTTGGTATACCTCGGGTATCGTGATCGCTTCTATCATGGTGATGCTGTTGTTTTTCGGCAAGTCGTTTGGTTTTTCTTCCAACCTGCGCACCATCTGTTCGGCCTGCGGTGCCGGCAAAAAAGTTAAGTTTTTTGACTTCGACTGGCGCGCCCAGACCTGGAACCTGTTGTTCCTGGTTGGTGCCATCATCGGTGGTTTTATTTCGGCAGAATTCCTATCGAACGGGGAAGCAGTTCAGATCTCGCAGTCCACTGTTGAGGATCTGCAGCAACTGGGAATAACATCGCCGGACGGTATGCAGCCGGAGGAAATTTTCAGTCTGAGCGCTGCATTTACACTTAAAGGATTCCTGATTTTGCTACTGGGCGGTTTTGCGATCGGGTTTGGCTCGCGCTACGCAGGAGGCTGCACCTCGGGTCATGCCATCAGTGGTATTTCGGATTTGCAGCTACCCTCTCTTATCGCTGTAATCGGCTTTTTCATCGGTGGTCTGATCACCACTTTTATGTTGATGCCTTTAATTTTCTAAGTCGTCACTAATCTAAACTATAAATCGTGAAAAGTATTAAATTTATAATAGCCGGCATCGTGTTCGGCATCGTGATGAGTAAGTCAGAGGCGATTTCGTGGTTCCGTATTCAGGAGATGTTCCGTTTCCAGGACTTCCACATGTATGGCATCATCGGTACGGCGGTGGTACTGGGCACACTGGCCACTTTCCTGATCAAAAAATTTAAAATGCGCGACTACCAGGGCAACCCGATCGTGTTCACACCCAAAGAAAAGTCGGTTCCTCGCTACCTCATTGGCGGCAGCATATTCGGCTTGGGCTGGGCCCTGACAGGCGCTTGTCCGGGCCCGATGTTTGTGAACATAGGTTACAGCTACTGGGTAATTCTGATCGCGATTGGTGGCGCCCTGGCAGGTACCTTTTTTTATGGCATTGTAAAAGACAGACTGCCGCATTAATTTAAATCAATTCCGCAGCATTCTGAACCTGCGGTATAGGGTATTGGTTAGCTAACAGAGTAGCTTCTTTACCAAATACCCTAGCAGCATTCACCCTTTAGTATTTATATACCTTGAGCATGAATAAATTTTCAATCAAAAATATACCCGGTTGGGCGATCACACTTGGTATTTTCGGCATCCTATACCTGACAGGCTTACACACCGAAGCCATCGGGCAGGTGCAGCGCATTTTGCTGGCCACAGGTATAAAAAACGCCGATGTGCCGAGCATCGATGAAGTGACTGCTACATCAGAAACAACTTCGTTTGCAAGTGCCAACGCGTCCATGGCAGGTGCCGGATTTAAAATGGTAGACTTGGATGGCAAAACTGTTGCTTTCGAAAGCCTGAAGGGCAAGGTGATTTTCCTCAACATCTGGGCAACCTGGTGTCCGCCTTGCATTGCGGAGATGCCCAATATCCATAGCCTGTACAAGAAAATGGACCCAAACAAAGTGGCATTTGTGATGTTGTCGGTTGACGAAGGCGGTATGGCGAAGGTGAAGAAGTTTATCGACAAGAAAGGCTATACCTTCCCGGTTTATATCCCGGGCAGCCAGTTTCCGCAGGAGTTTTACAGCACCGCTATACCTACCACGTTCATTATCTCGCCCGAAGGAAAAATTGTGGCGAAGCAGGAAGGTATGGCCGAATACGATACCAAGGAAGTGCGCGAGTTTTTGCTGGGATTAGCAAAATAAAGCTCTTCCCAAATCTAGTTTAAACAGCACAAGCCTGCATCACGGTCATAGAATTTAATCATCCCCTTTAGCTGCTTTTTATGAAACTGAAGCTGATCTTTGTTATCTTAATCGCCATGATGACCGCTCCTGCTGCCTTCGCGCAAAAGAAATCTGATAAAAGTTCAGCTACCACAAAAGCAGAGCAAGCTACGCACCGCCGCATAGTATATGATTTGGCCGAAGGCGACACGGCCCGCTATACCAGTTTGATGCGGCAACTTAACAACATCAAGCGTGGCTGGCCTGATGCGCAGATCGAGGTAGTAGTACATGGCAAAGCACTACATTTGTTGGTGACAGACAAAACCAAACAGGCTGCTGCCATTAAAGCTTTGCAGGAAAAAGGCGTTCAGTTTGTAGCCTGCGAAAACACCATGCAAGTGCAAAAAGTCTCTAAAAATCAGCTATCACCCGGTGTGCCGACAGTACCAATGGGTATAGGCGAAATCATTATGAAGCAGGACGATGGCTGGGGCTACATTAAGTTTTAAATTGCTGGTTCAGGTATAGCCGAATGGAAAAATACTGGCACATCTTCACGCGTTCGTTTTCAGACTACGGGAACTACCTGTGGCAGGAGATGCTGCACCCAAGCTGGGGCAATTATTTTTACTGGCTGATGGGGCTGTCGCTAGTTTTCTGGCTGCTTGAAATTGTGGTGCCGTGGCGGAAAACCCAGGCCAAAATCCGGCAGGATTTCTGGCTCGACGGCTTCTACATGTTTTTTAACTTTTTCCTGTTCTCGCTGGTCGGTTTCAATGCCATTTCCAATATTGGCGTAGAGGCTTTCAACGATTTCCTGGGCCTGTTCGGCATACAGAATCTGGTGGCTTTTGAGATACAGTCGTCGCCGGTGTGGGCACAGTTGCTTACACTTTTTGTGCTGCGCGATTTCATACAATGGAACGTGCACCGCCTCCTGCACCGCTCCGATTTTCTGTGGCGCTTTCACAAGGTACATCACTCGGTGCAGCAGATGGGTTTTGCGGCGCACCTGCGCTTTCACTGGGGCGAAACTGTAGTATACCGCACCATCGAGTACATACCGCTGGCCATGATCGGCTTTGGTATCCAGGATTTTTTCCTGGTGCATATTTTCGCCACTACCATAGGCCATTTCAATCATTCCAACCTGCACATTCCGTTGGGTCCGCTGCGCTATCTGCTCAACAATCCGCAGATGCACATCTGGCACCACGCCAGGCACATCCCTCATCGTTACGGCGCCAATTACGGCATTAGCCTGAGTGTGTGGGATTATCTGTTCGGAACAGTTTATATGCCCGCAGACGGCCGTGATATTGAACTCGGTTTTGAAGATGTGGAAGCTTATCCGACGTCTTTTGTAACGCAACAGATTTATCCTTTCAGAGAGCGTTCGGCTATACCTGAGCAACTGGTTAGTTCAGAGAAAGCGGATGAGGCTATACCTGCAGAAGAGGTTAGTCAGCTGAATTAAGCTTTTATTACAACCATCTCACGCCTGGCTCGAGTACTTTCTTTTTTACCTGTAATTTAGCTACACTTCAACCTAAAAGCCCGCACCATGCAACACCTCGAAAAACAGGCGGATGATAAAATTCTCTTTTTCAAGAAAGAATACATTTCTGAGTTTGTGTATGGGGGTGTCGACGGCGCCATTACCACCTTTGCTGTGGTGGCGGGCGCGGAAGGCGCCAGCCTGGGCACATCCGTCGTGATCATCCTGGGGATGGCTAACCTGATCGCGGACGGCTTTTCCATGTCGGTGGGTAACTTCTTCTCCACCAAAGCCACACGCGATAATTTCGACCGGCATAAGACCCGCGAGTACTGGGAGGTCGAGCACTCGGTCGAAATGGAAAAACAGGAAATCCGGGAAATCTACGCGGCCAAAGGTTTTAAAGGCGAACTCCTCGACCAGGTTGTAAAAGTGATCACTTCTGACAAAGATGTGTGGGTGGACACCATGATGAAAGAAGAACTCGAAATGACCAAAGACGGCAAAACGCCCGTCAAAACTGCCTCGGTTACTTTTCTCAGCTTCATCCTGGTAGGTTCTATCCCACTGCTGGCCTACATTTTCGCCGGTCTCGATTCAGGTATGGACAGCACCGAGCTGTTCCTCTATTCGAGTGTGCTGACAGGTATAGCCCTGACCATTGTGGGAGTTCTGAAAAGTATTGTGACCGAGCGCAACGTGCTGGCAGGTATAGCGGAGACACTTTTGCTGGGCGGTTTGGCTGCCTCGCTGGCCTATTTTGTAGGCGATGTGCTGGAAAGCGTGTTTATGTAAATCCATGCCTGTGACAATAGTCACACCCGGTCGGTTTTCTTTAGGTCATATTTGTAGGAAAGCCTGAAAATCGGGCTTGCCTCTCAACATTCAACCTCACCATGAAAAGAAACCTTCAGCTTCTCCTCGCTGCTCTACCTATCCTGGCACTTGGCTTTACCTCCTGCCAGTCCGCCTCTACCGAAGAAACACAGACGCAAAAAGAAGAAGGCGTCGAAACCATTACCATCCTGCAGACAGCCGACATTCACGGACAACTTTTGCCTCATCAGGAAATGTTCGTCGAAAACGGTAAGTTCGTATTTAAAGAGCGCGGCGGCGTAGCCAATATCCAAACAATTTTCAAGCAGATGAAAGCCGAAAACCCAGGCGGCACCGTAATCGTGGATGGCGGTGATCTGATACAGGGCAGTGCCGTGGCGGCGCTTTCTGAAGGAGCCGTTTTTGGCCCCGTTATCAGCGCCATGGACTACGACTTTCTCATTCCGGGCAACTGGGAGGTGATCTTCGGCAGCCAAAAAATGCGCGACGTGCTCAATTCCTATGGCAAACCGGTCGTGTGCGCCAACATCTGGGACGAGCAAACCAACGAACTTTTATACCCGCCTTATATGGTGAAGGAAGTGAAAGGCGTCAAGCTTGGATTTATTTCTTATAACGACCCGGAAGTGCCCATCCGTCAGAACCCATCCTTTAGCAAGGGCCTTGTGTTTACAGGGCTGGAAGATAACCTGCAGCCTTTGATCAAAGAGCTGAAAGAAGAACAAGGTGTAGACATCCTCTTTCTAGTTACGCACCTGGGCATTTCGAAGCAGATTTACCTGGCCGACCAGCCTGAAATTGAGGGCGTGGACTTTGTGCTGGGCAACGATACCCATGAAAGAATCCGGAAGCCGCTGCAGCGCAAATATGCGCAGGTAGTGGAGCCGGGCGCTTTCGCCTCGTTTGTTGGCCGCCTCGACCTGGAGGTAAAAGACGGCAAGATTGTGGGGCAGCGTTACGAACTGATTGATGTGGACCCGGCCGTATACCCTGCCGACCCGGTGGTACAAGGTATAGTGGAGGCGCAAATGGCCCCTTACAAGCAGGAGATGGATCGGGTGCTGGGCTATACCTCCGAACCGCTTTACCGCTACCTGGTAGTCGAAAATGCCATGGACAATATGATCACCGATGCTCTACGCTGGAAAACCGGTGCTGACATTGCCTTCTCCAATGGTTTCCGGTTCAGCACACCGATCGTGCCCGGTGCCGACGGCAAAGCCCCGATAACTGTAAGTGATGTATGGAATATGCTGCCTGTGAACGAGAACGCCAAAGTAGGCAAGGCGACCGGCCAGCAGATACATGACTGGATGGAAAAAGAGCTGCACAACGTGTTTGCTGAAAATCCACTGGAGCGCTTCGGAGGCTGGGTGGTTCGTTTCTCAGGTATGGAAATGAACTTCAACGCCAATGCTCCGAAAGGGCAACGGGTACAGTCGATTACGGTAGTTGGAAAGCCACTGGATCTGAACAAAGTGTATACCCTGGCGGCCTGTTTACGTAGAGGTGAGTCCGAGCACATGCTCTGCCGCATGCCCAACGCTAAAGACCCAAAAGTGCTCGACTATACAGTGCATGATGTGCTGGAGGAATACCTGAAGCACCATGGCACCGTGGCCCCGAAGATTGACGGGCGCGCCAAAGCGCTCGACCTGGAAGCTCCGGTACTGTCGCAGCTGCCAAACGTGGACTATACTTTCCGATAAAACTAAAAGGCCTGCCTAACCGGAGCAGGCCTTTTCTTTAAACAGGTGGCTGCTCCTATCATTATTAATCACTTCCGGAGGCTAAATATATACTTCAGGTTCACTGACTTCCTTGCAAATAATAGTATATTTGCGGTTGCTTATGGCCCTGTTTCTGCCTGAATACCGCTTTTTGAGGCATTTCATGATGTCGATTGCTCTGCTCTGGGTCGTTCTGCTCCAGAGCACACAAACGTATGCCTTTGATACAACACAGCTGGTTCAGCACAACCAAGCAGGTATAGCACAGGACGAAACGGTAAGCAGCGACAACAGCGTCACCGGGCTGCAGTCGGGTATGCTATACCTGGCCGAGGAAGGAACAGCCGCCACCCTTACATTCAATTTACAGCCTGCGGCCACTGTTTTCCGGACACAACTGATCCGGTTCACACGCCAGAAAGCGGTCCCTCCCTATGCGGCCCGGGCCCCTGGCGATAATTTCTTCTGTCAGTTTTTCTATACTTCCAGTCAGCCCCAGGCTCCCTAGGTCCCTCCTGTATTCCCTTTTCAGAATAAACCTGCGTCAATTTACCAGCATCGCCTGGTACCCGCAGGTATAGCCGGTGCTGTTTCACAGCCTGCTACATCCTTCTTTTCCTGTACCTGTTGTCTGCACGTGTTTACCAAGCAGCTTTTGCAGCCCTATACTTTTTGTATGGCGGCCCCTATCTGCTGTCGTAGCACTTCTGCCAACAGGGAGTAATTGAATCAATCAACTCTACTCAAAACTCATTTACATATCACAAATGAACAGCATTGGAATTTTTGCCTTCATAGGAAGCCTGGGAGGCGCCGAAGTAACCATTATCATATTTGCTATCCTGCTATTATTTGGTGCCAAACGCATACCTGAACTGGCCCGCGGCCTGGGTCGTGGCATCCGCGAGTTCAAAGACGCTACAAACGAGATCAAAAGTGAGCTCGACAAGTCTGTAAACGACAAGGACGGACCGGGCAAAAACCCTTCTTCTAACTAGTACAACCCTTTTCGCTAGCTATATGAAGAAGGCCTTTTTGCCACTGGCAACCCTGATCTGTATCAGCATTGCCGCTCTCCTCACGGTGCTCCAGCAGTATGAAATTATTGCGCTGCCAACCGAAGTCCTCACTGCGATCCGTTGGGGAGGTACCGGCGTGCTGCTGCTTTACGGACTACAGAAGCGCTCCCTCACCACCTGGATCCTAATCAGCATGGTGGTCGGTGCCCAGATTGGTTACGATTTTCCGCAGTTCGCTCAAAACCTCAACGTACTGAGTAAGGTGTTCCTGAAGCTGATCAAAACGATCATCGCGCCGCTCATCTTTGCCACGCTGGTGGTAGGTATAGCCGGGCATGCCAACCTGAAGCAGATCGGTAGCATGGGCTGGAAAGCCTTGCTATACTTTGAGGTAGTGACCACCCTTGCCCTTTTCATTGGTCTGGCTGCCATTAACATCAGCAAAGCCGGCGAAGGCATCGATATGACAAGTATTGCGGAGACGGAGGAGATTCAGGCGCCGGTTAAACAAACCTGGTCCGACATCATCCTACACGTATTTCCTGAGAACATTGCCAAGTCAGTAGCCGAGGGGCAGGTACTGCAGATCGTGGTGTTCAGCGTGATCTTTGCCATTGGTCTGGCCATGGTAACGGAGAAAATGCGCAAGCCGATGATCGACTTCTGCGAGAGCCTTTCTGAGACGATGTTCAAGTTCACAAACATCATTATGTACTTTGCGCCGATAGGTGTGGGTGCGGCCATTGCTTACACGGTGGGCCACATGGGCTTTGGCATACTGGTGAATTTGTTTCAGTTGCTGGCCACGCTCTACGTGGCGCTGCTGGCCTTTTTGCTGCTGGTGCTCCTGCCGATTGCGCTCATCGCCCGCGTTCCGATCGTGCGTTTCCTGAAAGCTATTTCGGGTCCGGTGTCCATTGCTTTTGCCACTACCAGTTCGGAGGCGGCCTTGCCGCGTGCTATGGAGGAGATGGAGAAGCTGGGTGTACCGCGCCGTATAGTAGCTTTTGTAATGCCGACCGGCTACAGTTTTAACCTCGACGGCACGACGCTATACCTGGCGCTGGCCGCCGTGTTTGTGGCGCAGGCTGCCGGTATCGATCTAACCTGGGAACAACAATTGCTGATGGTGTTCACGCTGATGCTCACCAGCAAAGGCGTAGCCGGTGTGCCGCGTGCCTCGCTTGTGATCCTACTGGGCACGGTCGCTTCCTTTAATCTGCCGGTGTGGCCGCTGTTCGCCATTTTAGGTATAGACGAACTCATGGACATGGCCCGCACTTCCATTAATGTAACCGGCAATTGCCTGGCCACCGCCGTAGTGGCACGCTGGGAAGGCGAGTTCGATCCGCACCCGGAAACTGGCCTGGTAGAAACAACAAACCCTGAGTTGCTGCAGGAAGAAGAAAAACCTGTTGCCGTTTAAAGCCTGTTTTTGGAAGGGTTATTTTGATGGGTATAGCAAAATGTTAGCTGAAAAAGCTGCCCGATTGCAAATACACGCCAGGTCCTGAAACAAAATTGACGGTGTATTACTTACCTTTACATTTTTACCGGAGATATTCTCTCCCGTCTCTTTTTATGTTTGAAATACTGATGTATACTTTCCTGCTTAGCATCTCCCCTTTTGGGGAGGCGCGGGCGGGCATTCCGTACGCCGTGCTGAATGATATGCCTGTTTTCTGGGCTTTTGCGGTAGGACTTATCGGCAACCTGCTTATTTTCCCTTTGCTGGCCTGGCTGATCGAGTCGTTCAGCAAAAAACTTTGGCCTAACCGGACCTATAAGAAAGGCGTGATCAAGCTGGGCAGAAGAGCCAAAAAAGGCGTAGGTGCTGACATACAGAAGTATGGCTTCTGGGGCCTGATGGTTTTTGTGATGATTCCGCTGCCCGGGACCGGCGCTTATATGGGTACGCTGGCGGCCTATTTTCTAAAGATAGAGCGCTACAAGGCGTTCATGGCGGTGAGCATCGGGGTGATTATTTCGTGCCTGCTCATGGCTGCCGGCTCATACCTTGGAAACATGGGACTGAAAACCCTTCCGTAAAAAGACATTACCTCTATATCTACATAAAATTTTGCAATTGGCTCTGCCAAAATTCAACTGACATGCTAAATATTTTCCTGCTCCTGGTTGGCTTCGTCGCCCTTATTTTCGGCGCCGACAAACTGGTCGATGCTGCCTCTTCACTGGCTAAAAAATTGGGTATACCTAACATCGTGATCGGTCTAACCATTGTGGCCTTTGGCACCTCGGCGCCGGAGTTGGTGGTGAACGTATTCGCGGCCATCAATAACAACACCGAAATCGTGCTGGGTAACATCATGGGTAGTAATATCTTCAACGTGCTGGGTATTCTGGGTGTCTGCGCGGTTATCTATCCGCTGGCTGTAAAATCAAACACCACCTGGCTCGAAATACCACTCAGTCTGCTGGCCGCGGTAGCGGTTTTCTTCGTTGCCAGCGATGTTATACTGGACGGTACAGGCTCCAATATCATTTCCAGATCTGATGGCCTTCTTCTGCTTCTGTTCTTCTGTATTTTCCTGGTTTATAACCTAATGATCGCGAAAGGCGGCAACGACGAAGAAGAATCGGAAGCTAAAGACTATACTTACCTCAAGTCTATCCTGTTCATCGTGCTGGGGCTGGCTGGCTTAGTTTTGGGTGGCAAACTGATTGTGGACAGCGCCGTGGGCATTGCGCAGGCTTTTGGCCTTTCTGAGCGAATCATCGGACTCACGATCGTTTCGGTGGGCACTTCACTGCCCGAACTGGCAACTTCGGTGATGGCGGTACGCAAACGGAACGTGGACATCGCGATTGGTAACGTAGTGGGCTCCAACATCTTCAACATTTTCCTGATACTGGGGGTATCTACTATCGTAACGCCGCTACAGGTGGCCCCGGCTGCCTTTACGGACATCATCATGAACATCGCCGCTGGTCTGTTGCTGTTCATTTTCATCTTTACGGGTCGCGGCCGGCAACTCGCCCGCTGGGAAGGTATGGTTTTCCTGCTGCTGTATGTGGGCTACCTCGGGCTGCTGATTAGTCAGGAGTAGGTATAATCGCTATCAAAACAACAGGCCCTCTTCCGGTTGCGGAGGAGGGCCTGTTGTTTTGATAGCCTTACAGCTGCACGAGTGGCCAGCCACCACACATGACCTGCTGCAACAATTTGAGTCCAGCGCCTCCAACAAATCGATAGTCTGCTGCAAACGCTTCATAGCCTGGGCCTGTTGCGGAAAACGGAGCAGGAGCAGTATGTGAAGTAAAGCACTCGCGGCGTCAGAAGGTATCGCGAGTGTCTCAACCAACAGCCTCTGCTATACCTATACCTGTTAGGCGACGGCCGATCTGTCAGACACTGGCGTGTCTAGAAGACACCACGAGGTCGGTTAACAGGTTCCGGATTTGCAATCCGAAACCTGTTAACTGTGGATTTTCAATCCGTCTGTTTGCCGGTAGCTGCTGCCATTACTCTTAAGGATGATAGATCTGCACTTACTCTGTTTTAGGATTGCAATTCCGAAAGTGCGGAGCTACTTTGAGCAAGAAAACTAAAGGACCTTTTTGAGTTCTCTCAGGTTGTTTTCATAAACATAGTACCCAAGTTCTGTTCCCTGCCTTAAACCAACTTCAACCGCGTACCTGAAATGGTAACCTATATAAATCCTGGACACAGCGTTTTCATAGGCAATCTGCGAGAAACTTCTATAATGGCGCTCAACTCCAACCACATTGTATGGGCTTATGAGATTGAGGTTAATTTGATCTGAATGGAAAAAGGATTTAAAAACTGCGGAGGCAGCAGCACCATTGTAGGCGTGCGTAGAAGGAAAATCGGGCGTGGGCGGTGTGTCAAAAGTCGGTGTCCAATCAACATCTCCTGTCGTAGCATCTACCCCATCCTGATCACCCTCTCTCACGGCTGTAATTGGTCTCCAGAAATTGAACTGGTATTTACCCTCGAACGAGGCGATGTAAGCATCAATCTGCGACATTTCGATAAGTGCTATCAGCCGGGCAGCTTCCCAGCCATCCAGTTTCCGCTGAACAATCAACACTCTGGCCAGCCTGTTCATTGAACTGGACGTGTTTTCCACCCAAAACGCACCTATCTCGGTTTGCTCTGCCGTTCTTAAAGGGCATTCGGTGCAGCCAAGTGCTTTCACTTCATTATAGTCCGCTATATATTCAGCTGAATTCAGAGGGTATGGCGCTTCGTCTCTAAACTGATCACCGGATTCGATACCAAACGGAGTCAGCCTACCCAGGTTGGGAGCGTATACCGGATTCTGAAACATTGGAAATCTCATAACCCACGGCTCATAATTTCCTTTGTGCTCACCTGGCGATGTGCCTAAGACAGAGGATGCAAATGTTAAAGGGAAATCAGCAGCCCTTTTAGCAAGTACGGCAGCAGCGGCTCTCCTGCCAATGTCAATGCCCCTAGCTCTCATGGTTTCGTCATCAATGTCTGAAAGGATCGTACCCAATAGTGCATCGGCATCTGAAGTAGCTTGCGATCGGAGCTGTACAATCATATCATGGGCGGCCTGTGAAACTGCAGCGTCGGCAACAGCATGAATGTTCTTTCTGGAGATACCGCTTACATCCACATTCAGATTATTCAGGGCGTAGGTCTCATATTTTGGAAGAACATTGTTCAGGGCATCGTGCATAGCCAGCGTAACCATAGCATAAATCTTAACTTCTGCAGGCTGTGGAATAAGTCCGTCTATGTTTTGACCTAACAATACATTCCACTGCAGCACAACATTGCTACTATAAGAGTTGATCATGCCGTTGTTGAAGTTATCTACACCCTTCGCATCGGAAGCAATTGTAGCAGCAGGGTTCAGAGATCCTATCTCATCCTTTTCACAGGCCCCCAAAAAGACAACAATTAGAAGCCCTCCAATAATTCTGTATACAGTTTTCATGTTTTAGATTGTATTAGTTTATTATATGAGGCACAGTAAAAAAGAGATTATTTGTCAGAAGCGGGCAATGCCTGAGACCTAACAAATAGCTATAAAAGAGCAATCGCAGCAGGGCACCTGCTACCAGGATTTAGCCAGCGATTACAAAAGCAAGTAGGGATGAGTTGCTTTGGGGAAAAGGCACCAATATACTAGAAAGCTGTAAACTACCGATTACCTGTTACTTTCTAGGCCCTGCCCGGCGGGTTAGAATAATCGAAACACTTCTTCAGGAAATGCTTTACGGGCACTTACCTTTTTGGGAAAGGTGAAATTGCGAGGGAGTTGAGGGGCACTAGGAATAACAGCCAATTAATGAGCCTGCAACGGGATGCCAGAACATATGAAAAGGAAAAGCCAGACTGCTTATCCTATCTTGTTAAGCATTTACTTAACATTTACAGTACGTTTTCAGAGGTGTAAAGCAGGCCTCCGACCTACCGTTGAAAGTATAATATTTGTAAAGGGTATAAAAAGGAGAGGCAGATTGACGCTATTGGTATGTAAAAATAAATTATTTATACAGTACTAATTCAAAATGCTTATTATCTAATTGATTGGGTGCTCTAATTACTATAGTTATTTAATTATCATCTACGGCAGTAATTCCAGCAATTGCGTTTGTAGTGAGCGTATACCCTGGGTGGTGCAAACTTACAGCACAATCTTTAATTGTACTGTACCTATACCTTGCCAAGTACTAGTACGAGCTACAAGCTCGCACTAGCAAATGAAGTAGGATTTGGATTATATGGTACAGCAGCTTGAATATCTGCCTATTTCAGCCCCCTCTGTAGCAAAAAGGCGTTTCAACCCGCTGCTTATAGCATTGTTATTTGGAGAGTTCTTCAATGAGCCTGCGCTTAATTCCGCGCTCTATTTCGCGCTCCACGTTTATAGTATCAGCCGCACCGATCCTGTTAGCCAGCGAGTCGATGCCGGTGTATCGTTCCAGCTCTTTATTGGCGGTGTGGTGCAGTGAGTCAATCACCATGGTGGCGCCTGATTCCGCTATATTGTAGAGGGTGTCTTCCAGATTATTTTCAGAGGAGCAGGATGTAACGCTTAAAACGATCGCTACATAAAGTAATTTCTTCATTCGTGTAAGGTAAATTTCAGTGCTAAGATACCACACTAACCTGCAGCAACCACACCACCAAGCACCAGGCGCACGCGGCTTCATACATACAACAGTAATAGCGACCTATAAAGCAGATTTAACCAGCCAGACACACAACGGTTTTTATAAGATTACGCTTCCATTATCTCTTTTCTGCTGCTGCCGTATGCTGGAATTTTAGCGCAAACTATACCAAAAGCATGATGGGAAAAGAGGATCTGAATATCATCCTTACTATTCTGGGAGCAATGGTCCTGCTGATCGGCCTTGGCTCTAAGTGGCTGGAGAAAAGCCCTATACCAGCTACGCTCCTCGCTCTGATCATAGGCATCTTGCTTGGTCCCGAGGTATTGGATATTATAGATATAACTGAATACGGTGAAAAGTCCACTATTTTAGAGGTCTCTGCGCGCGTTACGCTTGGCATTGGGCTTATGGGCGTAGCGCTCCGTATCCCGAAACAATTCCCACAAGAAAACTGGCGGCAACTGTTCATCCTGATCTCAGGAGGCATGCTGCTGATGTGGGCGATCAGCACAGCCCTTGTTTACTTTATACTTGGCTTGCCCTTTTGGCTGTCAGCCCTGATCGGCGCCATTATAGCCCCTACAGATCCTATTGCGGCCAGCCCGATTGTAACGGGGCCTGTGGCCGAAAAGAACCTTCCAGACCGTCTCCGGCATGCAATTTCTTTTGAATCCGGTGCCAACGACGGCCTCAGCTACCTGCTAGTACTGCTGCCGCTGCTCATGCTAACCATGGTAACCGATAAAGCTATCTCACACTGGCTCACCACCACACTGCTATGGGAAGTGCTGGCAGCAACTGGTTTTGGTCTGCTACTGGGCTTTTTAGCCGGCAAGCTGCTTAAGGCAGCCGAAAAGCGTGATCTGATACAAGAAGACTGGCGCCTGGTGTATACGGTGGCGCTCTCGCTGCTTGCAGTCGGAGGCGGTAAACTGATCAAGAGCGACGAGTTGCTGATCGTGTTTGCCGCTGCGGCAGCTTTTGTACAGTTCGTAGGCGAGAATGACCGGGGTGAGGAAGAGAAAGGCCAGGAGGCAGTTAACCGCTTCTTCTCCTACCCTATTTTTACGTTACTTGGTATAGCCATACCCTGGTCGGGGTGGGCAGACCTGGGTTGGACTGGTATACTGCTAGTCATACTTATCCTGCTGCTTCGTCGCCCACCGGTGCTGTTGCTCCTGAAGCCATTTTTGCCTGCGCTACAAAGCAAAAAAGATGCACTGTTCCTGGGTTGGTTCGGGCCAGTTGCCGTAGCAGCCATCTACTATGGATCGATGGCAGAGCATCGCTTAAAAGAGCCCCTGGTTTGGGACGTGGTCAGCCTCGTTATCTTCGCTTCTGTTTTGGTACATGGCTTAAGCGCCACCCCTTTAAGCCGCCTCTACGGCAAGGCAACAGGTTATTATAAAAAAGAAAAAAAGGAGCAAGACTCCGATTAAGCGACTGCTCCAGATCAATTTTTTTGCTTAGCTTACCGGTATTCTCCGAACCTTTCTGGCTCTTGCATGGAAGGAGAATACTGACATATAGATTCAGTTTCCGAAAGAAGCGCTAAAGCCAGGAGAAACGATGAAGCTGAATGGGGAGGCAATCAGTTTTTTACCTCATGAATTGGTAAATTAATCAAGACCTGAATATACCCTTAAAACAAAACCGATGCAAACCAAAATCATGATGACCCTGAGCGCTGCAGTGCTGGCAGTATTAGGTATAGCCCTCACCTTTCTGCCCGAAGAACTGGCGGTATACCTGGGCTCGGAGCCGGGTCCGGTGGATGTGCTGCTATTGCAAGTGACGGGCGCGCTATACCTGGGTTTTGCCATGCTCAACTGGATGGCCAAAGGCAGTTTGATCGGCGGCATTTATAACCGCCCGATCTGCATCGCCAACTTCACCCATTTTTTCATCGCTGGGATGGGACTTCTCAAGTTTTTGTTCCGGTACCCGGAGCAGCCATTTATGCTTTGGGGCCTGTGCGCGGTGTATGCCGGGCTCGCCGCCTGGTACGGCCTCACGCTCTTCCAGCATCCGCTACCTGCTGAGCAGAGCAAGGTATAGCTTCGTCACATCTGGACTGCTATACCTGCTCCCAAAGTCTAACTTCAAGCATCAGAAAATCTTTCGTTATCACCTGATCCCTCTAAAAATGAAAAACCTTTTCACGCCCGACACAACGGCAGAACTTACGCAGCGCATCAACAACTTACAACCCGATACAAAACAGCTTTGGGGAAAAATGAATGCGGCCCAGATGCTTGCCCACTGTAATGTTATCTACGAAATGGCTTATGAGGACAAGCACCCAAAGCCCAACGCCTTCAAGCGCTTTGTGCTGCGACTGCTGCTGAAAAACACGGTGGTGAACGAAACGCCCTACAAACAAAACAGCGCCACAGCTCCCCAACTCAAGATGAAGAGCGACAAAGACTTTGCATCCGAGAAAAACCGTCTCCTGCATTACATCTGCCAAACAGAAACCTTAGGAGCCGCCCATTTTGAAGGTCTTGACTCCCACTCATTCGGCCCCCTCACCAGCCAGGAGTGGAACCACATGTTCTACAAGCACCTCGACCATCACCTGAACCAGTTTGGTGTGTAGGGTTGGTGGCTATCGACCCTAGCACTGCACAGGGAATTACCTCTCCTACCCCCTTTCACCCCATCTCAGCCTTCCCCTTTTGTCGAGGGCCCCTACCCACTACTGTTCGAAACCTTGTCAAGTGACGAATTTTTCCATTTTGGCAGGGTCCCCTCCGCAGAGCAGCACGATCTGTCTGACTATTTCCACGTCCAATTCCTGGGCAAAGCGCAGCCTGGCGCGGCGGTCGCTGTCGAGCTTGTTGAGCTTGCGGTAGACGATGAGCAGCAGGGCCACGATCAGGGTCATGTAGCGCATGACCTGGATGCCGTTCTCCTCCCGGGTGAGCAGGTGCTCGAGCTGCAGGTGCTGCTTGAGGAACTTGATGAGCACCTCGATCTGCCAGCGCTCCCTGTAGATAGCCGCTACCTGGTAGGCATCCAGCCAGGCGATGTTGGTGACAAAGCAGATCTGCTCCCCCGATTCCAGGGTGGCCTTGACCAGGCGCAGGGGCTTTTCGAGGTAGCTTCCGGGCTTTTCCCGGAAGCTCACCCAGGCATCGCTCAGCACGGTGAGGGTCATCCCCTCGGGCTGCTGCCCCACGGCCAGCAGCTCCTCCATCACCCGAAGGCTTGCTTTGCCCCCCTCCAACAGCGAGAGCAGCAGCAGTTGAAACATCACCCGCCCGCTGAGCTTCTTGACCTGGTGGTCCACCCGCGTCCGGGCCGCCAGCTGAGCAAGGTCCTGGTCAGGGATAAATGCCAGTAAATCCTTCGCCTTCATATCAGCCTCCTTCCCCATACAATTCCTATCATAGAATACGTACCAAAAAAGGTTTCGAACAGTAGTGGGTAGGGGCCCTCTATTTTCATCAAGGAAAAAAGTGAGGCACGCCCGGCCAGGGCAAACTATGAAACAGGTTAGGGTGCTATACCTGCCCCCCCCCCGCTACACAGCAAAAGAAAATTTACTCATAATAAAAGGGGCCTATGGCCCCTTTTAAAACTAACAAAGGTATCCTGAATCATTTCGGGCATGCAGACTTGCCCTATTAAATTGGATGATACAGTTCTATACCTGTACAGCCTGCCTACTCGCCATTTTACTCTGAATGATCGCATTCCATTTCTCAGCCAGTTGCAACTCGCCGCTCAGCATCATGCTGCCCTCCTTGTCGTAGAACGGCAGGTATAGGTTAGGTGATTTGGTGCCGCTTACCGACAACCGCAAGCCGATCGTATCGATGATGCGATTGCTGTTTACTTCGCGGTGCATATTTTCTACTACGCTCTGTTTCACAGCACCCAGGTCTATGATCGTTTCCTGAGGCTTTTGCCCGTCGTGGTGCCAGTAAAAAAGTCGGTTACCCGACTGGTCGAGCCCGATACCGTACTGCTCGTTCCAAAAATCATGCTGACCGAGTTGCAGTCCCTGCTGGTTTGCCGCGTCCAGGAAAGGTTGTTTGGCTTTGCTAACGTTCGACTTCTGTTTATGCTGTATATAATAAATAGGAATTATGAACAGGGCCACAGCCAGTATGCCCATTATGATAGTGGAAATATCCATTTTCTTTTCTTTTTTAATAATTATAAAATAATCTCGCAGGTAAAGCGGTCGGTGCTCCGGCCGGCTCATACCTGATGGTGAAAGCAAGTGGGCCTATACCCTGCCTGCTGCTAAAAAAGAAAAGAAATTACCAGAAGTAGTGAAAGGGGAAAATGATATCGCGGATGGAAAGACCGGGGCTGAAATGTCTGGCCCGCTGCAGGTAATGTACCACCTGTAACTGTAGCCGGAATTCCTGCGCCCACACAAGCGCTGCCGAACCCGAAGATACCTGCTTGAGCGGTGCAGAGGGCCGGTGCTGCCATACCCGCAGCTGCTCTTCCGGCTGAAGCAGGCTTGTCGCCTGGCCGAGTGTGCTCTTGTCAGAAAATGACAGTTCGCCTTGCTCAGTATGTACCTGAACCGACTGCGCCTGTAACTCCTTCGCTGCCTTTGTCTGCAATCCGTAGAATGCAAAAAAGATAGAGAGCGCGAGTAGAATATTTTTGACAGCGTAATGCACGATGCAATATAACATTATTAAACAAGGCGCGTTCCACGGCAACCTCAAATAATTTCCAGTAAGTGCGCCTCTCTCCAGCAACGGCACTGAGCACCGCATTCATCTACTGAATTCCGGTCCATAGGAAGCTCACAGACAAAATACAATGAAACTTCTGCCAGAAAGAATCCGATAAGGGAATAAGGGCTTGTCCGGAAATCGCTTGAGAAAGAGGAGCGTAACAGCAGGAAGCTAATCAAAGAAGAAGCGATGCCTCACTTCACCAATTGCGGGAAAGGTACACATGAAAAAAACATACAGACACTACCTGAACGGTCTTGGCCAGCGGTACTGCACCTTACGCTACCTGGATGAACGGCAGATGCTCAGCATTATCTGGAAAGGAACCGCAACCCAAGAGCACATCGATGAAGTGGAAAAAGGAATGCTGGAGATGATCCGGCAATACCCCTGCCGCTCGATTATAAACGATGTACAGGATTTTTTTGAAGCCCCCACGACCTACCTTGCCTACCTGACATGGACAGAATGGGACAAGAAAGTGCGGGACACTTCGGAGGTAAGTTGCATCGCACACGTGCTGCACCCCGAAGCGCCTATGCCAGAGTCGAGAAAGGAAAGCAGCGATTCTCCTGAGGTAAGATTTTTCACCCATAAAATGGATGCTGTCGAGTGGCTTAACAATCAAAATCTGAACTGAATTCGCCTTATCGGCAGGCCGAAATCACGCCATTTCAACAATCATCTGTGCAACAGCGTATTAAGCACAACACCACCCGCCGCTCCGATGGCGGGGACCGGTGATCAGATAAACCTATGAAAAAAAGAACAAAGCGAAATGGCTGAGATACGAATTGAAAAAAAGAAAAAGCCCGTGTGGCCCTGGATCCTGCTGGTCCTGATACTGCTCCTGCTGGGATGGGCTGTTTATGAATTATTTCTGAAAGACGGACAGGCCCAGGCGCTTGCTGCTGTCAGTATGCAGCTACCTGCACTATACCCGGACCTGATGCCCGATATGATACGCACTTAAATTAAAATTATGAACGATAACGAATTGAGAAACGAAAGACTGGTGCTGTTGAGTCAGTTAAAAGACTACGAGGTGGCCAAAGACAATATCAACGTAACAGGCTGGCGCGTGGTAGGTGCCGACGGCGAAAAACTGGGCGATGTGAAAGACCTGGTGGTCGACATGGAAGCCATGAAAGTGCGCTACCTCTCGGTGCTGGGCGACAACCGCTTCTTCGAACGCGACCGCGATACCTACCTGCTCATACCGATCGGGGCAGCCGCCCTCGACCGCAAAGGCAAGAACATCTTCGTAGCCTCTGTCGACGGGAAGAGTATTTCCCAATACCCGGCTTATCCGGGCGGAGCTATCACGCCGGATTATGAGTATGCCGTGCGCGACAACTTCCGGCGTGCCCACCGCGATACTTTCGAAGATAAGACCGAGTACAAGTCTGAGTTTGATGATGCCCTGCACACTGAAACGGACAACACACGCCGCATCAACCCGGATTTTTACAATGATGAGTCCTTCAACGAAGAGCGCTTCTATACAGCGGGAGATCCGGGTTACGACCGCGATGCACACACGCGGCGCGTAACCGACCACAGCGATAGCAAAGACTACCGCGGCAAGTCCGTAGAAGACTCCATCACCACTATTGAGCGACTGGAAAATCTGCGCGAACGTGGCTCCATTACAGAGGAAGAATTTATTCTGCTCAAGAAAAGAGCGCTGGATTCTTAGGTCAGTACAACCTGTCTGCTATACCTGCAAAGCCGCACCAGCAACCGTGCGGCTTTGTGGTTTACGGGCCGCTGCGAACAAATCGGAAACAATGGAGTACAACAAATGATTATATGCTGTATACCAACCAATAAAAAAACAGAACACTATGAAACTATCCCGACTCATCCTCATGTCTGCCCTCGGCATGGCCACGATGGGCGCTTCCTGCAGCGAAGAAACTGCTACCCAGCAGGACAAAGACCAGCAGGAGCCCGTTGCCACCCAGGAAGAATGCCAGCCGATTGATATGGGCACTGCCAATGCTCCGGAGCAGAAACCAGCCTTCGAGGGGCAGACCCGTGCCTGCGAAATTAAATCTGAAACAGCTTATGATGTGCAGGTGCTCACCAAAAACCTTGAAAAGCCCTGGGCCATTGAACCCCTGCCCGATGGCAATCTGTTGGTAACTGAAAAGCCCGGCCAAATGCGTGTAGTATCGGCCTCAGGCCAGATCGGCAACCCGATAACCGGTATACCTAAAGTAGATGCCCGCGGACAGGGTGGCTTGCTGGACGTGGCCCTAGGACCTGACTTTGGCTCTGACCGCATGATCTACTGGAGCTACACCGAACCGCGCCAGGGAGGGAATGCTACCAGTGTGGCCCGCGGGGTGCTGTCAGAAGACCGTTCACGTGTGGACAATGTGCAGGTGATCTTCCAGGCCCAACCTACTTACGATGGTACGATGCACTACGGCTCGCGCCTGGCTTTCGGGCCGGATGGTATGCTGTACATCACGCTGGGTGAACGATCCGATATAGAGATTCGTCCGCAGGCGCAGCAAATGAACAGCCACATGGGCAAAATCATCCGTATCGTGCCAGACGGCAAAGTACCAAACGACAACCCTTTCATGAAGAAGGAAAACCACCTGCCTGAGATCTGGACAACCGGCCACCGCAACGTGCAGGCTGCTGCCTTCAACAGCAAGGGCCAGCTCTGGATCGTGGAGATGGGTCCGCAGGGTGGTGACGAACTGAACCTCATTGAAAAAGGCAAAAACTACGGCTGGCCTACGGTCACCTTCGGGGAGGAATACTCGGGTGCTCCTGTTCCCAACGCCGTTACCACCAAAGAAGGCTTTGAAGACCCGGTTTACTACTGGGATCCGGTGATTGCCCCGTCCGGTGCGCAGTTCTATACAGGCAGCGCCTTTCCGGAGTGGAAGGATAACCTGTTTGTAGGAGGCCTCCGTTCGCAGGTACTGGTGCGCCTGCGCATCGAAAACAACCGCGTAACGGGCGAGGAGCACCTGCTCGGCGACCGCAAACAGCGTGTACGTGACGTACGCCAGGGACCTGACGGAGCGCTATACCTGGTGACGGACCAGGAAAACGGCGAACTCTGGAAGATTACCCCGCGGCAGTAAAGACTACCTAAAAACTCAGTCACGAAAAAGGACAGGTATAAGCCTGTCCTTTTTCTATTCCAGTTGAGCAGTGTATCTTGGCCACGCCAGCACCACCGCAGTTCTGGAAACAGCTCACATAAAACGAAAACACAGCACATACAGTAGAAAGCAATACACCAGCACCTTAAAAGGAAAAACGCCATGACCCATTACAGCTACGATACACTATCCGGTGCCTTGAACGGACTCAAGCAAAGAGGCTATACCGAGGATTTCAATCTGAAAGAAAACTGCATTGTCTGTACCACTAAACCGATGCAACTGAAGCCCGAGGAGTTTAATATTGATGAAGTACACCGCTTTGAGGGTATGAGCAATCCGGATGATAACTCGGTGGTATATGCCATCTCTTCGACCTACGGTGTAAAAGGCGTATTATTAGATGCCTACGGAGCCTACTCAGAAGCAATTACACCAGAAATGGCGAAAAAGCTGCGAGCTTAATCCAGCCAGTCCATAGTGCATAATCAACGAGACATGAAAATCAGCAAACACTTTTTCCTCCCCCTCCTGGCCATCCTGCTGCTGGTCACAAGCAGCTGCCAGCAGTCAGAAAATGTGCAGGAGATGCTCCGCGACGAAAGTGAACGCCAACAGGTATACAGCACTATTTTGGAAGATGAGCAGATGCGCAACGAGCTGATGGCCCAGATGCGGGACCAGAACATGGGCGCCGGCATGATGCGCGGAGGTATGATGCAGGGCAACATCGGTGACACGTCTGGTATGGTATCGCTTCACCGTCAGCAAATGCAGCAGCACATGAAACAGATGATGACCCTGTGTGACTCCGACACTGTTGCCTGCAACGAAATGACACGCCTGATGCTCCAGCATCCAGGTATGATGAGCAGTATGATGCAACGCATGCAACGACAGGGCATGATCGATTCCACGCACATGAACCGGATGCGAGAGGAAATGAACCGCTAGGTCTGCCTTCTGAATCAGCCGTACAGCTTGCGCATTTTACAGAACCCTGTGGTGCCTTAGAAAGTACAAACAGGTAATTTTTGCGCATCCTCTCTTATATTTATGCAGATACTCTACGCACTTGCAGGTATAGCCATCATCCTGTTTGTCATGCGAGACCTGATCACCACCACCCTGTCCTTTGAGGGGGGCGGACGGCTGACCAATTTTGTTTCGGAAACCATCTGGCATCTTTGTCTGAAACTGGCAGGCTATGATGGTAAAAAGAAAATGCTCGAACGGGTCGGTCACATGCTGCTGGTCCTTATCATCCTCAGCTGGGTGGCGGGTATGTGGCTGGGGTCTTTTCTGCTCCTCCTCTCCGACCCAGCCTCCATCCTAAACAGCAACACGGACCAGATCGCCACCGCCTGGGAAAAGCTCTACTTCGCGGGCTATACCTTATCCACCATGGGTAACGGCGACTACAAGCCTGGCTCTTATGTATGGGACATCGTTGCCAACCTGCTTGCCTTCAGCGGACTTGCTTTCATTACTATTTCCATCACTTATATTATGCCGGTGCTGTCGGCGGTTATCCTGCAGGTGAAACTGAGCGTGTTCCTGAACAGCCTCGGCAACTCGCCCCAGCAGGTGCTGCTGAATAGTTGGAACGGCGAGAACTTTGACCGGCTGCTTAAGCATGATGCAGACCTAGCCGACATGATCACACAGCACAGCCAGAACCACAAAGCCTACCCGATCATCCATTACTTCCACAGCGTTGAACAGCGGCAGTCGGTCATCCTAAACCTGACGATCTTCGACGAGGCCATCAACTTTCTAAAGTTTGGTGTGCAGGACGAGGCCAGGCCTTCCGATGCTGATTTGCTCACCATCAGGGGAGCACAGGATTACTACCTGTATGTGCTGGAGCGGCACCACAAAAACGAAGAGCAGGAGCCATATTCTTTTCCGGAAATAAATTGGGATGCCCTGATCGAAGCGGGAATACCACTTAAAACAGACCGCTTAAACGAATTTAATTCCACCGAAACCTACAAAAAGCGACGCGAAACATTGACCTACCTCCTCTACCAGGATGGCTGGCAGTGGAAAGCCATTTATCGTCCGAATCCGGTATAGGCTGTATCAGCAAAAAAAATCTGCTCTTTCCATTTGAAATCGCAACCTTTAATCGTAATTTTACGATTATAAAATCTAACCATGGGACAATCCAAGACAGCCCAATTTGCAGAAGAAGAAATCCTGATCGCCCGCTTTGCCAAAGCTTTGGGACATCCGGCACGCATTGCTATCTTGCGTGTATTGCTGGAGCGCAAAGCCTGCATTTGTGGTGACATCGTGGATGAGCTTCCCCTGTCGCAGTCTACGGTGTCGCAGCACCTGAAAGAACTGAAAGAAGCAGGCCTGATTCAGGGGGACATTGACGGCAAAAAAGTATGCTACTGCATCAACGAACAGGTATGGAAACAGGCACAGGAAACGCTGGGCTTCTTGTTTCAAAGCTATACCTCCTGCGATAGTAGTTGCTGCTAAAAAAATTTAACTGAATTGATCGTAATTTACCGATAAATTAAGAAAAACAGAAAGATGAACAAGGCAGAAGAACTCAAGAAAATAGTGCGCGACAAGTATAGCGAGATCGCGTTGCAGAGCAAAGAGCAGAACGAAGCCTCCTGTTGCGGGGCTACCGGCTGTGGAACTGTTGACTATGCCATATTTGCAGATAACTACACTGAACTGGAAGGTTACAACCCGGATGCAGACCTTGGTTTGGGCTGCGGCGTACCTACCGAGTTTGCCCAGATCAGGAAAGGTGATACAGTTGTGGACCTGGGCTCCGGCGCCGGTAACGATTGCTTTGTGGCCCGTGCGCTGGCAGGTGAAAGCGGCAAGGTGATTGGCGTGGATATGACGGAGGCCATGATCGCCAAAGCCCGCGAAAATGCCGAAAAGTTAAGCTTCAATAACGTGGAATTTCGCCAGGGTGAGATCGAAGACCTCCCGATTGCAGCGAATCGTGCTGATGTGGTGATCAGTAACTGTGTGCTCAACCTAGTGCCGGACAAGCGTAAAGCTTTTGCCGAAACTTTCCGCGTGCTAAAACCGGGCGGACACTTCAGTATTTCGGATGTGGTGCTGGTAGGCGAACTGCCGGAGGGCATTGTGCAGGCCAGCGAGATGTACGCCGGCTGCGTGTCAGGCGCGATCCAGAAAGACGTCTATCTGCAGATCATCCGGGACCTTGGTTTTGAAAACATTACTGTGCAGAAAGAGAAGGCGATTCATGTGCCGGACGAAATTCTGCAGGAATACCTGGATGCCCCAGGTATAAAGGCTTTCAGAGAGAGCAGCACCGGTATCTACAGCATCACGGTATACGGAAGCAAACCAATCGAAAATCTGGCCTGTTGCGCGCCGGGTAGCGGCTGCTGCTAGAGCCATTACAATTTCAGCTCAGCAGGGGCGGCACGCATTATTTGCATAGCCGCCCCTGCTGGTTTAAACACAAATAAGAATTGTATACGTAAGCGCTACTATACCTGTAAAGTACAGGTATAGAACGTTCATCGCATGGCAACAGAAAAATATACCGTACCGGCACAGACCCGCATTGGGCACGTGCACCTGAAAGTAGCCGACCTGGATCGTGCGCTGGCTTTTTACCGCGACCTGCTGGGCTTTGAACTAGTGATGATGTACGGTCCGGAGGCAGCATTTGTCTCAGCGGGCGGCTATCACCATCACATCGGGCTGAACACCTGGTACAGCAAAGGAGGCACCCCGCCCCCGCCACGCAGCACCGGCCTCTTCCATACCGCCATCCTCTACCCTAGCCGTAAAGACCTGGCTGCTATCCTGAAGCGTATCAGAGAGGCCAACTATCGTCTCGACGGTGCATCCGATCACGGCGTTTCGGAAGCGCTATACCTATCGGACCCAGACGGCAATGGCGTTGAGCTGTACTGGGACCGGCCACGGGAAAACTGGCCGCGCGATGAGGAAGGCAACACGACCATGTATACCCAGCCGCTCGACCTGCAGGACCTGCTAAACGAATTGGAAAAATAAGTTTTCCTGACGAAGGATTCTATACCTTCAATACAAAGAACTTCCGGTAAAGACGACGTAGTAGCGGATCACATAAAATAAATATACCTTTGACAGCTAGCTTATTGTCGGGTAGTCAGGCCCAAACCCAAAAAACCACCCCATGCCCCACATCACCCTTATTTCTTCGAGTGTGCGCACCGGCCGCAAGAGTCACCGCGTAGCGCTATACCTGCAAAAGTATCTCGAAGCGCACCAATTGGCCACAACCGAAATCGTGGATCTAAAGGCTTATGACTTTCCTTTGTTTCATGAGCGCTACAGTCGGCTGGAGGAGCCCACGGCGGCCATGCAGGATTTCCGGGAAAAGATTGTGAAAGCAGATGGTGTTGTTATTGTGACACCGGAGTATAACGGCGGCTATCCGGCTAGTCTCAAAAACGTGGTGGACCTGCTCTACGACGAGTGGCACCGCAAGCCAGTGGCTATCTCAACTGTTTCAGGAGGAGCATTTGGTGGTACACAGGTCATCACGTCGCTGCAATTCTCGCTCTGGAAAATGCGCGCCTGGACCGTGCCCGCCATGTTTCCCGTACCCAAGGTGCAGGACAACTACGACGAAGAAGGCGACGCCGCTGACAAAGAAGCCACCGACAAACGAGCCAACCACTTCCTGCGCGAACTGCTCTGGTGCGTGGAGGCGAAGAAGAAAATGGACGAATCAACTGACAAGCCCTGATATCTGGTGCTAAATACCTGGGCCATCCGCTGTCATTCCGACCAGCGGGAGAACTCTGCGGTATACCCATTAGAGAAACAGATTTCACCTTTCGTCGGAATGACAGAGAAGACTTTGACAATAAACTAGAACTGCATAAGGGCTCCTCTGCTATACCTGTAGTTGAGCACGATCAGGTATAGGCCTTAGCCTTCCAGTTCTACATAATCGGCACTGCGCGGCAGCTCCATGAAATGCTGCGCCAGTTCCTCCGGCAGTGCTGCCAGCTTTCTTTTCAAAACATCAATCCAGGCACCTTCCACTTTAATCACGGCCGCTTTTACACCATTGGCTTTGTAGATCTCGTGCTGGAGTGCCCAGCGCGAGCCGTCTTTGCGCCCCGCAGTCAGTTCTGTCAGGATAGTGATTTTCTCATTTATGCCAATCTCCCGCAGGTAAGTAGTTTCCTCTTTAAACAAAATTGGGCCGAGGTGCAGGCGCTGGAAAGTTTTGAGATCCAGTCCGAGTTCGTCAAGCGCTTCGATACGGGCCTGGGCCGCAAAATCAGCATAGGCAGAATGGCGCATGTGCATGTTCGCATCCAGGTGCGACCACATTACTTTTCCGGTGTAGGTATGGGGCATGTTTTATTGGATCAGTGTGATAACGATAATAGGATCGCAAAGTTAAGCCTTGCTGGTATAACATAGGTTGTTTTTTACTAAAATCCTGTTGTGATAGTGTTTCAACAGGTATATAATTGTACTTTAATCTTTACATTTACAGCACCATACGATTTTCCACTTTTGCCTATGAGAACAACTTTACTTTTACTAACTTTTCTGTTTTTTTCTATATCGACTGCACTCTCTCAGGATTATAAGCTTGGTTCCGTAATTGGAAACACTGTTTCCTTTCCCTACGATATCGCTTTAGGGCCAGACAATAAATTATACCTTGCTGATAATTATAGCACACGTGTTTTCAACCTCTCCGGCACAATGCTGAATGAGTACCATCTGACTGGCCGGTATCATGACACTAACTCGCACATGGCAACCAGCCTGGACAGCGAAGGAAATATGTACACGATCAGTTTTGGCAGCCGCATCCATAAGATCAGTCCTGACAACGAGATACTGCTCAGCTTTGGAGAAGAGGGCAGCCTACCTGGCCAATTAAATAATCCAACTTCCTTAGTCGTAGCTAAAGATGGCACGATCATCGTAGCGGACACTGAAAACCATCGTATTCAAAAATTCGATCAGCAAGGAAATTTGCTTTCCGTGATCGGTAGTTTTGGAGAACTGCCCGGTCAATTTAACATGCCTGGCGGCCTTGCCCTCGATAAGGAAGAAAATCTGTACGTAACTGATCCTTATAATGCTCGCATTCAGATATTTGATAAGTCCGGCAATTACCTCAGTGATTTCGGTAGTGGCTGGGCAATTTATCCTGATGATATCGCCTTGGATGCGGAAGGGTATGTCTATATAACCGAGCTTTCTTCTCACCAGGTTATCAAGTTAGATACTACCGGGTATTGGCATATGAACTTCGGGTCAAAAGGAACCGGGAACGGTCAGTTTACCGGCTCCAGATTGAGCCTGACGCTAGACAAGGAAGGCAATATCTATGTAGCCGACAGGGATAATGATAGCCGTGTTCAAAAGTTTTCCCCGGAAGGCGAATTCCTATTAGACTTTGGAAATTTTAGAAGCAATAGCGCCGATAAACTATACCCATACGCCATCAAATCTGACCAGGTCGGCAATTACTTTGTTGCATTCAGCAATAGTATCATCCAGAAGTATGACCCGGAAGGCAACCTATTGTTCTCGTTTGGAGGCAAGGGCTCTGGCAATGGAAAGTTTACAAGCCAAATTACAAGTATGGAACTTGACCAGGCGGGCAACCTTTATGTCCTTTCGAAAGATATTGCAGGAAGCGTTCAAAAGTTTACTCCAAACGGTGTGTTTATCTCCAGGTTTGCGCCTGCTTCCGGTACAGGCACAGGGAGCCCTACAGCTTTAGCAAATCCTATGTATCTTAAAATGGATCCTCAGGGTAATGTCTATGTTTCTGATGAAATTTATCTGTACCAGTACAGTCCTGAGGGACGTTTTATAAAAAGGCAATCATACATCAACAACGAAACTGGCGCACCTATTAGCTTTAAGGAAGGGGTATTTAACAGCCGGCTTAAATTCAGTATTGATAAAGAGGGGGCCCTATACATTTTATTTATCCGGAAGTCCAAGAAATTTACGCTTACTGGTGAGTTCTTGGGGGATTTTCTCCCTCCAAACGCTTACCCGAATGGATTTACAGCCTTTGATATGGATTTTGACGGGCAAAACAACATGTATCTTTCTGAATGGGGACACATTTATAAATACGACGCCCTAACAAAAGCCTTGGTTGCGAGTTCAAGAAACTACTCCTATATCTTTCACATTCTCCAAAATTCTTTTTCGGTAAACAAATCAGGTTCCCGTATCATCGTTCTAAGCCCAAACAATACGGTGGCGAGCTTTACGAATAATGAGCCAATTACCTTGCCTGAAACGAATAATATAACTGGTATTGTATTTAACGACAGGAACAGTAACTGCATTTTCGACGAAGACGACAGCCCGCTTCCTGGAATTTTAGTGGAAGCCACTCCTGGCCCATACTATTCGATTTCAGACCAGAATGGCTACTATACTTTACCTGTTGGCGCCGGAAAATATCATGTAAAAGAAATTTTGCCTGCAGAGCAAGCATCTAGAAATATTACGGCCTGCCAGGCCGATGCCCAACAAGTGAGCTTTGCATCCCTTGGGCAAACCCAAATGCTACACCTTGGCAACCGCGTCACCCTCACCCCTTACCTCTCCGTCAGCGTTTCTTCAGACCATCGTCGTCGCTGCTTTGAAAGCACCACAACCGTTAAGTATACTAACTCCGGGTTCGCTCCTGCCGAAGACGCCAAGGTATACCTGCAGCTGCCCAAGGAGGTAGAGCTGCTCTCAGCCGATAAGCCTTACACCCGCCTGCCGGACGGCACGTACGAATTTTCTATTGGCGATCTCGCAGCCGGCCAAAGCAGCACTATCACCATTCAGGACATCGTGACCTGCGGCGACGAATCGGTGCGCGGCCTCACCGTCTGCACCCGTGCCTGGATCACGCCCTCCAATAACAAGCCTGCGAAGCCAACACCGACGGTTTCTATCACCGGCCGCTGCAACGCCGAGACAGGTATGATCCGCTTCGTGGTGCGTAATACCGGCACTGCTGACATGGATGCACCGCAGCTATTCCGCAAGTATGCCGACGGTCTGCTGGCTTCGCAGGAGCAGTTCCGGCTGGCCTCCGGTGACAGCTTGGTACTCTGGGTGCCCTCCATGGGCTATACCTGGCGACTGGAGACAAAACAGCCCGCCGGCAACGGCGACAACACGGCTGTTAGCGTCACCATCGAGGGTTGTCCGGGCGATGAGGCTAGCTCCGTGAGCACTGGCAAGGTGAACCTGCTGCCCACAGATGATGAAGAGTCGGAGAAGGCTATGGAATGCATGCTGATCACCGATTCCTATGACCCGAACGACAAGCTGGTGACACCGGTAGGCCGCACAGAAGAGCACTACACCCCAACTGGCTCCGCCCTCAAGTACAAAATACGCTTCCAGAATACAGGTACCGCCGTAGCCTACCGCATCGTGGTGGTGGACACCCTCTCCGAGCAGTTGGATTTGAGCACACTGCAAGTAGGTGCTACCTCCCACCCGGGCCGTCTGGAAGTAAGCGGCAAAGGCCGTCCCGTCCTCACCTGGACCTTCGACAACATCATGCTGCCTGACTCTACCGCTGATGAGCCTGGCAGTCACGGTTATATCCAGTTCAGCATTAAGCCAAAAGCCGACCTGCCGGAAAAGGCGCTGGTGGAGAACTTTGCCGATATCTTCTTTGATTTCAACTCCCCGATCCGCACCAACGTCACCCAAAACCGCATTTACGACATGCCGCCGGTGATCAACGAAAGCGTGCGGGTGAATTTGGAGGATGTGCTGGCCACGCCAGGTATAGCGGGCTTTTCCCCGGCTGCTGGCAAGCAGGGAGCTGAGATCATCATCAGCGGACAGCGATTTGCTTCTACGCCGGCTGACAATAAGGTATACCTGAACGGCAAGGCGGCCACCGTGGTAAGCGCCTCAACCACCGAGCTGAAAGTGATCGTTCCAAAAGGGGCCTTCACAGACAAAATCAAGGTCATTACACCTGACGGGGGTGTGACCTCCACGGATAAATTCCAGGTATACCAGCCCCCGCTGCTGAGCTCTTTTAGTCCGCTGGAAGGTAGGGTGGGCCAAACAGTAACGCTTACGGGCGAGCACCTGCAGACCGATTTGATCGAGAATATAAAACTCGGCAGCCTTACCTGCGAGATCTTAAGCCATACCGGCAGCACCCTAACAGTGCGCGTGCCGGCAGATGCCACGACAGGTATATTCCAGATCAGTACCAAGGGTGGCGAGGCCCTGAGCAGTTCAGCCTATACCGTGTGGTATACTCCGGTTATCACGGGCCAGAGCAAGCAGACCGACATAGTGGGCGCGAGCATCACCATCACCGGCGAGAATTTTGCCACAGACAAATCACGCAACCAGGTATACTTCGGTACAGTGCAGGCCGGGGTAATGGAGGCTGGTCCCCAGCAGCTCGTGGTGCGTGTGCCGGAGCAGGCCGAGTCAGGTTTTATATTAGTGGAAACACCCGGCGGAAAGACGCTCTCTGTGAGTACGTTCGAAGTGATTCCGGGTCCGAAATTCACGGCCATGCAGCCTGCCAAAGGCGCGGTGGGCACCGTAGTGGAGATCACAGGTGAACACTTCGGCGTCATGGGACAGCAAGATATAATCACATTTAACGGGCAGGAGGCATTGGTACTGGAGAGCGCTGAGAACAGGTATAAGGTACGTGTGCCGCGTGGGGCCAGCACCGGCAAAGTGACCATAACCGGCTATGGCGGCCTGGCAAAGAGTTCTTCCGACTTTGTGATAGAGGAACTGGGGCCGGCCGAAGCGATCACCGTCTACCCGAATCCGAACAATGGTCAATTTACTGTTAGCCTGCGCCATGCCGATTTCGATGTGCATAGGTTGGAGGTATACGATGCGCCTGGCAAGCGCCTGTACCAGACGCACATCACCGGACCGAGACCGGAAGCTGTGGAGATTAACCTGCCGACTGCAAAAGCCGGTCTGTACTTCCTGCAGATTCAGACAGAACGGGGAATGATCACCAAAAAATTGACTGTCTTATAAGCTTGAAACCTATATAATTGTAAACAGCAAAGTCGTTTTGTCCTGCGACAGAGCGGCTTTGCTGCTTAAGTACAGGTATACCTGCAGAAATCAGTGACCTTATTTTAAGGAGGATAAATTATGATGAGTCGTTGATTGCTTTCTGCTACTTGCAGTTCCTGAAATTTATTTGCAAATTATAGCATAAAGCTTTACACTGAGGTGTCGTGTTTAACGCCTTCCACCCTGGAGCCATATACCTGTTTCGAACCACTTACCTATTCCCATGGAAATCATTCACGACGAAGAAGACACCCGGTTTTATATTACGCTTGAAGGCGGTGAGGCCGAGCTCACCTATACCATCACCAATAACGGCCACATGGACTTTGACCATACCTATGTACCTGAGCAACACCGTGGCCAGGGTATAGCCGACAGACTGGTTAAAGAAGGACTGGAGCACGCCGTGGCTTGCAAATGCCAGATTGTACCTTCCTGCCCAGTGGTGGAAGCTTTTGTAAAGCGCCACAAAGAATACGACCACATCGTGCGCTGGGAGTAGCTTATACCTGCTGCTCTTTTTTTAGTGGCCGGAGCATTAACCACAGTACCAAACCAACCGGCCACACCATGAGTAAAACCATCAGCGCCACCAGCCAGGGAGACTTTCCCCGGCGCCGGGCATCATGAAAGGCCCAGATCACGCTCCACACAACGAACACCAACAGCACCATACCTGTCAGGATACCGATCAGACCAAGCCCCGTGAAGAACGATGAAAAGCTGCGCTCCATACCTATCTTTATGAGCTATTTATAACGCAGCCACAAAGGTGTGGTTGAGTTTACAAGTATACTTAAAAGATGATTTGTCCATCCTTGCTTGTGGCTAGATACCGGAAGGACGTTAGATGCTTCTCCTACATTCCCGGTAAAAGCTGCCCCCCTTCTGGCACAGGAATAATTCCTGTGTCTTTTTTATAATGACGGGTAAGTGAGCCGGCTAAACCATACCCTCCCCAGAATTTCCCGTACATGAGTCATTAAAACACGACCGGCCCGAGGCCGATTTGCAGACCAAACCAACAGACTATGAAAGACGCGCAGCAAAAATACCTGTGGTGGCAGGAAGGAGTTATTTACCAGATCTATCCACGCTCTTACAAGGACAGTAACTGCGATGGCGTGGGTGACCTGCAGGGCATCATCCAACGACTCGACCACATCAAAACACTAGGTATAAAGGCGATCTGGATCTCTCCTATCTTCTCCTCTCCCATGGCCGATTTTGGCTACGACATTTCCGATTACTGCGACATTCATCCGCTGTTTGGCACCATGGCCGATTTTGATAAACTGCTGCAGGCCGTGCACGACCGGGGCATGAAGCTGATCCTGGACCTGGTGCCCAACCATACCTCCGACGAGCACCCCTGGTTTAAAGAATCGGGCTCATCCAAAGACAGTCCGAAGCGGGACTGGTACATCTGGAAAGATGCCCATGAAGACGGCTCCGAGCCAAATAACTGGCTCAGCGTGTTCGGCGGCAGCGCCTGGGAGTGGGACGAAAACACGCAACAGTATTATTACCACGCTTTCCTGAAAGAGCAGCCCGACCTGAACTGGCGCAACCCGGAGGTGCAAAAGGCCATGCTGGATGTGATGCGCTTCTGGCTCGACAAAGGCGTAGACGGTTTCAGGGTAGACGTGATGTGGCACATGATCAAAGACGACCAGCTGCGTGATAATCCCGTTAATCCGAATTACAAACCGCACCAGGCCACTTACGAAAAACTGATTCCGGCCTACTCCACCGACCAGCCTGAGGTACACGATATTGTGCACAAAATGCGCCAGGTACTCGACAACTACGACGAACGCATGATGATCGGCGAGATATACCTGCCTATCCACAAACTGATGACGTATTACGGCTCGGACAAGAACGGGGCGCACCTGCCTTTCAACTTTCTGCTGCTCTCCATTGACTGGGATGCCTCGGAGATTTCCTCTAACATAAATCAATACGAAGGTGCTTTGCCAGATGGCGGCTGGCCGAACTGGGTGCTGGGCAACCATGATCAGCCCCGGATCACGAGTCGGGTGGGCAAGGCGCAGGCCAGGGTGGCGGCCATGCTGTTGCTCACGCTGCGCGGAACACCTACCATCTATTATGGCGATGAGATCGGGATGCGCGACGTGCCTATACCTCCGGACGAAATTCAGGATCCGCAGGGGCTCAACATGCCCGGCCTTAACCTGAGCCGTGACCCGCAACGCACCCCCATGCAGTGGGACAAAAGCGAATACGCAGGCTTCAGCCAAAGCAAACCCTGGTTGCGACTGCCCGAAGACTATCGCCGTGTAAATGTGAAAGCGCAGCAGGAAGACGAATTCTCGATCTACGCACTTTACAAACGCCTGATCAAACTGCGTCAGGAAGAGCCGGCCCTGCACATCGGGGACTACAGACCTGTGGTAGCGAATGGTCCGCTTTTGGCCTACCTACGCTATACCCCGGATCAACGCTTTCTGATTCTGCTCAACCTGAGCCACAGACCCTGTCATTTTGCGCCAGAGCATTTCAGTTTCGAGGGTACCATCGTAATCGACACACTGCCGGAACGTGAAGGCGGAGTGGTTGGCAAGCACGTCAGCCTGAGCGGGGACGAAGGGATGATCATCCGGCTAAATCAAGCCTAAGTCAGGTATAGCAGACTGCCTGAACCAACTGTGGACGCCTTGAAATAAAATCTTATACCTACAGCTGAAGCTATGAAAAAAGCGGGTGCCTTTTACCTGGGCAATGGCAGGTGTCGCTTCACAGTGTGGGCTCCTGAGAAGAAGCAGATGGTGCTGCACCTGATATACCCTGAGGAGCGCAAACTACAAATGCAGTCAGATAGCGAAGGTTTCTATACCCTGGAAGTTGAGACTACTTACCCCGGCACCCGCTACTTTTATATGCCCGACGGAGAGCAGGATTATCCTGACCCTGCCTCCTTTCACCAGCCTGATGGCGTACACGAATCGTCCGCAGTAATCGACCATGCCGCCTATACCTGGCAGGACGGCAGCTGGCGCGGTCTCCCCTTTCAGGACCTTGTTCTGTACGAACTGCATGTCGGTACCTTCACACCCGAAGGCACTTTTGCGGCTATCATTCCGCGTCTGGAAGAACTGGTCGAGACAGGTTTAAATGCCATTGAGTTGATGCCGGTGGCCGCTTTTCCGGGCCATCGCAACTGGGGTTACGACGGCGTATACCCGTACGCTGTACAAAACTCTTACGGTGGTCCGGAGGGCCTGAAACTTCTGGTCAATGCCTGCCACGCCAGAGGAATCGCTGTTTTTCTGGATGTGGTGTATAACCATTTGGGGCCGGAAGGAAATTACCTGTCACAGTTCGGGCCTTATTTTACAGATCAGTACAACTCGCCCTGGGGAGATGCCATTAATTTTGACGGAGCCTGGTCGGATGGGGTGCGAGCCTATATCTCGGATAACCCACTTTATTGGTTTGAGCACTATCACCTGGACGGATTGCGCTTCGACGCCATTCATGCCGTGATCGACAACGGAGCAGTACACATCTGGGAACTGATCCACCGGAAAGTAAGAAAACTGGAACAGCGCCTGGGCCGCCGGCTATACCTGACAGCCGAAAGTGACTACAACAGTCCACGAGTTGTCAAGAACCCGGAAGTTGGCGGCTACGGCTTCGAAGCACAATGGCTTGATGATTTTCACCATGCCCTGTATGTGCTGCTCGACAGTAAAGGACAGGAACGTTATGTTGATTTCGGAAAGATGGAACAACTGGCCAAGGCCTATAACGATGGTTTCGTGCACAGCGGCGAGTACGTTAGTTTCCGGAAAAGACGGCATGGTGCCTCCTCTGCAGGTATAGCCGGCGATCAGTTCATCGTATTTAACCTCAATCACGATCAGGCGGGCAACCGGGCCAAAGGAGAACGACTTTCGGTGCTGATAAATACTGACAGGCTGAAACTGGCCGCCGCTGCCCTACTACTATCACCTTACGTGCCCTTACTTTTCATGGGTGAAGAGTACGCAGAGGAAAGTCCTTTCTTCTATTTCGTGAGCCATTCAGACAAAGAGCTGATACACGCTGTGCGCGAAGGCCGAAGAAAAGAGTTCGCCAGTTACAAATGGGAAGTGCAACCGCCCGATCCGCAGGCAGAGGAGACCTTTGAGAATTCAAAATTAAGCTGGGAAAAGCGACGGGAAGGCAAAAACCGGCTGCTGCTGGACTGGCACCGCACACTCATAAGCCTGCGACGCTCACATCCTGTACTGCAGGAGTTCAGCAAAAACTGCACACGGGCACACGTAATGGGTTCTCAGGGACTGCTGCTGCACCGCCAAACCGAAGACGGCCTGCAGCACCTTATTTGTCTCTTCAACTTCTCCGAAACCTCCCTGCCCTGTCCCTTACCCGATTGGTCTCCTGACTGGCAGCTCATACTTGACTCTACAGCGACCGAATGGCAGGTCCGGAAAAAGAACCGCAAAGAGGTTATACCTGGGAAAGCAAAGGCAAACCACTCGTTGCAACTGCCCCCACTGACTGTGCTGGTTTATGAAGGCAGGCTGGAGTTGTGATAAATGAAAAAGTATAAAGAAATTGAACATGCAGCAAATGTCAACTGAACTACGCCATTTGTTTGATCGGGAACTGGAAAGGCTCT
This sequence comes from Pontibacter sp. HSC-14F20, assembly GCF_019599265.1. Lineage (GTDB taxonomy): Bacteria > Bacteroidota > Bacteroidia > Cytophagales > Hymenobacteraceae > Pontibacter. The sequence continues at coordinate 255,350 of NZ_JAHZTC010000001.1, read as the reverse complement.
CAAACGAGATTCTGGCATTCGAAGAGGAGGAAAACTTATGGAAAACGAAAGGGCAAATAAGTAATTCTGCCGGAAACCTCTGCCTGCACCTGGTGGGGAATCTTAATACCTATATCGGAGCTATACTGGGCCAGAGTGGCTATGTCCGGAACCGGGATGCAGAATTTAACCTCCGGAATATTGCCAGGAAGGAATTGCTTGAAAAAATTGCCGAGGTAAAGCGCATTGTCTCCCATACATTCGGGCGCCTCACCGAAAACGAACTACAGGAAACCTATCCGCAGCAGGTGCTTGGTTATGAAATGACCGTCAGCTTTTTCATGATACACCTTTACGGTCATTTAAACTATCACCTCGGCCAAATCAACTATTTGAGACGCATGCTGGAATAAGGAGCAAACTGAATGTTCAGATTATAGCAAAAATTTAGTTCTGCAAATTATGAACTAATGAAACTAACTATTACCTTTGTATCGTTAATTCTTTAAAAGAAAGGTATAATATGACTCTTAGCGAACAACAGCTTAGCCTGATCGAGGAATTTGGCATTTATCAGGAGAACAACGGCTTTCAGCCTGCTGTGGCACGGGTAATGGGGCTGCTGCTTGTTTCTGACCGCGCGGAACTCACTTTTGATGATATTAGTGAAACACTAAACATCAGCAAAAGCGCTACCAGCAACGCCTTGAACATGCTGCTCAACACCGGGCACATCGAGTATACCACATTCCCGGGCGACCGTAAGCGCTACTTCCGCATCAAGTCATCTAACTGGCGTGACCTGTTTTCAAAGAAAATGGAAGATCTGAGCCACCTGAACGGATTACTGAAACGTGTAATGGAAGTCAGAAAGCGCGAAAACCCAATCTACGACACTAAGCTGAATGACTTCATCAGCTTCTTGGATTATATGAAAAACAAGTTGCCCGACCTGATTGATGAGTGGGAGATGACCCGGAAATAATTTTTTTATTCTTACAGTTCATTATTTTCAGAACTTACTAATTATATCTAAACACAATAAACTAAAAACGTGAAAATCAAATATTTAGTAGTCGGATTGGCCATGCTTTTCGTGAAGCCGGTTGTGGCGCAGGAAAAGCCCGATGTACAGACGCTGAGTCTGCAGGAGGCCATCACGTACGCGCTGGAGCATAACGAAGACATGCAAAAGGCTTCGTATGACCAACTGAGCGCCAAATACATGGTAAAAGAGGCCAAGAGCACTGGTTTGCCGCAGGTAAATGGCTTCGGTAACTTTAATATGTATCCGGCCATCCCGGTGCAGGTGATCCCGAACGTATTTGAGGGCAAGCCAGACGAGATGATCCCGGTGCAGTTCGGTACCAAATACAATGCTTCAGCAGGTATACAGCTGTCGCAATTGCTGTTTAACCAGTCTTATTTTGTAGGACTTAAGGCAGCCAAAAGCAGCGAGGACCTCTACCGCCTGCGCAAGGTCATGACCGAAGAAGAAGTAATGTACAACGTGAGCTCTTCTTATTTCCAGATTTTGCAGACAAAAGAGCAGTTCGAGATCATCAACGCTAACCTGGCCCGACTGGACCAATTAGGCAAGATCCTGCAGTTGCAGTACGAAAACGACCTGGCCCGAAAAGTGGACGTGAACCGCATCAAGGTAAACAAAACAAACCTCGAGACACAGCTACAAACGCTAACCAGCGCGCTTGACCAGCAAATGAACGTGCTGAAGTTCTTTATGGGTATGCCACTGGAAGAAGGTATAGCCCTGACAGACGCTACCATTACGCTCGATACAGGTGCTGCCGCATTTAACAGTAGCAAAGACCTGGTGCAGGGACAAACGCAACTGGAGTTACTCAACAAGCAGACCGAACTGACAGATTTGCAAATGCAGAACATCAAGTCCGGCTACTACCCTACCCTGTCTGCTACCGGAACCCTCCAGTACAATGCCATGCGCAAAGAGTTTAACTTCTTTGACTCTAGTCAGCCCTGGTTTAGTACTGGTATCGTCGGTTTGCAGCTCAACATCCCGATCTTTGATGGATTGAAAAAACATTCCCAGATCAAGCAGACCGAATATACCCTAAAGTCGCTGGAGGCGGATCGCCAGAAACTGACCAAGAACCTGGAAGTGGCGCTTGAGAACTCGATCAGCCAGCTGCAGAACAGCTCGTCGTCCATAGCGGCGCAGGAGCAGAATGTGGCCCTGGCCCAGGAGGTATACGACACCACGAATGACCTGTACAAAGAAGGCATCTCTCCGCTGACTGACCTACTGGAAGCTGAAGTGAGTCTGCGCGAAGCCAAAACAAATCTGAATAACGAAATGCTGAAGTACCAGCTGGCCCAACTTGGCTACCTGAAAGCTACCGGCGACCTAAACACATTAATTAAATAAGCATCACAAAGAACAAAATGAAAAAGCTGATTTATATCGTAGTCGTAATCGTGATTTTGGGCGCTATAGGCTTTAAGCTGATGAGCAACAAAGAGCAAATGGCTGCCAACGCTGCCGTAGCCTCCATCAAGAGCGATGCTATACCTGTCACCATTACCGAAGTAGCTTCCGCCAAACTCGACAAGTCTTTTACGGCGCAAGGCAACTTCGCTCCGATCCAGAGCCTAACGCTGCTATCTGAAACACAAGGTCAGATCAAAAGCGTGCTCAAGCGCAAAGGCGATAAAGTGAAAGCGGGCGAACTGCTGGTACAGGTAGAAAGCAACACCATGGCTGCCGACCTTGCTACAGCCCAAACCAATGCCGAAAAAGCCAAGCGTGACCTTGAGCGTTTCGAGAACCTGGCTGCAGGAGATGCCATCACCAAGCGTCAGCTGGAAGATGCCCGCCTGAATGCAAAAGCTACGGCAGGCCAATTGGTAGCTGCCCGTCAGCGCCTGACCAAAACACGTATCACAGCCCCTATCAGTGGCGAGATAAACGAAATCTATGTAGAAATAGGCTCATACCTGAATGCAGGCACGAAGCTGTACGACATTGTGAACGTGGACAAGCTGAAACTGAAAGTGAAAGCTTCTGAAAGCGAAGTACTGCTGATCAACAAAGGCGACAAAGTGAAAGTGAAAGCCGATGCAGGTTCAGGCCAGGAGTATGAAGGCGTGGTAACGGCTATTGCCGCCCAGGCTGACCCTACCCTGAAGTTTGATGTGGAAGTGGAAGTGAAAAATGCCGCTAACAACAACCTGCGTGCCGGTATGTATGGCACCGCTTTCTTCGACGTAGCCGACCAGCGTGACGCCATGCTGTTGCCACGTGAAGCGATAGTGGGTAGCATCCAGAACCCAATTGTGTATGTGGTGAAAGACGGACAGGCCAGCCAGCGCCCGGTACGTGTAGGCGTGGTAACGCAGGACCAGGTAGAAATTCTGGATGGTGTGAAGCCAGGCGAGCAGGTAGTTCGCAGCGGCCAGATCAACCTGCGTGAAGGCATGAAAGTTAACGTGCTGAAATAACAGAAAATCTTCTTTCTCAAGAATATTAAGAAATGAACATAACCAAAATATCCATACAGCGCTCAACCCTGGTGGTGGTGGTCTTCACGGTCCTCACACTGCTGGGTGTTGCGAGCTACATGTCGCTGAACTACGAGCTTCTTCCGAAGTTCAACCCACCGGTACTGACCATCTCTACCATTTATCCGGGTGCCTCTCCTAACGAGGTAGAGAACTCGGTGACCAAAGAGATCGAGGAGGCCTTATCGGCACTCGAGAACGTGAAGACAATGCGTAGTACTTCTCTGGAGAGTTTCTCTATTATTGTAGTGGAACTGAACCAGGGCACCAACGTGGACCTGGCCCTGCAGGATGCGCAGCGAAAGATCAACACCATTCTGGCCAATCTGCCGGATGATGCCGAGTCGCCCACGCTTAACAAGTTTGACCTCGACGACCTCCCGATCATCAAGATGGGTGCCACGGCCAATATGTCGCCAACCGAGTTCTATGACCTGATCGATAAAAAGATCAAGCCAGAGCTATCGCGCATACCAGGTATGGCTGCCATCAAAATTCTGGGTGGCCAGGAGCGCGAGATCAAAGTGAACATCGACGCCAACAAACTGGAGGCTTATAACCTCTCTATCCTGCAGGTACAGCAGAAGATCCGCAACTCCAACCTCGACTTCCCTACGGGTAAGATCAAGCAGGAAAGCGGACAAACCCAGATTCGTCTGGCTGGTAAGTTCGAGTCGCTGGACCAACTGCGAAGCCTAATCGTGCGTGAAGATGCGAACGGTATTGTGCGCCTGGGCGACGTAGCAGAAGTACAGGATACGCAGAAAGATATTGAAGTATTAACCCGCGTAAACAGCAACCCTTCCGTGGGTATCACGATTCAGAAGCAGTCAGATGCCAACGCTGTAGAGGTAAGCCGTCTGACAAAAGAAGCCTTGGCTGATCTGGAGCTCTCATACGCTGATGTAGGATTGAACTTCAACATCGCCAACGACTCCTCTGACTTTACACTGGAGGCAGCCGACTCGGTACTCCATGACTTGATGATTGCGGTGATCCTGGTGGCAGTTGTGATGTTGCTGTTCCTGCACTCGTTCCGAAATGCGGTGATCGTAATGATCTCTATACCTGCCTCCCTGGTGGCAACCTTTATTTTCATGTACCTGTTTGGTTATTCGCTTAACCTGATGTCGCTGCTGGCGCTTTCGCTTGTAGTAGGTATCCTGGTGGATGACGCCATTGTGGTAATTGAGAACATTCACCGCCACATGGAAATGGGCAAAAAGCCGGCACAAGCTGCTTACGACGGTATTCGTGAAATCATGGCGACTGTTACATCTATCACGCTCGTAATTTCGGTGGTGTTTATACCTATCGCCCTTTCTTCGGGTCTGGTATCAGACATTCTGCGTCAATTTGCCGTGGTAGTGGCCGTTTCAACGATGATCTCATTGTTCGTAGCCTTCACCCTGATTCCGCTATTGGCCAGCCGTTTCTCACGTTTAGAGCATATTTCTGATAAAAACATTTTCGGTCGCTTCATTCTGGCTTTTGAGCGCGTGCTGGACCGCATTATTGACGGCTTTACGTCAGCACTGCAGTGGGCTTTTAACCACAAGTTTATTACGCTGTCCGTAACCATAATCTTGCTGGTTGCTTCGTTTGCACTCGTGCCACTCGGCTTTATCGGTTCGGCCTTTATACCTGCCGGTGACCGTGGTGAAGTAAGCTTGCAGCTGGAGTTACCAAAGAACTCAACCGTAGAGCAGACCAACTTTGCAACACGCCAGGTAGAGCAATACCTGGAGTCTTTCCCGGAAGTATCGAAAGTGTTTACCACAGTTGGTACTACTTCTTCAGCACAGCAGGGTCAGAACACAGCTTATAAATCGGAAGTATCAGTGACGTTGATTGACGTGAAGGAGCGTACGTTCAGCACCGACCAGTTTAGCCGTCAGGCCAAAGCTGACATCGAGAGCAAACTTCCGAACGTGGAAGTGACACCGGTGCCGGTAGGTCTGGTTGGTAACTCACAAGCGCCAATCCAGCTGATTATTTCAGGTTCTAACCTGGACAGTGTGATGAATTTCTCGCAGCAGGTAATGCGCGTGGTAGAAGGTGTGTCTGGTACGGCCGACGTCGAGATGTCAGTGGAAGGTGGTAACCCGGAAATTGAAGTAGTTGTGGACCGTGATAAGATGGCCAACGTAGGCCTGTCGCTGGAGAACGTAGGTGCAAGCATGCAGCTGGCCTTTAGTGGTAACTCCGACGTGACATTCCGCTCCGGTACTGAAGACTATGACATCAACATCCGCCTCGACGAGTTTGACCGCCGCAGCGTGACAGATATTGCTAACCTGTCTTTTGTGAACAATACGGGCCAACTGGTGCGTCTGGGTCAGTTTGCTGATATCCGTCAGTCAACAGGTCCTTCGCAGCTGGAGCGCTACAACCGTGTAACTTCCGTGAACGTGAACTCGCAGGTAATCGGTCGTCCGTCTGGTTCGATCGGTGCAGAGATTCAGGAGAAACTCGCGGCAGTAGAAGCGCCAAAAGGTGTGAGCTACGAGTTTGGTGGCGACATGAAAAACCAGAGCGAAGGTTTTGGTACGCTGGGTATCGCCTTGCTGGCCTCTATCATCTTTGTATACCTGATCATGGTGGCCCTGTACGACTCTTATGTATACCCACTGGTAGTACTGTTCTCTATACCGCTGGCGATCATTGGTGCCTTACTGGCACTTGCGCTGGCACAACAGGCACTGAGTATCTTCTCGATCCTGGGTATCATTATGATGATTGGTCTGGTAGCGAAAAACGCGATTATGGTGGTTGACTTTACCAACAAGCTGAAAGATGAAGGCGTGGAGGTGAAAGCAGCCCTGACCGAAGCAGTTCGTATCCGTTTCCGTCCGATCCTGATGACGACGCTTGCGATGGTGATTGGTATGTTGCCGATCGCACTGGCAGGTGGCTCCGTGGCCGCGACCAAGAACGGTCTGGCCTGGGCTTTGATCGGTGGTCTGAGCTCATCTATGTTCCTGACTCTGATCGTGGTGCCGATCATCTACTACGGTTTTGACCGCATCCTGGCAAAGTTCGGCTGGGACAAGAAAACTGTGATCGTGCTGGAAGAGAAAATATTGGAAGAACTGGAGCACGAAACCAAAGCACTCGAAGAAAGGAAAATGGCGCACGAGTATGCGCACTAAGATCTAATTTAAAATCCTCTCTCCTCCTGCCAGAACTAAAGGCAGGAGGAGAACAGGAAACACTACCTTTTATTTTAAGCATATGGCAGATCCTAGAACTACCTTGTACAGTGAGGTACTTAATCTGGTAAGCAGATTAAAAACAATCGCCCCCCATAAACTTTCCGGTCCCAAAGGCCTTTGGGAAAATGGATTGGATATAGTTGATGTGGTAGATATTATACTGGCAGTAGAGAAGAGGTATAATGTCGTGATTCCGGACGAAGTACCGGTTTACTCAATAGATGACCTGGTTAATTACCTGCAGTTGAGCACTGCCAGATAAGCTCAAAATTTCCCATTTGATTTACGCCATGAAAAAAGGTGCTGAATATAGTTCAGCACCTTTTTTCATGGCGTAACAGTTCGCGGTCAGCGCCCGCGAACTGAAAACACAAACAGTATTGGTTGACCCTATACCTGATAGCGGTCATACTTTTGATAGCGGTCGTACTTTCGGTATTTCTGCTCCTCTTTGCCATACATGTAGTACAACAGGTAGCCTACTGCATAAATCGACAGTACTGTTAAGATGATAAATATCTCCATAACCTCATGCTTTTTTATCCGGATTGCCTTATATACGAAAGTTAATAGGTTCCGGCTAATAATCAATTATTTATAGAAAAAAGATGTAAAAAATATTTATTCACATTGTTTTAAGAGGCTTTTACGGTATAAACATCTACAATTAATAAGATTATTAGTAAATATATACTTTTATTTATTTAAAAACTCAACCTTTATAAAAAAACAAAGTTATTATATAAATATAAAACCCACATTTGTGCTACCTTTTTCCTTTCCACCCACCTGAATGACAGTCATACTTACACTACACTGGAATTGAAACGTTATGCAGCCGAGAACACAAGGAAAGCTATACCTTACAAGTCCCGCCTTTTCGCAGGGTGAGCGGATTCCGAACCGCTATACCTGTGATGGCGAGAACATCAGTCCACCGCTGGAAATCAGAAACCTGCCTAAGTATACAGAAAGTGTGGTGGTGATCATAGAGGATCCGGATGCGCCGCGGGGCATCTGGACACACTGGCTGGTCTGGAACATCCCTCCCACTAATCTGATCGATGAAGGCGTTGTGCCAGGTATACAGGGAACCAACGATTTTGGAAAACTGCATTACGGTGGCCCCTGCCCGCCCCAGGGTTTGCATCATTATTACTTCAGGGTATACGCGCTGGATGTGATGCTCAATATAAAAGAGGGTACCGGCCGGCAGGCCTTGCTCCGCGTAATGGGCCCGCATGTGCTAGCAATGGGCGAACTGATGGGCGTGTATAGCCGCTACAACGTGATGATGGCCTGATCAAAGCTTATATAGCTAATTTTTTGTAGAAGCTACGGGTGCCACTGCTTCATATGGTGGGCATGCGTATACAAATAGGCACCCGGCTGATAAAACTTATCATAAAAGTCCAGATCGAGGTGGTGAGCCTGTAAGTAAGGACAAATGAAGACCGAAGGCACCGTGCCGGGGAATTTACCGAAAGTATCGTACACGTATTGTGCCTGCAGTGCCACACACTCCCTGAAGTCTGCATCATGTACCTGGGCAGCGCTCCGTACATCAGCGGCATCTTTCCAGGGGCCGGGAGTTGCCGGATGAAAGGGGCCTCCCTTACCGAACTTTCTTTCACACACTGCTTCCACAGCAGCACGCATATCAGGATAATGCGGCGGACAGTAAGCTTCCATCACCCCTGCCAGTCCGGTCGGGTTGGGATAAGGCCAACGCTCATCTGTATCGTAGCGAAACCCCAGTCCTTCTGCACCTGCTACCCCACTCGCCCCCAGCACACTAAACGGATCGATGCCATCGTATAACCACCCGCCTAGCCCCATAGCCTGCAACATCAGCGAACCCGCGTAGCAGGAAGTCGATATTTCCACGGTAACCTCAGCCATGCACAATTGCTCTACATAAGTGATCGGCCAGGTACTATCCGGCTCTACCAGGGACTTGAAACGAGCTATACCTGGTATGGGGCGTTTGTTGATATCATCATACAGCACAAGGCCATTCTGCAACATATAACAGAGCGCTAACAGCACGTGCTGCGCCAGATCAGCCACCGGAATCACCAGCAGTGTGCCCGGCTTGTTACTTACCCAGGTATTGTGCGCCTCCACAAATGGAACTGCAGAGGGAAGCTTTAATCGGCCGTCCTGCAATTTGGTAATATGCTGCTGCATGGCCTGCACCACATCATCCAGCTCCAGTGAGCCATCTTCTTTGCGATCAGCAGAGGCGGGCGCATCGCGGTTGTTGACCACATACACGCCTGTATCGTCTGTAAAAAAGGTCATGGAGGTATGGAAGCCTGCTGCAGAAGGGAAAGTGCGCCCTCCTGCAGCGGCGGCATAATTAGACAGGTGTGGTACATACCGCTGCGCCCGGTAGATCATGTTGTGCCAACCCGTGTTGCCGGCACAAGCTGTTACGACAAGTAACTTCTCCAGCTCAGAAAGGGGCATGGGGGCATGTTCAGATTTGTAGGCAAAAACCCCATCCGGTATCTCAGCTCCTCTGAAGAATCGGCGGGACCGTCGGCCCAACAAAGCTTCTACCAATCCGAAATCCAACATTTCCTTAAAGCCCCTAGGTATAGCTTCCTGTGCCATGATCAAAGTATAATAAAAGACTGTCTTAAGTACTCCTCGCAACACTAGTTGTTTGGCTATTAAGTAATTGGTCGTGGTCTACAATGTATGATGGTTGCGGTAATAGAATATTAGTTTCATAGCATTTTCATGGTTTTGCTCTTTTTTGGAGAAGCAGGCCGTTTTTCTGTTCAGTCTTCTGTTTCTTGTTCTCAGGCACAGGTTGACCCCCTCGATGTTTTTGGTGTATGCTTTACCTATCATGTGCCTGTCTTTAGGCAGCACTTTGGTGAAAGCAGGCCAGTCGTCGGTGCAGAAATGGCCTATTCTAAGCTGCTCCAGCTGCCGGTAGAGCCTGCGGACCGTATGCTCGCTGCGATTGCCCCAGCTCCAGGCCAGCACCTCGTCTGTTTCGGGCGCGTAAGCGTAGAAGAGCCACCTTTTGCACTTCTTCCGTCTTTTGACAAAGGTCCACACCTCGTCTACCTGTACCGAGTCGTAGTGCCCTTGCCGGGGACTGACCTGCAGGCTGTCGGCCTTCTGGTTGAGCCACCGGAGCACGGTCTGCCGGTGCACGCCCGTTACCTCTTCAATGTCGCGGATGCCTGCGTTTCTGACAAGCATTTGCAGCACCAGGCGCTTTGCCTCGGGCCTGCAGCCCGCTTTCTGATACGTGTGCTGGAACTGCTTTCGGCAGTCCCGGCAGAGGAAGTTCTGCCTGCCCGTGCGCTTTACGCCATTTTTTACTACTTTCACACTGTGGCAGTAGGGGCAGTTTACTTGGATAGTTATCTCGCACATAACTTCCTGTAAACACCCTTGCTGCCATACTTATTCCCACATCATACATTGTAGACCTCAACCAAGTAATTACACCTTAGCCTCCACTAAATAATTGCAGTTTCAGGGCGCATGGGTTCTTAACAATAGAAGGGTGGCGCAGTTCAGCAAGGGCAGTGAACAAACAGGTATACGATTTCCAATAGTAAAAAATTCTATCCTTGTTAGCAATCCTGCGTAAAGTCAAACAATAAATACGACACCTATCGCATCAGCTAAACATATCGGAAAGACCATTGCCAAGGTAATACTATGGTTCCTTGCCATCGTAGTAGGTCTGCTATTGCTCATTATCATAGCCCTGCAGATCCCGAAAGTGCAAAATTTTGCTGCGCAGAAAGGAGCCTCATACCTGGCCGGCATGCTCGATACACGGGTAGAGATCGGGCGGTTTAAAACGGACTGGCGCAATGCCATTGTACTCGAAGATGTATACATGGAGGACCAGCAGCAGGATACGCTCTGGTATAGTCAGCGCCTCGGGTTGGACCTCAGTATATGGTCGCTCCTCAGTGGCGGCATCAATATCAGCAAAATAGACCTGCAGCAGGCTACCCTCAACCTGCACATCCGCCCTGACTCTACCTCCAACTTCGATTTTCTGACGGAGGCCTTCGCGACCGATACCACAACAGCCCAACCTGCCGACACAGCTGCAGCGATGCAGCTGGATCTGGGCTTGATCAACCTCGAAAACGTGTTTGTCAACTTCAACGACGAGGCGGGCGGCAACCACATCAGGGCAAGAGTGGGACAGCTGACCACCACCATGGAAGAACTGAACCTGGAAGAGGAAATTTACCGGCTGGATGAAATAAAGCTGCGCAATACAGGTATAAGCTATGTGCAGTCCAAACTGCCACCAGAAACCGAGCCTGAGCCAGTTACTTTTGACTTCGGGATGAGTGGCGTGGAAGTAGAGAATTTTGCGCTGAACTACGTCAGTATACCTGCAGACCAACGCATCGAGTTGAAGCTGGGGAACTCAGAACTAATCGTAGATGATATTGACCTGCCGAATGCCCGCATCGACCTGCGCAGCTTCGATCTGCACAATTCCAAAGTACTCTATGTGCAGGAGAAAATGAAACCGACCGACTCGCTGGCTGTGAACCCGGCTGAAACTGTGCGTAAGCTGGACGAATCGGTAGAAAAGACACAGGGTCAGCCGGTGAAGTGGGTCGTAAACCTGGGTAAGCTCAACGTCAGCGGACTGGAAGCAGGTATGGACAACGCCGACGCGGCGCAACAGGCTCGCGGAATGGACTACAACCACTTGCGCTTTACCAACATCGAGATGGATGCTGAAGATGTGAGGTATAGCCTGAACCAGATGGGCATGCAACTCAACCAACTCAAACTTGAGGAGCAGAGCGGCTTCCGCGTGAACAATTTTCAATCTGACATCACACTCGACTCTACGCACGCCCGGTTGGCCAACCTCGACCTGCAAACGGGCAACAGCCGCATCAGCAAAGACCTGGCCCTGCGCTATACCTCCTGGGCTGATTTGACTGATAACCTGGACGCCGTGCAGCTGGACCTTGACATCGACAACAGCCGCATTGGCATGAAGGACGCTCTGTATTTTGCACCTGACCTTGCTGACAATCCTTCGTTCCGGAAAATCGCTAACTCCACCCTTCGCCTCGACGGGCGTGCGCAGGGTAGGCTCGACAACATTAATATACTGCAGCTGCAGGTGGCAGGTTTGCAGGGTACTGCCGTGAACGTGAGCGGTAATGTGCGCAACGCCATGGACCCTGACCGTTTGGCCATGAACCTCAACCTCAACCGTGTGGCTACGACCCGCACCGACATACTGGCACTGGCTCCTCCCGGTACTATACCTCCGGAAATCAGGATCCCGAATAACCTGAGCATGACAGGCAAGTATAGCGGCACCCTCACCAACTTCGATCTGAATGCAGCGATCAAAAGCTCCTTTGGCACACTGAACGCTGTGGTTGACATGGACGAGGGACCAGCTGGCGCTGAGCCGTTCAAGGCGATAGTCAGAACATCAGGCTTTGATCTGAAGCAGCTTTTTACGGAAGACTATGGCGTAGGCCGGGTCGCTTTTGAAGCAACAGCCCAGGGCACAGGCCTCAGTCCCGAAACCATGCGCGCAAATGTAAAGGCCCGCATTAAGGAAGCCAATTACAACAACTACGCTTACAACAATGTGGACGTAGTCGCCCGCATCGACCGCAACTTATACCTTGTGTCAGCCAAGGCCCGCGACGAAAACCTGAACTTCGACCTCAAAGGCGACTTCAACATGCGCAATGCCGAGCGGGGTGAATATGTGTTTGACCTGGACCTGAAAGGCGTAGATCTGAAAGCACTCAATTTTTATGAAGAGGACCTGGGAGTGAGAGGTCAGCTGCGCGGTCGTTTTGCCGGTAAGGATGCCAGTGATATCAGCGGTACTTTGGAAGGCGATGATGTACGGGTGCGCCTGCAAGGCGTCTCCTACCCGATCGACTCGCTGCAGCTTACGCTGACCCAGAAAATGCCCGGCACAGCCATCGCACTCAACTCCAGCATACTCGATGCCGATATGCGTTTTGCCAACGACCTGGGAGAATTACCAACAGCGCTGGCCAAACACTTCTCCGCCTATTTCGACCTGCAACCCGATCCGCCTTTCCCGGCTAATCTCAACCTGGGTGACTTTGATGTGACAATGCAGGTGCGCCGTCCGGATATCATCGCCTCTTTTGTACCGGATTTGGGAGAACTGCAGGTAAATGGTCCGATCACGGCTTCTTACAATGGCGAAACGCAGGAGTTTGCCATGGATGCAAACATAGGTAAGATGACTTATACTGAGTATAACATCCAGGATGTGGCGCTGCAGGTACGCGGAAACCGGGAGCAAATGGCTTACAATCTGGGCGTGCGTGAGATTCGCTCTCCTTCCCTGTTGCTCAACAATGTGAGTATGAACGGAGCAGCCCGCGACAATGATTTGTCGTTGCGACTGGCTATGGCTGATACTGACAGCGTGGAGCAGTTTGTGATAGGTGGTATGCTCAATAGTCTGGGACCTGGATACCGCTTTGCTTTCAATCCGGAGCAACTCGTCATCAACGGGGAGCCCTGGTCGGTACCACAGGACAATTATCTGCAATTCGACACCAATCTGCTTTATGCACAAAATATCCGGCTGGAGCGCAACGGCAATTACCTGCTTCTTAACAGCACCGGCCCTGTGAGCCCGAATGCACCGCTGCAAGTGGAGTTTGGCAACTTTGAGATCGGTTATATCATGGAGTCATTTCAGCAGCAGGATAGCGTGATGACAGGAGTGCTGAACGGAACGGCTACTTTGACGGACCTGCTGGCAGGTAACCCGGCTTTTACCGCCGACCTCACCTTATCAGACTTTGCCTACACAGGTATACCGATTGGCGACATCGCCCTGAAAGCAAACACAGCAGGCGCCAACCGTTACAACCTGAACCTGGCGCTTACCGGCAATGGCAACGAAGTGCTGGTGAATGGTACGTATGCAATGCAGGCTGAAACGAGCCTGCTCAACCTCGATGCCAACATTGCCAACCTGAACCTGGCCTCGTTTGGCGGCTTTACCCAAGGCATGGTAGACGACCTGGCTGGCAACGCCAATGGCAAACTGCGCATCACGGGCACTCTTGCACAGCCCGCCATCCGGGGTGGACTGGATTTCAACCAGGCGCAGTTTAACCTGACAATGCTCAACTCACTCTATACCTTGCAAAACGAACGCATGGAGTTCACGGAGCAGGGCATCAGCATGCGAGACTTCACACTCACCGACTCGCTGGGCAATACACTCGACATCAACGGCAACATCCTGACCCAGAACTACACCGACTATACCTTCGACCTGCGCGCCCGAACAGAACGCTTCCTGGCCATGAACTCAACCGCCAACGACAACGACCTGTTTTACGGCACCGTGCAGATGGCCATGAAAGCCAACATAACGGGCAGTATGCTGGAACCGAATATCGAGGTATTTGTAACAGTGCTGGACGGTTCCACCTTTACCACCGTTATACCTGCCGATAATGTGGCAGCCGCTGAGCGAGATGGGGTAGTGGAATATGTCACGCTCAACGATTCGCTCAACGCCATACTTGCAAGAGTAGTGGAGGAAAGCACGTCAGCTGGTTTTGTGGGTGCTAATGTCGATGCGCAGATTAATGTGACCGATGCCACCACCGTAACTATTGTGATAGACCCGACCACGGGCGATAACCTGGTCGTGCGCGGTAGTGCTTCGCCACTTTTTATCGGCATCACGCCAAGCGGACAGATCAGCATGAGTGGCCGCTACGTGATCACGGAAGGCAGGTATAGCATGGACTTTTATGATCTGGTGTCACGGCAACTCGACATCGCTAAAGGCAGTTACATCAACTGGACCGGCGACCCGATGCAGGCCAACATGCAGATTTCAGCTATTTACAGTCTTCAGGCAGCCCCTATGGAACTGGTGGTTGACCAGGTTGATATGGAACAGGCTGCGCTGAACCGCTACCGTACCCAATTGCCTTTCGAGGTGTTTGTGAACCTGAATGGCGAATTGCTCAAGCCGGAGATCGGATTTGATATTCAGCTGGAAGAGCAACGTCGCGGCGCATTGGATGGCACTGTAGAGAGCCGCCTGGCTGCGCTGCGCCAAGATGATTCCGAGCTCAACAAGCAGGTGTTCTCTTTGCTGGTACTGGGTCGTTTTCTGGCACAGGATCCTTTGTCTAGCTCAGGTGGTGGCGGACTGGGATCTACGGCACGCAACAGTTTAAGCCAGGTGATGACAGACCAGCTTAATCAGCTGACCAATCGTTATGCCGGCGGTCTCGGACTGGAATTAGGCGTGAGTTCCTATGAAGATTACTCCTCCGGCTCAGCCCAAGGACGCACCGACCTGAACGTGGCCATGCGCCAGCAGTTTCTGGATGATCGCCTGACCGTGCGTGTCGGTACCGATATTGGGCTGGAAGGACAGAACGAACAGCAGCGCAACATGAGCGGTTTTGGAGGAGACGTATCGGTAGAGTACTCATTAACAAAAGACGGCAGACTGCGTGTGCGCGGCTTCCAGCGCAACCAGTACGAGGGCTTCCTGGAAGGTGACGTGCGGGCCACCGGCCTTGCCCTGATTTTTGTGCGCGACTATGACAATTTCTCTGACCTGTTCCGCAGTCTGGAAAGTCGGGAGGCCCGCAAAGAAGCGCGACGCTTGGAGGAAGCCATCAAGTTTAATCAGAAAGAAAAGCGTAAGGAAGAGCAGGAAGCTGAAGAAAAAGTAGAAGAAGTCGTAAAAGAAGAACAAGAATAAGTCCCCTATGACCACAGCGTTACGCTATTCCCTGTTTGTATTATGTCTGGCGCTGAGCTGGGTACTGCCCGGTTGCAGCAGCACGAAAACCGTTCCGGAAGGCGATGCCCTGTTTGCAGGTTTTAATGTGAAAGTAAACGACGAGAAGGACAGCAGCAAGCGCGGCACCGAGCTGGAAACCGAACTGAGCAACACGGTGCGCCCCAAGCCCAACGCCTCTATATTAGGTATGCGCCCCAAGCTCTGGATCTACAATACATTTTATACCGAGAAAGAGAAAGGCCTCAAAAACTGGATACAGAGTAAGCTCGGTGAGCCTCCTGTGCTCTTGTCTGAAGTGGACACCGCCAGCATCAACGAAGTGATGCAATCGCGCCTGCACAACCGGGGCTATTTCTATAATACTGTGCAGAGTGATACTACCATCAAAAAGAAGAAAGCCACGATCGATTGGACTGCCACTGTGCACGAGCCTTACCGCATACGCAAGATCAACTATACCGCCAGCGACTCCCTGCCCATACATACCGAGATCAGTCAGACGCAAGCCAACTCGCTGCTCAAGCAGGGAGAACCTTACGATCTGGACAAAATGATTGCCGAGAGAGCCCGCATAGACCAGGTTCTCAAAAACAGAGGTTACTTCTTTTTTGCGCCCAATATGCTTATTTTCAGTGCCGACACTGCGGTGGGCAATAGAGAAGTGGATGTACTCCTTCGCCTGAAACATGATTTGCCGGCCCATTCCCTGCGCCCTTACAAAATCGACGACATCTTTATCAACGCAAACTATGTGCTGAACGACAGTTTGTCCGTGAGTGATACGCTGCGCTTTGAAGGTTACAACTACATTCCGAACGAAAACTATGTACGGGCGAAGCATATTGTGCCGGGGCTTTTTGTGGCGAAAGACAGCGTGTATAGCCGTCGCAACCACCTTCTCACTGTCAGCAGGTTGTCTGGTTTGAGTGCCTATAAGTTTGTGAACCTGCAGTATGAGCGGGATACCCTGAAAGAGGACCGGCTGGATGCGTTTATCTTCATGACACCCGACTTAAAAAAATCGCTTCGGGCGGAAGCGCAGATGGTGAGCAAATCCAATAACCTGGCAGGGCCCGGTATTACTGTCTCATTCCGAAACCGCAATGCTTTTAAAGGGTCAGAGGTGTTTACTCTGGACCTGACCGGTCGCTTTGAAAATCAGGTGGGGGGCCAGCGGAACGTCAGCGGCGAGTCACCCGATGAGAACCCGGTCGGGCTTAGCTCCTACGAGCTTGGGGTACAGACCAGCCTTACCTTCCCAAGACTGGTGGCTCCTTTCAACCTGCCCAATCTTCGGTCTGCCTTTGTGCCAAAAACGCGTATTGCGCTGGGCTATAATTTCCTGAACCGGGTACAGTTTTTTCAGATGAACTCCTTTAATGCCTCCTACGGGTATAACTGGCGACCTAGGCAGACGATTACGCATGACTTCACACCAATAAACCTGCAATATGTACGCCTGGGAAAACAGACAGAAGAGTTTAGCGCTCTACTTGATGAAAATCCTTTTTTACGTAGCAGTTTTGAAGAACAGTTCATCATCGGTTCTATTTATCAGCATACCTTGAGCACATTGGCGCTGGAGAATAAAACCCATCAGTTTTTTAACGCTACTACCCTGGATGTGTCGGGCAACCTGGTGAGTGCGGTGCAGTCGCTGCTGGGCAGCGAAAAACGCGATGATGCTTCCGAACCGCCTGTGCCACCGCGCACCATTTTTAACCAGCCGTACTCGCAATACACCCGCATTGATAACGACTTCCGATACTACCTTAATTTTTCAGAGAAGAGCCAGCTGGCAACCCGTTTGATCGCTGGAGTGGGCTTCCCTTATGGGAACTCACGCACCCTGCCTTACGTGAAGCAATTCTCAATTGGCGGCCCGAACAGCATCAGGGCTTTCCGGGCACGCAGTATAGGGCCGGGCACGTACGACGCAGGAGATCTGGCCTTTTCCTTTTTTGACCAGACAGGCGACATCAAGCTTGAAAGCAATGTAGAGTATCGTTTCCCTATTTTCGGGTTTTTTAGAGGAGCGCTGTTTGTAGATGCCGGGAATATCTGGCTGCTCGAAGAGACCTACACAGACACAGGAGTATTGGAGAAGCCAAAGTTTAAAGCAGGCAATCTGTTTAAGGAACTGGCAGTAGGTACAGGCTTTGGCCTGCGGGTAGATATTGAGTTCTTCGTGATTCGCTTCGACTTAGGTATACCGGTGCGCGTACCCTATCTGCCCGAAGGCGACCGCTTCGTCCTCGACGACTTTAAATTCAGGTTCAAGCCTGAACCGGGTAAACAAGGTATGGTGCTCAACATTGCCATCGGCTATCCATTCTAAAACAGGTATAGACAGGTATAGCGGCTATACCGGTCTATACCTTATACCTGCTCATACCTGAGTTACAATATATCAAGCACTTTTTCAGGAGGACGACCGATGGCCGCTTTGTCGCCTTTGACCACAATCGGGCGTTCGATCAGGACTGGATGCTCGACCATAATCTGCAACCACTCTTCGTCGGTATAGCTTTTGCCGGCAAAATTCTCCTTGTATACCTGTTCGCCTTTGCGCAAAAGCTCCTCCGGTTTTAAGCCCAGCTTCTGGAGCACGGCTTGTAATTCCTGTGCAGAAGGGGTGTCTTTCAGGTACTCCACTACCTGCAACTCCACTCCTTTTTCACGCAGCAACTCCAGTGTCTGGCGGCTCTTGCTGCATCTGTTGTTATGATAGATCGTGACCATAGTAAAAACTTGATTTGTTCAAAGATACGCAAAAGCAGAAAATAGGCGAGCGCGGCCGCTTTACCGTCGTTTCACCAAAAAGCTTAACTTTGCAAAAAGACATGCCCGACAGGGCTATCCGATTAGTTAAATGTTTGAAACCAACCCCACTATTTTCTGATATAACATTATGAAAAAGACAACATTATTTGCAGCGCTGGTGGCTATGTTTGCCTTCGCTTCTTGCTCATCCGACAACACACAGCAGCATGCTGATGCCACAGAAGAGCATGCCCACGAACATCACGACGACATGGCAAACGGCGACAATATGCCGGCAGCCGGCACCGTGGTAGTAGAAACACCTTCCTTCGATTCGGTAGCAGAGCCTATGAAACGTAACCTGGCCCAGCTGCTGGACGAGTACATCGCCTTGAAAGATGCCATGGTAGAGTCTGACGCAGCAACAGCGAAAGAAGCAGCCAGTGCCGTACTCAACTCTGCCAACGCAATGCCTGTAGCTACCCTGCAGGTACCGGAGCAGAAGACATTTGCCGAGGAGCAGGTTGAAAAAGTACGTCAGTCTGCTGCAGCCATCGCCGCCACCAACGACCTGGGCGAGCAGCGCAACCAACTGGAAGACCTGTCAGAAGCTGTGTTCTCGCTGACCAAAGCATTCGACGCCACCGACCAGAAGGTATACTACCAGCATTGCCCGATGGTAAACAACAACCAGGGCGCGTACTGGGTAAGCACCAACTCAGAAATCCGCAACCCTTACTTCGGAAGCAGCATGCTGAAGTGCGGCAGCAACGAAGAAGTGCTTAACTAAATATGACAATGCATCCAGTCGAGCGCGATATGGATGACGAGTCCGATGCCAACCAGTCTTGTTTTAGGTATAAGCGCGAGCAGGACATAAACAGGTATAAGCCAGTATTGATGCAATAAATGAAAACCTACGCTACAGCGCATGGGATCAAGTATAGGTCGCACAAGCAAGTGGTCTGCATCGATAATTAGGCCTGCCAGTATAAGCAAGGATGCCCTTGTAAATTGCTCCCTGTAAAACAAAGCTGCTACCGCAAGCGGTACTGCTATGTGCAGGAGCATGTGAACGCCAAATGCAAGCGATAGATTCATAGAGCAGCGTACTGCATCGGCCAGGTATAGGTTACCAGATTCCTGAACATAAAAAAGCCCTTCGCTTGCAAGTAGCGAAGGGCTTTTTCTATAACTACGGGAATAGATTATTTTAAAGTGTCCAGTAGCATTCTGGATTTAACGCGCAGCGCAAACCACTCATACCTGTTTTTAAGCCGCTCAAAGTTTAAACCTTCCACGATGCCGTTCACGCTTGTTTCCTGCAGTGCTGAGGCCAGCACATTGTTTTCAAGCTGAAAATTTTCGTAGACAAGGCCCTCCCGGATAAAAGAACATTCAACTGTCTTCTCACGATCTTTTAATACAAGGGTGTTGCTGTGCCGAAGCGCCTGCTGAATTCTCTCAAGTTCTTTCATAGTCTTGTGTTGTGCAAAGAATTATAAATTAATAGCAAGTTTATTACATGAACTATGAAAGAAAAGTTCAGGGATTCTTCATGTTTATCCTGATTTTTTTCAAATAATTTAATAAAATAGCTAAAAACGGCTGCAATAAATCAAAGCAGTCCTCAAACTCCGAGAGCCAGTGTATTATCCTTCGTATTAGGCGACAGGCGGAATATCTTATGAAGCATCCCGGAATAAACCCTCGTTGGGATCACTGCAACAAATAAGCCACTGCTGGGCGGTGTCTGGATCGTCGAATTGAGCGATCTGCACCTGGTTACCGGACATGCTGAGTAGACTATTGCTTACTTTCTCCACAACAACCTCCAGAAAAAGATCGTCGGGTAAAACCAGCGCTAGCTTACGAAGTCTGGTCTGTGGCAGGCTGTGACCTAGTAGTTCGATCGTCCAGTTCTGGTCGCTCATGTTCGGCGTTGCCATGCGACTGAAATCCACAAGCCAGCCACATGCGTTGTACTTCTGCAACTGTCTGCAGATATTGATAAGCGCCTGGCGATACTCCGTACTGTTTCCAACCCGCAACCATTGGCTCGATAGTAGGCCAAGTTCTCGATTGTAGCTTACCTGAAAATAGGGCGGTGATTTCATATCTGTGTAACAGTCTATTATTTAATGATATAGTTATATAACGTATAAATACGGAGGCTGTTGTCAGTATTAAGTGAAATTTATAATTTTTATATCCCAACTAACTGTATTTCAATGTTAACGGAACTTACCACCCTTGTTTTACCTTACAATTTGTATACTCACTAATATTCAGGGCACCTTTACGTTAAAAGTGACAAGGATCATTTTACACATCAGGTATAAAGGGTAGCTTTAAGATTATATCCTGAAAAACATGTAGTTATTAATAGTATTGTTTTAATACATAGGCGGCAAGGAATGGAAAATTTAAGAAATGCTCTGATTGATGAGACTGGCACGGAGGTGAAAGAAAGCAGCGTTAAAAAATGTTTCCTCAAGGTATACAGTTACCTTCTATACCAGGATACTGCCAGCTTTATTGAAACATTGGATTACCGCAAGTCACTGAGTCGGGAGGAACGTAAGCGGGAACGATACTTTATTTTTCGCTATATGCTGCGCCTCATTAAAAGGAAACACCCGCAACAATGCGAATGTATCTGCCCAAAGCTCAACTAAGGTATAGCAAGTAAGGTATAACGTCCTTATTTCATATTCGCCTCCTGTTTGCCTCCGCTGGCTGACAGGAGGCTTTTTTTATTACCCTTCTGCAAAAATAGACAGTAGCCAAAGCAACCTTGGGTTACTAGCAGCCATCTATCAGCTATGGCAGTTCTGGAAGCAGAGACTCCCGCCCCCTACTTTCATCGGAATTTCAGAATCCAGCGCTACGTTCGTCGGAATTTAGAAGCTGTTAACGGACATTTTAAGGCGATTCATATAATATTGTAAACAGTACCTTGCATAACAAAGTACTATACACTAGCTTTGTATCATCCTATTACACTACATGCTAACAAAATAATACTATGAAAAAGTTATTCTATTTAATTGTTTTCACAATCTTTACTACGCTGTCTCACAACACCTTAGCCCAGCAGGAAGCCTGGCTGACTGGTAAAGTGCTGGATGAAAAAGGTGAAGGCCTGGGCTTTGTGAATGTTGCTGTGCTCTCATCGGCTTCTGATGCGGTTGTGACAGGTGCCATTGCCGAGATGGATGGTTCTTTTCGCATCAAAACACCTGCAAAAGGAAGCTACAAATTGAAATTGAGCGGTCTGGGCTACCTTCCATTGATCACGGAAGTCTTTGAAGTAACGGGACCTGAATTCAGCCGCGACTTTGGCAAACTGCAGGTAAAACCAGATGTAAAAACCCTGAAGGAGGTAACGATCCAGACCATGCGCCCTACCATTACCAACGATGCTGAAAAGATGGTGGTTAGCGTGGAAGGCACCGGTCTGGCACAAGGCAGCACAGCCTACGAAGTACTGGAGAAATCGCCGGGCGTTTGGATTGACCAGGATGGCAACATTACCTTGAATGGGAAGCCAGGCGTGCAGGTGATGATCAATGGCAAGCAGTCATACCTTTCCGGGAAGCAGTTGCAGAACCTGCTGCAGGGTATGTCAGCTGAAAACCTGAAAGATCTGGAAATTATCACTAACCCTTCTGCCCGCTACGATGCGGAGGGCGCTTCCGGCATCATCAATATCAACCTGAAAAAGAACGAGGCTTATGGCATGAACGGCAATGTATACGTTGGCTACCAGTACAACCGCATGAGCTCTTACAACTCTGGTTTTGACCTGAACCACAAAAGCGGAAAGTGGAACACAACGGCGGGCCTGGATTTTTCACGCCGCAGAAACTTTCGCGACATGGAGATGGAGCGTATCTTCAATGATCCGGTCGGCCGCAGCTTCTTCGATCAGGTAGGTATAGAGGAGCGTGAGCGCATCAACCCGACTTTGCGCCTGGGCACAGATTACGAGATCAATGAGCGCCACAGCGTGGGTTTTATGAGCAATCTGTTCTACAACTCCAACGAAGGCATCTTCAATACAGAGTCTGATCTGCGCCGCCCGGTTGCAGCGGATAGCCGCCAGATTTCCGCCACCAACGAACACGAGAGCACTTACCGCAATGGTACTTTCAACCTGCACTACAATGGCAAACTCGACACGCTCGGCACTACCCTTTCGGCTGATGTGGATTATGCCCGCATCATAGACGAAACAGATTTTGTATTCAAGAACAGGCAGTATGTGCTGGGTACCAACGAATTGGTAAGCCAGGAGTACCTTACCAGCTTTAACCCGACCGGCTACGACATCCTGGCTGGCAAACTGGACTTCGGCAAGAAACTGGGCAAGAAAGGTAAAATGGAGCTGGGCGCTAAAGCCAGCCATGTGGTATCAGACAACGAGCTGCTTTTTTATGAAGTAACAGACGGCAGAGAGGTGTTGGACCCACGCCGCACCAGCCATTTTGTGTACACAGAGAACATCTTTGCAGGTTACGCCAACTACTCTACTAAACTAAGCGATACCTGGAAGATCATGGCCGGTCTTCGTGCTGAGCATACTTCTTCTGAGGGTAACTCCATCACGCTGAATGATATCACCAAGCGAAATTACCTGGATCTGTTCCCAAGCCTGTTCCTGCAGCAGAAAGTGAGCGACAACTACCAGGTGAGCTACAAGTATAGCCGCCGCATCAACCGTCCATATTATGGTCAGCTGAATCCGTTCATTTTCTACCTCGATCCTTATACCTGGTCGCAAGGTTACCCCAACCTGAAGCCACAGTATACCAACTCGTTTGAGATCACGCAGACCCTGAAGGAGCGCTACAACCTGATGGCCGGCTACTCTGTCACCACAGACTTTATCGGCGAAGTACCGACTTATAACAGCGAAGACAACACCACTGTGTTCAGCCAGCGCAACATTGAAAGTTACAAGAACCTGTATACCACGTTGGTAGCGCCTGTGCAGCTTTCAGGTAAATGGGAAATGAACAACACGGCTACCCTCGCCTACCAGCGCTATACCAAAGAAGTGAATGCGCAGGATGTTGTCAACGACCAGGTGTTGTTCTATGTGCAGTCTAACCAGAATATTCAGCTGCCAAAAAATATCCGCATGGAGCTGAATGCCGGATTCCAGGGACCAGCTGTGTATGGCCTGTACGAGATAAACAGCCAGTGGTGGCTTGATGCCGGTCTGAAGCGCACTTTTATGGACGACCGCCTGACACTGGCTCTTAACGCAACTGACATTTTTCAAACCCGCATGCTGAAAGTGAAAACTATGCAGGATGGTAACCTCAACGCTATTGACCAGTACCAGGGCACGCAGAGCATTCGTATTAACCTGCGCTACAACTTCGCCAAAGGAAAGGACTTTGAAGCGAAGAAGCGTAACATCAATCTCGATGAGATTAACAGAACCGGAAATTAGGTAAATAGTACTTGTTAGCCTACTCAGCCCCCGCGCCATTGAGCATGGGGGCTGTTTCTTTTTAAGGCAAGGGATAGCACTATACCCTATCCTGAAGCGTTCCCTGCACGTAGTATTACATTCAATAAAATGAAACACGATGCAAGACGCAAATACTGAACATAAAAAGCTGCGCATAGCAGCTGTGGGCGATATACATGTGCATGAACAGGATGCCGGCAAATGGACCGACTTTTTCAGGCAGGTATCCGAAGAGGCAGATGTACTGCTGCTGTGCGGCGACCTGACCGATACCGGTCGCGAAAGTGAAGCCGAGGTGCTGGCCGAGGAACTCAGAGCCTGCTCTATACCTGTGCTGGCCGTGCTCGGAAACCATGACTATGACCAGAACCAGGTAAAGAAACTGCGCAAGATTTTTGCCAAAACTAACCTGCAGCTGCTCGACGGCGACTTTACAGTGATCGGACATGTGGGCTTTGCCGGTGTGAAAGGTTTTGGGGGCGGCTTCGACAGGTATATGCTGGGCATGTTTGGCGAGCAACTCAATAAAGATTTTGTGCAAGAAACCGTAACGGAAGCCCTGAAACTGGATGCTGCCCTGTCGCAGATTGACAGCCAGCACAGCGAAATGAAAAAAATCGTACTGCTGCACTACGCTCCTATCCAGGCTACCATCGAGGGCGAACCCGAAGCTATTCACGCCTTCTTGGGCTGCTCCCGACTCGAAGAGCCCCTTAATCGCCGCAACGTACTAGCTGCTTTTCATGGGCATGCGCACGTAGGGACACTAGAGGGCGAAACCAGCACTGGTGTAAAAGTATTCAATGTCTCGAAGCCGGTTCTGCAGAAGTCGGGTTACGAAAAGCCTTTCTTTTTGTATGAGGTATAGCGCTATACCTTATACCTACGTAAGCACGATTGGGCATTTGCCAGGCGCCGCAAAACGTAGCATATTACCTGCAAGCCAGGTATAGAAAAGGACTTAGGTACTGTTCTATACCTGGCTTTTGAATTGGTACTTAAAAGCCGTAATTTGCAGCGCATCATGCAGTGCCATTTTATTCATAGCACCCCTACTCCCCCTTCATGAGGGTTGGCCACCGGACAATTTTCTGGAAAGGCGCGCCTATACCTTCCTATCCGGATCAGGTCTGTACTTTCTGATCAGCTACTCTTTATAACCTATACCTGTTCCTTCACCCTTACAGGTGTGAATTGGTCGACTCTATACCTTACCTTTTAATATTTAAAAAAATCTCTGTTATACCCTGTTACCATCCATGCAATCCGATAATTTGCCTTTTCAACCAAAAATCCAGGACAGCCTGTTCTCGCACGTGAAGACGGATCTGTCGGCTGGCCTTGTTGTTTTCCTGATCGCACTGCCCCTCTGCCTGGGTATTTCGCTTGCCTCGGGCTCCCCTTTGTTCTCCGGCATTATTGCAGGTATAGTGGGCGGCATTGTGGTGGGTATACTGAGCGGCTCTAAGGTAAACGTGAGCGGACCGGCAGCCGGTGTGGCACCCATTATTTATGTGGCTATTGAATCGTTTGGTTCTTTCCAGATCGTGCTTTGCGCCGTGATCCTGGCGGGTGTTTTCCAAATTATCCTGGGATTCCTAAGGGCGGGCACCATCGCTTATTTTTTCCCTTCCTCCATTATCAAGGGTATCCTGGCCTCCATTGGCCTGATCCTTATCATCAACCAGATTCCGCAAGCCTTCGGTTATTCTGGCAAAGAGCTTTTTGGTAGCATGGAGGGCGGTTTCAGCACCCGCATCTTTGCTGAAATTGCCGGCATCATTGACTACATCAGCCTGGGGGCGACCCTGATCACCATTATATCCCTGGCCATAATTTTCCTGTTCGACAGGCCTTCGCTGAAGCGTTATACCTTCTTTAAGTTTGTACCCTCTGCCCTGATTGCGGTACTGGCCAGCATCGGCATCAACCAGCTCTTTGTGGCATACCTGCCGGAACTGGCTCTGGCGGACGGAAGGCTGGTGCGATTGCCTGTTTCTGAAAGCCTGGGTGAGTTTTTCTCTTTCTTCACTTTCCCCGATCTCTCACAAATAACCAATCCTGCGCTTTGGAGCGTGGCACTAAGTATCACTTTTATCGCCTCACTAGAGTCGCTGCTCAGCACAGAGGCCGGTGATAAGCTGGACCCATACAAGCGAAAATCTTCTACCAACCGCGAACTGAAGGCTCAAGGTGTAGGCAACATCGTGTCGGGTTTGATCGGTGGTCTGCCAATAACGGCGGTTATTGTGCGAACTTCCGCTAACGTGTCTTCCGGAGGCCGCACACCACTCGCTACCATCACGCATGGCATCGTCATGCTGGTCTGTGTGCTGGCAATTCCGCGCCTGCTCAACCTCATTCCGTTGGCTTCGCTGTCTGCGGTGCTTTTTGTGGTGGGCTATAAACTGACTTCAATCTCGCTGTTTCGCCGCATGTGGAAGGCTGGCAAGCGCCAGTTCGTACCGTTTTTTGTTACGGTTGTAGCTGTCATGCTTACCGATCTGATTGTGGGCATTATGATAGGTGGCGCCGTGTCGGTATTCTTGATTCTGCGCGACAATTACCGCACACCGTTCTTTGTGGAGGGCGGAGAACACTACGAAGGCGAACACATTGAGCTGGTGCTGGCACAGGAAGTAACTTTCCTGAACAAGGCAAGCATTATGCTGACGTTGAACCACGTAGCCCCCAACTCTACCGTTGTGATTGATGCTTCCAACTCCGTGCACATAGATGATGACGTGCTGGAGATCATCGAAGAGTTTAAGGCTACCGCTGCCTACAAGAATATCAAAATGGAAACAATCGGGCTTGATAGGTTCTATACACAGCCTAAACTTGTCTAGTTTTTCTACCAATACAGTTAATCCCATTAAATACTTAGGTATAGAGCACTTGCTTTATACTTCCAAATCTATATATTTACATATCAAAAACCATTCAATTCACTCACTATCAAAAATCAGAGCTTATGGGCATGATAAAAGAATTTAAAGAGTTTGCCATGCGTGGCAACGTAATGGACCTGGCCATTGGTATTATCATTGGTGGTGCCTTCAGTGGTCTGGTTAATTCGGTTGTAAACGACCTGATCATGCCACTGATAGGAACAGCCGTAGGCGACATGGACTTCTCAAACCTCTATGTACCACTTTCGAGTGCGGTTCCTTCTGGCCTGGCGCTGGAAGAAGCGCGTAAGCTCGGTGCCGTATTTGCCTGGGGTAACTTTGTGACTGTAGTCCTTAATTTCCTTATCCTGGCCTTCATTATTTTCATGATTGTGAAAGGTATGAACCGCCTGATGCGCAAAAAAGCCGCTGCCCCTGCAGTGCCACCGGCTCCAACCAAAGAAGAAGTGCTCCTTACCGAAATGCGCGACGCCCTGCGTACCATCGCAGCGAAATAAGCGCATCTATTTCATAAAAAACCCATGCTGTACATTGGCGGATATGCCAGTGCAGCATGGGTTTTTGTTTTTGGTTGAAAGGTTAAAATATTGGGCTAACGATTAACTTGCTCCTTTGTCAAAAGCCCCTACTCCTAGCGAATAATCTTGAGCGACTTGGACAAGTACGCCGGTGCGCAAATAGGACAGGCATAGCTCGTGTACGATTCGGACAGGTCGCGACCTGTCCCTACAGGTATAGGCACGATTTGAAGGGCTCTTTTAAATGCACTTTAGGACATCCAATTCCCGAAACAAACTGTTGGGGATGTCCACATCGTAGTGTTCCAGTCTAGTGTTGCAGGTATATGGGGGCAAGAATGTATGCGGCAGAAATGCTTCCAGATACGGATGTCCGGAAGAGCCAGTGAAAAGCCCTAATGCAAGAACGGCATTACAGTGTAACATCGCTTCATTCTCAAAATCTCAAACTCCTACCCCCTCCTATACCTGTCTTTCGGGTCAACAGCGGCGAGTTCCTGCAGGAGTTGGGCGATGTTGCGGGTAGTTGCTTCAAAAAAGGCTTTGCCTTTGGCGGGCGTCGCAGCAGCGGGATTGCCGATGCCGGTGTCGTCGCTTACCTGCGACCACAGGCGCTCTGACCAGGCCCAGCCTTCACGTATACCTGTCAGCCTCGATTTGTGCTCTCTGCCCTCACCGGCCTCGCTCAGCGGCAGCACCAGGTCAGGGCGCAGGTGTTGCATTATGCTGGTCTCCATTTCATCGGCGTGGTCACCGGGGCTGTTGAAGAAGGCCTTTCGATCGGCTGCCAGAAACCAGTTACAGGTGAGCAGAAACATATCCGGAAACTTCAGACCGAGTTCGCGCAACATCGGTTTAAAATCATTGCCACCATGGCTGTTGAGGACCAGCAGTTTATGGATCCCTTGCCTATTGAGCACTTCCACAATGTCGCGCAGGATGGCCAGTTGGGTGCTGGGGTTCAGGTTAATGTCCAGTGTGATGTCTGCCTGGCCGGTGTTCACGCCAAAAGGGATAACCGGAAGCACTGTTACCTTTGATCCTGCTTCCCAGGCCAGCCGGGCTGCTTCGGCAGCTACTGCTTCGGCCTCGTAAACGTCGGTGCCGTATGGCAGGTGATAATTGTGTGCTTCGGTGGCGCCCCAGGGTAGTATGGCTACGTCAACCTGTTGGTCTTTAATATCTTTCCAGTTCGATTCGGCGAGGATGTAGGGGCGCATAGTGCGTTGGGTTTAAGGTAGTTTGTTAACTGTAGGGCTTGCAGAACGTTAAGCCAGCAGCCAGTTCCGGGCTTCGCCATAAAACTCAAACTCCATAAAGCCATAAGGGAGCTGACTCTGGTCGATATACCTGAACATGTTCTCAAAGCTGATCCGGGCTGAAATGTCAGAAGACTTGACGCGGGCCACCTTTTCGAGTTGCTGCGATTGTTGAAAAAATAAGGCAGACCACACTTCTCTCGTCCACTCCTGATCTGACAACCTTACCACCCGGGCCTGACGGTAGTCAGCTAACCAGCGCTTGATTTCATACTTTTGGAGGGCCTCAATGTATTGTAGCATCGCCTCGCGGTACGCTGCGCTGGAGGCGTAGGCCAGCCAGGTAATCTCAAGCAGTTTCTCAGCCTCGTAATAGGCAATGTTTATATAATCTTTTTTGTATATTATCATTGCAGTTCAGTCTGTAGGGCAGGTATAAGCGCGGCGATCAGCGATATCATGGTTCCCACAATTAAACAACCTGCGTGCTCCAACCCAGCTATTTCGACAATGGTTTGCAAGAAAGGGCTTCCATATTTAAAATCAAAACGGATCGGCGCATTTAGTATAAATTTGTGATTTTACTCAAATCTTCTTGGCAGCGCGGCGCATGGTTTGTATATTAATGCGACTCCATAGCACACGCGCCTTTCTGATTTCTGAACAGCCAATCCCCAGCGTTGGTATAGACATAAAAAAAGTGGCCCCGGTCGTTCACCTCCGGGGCCACTTCTAATATACAAAATGAGCTTTCGCTAAGCTGCCTATATATACGCTCGTCTATATTGAAATGTTGTTATCTTTTTAAAATTTATTTTCCGGTGTGTGGTCTACGGTCCCGGACCTTGCAGACTCTTTCAGACCTGCGAGTGTCTGACAGATCGGCTTTCGCCAAACGGGTACCAGATATAGCTACGGCTCTTGGGGAGACGTTCGCGGGAGCTGTGCACGGCTCGAGGTCCAAGTGCGGCTATTTCATACGTCTCCCTACTCAATCGTTTCCTACTAAAGGCACTGAATTCGGTTTAATATATAAAGTCTTCCCCAATCCCGAAAGGATTCAACTTAAACTATATAATAATTCATTAATATAGTTATATTTTAATTTGCTATAACAATAATTAAACCCATCCCGTATTGATATATTCTCATTACCATAACAACTGATAAATCATTGACATTATAAAACTTTCGCTCCGGAATCCAGCCTAAAACCTCGAATAGTGATCCGGATAGGGAAATTTAGAGCCATACACAGCGGGTCTGTCTTCTCAGGTCATCGGATAATGCTTTACCTATTGCTAACCATAAAACCATTAATATGACTAACAGATTTTCTACCCGAAACAGCCTGCGTGTGGCAGCGACCTTTGCCTTTATTGGCCTGGCCGGTTGTAACCCCGAGGAAGACATGAACCCCGGAGCCGAATTAAGTGCAGAGGATTCGCTTATGGCACAGGGCGTCCACCCGGGCTCTAATGTGAAGCTGCGCAAAAACCACTACGTAGTATTGTCGAGCAGCGAAAAGCTGCCTGCAGGTATAGCAAGTAACCTGAGAGCCGCTAACGGCGAGATTACCAGCTTGATGGAGGAAGCAGGGGTTGCTACTGTGTATTCAGAAGACCCGAATTTTGCCTCTAAAGCCGCTAAGATAAATGGTGTGCGCTCTGTGGTGCGCGACCTGGAGGTGCAGTGGTATAATCCGGATGACATGAAAATTGTAGAACTGGGCGAAGTGGGTACACCGCCTGCAAGTGGAGACAACGACAGTTACTTTGACCTGCAATGGGGACATGCTGCCATCAAAGCGCCACAGGCCTAGAACGCAGGCCACCGCGGAAGCGGTGTGCGTGTAGCCGTTCTGGATAGCGGTTTCGACCTCGACCACCCAGACCTGGCTCCAAACATTGATATGGCAGCCAGTAATTTCTATCTCGGCAACTGCTCCAAGTGGCTGGGCGCTCGCTCCTGCCACTACCTCACTGGATGGCTTCGCCTCCTACTCCAACTTCGGTACCTCTGACATACATTTCGCTGCTCCAGGCGGTGACTATATGTACCCTGGCAATGAAATAACCGTAATTGGTGGCATAAGGCAGTATGTGTATGTATTCGACTACGTTTTCAGCACAGGTAATGGCAGTTACTACTGGTCTGTAGGCACGAGTATGGCGGGCCCGCATGCGGCTGGTGTAGCTGCCCTCCTCATCGGTAAAAATGGCGGCAAAATGGATCCGTCGCATGTACTGGCCAAACTACGCGCCACGTCCGACGACCTGGGCAAACCGGGCCGCGACCCATACTTCGGTTATGGCCGCGTGAACGCTTTGCGTGCCGTAACAGAATAAGCTATACCTACTCCCAACATAAAAAGCCGGACTGTTCTTAAACAGTCCGGCTTTTTATGTTCTAAAAGAGTGCAATTCTTTCCTTAGTGACCACTCCTAATTATCCTACTTAAAATCAAAACATATCTTCTTATACAGCCTCACTTAAAAGCTGGCAATTGAGTGCATTACAAGTAATAGGATATTAAAAAGCCATTTTTCGACATTTAGAACAATTTCATAAATTTTATCAAACAATTGAACACATATTGCCTGATTACAATTACATTCAAGAAGTTAACACCCAATACACCTTTATGAAGGTAAATTTTACACCCTCTGAAGAGCTGACGCTTACGCCAGATTTCTATAGTTCTATTGTACGCCACGGATCCGAGCTCATCACTGTGCTTAATGGAGAAGGCAACTACAAGTACGTATCTGACTCTATCAGCACTGAAATGGGATATATGCCGGAAGATCTGCTGGGGACTCCTGTGCTCGATCTTGTACACCCGGAAGATAGACCAACGCTCAGAGGAGAACTTTTTAAGCTATTGTATGGTGCTGAAAAGCAAATCAGCCTTCCACCTTTCCGCTATAAGGCTAAAAACGGCAAGTGGCACTGGCTCAGCTGCGTGTCTACCAGCATGCTGGACAACCCGCATGTACGGGGAATTGTGACTAACTCCCGTGATATTACATCTAAGATGGAGGCGCTGCGGCAGAAAAGGGAAAGTCAGGCATATTACAAAGCGCTATTTTTCAATAACCCCGACCTGGTGTTCACCCTCACCATAAACGGACAGGTAGAAGCGTGCAACGATGCGGTAGTGGCCATAGCTGGCTATACCCGCGAGGATTTCCCCGAAAGCCATTTTGGTGATTTTGTGCTGCCCGAATACCGTGTTGAGACATTTGAAGCTTTTAATAAAGCACTGGCTGGCCAATCCTGCACTTTTGAAACCTGCATCAGACATCACAATGGTACTAAGCGCCACCTGTCAGCCACATTGGTTCCTGTAGTGCTCGAGGGTCGTGTGCTTGCTGTTCAGTGTATTGCCAAAGACAGCACTAACGAAAAAGAGGCCGGTTTGCTTGTGAAAGCGCAGGCACAGAAACTGCATAACATACTGGAGAGCATGATGGAAGGCTTTTTTGCCCTGGACAGAGCATGGCGCTACAGCTTTGGCAACACGGTTTTCGCTAATTTTCTCGGCCGCTCTCTCGACGATCTGATGCACCGCAATATCTGGGAAGAGTATCCTTATCTGATTGATACTCAGTTTCAGCAGAAATGCTTTGAGGTGGCCAAAACCAAAAAAGCCTCCCAATTTGACGAGTATTTTCCTAAGATTAATACGATACTGCGCATGACCCTCAGTCCATTTGCTGATGGCATCCTGGTATCGTTTGTGGATATAACAGAACAACTGGCTGCGCAGGAGGAATTGCGCAAGCTCTCGCTGGTTGCCAGCAAAACCACCAATGGCGTGATCATCACCAACAACCAACTTGAGATTGAATGGGTGAATGAGGCTTTCAGTAACGTGACCGGCTATACCCTGGAAGAAGTCGCTGGTATGCGCCCTAGTGATTTCCTGGCCAATTCTGACATAGACCCGCGTGAGCTTGCCTGGGTAAGGGAGCAACTGGCAATGGGAGTTCCCATGCGGAAGGAAATGCTTAGTCACAAGAAAAACGGAGAAATGATCTGGGCCGATGTCACCATTTCGCCTATCGCAAATGATAAGGGCCAGATCGAGAAACACGTTTATATTCACACCGACATCACCGAGCGCAAACTTGACCAGGAGCAGTTGCTCAAAACCACTGAGCACTTATACCATCAGAACCAGGACTTGCAGCAATTCAACTACATCGTATCGCACAATCTGCGCGCACCTGTTGCCAACCTGATAGGACTTTCGTCGGTCCTGCAGAAACTTGATCCCAACAGCGCCCGCTTTATGCAAGGTGTGCAAAACCTGGAGACGTGCGCCCGCCGGCTCGACGATGTGATCAGTGACCTGAACAAAATACTGGCTGTACGGTCCGCTAACCTGCAGGCAGCACACGAAATGGTCAGCCTAAGCGAAGTAGCGATAGAAGTGGTACATAGCCTGCAGCATCTACTCAACCTGTCCGGTGGCCGCGTTGTGCTGAACCTGAAAGAAGATGACCTGCTATTTGCTAACCGTGCCTATATCTATAGCATTCTGCACAACCTGGTCTCAAACGCGATCAAGTATAAATCTGCGCACTGCGACTTACTTATTGAATTAAATAGCGTAAGGATAAAGAACAGTCTACAGCTGAGTATAAAAGACAATGGCAGTGGAATGGACCTGGAGGTGGTGAAACCGCATCTTTTCCAACTCTATAAGCGATTTCATTCAGGACCCGACGGAAAAGGCATCGGGCTATACCTGGTGAAAATGCAGATGAACGCTATCGGGGGAGAAATTGAGGTAGAAAGTAAGCCGGAGCAAGGAACAACCTTTACCTTATATTTTAAGCACGCAGCCTATGGTCAGTAAGGTATACATAATTGATGATGATGACATCAGTATTTACCTGACCTCACTGGTGCTGGAAGAAGCAGGTTTTGCCCACGAGATCTGTGCGTATACCTCAGCAGATGATGCACTGGCTGATTTGCCATTGACAGCTCACGCTCCCCTGCCGGACGTTATCCTGCTCGACCTGAACATGCCTGTTAAAAGTGGCTGGGATTTTCTGGACACCCTGCGCCCCCATGAAGAAGCGCTCAAAGGAAAACTGGATGTGTTTATCCTTACCTCCTCCATCGCTGTCAGCGACAAAGATCAGTCTCAGGCTTATCCGCTTGTGCGCGGTTTCCTACACAAACCACTCGACGAAGAGAGCCTGGCTTACATCAGCCGCGCACGCAACGGCCGTGCCTAAGCGGCATACAAGGGTAACCTGAGCATAAAGGTTGTTCCCTCCTGCTCCCGACTCTGTACGCTGATCGTGCCACCCAGCAATTTTACAAGTTGATGCACAATGGAGAGTCCGAGCCCGCGCGATTCTTCTCCTTTCAAACCTTTTCTGGAGGCGATACTCCGCCGTTCGTAAATTTGAGGAAGCATATGTTCCGGTATGCCGATGCCGGTATCGCTGTGCTCTATCACAGCCTCTTCCCCATCCTTGTAAGCCCGTATGGTAATTTTGCCGGTATAAGGCGTGAATTTGATGGAGTTAGAGATCAGGTTATTCAGTATCTGTGAGAATTTTATCTGGTCAAGTTCCAGCATCAGCGGCTCTTCCGGCAGCTGTAGTATAAATTGCTGCTGCACCATCTGGCCCTTCTGGTAAAACTCTGCCACATTCCGGATCTGCTCGCTCACATCTACATGGGTCTTGTGCACATTTACCTCCATCGATTGGAGATGCTCTTCGCTGAGTAAATCCTGTATCAGGTCTGTGCATTGCACACAGGCTTTTTCAATGATTTCAGTATAGTGTGCAATCTCCTGCTGTTCGTCTTCCTGAATTTCTTTGCGAAGCAGTGAAGCAACACTTTTGACGACAGCCAGCGGGCCACGCAAATCATGCGATACCATTTCGAGCGCACTGTTCTTACGTTGTCCGAATTCAGTCAGGTAATTTATAAAATTCTGCTGCTGGGTTACGTTCTCAGCCATACCTGCCAGGCTCGCCACCTGTTTATCACTATCGTAAATCGGGTAAGCGATATAGCGGATATAGCGTTTCTGCCCTTGCAGCTCTATGCGTACAATCTCGTCAATATGATCTCCGTTGAGTAACTTTTGCCAGCAGCGCTCCACAGCGGGGCGGTCATCTTCAATTACGGAGTCAAACAGCAGTTGGGGGTTTTCCTGCAACTGCGATTCCTCAATCTCCCAGATGTCAAAAAAAGCCGGCGATAGAAAGTCAAATTTATTTTGCGTCAGATTATATTGAAATAAGACTTTGGAACTCTGCTGTCCTATTTGCTGAATTACGTCTGATTGGTTCATGTTAAGGGCTGTTTGCACCGT
Organism: Pontibacter sp. HSC-14F20; assembly: GCF_019599265.1. Classification (GTDB taxonomy): domain Bacteria; phylum Bacteroidota; class Bacteroidia; order Cytophagales; family Hymenobacteraceae; genus Pontibacter. The sequence goes on along the minus strand of NZ_JAHZTC010000001.1, from coordinate 220,515 downwards.
AGTAGATACGGGGTGCCGGGCAGGATGTTAACTGTGGCGCTATCCAACTTAATTTCAACTATCTTCGTCTATGCCGTTCCTGCATTGTGAAAATTCTGCCAAAAACCTGGTATGAGGAGTAAACCAGCTGGTCTACAGCCTGGTGCTGCTGTTGCTTTTGCTGTCAGAAACTATCGCACAGTACAAGATCGTAGCGCAGGATGAGCAGATCGGGTTCGGTTATATGACAACTTGCCGGGTTTCAAAGCGCTTTTTAATCTGGAACAACGTCCACTACATTCCGGCAGGCTTTGGCATCATCCGCACCTGCCTGACTACCCACTTTCCCGGTACTGCGACGCAATCTTCCGGCCCTGAATTTTAAAGGTATACAATCCAGCTTGGCCCTGAGCAACGAACCACTGATGAACCTGGGAGAAGAAGCCACGGCTCCATTTGATCAGAACCGCATTTCGCTGATATTAGCGGCCTGCTACCGGGGCCTGATGTTGCAGACCGGGTACATGAACCGCTATGTACAGTCATCGACTCCGGGTAGTTTCACCAGTAACCATGCCCTGGTTAGCTGGCTGTTCTATACCCTGGACATGCGAAAGGAGACTGCTGAACCCTAAAGAAACAAAAATACCACTTGTCAGAAGGTATAGAGTAAGATAGCACGGTTGTAAGCATACCCAACCCGAAGATCCGGCTTAGGTATACAGGCATAGCGCAACCCTTTATTGAATACCTGGATCGCCTGATGCTGCCGTTTCATTTTAGCGCCGGCAAAGGGGATGCTGAAGGTCAGCAAGCTTGCGCCCGCACCTGAGACCAGCCAGTTAGGTTGGTTGCCAGCTGCCTGCTCATCGGACAAGTTATCAGAAGGCCAACAGCGTAGGTCAGCATCGAAGCCGGCAGTGAATTGCGATGGCCTTTCTGAAGCTCCTTTCGTGCTTCCGGATGTTGATCTAAAATGTGCAAAAGTTGTTCTTTACTGAGCTGGCTACCAGTCTGGTAGTAGGCAAATCCGAAGCCTTTTTTCTGTACAATAATCTCATCGCTATACTGGGCAGTGATGCCATTAAATACACTGCTAAAATTAAGCAGCAACAACAGTAAGGAGGTTTTCATAGATATAAGGTGCGTATGAGAAACAAAATAGCAAAAGAGCACCTTATCTCAAAGTACAATTTAAACATACGCATACAATTGCATGAAAGCATAGCTTCATTACTTCTCTTCTATTCTGCCAATCAGCCAACTAAGCCAGCAAAGGCACAAAAAAGCAGCAAACCCAAGGCTTGCTGCTTCAAATTAAATTCACATCTATCGTGTATGATCAGACGTAAGTTATTTTGCCACGTTAACTTTTGAGCTGCTCTTCCAGTTCCTCGGCATCCAGCATCAGGTTTTCCCATTTTTGGTTGACAGCATCCAGTTCTTTCTGCACAGTTTCAAACTTTTGGGATGTTTCCTGCAACAGGCTAGGGTTACTGTATACCTTCGGGTCGGCCAGTTCCGTTTCGTGTTTGGCGAGTTCCTGTTCCAGTTGCTGCACCTGCTTCTCCATCTCACTTATCTGACGGTTTACCTGCTTCAGCTGGTTGTTCAGCGCATTAAACTCGCTGTTGTCGCGCTTTGGTTTCGGTTCTTCTTTCTTAGCAGCTGGCGCTGAGGCGGCTTCACGTTTACTTTCTTTTTCACGCTTCTCCTGGAAAGTTTCAAATTCGTGGTAAGTGCCGGGATATTCCTTAAGCTGGTAGTCTTCGATGTACCAGATTTTGGTAGCCACATTTTCTACAAAATAGCGGTCGTGCGAAATGATAATAAAAGTACCCTCATACTGGTCCAATGCCTGAATCAGGATGTTGACCGACTGCATATCCAGGTGGTTGGTCGGTTCGTCGAGCATCAGGAAGTTTGCCTCCGAGATCAGGGTTTTGGCCAGCGCCACACGGCTCTTCTCCCCTCCTGACAGCACTTTTATCTTTTTAAACGCATCGTCGCCGGTGAAGAGGAAGGAACCCAGCAGCGTACGCAACTCAACCTCCGATTTACCGGAACCAGCCTGCTGCAGTTCCTGCAAGACCTCATTCTCCACGTTCAGGGCCTCCAGCTGATGCTGCGCATAAAACGACATGATCACATTATGCCCCAGTTCCCGCTTGCCCTGTATCGGCTCGGTACCGGCAATGATGCGCAGCAGTGTAGACTTACCTTTACCATTGGCACCGATGAGTGCAATCTTGTCGCCGCGCTCTACATGCACGTTGGTATCACGGAATATTAGTTTGCTGCCGAAGCTTTTGCTCATATGCTCCAGGCGCAGGATGTGGCGCCCCGGCTGCACGTTGAAGCGGAAGCTGAAGTTTACTTTTGCTGCCTCACCTGCTACCTCCTCGATTCTTTCCATGCGCTCCAACTGCTTCATGCGGCTCTGGGCCTGCTTGGCTTTGGTTGCCTTGGCCTTAAAGCGCTCAATAAAGCGCTCTGTTTGCCGGATTTGAGCCTGTTGATTCTCATAAGCGCCTTTCTGAATCTCGTTACGCAGGGCTTTCTCTTCTACATAAAAGCTATAGTTGCCAGGGTATAGATTCAGCTTTGCACCCGACACTTCCACTGTAATGTTGGTGGTTTTGTCCAGAAACTCCCGGTCGTGAGACACAATCACGACCGCACCTTCAAAGCGATCCAGGTATGACTCAAGCCACTTGATGGAAGGAAGGTCGAGATGGTTAGTCGGTTCGTCAAGCAGCAGCAGCGAGGGTTTCTGCAGGAGAATCTTGGCCAGCATTACACGCATGCGCCAGCCACCCGAGAAAGAGGCCAATGGCTGCTTCAGCTCCTCAGTTGTGAAGCCAAGGCCTTCCAGAATCGACTCTGCTTCGGCCTGCATGGTATAGCCGCCGAGCGCCTCAAACCGCTCTTGGAGCGCTGCCAGTTTATCAACCAGCTTGTCGTGGAAGTTATTCTCAAACTCTACCAGCACTTGGTCAATCTCCTTTTGCAGTGAAATGGCCTCATCAAAAGCCTGCATGGCAACTGACAGAATGCTCTCGTGCGTTTCGTAGCTGAGCAGGTCCTGGTTCAGGAAACCAATGGTAGTTTCCTTGCTCATCTGTATGCTCCCGCCGTCGGGTTTGTACTCCCCCACAATGATGCGTAGTAGCGTAGATTTGCCTGTACCATTAAGCCCGATCAGAGCTATCTTGTCTTTGGGTTTGATATGCAGGTTGGCCTCGTCGTACATGGGACGGCTGCCAAAATGAAAGCTAAGGTTATTGATAGAGATCATAGATTCGGAAAGCTGAGCTACAAAGGTACTTATTTTGGGAAACATCCCCAGCGCTAAGGCCTACAGACCAAAAGTCGCCTGCTACGTAGAAATATACATTGCGGGCGCAAAATGCACTGCACAGGTAAACATTATCACAAATGCCCCGTTCTATAGCTTTATGCTTTTGAAAAATGTGTAGGCGATACGTTGAAAACAGCAATAAAATATAGCCTTTTATGATCGCAGTTACATCCCTGCTCGACCCTTCCCATTCTGCACGTGTAACCGAACTGACCAGTTTGCTCGACACCCAATTTGGCCTGAATGAGGTAAAGATGACACCCTACCCGCACCTGACACTGCTCACCGCGGAAATCCCGGATATGGAAGAGCTGCAGCAATATTTGGTGGAAACTACCCGCGAGACAGAGCCTTTTACGATCCGTACCACCGGTCTGGGAATTTTTCCGGGTGAGAAGCCGGTTATCTACATTCCGGTGCTTCGTACCAATCAACTCAATCAGTTGCACGACCGCCTGCACCGCGACATTTCGGAGATGAGCAGCGAGATGGGTATTTACTATAACCCAAACATGTGGCTGCCGCACATTTCGCTGGCCCTCGGCGATACCTCAACCGACGTGCTTGGCCCGGTCCTTACCTTTCTTTTCAACTACAACTTCAATTGGGAGATCACGATCGATAACCTGACGATACTGCAGAAATGCGGCGATTATTACCTGAAAGAAGACGAGTACAGCTTCGGGCGCAAAGAGCTCAGCCTATAAAAATAGTCGCATTATCACGTACTCCTATTCTCTGATTTTTCCTATTCATGCTTGCGCTATACCTGTGCTACTCATACCTGGCACAGCTATACCTGTTTAGCCTATCCCTAAAGTCTTATTTTAACCCAATTTTAATCTTGCATAATTTCATTTTTTCTTAACCACTTAAAATACTGGACCGTATTGTTGAATTGAATTCCGCACACATTTCTTTAAAGCTTTACCTCATCTACTTGCAAAAAACAAACAAAATCATGGAAGAGAAAGATATGAATAAGCCTCAGTCCAATCACGTAAACGAAAACAGTAAAGACAAACAATTAGAACACTTCCGGGAAGACGGCAAGGACCAGTATATGACCACTGACCAGGGCTTACGCATCAACCACACCGACGACTCGCTTAAAGCCGGGCAGCGCGGTCCGACTTTGATGGAAGACTTCCACTTCCGTGAAAAAATGACCCACCTCGACCATGAGTCTATACCTGAGCGAGTGGTGCATGCACGCGGCTCAGCGGCTCATGGGTACTTCCAGCCGTACGACAGTTCGCTCAAGCAGTACACTAAAGCCAGGTTTCTGACTGACCCGAACACTAAGACGCCGGTATTTGTACGGTTTTCGACTGTAGTAGGCTCCCGGGGCTCTGCTGACACAGTGCGCGATGTGCGCGGCTTTGCAACAAAATTCTACACAGAAGAAGGCAATTACGACCTGGTTGGCAACAACATTCCGGTTTTCTTTATACAGGACGGCATCAAATTCCCGGATCTGGTGCATTCCATTAAGCCAGAGGCTGACAACGAAATGCCACAGGCCTCGGCCGCGCACGACACCTTCTGGGATTTTGCCTCGCTGATGCCGGAGACGACGCACATGCTCATGTGGGTGCTGTCGGACAGGGCTATACCGCGTAGCTTCCGGATGATGGACGGCTTTGGTGTGCATACTTTCCGGTTTGTAAACGAACAGGGCAAGGGTACGTTTGTGAAATTTCACTGGCGGCCTACTTATGGTGCCCACTCACTGGTATGGGACGAAGCTCAGAAACTGGCCGGAAAAGATCCTGATTGGCTGCGCCGCGACCTGTGGGAGTCCATCGAAATGGGTGATTATCCGGAGTTTGAGCTGTCGGTGCAGCTGGTGCCGGAAGAAGATGAATTCAAATACGATTTCGACCTGCTCGATGCGACCAAAATTATACCTGAAGAACTGGTGCCACGCCGGCCGGTGGGTAAAATGGTACTCAACCGCAACCCCGACAATTTCTTTGCTGAAACAGAGCAGGTGGCCTTTCACCCCGGAAACCTGGTGCCTGGTATAGACGTGACCAACGACCCATTGCTGCAGGGACGCCTTTTTTCTTACCTCGATACGCAACTCAACCGCTTTACAAGTGTTAATTTCACGGAGGTGCCAATTAACAGGCCGGTTGTGCCGGTGCACAACCACCACGGAGCAGGCTTTATGAAAATGACGATTGGCAAAGGCAAGGCAAACTACTGGCCCAACTCGATTGGCAATGGCTGCCCGATGATGGCCCCTGAAAACATGGGTGGTTACGTGCACTACATGGAAAAAGTGGAGGGACACAAAATCCGCGCGCGTAGCGAAAGCTTTAACGACCACTACAGCCAGGCCACTCTGTTCTGGAACTCCCTTACAGAGCCTGAGAAAGAGCACCTGGTGTCTGCTGCACACTTTGAATTAGGCAAGGTAGAGAACAAAGAAATCCGCAGAAGACAGGTAGCCAATTTTTACAAAGTAGACCCGCAGTTTGCTGCGCTGGTGGCGGCAGGTATAGGCATCGAAATGCCAGTGGACCAGGATGCGGAGTCAACAGGAAATTATGTAGAAGATACCGCTTCTCAGAAAATCAGCAAAGGCAAGTCGGTGCAGGAATCGCCGACGGTGAGTATGGAGAAAAACAAGGTTGAAACCGCCAAATCCAGAAGAGTCGCCATCCTGATAGAAGACGGCTTTGATTACAATGAGGTGATGCAGGTGAAGGAGTCTATTGAAGCTGCCGGCGCACATGCCAAAATTGTGTCGAAGCTTCAGGGCAAGCGCATCTCCAGTACCGGCCAGGAACTGGAAGTAGACAAGAGCCATGTAACGACAGGTTCTATTATGTTCGATGCCGTTTATATTCCGGATGGTGAGAAGAGTGTACGCAAGATGATGGGCCTGGGTGATGCGCTTCACTTTGTGAGCGAAGCGTTCAAACACTGCAAACCCATTGCCACCTCAGGCTTCGGTATAAATCTGCTGGAGAGAGCTTTTGTGATGGGCGTAAACTTCGCCGAAAAGGAATCGGGCAAAGTGGTGTCGCATAGCGGCGTAGTCACAGCGGGCAGCGATGCCGATGCCGGTGAATTTGCCAAAAATTTCCTTGAGGCGATCAAAAAACACCGCCATTGGGACCGCGAACGCCATATGACACCTGCTTAAGAATTTTAATGTTTGTTATTGATTGTTTGTTTGGGCAAGAGCCGCGAGTTTCGCGGCTTTTGCTTTTTTAGGAGAAGCAGTTATGCCGGCCTTACTCAGGGAGTGAATTACCTACCCTAGCCCTTCCTTTTGTAGAGAACTCTTACCCCCAAACAGGAGGGGAACTTTCTGGTGCTCTTAATTCATCAGGTATAGCTTAGTAGCTGAGATTTCGTGTGCATCATTTACATCCCCCTGCCCCTTCAAAGAGGGAATCTCCGTAACTGCCAGTTGTTAGGTATAGCTTCGTCGCAGACACCACTGGCAGGTATAACAAGACTAACCTGCACGCTAGCTACGAAGGTATAGCTCAACCAGGTGCACCTTTTGACACTCCACTGTTGGGGGTGAAGGGGTCCCCCTGTCAAGAGCGTTCAGCGAGTGGGGGTAGGGGGCCCTCGATTTGGAGGGTCTTGACTTTTTTGCCTACTGGGGCTAGGGGCCCGCCGCACAGGCGAAGCTACAAAGCAACACAGGTCGCTATACCTGCAACAGCAGTAGCAACAAAGCTAAGTGTAGGGATAGGGATAGGTATAACCATACCCACACCAACTCCAAAAACCATTATCTTTACAAGCACCCTTCACACAAAAGATGTCAAAACACAGCTATACCTTAAAAGCCGCAACGCTGGCCCTGTCACTGACCTTACTGAGCGGCTGCAGCAAGGGCCCGGCCAGCAGCGCCTATACCTTGCCGGTAGAAACCGGCGTGTCCCGTAAGTTAGCGGAGCACCGTAACCAGACACTCCGCAATGTGCAGTATGATATTAAGCTGCAAATACCGGAAGGGAAAGAGGCACCTTTACCTGCTACAGAAATTATCTCGTTTGACCTAACAAATTTGAGTCAGCCACTGCAGATCGACTTTAAAGAGAAGCAGGAAAATGTCTTGCTGGTAAAAGTGAACGGTAAGGAAATTCCGACCCTATTCGAGAACGAGCATATTGTGATTCAGCCACGCTACCTGCAGGAGGGCCGGAATCAGGTAGAGATCGACTTCACGGCAGGTAATCTTTCGCTCAACCGCAACGAGAACTTCCTCTATACCTTGCTCGTGCCGGACCGCGCCCGCACCGTGTTTCCCTGCTTAGATCAGCCTGATCTGAAAGCCGTGTTTAAGCTCACGCTCACCTTGCCACAAAACTGGAAAGCACTGGCCAATGCACCGTTGCAGGACTCGGTGCTGACGGGCGCAACCAAGACTTATACCTACCTGCCTTCCGATACGATACCGACATATCTCTTTTCTTTTGTGGCCGGTGATTTCAGGAAAGTGAGTAACAGCGACAGGGGCCGCACCATGCATTTTTACCACCGCGAAACCGATCAGGACAAGCTTAAAAGTGTAGACCCGATCTTCAGCATCCACCGCGATGCGCTGGCCTTTATGGAGAATTATACCCGGATCTCCTACCCTTTCCAGAAGTTCGATTTCGTGGCTATACCTGATTTCCAGTACGGCGGCATGGAGCACGTCGGTGCAATCGACTACAAGGCTTCTACCCTGTTTTTGGACGAAGGTGCTACAAAAGATCAACTGGTAGCACGCTCTAACCTGATCGCGCACGAAACAGCGCACATGTGGTTTGGCGACCTCGTGACCATGCGCTGGTTCAACGACGTGTGGATGAAAGAAGTGTTTGCCAACTTCATGGCCGATAAGATCTCCAGGACGACGGTGAAAGACAGCAATTACGACCTCAAGTTTCTGATCGACCACTTCCCGGCCGCCTACAGCGTGGATCGCACGGCCGGCGCCAACCCGATCCGGCAGGAACTGCCCAACCTGCAGGATGCCGGCTCACTTTACGGGCATATCATCTACCACAAGGCTCCCATCATGATGCGGCAGCTGGAGCGATTGATGGGCGAAAAAGCTTTTCAGGAAGGGCTACAGGTATACCTGAAAACTTACGCCAACAGCAATGCCACCTGGCCGCAACTCATCGAAATACTGGACGCCCGTACGTCCGTGGATTTACAGGCCTGGAATCAGGTATGGGTGAACGAACCGGGGCGGCCGGTATTTGACTACGACTTGCAAGTGACAGACGGTAAGATCAGCTTCTTCACGATCACCCAGAAAGCCGAAGACAGCTCGGACCGCCTATGGCCACAGCTCTTCGAGGTCGCACTGGTGTATGCAGACAGCGTGCAGGAGCTCACCGTGAATATGGACGATGCAGCTGTGGAACTGACAGAAGCGATCGGCAAACGCATACCACTAAATGTGCTGTTCAATTCTTCGGGGCAGGGTTATGGCGTGTTTCCGGTGGACCTGCGTTACCGAGCGGGCATTAGCCAGAGCATAGCTAACCCGGTGATGCGTGCTGCCGTGTATATCAACCTTTACGAAAATATGCTCAATGACAGAAAGGTTACCCCTGACCTCCTGCTGCCTATCACGTTGGTAGAGTCAGGTATGGAAACAGATGAATTGAACCTGAAGCTGCTGACGGGATATCTGAGCGATACCTTCTGGAGATTTACAACTCCTGAAAGACGCACAGTGATTGCACCTGACTTGGAGAAAAAACTGTGGGAGGCGATGGAGGAACAGAAATCGGACAATGCTAAAAAGCTGCTCTTCAAAGCTTACCAAAGCATCGCTCTGACCAGAGAGGCACAGGATCGGTTGCACCAGGTATGGGAATTCCAGAAAGCCCCTGCTAGCGTGAACCTGAATGAAGACGACTATACCTCCCTAGCCCTCTCGCTGGCCGTACAGGACTATCCAAACGCCGCAGGTATACTGCAAAAGCAACTGGCCCGTATCAAAAACCCGGACCGGCAGAAGCGTTTGCAGTTCCTGATGCCGGCCCTGTCGGGTGAAGAACAGGTGCGCGATACTTTTTTTGCCTCGCTCAAAGACCGCAGTAACCGCGACAAGGAAGCCTGGGTAGGCGCTGCGCTCTTATACCTGCACCATCCGCTGCGGGCTGCTTCTTCAGAAAAATACCTGCGCGAGAGCCTGGAACTGGTAGAAGAAATTCAGCTGACCGGCGACATTTTCTTCCCAACCAACTGGCTGCAGTCAACTTTCGGCTATTACCAGACACCGACTGCCACCGAAACAATTCGCACGTTTTTGGCTGAGCACCCGGATTACAACCCTAAGCTGAAAGGTAAGATTCTACAGGCTGCCGACCATGTATACCGGGCAAATTCAATTATCGGTAAAAAGTAGGTACAGTAAACAGTTATCGGTATCTCGTAGGGATAGGTTGCGACCTTTCCGAATCGTGCACCAAACAATCAACCATTTAGGAATTCAGCCATTCAATTGAAAAACAAAAAGCCCGCTACTAACGCAGCGGGCTTTTCAATTACAGGAAATGACTTCCTTCAATTCAGAACTTACATATCCAGCACAATTGCGAATATGAGCGGCGCTACGATGGTAGCGTCTGACTCGATCATATACTTCGGTGTGTCTTTGCCGAGTTTGCCCCAGGTAATCTTCTCATTTGGCACAGCGCCTGAGTAAGAGCCGTAGCTGGTCGTAGAGTCGGAGATCTGAGCAAAATAGCCCCAAAGCGGAACACCTGTGCGCTGCAGATCCTGGTGCAGCATCGGCACCACGCAGATCGGGAAGTCACCAGCTATACCGCCGCCAACCTGGAAGAAGCCTATTGTGGACTCCTCTTTCGCATTCTGGGTATACCAGTCAGCCAGGAACATCATGTACTGTATACCTGTGCGCATTGTATGCACATTCTTGATGTCGCCGCTGATCACGTGGCCGGCGTAAATGTTACCCAAAGTAGAGTCTTCCCAGCCCGGGCAGATAATCGGAAGATTCTTTTTAGCAGCTTCCAGCATCCAGCTGTTTTTCGGGTCGATCTGGTAGTACTGCTCCAGGTCACCTGACAACAGGATCTGATAGAAGAACTCGTGCGGGAAATAAGACTTGCCTTCCTGGTCAGCTTTCTCCCAGAACTTCAGCACCGTGTGCTCGATACGACGCATTGCTTCCTCTTCAGGTATACAGGTATCGGTTACGCGGTTCATGTGGCGGCTAAGCAGGTCTTCCTCATCGGCAGCTGACAGCTCACGGTAATGCGGTACGCGCTCATAAAAATCGTGCGCTACCAGGTTGAAGATATCCTCCTCGAGGTTGGCACCGGTACAAGAGATCGCGTGCACTTTGTCCTGACGGATCATCTCAGCCAGGATGATGCCCAGCTCAGCTGTAGACATGGCGCCTGCCAGCGTGATCATCATTTTGCCCCCGTTGTTGAGGTGCGTCTTATATCCTTCGGCAGCGTCGATGAGCGAAGCGGCGTTGAAGTGCTTGTAGTGCTTCTTTAAAAAATTAGATACTTCCATTTCCTTGTGTTTATGCTGTTTACTGATTCGTGTTTATACTCCTGCAACTCTCTATGAGTTAAAAAAATATGTACTCCGGCAAAGATAAGCTTTAAAATGACATCCCTGCCCCTCCCTACTCCGATACCAACTTTAGCCCGATAATGGAGCCAATGAGCAGGAAGATGAAGAACAGTCGCCAGAAATCGGCCGGCTCCTTGTAGAGGATCATACCGACGATAACCGTACCCACCGCGCCTATACCTGTCCAGACAGCGTAGGCGGTGCCCATGGGGATGGTTTGGATGGCTTTGTTAAGCAGGAAAAAGCTGAAAGAGATGCAGATGAAGAAGCCGACTGACCACTTCAGCACACTAAAGTTGTTCGATAGCTTGAGGCAGGTAGTAAACCCGATCTCAAACATGCCCGCAATGATTAAGTACAACCAGCCCATTTTTCCTTTTTTGACAAAGGTCGGGACTCAGTGGCAGAAGAAAATTAACAAATGTTAAAAAATCACCGGACTTCTGCCCGAATGCGACTAAGGGTAACCTGCGTAACGCCCAGGTATGAGGCAATCTGGTTAAGCGGCACGCGCTGGATCAGGCCGGGATTCTGCTGGAGCAGAGCCGTGTAGCGCTCGGTGGCTGACTGGAACTGAAAAACCATGAAACGCTCTTCTGTTTTGATAAGTTCGTATTCGGCCAACTTGCGGCCCCAGTTAGCCAGTTCGATATTGGTCAGGTATAGGTCCTGCAGGCGGGCCAGGTCAATGGCATGTACGACCGCGTTTTCGAGCAGCTCTACGGTTTCATAGCCGGGCTTGTTGGCTACATAGCTGTAGTACGAGAAAACAAGATCACTTTCGGCACCAAACCAGAAGGTCACTTCTTGATCGTTGCGGTAGCAGAAGGCGCGCGCGATGCCCCGTTCAATAAAGAACACCTTGTGGCTCACCTCCCCCTCCCGGAAAAGGATATGGCCTTTGGGCAACTCCTGCCGCTGCATAAGCGCCGTGAGCTGTCCAAAGGTTTTATCAGAAATGGGGTATAATTGCCGGATGGCCTGTTCGATGGTCTGCACCATGTGCGCTATACCTGAGGTTACTTGGCCGGTTTCTCGATGATGAGGTTGTGATTGGTGTAGATGCAGATGTCGGCAGCGATGTTAAGACTTTCGCGGACCATTTCTTCTGCTGTCAGGTGCGGGGCGTGCTTTTTGAGGGCCAGCGCAGCTGCGTGGGCAAACATGCTGCCCGAGCCGATCGCGGCGATCTGGTTGTCGGGCTCCAGCACGTCGCCGGTACCGGAAATGATGAGCAGCTCCTCTTTGTTAGCCACTACCATCATGGCCTCTAGCTTACGCAGGTACTGGTCTTTTCGCCAGTCTTTAGCCAGTTCAATGGCGGCACGTTTCATGTTGCTCTGGTAGGCGTTCAGCTTTTCCTCAAATCGCTCGAGCAGCGTGAAGGCATCGGCTGTAGAGCCTGCGAAGCCTGTCACGATTTTGCCGTCAAGCAGCTTGCGGATCTTTCTAACATTGCTTTTGGCGATGTGCTTGTCCATGGTAGCCTGTCCGTCGGCGCCTACGCATACTTCTCCGTTGTGGTATATACCTACTACTGTAGTCGATCTTATTTTTGCCATGGTTGTGTTTAGGTTTATGTGAAGGTATACGGTTATACCTTAAAATGCTTGTGCTATAGCCAGGGCATCTGCAAACAAAAAGCCAAAGGTATAGCAGCCGACAAATTGTCGGTTTGCTGCGGCTTTAGCAAGCAATACATTTGTAGAAGAAACCGTACCTTGCAGAACAGGAGCATTTGTGTCAGGTATAGCCGTGGCCGGTCGCTCTGTTAATCCATTTCGTATGCTGACATTTTTCAGGTTATGGAAGCTTGCCTTTAGCCGGCAGAACACGATTCTGGCAGGTCGTCTACGCACCTTTCTTACGCTCCTGCGCATTTACGCTCAGGCCAAGTTCAGCAAAAAAACAGATGGTCCCATTCAACTGCAACTGGAAGGCTTTACAGTAACCGGGTATAACTACGTAACTCTGACCGAACTCTACACCGATATTTTCATCAAACAGGTATACCGTTTCGCGAGTACATCGACTCAACCATTTATTGTAGACTGCGGTGCGAACATAGGTATGGCAGTGCTGTATTTTAAGCAGCTATACCCCGACAGCGAGGTAAGGGCTTATGAAGCAAATCCTGATGCCTTTGCCCTGCTGCAGCAAAATGTAACAGCGAATAAACTGAAGGGTGTGCGCTTGTTTAACTATGTGTTATCGGATACCAACGGTGAAGTAGACTTTTATATACCTGCCGCCACCGCCGGACTAAACGGTTCCCTGAATCCATTCATTGCCAAGGGTACAAAGCAGCGCCTGCCGGCCTACAGACTATCGGGTCTATTGCCTGAAAACAGTGTCATTGATTTTGTGAAAGTGGATATAGAAGGAGCAGAATTTAATCTTTTAAGCGACTTGAGCGAATCGGGCCGGTTGAACGATATACAGCAGCTCGTGGTGGAACTGCATTCGAGCAGTGAGGAAATGCAACAGAAATACAACAGGCTGCTCAACATTTTTGGTACAGCATATAGGCATGATCCCGCAAGCGACCAGTATACCCTGAATTTTCCGCATGTCCTTAAATTTACCAGAAAAAGCCTGTCTTTGAACACACACAAATAGGCACCTGGCGGCAAAGTTTGCTGTAGAGCTGAAAATGCGATAATTTTACATCAAAAACCGACGATATGAGCAAAGCAAACTGGGTAACAGTTAAGGAATACGAAGACATTACCTACAAGAAATGCAATGGCGTGGCCCGCATCGCCTTTAACCGGCCAAATGTGCGCAACGCCTTCCGCCCGAAAACTGTGGGCGAACTGTTCGAGGCTTTCCTGGATGCCCGTGAAGACACCTCCATTGGGGTGGTGCTTTTCTCGGCTGAAGGCCCTTCTACCAAGGACGGGGTTTACTCTTTCTGCAGCGGCGGCGACCAGAATGCCCGCGGTCACCAGGGCTATGTGGACGATGCCGGTATGCCGCGCCTGAATATTCTGGAGGTGCAGCGCCTGATCCGCTTTATGCCTAAGGTGGTGATTGCGGTGGTGCCGGGTTGGGCCGTTGGTGGCGGGCACTCGCTGCACGTGGTATGCGACCTCACGTTGGCCAGCAAAGAGCACGCGATCTTCAAGCAAACGGATGCCGATGTCACCAGCTTCGACGGTGGCTACGGTTCAGCTTATCTGGCCAAAATGGTGGGCCAGAAACGCGCCCGTGAGATCTTCTTCCTGGGCCGCAACTACTCTGCACAGGATGCTTACGACATGGGTATGGTGAATGCGGTAATCCCGCACGACGAACTGGAAGATACGGCCTACGAGTGGGCACAGGAAATTCTGGCCAAGTCCCCTACTTCGATCAAGATGCTTAAGTTTGCCTTCAACCTCACAGACGATGGCATGGTGGGTCAGCAAGTGTTCGCTGGCGAAGCCACACGCTTGGCTTACATGACCGACGAAGCCAAAGAGGGACGCAACGCCTTCCTGGAGAAGCGTAAGCCGGATTTTTCGGATATTAAGTGGATTCCGTAGGGTATAGCCATAAGGTATAGTAATATAAAAGCCGCTCTGTTGAAGAGCGGCTTTTTTTGTTTTCTGCTGGAGTGCGGTTGCAGATAAATTCAATTTATAGCCTTATTAAAAGAACATTTAAAAGACTGAAACCCTACAAATACTTACTACTTAACTCAAGTTGCGTGATACTTCACGGGTTATAAAAAAATCTGTTCTGCCAGCGGCTGCTGTACGTTTTAAAGTTTGCGAACCTCCTAAACCGTAACAGCCATGACAGAACAGACCATTACAATATACTGCTTCATCGACGATTTCTTCCATGCCGTTGGCAGAAAAGATGATGCGCATTGCAAAATAAATGACGCCGAGCTCCTGACCACGGCTCTGCTCTCAGCCCGCTACTTCCATGGCAACCTGTGGTGGGCCTACGGCTACATGCAGGCCCACCACGGGGTGAGAAAGATCGACAAGTCGGGCTTTACCCGCCGTCTGCACGGCCTCAAGGAGCAGTTGCTGGCCCTTTTCTCAGCCCTGGGGCAAAGTCTGAAAGAGCTCAACACCACCTGCGCTTACCTGATCGACTCCTTCCCGGTGGCTGTGTGCGACAACATCCGCATCCCCTGCTGTCACCTGCTCCAGTCAGAGGCCTATAGGGGCAAGTGCGTCAGCAAGCGACGCTACTTCTATGGTTTCCGCATCCAGGTCATCACCACCTTGGACGGGGTGCCGGTCCAGTTCTACATTCATGCCGGCTCTTTTGCCGACATCACCGCCTTCAAAGCCATGGAACTGGACCTGCCCCAGGACAGCCAACTTTATGCCGATGCCGCCTACACCTGCTATGAGGTGGAGGACCTGCTCGGGGAATGCGAGCAGATTGAGCTCCGCTGCTGCCGCAAATCCAACAGCAAGCGCAAGGACGAACCACATATAACCTTTCTCAAGGATTACTACCGAAAGCGTATTGAAACCACTTTCTCAGGCATTACCGGCTTCTTCCCTAAGAAAATCCATGCCGTCACAGCCGAAGGTTTCATCCTAAAGCTCATCCTCTTTATCTTCGCCTATACCCTAGCTCAGGTCATTGACTAGCTCGCAACTTGAGTTACTTATAAATCATGCATATTAAGCATGTATAAACGTGTACACCCGTTTTACCCGGTTATACACGCTTAATTAACTCTTGTACACTATAATTTCTGAACAAATTACGCTTCCTATACTCTCATACATATTAGAAATACACAATTACTTTCATTATTAGAGCATGTAATCTCAAGCGAAGGTAAAATGAATAGAAATTTCTATATCGTAACACTGGTACTTATCTTCTGTTCCTGCATAAACTCGTTCGGACAGAATAAAACAATCAGTGGTAGAATAGTTGACGAGCATATGAATCCACTTGCAGACGCAGTGATACAAACTTTGGATTCGGTGTTTACGGCAAGAGCAGATAAGGATGGAAACTATGTGCTCACGGTCCCTAATAAAACAAAAAGAATAAAAGCTTGGGCCGTTGGAATGGAGACAGAAGTATTCAAACTTTCCAATAATTGTAAATTTAATTTAATCTTATTAGATGACATTATCGCTGAATTCGAAACGGTAGAAGAGCATCAAGAACGATACAAAAAGCGGAAGCGTGAATTGCCAAGACTTTATAAGGAAGCAATAAATTAAGGTATAATTAGTGAAAACAAACCCTGAAGCTAACAACTAAGGCTTCGTTGGGTACGGAGTGCCCACAATGAAGCCGTGGTTGCACCTAACCGGGCGACGCATTATGGGTTTTAAGTCGGAAGAGGCTTGCCGCTGAACTATTTCTTTGGGCTATCTGGTTACGTGTGATTCCAAAAGATAGCCCTTATCCGCTGCTTTTTAAAACCAGCTACCGAAGGTTTAGTGCAACTTGGAATTGCCGTAATGGGAGGACTTGCTTCATTCAACCTCAGCCCATCTAATTCCCCTTCGGCAATGCAAGACCATTACCCTAAATTCAATAATTCATTTTGTAAAAGAACAAATTAATCGTATTCGACATTGATGGTACTTTAACTGACAGTGTTAAACAACATCAGAAAGCATTCTCTGAAGTATTGTTCGAATTTGGTGTGGGAGATAAAAAACTGAAGTTTAATTAAATAGCAGGTGCCAAAAAGCTTCTTAAGTCGCTAGACAGCTGTTCTGAATATGGGTTTTGCTTTGCAACAGGTTCGCTAAGAAGACCGGCTGAACATAAATTAAAGTCAATCGGAATAAAATTTGAGGAATGGCAACTAGTCGCTTCGGACAAACTGCACGAAAGGGAAAGAATTATAGCGCAAGCCATCATGAACTCGTCTATGTATTATCAAGTCCACAATTTTGAAAAAGTTATTTCTGTTGGTGATGGTTTATGGGACTTTATTTCAGCTAAAAACCTCGGTCTGGAGTTTATCGGATTTGGCACCGCTAATCAGAAAATGCTTCTTGAAAATGGGGCACAGATAATCTGTAATGACTTAACCGAATTTGAATTAAGGGTCAAGATCGCTGGAGGTAATAAGGCACACGCTTGATGCATACTATAGTACTGTTTTAAACATCTTGCCATTTAAAATTAGATAGTTCGAGTACACAACAGGTTTTCAAGTCCGAATCAACTTCCTCCCACATCTCACCTAAAATATAATACCACAAGTCATGCATCGCTATATCAATCGTATGCGTGTGGCGCGGTTGCCGGCATAAGGTGGAGAACATGCATTAAAAACATATTTGAGTATATTGGCCTATTATAAGTTTAACCTAAGTCACCCATGCACCCACAAGTTACTGATTACATCAACGCGTCCGAGAAACACAAAGAAACCCTTGAAGCGCTGCGCCAACTCCTGCACGACACGGTACCCGGCGTAACCGAAGAATTCAAGTGGGGACGGCCTGTTTTTCGCTCCAGCAAAGACTTTACATACCTCAAAACAGCCAAAACATACATCACGCTCGGCTTCTTTCATTTCGACAAACTCAACGACCCAAACGGTTTACTGGAAGGCACCGGAAAAGATATGCGCCACATCAAGATCAAAAACGTGCAGGACATTGACCGGGAGCTTCTGAGCGACTGGTTTAAAGCGGCAGCGGTATAGCTAAACATGCTGGTTGCCGTATACCTGCCTATGCAAACCGAGAAAGAAAAAATGCTGGCAGGAGAGCTCTACGACCCGCTGGACAAGCAATTGAGTGACGAGCGTCTACGCACGCGCCTGCTCCTGAAAGAACTTAATGACAGCCGCGAAGACCAGGTAGAAGAGCGCAGCCGCATCCTGAAAGCCCTGATTCCAAACGCAGGGGAAGAACTCTGGCTACAGCCTCCTTTTTACTGTGACTACGGCTCCAATATGGTCGTGGGCGATAGGGTTTTCTTTAACTTCAACTGTGTAGTGCTTGATGTAATGGAGGTTCGTATCGGCAGCCGCACCCTTTTCGGGCCCAATGTGCAGGTATACACCGCCACCCACCCCATGGATCATCAGGTACGCGCCTCGGGTGTGGAGTACGCCAAATCCATCCGCATTGGCGAAGACGTCTGGATTGGTGGTAGCGCTGTCATCTGTCCTGGTGTGAGCATCGGCAACCGCAGTGTAATCGGTGCAGGAAGTGTGGTAACGAAAGATATACCCGCCGATGTGTTTGCAGCAGGCAATCCGTGCCAGGTAATCCGGACACTTTAACGCCGCCTATACCTATGCCTATACCACAAAGGGCCTCTCCGTTTCCGAAGAGGCCCTTTTGTTATTTCTACCTTCAAAGGTCTTTTTCCTTTATCAGGAAATTCTTTATCAGGAATTTATACCAGTATTCTCACCGGATTTTCGAGCAGATTCTTGAATGTCTGCAGGAAAGCGGAGCCAACGGCACCGTCCACCACACGGTGGTCGCACGACAGCGTAACCTTCATCACGTTGCCGATCCTGATCTGTCCGTCGCGCACTACCGGCGTTTGCTTGATACCACCCACAGCCATGATGCAGGCATCCGGCGGGTTGATGATGGCAGTAAATTCTTCGATACCGAACATACCCAGGTTAGAGATCGTGAAGGTGTTGCCCTCCCAATCTGATGGCTGCAGCTTTTTGCTCTTTGCTTTGCCGCCCAGGTCTTTCACTTCAGCAGCTATGGTTGAAAGCGACTTGTAGTCAGCGTTGCGTACCACCGGTACCAGCAGGCCTTCTTCTACCGCCACAGCCACACCGATGTTGATGTGCTTGTTATAACGAATCTTATCGCCCAACCACGAAGAGTTCACGGCAGGGTGCTGACGAAGCGCCGCAGCAGCCGCCTTGATCACCAGGTCGTTAAACGATACCTTCACCGGAGACACTTCGTTGATAGACACACGTGCTTCCATCGCCTTGTCCATGTCGATTTCCATGGTCAGGTAGAAGTGCGGAGCTGAGAACTTGCTCTCGGCCAGTCGACGCGCGATCACTTTGCGCATCTGCGACACGTTCACTTCTTCGTACGAATCGGCCGGTGCACCAGGTATAGCCTGTGCAGTCGGAGCGGCAGCAGGAGCCTTGGCAGCTTCTTTCTGCGGCGCGGCAGATGGTGTGAAGTTCTCCACGTCGCGCAGCACAATGCGTCCACCCTCACCCGATCCTTTGATCTGGCTCAGATTAAAGCCTTTTTCTTTTGCAACTTTTTTAGCAAGCGGAGAAGCTTTGATGCGGCCATTTGATTCAGCGGCAGCTTGCTCTGTTTCGCCGGCAGGCACTTTCGTATCCTGAACTTTATCTTCAGTCGTTTCCTCGGTACGGGCTTCGATGTTCTCGTCAGACTGCGCGTTTTCTTCGCGTGAACGCTCTTCTTTACCGCCTTCAGCATCGAGCAGGGCCTGGTAGTCAGCACCTTTCTCGCCGATGATCGCGATAACGGCGTCAATGGCTACAGAGTCGCCAGCGTTTACGCCAGTATAAAGCAGCGTTCCATCTTCGTACGACTCCAGTTCCATAGTGGCCTTGTCAGTTTCTACTTCGGCCAGTACATCACCTGAGCTCACTTTGTCGCCTACTTTCTTCAGCCACGACACCAGCACACCTTCGGTCATGGTATCGCTCATCTTCGGCATGCGGATCACGTTAGCCTTGATGCTGGACGTATCTACAGAAGTTTTGGCAGCAGGGGCATCAGCTTTGGCCGGAGCCGCTTCTTTCTTCTCTTCCTGCTTAGGAGTTTCTTTTTTCTCCTCTTTTGGTTCTTCTTTGGCAGCTGGCTCAGCTTTACCGCCTGCCTCGCCCAACAGGCCGGAAATGTCTTCGCCTTCCTTGCCAATGATCGCTATTACAGCATCAACTGGTACAGAATCGCCTTTCTGCGGACCAATGTGCAACAGAGTACCATCTTCGTATGATTCCAGTTCCATGGTAGCCTTGTCGGTTTCCACCTCTGCCAGAATATCGCCGGCGCTTACCTTGTCACCTACTTTCTTAAGCCAAGATGCAATCACCCCCTCCGTCATCGTGTCGCTCATCTTAGGCATTCGTATCACTTCAGCCATAATTTATCGTCTTGTTTGTTCGCCTGTTTCGTCTAATCAATAAAGCCCAAAATTAGACCTAAAAATATTTTATTCAAACTATACCTCTTAAATTGTTGTGACAGAGAATTTATACCTGCACATCCTGCAAATGGGCCACATCGCAGTACTTCTTCACGGCAAACATACTTCCCGTAAAATCGAGTTGATAAAGGCACAGATTCTGGTGCTCAAACTGGTCCATGCAACGCAGCGGATAGCACAACAGCTGACTCAGCAATATGCGCATGGCGCGGCCGTGCATGCAAATTAAAACGTTTTTCTCCTCCGGACGGCTGATGATCAGTTCTATCACGGGTTTCTGGCGGGCAGCTACCAATTCAGGACTCTCCCCTCCTTCTATGCATATACCTGTCTCGCCCTCGTTCCAGGATTGCAGCATGCGGTGGTAGTAAGCATCCTCTTCCGGTGTGATGCGCGTGCCTTCTCTCGTGCCCCAGTTGATCTCATTCAGACCGGCGTGGCGCTCGTGAGCTATCCCTTTGTCGATAAAGCCCTGCACCGACTGGATGCTGCGCTGTAAAACAGAAGTATATACCTTGTCGAAGGGAATGTGTTGGTATTTTTCGAAAAAAGCGGCCGCCTGTCTGCGCCCCAAGTCGTTGAGGGACGCATCCACACCGCTGCCCTGTACAATGCCCTGCAGGTTAAAATCGGTTTGTCCGTGACGGATCAGGTATATTTTCTTAATACTCAAAATTGATTTACTTTTGCCCCTTTACCAATACGAGAATGCGAAGTTAGCATTCAAAGCCTATACAACATGGATTCTACGTTAGAAAAACTGCAGGATTGGAGTAAAAACACAATGGTGGAGCACCTCGGCATCGAATTGACTTCATTTAAGGATGGTATTTTAACGGCTAAGATGCCGGTTGACAAACGCACCCACCAGCCGATGGGCCTGCTGCATGGCGGGGCTTCTGTGGCCCTGGCCGAAACACTTGGCAGCATTGGCGCCGCCCTATCCGTAGACCTAAGTCAGAAAGCCTGTGTAGGACTTGAGATCAACGCGAACCACATCCGGAGCGTGCGCGAAGGCTGGGTATACGGCGAGGCCAAAGCCCTACACCAGGGCCGGAGCACACAGGTATGGGAAATCAAAATTTCTTCTGAATCCGGCGATCTGGTGTGCCTGAGCCGCATGACTGTAGCCGTAATCGATAAAAAATAAGGTATGGAACAGGCAGCTGGAACAGGAGGAGAACGCACTTATACCTTAGAGCAAGTGTTATCGGCGGCACTGCAAGGGCAGCAGGCCATTGCCGTCTGGCGACTGCCTTTGCAAACCGAAGTGCAGGCCTACGTTTCTTTTGCCCCGCATTTAACTTCGGCTATAACTGAACTGGAGTCAAGCCCGGCTGGTTTTCTCTTCTGCCCTTTTGTGACGGAAGGGATGCACGACCATATTTTCCTGAAAGCCGACATCCGCTACAGCTCCCTAACCCGCCAACTCAGCTACGCCCCAGATGCGCCCGCTACGCAGGTGGATTTATTTACAGAAACTCTGACACAGATTGAAACCGGGAAACCTGCCGCATGGCCTATACCTGCCAAACCTGCCCGCCACGCCGACCGCAACGAAGAGACCTTCAAGGCGGCTGTGAGTCTGGCAGTGGATGTGATCCGGGCAGAAACTATGGAAAAGGTGGTGCTCTCCCGGATTAATACCACGCCTCTACCGGAGGGTTTCAGTCTGCTCAAAGCCTTTGAAAAAATGCAGTCCGCCTATCCCAACGCCTTTGTTTCGCTGGTGGCTATACCTGGCGTGGGTACCTGGCTCGGCGCCTCGCCGGAGATTCTGGTGAGCATGGACCAGCAGCAGGTATTCAAGACGGTAGCACTGGCCGGCACACAACCCGCCTGCGAAGACGGTTCTACGGCCAACGCCATCTGGCGGGAGAAGGAAATTGAAGAACAAGGTATGGTGGAGCGCTATGTGCTGAGCTGTTTCAAAAAACTGCGCCTGCGCGAGTATACTGAAGTAGGTCCGCGAACCGTAACCGCTGGCAATCTGATGCACCTGCGCACCGACTTTAAAGTAGACCTGAAGGAAGTGGACTTCCCCACACTCGGTACTGACATGCTGCGCCTGTTGCACCCTACCTCCGCCGTTTGTGGACTCCCCAAAGAACCTGCTCTGCGCTTTATCCTGGACCACGAAGGCTACGATCGAAGCTATTACAGCGGTTTTTTAGGCCCCGTGAACAGCAATGTCGGCACACACCTTTTTGTTAACCTGCGCTGCATGCAGCTATGGCAGCATGAAGCCGTACTGTACGCGGGAGCTGGCATTACGGGCGATTCCTCCTCAGAAAAAGAATGGCAGGAAACGCAACACAAACTCCAAACAATGGGGAAAATACTGGCGGAGTTTTAAACAATGAGTGAGTTTTTGATTGAGTGAATGGCTAATTGTTTTATATTAGATTTAGCGGATGAGTAATTAATTAACATTACAACCATGTTTCATGTAAAGTCCAGCAGAAGCCTAGCTAAAACAGGATAAAAATCAACACTTTAACCACTCAACAATTCGCTCATTCACTCAATCACTAATTCAATCATGATCCTTCAGCCTGTAGTCAATATTGCCGAGATATGCGCCCGCAAGGGAGTAGAAAATGTAGTATTGTCGCCGGGCTCGCGTTGTGCACCCCTGACAATAGCCTTTGCCCGCCACCCCATGCTGACCGTGCGCACAGTGAGCGATGAACGCGCGGCAGCTTTCATTGCCCTGGGCATGGCGCAGACGACAGGTAAACCGACCGTGCTGGTTTGTACCTCGGGCACGGCAGCACTCAATTATGCTCCTGCCGTGGCAGAAGCTTATTTTGCGCAGGTGCCTTTGCTGGTGCTCACCGCCGACCGCCCGCCGGAGTGGATCGACCAGCTTGACGGGCAGACGATCCGGCAGGAGCAGGTATACGGACAGCACATTAAACGCAGCTTCAGTTTCCCGGTCGTGCTTGAGCACCCCGATGCCGTGTGGCATACCGAGCGCATGGTGTCGGAGGCACTGAACGAGTCGGTGGCCTTCCCTGCTGGGCCAGTCCACATCAACGTGCCGTTGCGGGATCCTTTTTACCCAACCCAAGACGAAGCCCTGCAGTTTGATGATCAGGTAAAAATTATCGAAGATGATGCCAATGCCTTTGATTTAAACCCGATGCACTCGCTAAAACTGCAGCAGGAAATGCTCTTTTTTAAGCGCGTAGTGATTATAGCAGGGCAGGGAAATCACGACCCGAGATTGTTGCAGGCCCTGCACACATTCATGGGATCGACGGGTGCTGTGGTGGTAGGTGATATCATCAGCAACACGCAGCAACTAGCTGGCGTGTTGCGCCACCAGGACGCAATTTTTGCGTGTCCTGATCCGGAGAAAATGCAGGCATTGCAGCCCGACCTGCTGGTCACTTTTGGCAAATCGGTTATCTCTAAAAGTCTGAAGCTATACCTGCGCCAATACAAGCCAAGGGCGCACTGGCACATACAACCGGCCGGACAAGTGGCCGATACGTTTCAGTCGCTTACCCGCATTATCCGTTGCACACCTGACAGCTTTTTCCGCAGCATGGCCGGCAGTACCCGCGAAGATGCTGGTTACATCAAGTCCTGGACAGGTATAGAAGCCAGGGCAGGCAATTTCCTGAAAGAATTCATTAAAACGGCTCCTTACAGCGAATTGACTGCCATCAGTCGGGTGCTCAATAACCTGCCGCAGCAGAGCAATCTGCACCTGGCCAACAGCATGGCGGTGCGTTATGCTAACATATTAGCCTTACGACCCGAACAGAACGTGCAGGTATACGCCAACCGCGGCACCAGCGGCATCGATGGCAGCACCAGCACTACAGTTGGTTGCGCCCTCACCAGCCAGGGCATCACCACCCTACTCACAGGCGACATGGCCTTTTTCTACGACCGCAACGGTCTCTGGCACAATTACCTACCAGCTAACCTGCGCATCGTTATCATCAACAACCACGCTGGCGGCATTTTCAGACTAATTGATGGACCAAAGCGCCAACCGGAGTTGGAAGAGTTTTTCGAAACACACCAGCACCTTAACGCCCGCAATACAGCACTTGACTTTGGCCTGGGCTATACTGCCTGTCAGTCGCTGGAGGATTTGGAGCAAGCGCTCCCTGCTTTTTTCGCACCCGATGCCGGAGCAGGTATACTGGAGATCTTTACTGACAGCAAACAAAACGCTACGGAGTTTACCGCTTATAAGCAGGCGCTGTTGAAGGCTTTGTAAGGTATAGGCAGGTATAGCTTGTTAGAATCAGGATTTACAAAGGGTCCCTACCCCACAGATTTTAGGATTGGATTACCCCATCCCGGCCTTCCCCTAACCCCTCCTTATCTAAGGCGGGGAACCTGTTGCTGCTATCTCATAGATATAGACTCCGTAGCATCTGTAAAACAGCACTGACAGGTATAGCAAGACGAACTTGCCCCTAAAGCTATGAAACAGCTCGCTGTGCTAGAGGTGCACCTAAATGACACTCCACTGTTGGGGGTGAAAGGGTCCCCCTGTCAAGAGCGTTCAGCGAGTGGGGGTAGGGGGCCCTCGATTTGGGGAGTCTTGACTTTTTTGCCTACTGGGGGTAGGGGCCCTCTATTTTTCATCAAGGAAAAAATAGAGGGCCCGCCGCACAGGCAAAGCTACAAAACAAAGCATCTGCTATACCTGAAAAGCCACCACTACACCAGCTAGAAAACAGCTTCATCCTATACCAAATTCACATAACCGCTATACCTGCAACAGCAGTAACAATACCTCAACCTAAACCCGTCGCTAAGACAAAAACCCCACCCCCTCGATATATCCTTCATTTCATCATCCATTTGGCAGCACGATTCGTTTAAATAATTGTACATCAATTTGTTAAACCTAAAATCATACAGCCATGAACTTAACGCAAGACATGCACCGGATCGAGCATTGGGCTGATACACACCATCCGGTTTGGGTAGACTTTCTACGCATGGCGCTGGGTATCTTTTTATTCGTGAAAGGCGTCATGTTTATCCAGGATACAGAGGCTTTGCAAAACATCATGCACAACAGCCAGTTTCAGTGGGTTTCGTTTGGGATGGCCCATTATGTGGCTTTCGCGCACCTGGTAGGCGGACTGCTGATTGCCATGGGTCTGGTTACGCGCATCGCCATTCTGTTTCAATTACCGATTCTGCTGGGAGCCGTGTTTTTTATTAATCCGCAGCGGGGATTTTACTCTGAAAACACAGAACTCTGGTCTTCTATCATTGTCCTGATTCTGCTGGTAGTCTTTTTGATCCTGGGCTCCGGCCGTCTTTCTGTCGACAACCTGATTAGCCGGCCAGAAAGAGATGTGCTTTATTAGGACCCGGTATTAAATCTGCCAATTTCTGAGGCCTGCCACCTTTCTCCAGTCTGAGAGAAAGTAGGGCAAAGTACGGACGACTAAAATCAAATTCCGACAAGTTTCTCTATACCCTGGCAATGGAAAGCGAGTGTACTTTATTTCCCAAAACCAGAGAAAACAGAACTGGTGCAATTGTAAAGCCCTTTCAGCTAAAATTATACCTACCCATATTTAGGTCTTAAACCCGATTCTCGTAATTTTGAGTAAAATTAACGGTAGCCATGCCTGTGCAGAACGCGTAAGGTATAGCCTGGCACCATGCTGGTTGCGGAAGCAGAAAGCTATACCTGCCAGGCTCCGGAAAGTAAAAAATGTACATGCAGCGAGGCAGTATACATACTGCTTTTGCTTCAAATATTGAGACACTCCATGACGCAAAGGTTCCTGACCCTAAACGGAAAGAAGCTCTACTATGATGAAATAGCAGCCTATTCCTTCCGAAATAGCGTGCCACTCAACGGCTACGAAGCGAAGACCCTCGAATTTTGCCGCGACTGGCTCAACGGAGTGCAGGAATTCCCGATACATACCTCCGGCTCTACCGGCACACCTAAGCTGATCACGCTCACGCGCAAGCAAATGGAAATCAGTGCCCGCCGCACCATCAAGTTACTCGGCCTGAAGGCAGATGAGCACATGCTGGTATGCCTCAACACAGAGTATATTGCCGGTATGATGATGATTGTTCGCGGACTACTGGCGGATATGCAGATGACCATTGTAGAACCTGTAGGAAATCCGCTCACGCTTACGCCCGCTGACGAAACCTATCACTTTTCTTCTTTTGTGCCAATGCAGTTGCAAACCATTCTGCACGAGAACGGCAGTGCCTTGGAACGTCTGAGCAACATGAAGGCAATTCTGGTGGGCGGGGCTCCGGTGAGTTTCTCGTTGCAGCGTGAACTGCAGCAGCTGCAGGCACCGGTATACCATACCTATGGCATGACGGAAACAGCCTCTCACATTGCCCTGCGCCTGCTCAATGGCGCTGACGCAGCCGATTATTACGAAACCACGGAAGGTGTAACCATTAGCCAGGACAACCGCGGGTGCCTCACGATTAAAGCTGATATCACAGAAAACGAAACACTGGTAACCAACGACATCGTGGAAATTCTCACCCCTACCCGATTCCGCTGGGTAGGCCGTGCTGATAATACCATCAATACCGGCGGCGTGAAAGTGCAGACTGAAGTAGTAGAGGTAGCTGTTTCTGAGGCATTGGCTGATCTGGAGCAGGCACCACGTTTCTTTGTAGCTTCGCAGCCCGACGAACTGCTGGGCGAAAAAGTGATTCTGGTGCTGGAAGGTAAACCTCTGCCAGAAGACGAAGAGCAGCAGGTAATGGACAAAATGCGCAGTATTTTGCGGAAGTTCGAAATGCCGAAAGATGTTTACTACAGTCCCGCTTTTTCTGAAACTGCCACCGGAAAAGTGTCCCGTTTGCGCACCATGCAGAAGCTCGGACTCGAGACAGATTAAAACAGGTATAGCGCTATCGCGTAGTAGGGTAAAACAAAACTCCTTACTATGCGATCATTATCCTTTCTTAGCCTGATTTTACTCACAGCCTTTTCCTTGCAAGGCTGCAGTGGCGGACTCTTTTCCTCAAAAGCCCCGGTAACGCTAACCGAAGCCTGGGCTACCGACAACACCCTGCGCACGCCGGAGTCGGTAGTGTTCGACCGTGAACGCAATGTGCTTTACGTTTCCAACATCAACCAGACAAGCAAAGACCGCAAAGATGGCGACGGTTTTATCTCAAAACTTAACCCTAATGGCGACGTTGATCAACTCTACTGGGTTTCTGGCCTGAATGACCCAAAAGGGATGGCCCTGCACAACAACATACTTTATGTGGCCGATATGGACGAGATTATCGCTATTGCCACCCAAACAGGCGCCGTACTGGCCCGCCACAAAGCCGACAAAGCACAAATGCTCAATGATGTGACCGTTGACAATGCAGGCAATGTATACGTGTCTGATTCGCAGCGTGGCGCCATTTACCTTTTCCGAAACGGACGTGTCAGTCACTGGCTTGATACCAAACGTGAGCGGCCAAATGGCTTACTATACGACAATAATCGCCTGATCGTGGCATCGTTCAACACCGGCAAGGTTCGTTTTCTGGATACTGAACGGCAGGATTTCACCGACTGGACTGACAAGATTCCTTCGGCAGATGGAATTGCACGGGTTGGTACAGATGGTACGCTGGTATCGAACTGGAATGGTGAGATTTACTATGTAGATATCAATGGCCGGAACTGGAAAATTCTGGATACGAAGAACAAAAAGATCAATGCAGCGGATATCTTCTATTCTGAAGAGCAGGGAATGCTTTATGTTCCCACCTTTCTGGACAATCGCGTGGTCGCATACCGCGTTACCTTCTAAAAAAATTGCACTGATTTCGCAGTAATTTACTGAACAACCCAAACTCTGGCTCAAAATATGTATAGCTCAGGTATACTTAAAGTGCTGGAGATAAAATATGAAAATGAAACAAACATACCTGCTGGCCGGCGTCTTATTGCTGGCTGGTTATAGCGCCAAGGCGCAGGAAAACTCAACCCAACTTCCGCCTGTGGAGCAAAAACAGCTGGAAGAAGCCAAACCGGATACCATTACCCGAATGGAGACGCTGTCAGGTATATTCCTGAATCCGACCAAAAAAGGCACCTTTGTGCTGGATTTTTCTCAGGAGCTGAATGAAGATGCCAGGCTGGAAGTGAAAAACAAGGCCGGCAAAATGGTTTACCAGAAGCCTGTGAGCATCACCAAAAACCAAAAGGCCTGGAAATTTGATCTTGGCAAACTAAGGCCTGATGTGTACCTGGTGGAAGTTAAAACCTCCGATACTACGTACTGGACCAAGTTTAAGGTTGGAAAGTAATATTCCTTCCAGCTACAAAAAACGCCCTTGTCTACAGGTATAGACAAGGGCGTTTTTTATTATTTCACTTTAAAGACTATACCTGACTCCATTGCTGCACCACATGGTAGAGTAACGAGGCCGCAAGTTTGGCGGTGCGATTATCTATGTCGAGCGTCGGGTTAAGTTCTACCACATCCAGGGTGAGCAGTTTGCCGCTGCTGATAATTTCCTGTAGCAGGATCAGGGCAATTTCCGGATGTATACCCAGGGCAGCCGGGGCGCTCACACCGGGCGCATAGGCCGCAGCAAACACATCCAGGTCAATGCTCACATACAATACATCCACCAACGCCATAAATTGCTGCAGTTTCTCGCGCAGCGTTTCATAATTGTATACCTGCATGGCGGGTGCGAACACGTAATCAGCGCCATATTCCCTGGCTGTGTTGAAGAGTTTCTGCGTGTTGCCATACTGCTGTATACCCAGGCATAAGTAATTGAACTCCAAGTTGCTGTTTATCAAATCGTCGGCCATTTGCAGAAAGGGCGTGCCGGAACTTGACTGTTTCTCGTAGCTGCGCAGATCGAAATGGGCATCGAAGTTGATAATGCCGAGTTGTTTGTCTGCTGGCAACGCCTGTTTTATCCCCAGAAAGTGTCCGTAAGCTGTTTCGTGTCCGCCTCCAAGGATGATCGTTTTGTATGTATTCGACAACAGCGCGTGTACCTTCTTGCCGAGTTGATTCTGGGCCTCTTCCAGGTTCTGGTTGGTGCAGTACACATCCCCGGCGTCCAGCAAAGCAGTGCCTTCTTCCAGGTGCCAGGCAAACGAAGCCATGGCCTGCCGTAGCGCTGGTGGTCCCTGCACCGCTCCTTCCCTTCCCTGATTCCGCTGTACTCCCTCATCGCAGCAGAAACCTAGAAAAGCAATCGCCTGTTCAGCCCCGGCCGGTTCAGTCGCCTCACTCAAATTGAGCAACTGTACACCTTGGTGCCAACGCTTTCCATCCTCGCCATCAGTAGCGTCTACTCTGCCTTTCCAGGTGCCGGGTGCTGTGGGTTTGTACATTTATTTGTTGGTTGAATTGTTGATGGTTGAATTGTTAATCGGGGAACGTTATACAAACCCTAAGTTTGGACACAGAAGGAACTCAGGCAGCAACAGATGCTATACCTCTATGCCCCGCTTCCATACCTTAGTTGGCTTTAGTTTGCCTTGCTGGTACAGGATTTCTCTATAGTTGTCGGTTGGGAAAGCGATCAGATCGGCTAGTCTTCCTTTCTCAATTGTACCCCGGTCGGACAAATTCAGTGCCTTTGCTGCACGAACAGTTATACCTGCAAGTGTTTCGGCGCTAGTGAGTTTTTCGGCTGCGCCCAACAGTGCGGCTTGCATTAAAAGATCACCCATTGGCGCAGAGCCAGGATTCCAGTCGGTAGCAATGGCAAGGCATAGACCGCCGTCGAGCATTTTGCGGGCAGGTGCGTAGTGCATACCTAAACCCAATGACGCACCCGGCAATACTGTAGCCACCACACTGGCTTCCCGCATCAAAGCAATTTCTGCGGCAGCGCTGGCCTCCAGATGGTCAGCGCTGACAGCTCCGGCTTCGGCCGCAATGCGGCTGCCACCTGTGCTGAATTGGTCGGCGTGCACCGTTATCTCGAAGCCCATTTCCCTGGCCGCATTTAGGTACTCCAGCGAATCCTCTTCGTTGAAAGCTGTGTCTTCGATGAAAATATCCACCCGGTTGGCAAGACCCTGCTCCTTTATCTGAGGTAAAAGCTGCGTTACAACTTCCTGTAGGTATAGACGCGAGTCGGTGTGCTCCGGGGGACGCATGTGTGCTGCCAGACAGGTAGGTATAAGCTCCAGCGCATGGTGATTGTTGACGAGTTGAATCGCCTCGAGCATTTTCAGTTCCTCCTCAGTCGTAAGTCCGTAGCCGCTTTTTACCTCGCAGGTAGTAACACCTTCTGTCAGATGACGGTCGCAGCGCTTCCTGAGCAGTTCTACCAACTCTACCAGACTGGCCTCGCGGGTTTTGCGGACGCTATCCAGTATACCGCCCCCACTGCGGGCAATCTCCAGGTAAGTTTTCCCGGCGACGCGCATGGCATAGTCGTTGGCGCGGGATCCGGCAAAGCAGATGTGTGTATGGGCATCGATCAGGCCGGGCAGGAGCACCATGGGCTCAGCAACTTTCTGCAAGCTATAGCCTTTCTCCTGTGCAATATTCAACAGTTGATCATACCTCCCCAATAGCACGATATGACCATCATAGACCAGTACACCGGCGTTCTCAAGCACCTCCAATTCTTCATCCACAATTGGGCCCGCCTGCGGCAAACCAGCCATCGTTACCAGCTGCTTGAATGGACCGATTAAAGTATGATTGTTATCCTGTTTCATAGTTTTAAACTGTTGCCTGTTATACCTGTGCTGACCTTCATTTCAAACGAATCTGAAAATCAAAAGTGATACAGTTTCAAAGGTCAGGGATCAATAAAACTTGCTTCTCAGGTATAGGAAATGAATATAAAATTTGCCCTCCCCTATGATGCAAGAGAGGGCAAATTTAACCTTATAAGTTTAAGCCAAATTTCTCGGCATTAGCCTGCGCAGTTTCGTACCCGGCGTCGGCGTGGCGGAAGATGCCCATGGCCGGGTCGTTGTGCAGCACACGGCTCAGACAACGATCAGCACGTTCGGTACCGTCTGCCAGAATCACCATACCTGCATGCTGTGAATAGCCTATACCTACGCCGCCACCGTGGTGAAACGATACCCAGGTAGCACCGCCCGCCGTGTTGGACATAAGGTTGAGTAGTGGCCAGTCGGATACGGCATCGGATCCGTCCAGCATACCTTCGGTTTCGCGGTAAGGTGATGCTACAGAGCCGCAGTCGAGGTGGTCACGACCAATCACAATCGGGGCTTTCACTTTGCCATCGCGCACAAGTTGGTTGAACATGAGACCGGCTTTTTCGCGCTCGCCCATACCCAGCCAGCAAATGCGGCACGGTAATCCCTGAAACGCTACTTTTTCTTCGGCTTCGTCCAGCCATTTGATCATGTGCGTATTCTCCGGGAAAAGTTCTTTCAGTGCTTCGTCGGTCACGCGGATATCTTCCGGATCGCCGGAAAGAGCGGCCCAGCGGAAAGGTCCTTTACCTTCACAGAATAATGGACGCATGTACTCCGGCACAAAACCCGGTATGTTAAAGGCATTCGGCTCACCGCCCTGCTGCGCAAACTCGCGCAGGTTGTTGCCATAGTCAAAGGTGCGGCTGCCACGACGCTGCAACTCCAACATAAAGCCAACGTGACGGGCCATGCTCTTGAGCGAGCGGGCTTTGTACTCCTGCGGATCACTTTCGCGCACTGCCAATGCTTCCTGCAGAGTCATTCCATATGGCACATACCCGTTGATCGGGTCGTGGGCGGAAGTCTGGTCAGTCAGAATTTCCGGGGTGATATTGTCCTGAATCAATTTCTCCAGCACATCGCCTATGTCGCCTACCAAACCAATGGAGATGGCCTCGCCTTTTTCTTTGGCTTCGAGTGCCCAGCGTTTCGCTTCCTCATAGTCGTAGGTCATTTTATCGATGTAGCGGGTTTCGAGGCGTTTTTTGATGCGCTCCGGATCGATGTCAACGCCCAAGAAGGTCGCACCTGCAATTGTAGCAGCCAAAGGTTGTGCACCGCCCATACCGCCGAGTCCGCCTGTTACGAGCAGTTTGTGGCGCAGATCATCGTTGAAGTGGATTCTGCCGCAGGCCGCAAACGTTTCGTAAGTACCCTGCAGAATGCCCTGCGTACCGATGTAAATCCAGCTACCGGCCGTCATTTGGCCATACATCATCAGGCCACGCGCACGGAGTTCGTTGAAATGCTCCCACGTCGCCCAATGCGGCACAAGGTTGGAGTTGGCGATGAGCACACGCGGCGCCTCGGTATGCGTGCGCACCTTGCCCACTGGCTTACCCGATTGCACGAGCAAACTCTCGTCTTCTTCCAGGTTCAGCAACACTTCAATAATCTTCTGCGCATCTTTTACAGTGCGCGCTGCCTGCCCGATACCACCGTAGACAACAAGACGCGAAGGATCTTCGGCAACTTCATCGGTAAGGTTGTTGAGGAACATGCGCAGGGCCGCTTCACACTGCCAGTTTTTGGCGTTCAGTTCAGATCCGGTTGGCGGAATATAAGTCGGATGGTTGGCGTATTTCTGGATAAACCCGCTCACAGACAGGCCAGAGCGCTTCACAGTTTCGGTTGCAGTTACGTTATTCATAGGGGCTACGGTCAATTATTTCTGTTCAATATTCTTAAAAATAAAGGACAAAGGATAGAGAAATCATGCTTAATTTCATCCTCATACACATTATTACATCATTGTCTGAACAACAGTGCTTATGTTTCACATTCCGCTTGCTTCCCTCCGCGCCCAGTTCGGCGATATCGACATCTACCTGTTTGACCAGTTACTGAAAGGTCGCATTCAGAAAGGTATGCAATTACTCGATGCCGGTTGTGGCACCGGTCGAAATATAGCTTACCTGATGCAAGCCGGTGTGCCGGTATACGGAGCTGATATTTCAGCAGAGGCCATCGAAAAAGTCCGGGATCTGGCAACTGAAATAGCCCCTACGCTGCCAAACAAAAATTTTGTAGTCGCGGATCTGGATGCGCTGCCCTTTGCCGATGAAAAGTTTGACGTGGTGCTCTGCAGCGCCGTACTGCATTTTGCCCGAAGCGAGGAACATTTCAAAGGCATCGTGCGGGAACTCTGGCGTACCCTCAAACCGGGCAGTATACTTTTCGCCCGGTTCAGCACCACCATTGGACTGGAGGGAAAACTGCAGCAGGTGGAGGGTCGTTTTTACCGGATGGCACACGGCCCGGTCTGGTTTTTGGCTGATGAAAAGTTGGTGATTGATATGGAGAGAGAATTAAGAGCCGAGCGACTGGAGCCGCTGAAGACGGTGCTGGTAGAGCAGGATCGGGCAATGACAACTTGGGTGGTGCGGAAAGTTGCCTGAATTAAGATTTTCAGGATTAAAGAGGACCCCACCCCCCATGGATTAAAGAATTAACAGGATTCTCGTGCATGATTAACATCTACCTGCCCCCTTCAAAGGGGAGTTTCTTACCGTTGCCTTTTGACAGGTATAACTTTGTATCACAGCCCCACTAGCAGGGATAGCAAGATTAACTTGCCCCTCAAGCTATGAAATAGATCACATCAGCCAAGTGCACCCTTATGACTACCCCCTGTCAAGAGCGGTCAGCGAATTTGGGGAGTCTTGATTTTTTTCCTTGATGGGGGTAGGGGCCTCTATTTTTTCTTTATCGAGGGCCCCTACCCACTACTGTTCGAAACCTTGTCAAGTGACGAATTTTTCCATTTTGGCAGGGTCCCCTCCGCAGAGCAGCACGATCTGTCTGACTATTTCCACGTCCAATTCCTGGGCAAAGCGCAGCCTGGCGCGGCGGTCGCTGTCGAGCTTGTTGAGCTTGCGGTAGACGATGAGCAGCAGGGCCACGATCAGGGTCATGTAGCGCATGACCTGGATGCCGTTCACGTCCCGGGTGAGCAGGTGCTCGAGCTGCAGGTGCTGCTTGAGGAACTTGATGAGCACCTCGATCTGCCAGCGCTCCCTGTAGATAGCCGCTACCTGGTAGGCATCCAGCCAGGCGATGTTGGTGACAAAGCAGATCTGCTCCCCCGATTCCAGGGTGGCCTTGACCAGGCGCAGGGGCTTTTCGAGGTAGCTTCCGGGCTTTTCCCGGAAGCTCACCCAGGCATCGCTCAGCACGGTGAGGGTCGTCCCCTCGGGCTGCTGCCCCACGGCCAGCAGCTCCTCCATCACCCGAAGGCTTGCTTTGCCCCCCTCCAACAGCGAGAGCAGCAGCAGTTGGAACATCACCCGCCCGCTGAGCTTCTTGACCTGGTGGTCCACCCGCGTCCGGGCCGCCAGCTGCGAAAGATCCGCTTCAGGGATAAATGCCAATAAGTCCTTTGCCTTCATATCAGCCTCCTTTCATGTATGCCCGTTACATAATACGAACTTGACAAGGTTTCGAACAGTAGTGGCCCCTACCCCCATCAAGGAAAAAAGTGAGTGCCCACCGCACAGGCGAAGCAATGAAATAAGTATGTGTGCTATACCTATACCTAGGCAAGAGGCCCCACTATAGCAGACACGAGCGAGGACGCTCGAGCCATAGCATTTAGTCACCACAATGCTCCGTCAGTAATAATGTAAAGAGGAAGGAGTTCCCTGCTTCTTCCTCTTTACAACAAGTCAATATTTACTTACCTCCCATCACTCAACAACCCCATCGACTTCACCAGATTAACAAACTCAATCCGATACCCCTCTTCATCCTTACCACGAGCATTCTTCGCCAGTTCCAGCACCATCGGGAACGAGGCATTGCCTTTATGCTCGGAGTCCCGAAGCAGCATACCGCAGGCAGCTACTGCGGCTGAGAAACGGAAGTTGTCGGAAGTTTGCGTAAAAGGTATAGCCTGACTACTTACCGTGGTGGTGATCAATCTACTGGTCTCGCCATCCGGTTCTTTGTAGCGCAGTTTCATGGTGAGCATTTCGTCGGTTCGTTTGGCTTTCGGGTCGAGGTTTGTTTTCTGGTACTTTAGGTCATCCACTTTGCCAACCTGTGTCTCGGATGAGGCCCCTATTGGTACGATTTCATACAAAGCAGTGACAGTATGGCCTGAGCCCATATCACCAGCGTCTTTCTTGTCGTCGTTGAATTCTTCGTTAGCCAGTGCGCGGTTTTCGTAGCCGATCAGGCGGTAGGCTTTTACTTTGGCAGGGTTAAATTCGAGCTGCAGCTTCACGTCTTTTGCGATGGTGAAGAGGGTGCCGCCGAACTCGTTCACAAACACTTTCTGCGCTTCTCGGATATTATCAATGTATGCGTAGTTGCCGTTACCTTTGTTGGCCAGTTGCTCCATGCGCGAGTCTTTATAATTGCCTGTCCCGAAGCCCAAAACAGTCAGGAACACACCGGTTTCACGTTTCTTCTCGATGAGGCGCTGTAGTTCGCTGTCGCTGCTCATGCCCACGTTAAAGTCACCGTCTGAAGCCAGAATCACGCGATTGTTGCCACCCTTTACGAAGCTCTCCTCTGCTACTTTATAAGCCAGATTTATACCTGCGCCACCAGCCGTGGAACCGCCTGCTTCGAGCTTATCCAAGGCATCTATTATCTTCTTCTTTTCTTTTCCGGAGGTGGAGGGCAGCACCAATCCTGCCGCGCCCGCATACACCACCATCGACACCATATCCTGTGGACGAAGCTCCTCCACCAGCAACTTAAGACCGGCTTTCACGAGTGGCAGTTTATCCGTAGAGAACATCGAACCGGACACGTCGATCAGGAAAACCAAATTAGAAGCCGGCAGTTGGTCTGTCGCAACACGC
The DNA here is from genome assembly GCF_019599265.1 of Pontibacter sp. HSC-14F20. Classification (GTDB taxonomy): domain Bacteria; phylum Bacteroidota; class Bacteroidia; order Cytophagales; family Hymenobacteraceae; genus Pontibacter. The sequence goes on along the minus strand of NZ_JAHZTC010000001.1, from coordinate 184,739 downwards.
TTGCCTTGCAAACCGATGTGTAGCAGCTGGTTGTTTTTGTTCCAGGGGCTGGCCGAGAGCTCGGTTGTTACCGAGAAGGGCGCATCACCAGTTGGCTGTGGGTAGTCGTAGTTAAAATAGTTCAACATTTCCTCGATGCGCACAGCATCAGAAGGCGGGCGCTGCCCCTGGTTCAGGAAGCGGCGTACATTGCTGTAAGAGGCGTTATCAACGTCGATGGAAAAAGTGGAAAGCGGATTTTTCTGCGCATCCAGGAAGGTGTTCTCTTTAATGAAATCATAGTTTTCGGTGTTGTGCACAAGCGGAGCGGTATCGTGCAGGGGTACGTGTGCTGGTGCATAGGTCATGTTTTCTACCGCATCTCTCCTTGAAAAAACACCTGCTACCTTACCTGCCAGTGCCCGGGGTATGCTTTGTTCAGTCACAACCACCTCATGCAGTGTATGGGTATCCAACTGTAATTTTATATCCACTACATTTCGCGTGCCCACCTTTGCTTCTTGAGTCCTGTAGCCGATGTAGCGGAACACCAGCACGGCGTTGTTGTCAGGTATAAACAAGCTGTACTTACCATGCTTGTCAGTGGCGGCGCCTTTGGTTGTGCCTTTAATGGTAATGCTCACGCCGGGCAGTGGATTGCCGCCATTCAAGTCGGTTACAGTGCCGGCAACGGTGCGATTTTGAGCGGTTGCAGTCAGCCCGAACAGGATCAGGGCGAAGAGCAGGAAGAGGTACTTTTTCATGGCTATTATGTTTTGGTTTCCGACATGATGCCACCTCCACAGGCTTTCCATAAAATTTTCAGAATATTTTTCTTTTCTTTAGAAAACAATTCCGGCACATGCTCCCTTTTTTCATCAAGCTCTTTACCAACGCCAAACCTCCTCCCGACGATCAGGAGTTGGTGCAGCTGTATAAAGAGACGGGCGATCTGGAGCATTTGGGAGAATTGTTTCAGCGCCACTCCAAACTCGTATACCTGGTCTGCCAGAAATACCTGCAGGACCCCGAGGAAAGTAAAGACGCTACCATGCAGCTGTTCGAGCATGTTTCGAAAGCGCTGCTACTACACGAGGTCAGTAACTTTAAAAGCTGGCTGCACGTGACCACCCGAAACTACTGCCTGATGCAACTCAGAGCAAACAAGCACAAAAACACGGTGCCGCTCTCCGATAATACGTCACCTTTTATGGAAACTGCAGAGCCGCTGCATCCTACTCACGCGGAGGAATCTGAGCAACTGGAACAGGCTTTGCATGCGGCCTTGAAGGAATTGTCACCGCAACAGCGGGAGTGTGTGGAGCTGTTTTATTTGCAGCAGAAGAGTTATAAAGAGATCAGCGCCCTCACGGGATGCGACCTAAATAAAGTGAAAAGCTACATCCAGAACGGAAAGCGAAACCTGAAAATCATCATGGAGAAAAACCATGCAGCCAGATAAGCGACATATACTTTGGGACCAGGGCGACCACCCTTCCGTGGAACTGCTGGAGCAGTACCAGGCAGGTACTTTGCCCGATGCCCTGCACCACCAACTGGAGCGTCACCTGCTGGACTGCGACCTGTGCTCAGATGTGCTGGAAGGACTGTCTGTGTCGGATGCCGCCCAGACAGAAAGCCAGGTAGAGGACATCAACTCCTATATTGAAGTTAAAAGTCGCCGCCAGAATCGTAAGCCGGTGCCGCTTTACCTGACCGATTGGCGTGTTGCCGCTGCCGTGGCCATGGTGCTGCTCTCAACGGTGGTGGTTTTCTATTACAACTACCAGCAGGTACGCGAGCAGCAAGGAATAGCCGCCCAGCAGGAAAAAGCAATTCAGGAAGCGATGGACTTTAGCGAAGAGCAGGCACCGGTTATACCTGAAACCGTGGCAGATGCCAACCCGGATACGGTGCGCCCAGGCCAGATAGCAGCCATTTCCAGGCCGGCTCCACTTCGTACGCCGCGGGCTCGCACGAGCAGTCAGGCTGTTCGGGAAGAAGCACTTTTAGCTGATGAATTGGAAGAGGTTGAAGTTGAAATAAACATGGCTGATCTGACAGAGTCTATACCTGAGCGAGTTGTAACTGCTCAGCCTCAAAAGCTGGCCGAGGTGACAGTACCGCCAACACCGCTGCGAAACACAATGATGCCGGAAAGTACCGCTGTTGCCAAAGCACTAAAAGGACGGATAGCTGGTGTGCAGGTGCAGCGCAATGAACAAATCGGCCAGAACCAGGTACAGGGGCAGGTGGTCGATCAGGATGGTACGCCGCTGCCCGGCGTTTCGGTTGTAGTGAAAGGCACTACACAGGGAGTAGCCACTGATGCACAGGGTAATTTCGTGCTGACCTTGCCCGATGATAAGGCAACACTGGTTTTCCGGTTCATTGGTTATCAAACCAGAGAAAAGGGAGTCTATGCCGGCACAGCTCCGATTACCATGGACTTGCAGGTGGACAACCGTGCCTTGAGTGAGGTGGTCGTAACGCATCAACCTACTAATCCAGCTCCTGTTGTGTCGGCCAGACCTGCAGCGGGCCATAAAGCTTATCGTCAGTATTTAGCAGAAAACCTGCGCTATACCTCCGATATGATAAGAGGTCGTGTCGTGGTGCGGGCAACAGTTACGACAAGCGGTTCACTCGAAAATCTGGAAGTAGTTCGGAGCCTTTGCAAGCTTTGCAACGATGAAGCCATGCGGTTGCTAGCACAGGGCCCAAAATGGCAAGCGGCTACGCAGGATGGCAAGAAAATCAATCAAGAGGTGAGAATTGTCGTGCGCTTCAGACCTGAAAAATAAAACCAGATGGAGGACTTTGTAAAATCAGAATGGGAAGCGCTGTGCCGCAGGTATAGCTCTGATGAGGAGTTGATCGGGCAATTGTGGCGTGAACTGAAAAAGGCTTATACCGCAAAGGACAGGCACTACCACAACTTCGACCACATTGCCTACATGCTGGAACTGGCAGACAGGTATAGAGTTGGCAGTCCGCAGTTCGACTTGCTACTTTTCGCCATTTTCTACCACGACATTGTGTATAAGGCGACCCATTCCGACAACGAAGCACAGAGTGCCCTGGTCGCAGAAGAGCGACTGCGCCAGCTCTGTATACCTGAAGCTCATCTGATGAAGGTGGAAGAAATGATCATCGCCACCAAGACACATCTGACACAAGAGGATAATCTCACCAACCTGCTACTTGACCTAGACCTTGCTATTTTGGGAGCAGACGAAGCGCGCTATGACAGGTATAGCCAGGGCGTGCGGAAAGAATACAGCATTTATCCTGACCTGATCTACAAACCCGGCAGACGCAAGGTGCTGCAGCACTTCCTTTCTCACAAACAGATTTATATAACTCCCGCTTTTCAGGCAGCATTGGAGGATAAAGCAAGAGCGAATCTACAACGTGAGTTAGAAGGATAAAGCATTAATACAGCCCCATCTCCTATTAGATGGGGCTGTATTAATGCTGCGATCTTCCTCGTCGGTGACTTGCTATTACAGGGTATCTGGCCCTGTTCTGAAACAAGTAGCGGCCAGAGGCCTCACTATACTAGACATGAGCGAGGAGGCTCTCGTTATAAACTAATTGTAACTTACAAACTCGCCATATCGATCACAAAACGATACTTCACATCACTGCGGATCATGCGCTCGTAAGCATTGTTGATGTCTTCCATTTTGATCAGTTCGATGTCGGACATGATATTGTGCTCGGCGCAGAAGTCCAGCATTTCCTGCGTTTCAAGTATACCACCGATCATGGATCCAACCAATCGCTTGCGACGGGTGATCAGACTGAAACCGGCTACGGTAGAGGGCTCCGGTGGCGCTCCGAGCAGGATCATGGTACCATCCCGCTTGAGCATGGATAGGTATAGGTTGTAGTCGTGCGGCGCTGATACGGTATCGATGATGAAATCAAAAGAATTGCGCAATTGCTTGAGCGTGGCTTCGTCTTTTGTCACGGCAAAGTTGTGGGCTCCCAGGTCCAGGGCATCCTGTTTTTTATTAGGCGAGGTACTCAGTACCGTCACATCAGCACCTTTGGCAGCAGCGATTTTTACGGCCATGTGGCCCAGTCCGCCAAGCCCCACAATACCTACACGGTGCCCCTCCCCGATCTTCCATTGCATAATCGGTGAGTAGGTCGTAATACCGGCGCAAAGCAAAGGCGCTGTGCGGGCCAGATCCAGATTCTCCGGCACTTTCAAGGTATAGTTCTCGTCCACCACAATCTGGCTGGAGTAACCGCCATAAGTAACAGTTTTGCCGTCACGCTCCAGGCTGTTGTAGGTACCTACGTTCTGCACTTCGCAGTACTGCTCCAGCCCTTCTTTGCAACTGTCGCAGGTACGGCAGGAGTCCACAAAGCAGCCCACACCGGCCAGGTCACCTTCATTGAATTTCTTTACGCCAGAACCCACTTTCGTCACCACGCCCACAATTTCGTGGCCGGGCACAAGCGGGTACATGGCGCCACCCCACTCGTCGCGCACCTGGTGCAGGTCAGAGTGGCACACGCCACAGTATTTGATATCGATCAGCACGTCATGCTCCCCTACTTCGCGGCGCTCCAGGCTAAATGGCCCGAGCGGACTGGTAGGATCGAATGCGGCATATGCTTTTGCTTGGATCATAGGTTATTTTAGTTAAAAGTTACGAGTTATAAGTTGAAAGGTCTGCAGGGCTCTCGGCGTAGTGCGATCAGGTATAGGTATAACATATGAAACGTTGGTGAACTTTACTGAAGTAGCAGCAACTCTATCCTATTGTTTCGCAACCAGACCAGAATACACACTATACCTTACAAGCGACTCAGAAAAAAGTTTGCGGGTACGCCTTTGGCATCAGGTCTTAGGGCAAAGACACCGCCACTTAACGGATATTGGTGCAGTTGCTCATTGTCCAGGCCGTCGCGGGCGGTGGTGATGTAGAGGGTATCAAGGCGCTCTCCGCCAAAGGCACAGGAGGTGGTATGCGGGGCAGGCACTGTTACTTTCAGGAGCATTTCGCCGGTTTCCGGATCCCAGCAGCCTACACCACCACCTCCATAAAGCGCGATCCACAGCCGCCCTTTTTCATCGATGGTCATCCCGTCGGGTTTTCCTTCGTGCTCAGGTATAGCAATCGCATCCCGCTCCTTCCGTATGGTTCCTGCCTCATGGTCGTAGCTATACCGCTGGACCTTACGGGTAGGCGTGTCAATCAAATACATGTGTTGCTTGTCTGCCGTCCAAACAAGGCCATTGGAAACGCTCAGGTTTTCCAGCACCTGGGTCATCTGTCCGTCATGCTCCATGCGGTAGAGCGCAGCGGCTCCTTCCCGTGAATCGAGCGCCATGGTGCCTACCCAAAACCTGCCGGCCGGGTCACATTTCCCGTCATTGAACCGGATGTCATCTTTTTTAAGCGGATTGGCCACCAGTGTCAGATCGCCGGTTTCTGTGTTAATGAAATGTACACCGTTCTGTAGGGCCACCAAGGCGCCGCCACTAACCACCGGTACCACTGTACCGACCCGCTCTCCAACCGGCCAGGCCTTGTTTTCGTCGGTAGTAGGGTCAAACAGATGCAGCTCACGGCCTTCTATATCCACCCAGAACAGGCGTTTCTCAGACGGATGCCAGATGGCCCCTTCCCCCAGCGTCGCCTTCGCGTCGAGCACCAGTTCTGCTTCCAATTCACTGTAGTTTTTGGCTCTGCTCATGGTGTGTTGGCTTGCTTTGGTTAAGGTATAAAAAAAGCTGCTCCTATACCTGTATGGGTACCGGGAACAGCTTTTCTAAGACTGTCTATTTGCCTAGCGACAAAATGTAACGCGACATTTCTTTCGCGTCGGCTTCGCTCAGGTTCGGATGCGGTGGCATCGGGATCTGTCCCCATACGCCGGCACCACCCTTGATGATCTTGCCCGCCAGGTAGCCTAAGTTCTTATCATTCATTTCATACTTTTGCGCCACTTCTTCATACGAAGGACCCACTACTTTCTGATCCACTTTGTGGCAGGCCAGGCAGTCAGATCCGGCAATCAGTTTTTCGCCTTTCGCATACTGGCCGGCGAGTGCTTCTTTTTGCTGCCCGGCTGCTTCCGTAGTTCCAGTTCCCGTTGGTGTGTCAGCAGGATTAGTCTGTACATTTTCTGTAGCAGCGTTGTCAGGTGGCGTCGTGGCCGGACGTGGCGGTTGCGGACGTGAGGCAACAGCCGTGGTATCAGGCTGATAATCGCTGTCGTAGTAGCGCTCATACTCTGATTTCTGTTCGTTGCCGCAGGCGGTCAGAAGCGCGAAGGCTGAGATGGCCATCAATATCTTTTTCATAGGGATAATTATTTGTTTCTACTGATTTTACTCAAAGAGCACTTAGAGAATATGTACTGACCTGAGCTCTTAAAGTTTTATGTTTCAGATCAGGTTATCGTTTAATGCAATTTACACTATATTATCGGTATCCTATGATTGAAATGTGTAACTTAAGCCTGCATACACGACATCACCCTATACCTGACTCTATGACATCGACTTGCAAAAAACTGATTCTCCTCCTGCTCCTCCCGCTTTTAGCTTTGGGCAGCACTACAGCACAATCACTTCCCAGCATTGTCTCCAAAACTGCGGGAATGAAAAAATTCAATGGCTTTTTCCCCTTCTATTGGGATGAGCAAAGCGGTAAAATATGGCTTGAGATCGACAAGCTCGACTATGATTTTCTGTATGTAAACTCCCTGCCGGGTGGTCTTGGCTCCAACGATATCGGGCTCGACCGCGGACAATTGGGAGGCGAGCGCATTGTGTCCTTCAAAAAAGTGGGACCCAAAATACTCCTCGTGCAGCCAAACCTGCGCTACAGAGCCATCACTGATAACCAGAACGAAGCCCGCGCTGTGGAAGAGTCTTTCGCACAGTCGGTACTTTGGGGGTTTAAAGCTGAAGCCGCGGATGGAAAGCGGGTGCTGGTAGACGCGACTGATTTTCTACTGCAAGATGCGCACGACGCCATCGGGAGCATCCGGCGGGCAGGTCAGGGCACTTACCGCCTCGATGCCAGCCGCTCGGCGCTATACCTGCCACGCACCAAAAACTTCCCCAAAAACACCGAGTTCGAATCCACCCTTACTTTTACGAGCGACAACGGCGGTTTTATTGTGCGCAGCGTGGCTCCCAACCCGCAGGCCGTTACCCTTCGCCAGCATCATTCTTTCATTGAATTGCCGGACAATAACTATACCCCACGTGAGGCTGATCCGCGAGCCGGCTACTTCGGCATCTCCTACTTCGACTATGCCACGCCGGTAAACGAAAACATTGAAAAGCGTTACATTGCCCGTCACCGTCTGCAAAAAAAGAACCCTTCTGCCAAGGTATCGGAAGCGGTGAAGCCGATCGTGTACTACGTAGACAATGGCGCGCCGGAGCCGATCCTCTCCGCCCTGCTAGACGGAGCCCGCTGGTGGAACCAGGCTTTTGAGGCTGCCGGGTATCAGGATGCCTTCCGGGTGGAGGTGTTGCCTGATACAGCCGATCCAATGGACGTGCGCTACAACATGATTCAGTGGGTGCACCGCAGTACCCGCGGCTGGTCTTACGGCGCTTCTGTTATAGATCCGCGTACCGGTGAGATTATCAAAGGGCACGTGTCGCTGGGCTCGTTGCGCGTACGTCAGGATTACCTGATTGCCGAAGGGTTGCTGGCGCCTTATGAAGATGGAAAACCGGAGAACAAAGCTATGATGGAGATGGCATTGGCCCGCATCAGGCAGCTATCGGCGCACGAACTGGGCCATACGCTGGGCATCATGCACAACTACGACGCCAACAACAACGCCTCCGTGATGGACTACCCGCACCCGCAGGTACAACTGGACAGAGCCGGCAAGATCAACATCAGCAATGCCTATGGCACCACTATTGGTGAGTGGGATAAATTGGCCATCACTTATGGTTACCAGCACTTTCCGAAAGGAACTGACGAAAAGAAAGCGCTGAATGAGCTGCTGGCACAGGGTCGCGCCCAGGGTTTGACTTTTATTTCAGACACAGATGCCCGCGCTCCCGGTGGCGCCCACCCTACCGCCCACCTTTGGGACAATGGCACGAATGCAAGCGATGAACTGATGCGTGTGCTCGACGTACGCCGCAAAGCCCTGCAGAACTTCTCTGAAAAGAACATAAAAACCAATGCGCCGATGGGTATGCTGGAGGATGTATTGGTGCCGATCTATAACTTCCACCGTTACCAGACCGAGGCGGCAGCCAAGCTGATCGGCGGCATGCGCTATACCTACGCCCTGCGCGGCGACAAGCAAACAGTAACCGAAGTGCTCGATAAAAGAGAGCAACAAAAAGCCCTCGATGCCATGCTTCTTACAATTTCACCGGAAGTGCTCACCCTGCCCGAAAACATCATTGCGCTGATACCTCCACGTGCGCCGGGTCTGGGCAACAACCGGGAGCTATTCACCAAAAGAACCGGCCTCACCTTCGATCCATTGGCGGCTGCACAGGCATCTGCAGAGTTCTCGCTTTCCTTTTTGCTACATCCGCAGCGAGCTACGCGGTTGGTAGAGTTTGGCGCTCGTTATAATACGCTCAGTCTGCAGGATGTCACCAGTCAATTAATAGAAAACACCTGGAAAAGCAGACGCCAGAACGGACTGGCCGCACAAGTGCAACTACAAACTGAGCAGGTGGTGCTTACCCACCTGATGGCCCTTGCACAAGACGAAAACGCCTCTTACCAGGCACGCGCCATTGCCACAAGTGCACTTGCCGACATCAAGCAACATGCTACCAGTCAGGCCAAGCGAACACGCGATACCGGCTACAAAGCACATCTGGATTTCGCACTAGCCCGTATGGAAAAACCGGAGGAAGTGAAGCCGGCTAAAATGCTGAACCTGCCTCCTGGTGCTCCAATTGGAAGTGGAGAGTATATTGGATGTGAGTAAATATCAAGGTATAGATACAGGTATAAGCAAACCGCCCCTTCACGATGGAGGAGCGGTTTTTTTTGAGTAACTCCAGGATAAAACTGAAACACTGTCTTCTGCTTCCAGACCAAATCAGTTGTTTTTACCAACTTTCCCATTTTTTTAATTGCCTGACAGACAGCATACTCCGGACTCCCGCGTTTTATCTTTAAATCCAAGCAATCGCAAGTTAACTCATCTCCAGATTCGAATATGCTCTCATGCTGATTAGCAATTGCTTACATCCACCAACATTATCTTCCGAACAGTATCTTTAACCCAGACGGACACTAACAAAAGTCCAATAGAACAGCTTTCCAAAAGGTTTGCATATTTTAAATTTCCAACTTACTTATTTCAATTTTGGCCTTTACCTACAGACAGTAACTTAAAAGGCAAATTATAATTATTCCTCTACATTTTGTATCTTTGCAAAACAGGCATTCTGACATATAGAGATATGAATATTTCAGAAGGGCACTTTGTTAGTATAGTTCAGGCCAGCCGGCTTCTTTTGTAAGGCATCCATTTCAACGCCTCTTTTTTTATACTCCATGCCCCTCTCTGTTTTCTACCCTGCAGGTGTTAGCCTCGCACAGAAAACCGTAATTGTGATTTTTCAGATCACAAAACAATAATTTTTTGAAACATATCTCGAGGCAGAATATTGCATTTTGCATTCACCATTTTTAAGTATACATGAAGTTAAGAGTAGGTATCATCGGAGCCGGTCCGAGCGGCTTGGCGCAGCTACGCGCGTTTAAATCAGCAGAAATGAAAGGCGAGGCTATACCTGAAATCGTTTGCTTTGAGAAGCAGGCGGATTGGGGCGGCCTCTGGAACTATACCTGGCGTACGGGTGTGGGTAAGTATGGAGAACCGATCCACGGCAGCATGTACCGTTACCTCTGGTCCAACGGGCCGAAAGAGTGCCTGGAGTTTGCAGATTATACCTTCGATGAACACTTTGGCAGACCTATCTCTTCTTATCCGCCACGCCCTGTGCTCTTTGACTACATCCAGGGCCGTGTAGACAAGTGCAACGTGCGCGACTACATCCGCTTCAATACAACCGCCCGCTGGGTAGAGTACAAGGAAGACACGCAGCAGTTTTCTGTAGTGCTCGAGGACCTGGCCAATAACAAGACCTATACCGAGGAGTTTGATTATCTGATCGTAGCCTCGGGCCACTTCTCTACGCCTAACATGCCCTACTTCGAAGGCATTGAGGAATTTCCTGGCCTGATCATGCACGCGCACGACTTCCGTGGAGCTGATATTTTCAGGGACAAGGACGTGTTGCTCATCGGAAGCAGCTACTCGGCTGAGGACATTGGCGTGCAGAGCTTCAAGCACGGTGCCCGGTCTGTTACCCTGAGCTACCGCAGCAACCCCATCGGTATGGACTGGCCTGAAGGGATGAAGGAAGTACCGCTTATCACTCAATTTGAGGGTGATATAGCCCGCTTCAGCGACGGCACCCAGGAACGCTATGATGCGGTGGTGATGTGCACCGGCTACCAGCACAAATTCCCCTTCCTGCCCGACGAGCTGCGCCTGAAAACAAAAAACTGCCTCTACCCGGACAAGATCTACAAAGGCCTGTTTTTCAACGAACTGCCCCAACTCATGTACCTGGGCATGCAGGACCAGTACTATACCTTCAATATGTTTGATGTGCAGGCCTGGTACGCGCGCGACGTGATCCAGGGCAAGATTCAGCTGCCAGAAAAGGAGGAAAGACAGAAAGATATTAACCTGTGGCTGAACAAGGCAGCAGCGAACTGCACCCACGATGATGAGATTGACTTCCAGACGGCGTACGTGCGCGAACTGATGAACATGACCGACTATCCAAATATTGACCTGGACAAAGTGGCAACCCTCTTCAAGCAATGGCTCATAGACAAGGAAGAGGACATTCTTCGCTACCGCGACAAGACCTACACCTCGGTGATGACGGGCACGGAAGCTGCCAGGCACCACACCCGTTGGCTCGACGAGATGGACGACAGCTTTGAGCGCTACATGCAGGAAGCTCCGGTGATGGAGCGGGTATAGCTTAAAGTATACCGCATTCTGAAACAAAAAAGGGAAGGCTTCATGCCTTCCCTTTCTATTTTAAACAAGTGCTTTTTACACTTGGCGTGGTCAAATCTCGTTCTCGCCCAACCAATCTACCGTCTCCATTGCTTCAATGTAAGGCTCTAATACAGCCATCGCATTTGCGGATTTCTTAAACGTACTCACCACCTCTGCCTCTGCGCCCGTCCATACCTCCACGAAGGTGTGCCCCAAAATGTAGAGCAGGATCGTATACCCGTTCACCTGGCGTTGCGCAATGAGCGTACCTTCTTTTTTCAGGGCTTCGCGCTGGCTCCGGTAAGGGAGCCTTTCGAACATAGAGTATTCCAGCATAATGAGTGGTTGCTTCGGGTGATTGCTTATATAAGGTTGGCCGGACTAAAATGGTTTCAAACCTGCGCTGCACAGGTTTAGGCGTTGGCCTAGTGGCTAATTAAACATCACATAATCAATCTGTTCTTCATTTAAAGAAAATGTCCACCTTAAATAATGTTGCCGTCTTTATCAATGATGTGATCTTCAATACTATTCCTCCCATTATTCAAACCTGATACCCCCATTGTATATGCACATGCAGGTATAGGGAAGGAAAATAAAGGCAGTAGTAAAAGTCTATTCATGTAGGTTAAATACCAAAAATCACCAGTTCTTGAACTGAAATATAGAAAGGCCTTAATTATAGAACAATACTTCCAGGTCCTGAATTTCCATAGTTCAGAAAGGCAGGAATCAGGCTGTTCGTTACTAAACACAAGATAAATGTAGGATTTTGACCGTTTGGATATTTACTTGCATAACAGTTAAATACATTCTCCCACCGAGCAAACATTATTGTGAAAGTTAGAAGCATCTCTTTTAAAGAAACATTTTTCATTGGCCTAATGCTATTTGCCATTTTCTTCGGCGCTGGCAACCTCATTTTTCCTTTGTCATTGGGCCAGGCAGCTGGCACTGAACTTATACCTGCCATTATCGGCTTTCTGATGACGGGCGTGGGGCTTCCCCTGCTAGGCGTTATTGCAATTGGCATCTCTAAAAACGAAGACGTACAGTCTATTTCAGCCAAGGTGCATCCTATTTTTGGGCTCCTTTTCCCGGTTGTGATCTATCTGACCATCGGGCCCTTGTTTGCGGTTCCTCGTACCGGCACAGTATCGTATGAAATCGGGATTGCTCCGTTTTTGTCTGAAGACCTGAAAACCTCTCCCTGGGCCATGGGACTGTATTCAATTGTTTTCTTTGTAGTTACCTATTTCCTGGCGCTGAATCCTGGTAAGGTGGTGGACACCATCGGCAAGGTCCTGACACCAGTGCTACTGATTATCCTGACACTTCTGCTGGCAATTAACATTTTTTCTCCACTGGGTGAAATTACTGCTCCGCTTGCAGCTTACAAGGCGGCTCCTTTCTTCAAGGGCTTTCAGGAAGGATACCTGACCATGGATACCATTGGCTCCTTTGTTTTTGGACTAATCGTGATCAACGCTATCCGTTCCAAGGGAGTTGACAGCCCGAGGCAAATTGCGAAAGTCTGTACCACGGCGGGTCTCATTGCGGCTGCCGGTTTGGGTCTGGTCTATGTCGGATTGGCCTACTCAGGTGCCACAAGTGTGCAGGCGCTCGGCCATCTCGAAAACGGAGGGCTTATCATAAGCCAGATTTCTAACCTGCAGTTCGGTGTATCGGGTAGCCTGATCCTGAGTATTGCTATTATTTTCGCCTGCCTTACCACGAGCATCGGCTTGGTTGTAGCCTGCGCCAGCTTCTTCAACAAGCTGCGTCCTTCTATTTCTTACAATAAGTATGTGTTAGGTTTAACGCTGATCAGTGCCCTTATATCAAATGTTGGTCTGACCCAGATCATCTCTTTTTCTATACCTGTGCTGGTGGCTATCTACCCGATCGTAATCGTGCTGATCGCGCTGACTTTAATCGGTTCCCTGCTCCGCGGCAGGAACGCTGTCTATACCTGGTCGGTGCTGCTGACAAGTGTTGTAAGCATAGTAGAAGGCTTGAGCGCTGCAGGATTTGAATTGGGCATCAGCGACGTATTCGCGAGCTACCTGCCATTCTATAGCCTAGGTATGGGCTGGGTTATTCCGGCACTGGTGGGTGGTCTGATCGGCTATGTTGCTTCCATGAGGCAGGCTCCCTACGCCTTCGAAAATGAGTAGTGCGTGAAGTGATGCGCGTAAAGAAATCGATTGGTTAAGCTTAAGAAGTAGATAAACCTATATTTTCCCGTAATTTTGCTTCTTATTATAGGATTGGCGTAGATAATTGTGCTGACGAAGGCTTACACAAACGTCTCAAACAACATGGAACCAAAAAGACTGAATAAATTCATCAGCGACTCGGGCTTCTGTTCCCGCCGCGATGCAGACGAGCTGATAGAACAGGGCCGTGTGACGGTGAACGGGAAGATACCGACCGACCCGGGCATGAAAGTAACGCCCAAAGACAAGGTACGCATCGACGACGAGATGCTGCGCGTGAAACAGGAACAGCCCGTATACCTGATCTTCAACAAACCGGCCAACATGTCGGCCACTTCTGATATGGCGGTGCGCGATAACGTGGTGCGGGCCATTAATTTTCCGGCTACGCTGGAGCCGACAGCCATGCTGGAACGTGAGGCAGAAGGCATTATTTTCCTGAGTAACGACGGTGATTTTGTGCGTGGCGTGAAGCGTGCCGACAACAAATTTGAGAAGGAATATGTGGTGACCGTTGACAAAATGATCACAGCTGATTTTCTGCAGAAGATGAGCGGTGGCGGTGCTCCTATACCTGGCGAAGAGCGTGTAAACAACGCCGTGTCAAAAGAAACACAGACCCGCTTCCGCATTATCTTAAAGCCGGGCACGGACCACTACCTGAAGCGCATGTGCGAGAGCCTGGGGTATAAGGTAGTACACTTGCAACGCGTTCGTTTCGGTGAATTTTCCTTAACTAAATTACCTTCTGGCCATTGGCGTGTGCTGACACCACAGGAAGTGAACAGCCTGACCAGCCTGGTACCTGGTGGCAAGGGAACCAGCAGCCGCAAAACCTCCGATAGTAACTATGACCGACCAGCTCGTGGCGAACGATCCGGAGAGAGAAGTGGCGCTGGAAGTTATCCTCCTAAACGAAGTGCTTCTGGTGCGCCTTCCAGAACTGGTTCAGGCAAAGGTCCGGCAAGAAGCGCCAAACCCGGATCATCAACAAAAGGAAGCGAGTTCACCAAAAGATCAGGTGCTCCGAAAGATGGTGCCGATTCTAGAAAAACAAGTACTTATAGAGACGGCGCCGGCAGCCCGGGCAAGAGCTCGAGCTCACGAGGTGGTAGCTTTAAAGCGGCACCAAAACCAGCAGCCGGCAGAAGTGCAGCTCCGAAAAGCGGCGGAAAGCGAGGGGATGCATCCAAAGGTGGTCCGAAGCGCGGCAGATAAGCACTCAATCGTAATGAAATAGCTGATGCTATACCTGAAAAGCTCTCTTTCCTGACCGGAAGAGAGCTTTTTTATTGAAGTGCCTTTTTAATGTAAATTTGCTGCAAGATTACACAGGTCACGACCTATCCTTACTACCGAAGCGTTAAATTTTTAAGCTTTCTAACTCCTGAATTTTCTAACTCTTCAACTCTCCCAAGTTCCCATTTTTCCCATCTGGTAGTCGCGGAAGGCCTGGTGAATCTCCTCTTCGGTGTTCATCACGAATGGTCCGTGCGATACCACCGGCTCGTTAAACGGATGTGCATGACCAAACAGGATAAAGGCATCTTCGGTCGCTTCGACTTTCACTTCCTTGCCCTCGTTTCCGAATTCAACTAAGGTAAGTTTATCCGCTGCCTGACCATTCACTTTTACACTGCCGCGCACTACGTAAAAGAAGATGTTGCGCTCTGAAGGTATATTATAAACAAATTCGCCGCCTTGCTGCAACTCAATGCTCACTATGTGAATGTCGCTCAGGTTCTGGATAGGTGCCTGCACTTCTCCCCAACTGCCGGAAATCACATTGACGCGTACCTTCCCATTGTCGAGCTCCACCACCGGAATCTTATCTTTTTGGAGGCCGATATACTTAGGCGCCGCCATTTTGTGTTGAGCAGGCAGGTTGAACCACAGTTGCAGAATCTCCAAAGGCCCTCCCTCCTGCTTGAATTTATCAGACGAGATTTCCGCATGGATCAGGCCGCTGCCGGCCGTCATCCACTGCACGCCACCGGCTTCAATAATGTCCTGCCCGCCGCCTGTGTCCTGGTGCATAATGTCACCATCCAGAATAAAAGTCAGCGTTTCAAAGCCACGGTGCGGGTGCGGACCGAAAGGCAACCCCCTGTTGCCGGGCTTGTATACCTGCGGGCCGTGGTGATTCAGAAAAAGGAACGGATCAATGTACTCTACTTCGTGCGTAGGTATAGCGCGGTAGGTCACCAGGTCCCCCATGGGCGCGTGCACCGCTTTATGTAATTTCTTTATATTTCGCATAAGGCTAATTCTAGTTCACTTGCAAATTAATGTATATACATCAATTACCCAAAAGCTGCTCGTTTGTTTCAAATCCGGAGACTACTAAACATACCGGTAGAACTAAAGTCAACGACAGGTATACGGTTCAAGCTAGTATACTTAACATAAAAATCCCACCTATTCCAAATCGGATTGGGTGGGATTTTCACGCTACACTGATAATCAGGTATACGGAAATCTGGGAGCTTAAGCCGCCTTCTCATTTTTAAGCATTTTAAGCAAGGCTTCTGCTGCTGGTTCCGAAGATGCCGGATTCTGCCCAGTGATCAGCAATCCGTCAGTCACCACATATGGCTGCCAGTCGTCGGCTTTGGAGTAGATGCCGCCCAGTTCCTGATAGCGGTCTTCGACCAGAAAAGGCACCACATCGGTCAATTGCACAGCTTCCTCTTCGGTATTGGTAAAGCCCGTCACTTTTTTACCTTTTACAAGGGATTCTCCATCCGGGCCTTTGGCCTGCATCAGGGCAGCGGGTCCATGGCAAACAGCTGCCACCGGCTTTTGCTGTTTTGCAAATTCCTCGATCAGGCGGGTAGATTCCTTGTCGTTGGCAAGGTCCCAGAGTGGTCCGTGGCCGCCCGGGAAGAAGATGGCATCGTAATCATCAGCGCGTACTTCACTCAGTTTTTTGGTGCGCGAGAGCGTATGCTGTAGATCGTCGTCTTCATAAAATCGTCTGGTTGCCTCGGTTTGCGCATCTTTTTCTGTGCTTTTCGGGTCAATCGGGGGCTGACCACCTTTCGGGGAAGCGAGGTCCACCTTCACGCCTGCATCTGCCAGCGTATAATAAGGGGCGGCAAATTCCTCTACCCAGAAACCGGTCTTCTTGCCGGTGTCGCCTAATTGATCGTGTGAAGTCAAAACGAATAGTACTTTCATAGTTGTTGTTATTTAGATGATGCTTGAGTCAATTTCTTTAACCAGATTTAGTAGGGCAATGTTTTAACCAAACAGTTCGGAGGTTAGGAACGGTCTCACCGGTCACAGATGATGCAAACCACCACGCCTTTATCGAGCTCAGAGACCAGTCGGATGGCCGCTGCTCCATACCGTCCCCCTTCTTCTCGGTCCAGTCGACGGATTATGGCGGTAGCCTCCTGCTGCGAGACGTCCAGTATGCGGCCAACCCGCTCCCGTTCGAAAATTTTGGGCAGATATGCTTCCGGCCAGCGCCGAATGCCAGGAAACTGGGAACCTTCCGTGGGCTGGGGACCAATGATCTGCACCGCTGGGCTTTGCTCTTTCAGGTAGCGCGACACGCCCATAGTCGCAATTCCACCAAAGGCGTGTTGCCGATAAAATCCAGCAGCGTGTGTGTCTTCATATTTTGTCTTTTTGCATCTGTATACCTAGTACGTGTTTAACTTTAGAATTGGAGCCATCGTGTAGTGAAGCAGGCATAAAACCCGGGGAAATATCTGCACAGGTATAGGACATATCATTCTTGAATCACAATAAACTCCTAAACTTTCAAACTCTTCAACTCCTAAACTATTATCTTTGTAACTATCCTTATGCATACGCCTATCCGCAAGATCATTCACATCGACATGGACGCTTTCTTTGCCTCCGTGGAGCAGCGCGACAATCCGGAGCTGCGCGGAAAACCTGTGGCAGTGGGCGGTTCGCGGGCTCGGGGTGTGGTGGCTGCCGCCAGTTACGAGGCCCGCAGGTATGGCGTGCACTCTGCCCTCGCCTCTAAGATCGCGGCGCAGCGTTGTCCGCAGTTGATCTTTGTAAAGCCCCGCTTTGAGGTATATAGCGCCGTGTCCCGCCAGATTCGTGAGATTTTTTACTCTTATACCGATCTGGTGGAGCCGCTTTCTCTGGACGAAGCCTACCTCGACGTAACCGAAAACAAGGTCGGCATGCCTTCCGCCACCATTATCGCCAACGAGATCCGGGCCAAAATTCAGCAAGAAACCGGCCTGACCGCCTCAGCTGGGGTTTCTTACAATAAGTTTCTGGCCAAGATCGCCTCGGACATGAACAAGCCCAACGGCTTCACCCTGATCACACCGGACAAAGCTGAGGATGTAGTGGCCGCACTGGCTATCGAGAAATTCTATGGCATCGGGAAAGTAACAGCAGCCAAATTGCAGAGCATGGGCATCCTCATCGGAGCTGATCTGCGGGAGAAATCGGAGGAGGAACTGATGCGGCACTTCGGTAAAACGGGGCGCTACTACTACCGCATCGCCCGCGCGCAGGACGACCGAGAGGTGCAGCCGCACCGCATCCGCAAATCCATCGGCTCGGAGCGCACCTTTGAGGTAGACCTGACAGAGGAGGAAGTGATGCTACCGGAGCTGGAAAGACTGGCGAAAGAAGTGGCGCATGACATGGAGCGGCTACAAACCACGGCCAAAACCATCACAGTTAAGATCAAGTACTTCGATTTCAATCAGACTACCCGCAGCAAGACTTTTCTGGGCGAGATCAAATCAGCCGATGCCATTTTTACCATTGCCCGCGATCTGTTACGCACGCCCCAGTTGCCGGCATACCCTGTGCGTTTGTTAGGTATAACAGCCTCCTCCCTCCTCTACCAGCACGACAAAATGGAAGGCTACCAGCTCACCCTCGAGTTTTAGAGGACTTATTTCTTACTGGCGTACTTTTTAGCCTGTACCCAGCTTTCCCGGTTTCCATCGGCTTCCGGAGAAATTTCCAGTAAGTCCAGATAATAACTTCTCGCCTTCTGCTTGTCTTTGACTTTTTCGGCAGAGAGGGCTGCGCCATACAAGCTGTTATATCGCTTGGGCGACACCTTCAGACTCGCCTCATAGGCCTGCAGGGCTTCCGCTGGCTTTTTACTCAGCAACATCATATCGCCCAACAGTTCTCTTGCCGGCAAAACGGCTCCCGGTGTTACCGGATGTTTGTCCAGTGCATCTTCCTTGTCAGCTGCTTCCCGCATCATAGTCAAAGCCTTGTTCTTGTCCCCTTTCTGATACGTCAGCCACGCCTGCACCGCCAGTTGCTGGGCTTCTGCCTGTGCTGCCCAATAGGTGTCGCCGGAGCTGCTCAGTTGCGTCCGCAGTTTCTCCAGTGCTGCAATCGCCTCTTCTGCCACAGCCACGTTACCGGAACGGGCTCCGCCTATACCTTTGGCAAAATACGTGATGGCTTCGGCGCCCGGGTAATTATACCAGGTAAAATTTGAGGGAGAGCGGGCAGGCAAGGCAGCTGCTTCGGCCCATTTGCCCCGCTCCAATGCCTGGCGTGCAGGTATAGCGGCAAGGGCATAGGCCGTCGCGAAGGTGGGTGTATAGCCTGGCACGGCCTGCATTTTGACAACTACCTCCTGCGCTTTCTTATCACGTCCCTGCTGCAGATAGCCGTAAGCCATGTAATCGAGGGCATGCGCGTAATGCATGGAGACCGCTTCTTTGGTTGACTGCCGCAGTGCGGCATCAGCTGAGCGTATGTTCCAGTCTACGGCGTCCGTCCACTGCCCCAGCCGAATAAAGATATGACTGGGCATATGCAGAGCATGCGGCACATCCGGGGCTATGCGCTCATACTCCCGCGACACTTTAACGGCCTTGTTAGCCAGCAAGGGGTTGTCGTAGGCATGAATGATGTAATGGAATAATCCCGGATGATCCGGGTTTTTGGTGTGTAGTTGTTCCAGCAGCGCTCCGGCTTCTTTCTGTTTAACAAAAGTCTTATCTGTTTTTGGGGCTGTGCCCAGCTGACCTAAGGCATAAAAAGCGGCCGCCTCTACCTCATCCGGGTATGCTTCATGCACTTCCTTATACCCACGTTCAAAAGCTTTCAGTTGATCTGCATAACTCGTTTTCTCCCAGTTATCATAAAAAAGGGATACTGCCCTGATGTACGCTTTCTCCTTCTCTGTCAGGTGCTGTTGCTGCTGTGCCTGCTCCACGGCTGCCTTCCCCTTGGCCAGGTTTTCATCAGTAGGGCGTTCGCCCCACAGCGGGTGAATGTAACTCATCGCGATGCCCCATTGCGCCATACCACAATCCGGGGCGGTTTGGGCAGCTGCTGTAAACTGCTGCTCGGCCTGCTCATACATCATGTGGTGCATGAGCGCCAGGCCATTGTCGAAAAGCTGCTGTGCCTGCTCATGGCAGGAGGTTTTCAGGTTCACGGTGCCGTGTTTGGTGGCATGCCCCTGTGCGGTCGCTTTATACCCAGGTATAGCAAAGGCAATGCACCCTGCAATAGCTATAACAAGTGATGTTCGCATGCTGTTGTTGAGTAGTCATTGAAAAAAATATGTGCCAGGAGTCAGGACGATGCACGTCACTAGTTAAGCAGCGAAACGCTTAATAGAAAGGGGTCAGACAAGGTATAACTCAGGTACAACCTGTCTTATTTTCTTACTCATTTTTTAATGATATGTTCATCAATAATAACATTGAACTTTTTTAAACCATTAAAATAGAGGATGCTTGCCCATATGATTAAACCATTCTTCTCCGGCTTAGTCTTTTATCAGATACCAGAAACAGGTATATTGTGAAATACTAATCCAAAACTAACCTAATCTTTCACCCCATTATGAGCAAAAATGTACGCTATGCCCGGCTGGCTACGCTGCTTCTGGCAGGTGCACTTGTAGCACCTCCAGCCTTCGCCCAAAGCAAGGAAAAGAAGAAGAAGAAAAAAGCCAAGCAGGAAGCCACCACAACACAGGCTGCCCCGGCAGTTAAGAAAGACGACAACGGCGTAAAACCTTATGCCAGTGTCATCACCCCCAACGCCGTAACTGACGAGGGTCTTTTCAAGGTGCACCGCATCGATGAGAAGTACTTCTATGAAATTCCGGATACGCTCCTGAACCGCGACATGCTGATGGTAAGCCGTATCGCGAAAACCGCTACCAACCTCGGCTACGGTGGTGAGGAGCTCAACCGCCAGATGCTGCGCTGGGAGAAAAAAGGCAATCGCATTTTGCTGCGCCTGATCTCTTACCAGAACGTAGCCAGCGACACGCTCGAGATCTTCCACTCGGTACAGAACTCCAACCTCGCTCCTGTTATCCAGGCCTTCGATGTAAAAGCCTTCAATAATGGTGCTTCTGTGGTAGAGGTAACCGATTTCTTCTCGAAAGACGTGCAGGCCCTTGGTTTGAACAAGCGCCAGCGTGATTCTTATAAAGTAAAGCGACTGGATGATAAACGTTCTTTTGTAGAGGGCATCAAGAGCTTCCCGCTCAACATCGAGGCGCGCTCGTTAATGACCTACGAAGCGACTGATCCGCCAGCAAACTCCAATGCCGGCACCATTACCGTAGAGCTGAACCACTCCATGCTCCTGCTGCCGAAAGTGCCAATGCCAGCCCGTCGTTTCGACGAGCGCGTAGGTTACTTTACACTGTCGCAGACGGACTATGGCACCGATGAACAGCGTGCTGCCAAGCGCCGCTACATCGTGCGCTGGAGACTGGAGCCAAAAGACAAAGACGCTTATGCCCGTGGCGAACTGGTAGAGCCGATCAAGCCAATTGTTTACTACATCGACCCGGCCACACCAATGAAGTGGCGCCCCTACCTGAAGCAAGGTGTAGAGGACTGGAACAAAGCGTTTGAAGCTGCCGGTTTCAAAAATGCGATTATCGCCAAAGACGCGCCTACCCCGGAAGAAGATCCGGAGTTCAGCACTGAAGATGCGCGTTATTCAGTAATCCGTTACTTCTCTTCTGAAACACAGAACGCTTACGGACCAAACGTGCACGACCCGCGCTCCGGTGAGATTCTGGAGAGCCACATCGGCTGGTACCACAACGTGATGAACCTGCTCCGTAACTGGTACTTTGTGCAGACAGCTGCTGTGAACCCGGATGCCCGTAGCATTAAGTTTAAAGATGAAGTGATGGGTGAACTGATCCGTTTTGTGTCAGCGCACGAAGTAGGCCATACCTTGGGTCTGCCCCATAACATGGGCTCCAGCGCTGCCTTCCCGGTAGAAAAACTGCGTGATGCCAAGTTTACCAAAGAAATGGGTACCGCCCCTTCCATCATGGACTATGCCCGTTTCAACTATGTGGCCCAACCGGAAGACAAAGGTGTTGCCCTGATGCCAGGTATAGGCGTGTACGACAAGTATTCTGTGAAGTGGGGTTACACCTACTTCCCGGAGATGAACGGATACGACAATGTGGCCAAGCTGTCGCAATGGATTCTTGACAAAGGTGACGACCCGATGTACCGCTTCGGGCGTCAGCAAGGCAACACCGTGGACCCTTCTTCGCAGACTGAAGACCTGGGTGATGACGCCATGCTGGCCAGCCACTACGGCATCCTGAATCTGAAGCGCATTATGCCAAACCTGATGGAGTGGACGAAAGAGGAAAACAAGAACTACGCCGACCTGCAGGAGATGTACGGCCAGGTGCTGGGCCAGTGGAACCGCTACATGGGCCATGTAACCGCTAACATTGGCGGAGTGTACGAAAACTACAAAACCTACGACCAGAAAGGCGACGTGTATGCAGCCGTACCGAAAGAGAAGCAGCAGCGCGCCATGAAGTTCCTCAACGAGCAGGGCCTCGCCACACCAACCTGGATGCTGGACCAGAACATTCTGCGCAAGATCGAGTCGGCTGGTGCAGTGGAGCGAGTTCGTACGGCGCAGGTGAATATCCTGAACAACGTACTGGAGCCGGGCCGTATGCAGCGTCTGCTGGAATCGCAGGCAGCACTGGGCAGCAAAACCTATACCCTGCCAGAGATGATGGCGGACCTGCGCAATGGCGTATGGTCTGAGATCGGAAGCGGCAAGAACGTAGACATGTACCGCCGTAACCTGCAGCGTGGTTACCTCGACCGCATGGAATACCTGATGAAAGAAGAACAGCCTTCTGTTTCGGGCAGCGCGCGTGCTTTTGCAGGCGTCACCTCGGTGAAGGTTTCCCAATCAGATATCCGTCCGATGGTGCGCGGCGAACTGACCACTCTGCGTAACCAGATCAGGGCCACTTTGCCAAAGACGAAGGATAGTATGACGAAGTACCATTTGCAGGACGCACTGGCACGCATCGACAACATCCTGAATCCGAAAAGCTAATTTTCCTGCTTTGATGATAGAAAAAGCCCCTGCCGATTGGAGAGGGCACTGAAAAAGTCTCCGTGAAAACTGGAGAATTAAAGGAGCAGAAATTAAGTTTTCTGCTCCTTTTTTCGTATCTCCTGGTGGAATCAGAGAGCATTCAGATGGTAGCGCAACAGCAACAAATTCAACCAAGCCCCTATTCAGGGCTCTATGATCTGATTGTCCCCCAGGACAATCTGCTTCGTAAAATCAACGACCTGGTAGACTTCACTTTCATCTACGAGGAGCTGGCCAGTAAATACTGCACCACCAATGGCCGCAGGGCAGAAAGCCCGGTGCGCATGTTCAAATACCTGTTGCTGAAGACCATCTACACCGTCTCCGATGTGGATGTGGTGGAGCGCTCGCGCTACGATATGTCCTTCAAATACTTTCTCGACCTCTCACCCGAGGAGGCTCTGATCAACCCCAGCTCCCTGACCAAGTTCCGTAAGCTCCGCTTAAAGGACACCGACCTGCTGAACCTTCTGATCAGCAAGACGGTCGCCATTGCCCTTGAAAAGGGCATCATCAAGTCCCACTCCCTTATCGTGGACGCCACCCACTCGCTCTCCAGGTCAAATCCACAATCCGCCCTGGAGGTGCTCAGGGAACGCTCAAGGCTGCTGCGCAAAGCCCTTTGCAGCATCGATGAAGACATCAAAGGCCGTATGCCCGAACAGAATGACTCGGGCGGGTTGGAAGAGCAGCTGGCTTACTGCCGCAGGCTTGAAAAGCTCGTTGAAGCGGACCAGGCGCTGTGCGTGATTCCCGCCGTCAGAGAGAAGCTCAACCTGCTCAGGGAAACGGTGGAGGATACCCACGAAAGCCATACGCTCTCCAAAGACACGGATGCCAGAATGGGCCATAAATCGGCTGACAGCAGCTTCTTTGGCTACAAGACGCACCTGGCCATGACAGAGGAGCGCATCATTGCCGCCGCCCTTGTCACCTCGGGCGAAAAAGGCGATGGCCCCCAACTTCCAAAGCTTGTGGAAATAAGCCGCGCCAACGGCCTTCAGGTGGACACAGTAATCGGCGATGCGGCCTATTCAGGCAAGGAAAACCTCAAGCTCCAGGACAAGGAGGGCCGCAGTCTAAAGCTGGTGGCCAGACTCAACCCTGTCATCAGCCAGGGCAGCCGAAAGGAGGAAGCCAGGTTTGAGTATAACAAAGACGCAGCTATGTTTGTGTGTCCTGCCGGGCATATGGCCATGCGAAAGGCACGTCAGGGGAAAAAGAACCGTGGCAAGAACCAGGCAACCATCTACTACTTTGACGTTCAAAAATGCAGGAGCTGCCCCTTACAAGAGGGTTGCTACAAACCAGGAGCCAAGTCAAAAACCTATGCCGTGACCATCAAGTCGCCTATCCATGTGGAGCAGCAGGCCTTTCAACAGACAGCCTACTTCAAGGAGAAGACCAGGGAGCGCTATAAAATAGAAGCTAAGAACAGCGAGCTCAAAAACGTCCATGGCTATGGCAGGGCCATCTCCTATGGCATCACCAGCATGCAGCTGCAGGGAGCGCTGGCCATCTTCACAGTAAATCTGAAGCGAATCCTCAAACTAAGCGCTTAAGCCTCGGGAATTCCCCACAAAAGCGCCCAGGCGCCCTCCCTTTCCGACCCTACACACAATTGAAAGTCCGATTGGCTATACAAGTGATCGTTCGGTTGGCCAGCACGACTTCTGATAATAAGAGAAGCGATCAGGTAAAAACATGGTTTTACCTGATCGCTTCTAAGGGTTGCTCCTAAATGAGGGACTTTTTCAGTGCCCTCCCGATTGGCCCGGGGCTTTTTATTTATCCTTTCTGTTGAATATTAACTAAGATATCCTATGCAAAAAACAGATCAATGGGACATCGTACCGGAAAATCAAATATATCTTGTACCTTTGTAGCCCATAAAGTTTAACCTAACTTATGGCTGCTAAATATATTTTTGTTACAGGAGGCGTTACCTCCTCACTTGGTAAAGGTATCATCTCCGCTTCTCTTGCTAAGTTGCTGCAGGCAAGAGGCTTCTCTGTAACAATCCAGAAATTCGACCCCTATATCAACATCGACCCGGGCACGCTCAACCCCTACGAGCATGGCGAATGTTTCGTCACCGAAGACGGTGCTGAAACCGACCTGGACCTGGGCCACTACGAACGTTTCCTGAATGTTCCTACTTCGCAGGCAAATAATGTGACAACCGGTCGCATCTACCACCATGTGATCACGCAGGAGCGCGAAGGTGCTTATCTGGGCAAAACAGTACAGGTAATTCCTCATATCACAGACGAAATCAAGCGCCGCATGCTGCTTTTGGGTGAATCAGGTGAATTTGACATTGTGATCACAGAAATAGGCGGTTGTGTGGGCGATATTGAATCCCTCCCGTTCATTGAAGGCGTGCGTCAGTTACGCTGGGAACTGGGAGTACACGAAACCTGTGTGATCCACCTGACCCTGGTGCCTTACCTGAAGGCAGCCGGCGAACTGAAAACCAAACCAACACAGCACTCAGTGCGAGACCTCTCA
Source organism: Pontibacter sp. HSC-14F20 (assembly GCF_019599265.1). GTDB lineage: Bacteria > Bacteroidota > Bacteroidia > Cytophagales > Hymenobacteraceae > Pontibacter. Next base: position 159,591 of record NZ_JAHZTC010000001.1, on the reverse strand, counting down.
GAGGCCGGTGTGCAGCCGGATATCCTGGTTTGCCGCTCTGAGTACCATATACCTGCCGACCTGCGCAAGAAGATCGCGCTGTTCTGTAACGTGAAACAAAACTCCGTGATCGAATCGATTGATGCAGAAACGATATACGATGTGCCGCTGCTCATGCGCAAGGAGAAGCTCGACGAGCGTGTGATCGCCAAACTGAAACTGCCGCAGCGTGGTGAGCCTGAACTCGAAAGATGGAAAGAATTCCTGGGCCGACTCAAAAACCCGACTGCTGAGGTAAACATTGGCCTTGTGGGTAAGTATGTGGAGCTGCCGGACGCCTATAAGTCCATTGTAGAGTCTTTTGTGCATGCCGGAGCCGCCAACGAGTGTAAGGTAAACATCAAGTGGTTCCAGTCAGAGAATATTACCGATGAGAATGTGTCCAGCCTCCTGCAGGGTATGGACGGTGTGCTGGTAGCACCGGGCTTTGGAGAGCGCGGTTTTAAAGGCAAGCTGGAAGCCATTCGCTTTGTACGTGAGTCAGGTATACCGTTCCTGGGCATTTGCCTGGGCATGCAGTGCGCCGCCGTGGAGTTTGCCCGCAATGTGCTGGGGCTGGAGGGAGCTGCTTCTACCGAAATGGACCCAGATACCCCATTCCCGGTGATCGACATGATGGAGGACCAGAAAAACATTACCCAAATGGGAGGCACGATGCGACTGGGCGCCTATACCTGTGAACTAAAAAAGGGCTCAAAAGCATTTTCTATTTACGGTAAGCCTAAAATTTCAGAGCGCCACCGCCACCGTTACGAGTTCAACAATAAGTACCTGGCCGATTACGAAAAGGCAGGTATGATGGCAACGGGTATAAACCCCGATACTGGACTGGTAGAGATAATTGAATTGCAAAATCATCCATGGTTTGTGGCGGCACAATACCATCCGGAATTAAAGAGTACCGTTCTTAACCCGCATCCGCTTTTTATGAAGTTTGTGAAGGCGGCCATGAATTACACTAAATCGATAAAGCATTAACCAACACACATTATTATTTCTTATTAGATGGATAGAAATCAAGCTATTGGCTTTGGATTGATTGCCGTGCTCCTGCTGGCTTACTCCTTCTTCTTCGCGGGAACGAACGAAGAAGCCAACACACCGGCATTTGAACAGACAGCCAAGGTAGAGCAGGTGCAGACGGGACCCGCTCCTGTAGTCGAGGACGATTCGCTGGCGCAGGTGCGTCGTGCCGCTGCCATGGGTACTTTCAGTGCAGCCGCTACCGGCGAAGCCAGCACCACCACCCTCGAAAACCAGAACATGACCGTTAGCTTCAACAGCAAAGGCGGCCAGGTAGAGGAAGTGGTCCTAAAAAACTACAAAGACTACAAAGGCAATACCCTGGTGCTGTTTGACAGCGAAAGCAGCCAGACCGATGTGCAGTTCACCACCAACGATGGCAAGAACATCCGCCTCTCCGACCTGTATTTCACTCCTTCGGAGGTGCAGACGGTAAACGTGGGCGATGTGCCCGCCAAAACCATTACCTACCGTGCCGAACTCGGAAATGGTCAGTCCATCGACCAGATCTATACTTTATTTGACAATAGCTTTCAGGTAGGGTATAAGCTTGACTTCAAAGGCCTGAACAATCAGATCAGCGGCGAGAACGTGACCATGATCTGGAACGATCAGCTGAAGCAGCTGGAGAAAGACATGCCTCAGAACAGAGCCAAGTCTACCATCAACTACTACACCGCCGACGAGAGCTTCGATCACCTGTCTATCTCGGAAGGCACAGAGACTGAGACGATTGCCGAGCCAATGAAGTGGGTAGCCAACAAGCAAAACTTCTTTACAGCTGGCATTATTGCCACCAACACGTTTGCCGGTGCCAAACTGGAGTCAGTGACCAATCCGGCCGATACCTCGGTTGTAAAAGCCCTGAGCTCTCAGATTCTGATCCCAACAGCTGACCTGGTGAGCGGGAAAGGTGAGTTTACCTATTACTTCGGTCCGAACGACTACAAGATTCTCAAGCACATGGGCAACGAGTTCAACAGGAACCTCGACCTGGGCTGGGGTATCTTCTCCTATGTGAACAAGTGGATCATCATTCCTGCTTTCGACTTCCTGGAGAACTACATCGGCAACTACGGTATCATCATCATCCTGTTGGTGCTTTACATCAAACTCATCCTGCTGCCGCTTACTTACAAGTCGCACATGTCGATGGCGAAGATGAAAGTGCTGAAACCGGAAATTGACGCCATTAAGGAGCGCAACGACGGCGATATGCAGAAAACGCAGATGGAGACCATGAAGCTGTACGGCGAGATGGGTGTGAACCCGCTGAGTGGCTGTATCCCGATGGTGCTGCAGATCCCGATCCTGTTTGCGATGTTCAACTTCTTCCCGAACTCGATCGAGCTACGCCAGGAAGCCTTCCTGTGGGCCAATGACCTTTCGACTTATGATGTATTCGTGAACCTTCCGTTTACCATACCTTTCTATGGCAGCCACGTGAGTATGTTTACGCTGCTGATGACGGCTTCTACGATCCTCTATACCTGGTCGAACAACCAAATGAACGTGTCGATGCAGGGCCCGATGAAGTACTACATGTACCTGATGCCGATCATTTTCATGTTCGTGCTGAACTCATTCCCGGCAGGTCTTTCTTTCTACTACTTCGTGTCGAACATGGTGACGTTCGGTCAAATGGCTTTGATGCGCAAGTTTGTGGACGAAGACAAAATCAGAAAGAAACTGGAGGATAACAGAGACAAGCGCAAGGACAAGAAGAAATCAGGCGGTCCGTCTTTCACGGAGCGTATGCAGGAAGCCATGCGTGCTGCATCTGAAAAAGAGCAGGAGCGCCGCAACAATCCGAAAGTGAAGAAAAAATAATGTTCTATACCTGACAAAAAAGCCCCGAAATAGTTCGGGGTTTTTTGTTTGACCATAGTCGCAGTTTTACGTATAGGCTTATACCTATATAAATACCATGCGAAAGAACACACTACCCTACCTCCTGCTGCCACTGACTTTTGTGGGGCTGCTGGGAGTCGCTTGTCAGCAACAGACAGACGAAGAGAAGACCATTGCCAGCACACACCCGAAGCTGGAAGAGCGCCTGCAACGCGACTCGGTACGTACGCCCGTTACCTCAGAAGAAAACCCGGAACTATACCAGCGCTACCGTCTGCGCATGGACGCCTACCAGAGTGACGAAGCTTTTCGGGTACAGGAGACATTTCAAGGCCATCTGGCTCCTTTAGATGAAGCTAGTCATGCCGATGCCCGCCAATACCGCGCGGCTTTGCAGGAAGGCCTGAAACAAGGTATAAACTTTGCCGGCAGGTATACGGTCGTTACCATTGGCTGTGGCACTACCTGCCAGGAGCACTATGTGGTTGATCGCCAGGACGGTAAAGTGCTCGACAAATTACAAAGCAGCACGGGCGCACAGTTTAATCCGGATAGCCGTATCTTCATTGTAAATCCACCGGATTCATCTCAAAACTATGTGGAGTGCCCTTATTGCGAGCCGGCTGCTTATGTGCTGGAGCAGGGCAAATTCCGTAAACTGCCGCAAGGGCAATAGCATCACAATCATGCACACGCTACCAATCCTGTTTAAACTGGGGCTCGGCCTGGGACTCTTTCTAATGACTGCCTGCAGTACCGCCCAGACCAGTAATGCGCGGACGCCCGGTACCCCTTTGCTACATTTCCAGAAGACCCCCTGCCTTGGCATATGCCCCTCTTACGAAGCAACTATCCTGGAAAATGGCAGCATCCGGTACATCGGGTATAGCCATGTTCCGGTTATAGATACGGTTATTTTTACACTACCTGCTCCACAGCTAGAGATGCTGCGCAAAGAAGTGGCACAATTAAACTATACCTCGCTGCAGGACACATACCTCACCAATTGGAGCGACATGCCTTCCACGATCACAATTTTTTATGAAAGTGGCAAAGTAGTGAAGCAGGTGAAACAGGAAGAAGGTGGACCAAATACCTTGCTGGACTTCCAGGAGAAAATACACACCCTGATAATGGGTATGGCTGATGATGAAGCGAAAAAAAGACTACCCATCAGATAAGAGCAGAGTGATCAACAAGACCTCCCGCTGTTCTTAATTTTTTTCGATTCCTTTCCCCTGCCGTAATCAACTCCCAAATGTTGCCTCTCCCCACGACAGCCCATTTTTCGTGTACTGTATCTTAATAACACTACTTTTAAATATAGAACAAACTCCAGTTCTGGTTTTAAGAAATCGATAACAAAACCCATCTCAGGCCGTAAAAAAACAGAGCACCAAATCAAAGAACACTATTTGAAAAGTAATATTTATATATAACATATTTTGAAAATTTCAAATAATTGGCTACAATAAGTCTTAATTCAAAACAAGCTATATAAGAATGAAATAGCTTTCATCAGGATTGCAAAATTTAGAAAAATTTAAGGCAACATTTTAAAGAAGAGCCTGGACCGCCTTTCAGTTACAAGGCTTGGTTATAGAATTGATTTTGAGTAGAAATAAGGAGAACAGATTTCTCAACATAAGATAATATTTGGGTGGTGGAGTCCCCAGCCTTTTTAAGGCAAAGTACTCCTAGTACAAAATAATACACACAACTATGGAACGACAAACTGTAATAGGCATTTTTAAAGAAGGTATAGACGCACAGGCTGCGGTGCAAAAGTTAGAAAGCACGCACCACATTGGCCATGATAAAGTAGATATAGCTAACCCTGCCTCCGCTTCAGCGAAACACGTGGGCAGTAGCACAACCGATAGAGACAATGACAGTGTAAGTGGATTCTTCGGGTCATTATTTGGCAAGAACGACGAAGCCAGTAAACATACACAGGCAGCCCGCAAAGGCTGGGTAGTAACAGTGCATGCCGATTCACGTCAGGAGGCTGAACAGGCTGCCGCGGTGCTGGATTCTTGTGGTGCCGTAGACGTTGACGAGCATGCCACGCAAAGCAGTCCGCAGGCAGGTATAAACAGGCCCCAACAGGATACGGCCCAGCCCAGAACAGGGCAAATGGGCGATTCGAGTCAGACGATTCCGATCATGGAAGAGCGCTTAAATGTAGGAAAACGCGAAGTAGAGCGTGGCGGCGTGCACATGAGAAGCCGCATCGTAGAGCGCCCAGTAGAAGAGCACCTGCGATTGCGGGAGGAACACCTTGACATAGAGCGCAACAAGGTAAACCGCCCTGCCACGGACCGTGACTTCCAGAATTTCAAGGAAGGCGAAATCAATATCACAGAACGCGCAGAGGTGCCTGTTGTGAACAAAGAGGCGCGCGTAGTGGAAGAGGTAAAGATCAACAAACACACAGAAGAGCGTGACGAAACCATACGAGGAACCGTGCGCAAAACGGATGTGGAAATAGATAAAAATCGGGATAGAGACCAGAACCTTCGCAACCAGGGCAACAAACCTGATAGCCCTCGCAATATTTAGGGAGAATTTCTTTAGAAAAAGCAATAGGCAGTCATGATTATGGCTGCCTATTGCTTTTTTAATGGAGGTACTTAGGTCATTAACAAACAGAAAGCCAGGAACTATACCTTGACTCAATCGTAGTAAACTGATGAAGACAAGCCCCATTCAATATGAGCAAGAAAACAGACAAACTTAAATCGGAATTCGACGAAAAATTGCGTGAAGGCCAAGTTAATAAACCATTGGAAGAGCGGAACATGCAGGATGAGTATAGCCGGGATGATCGGGAAAAACTAGATGTCAACATAGAATATAACAAGACCATACCAGTAATTGAAGAGCAGGTACGGGTGGATAAAGAAGTAAGGGAAACCGGCAGCGTACATATTGCCAAGGAAGTTCACCGTGAAAATGTGGATCTAGACCTGCCCATCATTCACGAAGAAGCAGAAATAGAGCGCGTTGAAATAAACCAGTATGTAGACACACCTCCCCCGCCTGTGCGCTACGAAGGTGATAAAATGATAATACCTGTGATAAAGGAGGTGCTTGTCGTGGAGAAGCGTCTATTGGTGGTGGAAGAAATTCATGTGACCAAAAGACGTACTGAAGAGCATAATACCGAGCATGTAGAGCTGCTGCGGGAAGAAATACGCGTAGAGCGGAAACGGAACGACCCCAACAGAACCGAACATTAGGTTCATAAAAAGGAAATGGTTTAAAATATATAGTTCCACGGGTCGTTTTACACAAATCGCAACATCGAAACCAGCGGGTCCGGCAGCTTAACAGGCAGTTGGACCCGACTGCTTATATACACCCAAAAATGCGCTTATATCCTGAGCAGCCACATTTCCATCGCTCCTGTCCAGAATGTGGATAACCCCCAAAATCGTGGATAAAAATATACGCCTCAGCGCGTGGAACATCATAGGTCCTGTGTAAAAAAATGTATCTTTGTAAAAGTTCTATACCCGGAATGGGCTAACAGATTAAAAATTGCAAACAATGGAAATAACGTATTACGGACAATCCTGCTTTCTTTTCAAAATCGGTGAGCACCGCATTCTATTCGACCCGTTCATCTCTCCCAACGAGCTGGCTAAGGACATTGACGTAGACAGCATCAAGGCAGATTATATCCTCCTTTCGCACGGTCATCAGGACCACGTGCACGACGCTGAGCGCATTGCTAAAAACAACGGTGCCACCATTGTAGCCAATTTTGAGATCGTGAGCTGGTATGAGGACAAAGGTATAGAAAAGACCCACCCGATGAACACCGGCGGTAAGGTAACCCTGCCGTTTGGCACCGTGAAAATGGTGAACGCCGTGCATTCCAGCTCGTTGTCGGATGGCACGTACGCAGGTATAGCAGCCGGTTTTGTGGTGGAAACAGAGAATCAGACATTTTATTTTGCCGGTGATACGGCCCTTACCTACGACATGAAGCTGATCCCGGAGCAGTTTGACCTGGATTTTGCTTTACTGCCGATCGGCGACAACTTTACCATGGACATCCACGATGCCCTGGTAGCAGCTGACTTTGTGCAGGTAGACAAGGTGATTGGTATGCACTACGACACTTTCCCATATATCGAAATCGATCATGAGGAAGTGAAAGAAGTGGCACAGATGGCCGGCAAGGAACTAATATTGATGGAGATAGGTCAGACTATAAACCTATAATTTGTAGATGGGAAAAATAATAGCGGTTGCAAACCAAAAAGGTGGCGTAGGCAAGACCACCACAGCCATAAACCTGGCTGCGAGCCTGGCAGCCCTCGAGTATAAGACATTGCTGGTTGACGCAGACCCACAGGCAAACGCCACATCGGGACTCGGCTTCGATCCGGCCAGTATTAGCAGCAACATTTACGAGTGCATGGTAGGTGAAGCGAATATAGAAGATATCATCCTGAATTCGCCTAACCTGGAAACGCTTGATTTGGTGCCTTCGCACATTGACCTGGTGGGCGCCGAGGTGGAGATGATCAACGTACCAAACCGCGAGGAGAAGATGCGTGAGGTGTTGGGTCCGCTTAGAGAGCTATACGATTTCATTATAATTGATTGTTCTCCTTCGCTGGGCCTGATTACGGTGAACTCGCTTACGGCTGCGGACTCGGTACTGATACCGGTACAATGTGAGTATTTTGCGCTTGAAGGCTTGGGGAAGCTGCTCAACACGATAAAAATCATTACGACGCGCCTGAACACGGAGCTGGCTATCGAGGGCATTTTGCTGACGATGTATGACGTGCGACTGCGTCTGAGCAACCAGGTAGTGGAAGAAGTAAAAACGCACTTCCCGCAGATGGTATTCGACACCATTATACCTAGAAATGTGAAGTTGAGCGAGTCTCCGGGCTTCGGCATACCTGCTATACTGTATGATGCAGAAAGCAAAGGGGCTGTGAGCTACCTGAACCTCGCCCGTGAGATAGCAGAGAAGAACAGCGTTGCGCTGGCGAAATAACCTTACGATTCCATGTCCGATAACAAGAAACAAGCAGCAGTACGCAAAGGCGGTCTCGGCCGGGGCCTTGGCTCTCTTTTGGAGGGTAACAAATACACCGGCAAAACAGCCGAATCTACCACCATTAACGAAGTTAATACCATCGCAGATATAGCCATTGACCAAATCCAGACGAACCCCTACCAGCCCCGCACGCACTTTGATCAGACGGCGCTGGAGGAACTGGCTGAGTCTATCCGCATACAGGGCATTATTCAGCCCATCACTGTTCGTCAGCTTGACCAGAACACTTACCAGCTGATATCGGGTGAACGCCGTTACCAGGCCGCCAAAATGGCTGGCCTGACCGAAATACCGGCGTACATCCGCAAAGCCGACGACCAGCAGATGTTGGAGATGGCCCTGATCGAGAACATTCAGCGTGAAAACCTGAACGCCATCGAAATTGCCCTCTCCTATCAGCGCCTGCTGACCGAATGTAGCCTGAAGCAGGAAGAATTGGGAGACCGCGTAGGTAAGAAGCGTACAACTGTTACAAACTACTTGCGACTGCTCAAGTTGCCACCAGATATCCAGATCGCCCTGCGCGACAACGTAATCAGCATGGGCCACGCCAGAGCGCTGATCAACATTGACACAATTGACAAGCAGTTGGAAATTTTCCGCAAAGTAGTAGCCGATGAGCTGTCGGTACGTAAAGTGGAAGAGCTGGTTCGTAACGTACAGAACGCAAGTAAAAAGCCGGATCCGCAACAAAAACTGGTCTTCAACAAGTATGATGATGAGTTGAAGGGAGTGGAGAAGAAGCTTTCTTCTCAATTTGGTACCAAGATTCTGGTAAAAGCCAATAACGATGGCAAAGGAGAGATCAAAATCCCGTTTGTATCGGTAGAAGAGCTGAACCGTATACTGGAGATTCTGAACTACTAAGAATACAGCATGAGGTTAGCGCCCGGTATAGCTTTATTGGTGGTATTATTTGTGTCGCAGCTGTTGCCTACGCAGGCCAGGGCGCAAGTGGTCACATCCGGCCCGGACTCGGTGTTGGTCATTACCTCCGAAGCTGATACCGCGCAGCAGAAGAAGTTTTTCCTGAGTGGCTTCAAAAACCTGGGACGGCCCGGCCGTGCAGCCCTTTTCTCGGCTGTTATACCCGGAGCGGGCCAGGTATACAATCGCGCCTGGTGGAAAGTGCCCATCATTTATGCCACGGGCGGCGTGCTAGGCTACTTTATTATCGACAACAACAACAAGTACCAGGATTTCCGTACGGCACTGAATATCCGTACGGATTTGACTGGTGCCCCTGACGAGGAAGTCGATGCTTATTATGATGATCCAGTCTATGGTTTTGAGAACCAGCGGGGCACTCAAAACCTGCGCTACAGCCGGGATTTTTACCGCCGCAACCGTGACCTGACCATTATTTTATCCGTGCTGGCTTATGGCATGCAGATAGCGGAAGCTTATGTGCACGGCCACCTGCGCGAGTTTGACGTAAGCGACAACCTGAGTCTGCGTGTGCAGCCCGATGTATTCCGTACACCTGCCACCAACGGCATTACGCCCGGTCTTACCCTTACTTTATACACCCGAACTAAATGAGAATCCTGTTGATAGGCTATGGCAAGATGGGGAAAACCATTGAGCAGATGGCCCTTGCCAAAAGCCACCAGATAGCCGGCACCATCGACCATACTAACGCTGAAACACTGCAGAACTACAGTCCTGCCAATACCGATGTTGCCATTGAATTTACCCATCCTGAGGCTGCTTTCGGCAATATCTCTTACTGTCTCACACAAGGTATACCTGTGGTTTCGGGCTCTACTGGCTGGCTTGACAGGTATAGCGAAGCTGTAGCTTTGTGCGAGGAAAATAAGGGTGCTTTCTTCTATGCATCCAATTATAGCGTGGGCGTTAATTTGTTTTTCCATTTTAACGAATATATTGCCAGTAAAATGCAGGCCTACAAGGAGTACCAGGTGTCAATCCGAGAGATCCACCACCTCCAGAAGGTCGACAAGCCGAGCGGCACAGGTATAACTACCGCCGAAGGTATACTGGCCAGCTACCCTGTCCTGCAAGGCTGGGCGGCTGATGATGATTCAGATAAGTCAAAGCTTAACATTGTTTCGGAACGTGAGCCGGATGTGGTAGGTACCCACATTGTGACTTATGCGTCGGAAGTAGACAAAATAGAACTGGGCCACATTGCCCATAGCCGTGCCGGTTTTGCCGAAGGTGCCCTGATGGCAGCTGAGTGGCTTAAAGACCGCCAGGGAGTGTACGGCATGAAAGACATGCTCAACCTGTAGAAACAAAACGCTTTATAAATGAAAGTAAAGTTTTGGGAGAAGAAGCCCGCTAACAAGGCCCCTAAAAAGAAAAAGAGCTTTGCACGTGAGTGGGGCGATGCTATCCTGTTTGCCGTTATTGCGGCCAGTTTAATTCGCTGGGCTACTTTTGAAGCCTATACTATCCCGACGCCATCTATGGAGAAGTCGCTGCTGGTAGGTGACTTCCTGTTTGTGAGCAAGCTGCACTACGGTCCGCGCACTCCGATCACACCGCTGCAGGTGCCGCTTACGCACCAGACCATCTGGGGCACGAACATCCCCTCCTACTCCGACGCCATCCAGCTGAAGTCATACCGACTGCCAGGTTTCTCTGAAGTGAAGCGAAACGATGTAGTTGTATTTAACTACCCACCAGAGGAGCATCACCCGGCTGACCTGCGCACCAATTACATTAAGCGCTGCATCGGCATTGCAGGAGATTCGATTGAGTTGCGCGACATGCAGGTATACATCAACGGACAGCCAGCGGAAAACCCGGATAAAATGCAGTACAAGTACTTCCTTTCTACGGAGCAGCGCCTGGCAGAGAAATTCTTCCTGGATCGTGATATTACGGATGTGATCCAGTGGCAGGGCGGCTATATTGTTGATACTTCACCTGAGAAAGCCAAGGCCCTCGCTCAACTTGATTTTATTAAAGAGGCTACGCTCCTTATGGATGAAGCCGGTAAAGGCGATGCGGAGGTATTCCCGCATGTGCCGAGCAAGTACGAGTGGAACAAAGATAACTTCGGTCCGCTATACATCCCGAAAGAAGGCGCTACAGTGGCCATTACACCTGAAACGCTGCCTTTCTATGAAAAGGTGATCGTGGGTTACGAGCGCAATGAAAACGCCGAGGTACGTGACGGCAAGCTATACCTTGACGGTGCTGAAGCCACGACCTATACCTTCAAGCAGGACTATTACTTCATGATGGGTGACAACCGCCACAACTCCCTCGACTCCCGCTACTGGGGCTTCGTACCTGCTGACCATATTGTGGGTAAGGCTGTTATGATCTGGATGTCCACCGACCCATACGGCGGCTTCCTCGATAAGATCAGATGGAGCCGACTGTTTAAGACGATTGAGTAAGGTATAGGTATATGAAATAAAACCGCCAGTTCTGGGAAGAGCTGGCGGTTTTTGTTTTTGGGGTGAGTTTTTGCTAAATGGAATATTGTATATTTGATATAGTTCACTGGGAGTTTACATGATATGCGTTGGTATAGCTTCGCACATAGTACTAATAAACTCAAGTTGCGAGCTACTCGATGACTTGGGTTAAAGTATAGGCGAAGATAAAGAGGATGAGTTTGAGGATGAAGCCCTGGGCTGTGACGGCGTGTATTTTCTTTGGAAAGAAGCCGGTGATGCCAGAGAAGGTGGTTTCGATGCGTTTGCGGTAGTGCTCCTTGAGAAAGGCCCTGTGCGGCTCGTCCTTTCGCCTGCTGTTGGACTTGCGGCAGCAGCGGAATTCGATCTGCTCGCACTCGGCCAGCAGGTCCTCCACCTCATAGCAGGTGTAGGCGGCATCGGCGTAGAGCTCGCTGTCCTGAGGCAGGTCAAGCTCCATGGCCTTGAAGGCCGTGATGTCGGCAAAGGAGCCGGCATGGATGTAGAACTGCACCGGCACCCCGTCCGAGGTGGTGACGACCTGGACGCGGAAGCCATAGAAGTAGCGCCTTTTGCTCACGCACTTTCCGCGGTAGGCCTCGCTCTCGAGCAGGTGACAGCAGGGAATGGGGATGTTATCGCAGACCGGGACGGGGAAGGAGTCAATCAGGTAGACGCACGAGCAGTTAAGCTCCTTGATGACGCGGCCCAAGGCAGTGAACAGGGCCAGCAGCTGGGGCTGCAGCCTGTGCAGGCGGCGCACGAAGCCCGACTTGTCGATGTGCCTGACTCCGTGGTGGGCCTGCATGTAGCCGTAGGCCGAGTGGAGGTTGCCGTAGAAGAAGCGGGCTGAGAGCAGAGCCGTGGTCAACAGCTCGGCGTCAGTTATTTTGCAGTGGGCGTCATCTTTTCTGCCCGTGGCATGGAAGAAATCATCGATAAAGCAGTAAATTGTAATGGTCTGTTCTGTCATGGCTGTTACGGTTTAAGAGTCTTTGCAAACTTTAAAACGTAAGCACGGCCACTGGCAGGACAGATTTTTTTGTTTTATACCGCCTGCACTATCACGCAACTTGAGTTAATTAGCGTATGTTCACGCTTTTGAGGTAGTTGTACTTAATATAAAATCATGATTGAATTTCTATTTGCACTTATAGGGCTTTCTATACAACTCATTTTCCTATACAAGAGAAAAATGTTGACAGATAACAGAAATGAAATTTGGCTTTGGATAGGTACTGCAATCTTGTTCATAGCTGGGCTTACCTTGGGCAACATATATGGTTCTGAGATAAAAACTCTCCCTCTTTTAATGGTCCCATTGATGGCGTATATTATTTACAGATTACTATTTTGGACTTACTTATCAGCTTTTAAAGAGGAACCAGTAGATACCTTTTGGTCAATGAACATTAAACTGATGAGACTTGGTGTATTTAACTTCCTATTTTGGTTTTTGGCACTGGTAGTTCCTGTATTAGTTGCCTTTAAGTTAGTTAAGTAAAACTTAGTACAACAACTAAGGCTTCGTTGGGCACGGAGTGCCGACAATGAAGCCGTGGTTGCACTAACCGTGCGACGCGTTATGGGTTTTAAGTCGGAAGAGGCTTGCCCCTGAACTACTTCTTTGGGCTATTTGGCAGCTGGCTGGCCCAACGGATGTGAGCCTGAAAGGGTAATAGTAGATACTTTCTGCTGTTTCCGGGGAAAATTCTTACTCTTTTCAGGGCATTTGCTGCCACATGGACATAGCTGCGCCAGGCCACCTTCTCGGGTGGCTTTTTTTAGCTTCTTACTCGAACTCCTGGTAGGGGCGCTGCGTCCTCATCCCCTGTGGCGGCCCCCGTTTAGCCAGCACCTGCAGGGTGACCATCGTCTCCTTTTTGCAGCATGGGCACTCGAGCGGGTTGTACTCCCGGAGCTGGCGCACTTCTGCTTTCCGCCTTTTCTCCTCGGGCAACTGCTCCCGGATCACGGGTATGCTATAGCCCTTGGCAGTGCCGCTCAAGATGCCGTAGTGGCGGATGCGCACAAAGCCCCGGGGCAGAATGTGCAGGGCGAAGCGGCGGATGAACTCCATGCCCTCGAGCTTCATCTCCAGCCTTTTGGCCCCTTGCCGGTAGTCCCTGTAGGTGAAGGTGAGCGACTGGGCATCCACCTCCTTTATCCGATGGTTGGAGATAGCGATCTTATGGGTATAGCGGCCCAGGTACTCCACCACGTGCCCGGGCCCTGAGAAGGGGCGCTTGGCATACACCACCCACTGTTTGCCGAACAGTGCCTTTAGTAGTTCTTTCTCTACTGTTGGCAGTTTCTCCTTCAACACCTGCACGTACTTGGCCCTGTAGACCTGGCTCATGGCCTTCACCGGGAAGAGGTAGCGTCCCTTGCCGCGGGCCCCTTTCCACCTGCCGCTTTCACTGAGCCCGCCACCGGGCACGATGCAGTGCAGGTGGGGGTGCAGCGACAGCGTCTGGCCCCAGGTGTGGAGCACGGCCACCATGCCCGGCCTTGCCCCCAGGTGCTTTGTGTCCGTGGCGAAGGCAAGCAGCGTCTGCCAGGCGGCCTCAAAGAGGGTGTCGTAGACAAGCTTTGGCTGCTGGAGGGCCAGCTGGTTTAACGTGTCGGGCAGGGTGAAGACCACGTGGAAGTAGGGCACGGGCAAGAGCTCTGCCTGGCGGGCCTGTATCCACTGCTCCCGCTTTCTGCCCTGGCACTTGGGGCAGTGGCGGTTGCGGCAGGAGTTATAGCTGACGCGCACCTGGCCGCAGTCTGAGCAGGCGTCCACGTGCCCGCCCATGGCCTGGGTGCGGCAGCGCAGGATGGCCGCCAGCGTGCGCAGCTGCCAGGAATTGATCTGCGGGTGGCGCTCCACTGCCGGCCAGTGCGCCTGGAGCACGTGGGCCACCTCATGTCTGGGGCGCACTAGCAGTAGAGCGTGTCCAGGGGAGAGAAGGGCTTTTTCCTCCCGGACTGGGCCACGTGCAGGTAGACCATGGTGGTGTCGATGCAGGCGTGGCCCAGCAGGTCCTTGATCGAGACGATGTCCAGGCCGTCCTCGAGCAGGTGGGTGGCAAAGGTGTGGCGCAGCGTATGCGTGCTGACCTGCTTGGAGAGGCCGGCTTCATTACGTGCCGTTCGCACCACCCACTGCACCCCTTGCTGGGAATAGCGGGTGTCTGTCAGGCCCTCTTCACTCTGCTGCACCTGGCCGTTGAAGAGCCAGGTCTGCGGGCACTCTGACTGGATGTACTTTTAAAGCCCGCGGATCAGGTGCTGGCTCAGGGGCACGTAGCGGTCTTTGCCTCCCTTGCCCTGGCGCACGTGGAGCATGCGGCGGTCAAAGTCCAGGTCCGAAAGACGAAGGTTACGCACTTCGGCGCAGCGCAGCCCGCAGCCGTAGAGGGTGGCAATAAGGACCCGGTGTTTTAACAGCTTTGGCGCCGAGAGCAGCCTTTTAACCTCGGGCTTGCTGAGCACGACAGGCAGCTCAATGCGCTTGTCTTTCAATCCCTCCATGCGGAAGACGTAGCGAAGGGAGTAGACGGTGAACTTGAAGTAGGAGTTGGAGGGGGTGTTGTGCTCCCGCTTTACCAGGTAGAGGTAGTCGTTGAGCTGGTCGCAGTCCAGCTCGGTGGGCAGGCAGTTAAAGTGCAGGGCCACCTGGGCCAGGTGGTGGCTGTAGTTTTTGAGCGTGCTCTGGCCGCGGCCGGCGACGGTGATTTTTTTCGGAACTTCTCGTAAAGCTCGCTGAATCCCGCTACATTAGTACAGGCAGTCTGGATAAGGGTAGGTTCTTTTTTTTCATCTTATGTAAGAGTTAAGTGTGATTCCAAAAGATAGCCCTTATCCGCTGCTTTTAAAACCAGCTACCGAAGGTTTAGTGCAACACGAGCTTTACGTAAGCTATGCCACCGTAAAGCTTAATCCGTTAAGGCGGTATTTATAAAGAAATCACTCAAAGTATAAACATGAAAAACAACGATATTTTACGCCGGCTCCGCTATACCTTCGATTTTAATGACGCTAAGCTGATGGAGCTTTTTAAGTCTGGGGGGGAGCAGGTAACCCGCGCAGAAATCATCGAGTTGATGAAAAAGGAAGATGAGCCCGGATTCAAGGAAATGAGCGACCTGCACCTGGCTGCTTTCCTCAATGGTTTTATAACCGAGAAACGCGGCAAAAAGGAAGGCGAGCAACCTAAGCCCGAAAATAAACTGAATAACAACATCATACTTCGTAAGCTCAAAATTGCCCTGAACCTGATAGACGAAGACATCTTGGATATTCTGGAACTGGTAAAATTCCGTTTAAGCAAGCACGAACTCAGCGCCTTTTTCCGCAAATCCGACCACCAGCATTACCGCCCGCTTCAAGACCAGATTCTGCGCAACTTCCTACACGGCTTGCAACTAAAGCACAAACCCGAATCAGGTAAATAAGATTGTTTTAAAACCCGCAAAACTTAGTAGAAGCCTAACCCTGTTCAGCCTTAACCTTTGCCAGGCTTCGGCTGCACCACCCTGTTAGGGATAAGGAGTAAATAATAGAAAAACTTAAAACCATTAATGGGTATTCTTGACCTTTTCTCAGAGTTGCCGATTTTTATCTCATCCGTTGATGATAGAGACAGGAAAAAGAAGAAGAGTATTGTTAGAACCCTTTCTGTTTTGTTATTTATCGTTGGTTTAATTTGGCTAATTGGCGAACTTCATATTATTAGAGAGTTAGCCGATCCATTTTTATTCATCAGCTTAAGCGTGGTGGCCAGTTTAATTATCGCTGTACTTTTAGTTTTTGTGTTCTTCATGTTAAGAGTGCTGGATTCTGTAACGCCAACTGACTTTGTACTAATAGTTTTGGCAGTTTCACTTAATCTTGTCTGCGCCACAAGTTACCTGAATTGGAAGAGTGACTATAAACTCATGAAAAACTCATCAGTAATAGTGACAGAAGAGTACTGAACCACATATCAACCTCACATTTTTTAATTTACGAGCTTAACTGTTCAATCAGCAATTACGATACGAAAGATGAAGACAACACCTGAACACGATGCCCGCATGGCCAAGATAACTTTTGCGTCGGTTTATCCGCATTACATCACAAAAGTTGAGAAAAAAGGCAGAACTAAGGAAGAACTGCACCATGTGATAAGGTGGCTGACAGGCTTTGATGATAATAAACTTCAAGAACTGACCGACGAAAAAGCAACGTTTGAAACATTCTTTATGCAGGCAGAATTAAATCCAAATGCCCACCTCATAACGGGAGTGATCTGTGGTTACCGTATCGAAGAAATTGAAAATACGCTGACAAAACAAGTCAGGTATTTAGATAAGTTGGTGGACGAGTTGGCAAAAGGCAAAAAAATGGAGAAAATTCTGAGAGCCGCTTAAGAAGCAGAATACCTAACTAATAAACCCCGATAAAACCGTGAAGAAAACCCTAATCTCCCGCATCCTATACCTGCTTCTCCCCTTCGTCACCCTAGCTTGTACCCAAAAAATGACAAACACCGCCACTAAACCCCAAACCGGACAGCAATTGATCGAGGCCATGTACCGCCACTGGGAAAACAAGTGGTATCCGAACTTTGCCTTCGACCAGCGGGCTATTTTCTATAAAGACGATCAGGTAAGCCGTGAAGAGATCTGGCAGGAAATTTACAGCTATCCTGCTAACCTGCACATTCGCTTCGATGGCTTTGAGACGGGTAACGGCGTGATCTACAACCAGGACACGGTCTATACCTTTAAGGAAGGCAAGATGGTGAACAAACAGTATTCCATCCACCCGCTCGTATTGCTGAGCTTCGATGTGTATTTCTACGACCCTGCCACTACCATCAGCAAGGCGCAGGAATTGAACTTCGACCTGAGCCAGTTTACGGAAGCTACCTGGCAAGGCCGCGAAACTTATGTGGTAGGCACAACAGACCCAAATGACCAAAGCCGCAGTCAGTATTGGGTAGACAAAGAGAACCTTTATGTGGTGCGTATATTAACGAACAGCAACGGCGTTGTACGCGATGTTGAGATGAACAAGTACCAGGAAATAGAGGGAAATATGGTGGCGACGGAGATCGTGTTCAAAAATAACGGCCAGCTGTTTCTGCGGGAAGAGTACTTCAACATTTCCTTCCCCGAGAAAGTAGCCCCCAGTTGGTTTGACCCGGCTCAGTTCTCGACTACGAAGTGGAAGTAAGATATACGGTGCGAGCGTCATTGCTCGTAACCAGGTATAGAGGGGGCCAGAGCCCACTACTGTTCGAAACCTTGTCAAGTGACGAATTTTTCCATTTTGGCAGGGTCCCCTCCGCAGAGCAGCACGATCTGTCTGACTATTTCCACGTCCAATTCCTGGGCAAAGCGCAGCCTGGCGCGGCGGTCGCTGTCGAGCTTGTTGAGCTTGCGGTAGACGATGAGCAGCAGGGCCACGATCAGGGTCATGTAGCGCATGACCTGGATGCCGTTCACGTCCCGGGTGAGCAGGTGCTCGAGCTGCAGGTGCTCGAGCTGCAGGTGCTGCTTGAGGAACTTGATGAGCACCTCGATCTGCCAGCGCTCCCTGTAGATAGCCGCTACCTGGTAGGCATCCAGCCAGGCGATGTTGGTGACAAAGCAGATCTGCTCCCCCGATTCCAGGGTGGCCTTGACCAGGCGCAGGGGCTTTTCGAGGTAGCTTCCGGGCTTTTCCCGGAAGCTCACCCAGGCATCGCTCAGCACGGTGAGGGGCATCCCCTCGGGCTGCTGCCCCACGGCCAGCAGCTCCTCCATCACCCGAAGGCTTGCTTTGCCCCCCTCCAACAGCGAGAGCAGCAGCAGTTGAAACATCACCCGCCCGCTGAGCTTCTTGACCTGGTGGTCCACCCGCGTCCGGGCCGCCAGCTGAGCAAGGTCCTGGTCAGGGATAAATGCCAGTAAATCCTTCGCCTTCATATCAGCCTCCTTTCATGTATGCCCGTTACATAATACGAACTTGACAAGGTTTCGAACAGTAGTGGCCAGAGCCCCTTCTAATGTTTATATATGATCTATTGTCATTTCGAACAAAGTGAGAAATCTGAATCATATGTAACATTTTCCAGATCTCTCCTATCGTCTAGATGACAAAATGTGGGTCGAAATCTTAAAAGAATTAAGTATAAACAGCTTTTACCAATCAATCGTCTCTTTGCCCTGTGCATTCAGGTACTCGTTGGATTTGCTGAAATGATGCGTGCCGAAGAAACCGCGGTCGGCGGCAAAGGGTGATGGGTGGGCTGCTTTGAGTACCAGGTGTTTGCTTTCGTCAATGAAAGCACCCTTCTTTTGGGCATAAGCTCCCCACAGCATGAACACGACACCGGTTTTCAGGTCATTCACTTTGCGTACCACGGCATCGGTAAACTCTTCCCAACCCTTTTTTTGGTGCGAACCTGCATCGCCGGCACGCACTGTTAGGGTAGCGTTGAGTAAAAGAACGCCTTGCTCTGCCCAGCGTTCGAGATTTCCGGTAGTCGGAATGTCTTTGCCAAGGTCATTTTTGATCTCCTTGAAAACGTTGACCAGCGAGGGAGGTATACGCACACCATCCTTCACCGAAAAAGCCAATCCGTTTGCCTGATTAGGCCCATGATAGGGGTCTTGTCCTAAAATAACCACTTTTACCTGATCAAAGGGGCAGTGTTCGAAAGCGTTAAAAATCTGGTTACCGGGCGGGTAAACTTTTTGTGAGGTGTACTCGTCTTTAACAAATGACACAAGGTTTTTGAAATAAGGCTTTTCAAACTCATCTTGCAGGATTTTCTGCCAGCTTTCTTCTATCTTTACATTCATGCTCGTCTGTAGGGGTATGGGGTTCGCCTGGTAACAGGTAGCAGGCCCCGGAAGGCTATACCTGAAACAGATTCTAATTATACAAAAAACTCTGTAACATGGATACAAAAACTACAGAAGGAGTAAAAGTAACGGTCACAACCAACTACCTGCCCGATTACTCCAGTCCGGTACAGCAGCACTTCGTATTTGCTTATAAGATCAGTATAGAGAATAACAGTGAGTTCACGGTGAAGCTTTTGCGCCGCCACTGGTACATACACGATGCCACCGGCACGATGCGCGAAGTGGAAGGAGAAGGTGTGGTCGGTCAGCAGCCCGTGCTGGAGCCCGGCGAGTCGCATGAGTACGTGTCAGGCTGCAACCTGAAGACAGGTATGGGCAAAATGCGCGGTACCTACCTGATGGAGCGCATGGTCGACGGCAAAAAATTTCATGTGACCATACCTGAGTTCTCGCTCATTGTCCCTTATAAGCTGAATTGATGTTTATATTGCTGAATTGTTAAATTGCTGTTTTCGCTATACCTGTTTAATTGCTGATTGATAATTCTGATATACCTGCATAGTTGATAATTGCTTAATTGTTGAGTCCTCTATACCTGAATTAATTGTTTCATTGATAATTCGGCTATACCTTTAAATTTGTAGTTTCTCACAATCTGTGGTTTTCACTGCAGGATTGCGCACATAGTGAAACAACAATTCAACCATCAACAATTTAACAATTAAACTTTGCTCCCCTTCCACCTTGCGGCAAATTACCTGCTCTACCGCCTCAGGGCTTTTAAGCTGCACGGCGTTCACTCCCCTTTCGTTTTTGACCTTTACCAGAACGTGATTCTGCACGAAGGTGATTATTATTCATATGCCCTTATAGAGGAATTACGTGGTGCACTGCTTCTGGAAGAGCGTGCTATACCTGTCACAGATTTTGGAGCGGGGCCTAAGGCCGGATTAAAGAAAAATCGCAGGATCAGCTACATTGCCCGCACCTCGGCTAAACCTGCTAAATATGCGCAGCTCCTTTTCAGGCTGGTAGCACATTTTCAACCTACCACTATTTTTGATCTGGGCACTTCCCTTGGCATTACCACCTCATACCTGGCGATGGGTAACAAAGAGGCGAATGTCTATACCTTCGAGGGCTGCCCATCGATAGCAGCCGAAGCAAGAGCTAACTTTGAAAAGCTGGGGATGCAGCACGTGCAGCAGGTGGTCGGCAACCTGGATGATACGCTGCCCCAGCAACTGCAGCAAGTGAAGCGGCTGGATTTTGTGTTCTTCGACGGGAATCACCGTTACGAACCGACCCTACGCTATTTTGAAGCCTGCCTCAGCAAGCACCACGAGCACAGTGTGTTTGTAGTGGATGATCTGTATTGGTCAGCTGAAATGAAGCGAGCCTGGCAGGAGATCAAGCAGCACCCGCAGGTATGCCAGACTGTCGACTTGTTCTACGTCGGCCTGGTATTCTTCCGTAAAACGCAGCCGAAAGAGCATTTTACGCTGCTTTATTAATCGTTCTCCTTCACCACCTGCGCCTGCCAGCCGCCATACACGCCCTTAAACTCCTCAGCTAATTGCCAAAGCCCTAAGGTAGTCGTGTGAATTTCTTCTTCGGGAACAGCCTGCACTTTTGCTATCACGATGCTGAAAGGAACATTCGTCTCATTTTGGTTCTCACCCTCCTGCACCAAGGTATAGCCGGCTCCTTCTGCTGCGTTTTTGAAGGCCGCACGATCTTCTTCCGTCGGGAAGCTAATGAAGTGCGATATAGGGCGGGGAATGTGATGTTCATCTCCCTGCTCCTCCATCATGTGCAAAATGCGGCTGTTTTTGATGCTTTGCATATCAGCGGGCTCCGGAAACAGGAAGTCCAGGTATAAGCCCCAGTCTGGGTCGTGGAGGGTATTGGAAGCGAAGGTATAGGCTGGGAACTGCTGCATGATGTTGGAGGCGATTACCTCCGGCAAGGCCTCCTGTCCGCTGTAGAAATAAAAGCTGCGTTTGCCGTCGTGCAGCAGTTTACCCACAAAAGCGGCCTGCAGCGAGTTCTGAAACTCCTCCACCAGCGCTTCTTCTATCCCCTCAAGCTGCTCCCACTCGGCTTCATCTTCCGGAAATCCGTCTTCGTCAGGTTGCTGCAACGCGACCACCAGCTCAAAAGCACGATCTTTCTCAGGTACAGGAGCCAGGTTTTCGAAAGCCAGATCGACGCTCACACAGGCCGGGCGCTCGTTAATATCACAGAAATAAACTTCCCACTCGGGGGTATGGGCAGGTATGGTCATAGGTATAATCTAAAGAAATAAAGAGAGCATCAACCACAGTCAATGCTCTCCTCTTATACGTTTATCAGCTTTTTAGCGAATAGCCTGGCCGATGCGTACCAGTTTGGTGAGCAGATCTTCGAGCTGGTCAAGTGGCAGCATGTTGGCGCCGTCTGACTTGGCCACAGACGGCTGCGGATGCGTTTCGATGAACAGACCGTCGGCCCCAACGGCGATAGCAGCTTTGGCAATGGTTTCGATCAGGGCAGGTTTGCCACCGGTTACGCCAGAGCTCTGATTCGGCTGCTGCAGTGAGTGTGTTACGTCCATCACCACTGGCACGTCATTCGTCTGCATTTCCGGCAGGTTACGGAAGTCTACGACCATATCAGAATAGCCGAAACTGTTGCCACGGTCAGTCAGGATCACTTTGTCGTTGCCTGACTCGCGCACTTTGTCCACCGCAAAGCGCATGGCCTCACCTGATAGAAACTGCCCTTTTTTAATATTTACCACCTTGCCGGTTTTGGCAGCTGCTACGAGCAAATCGGTTTGGCGGCACAGGAAAGCCGGGATCTGCAGCACGTCCACATACGCAGCAGCCATAGCCGCTTCGGCGCTTTCGTGGATGTCGGTTACGGTAGGTAGGTCAAAGGTCTGGCTCACTTTCTGGAGGATGCGCAGCGCTTTCTCATCGCCTATACCTGTAAAAGAATCCAGGCGGGAGCGGTTGGCCTTGCGGTAAGATCCTTTAAAAATCAGCGGAATCTCCAGTTTATCTGTGATCGTAACAAGACGCTCGGCTATCTGAAGGGCCATTTCCTCGCCTTCAATAGCGCAAGGTCCAGCCATCAGGAAGAAGTTGCCGGAGCCAGTATGTTTTAATTTCGGTATTTCGAACATGGTCAATTGCTTGGTTTATACCTTTCGGTCTGCAAATTTAGTCAGATGCGGGGGAATAAAGAAATGAGTGCATTGGTGATTTAGTGAATTAGGATTCTGATAAATTATAGCTGCGCACGATTCGGACAGGTCGCGACCTGTACCTACGGGTTAACCTCCCAAACTCCTCAACTCTACAAATAGCTCCCTCCCCTGCCGTGGCGGAATGGAGTTGTAGGCAATTTCGAAATGTAGGAACTCGAAGTAGGGCGCAAAATAGATGCGGTACTCTTCGGGGTTGCCGCCGAAAGGTGGGCCTACGTGCTCAAAAGTAGTGTCGAAAAGCAAGCCGACCAGTTTTCCGCCTGGCACGAGCAATTCAGCACATTTCCGGGCATAATCGGCTCGGAGTTTGGGGTCGATCGCGCAGAAGAAGGTTTGCTCCACGATCAGGTCAAATTTGCCTTCGAGTTTAAAAAAGTCCTGCAGCAGCAATTGGTCTTTGGGAAAGTCCTGCACCCGTTCGGAAAAACGTTGCAGGGGCGCTTCGGCAACATCGGCTACATAGGTATGCGTGAAGCCTTTACGGAATAAATACTCCGCTTCGTAGGCATTGCCGCAGCCCGGAACCAGTATGTGTTGGCCAGTGTTAGGCAACTGATCAAAATATTCGCGGAGTGGCGGCGTTATAGCCCCAACATCCCAACCCGTCTGGCCCAGTTGGTAGCGGTTTTGCCAGTAGTCGGCATTAAATTCTTGTTTCATGTTGTATGATAATAGCACAAAAGTCTTAAATTTGAAACTTGCATACGCACCATTCCAGACATTAAAAGCTTAATTTATGAGTACGCTGGAAAAAAAAGACACCCAAAAAGAACATCAGCCCATGAACCCTTCTGAAAAACGAAGCAACCGCAAACTTCTTATTAGTGGCCTCCTTGTCATCCTGATCAGTATCAATGGCATCCTGTTGTACATGAATTATCAGAAAAAAGAGAAAAACGAGGAGCAGGCCGAGGTGATCCGTGTGAAAGATAAAGAACTGGAGAACCAGATAAAAGTTTACGAAGCCCTGAAGGCCGATTTCGAGCGCCAGAGCCAGGAACTTCAGGCGATGGGACTTGAAAATGACTCACTGGAAGCTCAGATCGCCTCTATTTCGTCTGACCTGACCGAACTGCGCGGCTTCCGAAAAAGCAGCTACAGCCTGGCTGACCAGCGTCGTTTCCGCGACCGTGCACAGGCCTTTGAGCAGCAACTAAAGCAGAAAGACCAGGAGATCGCTACGCTCAAGCAGGATAACGAGGTACTCTTCACAGAAAACACATCGCTCAAAACAACGCAGAACCGCCTCAGCGACAGCCTGACCACCATGAAGTCGACGAACGATAATCTGGTGGAAAAAGTGAAAGTGGCTTCCAGACTCGAGGCACAGCGTATGAATGTGCAGGTAGTAAACAAGCGTGGCAAAGAACTGGATGATAAAGACAACGAGTTCAGAATCAGAAATGTGGAGAAGATTCGTGTGGCCTTTAACCTGGGTAAAAACGATGTAGCACCACGCGAGCCGAAGACGATCTACATGCGACTGATTGAGCCGGACGGAGCAGCCTTATATAACCTGTCTACTGGTTCAGGTTCTTTTGATATCGATGGGCAGGACATGTACTACACTGCCAAACGCGACATCGTATTTGATAACACGCAACAGCAGGTGAGCTTTGTGTACAGCAAAAACGCCGAGTACAAAAAAGGCCAGCATACCATTGAACTTTACGCTGACGGTTTCCTGATCGGAACAACCAGCTTCGTACTGAAATAACATTTAAGCCCTTAAGTCTGAAAGCCCCGGCCATAAAGACCGGGGCTTTTTTATGTCCAAGCCTCAGATAGGTATAGGTATAGCCATAAAAAAAACCCTATCCTGAGGAAAGGGTTTTAGTCCATCGTTCACATGAAATTCTCTAACGCAGGCGTTAGAATTTAATCAACAAGAAAAACTTTATTCCACCAGCATACTGCTGCGGTGCTGTATTACTTTAAAGCTCTCCACCATCTTCACCGATTCGTGCACATCTTCAGTGAAAATGGCCACAATGGAGTCCGGTTCGGCATTCTCCAGCGCATAAGCAATGGCGCGCATTTCTTCCGGTATCACCTTCACCTGCTTGTGCGGCGCCACATCCTCTATACCTTGCAGCATCGGCAAAGTAATTTCTTCGGCTGTCTTTCCGCGCAGATCGTTGTCGAGACGCATGATGATCTCGTCGAAAATCTCCCCTGCCACTTGTCCCATCTCGTAGAAATCCTGCGTTCTGCGGTCGCCAACACCAGCTATGATGCCAACCTTGCGCGACACGTCCAGGTCTTTCATAAAGCCTCCGATGGCCTTCAAACCGCCCACGTTGTGTGCGTAGTCCACCAGCACCTCGAAGTTCGGGAACTGGAACAGGTTCATGCGACCTGGGGTTTTATCCGGTGAAGGTATAAAAGTGCGCAGGGCACGCTTAATGTCTTCTATATCAAAGTGCGATACATAGCCGGCCAACGCAGCGGCCAGTATGTTCTCTATGTTAAATTTTGCTTTTCCTCCAAAGGTCAGCGGCACATCCCCCACCCGGTCGATTCGGATCTTATAGCTGTTTTTGAAGATCGAGATGTACCCGTTTTCGAAAACCGCTGCCAGTCCGCCTTTGGCAATGTGCTTGAGTATGCGCGGGTTGTTCTCGTCCATACTGAAAAAGGCCACCTTACACTTCAAGTCTTCCGCCATGGCGTATACCAGGTCATCATCCGCGTTCAGGATGGCGTATCCGTCTTTGCTCACGCTCTTGGGGATCACCGACTTCACATTGGCCAGGTCCTCCAGGGTATGGATGTCGCGCAGCCCCAGGTGATCGGAGCTCACATTGGTCACGATGCCGATATCGCATTGATCGAAGCCCAGCCCTGAGCGCAACAAGCCGCCACGGGCACACTCCAGCACTGCAAAGTTCACGGTCGGGTCCTTAAGCACAAACTGTGCACTGTAGGCCCCGGTGGTGTCACCTTTCTCGAGCAGTTTGTCCTGTATGTAGATTCCCTCAGTGGTGGTATACCCTACCTGATAACCCTTGCTCTTGACCATGTGCGCGATCAGGCGCGTCGTAGTTGTCTTTCCGTTGGTGCCCGTTACCGCTACAATCGGAATACGGGCCGGTTTGGTATGCGGGAACAACATGTCAATCACCGGTTCGGCCACGTTGCGCGGCAGCCCGTATGTCGGCGAAATGTGCATCCTAAAACCAGGCGCCGCATTCACCTCCAATACCGCACCACCAGCTTCGTTAAGCGGGATAGCAATGTCAGTTGTCATCACGTCGATGCCGCAGATATCCAGCCCCACCAGACCGGCAATTCGCTCGGCCATCAGGATGTTGTAAGGATCTACTAAGTCAGTAACGTCAGTTGCAGTGCCTCCAGTACTTATGTTCGCCGTACTTTTCAGGTATAGCACCTCCCCTCCAGGCAGAACCGATTGAGTAGTAAGCTCTTTGGCCTTTAAAATATTTTTGGTTTGCTGATCAATTTTAATGCGGGTCAGCGCCTTTTCATGCCCCACACCCCTTCTCGGGTCTTTGTTCTCCCGATCTACCAGCTGCTTAATTGTAGAGACACCGTCCCCGGTTATCATGGCCGGGGTACGTTTAGCGGCTGCCACAAACTTCTTATTGATCACCAGCAAGCGGAAATCGAAACCCTGAATATAACGCTCGACGATCACACCCTCCGAAAATTGCTGTGCTGAAGCCAACCCTTTGAGCGCATCTTTCCAGTTCGTGATGTTTATCGTAGCGCCCTTGCCGTGGTTGCCATCCAAGGGTTTAAGCACCAACGGGTACCCCAGTCGGTCAACCGCCTGCTTTAGCTCTTCCTGATCATACACGGTAGTGCCTTTGGGAACAGGTATACCTGCTTCGTCGAGCAGTTCCTTGGTGGCGTTCTTGTCGCCAGCAATTTCTACGGCAAAGCAGGCAGTGCCGCAGGTCATGGTAGCTTGAATACGCTTCTGGTTGACGCCATAGCCTAGTTGTATGAGCGAGTGCCTGTTGAGGCGGATGTAAGGTATACCACGGCTCTGCGCCTCCGATACAATCGAATACGTGCTCGGCCCAAAGTATTCATCTTCCCGAATCTGATGCAGTCTGTCAATGTCTTCGTCCAGGTTATACTTCTCCCCTTTGATCAGTGCTTTCGTGATGCGAAGGGCGGCATGTGCGGCATACTCACCGGCACGTTCTTCCTGGTAAGAGAAGATGACGAAGTGCGTACCCTGTTCGTGCGCCATGTAACAGCGTCCGTAGCCGCTTTCCATACCTGCCAGCGTTTGCAGTTCAAGGGCGATGTGCTGCAGTACGTGACCAAAAGTAGTGCCTTCCTCTATTGACTTAAAGAAGCCGCCTGCCACGCCTTCAGAGGCACGATGATTGTACATCTCGGGAAACATTCGCTGTAATCGAGCAGCGAAGCCGGGCACTTCGTGGGTAAGCGTATCAGCCAGTTCTTCCAGGTCCAGCTTTAGTACGATAATTTTGGGATGCTCAACAGACCAGTAGTTTGGTCCACGCATGATGCGCAAGTCTGTAATCTTCATGGGATGGGTAAGCAGCTTGTTTTGCCTGTCAGATATGTTGTAGGTATTGAGATATACGGCAACCGTGAAATTGCCTGCTTGCAATACGTTATACTCAGACAAAGGATATAGGCCGTTTAGAAAAAACAGCACAACCGAATTGAAGTAACTGGGAGATAATTACTTAGGCATAGAAAGGCCCCAGAGATCGATTGAGTATAGAGATTGAGGCTTGTAGCAGGTATAGCTTTATAGTGAAATTACCTTCCCTAGCAGCTTCTTTGGTAGAGGACCTACCTCCAAAACAGCAGGGGGATTTTACTGTCGCTGCAGATTTACAGGTATAAGTGCTGATGCTGCGGTTTTTTGTGCACGATTAACATCCCCCTGTCCCTTCATAGGGGGACTTCTGTCATTACTGATTGTTAGGTGTAGGCAATGTCGTAACTGTCTCATTTCACTGACAGGTATAGCAAGACTGACTTGCCTCTGAAGCTACGAAGCAAATCTCCACAGCCAAGTGCACTTTACAACTACCCACTGTTCGAGCGTTCAGCGAGTTTGGGGAGTCTTGACTTTTTTGTCTACTTTTTTGTCAAGAAAAAAAGTAGGACCCAGCCGGCCAGGCCAAACAATAGAACAACACCCTTTGCTATACCTGCAACAAGCCTTAGCTACACAGCAAAAGATCTATACCTGGCCATACCATTCACGAGCGAGGACGCTCGCGCTATGGCTTATGATGCTAAGATAAGTGGGATCTGAACTGAAAGGCAAAAAAATCGCCCGGTCAGGAATACCGACCGGGCGATGAAGAAGAGGTAACGAGCGGATTCGAACCGCTGTAGCAGCTTTTGCAGAGCTGAGCCTAGCCACTCGGCCACGTTACCCTGATTGGAGTGCAAATATAAGCAGAGATGTATGCTTATCAAACAATCAGGCTATATTTTTTAAACGCCATCAGGTATAGCGCTAAGTATAAGCCCCTTATTTTTTAAATAGAATGCGCAAGATTATTTAGAAAGCGGAGCTCCTACAGGTACAGCACAGTCGTGACCAGGCTGGCCGTGAGGCGGGTTGGTGCCGGCTGCAACAGAACCAGATACCTGCGGCTGGAAAGCAGGCTGCGGTGCCGTCAGTC
Organism: Pontibacter sp. HSC-14F20; assembly: GCF_019599265.1. GTDB lineage: Bacteria > Bacteroidota > Bacteroidia > Cytophagales > Hymenobacteraceae > Pontibacter. Next base: position 131,470 of record NZ_JAHZTC010000001.1, on the reverse strand, counting down.
TGGGCTGTGCTGGCAGGTTCAGCGGTGCGCCCACTTCGATGTCGCAGCGGTGGCCCGGCTGTCCGTGCTCCGGATTCAGGGCTACATTGCCTGCTGGCGCGGCTGTCGCAGCGTTACTGCTTGTTGGTGCAGTGGTTGACTGGCTAGCAGCTGTGCTGGTTGTCTTATTGTCTTCTGAGCAAGCGCTAAAACCAATCAGGGCAGCAGCCAGCAGTACATTAATGGTAGTTTTCATGCAATGATTTAAAAATTGAGCAGCCTTCTGCCCCTGCCATCCATTTGGCAGACCATGGCGCTTTTGTTACAACCGACAAGCTACCAAAAAGGTGCCGCAAAACCAAAAACCATCCGACATACGGTCAATTCCGCCTGCTTAAAAACTCTTCGCGCCTGCCATAACTTTATCGCTTCTTTCCCGGTATATTCTGAAAAACCACTATGCGCATCCGCCATAGTTCGAAACAGACACGGCCAGACCGTCGTACCCAGACTTGTTTGGGCTGTTACCCTTTACAATAGCACGCTATAAATTCAGGCCGAATCTGCCTGTTAGCGGTGCGGAAGGACCCAGGCTACGGCCCTATACCTTCGGAGCCCGTAACGATTACCTTTATGAACAGACTTCTATTCCTTGACGCATTAAGGGGCATTGCCGCACTCTCAGTGGCCCTCTTCCACTATACTTCCGTTTATCGCAGCCTTTATGGCCACCGCTTCTCCCCTGCCTTCGACTTCGACTACGGCTTGTTCGGGGTAGAGCTTTTCTTTATGATCTCTGGCTTTGTGATCTTCTTCAGCTTCGACAGAATCAAGAGCGGCAGCGAATTTCTCTTTAACCGGGGCATTCGTCTCTACCCGACCTACTGGTTCAGCATGATCACAACCTTTGTGGTGGTACAGACATTTGGTTTGCCGGGTTTTGAGACAACTTTTACGGACATGCTCGTGAACCTGACTATGTTCCAGAAGCTCGCCCAGGTGCCGGATGTGGACGGGGTATACTGGTCGCTGTTCTCGGAGTGGATGTTTTATCTGATGATGCTCGGTTTGTTCATGACCAACAACCTGAAGCGTATTCTGTGGGTAGGTCCGGTTTGGGTGCTGCTAAGTTTGGTACACAAGTATGCGTTTAGCTTTGGCCCGGTTGGTGCGTTGCTCAACCTCTACCACGGCGTGTTCTTCTATGCGGGCATCCTCTTCTACCTGCTCATGAAGCAGCCTGAAAAGAAAAATATTATCCTCGGACATCTTCTGTTTAGTATTGCCGCCATTGTAGCGCTATACCTGCCGGAGGGACTGCCGCATACCCTAGTGGTGATTTCATTCTTCGCTGTCTTCTACCTGGGGCTGATGGGCAAAATGGAGTTTCTGGTAAACAAAGTGCTGCTCTTTTTAGGGAGTATCTCCTACGCGCTATACCTAATCCACCAGTTTATTGGCTACGTGATCATAAACGAGACCCGTCACTTGTTCGGCGACAGTTTGCTGGTGATTGTACCGCCGCTGGCCATTTCGCTCACTGCGGCTTGGCTGATCACTACCTATATTGAAAAGCCTGCTGTGAGCCACCTCAAGTCCTGGTATAAGCAGCGGTCTGGCCATGCCCTGCCACAAGAGAAGAAAGCACCTGTCAGTGGGTTTGCCAAGCCGGAGACTGTCCCTACCAAATAGGTATAGCAGAACTAAACCTAAACCTGGGTATAGGCAGCGGCCAGCTCCGCTCCAAGTCTGGCATTGTGCTTGATCAGGGCAATATTGGCTTCGAGGCTCTCGCCATGACTGTGCTCAGCGATATACTTTAAGAGAAAAGGAGTAACGGCTTTGCCTTTTATGTGCTGCTGCGCGGCGGCATGCAGGGCTTGGGTGATGTACCATTCCATTTCCGGCGCCGGCACTTCGAACTTTTCAGGTATAGGATTGGCTATTAGCACAGCTCCATTCAGACCCAAGTCCCACTTAATACGCAACATATCAGCTATTTCACGGGGAGAGTCCAGTCGCAAGGGAGAGGCAAAGCCACTTTGGCGGGAGTAGAAGCTCGGAAACGCATCCTGCCCGATAGTAACAACCGGTATACCTTTTGTTTCGAGGTACTCCAGCGTCAGCCCGATATCCAGGATCGACTTGACACCCGCTGAAACTACTGCAACGGAGGTTTGTCCCATTTCAGTCAGGTCCGCTGAAATATCCAGGGTGGTCTCAGCGCCCCGGTGCACGCCTCCGGTTCCGCCCGTCACAAACACCCGTATACTTGCCATGGCGGCAATGCGCATGGTGGTTGCCACCGTCGTAGCACCATCCAGTCGCTGACTGACGACATAGGGCATATCGACCAGACTCACTTTCCAGACATCCTTAGCCTGCCCCAAATGCTCGATCTGCTGCTGCGTAAGGCCTACACAGCACTTGCCGTTCAGAATGGCGATGGTGGCAGGTATAGCCCCCGCTTCCCGCACGACTGCCTCTACCTCCAGCGCCGTCTGCACGTTCTGCGGATACGGCATGCCATGCGCGATAATCGTTGACTCCAATGCTACAACGGGCTTACCATTGGCCAGGGCCTGCTGTACTTCGGGAAGAATTTCCAAATAAGGGTTCATGGAGTTATTCTGATTTTGAGGGATTCTTTAATTTGGATATTGAACTCAACTAAAGCTTTTCATCTTACACCTGATTAAATAATTATTGCGCTGGCGAATACGTCAGGCATATCTATCTAACAATTTGTTAATCAGCCCTTATGCTCATAAATCAGCTGTACCACCCCGGATCTGAATCTATTCGCTTCTATCAAGTTGAGATTTATCCTTTCCTTCAGGTCTTGAAACAGCGGCTTGCCTGCTCCCAATACGGTGGGGTGCACAGAAATACGGTAGATGTCAATCAGGCCATGCTGGATGAAGGTGGTAATGAGTTTTGATCCTCCGTACAACCAAATGTCTTTGCCCTCCTGCTGTTTCATCCCGGCGATTTTTTCAGGTATACCGGATGTAATATAAGTAACCCTGCTGTCCTGCTGCTCCCGACTGGAGAAAACAATCTTCGCTTTAGCGTGAACAGCCGACCAGATAGCCTTCTCAGTTTCGTTTGCACTGGGTTCTGGCTCGAAGTTACCCCACATTTCATAACTTACCCGACCGCAGAGAATCGTATCTATACCTGCCAGAAATCTTGGGAAGTCCATGTCGTCATCCAGGATACACCAATCTGTTTCGCCAGTAGGTCCTTCAATGTAGCCGTCTAGGGTTACGGCCAAGTCCAAGATTACTTTTCGCATTTTTGAGTTCAGGTTTTTGATTTGGAAATCAATAGTAAGCAAATCGCATCCGCCTATTCAACTTTACTTGTTCAAAATATAGTAAAAATGCACAACCTCCTCTTCTGCTGTCGGTTTTGTCAAACGATAGAAATCGATTGCATAAACGTCAACTTTATCTGCCTGGACAAACACCTCTTCAAAACCCTTTTCTGTATAAAAACGGGTGGTTGCCTCTATTAACCTCTTCCCTATACCTTGTCGCTGGTGTTCTGTGGCAACGACCAGGTCCATAATATAAGCCAGGGGTTTCACTGAGAAGTACTGTTCGAGCACATAGGTTGTTAAACCGCCTACTACACGATCGCCCAACATAGCTACAAAAACATAAAAATCATGCTTGTGCAGCAGTGTTTGCAAGTAATCCGGTTGAGGAAGTGAAAAGTTTTTCATCTCAAATATATCCTCAAATAATCGGATGAGCGCGATAAATTTGCCCAGGTCCTCTTTCCCGAGCCGGTAAATTTCTACAGCATTAATAGCAACGTCTTTCTTCTGCATCATCAATAACTTTGAAGTAGGACAAGAAAATGAAACCGATCAATTCTGAAACGAAAAAACAGGACCCTTGGGTATTCCCTGCCCATTACCACATGATCGCTATTACTAGTTATGTAACAGGTGACCTTTCTGGTATGAGGGCTGAGTTGCGACAGTAAACCTGTAACAGATCGTATAACACAAAAAAAGGCCCCGGATTGCTCCGGGGCCTTTCATTATAAGACAAGCTTACTACTAAGCGTTGTTCTCTTCTTCAGCAGACGCTTCGTCAGAACCTTTTGCCTTTTTAGCGGCAGCAGCTTCCAATTTCTTCACACCGGCTTCTTTTTCATTCTCAAGCATTTGCTCTTTCAGGGCAGAAAGGGCATCCAGATCACCAAGAGTAGACTTGTTTTCTACTTCTTTCTGAACTTTTGGAGCTTTCTCTTTCTTCTCACCACCGCCTGCAGGAGCAGCTTTCTTAGTGGCCTTCGCGATACGTGCGTTGTCAGCCTCAGAGTAAGTAGCAGTGTGCGAAAGGATGATCTTACGGTCGTCCTTAGAGAATTCAGTTACACGGAAGTCAAGCGTTTCGCCTGCCTCTACCTGAGAACCGTCTTCTTTAGCAAGACCTTTCGGGAATGAGAAACCTTCGATGCCGTATGGCAACTCCAGTGTAGCGCCTCTGTCTGACTTCTCAAGAACTGTAGCTTTGTGCACAGAACCGATGTTGAATACAGACTCGAACGTATCCCAAGGGTTCTCCTCCAGCTGCTTGTGACCAAGAGCAAGTCTTCTGTTAGCTACGTCAAGCTCCAGAACAACTACATCAAGGTTTTCACCAACTTTCACGAACTCAGATGGGTGCTTGATCTTCTTAGTCCAAGACAGGTCAGATACGTGTACCAGACCATCAACACCTTCTTCCAGCTCCAGGAACAGACCGAAGTTTGTCAGGTTACGAACTACGCCAGTGTGCTTGGTGCCTACTGCATATTTCGTGATAACATCTTCTTTTGTCCAAGGATCTTCAGTAAGCTGCTTAATGCCCAGAGACATTTTACGCTCTTCGCGGTCAAGTGTCAATACAACTGCCTCAACCTCGTCGCCTTGCTTAATGAAGTCTTGTGGGTTGCGCAGGTGCTGTGACCATGACATTTCAGATACGTGGATCAGACCTTCAACGCCTGGCATCAGCTCAAGGAATGCGCCGTAATCAGCCACGTTAACGATCTTACCTTTTACTCTTGTACCAACTTCCATATCAGCTGGCAATGCATCCCATGGGTGCGGAGTAAGCTGCTTCATGCCAAGAGAAATACGCTTCTTGTCATCATCGAAGTCAAGCACTACCACGTTCACCTTCTGGTCAAGGTTCAATACTTCTTCTGGGTGATTAATACGTCCCCAAGAGATATCTGTGATGTGAAGCAGACCGTCTACGCCACCAAGGTCGATGAACACACCGAAGTTTGTCATGTTCTTGATAACACCTTCCAGCACCTGACCTTTTTCCAGGTTGTTCAGGATGGCTGCACGCTGCTGCTCCAGATCTTTCTCGATCAATACTTTGTGAGATACTACCACGTTGTCGAAAGCGGCGTTGATTTTCACAACTTTCACTTCCATCTTCTTACCAACGAACACGTCGAAGTCACGGATCGGCTTCACGTCGATCTGAGAACCTGGCAAGAAGGCTTCAACACCGTAGAGGTCCATGATAAGACCACCTTTAGTTCTTCTCTTAACCACACCTTCCAGCACGTTGTCGTTTTCAAGGGCGTCATAGATTTTAGCCCATGCGCTAACGATTTTCGCTTTCTTGCGGGAAAGGATCAGCTGGCCATTCGGGTCTTCCTGGTCTTCGATGAACACCTCAACCTCGTCGCCAACTTTCAGCTCTGGCAAGTCTCTGAATTCAGAAACCGGCACCAGGCCGTCAGATTTGAAACCGATGTTCAGGATCACGTCACGATCAGTGATGCCTACCACGATTCCTTTAACAACCTCCTGCTCCTGTACAGTAGTCAGGGTGTCGTCATACATTTTTTCCATTTCAGCGCGCTCGTCTTTGCTGTAGCCGCCACCGAAACCTTGGGACTCAAACTTGTCCCAATCGAAATTATCTGGAGAATTACTCATAATGTTTTACTGCTCTGGAGAAGCCACCGGCTTAGAGCAATGGGCCGGTTTGGTTTGGTTTTACATTTCCCTGGACGCGGTGCCGGGGCCATTCACTCGAATGAAGGGGCAAAAGTAAGAAATACTTTAAAATAATGCTAGTATATAGTATAGATTTTAGAAAAGATCTGCCAGGTATAAGTACCTGATTCAGAGGGCACAAACAGGTATACAAACAGCACATACCAACAAAGCGAACAGCAGGCATAGCCAAGCGGTCCTTCCCGTCTGATTATCCTTGACTCCTGGCATTTGAACAAAACCAAGGTATATGCTTTTGAACATACAGGTATAACCCACCTGAGAACCTTTGCCTTTTCAGGTATAGCGCACAGCTAAAACGCATCTAATCTATACCTGCTTCAGGGAGAAATTCATTGTGAACGTGAAGCAGCACCAACACAATTCCACAACTTCAACTTTACATAAACACAACAGACTACTAAACTCTGAATATTAGCTAGTTGAAACTATTAGGCTAAATATAATAGCAACCATATAGTCCTACTTTTTAGACACTTTCAAGTATACCTGCCAGTCTTCGTTGGAGTCATTCAGGTGCTGTTGCAGGAAGGTATAGAGGGAAGGGCGGGACGGGGTGCGATACAGCTTCAGGCCGGCTTCTTCGGGGGTCCGGTCGCCTTTGCGGGAATTGCACCTTGAACAGGCCGTCACGATGTTGTACCAACTGGTCTCCCCTCCCCTGGAGCGGGGCAGCAGGTGATCCATAGTCAGGTTACGGGAGGCTCCACAGTACTGGCAGAGGAAGTTATCGCGTCGCAACACATTGTGCCTACTCAGGGCTATACCGTAGTAGGGCACCTTGACATAGCGCTGCAGCCGGATAACCGAGGGAACAGGATAGGAAGTGCTGATTGTGCGCAAAACAGAACCGTTGGCTTTGGAAATGAGCTCTGCTTTATCGAGGAATACAAGCAAAAAGGCCCTGGTCACCGTGCAAACGGCGATCGCGCTGAAGTCCTGGTTTAATATCAGCACTTTGTCTCTCATGGCACTTGTTTGAACTTTTGCTATAGCTTCTACGAGAATTAACCAACTCGTTATAGCCTAAGTTCAAAGAAAAATGCTGAGAATCAGGAAAAAATGCGCTTGATGATACGTAGTTTATGGGAGTAACGCTTGCGCTCGGCATTGTAAATACCGTTGTGATCCAGGGTATCAATGCGGACCTCGCCGTGGGCGTGCATGATCTGTTGACCCTCCAGCATGATACCTACGTGGGTTATACGCCCCTCTTCATTGGCAAAATAAGCCAGATCGCCAGGTTGAGTCTGTGCAGCAAAGTGCACCTCTTCGCCCACCGCCACCTGCTGACTCGCATCACGAGGCAATTGGTAGCCGCAAAGGCCGTATACCTGCTGTGTAAAGCCCGAGCAGTCAATTCCGAACATAGACTTGCCACCCCACAGATAAGGTGCTTTCAGAAAGCCAAGGGCTAATTTAGCAAGTTGAGCCGTCGTAACAGGTATAGCAGGATTCGTGGCCCGGCCGCTGTACTGGTAATGCTGCCCATCGATGCGCAGGCTGATGCCATCAAAAAAAGGCAGATAAGCCCCTATACCTACCGGTATGCGCGTTTCCGCATTGCTCACTACCTGCACAATATCCAGCGCCCGTGGATGCTGCGCTGCCTTCCACTCCTGGTAATAACCTTTCGAGACGGGTACATATTGCTTGAAATCGATCCAGCCGGTATACGCATCCGAAGCCAGCTGCACCTTCACCCAGTTACCCTGCTTGCTAAGCACCTCCAGACACTCCCCAAAGAGCACCTGCGTCACCATTTCTGCTTTATCCGAAGGCTCAGCGCGCATCGGCACCAAACTGAGCATGCATATTCCGTAGTCCACTTTCTTTAATTTTGATTGAGTGAATGAGTAATTGAGCGAATAGTTATTTGGCTTTGAATGAGTAATTGGCCTTACTTTCGCCTTAGTGATGCACGAATCTCATTGAGCGTTATACCCTCAATAAATTCACTCATTCACACAATCACTCATTTACAATTCCCTTAATACCCGCTTCTGTCCAGCTCGCGTTTTATATCCTTTGCTTTGATGTCTTCCCGCTTGTCGTGCAGCTTCTTACCACGTGCCAGTGCAATCTCTACTTTAGCATATCCACGCTCGCTTATAAACATTCGTGTAGGTATAATCGTTACTCCTTGCTCCTGCACCCCCTTCTCCAATTTTCGGAGTTCGCTCTTGTTCACGAGGAGTTTTCTTGTGCGCATGGGCTCGTGGTTGTAGTGCGTGCCTTCGGTATAGGTAGAAATGTGCACATTGTGCAGGTATAGCTCGCCGTTGTGCAGCACACAGTAGCCATCCTGCAGGTTCACCTGCCCCTCCCGGATCGATTTGATCTCGGTGCCTTTGAGCATGATGCCTGCCGTATACTTGTCCAGGAACTGAAACTCAAAAGAAGCTCTGCGGTTCTGGATATTGACGTGCTTTTTGATTCTTTCTTTATCTTTTGCTTTCGTCATGCTAGTTTGTTGTAGCCAGCACGCTGGCCAGTTTTTCTTTCTTTAAAATCTTCTGCCCGGTCTCCCCGTCTGCCACCAGCCTATCTCCCACCCGGGCCTCAAAGCTACAAATTACATTATTACCTTCCTGCGATTTCAGCTGAGCAATTATTTCAATAGTATCGCCCTCAAATGCCGGACTTTTATGATTGATAGTCAGAAAGGTACCTATACCTTCTTCATCTTTTTCTTTCATCTCCAGCACAAACAACCTGCCAGCCCATTCAGCCGCCTGCGCCAACGAAAAGGTAGAGCAAACCGCATGCACCAACCCATCATCAAAACGTGCAAAGTCCGCCGCCGTTATTATCTTGCGGTATACCTTGGTGTCGCCGATCTGAAGAGGGTGTTTCATTTTTGATTGAGTGATTTTGTGAATGAGTGATTTAATGAATTGTTAATTGTTGATTGATGTCCGTGTATGATTAACCCCGCACGATTCGGTCAGGTCGCGACCTGACCCTACAGGTTAACTCTCCAAATCGCCAACTCTCAAACTACTAAATTTACTAAAACCTCATCCTCGGTTCCGGGCTCACGTACTGGTCAGCAAAGTCACCTTTAAGGTATTGGTAATGTGCTGTTATAGCTATCATACCTGCATTATCGGTACAATACTGAAAAGCCGGGATGTATACCTTCCAATCGTACTTTTTGGCATAGTCCTGCAAGGTCTGCCGCAGGCCTGAATTAGCAGAAACCCCACCGGCAATAGCCACTTCCTTTATACCTAAGTCCTTGGTTGCCTGAACCACTTTCTTCAACAGGGTCTTGATCAGGGTATACTGCACGCTGGCGCAGATATCAGCCAGATTCTCCTGTACGAAGTTCGGGTTGTCTTTCGTTTTATCTTTCAGGAAGTAGAGCACTGAGGTCTTGATGCCGCTGAACGAAAAGTCGTAGCCGGGCATGTTGCCAACCGGAAACGGAAATGCCCTCGGGTCGCCTTGTGCCGCCGTCTTGTCGAGCATGGGTCCGCCCGGGTATGGCAGGCCAAGCATTTTGGCTGTTTTGTCGAAGGCCTCTCCTACGGCATCGTCCGTGGTTTGCCCGATAATCTCCATGTCCAGGTGGTCTTTTACGAGCACAATCTGGGTATGGCCTCCACTCACGGTCAGGCACAGGAATGGGAAGTTGGGTTTTGGATCGTCGATGAAGTGTGCCAGAATATGCGCCTGCATGTGGTTCACGTCGATGAGCGGGATGTTGAGGCCCAGCGCAAATGACTTGGCAAAAGAGCTACCGACCAGCAGCGCACCCAGCAAGCCCGGACCACGGGTAAAAGCCACTGCATTTAAGTCAGTTTTGTTTACATTTGCTGTACTCAAAGCCTGTTGCACCACCGGAATGATGTTCTGTTGATGCGCTCTCGAAGCAAGCTCAGGCACAACGCCGCCATATTTTTCATGAACGGCCTGAGTAGCAATGACATTCGACAAAACTTTGCCGCCACGTATAACCGCAGCAGACGTTTCGTCACACGAAGATTCAATCGCTAATATTGTAGGTTCGGTCATCTTTTGGAAAAAGAACAGTCCATAAATCTCTTCAAAGTTATAGGAAAAGCTATTCTAAAAATAGTTTTGGCGGTAATCCTGTTGCTTTTGGTGGCATTTGCGGTAGTTTTTGTGGCCATTCGTTACCCGGGCGTGCAAACCAGAGTCGCCCAGAAGGCGGCCGAGTATATCTCCCGCACTATTGACCATGAGGTTACCATCGGACGGGTAGATATTGAGTTTTTCAGCAATGTGATCCTGGAGCAGGTGAAGGTCCTCGACTACCGAGGCAAGGAGCTGTTCTACGTAGGCCGTGCCGAAGCCGACGTCAGCCTGTTTTCCATCTTCCAGCCAAACACTCTCGGCATCTCTACCCTGGAACTACAAGAGCCGCGGGCTAACCTGGCAATGTATGAGGGTACCGACTCCCTTAACCTGTCTACGTTCCTGAAATCGCTTGGCGACCTGATCACCAAAGACACCACTAAAGCCTCCCAGCCTTTTGAGTTTTCAATCGATGAACTTGTCATAAAGAACGGTGCCTTTACATACGACGATTTTAACCGCTCCCGCACCGACTACGGCATTGATTACTTTCACCTGGCCATCGACAGCATCTCGGCACGCTTCACGGAGTTTGAGCCCGGTGATACGCTGAAGGTACGGGTTTCGGATCTGACCGCTCGCGAACGTCCGTCAGGTATACGCCTGCACAACCTCGATGTACTGATGACCTACGCTTCCACTTATTGGGAATGGGACGAGCTCGACCTGCGAGTGAACGACAGCAACGTGCAGGAGTACATACGCTTCGACTATAGCCGCTTCGGCAACTTCTCCAACTTCATGGACAGCGTGACTGTGACGGGTCGCATCAAGGATTCGCACCTTTACTCCCGCGATATTGCCCTGTTTGCTCCCCCACTCAAAGACTATGATGAAAATGCCTACATCGCCTCTGCCGAGGTGGAGGGCCGCGTGGCGGAGTTTATGGCGTCGAACCTGGACATAAAGTATGGACTGAACACCCACATTGTAGGCACCATGAACGTGGACGGGCTGCCTAACTGGGGTGAAACTTTTGCCAACATCCGTCTGCAGCCCTCGACTCTGAATGCGGAAGATATCAAACAGTTTCTGCCTGCCGATGCCTATACTATTGCTTCCCGGCTGGGTACTGTGAAAATTGACGGGCGCTTTCTGGGTTTTTACAACGACTTTGTGGCCAATGGTAGTTTTATTACGGCCTTGGGCAATGTGCAGTCGGATATCAACATGAAGATCAACCGGGCTACCAATACCTCATCTTACCGTGGTCGCCTCAAAACCCAGAATTTCCACATAGGTCGTCTGATTGGTGAGGCCGATGTCATTAAAACAATCACAATGGATGGCCGCGTGGTCGGTTCCGGCTTTACGATGAAGGATGCCCGCCTGCAGATCAATGCTGACATTGCCCAACTCCATGTGCTGGATTACAATTACCGTAATATCCGCACCGATGGTACTTTCAGTCATCAGCGTTATGAAGGCCGCTTTGCTATTGCTGATCCGAACCTAGTCTTTACGGCCAACGGAGAGGTAAATCTGGCAAACAACAATCAAGCCTTTAACCTGAGAGCTGACCTAAACAAAGCCGACCTGAAAGCCCTCCGCATTACGGATAAGTCTCTAATCGTGCAGGCAAATGCCGACCTCAACTTCCAGGGCCTCCGACTGGACGACTTCCAGGGCACTGCCTTTTTCGATAGTGCCGCCGTTACCTACGAAGGCCGACGCATCGCGCTCGACACGATCCGGGTGCAGTCCTACATTGGCGAAGGTATACGCAACCTGACCCTGCGCTCTACTCCTTTGGCTTTACGTGTGAGCGGCGACTTCAACTATTCTGCCCTGATTGACGACCTGAAACAACTGGTACAGGAATACAAGCTGAATTTTGAGAGTAATGATGACGCCACAGCAGCTTATTACAGAAGGAAGCGCCCGGATACACAGCCCGAATACAGTCTTGACTATGACTTATACCTGAGGCGGGTAAATCCGCTGCTCCAATTGTTTGTGCCGGAACTCACTATTTCTGACTTTTCTAAGCTAGAAGGCACTTTCCGGCACGGCAACACAGTCATCCTGACTTCCTATGCGCGAGTGGACACGATATTATATGACGACGTCACGCTCTACCATAATGACATAGAACTTAGCACTTCCAAGTTGCAGAATAGTCCGAATGTACTGGCCAGTGCCCAGTTCACCTCTGACAAGCAGTTGCTGCCCTCTGTAGGGGAAACAGAACGGTTGCTGCTTGAAGCAATCTGGAGTGAGCGCACCATCGGGTTTTATACCAACCTGCTGCAACCGGCCTATAATAACCAGGCAACCGTGGTAGGCGATGTGAATTTCCTGCAGGATCGCCTGCAAGTTGTATTTGGCCGATCGAACATCACGCTCCGTGAAACCCCCTGGGCCTTCCAGCCCGGCAGTATGGTTTACATCAGCGAGAACGGAAAGCGGCTGGATTTCGAGGAACTGATACTTTCCAATCAGAACCAGATCATTCGGGTAGACGGGGCTGTCGGGCGTGACCCGGGAAGTACATTGGTAGCCAGCATCAAGAACTTTGACCTGCGCAACCTAAACCCGCTCATGCCGGAGCAGATCAGGGGTACGCTTAATGCCGAGCTCACAGCACAGGATGTTTATAATAATGCCATCCTGAACGCAGGTATGCGTGTAGACTCTTTTTACCTGGACAATGTACTGATCGGTGACATTCAGGGTAAAGGTGACTGGAACAATGCCCAGCAGCAGCTGATGGTAGATGTGGACATAGACCGTAATAATAAAAAAGTACTGACACTGACCGGCAACTACTTCCCCCGTGCCGAAGAAGAGCAGTTGGACATGCTGGCCGTTTTGGATGAAACCCAGCTCAAGATCGTGGAGCCGATCCTGAAACCGATCATGTCGGAACTGGAAGGCACGATGGAAGGGCGCATCCGGGTGCTCGGCAGACTGACCGCTCCGGTGCTGACAGGGTCGGTGATGGTAACCGATGGGCAGTTCCGATTCGATTACCTGGGCACCACCTACCGCTTCTCCGATCGCGTATACTTTGGGGCCAATAGCATCAGCTTCCGCAATGCGCAGCTGCGCGACCTGTACGGTAACGTTGGCTACGTGACCGGCGGCATTGCTCATGATGGTTTCCAAAATATGGTGCTCGATCTGAACGCCCGCTTCCGGAACCTGATGATTCTGAACACGACCTACGAACAGAACGAGCTCTACTATGGCACCGCCTTTGGCACAGGAACAGCCAGTGTGTTGGGTCCCGTTGAAAACCTTAAGATAGATGTGAACGCCCGCAGCGATGCCAATACCCGCATTGTAGTGCCGCTTGATAACCAGACGGACCTGGCCCGCAAAGACTTTATCCGCTTCGTAAACCGCAACATCAGCGACTCTACCGGCGTGGCCGTTGCTGTTGAAGAGCAAAAGGTAGATTTGTCCGGCATCAACATGAACTTCGACCTCGACGTAACCGACGATGCCTATTTTGAGATCATCATCGACCGGCAAACCGGGGATGTGATCCGGGGTTCAGGAAGTGGACAGATTCAAATGACTATTGATACCCGTGGCGAGTTTAACATGTTTGGCAATTTTGTGATAGCTAACGGTGCCTATAACCTTAACCTGCTCGAGGGCGTGGTGTCACGCGAATTCAGGGTGACGCCTGGGGGTACGCTGTCCTGGAACGGCGATCCGCTGGAAGGTAATATGGACATCAGGGCCACTTATGTACAAAATACCCGAATAGACGACCTTACACCGAGCGGCGCTCAAATAGGCAGTGTACAGGGCAGCTATCCTGTAACAGCCATTGTTGATTTGAAAGGCCCTATCTTGACACCAGACATACGTCTGGACCTGGATTTTGAGAACCTGCCAGCCAGTGTGAGGCTTGGCCTTGAGCCGATTCTGCTGGGGATAAGGAACGATGAAAACGAACTAAACAGGCAGGTATTCAGCTTGCTGGTACTCCGCAGACTGGCTCCGCCAGGCACATTCTTCGGTGAGAACCCCGGTGCGGCGGCAGTAGGCGGAAGTCTGGGTAGTTTGCTCACCGGTCAGCTAAGTGGCTTCCTCAACTCTATTGACAGCAACCTGGAAATTGATATTGGCCTGGGTGACATCAGTCAGGCTGACCTCTCTGCTTTACAGCTAAGGTTGAGCTACTCTTTCTTCCAGGGCCGTCTGCGTGTCAGTAGTCAGACAGGCCTGGGGTCCAACAATTTGCAGACTGGGCAGGCAGGCGGTGCTAACCGCAACACTTACCAGGGCAGTTGGTCAGTGGAGTACTATATTACAAAGAGCGGCGAGTTGCGCGGGCGCCTGGAGTATAATACGCTGCCGACTACGAATGGCCGTATCACCAACACTCAGCGACTCAGCTTGCTCCATACCAAACACTTTGATAGTTTGCGGGAGCTTTTTGGCCGGGATCGGGAAGCACGTCGCGAACGCCGTCGGGAACAGCGGGAAGACCCGATCATCCTCGACTCTGACCCACGCATGAATCTCTAAAGCCCGGTATAGTAAGCCGGGCTTTTTGTATTAGCAGCACGGAAGCACCTCATATTTAAATAATATTTCTATTTTTGCACGGAAGCGTATCGTATGGCAACAACTACCCCCAAGACAGTTAAGAAGAAGAAGCTCGGTAATTACCCGCATGCCATGGTGGTGTTCTCCATTTCCCTGGCCTTGTTTGTGATCGGTCTGTTTGGCATGCTCCTGATTCATGCCGGTAAGCTGTCGGATATTGTGAAAGAAAGCATTGAGATGCAGGTATACCTGGATCGCAACCTGACGCAGGTGCAGCTGGATCGCTTACAAAAAACACTGGCTGCAAAAGAGTTTGTTGCTTATAAAGGAGACACGGCCCAAGTGCGGTTCCTGTCAAAAGAAGAGGGTGCCAAGGCCTTTTTGGAAGAAACCGGCGAAGATTTCACAGCCTTCTTGGGCGATAACCCGCTGCGTGACACCTATGTGATCCGGATCAACGCTGAGAGTTCCAGTTCAGCCCAACTGAAAGGTATAAAAAACGACATCGAAGGAATTGAGGGGGTATACGAAGTACAGTATGTCGAAAGCCTGATCGAATCCATCAACAGCAACATCCAGAAAATCAGTATCCTGCTACTTGGCTTTGCCGCTATACTGGTGCTGGTGGTGATTATACTGATCAACAATACCATCAAACTTGCATTATACTCCCAGCGTTTCCTGATCCGGAGTATGCAATTGGTTGGAGCCACGTCATTTTTTATTCAGCGTCCTTTCCTTAACCGGGCCGCATTCCAGGGCATTATCAGTGGAATTGTTGCCTCTATCCTGCTTTTTGCGCTGATGCAGTATGCCTATCGCGAGATTACAGAGCTGAGCCTGTTGAAAGACGATGAGCAGATGTACATGCTCATGATTGCGCTGATTGTACTGGGCGCCGTAATCGGATTCCTGAGCTCTTACCGTGCTGTACGCAAGTACCTGGGCCTTTCACTAGACGAACTATATTAATATGGAAAATAAGAATAAGCTTGCCTTTGGCAAAAAAAACTACATCCTGATGCTGGTTGGCATCGTTGTGCTGGCCCTTGGCTTTATCATCATGACGCTCGATAAGGAACAGTACGGACTGGGCTTTATGGGCATCACGCTGGGTCCGATCGTGGTGATGGCCGGCTTCGTGATCGAGCTGTTTGCGATCATGGTAAAAGACAGAACACATGAAAACACACAAGATTAGTTAGATGAGTGAATGGCAGGCTATTATTTTAGCCATAGTTGAAGGACTTACCGAGTTTTTGCCTGTATCCTCTACAGGCCATATGATCATCGCTTCGGCCCTGATGGGTATAAACGAACTTCCGATCACCAAAATATTTGCTGTCAATATTCAGTTTGGGGCCATACTGTCGGTGGTGGTACTTTACTGGAAGCGCTTCATTAACAGTTTTGAGTTTTACAAGAAGCTGCTCCTCGCGTTTATACCTGCGGCTGTCATCGGCTTTCTGCTAAACGATGTGATTGACGCTATGCTGGGCAGCGTGCTCATCACGGCGCTGATGCTGGTAGCAGGCGGTGTGGTGCTGCTTTTCGTGGATAAGTGGTTTGCACATGCCCAGGAAAACAAAATCACCTACAAAAATGCGCTGGTCATTGGTTTTTTCCAGTGTATCGCCATGATCCCGGGGGTATCACGCTCTGCGGCTTCTATTATCGGAGGGCTCACACAAGGTATAAACCGCAAAGCGGCGGCCGAATTTTCCTTCTTCCTGGCCGTACCCACAATGCTGGCAGCCTCATCGTATAAGCTGATCAAAGACCTTCTGAAACTGGAGCTTTCAGACGTTCTTATGTTTGACCTCGTAAAAATCAGGAACAGCTTCGACGTAATCACAGGCGATGACCTGAGATTATTGCTTATTGGCAATGTTGTGGCGTTTATAGTGGCGATGATCGCGATCAGGTTCTTTATCAACTTCCTGACCAAGTATGGCTTTAAAATGTTTGGCTACTACCGCATCGCGTTAGGTATAGCGCTGCTAGCGCTGCTGGCCATGGGTGTTGACTTAAGAGTATAACATGAATTATAACTTTGAAGCAGGCGAAATCCTGTTACTTGATAAACCGCTTACCTGGACGTCGTTTGACGTAGTGAAGAAAGTACGTAATACCCTCCGGGTAAAGAAAATCGGCCATGCCGGCACACTCGATCCACTCGCCTCCGGACTACTGATTCTTTGCACCGGTAAATTCACCAAACGCATTGAAGAGATTCAGGCACAGGAAAAAGAATATACCGGTACCATCACGCTCGGTCAGACAACGCCTTCCTACGATCTGGAAACCCCTGTCAGTGAAAGCAAGGACATCAGTCACATCACGCCGGGAGATGTACAGGCGGCAGCCGATAGCTTTGTAGGCACAATTGAGCAGATCCCTCCTATTTACTCGGCCGTGATGATAGACGGCAAACGTGCTTATGACCTGGCCCGTAAAGGCAAGGAAGCCGAAATGAAGCCTCGTACTATTACCATCAAGGCGTTTGAGATCACAAATATAGAAGGTGCTGTCATCTCCTTTAAGGTGATCTGCAGCAAAGGCACCTATATTCGTAGTCTGGCGCATGACTTGGGTCAGAAACTGGGCGTAGGCGCTCACCTCTCAGCGCTCGTACGCACTCGAATCGGGGAGTATAAGTTAACCGATGCCCTCACGATAGAAGACATTCAGCAGATCAGAAGAGCCCAACTCGAAGCGAATGGAAGTAATTCGTGATATAGCTGATTTCCCGAAGCTTAGTTTCCCGGTGGTGACCAGTGGCACTTTTGACGGTGTGCATGTAGGCCATCAGAAGATCCTGCAGCGGGTGAAGGAACGAGCCCGCCAGTCAGACGGGCAGAGTGTGGTAATTACCTACTGGCCACACCCACGCCTGGTGCTTTTCCCGGAAGACAATGACCTCAGGCTGCTCGCCACCGTTGATGAGCGCATCGAGCAGTTGCGCAGCTTTGGCATCGATTATCTGCTGATCATTCCTTTCACCAAAGCCTTTTCACGCCTGAGTTCCCGCTCCTTTATTGAAGATGTGCTGGTAAAGGCGATCCATACCAAGGTACTCGTTATTGGCTACGACCATCGTTTCGGCAAAAACCGCGAAGGTAGCTTTGAACATCTGAAGGCTCGCTCTGCGCAGTATGGCTTCGAGGTTGAGGAAATCCCGCGTCAGGATGTGGACGATATCGGGGTGAGCTCCACTAAAATACGCAGAGCCATCGAATCGGGTGATATACCTGCCGCCAACCGTTACCTGGGCCATACCTACAGCCTGACCTCTACCGTAGTGGAAGGTAACAAACTGGGCCGCACGATCGGGTTTCCGACTGCCAACCTGGAAATGCCTGCTCCCCACAAGCTTATACCTGCCCATGGTGTGTATGCCGTATGGGTAAAGCACGATGGACAGCGCCTGCCCGGTATGATGAACATCGGTGTTCGCCCGACGGTAGATGGTGCCCACCTTACCCTGGAAGTGCACCTGATCAATTATGAAGGCAACCTATACGGGCATACCTTAACGGTAGAATTTGTTGAAATGCTGCGCCAGGAACAGAAATTCGACGGACTGGAAGCCCTTAAAACACAGCTCGCCAAAGACAAGGAAGATGCCCTGCGTGTGTTAAAGTCGATTCAGGTATAGTTCATCCATATTCCGATGAGCTACCCGCTCCCTACAAACTATACTTCACGAGCCCCGTCCCAACAGCCTAAGGCATAGAGCTTTAATTCTGATCGTCATATTATATTTCTCTTGCGAGGTATAGCGCCTTAGGGTTACCCATATTTTTAAGCGGATTCAAGGACTTCTCTCGTAACTACATGAAGATGTAAGTTTTCTGGTGCCCAGCCTGACTCTATAGTCTTCTGCGGGTCTTTCTCTGTTTTTGGTTTGTCAGCCACCTTTCAACACCAACATCTTGATTCCCTCATACCTCCAAGCTGTTCCTACCTGGTTATTTTTGGGACATGACCAGAATTGATGCTATACCTAGAGAAGACAAACGGTCAGAAGCTGATGATGCCAAAAAAACAACACCTCACCTCCGCAGAGACCTGTTTCACCTAAAAACACAGCGGAATCAATTGTATATGGCCTTTTTTCTATCTAACTTTCTATCGGATAAAACTTAGTTCAATTGCTGTCAGTGCCGGCTATACCTGCCGGACCGACGCATAAGCATACCTTCTAACGATGATAAATAAAACTGTAAAAAACGCACACGAGGCCCTGCAGGGTGTACAGGATGGCATGACCTTCATGCTGGGGGGCTTTGGCTTGTGTGGCATCCCTGAAAACGCCATACAGGAACTGTTGCGCCTTGGTGTAAAAGATCTGACCTGTATTTCCAATAATGCCGGCGTGGACGACTATGGTATCGGTCTGCTGCTCCAAAAGCGCCAGGTCAAAAAGATGATTGCCAGTTATGTAGGCGAAAACGCAGAGTTTGAGCGCCAGTTGCTGAGCGGTGAACTGGAGGTTGAGCTGACTCCGCAGGGAACGCTGGCCGAACGCATTCGTGCCGGAGGAGCCGGTATACCTGCTTTCTTCACCCCTGCCGGCTACGGCACCGAGGTGGGCGAAGGAAAAGAAAGCCGGGAATTTAACGGCAAAATGTATTTGATGGAATCGTGGTTGAAGGCAGACTTTTCTTTTGTGAAAGCCTGGAAAGGAGATACTGCCGGTAACCTGATCTACAAAGGCACGGCCCGCAATTTCAACCCGATGATGGCCGCAGCCGGTAAAATCACTGTGGCGGAGGTAGAAGAGCTGGTACCTGCCGGCGAGCTGGACCCGAACATGATTCACACGCCCGGCATCTACGTGCAGCGCATTTTCCAGGGCGAGAAGTACGAGAAGCGTATTGAACAGCGCACAGTTAGAACTGCTTAACCGACAAAGAAATGGGACTTGATAAAAATCAAATAGCGAAGCGAATCGCCAGAGAAGTGAAAAACGGAATGTACGTCAATCTTGGCATCGGTATACCTACGCTGGTGGCCAATTACATTCCTGAAGGGGTGGAAGTGGTGCTGCAGTCTGAAAACGGATTACTAGGTATGGGCCCCTTCCCAACCGAAGACAAAGTAGACGCTGACCTGATCAACGCCGGCAAGCAGACCATCACGACCCTGCCCGGATCTTCTATTTTCAGTTCTGCTGAGAGCTTTGGTATGATCCGGGGTGAGCACGTGGACCTGACTATCCTGGGCGCCATGGAGGTGTCGGAGCAAGGCGATATTGCCAACTGGAAGATTCCGGGCAAGATGGTGAAAGGTATGGGCGGCGCCATGGACCTGGTAGCCTCTGCCAAAAACATTATTGTGGCCATGCAGCACACCGCCCGCGATGGCTCGTCCAAACTGCTAAAAGAATGTACCCTGCCGATCACGGGCTTGAAATGCATCAAGAAAATCGTAACTGATCTGGCTGTGATCGAAGTAACAGAAGATGGCTTTAAACTACTGGAACGAGCGCCAGGCGTGACGGTAGAAGAGATTCAGCGGGCAACCGAAGGACGCCTGATTGTGGAAGGAGATATACCGGAAGTGCAGCTCTAAAAGAGCTATACTTGTCACATTAAAAGCGCGGTGTTAAAGCTGCGCTTTTTCTTTTTAAATTTGCCAGAAGGCAGCATTTCTTGCTTTCAATTAAAATATCATATCAAAATAATACTTGCTTCACGTATACCCGTAGCAAGCAACCCAAACCTGAAACATGAGTGAAAAAATAGAAGCAAACTCTGAGCACCGGCTGTTATTGCGCCAGTTGGAGCTCAAAGATTACAAAGAAGTAAAAGAGATCATGGACCTGGTCTACTCCAATATTGACGGCGCCTGGACCCGCAAAGAGTTCTCCAATCTCCTCAAAAAATTTCCGGAAGGACAGATCTGTATAGAAGACAAAGGGAAGGTAGTAGCCGTGGCCCTCAGCCTGATTGTAGATTACAGCGTGTATGGCGACAAGCATACCTACGACCAGATCATCGACAAGGGCACCTTCAAGTCACATGACCCAGAGGGCGAAACCCTGTATGGCATCGACGTTTTTGTGCATCCGGACTACCGCAACCTGCGCCTGGGCAGACGCCTCTACGATGCCCGTAAGGAAATTTGCGAGAACCTCAACCTGCGCGGCATCATTGCCGGCGGCCGTATACCTGGTTACAAGGACTATGCTGATAAGCTCACGCCAGCCAAGTACATCGAAATGGTGCGCAACAAGGAACTGGCCGACCCGGTGCTTTCCTTCCAGCTCAGCAACGATTTCCACGTGCGAAAAATTCTCAAAGGCTACCTGCCAGATGATACAGAGTCACGCGCCTACGCCACGCTGCTGGAGTGGATAAACGTGTACTATGAAGAGAAAGAAGAGCTGCTAGGGGGCAAAAAGACTGTTGTCCGGATCGGTATTGTGCAGTGGCAGATGCGTGCCGTAAAAGATCTGGATGATTTCATGCAGCAGGTAGAGTTTTTTGTCGATACTGTCAGCTCCTACAAGTCGGACATGGTGGTATTCCCTGAGTTCTTCAACGCTCCGCTGATGGCCCTTACCAACGAGGAGTCCCCTTCTGAGGCAATCCGAAGCATGGCCGAGTATACCGAGGAAATCCGGGAGCGTATGATTCACCTGGCCCTCTCCTACAACATCAACATCATTGCCGGCAGCATGCCGGAGTACTACGACAACAAGCTCTATAACGTGAGCTACCTCTGCCGCCGCGACGGTACTTACGACAAGCAATACAAGCTACATGTTACCCCGGATGAGTCGCATTACTGGGGTATGCGGGGTGGTCACAAACTCAAGATATTCGACACAGACATTGGCAAAATTGGTATCCTGATCTGTTACGATGTAGAATTCCCGGAACTGGCCCGCATGCTCTCCGACATGGACATGAAAATCCTCTTTGTGCCTTTCTGGACGGATACCAAGAACGCCTACCTCCGGGTACGTCTCTGCGCACAGGCCCGCGCCATCGAGAACGAGTGCTATGTGGCCATTACGGGTAGTGTGGGCAACCTGCCAAAGGTAGAGAACATGGACATCCAGTATTCCCAGTCAGCCGTCTTCTCCCCTTCTGACTTTGCCTTCCCGCACGATGCGGTGGTAGCCGAAGCCACTCCGAACACCGAGATGACCCTGATCGCCGACCTAGACCTGAACCTGCTCAAGGACCTGAATACCGCCGGTAGTGTAAGGAACCTGAAAGACCGACGCAAGGATTTGTATAATCTGAGTTGGGTTTTGAGGCAGGAGGAGTAGGAATAAACTCAAGAATGCAAAATCCCCGCTACTCTTAGAAGTAGCGGGGATTTTGCATTCTTGAGTTCCAAAGCTTACTTAAGCTTATTCATGCGATTAGACTGTAGAATTAAGGCCATCAGAACACCTAAGACAAAGGCAAGGAAAGCTCCAATGACTAAGTGTTTGAATAAACTAGGACCAGTCGGTCTAAGCTTAGGTGCAAAACCTGTCACAACCTCAACGTTATCTAGCTTTTCAAGGTCAGATTCTAATTTTACCTGTTCTTTAAACAAAGAAATACTCTCTCGATAAAGATTGGTTGGATCTATAGGTTGACCATATACAAACCCATTTACAGGCCCCCTAGGGCTATTTACATCCGTTTTTAAACTGTCAATCGAACTGATTTCACCATCAAGTTTCCGAATAATTCGCTCTATTTGCCTCTGCTTAATACGTTTCTGTCTGGCAAAGTATCGGTTGCTTTCAAGGAAGCTAGTGAGTGCTGGTTCCATCGTATCAAATAAAGTTCTGTCATACAGCGATAACTCAATGCGGAAAGGAGAACCAGTAAGCACGCTATCTTCGTCAACTCTGTCCGCATCCAGGTTACTGAAGGCCATATCCTTTATTTCTTTTGCTTGAGCTGAAGAAATATCAAGCCGCTCAGCTACAGCCTCAAAGTTATCCTCCGCTATCATAATAGTGAGTTTGTTGAGCTGGTCCTCTATGAATTCGTTTCGGATATTAGCAAGCATAAGGGTCATGGACGAGGTATAGTATGGCTTTTTGGTGGAATAGGTTATATAAGCCAGGCCTATACCTAATACAACAAAAGCAACGAGCAACCATTTGTAAAAAAGCAGTGTTCTGAAAAAATTAGAAATCCCCCTACCACTAGCCTGAAATAATTCGCTCAGTTTTAAATAAAGGAAGTATAGGTCTACCTCATCTGAAGAACCTCGCGGCCTCTTATTGTCCTTATCTTTCAATTCGTGCATATGGTTTCAGTTCAGGCAGCAAATATACAACTATCTGTTTGTTATGATCATTTGAGTATCTATTTTATGATAGCTAATCATTTAGGGAAACCACATCCAACAGATTCTACACTTTTCTAGTGATGCCAGGTAAATCAAATATTGCCTTCCAATTGTAAAGTACTACCTTTATTTTCTGATTGATCCTGAGTAAAATTTAAATTACCTGCGAATAATCAGGACACTACGCAATAATGCACTTCCGCTAATTGCCAAATATAAAGCCACTAACTGACTTTATTTAAGATTATTAATAGACTACAAGCAATAAATAAACTGGGACCTGCGCCTCTATTTATAAAGCAGAAATTCATTAAAGCGTCCCAATAAAGTACAAGATATTAACTTGAGCTAATTAACTTGCTAAATTCAATTTAAGGATGATCTTATGTTTGAAAGTAAGAGTTGATGAGATTATAGTCACAACTCTTTGAGGTATAGAGCAAATGAAAACGATTGACAAAGTACTACAGAAGCTCTCTTTTGTTGGGTTTGACCCAAATACTGCATATCACAATATAAAAGGTTTAAGTTGGTTCTACCGGGACCTGCGTAAACTGAAGTCTCAGTTAGAGAATCAAAACGAGTTTCCTGTTCAGGTGATGCGGCCTATGCTTCAGGATAAACGCTCTGATAGTGGTATCATGTCAGGGCACTATTTTCATCAGGATCTTCATGTAGCCAAAGCTGTCTTTAGAGATAATCCTTTGCGCCATGTTGATATTGGTTCTCGTACCGATGGTTTTGTAGCTCATGTTGCTTCTTTCAGAGAGATCGAGGTCTTCGATATTCGCCCATTGGAGAATAAGATCGGGAATATAAAGTTTGTCCAGGCAGACTTTATGCAGCCGAACTCAGCGTTAACAGATTACACAGATTCTATCTCATCGCTCCACGCCATAGAGCATTTCGGACTTGGACGTTATAACGACCCGATTGACGCAGACGGACACCTGAAAGGCCTTTCAACTATATACCATGTCTTGAAGAAAGGTGGTAAATTTTATTTTTCAACTCCTATTGGCCCGCAAAGAATTGAGTTTAATGCGCACAGAGTGTTCAGTTTAAAGTACTTGCTGCAGCTGCTTTTAAAAGACTATAAGCTCGATCGTTACTCTTTTGTAGACGACATAGGTGATCTTCACGAAGACATTGAATTGACAGACCAATTGATTGCAGAAAATTGTGGCTGTACTTATGGGTGCGGCATTTTTGAGCTCACTAAACGGTAAGATTTAATTTCTGCCAATGCTTTTGACTCATTAAGCTTATTAAGGAAATTCTCCATATTCAGACTATCTTTGTCGCCTCCTTACTAGCTATGTGAGGCTCAGGAAGAAATTTTAACAGGTATAGTGCAGGCAATAGCAGAATTATATAAGCAGGTTATCCAACGCGTATTCAGGTCCGATTTTCTAAAAAACCTGTTCATCTACTCTTCGGGTGCTTTGTTTTTGAAGGGGATTGCCTTTTTCCTGATCCCACTCTATACTTCTGTATTGGCCCCCAGCGACTACGGTATACTTGAACTGCTGACTACAACCTCGACAATTCTAGCCATACTTTTTTCATTTGGCCTCTCGCAGGTCATTTATGTTGAATACTTTCACCTGGATAGGGCGGGCAAGCGCGATACTATCAGCCAGATCACTAACATCTACACCCTGCTGGCTATACCGCTCTATATTGCAGCAGGTATAGGTCTTGTCTATTTTGGGAATGTATTATTTGAGCAGAGTGTCGGGATTTTCATGATTGTTTTGGTTCTTTTACAAAGCTTCTTCAGTTTCTATCAAAACACTTTTTTCGCTCTACTTCAGTTAGCTAAAAAGGCCCTGAATTTAACTGTAAACAAAATCCTGATAGGCATTGTCACTCTAGTTCTTAACCTTTACCTGGTGTATTACCTGCGTCTAGGTGTGAATGGAATTTTGATCACTAACCTTGGTGTACTCTTACTGTCACTTACCTATCCGGCTCTTTTATATTTTAGGTTTATCAAGCCCGTCAAATTGAATGTAAAATGGGCAGAAACTTCTCAACATTTAAAACTAGGCTTTCCCTTTATACTTTCTTCCTTGTTTTTTTGGGGCCTTTCGGGTGTAGACAGGTGGCTCATCCTGTACTACTTGGGGGAATCCAGCGTAGGGATTTTCTCCGTAGCTTATAAGTTTTCATCTGTTTTCGAGCCACTGCTTATTGCACCAGTCTTAAGCGTGTATACGCCTTACATATTTGAGAAACTGTCTAAAGGAGATTCTAAGCAGCATAAAGCATTAATGATTTTCTTAATTTTAATTGCTTTTGCAGTTTTGGCCTTTGCTAGCCAGTTCCTAGCGCAGGCATTCATCAATGTGCGCTATCATGACTCGCTAAGTCTAATCCCTTATCTGGTAGGAGGTTTTGCCTTTTTCTTTCTGTCGCAGCTTTTAGGTGCGCCTATTTTGTTTTACAAAAAATCGCGCCTTCTCGTGATTAATGTTGCTTTGGCCGCTGTTTTTAATGTGGTGTTCAACATCATTTTTCTAAAGCATTTTGGGCTAATGGGTGCAGGGGTTGCCTATCTTCTGAGTAACTTTGCCTGGTTTGCACTTGCTGCCATACAGAATAGCCTGGTACTGAAGAAAGTAAGAGAATCCGGGCAGCCCAGTTAATAAACGTGTTAGGCAATTTTAATATGCATTTTATCAGGCTAAAAGCCGCCAATCTGGCTAGGAGGTTATTTCCGGAGATCGAACAAGTAAAGGATGCACACATCCATGCCCTCGAGCAGATTATTCAGTACAGTAATCAACAGGCCTGTCGCGCTACGGATACTCTTTCACTTACAATTGTCATATTCTCGAAAGACCGGGCCATACAACTGCATGCCCTGCTTGCCAGTTTTTTTGACTTAGCGCAAGGACAAGTCCTGATAAAAGTACTTTATACAGCCTCTTCCAAAGAGCACGATGCCGCGTACGAAGAACTTATCAGCCTATGTACGTCACGACCGGAGGTATGCTTTGAGAAGGAAAAGGACTTTCGAGCAGATCTGATTCAAACTTTGGCGGCTATTGATTCTTCAAGGATAATGTTCCTGGTCGATGACATCCTCTTTAAAGAGCCGGTTGATCTGATTGAGTTGTTAGCGCATAACACCAATAGCTTTGTGCCCACTTTGCGTATGGGCAACCATCTTTCGTATTCCTATACGACCAGACAGCATCAAGAACTTCCACAATTTCAAACAACTATCGCACCCACATCTACTATGTTGGTGTGGAAATGGCAGGATGGTCAGCTTGATTGGAAGTACCCTCTTTCGGTCGATGGACACATATTCGATACTGCTGAGATTCGATTTATAATTGGTAGCATTCAATTCAAAGCCCCTAATTCACTTGAAGAAGGAATGCAGCTTTACAATCCTATTTTCCAGACCAGGTATGGGGTTGCCCTGCAAAGCAGTGTGATTATGAATATCCCGAACAATAAAGTGCAAAATGAAAACGATAACCACGCAGGCACGCTGACTGCTGATGATCTGCTGCGCAAATGGCAGGAAGGCTATCAGATAGATTACAGAAAGCTCCGTCATTTCCGGAATATAAGTGCTCACCAGGAAGTGGAATTTGAGTTTTGTAAACGAAACAACAGGATTTAACTCACTATGAAAACACCAAAGGTATCGGTCGTTATGCCTGTATACAATGGAGAGGCTTACTTGCGTGAAGCTGTAGATAGTATTCTACATCAGACTTTTCCTGACTTCGAACTGCTCATTATTAACGACGGCTCTACAGATGGCACTCTTGCAATCCTGGACCAGCTATCCGAGGATGAAAGAGTACGGGTACTCCATAACGATGGAAACCAGGGATTAACCTATACCCGAAACAGGGGGTTGGCGAGCAGCCGGGGAGCTTACATAGCTATGCTCGACAGCGATGATGTGGCACATCCCCAACGTTTGGCAAAGCAGGTCGCTTTTCTGAATGCGAACCCGGATTTCGCGATGGTAGGTTCTTATATTGATTTGATTACACCCGAAGGGCAGTTTATACGCACACAGTGTTATCCAACAGAGCCTGAATGTATTCCAAGCCTACTGCTGTTCCAGAACAATTTTGCGCAGTCTAGTGTAATGCTTCGGCGTTCGGCTATACCTGCCGAAGGCTATAGGAACGACTTTCCTCCCTCCGAGGACTATGACTTCTGGGTAAGGATCGCCTCAACGCATAAAGTGGCAAATCTGGCTGAGCGACTGGTAGACTATCGCGAGCACCCAGGCGGTATAAGCAAAACCAAAGCTGCCATACTTTACAATTGTGTTAAGCAAATTGCGCACTATCAGTTGGAGAAATTTGGTATTGAACCCACAACAGAAGAGCTTGAGTTACACGTTAAAATCGGTTTGCTGGAGGTACCCCATACCTCTGTGGCTATTGAAAGTGCCGCCGCTTGGTTATTAAAACTGAAGCAGACAAACAATAGGACCGGGTACTTCCCGAAGGCGTGCTTTGACAAGATAGTGGCATTGAAATGGTACGAAACCTGCCGTCAATCCGGCCAGGGGAGCAAAGAATACAGTTATTTACTCCGCCCTTCGCTTTTAAATCCCAAGCAGGCTCTGTATATAGTAAAATCAAAACTGAAATGTCGTTTCGTGCCAAAAGCACAACGAATTTAAACCAAAAAGCAATGCCAGATCAAGCGATGCAGTTCCCTGTCGTTTCGGTGATTATCTCTACTTATAACTATGGTCATCTGATAGGTGAGACATTGGAGAGCCTGCAGGGTCAAACGTTTCGGCATTGGGAGTGTATTGTGATTGACGATGGCTCTTCAGACAACACGCGCGAAGTTATGACCGGGTATGTTGAGGCTGATAACCGGATAAAATATATTCCTCAGCAAAACACTGGTATGTCTGCAGCCCGCAATAGAGGAATAGCAATGGCTCGCGGTCAATATATACAACTGCTAGATGCCGACGATCTGCTTTCTGCCAAGAAATTTGAGCAACAAGTCCAGTATTTAGAGCAGTATCCGGAGGCCGATCTGGTATATGGCGATGTAAAGTATTTTTATTCAAATCAACCGAACATTTTTTTTAAAACAGTAACAGGTACCCAACAAGATTGGATGCCCCGGGTATCGGGCAAGGGGGAGGCCATCCTCAGTAAACTTATTGTTGGCAATATTATGGCTATCAACTGTCCTTTGATACGTGCGGAGGTTTTTAGAAAATTTGGTGCTTTCAATGAAACCTTGCGCCATAATGAAGATTGGGAGTTGTTCTTGAGATGGGCTGTACAGGGTGTTAGTTTTTACTACCAGGCCGCTGATAATACCGAGGCGCTCGTGCGCATGCATAGCACAAGTGCAAGCCGCGACAAGTGGAACATGCGCTATTATGAGCTTGAATTGAAAGAATCCATCCGTGAACAGCCTTTTATACGTGCTGATGCGCTTACATTCGAAATTGACAAACTCCGCCTCTCTCTTCTTTTTATAACATTTTCAACGCTGCTGCGCGGTCAGGTTGGGAAAGCCGGCGAGCAATGGAATCTTTTCCTGAAAAAGAATGGTCTCACAGCACTTCGTCGCAATGGAATCAATATCATCCTGGGAAAAATCAAGACATTTGTTTCTCAAAAGTATCCCGCATCATGAACACCGCACCTCTTGTATACATCATACTTGTAAACTACAAAAACTGGCAGGATACGGCTGAGTGCCTGGAAAGCGTATTTAAGCTTCGGTACAGTAATTTCAGGGTAGTAGTCGTTGACAATGCATCTGAGAATGGTTCTATCGAAAAACTGGAAAACTGGGCCGATGGAGAGTATGCAGTTGCCTTTGAACGTGGCTTTTATGACATTGCTGCTGTAGCAGCTGCTCCAGTCAGCAAGCCTCTTCCCTACATGTCTCTTTCTGCCCGCCATATAGAAGGTGCTATACCTGATGATAGACAATTATTCCTTGTTAAATCCGACAAAAACCTCGGTTTCGCTGGAGGCAATAATGTGGGGATTGAACTGGCCCTCTCTCACGGGGCTGATTATGTCTGGCTTCTGAATAATGATACTGTTGTAGCAGCAGACACACTCACGCAGCTGCATTTATGCTTTGTAGGAGAACTCCACAAAGGCCGACAACTAGGTATGCTTGGTGCCAAATTACTGTATTTCCATGATCCTACTCTCGTACAGGCGATTTTAGGAAGGTATAAGCCTATGCTAGCTAGCACAGAGCACATCGGGTTTGGCCAGCCGGCTACGCACACTTTCGAAGGCCTCACCATACAGGAAAACGATTATGTAGTAGGAGCATCGATATTCGTATCATCAGCTTTTGTAAAAGAAGTGGGCAATATGACAGAAGACTACTTTCTTTATTTCGAGGAAATAGACTGGGCAAAGCGTGGACAACTGAAGCATTATGAAATAAACACCTGTCTGCAGGCCAAAGTATATCATAAAGAAGGGGCCTCTATAGGGGGCGGACTAAAAGATAACAGCAATAAAAGTGAGTTGTCTGATTTTTACAGTATCCGGAACAGGCTCATCATAACAAGTAAATACTATAGGAAGTACCTGCTTCCTGTTTATTTAAGTCTGATATTTGTAGTGGCGAACCGCATTCGACGCAAGCAATTAAACAGGATTCCTTTAATTATTAAGGCTTTTAAATCTTACTACAGAAGAACAAGTTGATACGCTCAGACAGACTTATATTGCCCCATGTAGGCCTGTGGCTGTTCCTGCTTTACTGTATCATCAGTTTCCATTTCACTGACCTGAAATTGGCCGGGATAAAGCTGAATGAATTTGTCGCTTTACTGACTATTCCTTTTTTACTGTACACCATCCGGCATGTCAACAAGTACCTGCTCTATTTCTTAGCACTGTTTGTAGGATTCCTGTTAGTTACCTTTGCGAGTAACACCGGCACACAATTTTATACTGATATTAATGGACTAACATTGCTTAAAGGGCCATACCTGATCAGTATAGCTCGTTTTGTAGAGCTGATGGCCTGCCTTGCTTTTGCCCTCATCGTTTACAAGGCGGTCCGTTATTACCAAAATCAGGGGCTCAGTATCAATTACATACTACGGAAAGTACTAACGATCAATTTATATGTATCCCTTGTCTTTCTCCTTATTTTCCTGCTCGTCCAATCTGGAGTTTTACCATTGCCGGAATCTACCATTATCTACGATACCACACCTTACGCTTCCAATGACCCTACTCCACGTCTGAGAGGGTATTATGTAGAAGGCGGTCCGCTTGGCTTGTTTTACAGCTCATTGTATATGCTCACTTTCTTTGTGAGTGGGCGCAAATGGGTGTACAGACTAGTCTTCCTACTAGTAATAATTGCTGCGCAATCTAAAGCAGGTATGGCAGGTATACTGGCCTGGCATTTCTATCTTTTCTACCGACAGTTCAGGCACGCCAGTTGGTTCCGCTATGTAATACTGGCAATGCTTATTCCAGTCTTTTATTTCGTTTTTACCCTACTCATATCTAACTACCTGGTGTCTATTGAGAACTTTGAGGCCTTGGTAGAAGAGCGAAAAGGCGACTATAATTTCGTTATGGGCAGGATAGCGGCACTTTTTATTACGCCGAACATGGTAATGGAAAATCCATTGTTTGGGATAGGTCTTGGGAACTACGCTTTAGTCAGGAACGATCCTGCTTATTTAGGTATTCTACCCCCTGTCCCGGAGTGGGATGCTCCTGGCCTTGGAGTTTTTGTAACTATACTGGTAGAAAACGGCCTGATCGGATTCATGGCCTTTTTGGCTCTGCTATATGCTATTTATAAGAATTACGCCCCTGACTCAATTATAGCATCACGCGCCTTAAAGGTTTTCATACTGATATGCCTATTAGGCGTGCAGCTCCATTTTTTATATATTTGGTTTTTTATCGGGTTGGCACTGGCTGCGCCTGCCGATGAGTACTAGCTTCTGATGAATTCACTTCCCAAGACCCTGGCAGTTGATGCCAGAATGATACAAGCTTCCGGTATAGGAACAGATTTGCAGAATTTGCTGCCTCTTATGAAGGAGCATTTCGATATCACACTTTTGGGAGACCCTGTACAACTAAAGCAGTATGCATGGGCTGATAACATGCAGATAATAAGGTTCACAAAACCTATTTACTCCATAGCGGAGCAGCTTTTACTGCCGCTGCTCATACCTGCCTGTGACTATTTTTTCTCGCCGCACTTTAATATTCCGGTATTGCCGATAAGGGCAAAGCAAAGAGTCGTACTTATTCACGATGTCTATCATCTGGCAAGCAATGCCGTCAACAAAGTTCATAAGCTCTATGCCCGATTTTTGTTGCAACGAGCCATTGATGCTTCTAACAAAGTCGTTACTATTTCAGAGTTTTCCAGAAGCGAGATTCAAAAGTATCTGAAAGTGGGTGACAAGATGCTCCATAAGATAGATCTCGGAGTGGACCACAACCTTTTTAGAAAAGAGCGAGATGCTGAATTAATGCAGTCTGTGGGTAATAAATATTGTCTGCCGGAAGAATTTATTCTGTTCGTGGGCAATGTTAAACCTCACAAGAATCTAAAAACATTGGTGTTGGCCTTGTCGAAGTTAGAAGGATCACAATACCAAGGTATAAAATTGGTAGTCGTTGGTAAAAAAGAGGGCTTTATAACAGGCGACCAAAGCCTGATCAATCTGATAGAGCAGCTAAATCTAAAGGACAGAGTAATTTTTACTGGCTATGTAGAAACAGAGCACCTGCCTATTATTTATCAGTTGGCGAGGCTTTTTGTATTCCCTTCGCTTTATGAAGGTTGTGGCTTGCCACCGCTTGAGGCAATGGCCTGCGGCTGTCCTACTATAGTATCTGATGCTGCCAGTATGCCCGAAGTTTGCCGGGATGCCACTTATTATTTTGATGGTACCAATCCACAGGCACTGGCTGACGCTTTGGTTGGGGCACTTCAAAATGAGCACTTAA
Source organism: Pontibacter sp. HSC-14F20 (assembly GCF_019599265.1). Taxonomy (GTDB): domain Bacteria; phylum Bacteroidota; class Bacteroidia; order Cytophagales; family Hymenobacteraceae; genus Pontibacter. The sequence goes on along the minus strand of NZ_JAHZTC010000001.1, from coordinate 99,547 downwards.
GAGATGATTTAATCTTAAAAGGTTTGCAGCTTAGCGCGCAGCATACCTGGCAAAAATCATCAGCCGAGCTTTGTGATATTATTTTAAAGGATAAATAGCCACATGCCACTGTTACAACGCCTATATAATAAAGAGCTCTACCATGCCCTATTGCTTGTTGTAGCTGTACTTATACCTAACACGGATTCCCTGCCGATTCGCTTAGCTAGTATGAGCATTATACTGCTGGCAGTATGGTGGATAGCATCAGGGCATTACAAACAAAAACTGACCAAGCTGAAGCATAACAAGTTCCTTTGGCTATTCATGGCGCTGTTCCTCATCAATTTGCCAGGACTACTGCTTAGAGATTACTCAGCAGATGGGTATGAAATCTTAAGCCGTAAGCTTCCGTTGCTGCTTTTTCCACTAGTTATAGGTACATCATTTGACTTGTCCGGAAAACAACGTAGCCAAATATTGATCGCGTTTATATTAGGGTTGTTTCTAATGTCCCTTTTTACTTTCAGAGAAGGCATTGCCGTGCTGCTCGATCGCGAAGACTTAACCACCATGGTCAGACTGACGTTGCTCCATCGCCCTTATAGTGGACTCTTCAGCGCATTTGGGCTAGTAGCGCTCATGAGCCTTTTCAGACAATACACATCCATTTCTGCCAGGGTGTTACTTGCGGCTGGCATACTTTATTTCATCTTTTATATTTACATTCTATATGCCAAAATGACTGTAGTTGCTTTACTTGTGCTTGCATTCGTGCTGGCCATGGTTTGGGCTACCCGTAAATTGGGCAAGGGTGTGGTAATTGGTGGCGGAATGGTAGGTATAATAGCAGCTGCCTTTTTTGTCTCAAATAATGAGAAAGCCAGCACAGTAGCCCAAAAGATTATTAAATTCGAGGATTTCTCTTACCAGGAATACGATATACATCTGGTCTCCAGTATTAATATCCGTTACATAAACTGGGGCTGTAGTATAGAATTACTTAAAAAAGATAATAATTGGCTTACCGGACTAGGTATAGGTCATACGCAACAGCCACTTAATGCATGTTACAAAGACCTGAATCCTTGGATATATGAGCTCAAAATGAATTCCCATAATGAGTATCTGGACGAAATGCTCCGAAATGGGATAGTTGGACTTAGCATTTTGCTTCTGGTTCTGCTTATACCTGCTATTAATAGCTTGAAGCAGACAAATTATACCTACCTTAGTTTTCTTATACTTTTTGCAGTAGCAATTTTAACTGAAAATTTTCTATCCAGACAAGCTGGTATCATGTACTTCGCCCTGTTTGCTTCAGTTTTCGCATTTCATGACCTTAAACCTAAAGAAATTGATTTAAAGTTTCCAGAAAAAGACAGGCTTAAAGTATAACTTTATTTGTTGTTGATTCTTAACCATTAAATTCTATAATAAGTGAAAGTAGCCATCATTCACGACTGGTTTGTAGACTACTCTGGCTCGGAGCGTGTGGTGGAGCAACTGCTGCATTTATACCCTGAAGCGGACTTGTTCTCGGTCATTGATTTTATGCCAGAGCATCTGCGGAAGCATATTGCCTATAAAAAGGCAAAGACTACCTTTATTCAAAAGCTGCCTTTTGCAAAGAAACACTATCGCAACTATCTTGTGTTGATGCCACTGGCAATTGAGCAGCTTGATGTATCAGGATATGACCTGGTTATCAGCAGCAGCCACGCTATGGCTAAGGGTGTACTCACACATGCCAATCAGGTGCATATTTGCTATTGCCACTCTCCTATCCGGTACGCCTGGGACCTGTATCACCAGTACCTGCGGGAGTCGGGTCTTCACAAAGGGGTGAAAGGATTTGTAGCGAAAATGATGCTGCATTATATCCGTATGTGGGATTATACAACCGCAAACCGTGTCGATTATTTTATAGCTAATTCTGCTTATATAGGCCGACGCATTCAAAAAGTATATAACCGCACCTCCACTGTTATCTATCCTCCTGTCGATGTGGAAAGCTTTACATTAACTCACATAAAGGAAGACTTCTACCTGACAGCCTCGCGCATGGTTCCATACAAAAAAATGGATATGATTGTGGAAGCATTTGCTCAAATGCCTGACAAAAAGCTGGTTGTGATTGGCAACGGTCCAGACTTTAACAAAATCAAAGCTAAAGCAGGAGCTAATGTTACTCTTTTAGGATATCAGCCTTTTAAAATACTGAAGGACCATTTGGAGCGAGCACGAGCTTTTGTATTTGCCGCTGAAGAAGACTTTGGAATTTTGCCCGTTGAAGCTCAGGCCTGTGGAACCCCTGTTATAGCTTTTGGAAGAGGTGGAACCTTTGAAACTGTGCTGGACGGTGGAACCGGGGTACTCTACCCACAGCAGAGTATTACTTCGTTAAAAGATGCTGTCAATCGCTTCGAGTTGATTGCCCATACATTACAACCTGATACTATCCGACAACATGCAGAGCGATTCAATATAGAAACTTTCCGCTCACAGATAGAGGAACTTGTTAATGAATATTTAAATGCCCCTCTTGCATTAAAAGAGTAAAGTCAGCTAAAATTACATAATAGAAATCGAACAATATCGCCACAAACTATTATTTCAATATTTTTGTGTCGAAATACTATGCCCGGATTATATAATAAATACATCAGACCGCTGCATGCGGTTGGCGACGCGGTTTCTATCGCACTTTCTTTTGCACTGGCCCACCAGGTAGCAGCAGACCAAACCGATCCTTTGGTTTTCTCAGGCTATACGCAGTTATTGCTATACGCACTGCTTGCCTGGTATACCTGCTCACTCCTGCTTGGGACTTATAAAATTTATCGTGCGGTGCCTATCAACAGGCTCCTGGTAAACGCTTTACAGGCTGTATTGCTGTATGTGCTGCTGTTTGAGGTCATCATGCAACTGTTTGACTTGCAGACTGTGTCACGTCAGTTCCTGTTTCTCCATTATGGATCACTGGCCTGTTTTGTGGCTTTTTACCGTTTTGTGGTGCTCATCTTACTGCGCCATTTCCGAAGAAAGGGCTATAATAAACGTTTTGTGGTGATTGTAGGTATGGGAGAAGCCGGTAAAGAGCTGCGTCGCTTTTTTAAAGTACACCCGGAGTATGGTTACCACTTTATGGGTTATTTTGACGATAAAGCATCAGGGGAGGCAGACCTGCTCGGGTCGATAGCGGATATAGAGAATTACCTGGAGGAGCACCATGTGGATGAGATCTACTGTTCCCCCTTCGAGCTGCCCCGCAATCAGATTATCCGCCTGATGAATGATGCGGATGACCGCCTGATCCGGATGAAGTTCTTGCCAGAGCCAGGCAGCTTCCACCATGCCCGCATGAAGCTGGATTTTCACGACATGCTTCCTGTGCTGGTTTTCCGTTCCATCCCGCTCGACGATACATTCAACAAGGTTATCAAACGAGCATTCGATATTTTGTTCTCGTCTCTGGTGATTATCCTGATTCTTTCATGGCTTATCCCACTGCTGGCTTTACTCATTAAACTGGACTCTAAGGGGCCTGTTTTTTTTGGTCAGGAACGTTCAGGTATAAATTATAAGACCTTTCGTTGCTGGAAGCTTCGGTCGATGTACATAAACAATGAAGCAAACTCTTTATTGGCACGACGTGGCGATTCACGAATTACCCGTATTGGTGCTTTCCTGCGCAAGACCAGTTTAGACGAATTACCTCAGTTCTTTAATGTATTTATGGGGCAGATGTCAATTGTGGGGCCTCGCCCGCACATGCTAAAGGTAAACGAAGAGTATGCTATGGTGGCTGAAAAGTATATGGTGCGCCATTTCATCAAACCAGGTATAACAGGGCTTTCCCAAGTGCGCGGCTACCGTGGTGATACCAGTTCAAACTACCAGATCCGTGGCCGCGTGAAACTCGACATCTTCTACCTTGAGAACTGGTCTTTTTTTCTTGATCTGAAGATTGTCTTCTATACCGTATACAACATGATGCGGGGCGAGGACAACGCATTTTAAAAATCAGCCTCCTCATTTGCTCCTGTTTTAGTAACTTCGCCTGCAAAGTTGAAAACATGAGCAAGGAAAAACCATCTATACCGAAAGGAACCCGCGACTTTGGCCCCACCGTGGTGGTCAAGCGCAATTATATATTTGGCGTCATCAAGCGCACCTTCGAGAAATTCGGCTACCTGCCGCTCGAAACACCTGCTATGGAGCAGCTCTCCGTGCTTACGGGCAAGTACGGTGACGAAGGCGACCAACTGATCTTCAAGGTCCTGAACTCCGGTGATTTCCTGTCCAAGACGACTGCCGCTGACATAGAACAGGGCTCTAAGCATATCACCCGCAAAATCTCTGAAAAAGCATTACGTTACGACCTGACGGTGCCTTTCGCCCGTTTTGTAGTGATGAACCGCAATGAGATCAGCTTCCCGTTCAAGCGTTACCAGATACAGCCGGTATGGCGTGCCGATCGCCCGCAGCGTGGCCGTTATCGCGAGTTTTACCAGTGTGATGCTGATGTGGTAGGCACCAACTCCCTGCTATGCGAGGCGGAGATTGTGCAGATGATCGACGAGGTGTTGGGCAGCTTAGGCTTGACAGATTTCACGATCAAGATCAACCACAGAGGTATACTGGCAGGTATAGCCGAGGCCATTGGGGAGAAAGGACGTGAAAGCGACATTTGCATGGCCATCGACAAGCTCGATAAGATCGGGGCAGACGGTGTACGCAAAGAGTTACTGGGACGAGGTATAGCCGAGGCTGCCGTTGATAAATTGGAGCCGCTTTATGATTTGAAAGGTTCTAACCAGGAAATACTAGACCAGCTACAAACGCTACTAGGTAATACTGAAGAGGGACAGCGCGGATTGAAAGACCTACTAGAGGTATGGGAGTACCTGGAGAATCTGGGCAGCGATGCCCTCACAACGCAGAACCCATCTGGTCAGTCGCGCCTGCAGCTGGATGTAACCCTGGCACGCGGCCTCACCTACTATACCGGCTGCATTTTTGAGGTAAAAGTCAATAACGCCAACATGGGCAGCATCAGCGGCGGTGGTCGTTACGATAACCTGACGGGCATGTTCGGTATGCCAAACGTATCAGGTGTAGGCTTCTCCTTTGGCGTAGACCGCATTTACGATGTACTCGAAGAACTGCAGCTTTTCCCGGCCAGCAGCGAGGTTGGTACGAAGGTGCTGATCGTGCAATTCGATAAAGAATCGGAGCGCTACGCCCTGCCCCTGCTCCAGAAGCTGCGCAACGCAGGTATAGCCTCAGAGTTATACCCTGAAAATGCCAAGCTAAAAAAGCAGATGAGCTATGCTGATCAGAAGAAAATCCCGTTTGTGCTGCTGATCGGTTCCGAAGAAATGGCATCCGGCAAACTGAAACTACGCGACATGCAGACAGGCGAACAGGACGAGCTTTACATAGACGACATCATCGCCCAGCTGAAAACTGAAGCAAACTAAACAAAAACATGAGCGACATTCACTATATCTCCAGCCAGCACCTGAGCCTGGAGCGCATCGAGGAAATCATCAGCCACAGGTATAGCCTGGCCCTGTCGCAGGAGGCGGAGGAGCGCATACTGCACTGCTACAACTACCTGCACCGCAAAATTGCCAGCACCGATGAGAGCATCTACGGCATCAATACCGGTTTCGGATCGCTGTATAAAAAGCAGATCTCGCACGATAACCTCGAACAGCTGCAGCGCAATCTGGTGATGTCGCATGCCTGCGGGATGGGCGACGAAGTGCCGGCCGAAGTGGTGAAACTGATGCTCCTGCTCAAAATACAGTCGCTGGCTTATGGCAACAGTGGGGTGCAACTGCAGACAGTGAAGCGCCTGATCGACTTTTATAACCGCGACATTTACCCGATCGTGTACCAGCAGGGTTCGCTTGGAGCAAGTGGCGACCTGGCTCCGTTGGCACACCTTTGCCTGCCGCTAATCGGCTTGGGAGAGGTATATTATCAGGGTTACCGCCTGGAGAGCCGCCATGTGCTGGAGATGTTTAGCTGGGAACCCGTCGCTTTGCAGGCCAAAGAGGGCCTCGCTTTGTTGAACGGCACACAGTTCATGAGTGCCTATGGAGTGCATTGTCTTTTGCAGGGTCGCCGTTTGTCCCGCACGGCCGATGTGGTGGGCGCCTTGTCGCTGGATGCTTTTGACGGACGCATTGAGCCGTTTAACCACCTGATTCACCAAGCGCGTCCGCACCAGGGGCAACTGGAGACAGCCGCCACGTTCCGCAACCTGCTGCAGGGTAGCGAACTGATCAGCCAGTTTAAGCAACACGTGCAAGACCCTTACTCTTTCCGCTGTATTCCGCAGGTTCATGGCGCTTCCAAAGACGCTATCCGCTATGTTGCAGGAGTGATCCTGACCGAAATCAATTCCGTGACTGACAACCCGAACATCTTCCCGGACGAGGACGAGATCATTTCAGGCGGCAACTTCCACGGGCAGCCGTTGGCGTTGGCGCTGGATTTTATGGCAATTGCTTTGGCGGAGTTGGGCAGCATTTCCGAACGTCGGACATACCAACTGATTTCCGGCAGCCGTGGTTTGCCGGACTTCCTGGTGGCAGAACCTGGCCTGAACTCCGGTTTTATGATCACGCAGTATACCGCTGCTTCTATCGTGAGCCAAACCAAACAGCTCTGCACCCCGGCTTCTATCGACACCATCCCATCGTCTAACGGACAGGAAGACCACGTGAGCATGGGCTCAAACGCCGCTACGAAGCTGTATAAGGTGGTGCAGAATGTAGAGCGCGTGCTGGCCATTGAGTTGATGAACGCTGCGCAGGCGATGGAATTCAGACGTCCGCTACGCACCGCGCCGCAGCTGGAGCAACTAGTGGCTGATTTCCGGGAGCAGATTCCTTTTGTAAGTACCGACCGCGTGATGCATCCGGACATGGAGCGAAGTGTGGATTTTATCAGAACCTGCCGTTTGCCTGTGGCTCAGGCTTAAACAACAAGTTAGGCCATCAGAAATCCGCAATAGTCTTCAGGGCTGTTGCGGATTTCTCTTTTATACCTATCCGTATTGATTCTCGTTATCCAATATGATAGCTCGTTAAGCTACCTATCCCTGAGAGTTGGACTTGTAGATGGAGCCTATTAGCCCTGCCTATACCTGGGCATACTTTTCTGTCACTTTTTAAAGAAACTTAGCTAAACTAGACTCCTATCGGAGGTTAAATCTATATTACTTGCAGAGAAAGCCCTATTTCTCCTAAATCCTTTCAGGTTGAAAAAAAGCACGACGAATCCCCCGCTCCTATACCTGAAATTTAGGCAGAAGCTTTTCTCCTATCCCTTGCTTGCCTATATTCGTAGCACACCCTACGCCTATTATTTGAGACTGCTGCTGTTCATATCACTTCTGCTGGCTGCTATACCTGTTTTGGGACAGGAAGGCTGCTTTCGGGCAATACAGAACGGGCAGGAAGTGAAGGTAATTTGCGTAGGTATACCTGTTTTTTTTGAGGACTGCAACGCAAACGAGAACGCGCAGTATACTACTTTCTATGATCCCGGCCCCGGCGCATTTGACCCTCAAAATTTTGAACAGAGTGAACTAGTCGATCGGGGTGCTGATGGCCGATTTCAGTTTACCTACACAGAGCCGGGCAAATACATCATCACGCAGATCATTAACCGGGGAGGCGGGAACAGTACCACTATAGAGCCCATAGAGTTTGAAGTGGTAGCAACTCCCGCTCCCAGTTTTACGATACAGCCTTGCGCCAGCAGATCAGTTCAGGTGACCATCGCCGACATCGGCTACGACTTGTACGACATTGATTATGGTGACAATACGCTGGCAAAAGACGTAAAAGCCGGGGATCAGCCGCCCTATACCTACCTTGGTACAGCGGTTTCCTATACCATCACGTTGCGGGGCAAGTACACCGGCAGCTCCTGCGAAACGAGCAGCTCGAACACGGTTACACTCTTGCCAACTCCTCCCACACCAGTCATCGCGCAGCTGGAAGTTCTGCGGGAAGCGGCAGATGGTGAAATTCTGTTTGCGTTCGAAAATCTGCAGCCAGGATACCGCTATGTGCTGGAGAGACGCACCACAGTAAACAGCAATTTCGAAGCCATCTACACAACCTCACCGCTCACGCAAATCAGATTGACTGACTTCAGAATCGGTAACGTAGACACCCGGCAACCCATACAGTTCCGGATTCGCCCAGCCGACAACTGCGGCAATCAATTGCCGATTTTTTCAGCGCCGGTTAGTAGCCTGATTTTGGGTGTGCAGGCAGGCAATGAACTGGCAAACCTCAGTTGGTCAGGTATAGGGGGTGCTGTACAGCATTACACAGTGCACCGCGACGGCAATCAGATTGCGGAGTTGAACAGCAACACAACCAGTTATACTGACCCTGACCTGAACTGCGGACAAAACTACTGCTACCAGGTAAGCAGTTTTTCGAATAACGGACAGAGCCACTCGATCTCTGCTTCACGCTGCCTGCAGGCCACTTCCACCGCCACCCCACCTGCCGGGCACCTCTACAGCACCTATGACGAAAACAACCAGATACAACTTATCCTGACCATCCCGGATGGCCAGACAGCCCAACAGGTTCGTTACCAGCGCAGCATCGACGGGGTGCCGTTTACTGATCTTGTAACCAGCGAGCAGACTGCGTATTCGGACCCATTGCAGCCGCTGAGTCCGGTTTGTTACCGTGCCAGCTATACTAATCCTTGTGAGCAGAGCGCAGCCTATAGCAACACTAGCTGCCCGGTATACCTGATTGCGCTGCCCCAAGAAAATAATCCGAACATCACCTTAGGCTGGACAGGCTATGTGGGCTTTCCCGATGGGGTGAGCACCTATACCCTGGAGCTGCTGAATGCCGATAACCGCATTGTCAGCAGTATACCTGTAACAGGCAACACTTACCTGGAGCACAATCCGAGCGATGAGATGCAGGAACTACGCTACCGCATTCGGGTGACTTCCGGGAGTGGCAGCGCTACTTCTTACTCCAACACTGTGGTAATTCAGCAGCCTTTGCAGGTACATATTCCGAATGCTTTCACGCCAAACGATGACGGACTCAATGATGTGCTCGAAGTAAAAGGCCGCTTTATAAAATCTTTCAATATCAAGGTATACAACAATATGGGGCAGGTCGTGTTCTCCTCTGACGACCGCAACACCAACTGGGATGGCGCCTACCAGGGAAAACCGCAGCCGGCCGGCGCTTATGCCTATGAAGTCAACATTGTGAGCCAGAGTGGCGAAACAAAGCTTCGTACCGGCACCGTCACGCTTTTGCGCTAAACTGTGATCATCCTATGAGCAGGAAAGAAATCATCGAAAAATACATCAGTGCCTACAACCACTTCGACGTGGAGGGTATGCTACTGTGCCTGCACAAGGAGGTGGAATTTAGAAACATTTCCAATGGCGAAGTCAACCTATTCCTGCAAGGTATAGTTGCCCTTCGGGAACAGGCTGAGCGAGCTGCAAAGCTATTCAAAGAGCGGGAACAAGTAATGCTTCATTATCAGGAACAACAGAACACAGCAGAAGTCACGATTGCTTACAGGGCAGTATTGGCAACTAACTTTTCCGAAGAACTGAAAGCAGGTGATACCCTGGAATTGAAAGGTAAGACGATCTTCGGCTTTCAACAGGAAAAGATCATTTCCATAGAAGACCACAGCTGACGGCACATAAAAAAAGGAGCCGGTTTGTCAGCTCCCTTTTCTCAACACGAAACTAAAATTATCTTCTTAGCAACAGCTTGATACTCTGCGTACCTGAGTCGGTTACCAAGCGGGCGATGTACATGCCATCTGACATGGCTTTCCCATCCAGTTCATACTCGTACAGTTGTTTTGCCTTGACGGTGCCCTCTCCTATTTTCCGGACAAGCCGGCCGCCCATATCGTATACCTCTAGGGTATAGGCTCCGTCTTTTTCCAGCGCAAAGGAGATGGTGGTTCTGTCGGAAAAAGCGTTCGGATAAGCCACCAGCTTAGCAGCTACTTCTACACCTGGCAATTGTATACCAAGCGCCTCCAACTCCGCCTTTGCCAGCAAATCCGGGTTTTTAGGATCATAAAGTATCATCGCGCCCATACCGATGCGGTTGATGGCCGTGGCCTCCTCCGCATCACCATCCTGGTTGTCGTACACGATCCGACCGCTTTCTTCTTCCCAGATCATCAGTCGCAACCGGTCGTTCGGGTTCTTTACATTCAGGGCATGGTTCACGATGGCCACCAGGAAACCATACCCACTCTTGCCGTTGATCGTCCCTTCCCCTTTGAAGTTAGCATCCTGCCCGAACACGATCAGACGTGCTGCTTCAAAGGAAGTACTCTTGAAACTGAGGTCATTTTCCTTGAGATGAAAGGCGACCTGTCCCTCCACCTCTTCGGTGCGGTTGCGGTACTGCACGGCCACGCCAAAATAGCCCCGTCCCTCCTGTTGCATATAGTCCAGCTGCGTGTTCTGGGGTGAATGGAGCCAGCCGGCAGCTGCCACGATGCGGTCATCCGGGTTGTAGACAGCTACTTTATGCGTGGCGTCTTGGGTCTGGCAGTCGTTGCCGTAACGGGCCTTCACTTCATAAAAGCCAGGCGCCACCGGCCAGTCTGCAGCAATTTGTTCCGTGCCCTGACCGTCAAATCTAACAGGCTCCTGCCCGTCTATGGTCCAGGTATAGGAAGTGGCCTTTGTGCCCTCTAGGGTATAGGTGACGATTTCTGAACCTGCGCGGATCTTATCCGGACCAGCTATTGCCTTCTGAACCACCGGTGCACATGGCGCATCCTGGCTGTATTTAATGGTAAAGGCTTTAGTATTTGTCGAAAAGGAGTTATAGCCTGTCAGATATAGGTTTTTCTGCTTGTCCAAGGTGAAATCCATCATGATATCCGACCCCAGACCCAATACATTATCTGACTCCTTTGTCCAAAACACCTCCCCATTTTCGCTGTTATGCCGGGCTAGTACAAAGGTTCTCTGCATATTGCCGGCCACGTAAACATTCCCCTCGTTGTCCAGCATGAGTCTTGTGCTGCTTTCACCCTGAATCCATTGTTCATGCCGGTGCGACCAAACTTCTGATCCATCGGCCGCGCTGTACTTAAGAATGGAAAGTTGCATGCCGTTGGCATCACTTTGGTTGATACCAGCCACGTACACACCTCCCGCTTTGTCAACAGCTATCGCCTCCGGCACATCGCGCCTTCCATCAGTTCCATAGTCTGACACCCATACCTCTTTTCCATCCTCCGCATTGTATCTGATTGTTGTAAAATTGTTGATTGACGATTTGTTTCCCGTTACATAGATGCCACCAGCTCCATCAGCAGCTATTGCTGTCGGATACCCATTATCGTGTAGGGCGATCCAGCGTTCTTCGCCGTTAGCACTGTTATACCTGATTGTAGCCATTTGAACCGTCTTGTTACTGCCGAACACCAAGCCGGTGGCATACAGGTTGCCATTTTCGTCGAGGACAAGATCTTTTACGTGATCACTCCCAAAATCACCGCCATACTTTTTCTCCCAGATTATACTTCCTGAAGCCGCATCAAATTTTGCGGTAAGGAAAGAGCTGATTATCTCAAGGCTCACCCTTGGTTTCTCCTCAGCGCCTGCCACATACACATTTCCGGCATCATCGAGCACCATGGCATTTATTTGAACTGGCACCTCGTAATTTACGCGGACCTGAGACCGCCAGACCAGCTCTCCATCTGCAGCCTGTAGCTTCAGTAGCAGCCCTTTAGAAGCAACCACATACACGCCACCGTCCTTATCCAGGGCGATGAAATTTCTGCTGCTAGTTGTTCGATTGTCTCGGTAATGTTTGTTCCAAAGCATTTCCCCGGAAGCAGTATATTTCACGACATACACATACTTCTCTCCCTTTTCAACAGTGATCACTCCAGCCACATACGTATTTCCTGCCTCGTCTACCACCACATCTCTACCGAGGTAAGAAAATGCTTCACTCCAGCCGTATCGCTGACTCCAGTCATCGTCCCCGTTCGCAGCATTCAACCTGGTGACCATCATGCTTTGGCTTTGGTCTCCGACGTCATTGTAAACATTACCTGTCAGGTATAAGCCTCCGTCTTTACTGGTCAGCACCATTGACTTCAGATACGGCTGAGTACTTATAAGTCGCTTTTCCCATACACGTTCACCTGAAGCACCTTCGTATCGAATAACAACATAGCTTTTCGTATCTCCCTCGAAGTAGCTAGTACCTGTTATGAAGACACCTCCGTCCTTGTCCACTGCTACAGAAGTTGCCTGACTGAAATTAGCACCGCTGCTATTAGCCGTGTTAGACCAGATGATCTCTCCACTCGATGCGTCCAGCTTCAGCGTTGAAAAATAAGCCGTGCCGGATTCGCTGACGCCTGTCACATAAACGCCTGCGGCACCGTCCAGGGCTATATCATGCCCTGTGCTTCCCCTTGTACTTCCCCGAAACTTGGTCATCCAACTTTGCTGACCGGTATTCGGGTCATACTTCAGGATGATCATGTCATTGTCATTGTGTTTCCCAACAACATAAACACCGGTTGCGTCCAATTCCAGGAGGTGTCCTACTTGCCTCGGCTCACCCCCAATGCGGTGTCCGGCTACCCAGGCCTGGGAGCCATCCTGGCTATTGTATTTGATGGTTGTAATGGCGTTAGCAGTAACAATTACATCTGAATCCGGATAGGGTTTGTATTTTTCCAGGGTGCTGCCGGTCAGGTATACGCCGCCCCTGTCATCCACTTTCACATCGGCTATACCGTCTGTCAGGCCGGCGCTTCCACCATACTGCTGCTGCCATTGCAAGGCTCCGGTCGCTGCGTTGAACTTGGCAAGCCTATAGTCTGCATTAACTGTTGCTGCCAGGTATACTCCTCCGGACTTGTCTACTGCAATGCCGGCTACATCAGTCAGGCTTTCATCCTGGCCATACGCTATAGACCATACCTGACTCCCGTCAGTTGCATTCAACTTGATCACGGTCGCCATCCGGTGATCCTCCGAGGTACCCCATACCCGCCAGGTTAACAAACCTGTTATATACACATTGCCGGCATCATCGATGACAATATCCTGAGCCTCTTCATGATAAAGGTTTCTGTGAATGTCCTCTTTAGTCCTGAAAGCCCATAGCAGCTGTCCCACAGGGCTATACTTCACAGCTATAATTCGTTTGCTCGCCAACTCCCCGACTTCACTGTAGCCGGTCATGTAGATGTTGCCCTCCGTGTCAACGGCTGAGTTTACCATCACGCCCGAGCCAATTGGCGGCGTCTCAAAACTTCTCACCCATTCTTCTTTCAGGTCTTGCGCCAGAGATGGGGATATTAAAAGGAAAAGAGAAAATACAGTAAGATAGAGACGCCAGCTAAGCACCTCCCTAATAGCAAATAAATGTTTGATCATAGTTTAGTAGAGTTAAATTGTTTTCAAAGGCAAAAGGCGTAATTGTAGTATATTTATTATAAAAGAAGGGTGAACGTAAGGATCGTGTAGTCAGTGCTACAGACCAGTATGGTAGAGACAGGGGCGGCATAGCCTGTGGTAAACGAAACGGAAGCAATTATGCCCATCAGCACAATCTTATAGCTGCCGAAATTCAAACCACCAGGCTGGGTATTAAAATCTTTATAAATAGTACTATAACGGATTCAAATAGGTTTCACCCAAAAATGGGTGGATGGGTTATTTTCACGGGTGAATGCTATCCTTTTTCTGCCCAAAATATCCTAACCTACCCAATCAGGCTCTACATTATATCTGTAGCGGTGGATTTAAGTCAAAGTTTTCTGTGTGCAAATAGCAACGTAAGTAATGTCGCCTTTCTGACATTATGCTTGTATATTTGTACAAGCTGAGAGGCAGACTAACCGTTATTCTCGTAAACACACCAAAAAGAAGATAGACTATGTTTGATATGATGGGCATGATGGGCAAGATGAAAGAAGTCCAGGCCAAGATGAAAGAAGCGCAGGACAACCTGCAGCACATTACCGTTACTGCAGAATCGGGCGCAGGCCTTGTGAAGGCGACTGTGAACGGGCAGCGCAAACTCCTCAAAATTGAGATTGACGATTCTATCATGAACACCAACGACCGCGACATGGTGAACGACCTGGTGGTGGCCGCCGTGAACAACGCCATGCTGACGGCGGGTGAGCGTGCACAGGAAGAAATGAAGAAGAGCACAGAGGGCCTTTTACCTAACATCCCCGGTTTAGATTTAGGAAACTTTGGTCTCTAATCCCAGCCTCACGGCTATTGTCATACTTAACTGGAACGGAATCCGCTATCTGCAGGAGTTTCTGCCATCGGTAGTGGCCAACAGCCCCGGCTGCGAAGTTATTGTTGCCGACAATGCTTCTACCGATGGCTCCATTCCTTTCCTTCAGGAGCACTTTCCGCAGGTGCGCATCATCCAAAACGACGATAACTACGGCTTTTGCGAAGGCTACAACATTGCCCTGCGCCAGGTGGATGCCAAGTACTACGTGCTGCTCAACTCTGATGTAGGTGTGCCACCGGGCTGGACGGAACCAATCATCCAGTTGATGGAATCGGACGAAAATATCGCGGTTTGCCAGCCGAAAATTGTATCGCAACAACACCCCGATTTCTTTGAGTATGCTGGTGCAGGTGGTGGGATGCTGGATGTGCTCGGATATCCTTTTTGTCGTGGTCGATTGTTCGAAACGCTGGAAGAAGACAAAGGGCAGTATAACGAGGTAGCTGAAGTGTTCTGGGCAACGGGCGCCTGTATGTTTGTGCGGGCCAATGTCTTTCACGGACTCGGTGGATTGGAGCCGGCATTTTTTGCGCACATGGAGGAGATCGATTTCTGCTGGCGCGCCAAGAACCTGGGCTATAAGGTGATGTATAATGGCCACAGCCAGGTATACCACGTGGGAGGCGGCACATTGCACAAGTCAAATCCGCGCAAAACTTATCTAAACTTCCGCAATGGCATGGCCTTGCTGTACAAAAACCTGCCGGCCGGCGAGCTTTTTTCAACCCTTGCTATCCGCATTTTACTGGACTGGCTGGCAGCCCTGCGTATGCTGACTGCGGGTCAGGCAGCCGATGCCAAAGCGGTTCTGAATGCACACACTGATTTGTTGCGCAACAGCAGGTATTGGCGGCAGCGCAGAAAAGAACAGCAGCTCAAAGGTACTTTTCCAGGTATGTCAGGCGTTTACAAAGGAAGTATTGTATGGCAGTATTTTGTGCGCCAGCGACGCACGGTGCGGGATTTATAGATCCCAGACAGTGCTACGTTCGCGGCGCAGGTGCTTGCTTACGTTCATCCAAAAGGCCATAATAAAGTACAGGATGACCGGCGAGCCCAGTGTGAAGAACGAAATGTAAATAAAGGACAGGCGAATGCTACTAGAGGCTATTCCAAGCTTCTCTCCTAACATGGTGCAGACACCAAAAGCCTGAGATTCGATAAAGTATTGTAGCCTTTTCACTTTCGTTTATTTTAAATTTAAAAGTAGGAAATTAATAGATTTTCGTCAAAAATTATCGACAAAAATCATGGTACGGCAGCTAAACAACGCATGTACCAGCTATATCTTACGTTGGTTACCCAAATCTGATATGAAACACAACAAAAAAAAAGCCGCTTTGTTCCTACCACTTGCTGTGGTGATGCTCTCGGCCAACACAGGCTGCACCCTGCAACGCATGGCAAAGCAGGCTGAAAAACAGCAAATTGAAGTGATCCCTAACCCCTTGGTAGCCAATGGCGAAGAGGTAGTATTTGAGATAAAGGCCACACTGCCGGAGAAGATGCTCAAAAACAATGAGGACTATCGCTACAAAATAGACGTGGTATACGAAGCCGACGGTCAGCAACGCGAACATTTAGGCGCACTCAACTTTGACATTGGCAATTACCTGTACGATAACCGTCGCCCGACCATCACCCAGGAGTTCTCCTTCCCTTACGCCCCGCACAAAAACAAAGGAAAGTTGCTCGTACAAGGCACCGTAATCGAGAAGCGCAAGCGCGACCGGGTGGCCTATACCTCCGAAGAACAGGTAGCTACCGGACTGAACACCACCGCCCTGCTGATGGTGCGCAACAACGACTACACCTACGTACCGGATAATTATAAAGAATATGCCGATGGACCGGGCACGATTTTGTTTTACTTCGACGAAAACACCTTTACGACCAAAAGCTACCTAGGCGAAAACCTGCCCTTGTTGGACCAGTATGCTATGGATACCGTGAAGCAGCAAACCATCAAAGTAATCGGCAGTCAGGCGCCCAACGAGAAAGGTACCGACTTGGCTCAGAAACGCGCCAGTGCCCTGGCCAATTACTACCGCACAAAAGTAAAAGCCCTGGACTACGCAGGAAAAATGGTGGATATCAGCACCGAGGTGGAGTCAACTGATTGGTCATCGCTGGTGGAGCGCGTGAATAAATCAGCCTTGCCTAAAGCGCAGAAGCAAGAGGTTCTCGCGATTTTACAAGGTACGGGTGCTGATAAACAGAAGGCAGATGCCCTGCAGCAAAGCGCCGCCTTCGACTACATTAGCCGCTATGTATACCCAACCATGCGCTTTGCCCGTGTGGAGGTAGACTACAACCGTGCCCGCAAATCGGACTACGAGCTATACCTGCTGGCACGCCGCATTGCCGACGACAGCATCAGTGCCCAAGTGCTTACAGCCGAGGAACTACAGTACGCCGCTACCCTCACTCCCCTGCTGGCCGAGCGCCGCAAATTGTATGAGGCCGCTGTAAAGACCACCGATAAATGGCCCGCTTACTACAACCTGGGCGTGGTGTATACCGAAATGGCCCGCAAAGAGTACCGCACCAAAGCAAAAGAAGCGCTACTCGATAAAGCAATCCACAACCTGAATTTTGCTGGTTTCCGTAACCCGACTGCCGAGGTTAATTATGCCCTGGCCAGTGCCTACCACCTGCGTGGCAATCGTGATAAAGCACTACAGATCTATGACTATGCCATCAAACTGGGGGGAGAACAGGAACTCCTGCATCGCATTTTCGCGGACAAAGCTGCTTTGGAAATGGAAATGGGCTTGTACGACGATGCCATCCGCAGCCTCACTTACTCAGGTGACGATTACCAGACGAACATGAACCTGGGTCTGAGCTACCTGCTCAAGGAAAACTACGAAGGTGCCCGTCAGTACTACGAGAAGGCGCTGGAACTGAAGGAGGAAGATCCACTGGCCCACTACTTGCTGGCTGTTTTAGGAGCGCGCATGCAAAACGAGGGCATGATACGTATCCACCTGCGCCGTGCTATACAGCGCGACCGGAGCTACATGGAGCGTGCTTTCGACGACCCGGAATTTGAAGCTTATCACGGAAAACAGGCCTTTCGGGAAGCGATGATACGATAAGTTCCTGCTTATACATTGCAAATTGAAAGACTTATCTTAATTTTACCAGCTGAACCGAGATTTTAACATTACTATGCGAAGTATACAGTTTAGAGAAGCCCTTCGTGAAGCCATGTCGGAAGAAATGCGCCGCGACAAGAGCGTGTTCCTGATGGGCGAGGAAGTAGCCGAATACAATGGCGCCTACAAAGTGAGCCAGGGCATGCTGGACGAATTTGGTCCGGAGCGCGTGATTGATACTCCTATTGCCGAACTTGGCTTTGCCGGTATCGGGGTGGGTGCCTCCATGAACGGCCTGCGCCCAATCATTGAGTTCATGACCTTCAACTTCTCACTGGTGGCCATTGACCAGGTGATCAACGCTGCCGCCAAAATGATGTCGATGTCAGGCGGACAGTACTCTTGCCCGATGGTGTTCCGCGGACCAACTGGTAGCGCAGGCATGCTGTCGTCTCAGCACTCGCAGAACTTCGAAAACTGGTATGCCAACACGCCAGGCCTCAAAGTTGTTGTACCTTCTAACCCATACGATGCCAAAGGTCTGATGAAGTCCGCTATCCGCGACAACGATCCGGTTATTTTCATGGAGTCGGAGCAGATGTACGGCGACAAAGGCGAGGTGCCTGAAGAAGAATACCTGATCCCGATCGGTGTGGCTGACATCAAACGCGAAGGAACAGATGTAACCATCGTATCGTTTGGCAAGATGATGAAAGTAGCCCTGGCTGCTGCTGAAGAACTGACCAAAGACGGCATCAACGCGGAAGTGATCGACCTGCGCACCGTGCGCCCAATCGACTACAAAACCCTGATTGAATCTGTAAAGAAAACCAACCGCATGGTGGTAGTGGAAGAAGCATGGCCACTTGCCTCTATCTCTTCTGAGCTGGCTTACCACATCCAGAGCAACGCATTTGACTACATGGATGCACCAGTAAAACGTGTCACGTGCCGCGACGTGCCGCTTCCTTATGCCCCTACCCTGATTGAAGCTTCTCTTCCTAACGTGGAGCGCACAATCAAAGCAGTAAAGCAAGTGATGTATCAGAAAGCGTAAGCGCTACAGTATACCTATAAAAAGACGGCCCCTGGTTCTCCGAGAATCAGGGGCCGTTTTGATTTAAAATCCGGCACAGTCAGCAGGTGGCACCTGCACACCGCCTGCCTGCTCGTATACCAGCTTGGCGCCGAGGTGACCGGTATAGGCCAGAAATCCGCTTCCAGCCAGCATGAGCAATACCACTACAACAGTCAGCAACCTGCCATAGCGCTTTGCCCAACTCAGAATGCTACTCAGGTCAAGCACCATGGCGCCCGTAAACAGATAAGCCACGTTGTAACTGGCCAATTCATGGGCCTTTAGCACAGTTGGGTCGCACAATTTCCGCGACACAATGCCATCGGCCAGGTCGCCCGTGTAGATGCTAAGCCAGGCGCCTGCAGTACCCGCGTAGAGCAGGTAGGCGCCCATGCGGTGCCAGAAGGCAGCCTGTTCGGGCCGTAGCAGCAAGGCAAGCAGTTTGGCTAGCGTACCGAAGAGCAGCAGCGCTACCGGAAAATGCACCGTAAGCGGATGCCAGGCCTCGGTGCGCCAGCTCAGCAGTTCTTCCATGGGTTTAATCCAGTATGCGCACGGCTACAGGGTCCAGGCGCTGGCCCACTTTCTCTAGCTGCACTTCTACTCTGCTTCCTTCCTGCAGTTGGTCAAAAGCAACAGTTTCACCATTTCGGGTTAGCGTTGTAGACTCTGTAAAATAGAGCTCCAGTGTCTTGTTGTCATCAGTTTCCACATAAATCTCGGTTTTCTCAGGAACCGCTTTTTTTACATTTCCCTGGTACGTGCCGGACTCTACCACATCGGTACTGCCACTGTCGCAACCATACAAAAACAAGGTAAGCATGGCCAACATGGCCAGCCAGGATTTCAAATTTTTCATAAGGTATAGGATTTAGTTTGTTGATTGCTGTTCTGATCAGAATGCTTACGTATGGCAGCGCTACACATTTTATACGCTATTTTCCTAAACTGCATAACCGCCCTGCTGAATTTCATTAATTCTAAAAATAGAATTGTTATAAAAATGCAATGTATACCTTAGTATAGTTGATGGACAGGTATAGCGAATCAGTTCAAGCCTGGTTTGCGCTTTACTTCAACTTTGCCTGTGTCTTGGTCTTGCTCTACTTCCTGTTTCTCTACCTTCACGGCTGTATCAGTGGGCTCTATGCCATGATCATGTACATCGGAGTATACCTGCGTGAACTCCGCTCCCAGCAGAAAAATGATGGAGGTATAATACACCCATACCAGAATGAGCACCAGCGAACCGGCGGCGCCGTAGGTATCGGCCAGCGGGTCGTGCTGAAAATAAATATTGAGAACGAACTTGCCGAGGGTAAATAAAAAAGCGGTGACTACGGCGCCTACCCATACGTTGGCCCACCGGATGCGGGCATCGGGCAGCACTTTAAAAATAGCAGCGAAGATAACAGAGGCAATAGCAATAGAAACGAGCATGTTGCCAATCGTGACCAGGTATACGGCTACTCCCGAGAGTTCCTGCCGCAGGTAATCATATACGAGCCCGAGCACCACATCTACTGACAGCGAAACCAGCAACAGGAAGCCGAAACTCACCACCAGAGCAAGCGATAGCAGGCGGCCGATTACCAGTTTCATGAAACCTTTCTCCGCCTTGGCTTTTACCTTCCACATGGCATTAAGCGAATCCTGCAGCGCCACAAATACGGTCGTAGCACTGAATGCCATCACCAGCACCCCTACCACCGTGCCGATAGTGCTGGACTCTGATTGACTCGCATTTTCGATGATGCTTTGGACCTGCGCGGCACTGTTGCGCCCTACAATACCACCTACCTGTTTTACTACCTCGCCCCGCACGGCCTCCTGCCCGAAAGCAGCACCCGCAATCCGGATGGTAATGATGAGCACGGCAGGCAAGGAGAAAATAGTGTAGAACCCTATGATGGCCGCATAGTCGAGCGGGTTGTCATCGATGAACTTCTGGAGGGTCTGTTTAGTGAGTTGCCAGGTTGTAGTAAGCCTTTTTTGCATGAGGTTTGCCTTTTTGCCATACCTACAGGCATACGGCAAAGCGGCTGCTAAAGGTATAGCCACCTCCGCAAATTGAGCTTAGTGCTGAGGCAAAATCAGTCGGGCCAGGTAGTTGCCATACTCCCCTTCGTAAAGCTGCTCAAGGGTATAGCCATGTGATGTAGCGTAATCCTCGAGTATGGCCGGGTCGATAAAAATCCATTTAAATTCTCCTGTCTGGTGTTCTTTGTAGCGCATGTTGTATACCACCTCACCGTAATAGCCGGCATTCAGGTCGAGCAGGACGGAGCCGTCCTCTTCCTGAAACATATACAGAATATCCGAGGATTCGAGTAGGATTTGGCCGCCCGGGTTGAGCAGTGTTTTGGCATGCTCCAGAAAGTGATCCAGCCCCTCCAGGGTTCCGGCTATACCTATGCCGTTCATGAGCAACAGCAGCGTATCGAAACGCTGGCCGCTCAGGTCAAAAATATTATGCTGCAGCACCTGCCTTATACCTTGCTGCCTCATGGCCTGCACCGCTCCCAGTGAAATATCAAGGGCTGTGACATCCACTCCGAGTGCCTGCAAGGCAAGGCTATGGCAACCGGCACCGGCACCAACATCCAGCACACGTCCCCGACACTGCTCCAGCGCCAGCAGCTCCAGTTCCGGCATTTCTTCTGGCGTCCGGAACAGGTAAGCCACTACTATTTCGTCGTCTTCTGTCAGGTTGCTTTCCACCACAATACGTGCCTTATGGTTGCCGGCCATAAAATCCTGTATAGCAGCCCCTACGGGGTCATCGGTATACTTCATGCTGTCTGTTTATTTTACTGCAAAGAAAAGGATTATCTGTATTGCTTGCACAAAATTTGAACTTATCCAATTATATATTTTACTCCATATTGAACCACCTAGCTTATTATCAGCTGTTTAGGTATAAAAAAACTACACCTACCGTTGCATTAATCAGAAATTTATGTAGATTGGCAATCAATAATCGACCTATACCTACGTTTACCTATGAGCACAACCGTATTTAGCCACCTTCAATTGATGAACCCCTTACTTGAAAGCCGATACCTGAAACTGGAAGAGTCGCGGAACCGACTGGTCGGAGAATTGGAGGGCCTGGACGAAGAACTTCTTAACAGGGCCACACCTACTGGCAAGTGGTCCATCAACCAGATTGTGGCCCACCTGATTCAGGTAGAGCAGCTGACTAATAGTTACATACAGCGCAAGTTGCAGGAAGATAAACTGGAGTCGGCCTCGTTGGCACATACTTTCCGGTCGCTGCTGCTTCGTGTTGCGCTGCATTCGGGCATGAAGTTCAAAGCTCCGGATGCAGTTGCCAAAGTGCCGGCATATGCCAGCTTAAACTCACTGCGGATACAGTGGGACGCAGCCCGCTATCAACTGGAAGACACTCTGACCGAACTCCCCCAGCAACAGTTAGATAAGTGCGTTTTCCGGCATCCATACGCAGGTATGCTTACGATCGGCCAGACGCTTGATTTTTTACAGGACCACTTCAGTCACCATGCCCGGCAGATCAGCCGCCTGCGCCAGCAGTGGCTCCAGTAGCCAAACCTAAAAATCACCTAACTCCATCTTCCTGATTACCAGTCCGCGGCCTCCGGCACGCAGGCCCATGATGTGCCCTTCTCCGTCCGGTTGCAGCAGCACTTCAATCTGACTTGGGGACGGATGGTGCATGAGATAGCCCTGGTGTATCAGAAAATCTAATTTGTGTTGTTGCAGGTGGTCGTGCAGGTAGCAGGCAAGCGGCCCCGCGGCCATACCTGTGGCTGACTCCTCAGGTATACCGTAGCTTGGGGCAAACATACGGGCACTTGCATCGGCCAGCGCCGTAGCT
Organism: Pontibacter sp. HSC-14F20; assembly: GCF_019599265.1. GTDB lineage: Bacteria > Bacteroidota > Bacteroidia > Cytophagales > Hymenobacteraceae > Pontibacter. Next base: position 77,179 of record NZ_JAHZTC010000001.1, on the reverse strand, counting down.
GTCGTAAAAGCGTAGAAACCCACCAGGCCTGCTTTTTCTGAAATGGCGCGCACCAGTTCCTGATCAGGCTGCAGATGATGCAGCATGCTCTCGTCAGGTATAGGGACTAATAAAAAAGGTACCCCTGTGCTGGCAATGAGCGGCTCTGACGGAAAGGTGAACCCTTCGGGAAGTCCCAGTGCTGCGATGATCTGGTACGGATTAATGCCTGCCGCCTCAATAGGCGTGTACTGCGGTGGCAGTTGCGCCTGGTATACCTTGCCTTCTTCAAAACTGATCTGGCGCGGACCATCTATTGATTCTTTCACTGCACTTCCGTTCAGGAGCAATCCTTTCTGCCACAGCAGACTAAAAGCTGCTACCGTCGCATGACCGCAATGTGGAATCTGCTTCAAAGGAGTATAAAATTCGACTTTCACATCGCCGACTTCAGAATTTGACACAAAAGCCGTCTCAGAAAGGCCCAGCATGGCGGCTATTTTCTGGCGTCGCTCGTGTGAGAGCCTGTCAGCAAAAAGTACGACGCCGGCAGTGTTTCCACCGTTTGCTTGCTCTGTAAAGGCTTTGACAAGGTATAGCTCAGGGGTTAAGGTTTCAAGGTTGGCCATAGGGTGTATGCTGTTAATAGGAAATTACGGGTTAGGTTCCTCGCTTTCTTTTAGCGCGGCAAACTCCATCTGTAGGGTCTTTATACGGACTTCGGTCTCGTCGGGCAGTTCATCAAAGGCCTCTTTTCGCTGGTTCAGTTCTTCCAGCACGGCAGATGCCATTTCCCAGCCCTGCTGGTCCCAGTTTTTATGTCTTGCCCGCACATTGCTCATAAAGTTCTGATAGGCCTGCTCAACATTAGCGGCACTTAATGCGGTGCCGTTTGCGTATTGTCCCAGCAAATTGCGTTCCCATTTAGTTAACTCAGCCTCGTTGCTAGCCAGGTTGTCCCGCTCCTTTTCACGCGCCTCGAAATCTGCTTTGATCTGCTGATAGTCAGCCCGCAGTTTGTCAGAGAAGCGCTCCTGTTTGCGATCGAGTTCTTCGGTGCGCTGCTTAAAATCTTCTTTTGTTCTTTGCCAGTCCTCTTCCGTTCGTTCCTCGAGTTTGTTGGTCTGGGCATTTACCCAAGAGCGGAACTCGTTCACATCCCCTTCGATTTCCTGTTCGCGTGTGGCTGTGCAGGCACTCAGCAACAGAGAAACAAAGAGTATAAAAGTGCCCCACCTCAGGCAAGGCCATGCGACTTGAACAAATCGTGACAAGCGCATTCGACAATCTGAAATCATATAACTGTTCATCATTTGATATCAAGTTATTCCGTTTATCAGCGTTTCAATACACAAAATATACCTACGTATTTAGTGTTATCAAAAACAATACGATGAATGGTTCGTATTTAATTCTGAAAGGTTGTTAAAAGTCAAATAATAAAAAATATACTTCTATAGTCAGATACTTAATAATTGTAAATCATCGCCTGCTCTGTTTTTAGAGTACGGCAACAGCTTGAATAGCTTGCACTACGAGTATGCGTTAAAAGGCACAAGTGTAGTGTAAGCTATTGCTTTATATAGTATATATACTTATCTGATAGAATTTCGGATAAGCTTTCAGATAACAATTCTACTTACTTCCCACCGCCTACCTGCTGGTTATTTTCTTCCATCCTAAACCGGGTGCTGCCAGTAGACCGTATGCAGCAAAGTGAAGCTAATTCTATGACAGAAGACCAGAAAAACTATATGCGGGAAGCGATCAAACTTTCCGTAGAAAAAATGGAGGCTGGATTTGGTGGCCCCTTCGGAGCGGTTGTTGTGCGTGATGGAGAGATCATTGCCCGCGGGTATAACAACGTGCTGGCCACCAACGACCCCACTGCCCATGCCGAGGTAGACGCCATCCGCAAAGCCTGTCAGGCACTGGGCACTTTCCAACTGACCGACTGCGAACTCTATACCAGCTGCGAACCATGCCCCATGTGCCTGGGAGCTATCTATTGGGCCCGACCGCGCAAAGTATACTATGCCAACTCCAAAGACGATGCTGCTGATGCTGGTTTCGACGACCAGTTTATTTACAATGAAATCGAAAAAGATGCACCTGAACGCTCCATACCGATGGAACAAATACTACGGGACGAGGCGCAGGAAGCTTTTGCGAAATGGGCCCGGAAAGAAGATAAGCAAGTGTACTAGTGTTATACCTGCTGGTTCTCCCCTCTGTCAGGTATAGCATCAGGAAAGCAGAATTGTCAACAACGTATAGAGTTATCTGAAATGAAAAAGGCTGAGCGTATACCTGCTCAGCCTTTTTGCTTATACTTTGAGATCGCTTAGCGACGTCCGCCCATCATTTTGGCAAGGTTGGCCATACCGCCTTTGGTACCCGCCATCTTGTTCATGGAGCGCATCATTTTACGCATGTCGTTGAACTGCTTCATCAGGTTGTTCACCTGCGTGATGTCCGTGCCGGAGCCTTTTGCAATACGGGCACGGCGGCTGCCACTGATCATATCCGGGTTCTCGCGCTCCTGAGGCGTCATCGATTTGATGATCGCTTCGATCGGCTTGAAGGCCCCTTCGTCAATCTCCACATCTTTCAAGGCTTTGCCAACACCCGGGATCATACCTACCAGGTCTTTGATGTCACCCATTTTCTTGATCTGCTCGAGCTGTGTCAGGAAGTCATCGAAGTTGAACTGGTTTTTGCGGATTTTCTTGTTGATACGCTTCGCCTCGTCCTCATCAAAAGCCTGCTGCGCACGCTCTACCAGGGAGATCACGTCACCCATGCCGAGGATACGCTGGGCCATACGATCCGGATAGAACAGGTCAAGCGCTTCCATTTTCTCACCTGTGGAGATGAATTTGATCGGCTTCTCTACTACGGAACGAATCGAAAGAGCGGCACCACCTCGGGAGTCACCGTCGAGCTTGGTTAGCACAACGCCATCGAAGTTGATGCGCTCGTTGAAGGTTTTGGCTGTGTTCACCGCATCCTGACCAGTCATGGAGTCTACCACAAACAGGGTTTCAGTTGGTTTCACGGCCGCCTTGATCTCGGCTATTTCTTTCATCATCGCCTCGTCCACGGCCAAACGACCAGCGGTATCGATGATGACTACTTTCTTGTTTGTCTTTTTAGCATGCGCAACGGCATTGAGGGCAATCTGCACCGGATTCTTGTTTTCCAGTTCGGTATAAGCCTCTACTCCTACCTGCTCGGCCAACACCTGCAGCTGGTTGATCGCAGCCGGACGGTACACGTCGCAGGCAGCCACCATTACACCACGGCCTTGTTTTTTGAGGTAGTTGGCCAGTTTGCCCGTAAAAGTGGTTTTACCAGAACCCTGCAGACCCGCAATCAGGATGATGGCAGGCTCGCCTTTGAGGTTGATATCCTGCTTCTCGCCACCCATCAGCTCGGTCAACTCCTCGTACACGATCTTTACCATCAACTGACCCGGCGAAACGGCGATCAGTACGTCACGGCCCATGGCCTCGTCCTTGATCTTGTCAGTTACCGTTTTGGCTACTTTATAGTTTACGTCGGCGTCCACCAGGGCACGGCGTACCTCTTTGATGGTGGCAGCTACGTTGATCTCGGTGATGCTTCCCTGGCCTTTTAGGGTTTTAAAGGCGCGGTCTAGTTTGTTACTTAAATTATCAAACATCTCTCTAATTCTGGATTTACCTACAAAACTAAGGAATATCAGGAATAGTTGCTACAATTTACAATGATCAGTAAAGAGTTATCCGTGAACATTTATGCAGGGTATTGTAAACAATTTTCCGATTTTCAGTAAAAGGTATCATTTGCCGTTGCTATGCAGCTGCTAAAAATAAGGCGTTAGCCGCTTATTGATTACTGTTAACTGATAACTGTTTTCTATCTTTGGGGAAGAAGTTATTTTGCTGATCGCTTTGGAAAAAACAGACCAGATCAATTTACTATACATCTCCTACTACTGGCCTCCATCCGGCGGGCCGGGCGTGCAGCGTGGATTGAAGTTCTGCAAATACCTGCCCCAGTCAGGTGTGCGGCCCAGTGTGCTCACCGTTGACGAGAAACAGGCTTCTTACCCGGTGCTCGACCATACCTTTGCGAGCGAAGTGCCCGAAGGAACCGCCGTATACCGCACCGCCACCTCCGAGCCCTTTGAGTATTACAAAAAACTCTCCGGCAAAAAAGAAATACCCTACAGTGGTTTTGCCAACGAAGAGGCCAAAACCGGCTTCCTGGACAAAGTGTTCAAGTTTGTGCGCGGCAACCTGTTTATACCTGATGCCCGCGTGGGCTGGAACAAACATGCCCTCAAAAAGGCTGGCGAACTGCTGAAGCATGGTCAGCTTCAGGTGATCCTGACGACCAGTCCGCCTCACTCTACGCAACTGATCGGCCTGAAACTAAAAGAAAGGTATAAGCTGCCCTGGATCGCAGACCTCCGCGACCCCTGGACGAACATACATTATTACGATCAGCTCTATCACACCCCGATTGCCAAACGCATCGACCGGAATTATGAACTGCAGGTGCTGGAGCGGGCCGATGCTGTTATTGTGACAAGCGAAGATACCAAGCGCCTTTTCCTCAACAAACCAGCCAAGATCAATCCGGATAAAATTCATGTGATCCCGAACGGGTATGACGAGGATGATTTCATCTACCCTTCGACTCCACCTCAGGACGAGTTTCTGATCACGTATACCGGCACGATCACCGAGAATTATAACATCGATGTGTTTCTGAAAGTGATCTCACAACTGCGATCGGTGAACAGCGAAATCAGGTATAAACTGCGCTTTGTGGGCAAAGTATCGGAGGGAGTGAAACAGCGCATCAAGAAAGCCGGACTGGAAGGTATAACAGAATTTGTGGCGCATGTACCGCACACCGAGGCCATCAAGTACCTGATGGAAAGCACGATGCTGCTCATGGCCATAGCCGATGTTCCCGCTGTGTATTCTAATGTGCCGGGCAAGTTGTTTGAGTACCTGGCTTCGAACAAACCAATTATTTGCCTCGGTCCCGTGCACTCCGACACCGACCGGATTATTGATGAGTGCGGCGCCGGACGCCTCTTCCATTACACGGCCCACGAGCTCATGCTCGACCACTTGATGCTGATGAGCAAAGCCTGGTCCATCAACCCGAACCTTGACCTGCCCTACCTCAATCACGCTCAGTTTTCAAGGCGCGAACTAACAGAGAAGCTGGCCAAGGTAGTGAAACGATTGGTTATGAAGGCTAAGGTATAGCGAGTCATTGGATTAGTCAAAATTCTCCAGATCTCTGCTCAGGTAAAATCTCTGTAAATTCAGAAGTTAGGTTTATGTAAGACCTAGCTGCAGCAGTTTTGCTGCCCAACAGTGGCCACGGTGCTTTTCATTCACATAGAGGCACACCACATAAAACATCGGTAATCTAAACTTTTCTGATCAGCATATAGGATAGAATTTTCGTTGAGCCTTACTCAGGCCCACTTCCCCCGGCATTTCCTAAAATATATTAAAGCTGGTTCCATCAATTCTGGACAATCTAAAAGCGATATGATTTCTACGGATCAGTTTGTTTGGTTTTATACCCAGTAGAGGGTTTATGTTGTTTCTCCCCCCTTAACCTGCTATACCTACCATCACTAAGATTAAAATAATAATCCTTTATACCTTCTATTTAACCTCTATACCTGCTAACGTTTCCCAGAGAAGCTGGTATAAGATGTGCCTCTGTGCCAAACTCCAGCTATAGCAAATTAGCAACATTTCACGTGCTTTTATGGAAGTCGATCTGTAACTTAAATGTCTAAACACGGATTCTATCTCACATCAGGTATAATCCTCTTCAGAATTTAAGAAAAATTTCATGAACAGCACCCCCTCCTATAGCCATGGCGTGAGCTCCATGCCGCTGCGCGGTGAAACCATCGGACAGAGCCTGCGCAACACAGTAGAAAAGTTTGGCGACCGCGAAGCCCTCGTCATGGTCACCCAAAATTACCGCGCTACTTACAGGGAGCTATGGGAGCAGGTAGCGCAGGTAACCAAAAGTCTGATGGCGTATGGTATACAAAAGGGCGACCGGGTGGGTATCTGGGCACCTAACCGGGTGGAATGGGTGCTGGTACAATTTGCTACCGCCCGGATGGGTGCGGTGCTCGTTAACATCAATCCAGCCTACAAAACCAACGATTTGAAGTATGCCCTGAAGCAAAGCCAGATCAGTTTGCTCATTGCATCGCATTACTTCCGAAAAACTGACTATGTGGAAATGCTTAACCACATTCGTCCTGATTGTGAATATCCGACCCGCACCGTGATCATGGAGCGTGACTGGGAACACTTTATTGCAGCCGGTCAAGCTGTGACGGATCAGGAATTAGCAGAGCGGGAAGCAACCCTGCAGTTCGACGACCCCATCAACATTCAGTATACCTCGGGCACAACCGGCTTGCCCAAAGGCGCCACCCTCTCCCATCACAACATCCTCAACAATGGCTTTTTTATCGGAGAAACGCTGAAGTATAGCGAGCAGGACCGGGTGTGCATACCTGTGCCATTTTACCACTGCTTCGGGATGGTGATAGGGAATATGGCCTGCATCACGCACGGTTCCTGTATGATTATCCCGGCCGAGACCTTTGATCCGGAACAGGTGATGCAGACTGTGCAGGCTGAAAAATGCACTTCACTTTATGGCGTGCCGACCATGTTCATTGCCGAGCTGGAGCATCCGAACTTTTCTCAATACGACTTCTCGACGCTGCGCACCGGCGTGATGGCGGGCTCCAACTGCCCCATCGAAACCATGAAGCAAGTGCAGTCGCGGATGAACATGCGGGAAGTAACTGTTTGCTACGGCATGACTGAAACTTCACCAGTCTCGACGCAGAGCCAGCTGGACGACCCGCTGGAAAAACGTGTGTCGACTGTTGGCAAGGTACACCCGCATCTGGAAGTAAAGATTGTAGACCCAGAGACTGGTCTGATCTTGCCACGCGGCCAGAAAGGCGAGCTCTGCACCCGTGGTTATTCAGTGATGCTGGGCTACTGGGATATGCCGGAGGCGACGGCGCGGGTACTGCAAAATGGCTGGATGCACACCGGCGACTTGGCCGTGATGGACGAGGAAGGCTATGTGCAGATGGTGGGCCGCATCAAAGACCTGATCATACGGGGAGGCGAAAACATTGCCCCGCGCGAGATAGAAGAGTTCCTGCTTACCCACCAGGCGATCTCGGATGTGCACATAATTGGCGTGCCGGACCACAAATACGGCGAAGAAGTAATGGCTTGGGTGAAACTCCGACAGGGTTTCTATACCACCTCCGAAGACATTACGGCTTACTGCAAAGGGCAGATTGCCACTTTCAAAATACCAAAGTACTGGAAGTTTGTAGAGGATTTCCCGATGACTGTAACAGGTAAGATCCGTAAAATGGAGATGCGGGAAATCTCAACCCGGGAACTGAGGTTGGTGGAAGAAGCTTGAAAAGTGAAGCCTTCAGCTTATTGACTTTTTAACTTCTCTCGTTTCTGTTGCTCCCAGAAAGCTGAAGCAAATAGCAACAGGAAAGAGAGTTTGTAGATCCTGTACCACCAAATATTCGTCTCCCAGAATAATACCCTGAACACTTCTTGTGTGGTATTGAAGGAGCTAATCAAATCGACTAACATGGAAGCAGCAAATACCAGGTATAGGATCTTCAGAAATTTCATGTTTTGATACGTTTAGGTTTGTCTACAGGGCCTGAGAAATTCAATATACTATTTTTCGGCTTTAAGTTCTATACTTTGCTTGATCAAATGCAAGGTATAGTTCAAAACCGTATCTTCTCCTTTCTGGAAGTCCTCCACAGTGAGTTCTACCAGATAGGCAGGAGGTATGGATTTCCCTTCCATCGGGAATCCACCCGCAGAAACTCTTGGCTCTCGGGTAGGTATACGAAAGGCTATACCTTGACTGGTTACAAAGTTCGAAGCGCCATTGCCGGTATCGCCGTGGGTTGGCGTTCCGATAAGCGTAGCATCAGCGCCTTCCCACAAGTCAATGGCAAAGCTTTCGGCTGACGAGAAGGTATAGCCGCTCGTCAGCACGAACAGTTTTCCTTTATAGCTTTCCGGGTCCGGGCTGATTGACCTGGTTGACACACTGGCCCTGTGTTTTTTCTTAACCAGATAAGTCGCCATTTTTTCGCACAAAGCTGAATTTCCGCCTCTGTTATACCTGAGGTCGATGATCAGATAAGGTTTGTCTTTCAGGCTTAAGTAATGCTCCAGAAACTGCTCTACCACATCGCCTTTCATGCCATTGATCGCGATATACCCAATCTGGTCTGTCAGACTCTTACCTGCTGTTAAGGTATAATCCGGCACAGGTATGTAAGTGCTTTCATCAAAGAGCACAGAAACTTCTTTCAAACTGTCTGCTGTCCAGATTAAAAAGCGACGCGAATCTTTAAAGTAACTTCTAAAAATGTTGTTATTGACAGTCAAAGCTGTTCTGCCTTGCCCTGTTGAAGCGTATACATAAGCCTTCTCCCGCTCCAGCCAATCCAGCACCGGCATCCCATCAATTTCAAGGATCTCATCTCTCTCTTGTATACCTGCTTTTCTAAAACGCTCATCCCGGACACGCGTGAAGAACACCCGGTTTTCTACTAAAGCCGCATCGCAGTTTACAAAGTTTCGCCTGAAATACACGCTCGAATGTCCGTTCTGCAATTCACTGAAATACTGAAGTATCAACTTGCCATAAGTCGTGTTATCCTCCGCTTTTGATAGCAAGGCAGCGTAGTTGTCAAACAGCGAGTCGGTGTGAATTCCTTTGCTTGTTAGATAATGATGCTGACTCTCGACAATAGCATGGATCTCTTTGAAATTAGCGAGGTACCCGGCTGGGTTATGCTCCAGATCGTTGATATAAATATTCTGGAAGTTGGGGGATGAAGTGGAGCAGCCGGAAAGAATGCTCAGGATGATGATCAGGACGAGGTATAGCTGTTTCATGGGTTGGTGGTAGTTGGGAACGGACTCTGCTTTGGGGTGGGGTAGTTTACTTTTGGGTTTTGTTTTATAGTGCCTGTTTTACTCGATTCTTAGTTTCCTCAACATCTTTATGAATTCTTTTAAATGACTCTCCAGACCGTTGTAAGTCATTTGCTTTACTTCACTTACTTTCAAAGAAGTTGCAATTCCATCTCCGTCATACTCAAACCTTACATGCCTGAATGATTGCTGAATGGAGTCTATGTCTTTGTCGTCCCACTTATCCAAATGGGCATAGTTTGTCTTTGCTGTTACCCGAAGTCTCCCATTTTCAACTTCACAAATCATGTTGTAATTATCAAATTGTCCCACAAGGCTTAGTCTGGACATGAACCATTGGCTTTCCTTTTCGGTCAAGCTTGCTTTGAATCCATTTTCAAATAGCTCGCTCATAGGAATGCTATTGAAGAATTTTTCAGTCCTTCGATATTCAATGCAGCCCTGTATTGTCTCTAATATTATTAAGATTGTGGGCAGGATGAATAAAGTCGTGATAAGTCCAAAAATAAAGTCTGAACTGTAATAGCACCTTCCACTTTCACAGTTGTAATAGACCAAAATGCAAAACGCGATCGTCAGAATTATTGCTGTCCAAACGAATGTCCTAATTAACTTGGCTTTATTGAGTAAGATATAATTTGTCATTATATGTCCGAATTGTCCCAGGCCGGCTGCACAGCATGTTTGGCTATAAGGTGGAGTAGCTGTCTTAGAAGTGTGGTTGATAAAAATATTACCTTACGATGTAGCCTACCTTAACTCCCATTGATACATGCGGTCGGTAAAAGACTCCTTCTTTTCGGTCAATAGGCGGAAACCAGACATCAGATTCTGCAAAATATTCGTCCGCTGTTAGCCCAAAAGGTTGGTGCTTTATAGAAAGTCGTCTTAGCCCTACACCAAAGAAATGGTCGAGTACAAAATTGTTGATTTTAATCTCTATCCCATACTTTAAACTTGTAACCCAGACGGTCCTGTTTATATCCGAATAATCATACCGGTAAGAAGTATTATTTCTCTTCAGATAATCATTCTCTTTTACATATTTCTGCGGGAAATACATACCTTCCACGGATAAGTAAGATGAAGAAACCGATGCGTTTTTCCCAATAAAGTATTTTAACTCCGCTTTCGTTTTAGAGTATCTGTAATTCTTCCTTTCGCTTTCACCGTCCGTTACGAGAGTCCGAAAGGTCTGCATTTTAAACCCATGGTCTAAAGACAATGCCAATCGCTTATGCAAATTCTTATGGACACCAATTTGCAAAACACCTGTTATCGGGTCAAAAAAATTAAAGGGAGCAATATGAAAGCGTATTTTTTCTTCTGCGCCCTGGCTAAATGCACTGCTGCTAACCGAGAGTAAAAAGAGTAAGACAAATGGCAGGGCTTTATCTTTCATTGCTTAAATTTTTTACTAACTCCCAGCTTAACGGAAGTCTATTCCTTAGCATATCGGCCTATTTGCGAATGCACTTTATACCTGAACATCCGTTATTTAACTCCAATTTAACTAAATATACCTAAGCTCTTATACCTTCCAACCATGCCTCTACCTCCTGCACCGGTACGATATAGTTCTCCAGCTTATCCCCTGTTGTACCAACTACTGCCCTATACCTGAACCCAAGTGCTTTGCAGAGTAAAAAATAGTGGGTCTTGATCAGGTTGGCGGGATGAAATTCTAGTACCTGGCATTGCTCCGAGAAAAGCAGGTTGGTCAGGCCGGCGCCGTGGGGGGCAATGACTGCCTCGGCTTCATAGAAGAGCTGTACCTGCTGCTGATAGGTCAATTCCTCTGCCCGCACTACTTCAAAGCCAAACCTGTCGAGCAATGGCAACAGTTCCTGCTCATTCAGCACACGGCGGGTTTTAGCTTTTGCGCGACTGATGTACACGCGTCTTTTGCGGTTGCTTTGCTGTACTCCATATCCCTGCCATACCTTGTGCCGCAGCCAGTCAGCTATCTCGCGGGGCAGATAGCCACTTTGCGCATTGGCCACAAACGAAGAGAGCACGAAATCTTCTACCCGCCATATTTCGTGTTTGCCTATGTAGACCACTTCAGCTTGTGGGTAGTCTTTCAGTATAAATTGCAGAGTGTCGAGCTGGTAAGCGGCCATATCGCGGCGCATGATCACCCTGATCGGTTCCTGCGAATGCTCCAGCACCAGGTATAGCCGTGGCAGACAGTCAAAAAACCAGTGGTAGTTGTTATTTTCAGCCCAGGGCAGAAAAAGCACGGAGGTATAGCGACCTTTCTTTTGATTTGGCAGCAGCAGCGATACTTCCTTAAATGCATCCGATTTGGCCAACCGGCTCACCTCCCCCACTGATTCCACCACAATTTTCCCATCCAGCACCACAGCACCGGAGTTGCCCAGCACCTCCACATCTTGCAGTTGTATCAAATACTGTTCTTTCTGCCGGTAACCCAGGCTATAGTCGATGGCGTAGTTGAAGCTGCGGGCTGAGTCCTCCAGAAAAGCTTTCTCCTCTTCATCAAAATCGAGCACATAGCTGGGAATAAGTACCTGTTTGCCCGGATGATGCAACACCGAGGTATAGCGGGAGTAATAACCCAGCGTATGAAGTAACCCGAAAAAAGCTTTTTTCAACATGAAACAGTGAAGTATGGGAATTTTAGGAGTTAATAATCGTAGGAACAGGTCACAACCTCTCAGAATCATGCACCGGCAATCTATTATTGGCAATCCTGCACAAACAACAATTAACAACCAGCAATCAACAATTAATCTCCCAATATATAAACAGCAAATAACAATATCCCCAGGCAACAACCAACCTGCAACTATAAATTAAACATCCACCCATTTAACAATTACAGATCAACAATTAAATATTTAACTTGCACCTTGGCATGGGTTACACATCCTTTGGCCTGGTATAAAGTAAAAAGTAAGCATGGCATTAGACTTAAATAATAAAGCTATACTCGTAACAGGCGGCACGGGCTCGTTTGGCAAGAAGTTCGTGGAGATGGTATACGCCCGTTTTCCGGACGTGAAACGGGTGGTGATTTATTCCCGCGACGAGCTGAAGCAGTTCGAAATGTCGCAGGTATTTCCCCACAGCAAATATAATTCTGTTCGCTACTTTATTGGCGACGTGCGTGACGGCGATCGTTTCAAACGGGCTTGCGAAGGCATTGATATTATAGTACACGCCGCTGCCATGAAACAGGTGCCGGCCGCCGAATATAATCCAATGGAGTGCATCAAAACGAACGTGCTGGGTGCCGAAAATATCATTAACGCCGCCCTTGACACCGGCGTGAAGCATGTCGTGGCCCTCTCTACCGACAAAGCAGCTGCTCCGATCAACCTGTATGGTGCTACCAAACTTTGCTCTGATAAGCTGTTTGTAGCCGCCAACAACATGAAAGGCAAGCGCGACATCAAGTTTTCGGTGGTGCGTTACGGCAACGTGATTGGCTCCCGTGGTTCGGTGGTGCCTTTCTTTTTGAAGAAACGTGAAGAAGGTGTTCTGCCGATCACCCACCCGGAGATGACCCGTTTCAATATTTCACTGGAAGAAGGCGTAGAACTGGTTTTCCATGCGCTGGAACACCACTGGGGCGGTGAGATCTTCGTACCGAAAATTCCTTCTTATGTGATCACCGACCTGGCCGAGGCTATTGGCCCGAACTGCAAGCAGGAAGTGGTAGGTATACGTCCGGGTGAGAAACTGCACGAAGAAATGATTACCGAAACCGACTCCCTGAACACTGTGGAGCTGGATAAGTACTACGTGATTGTGCCTTCTACTCCGCTCTGGACGGTCGAGGATTTTATGAAAGCGCACAATGGCAAGATGGTCGAACTGGGTTTCAAGTATAACTCCGGCACCAACAGCGAATGGCTCAGCGTAGAGCAGCTTCGCGACCAGATCCGTCAGCACGTAGACCCGAATTTTAGTGTGTAAAGTAGTGAATGAGTGAATTGTTAGATTCCGGCTGTCATTCCGAAAGAATTGAGGAATCTGGATTATTGCAGAGTCACTACGCTATCTCAGTTTCTTCCAAGGATCGAAATGACAAGGGAATCATGAAGCAGACGGCGTTGGACCACTCATATATCACCGAAAGCAATTTAACGCTTCAGCACTTAACTTCTTCTATGCAAAACGAAAAGCATATACGCCCTATACCTTACGGTCGACAACACATTACCGAGGCCGACATTCAGGCGGTGGTGGAGACGCTGCAATCGGATTTCCTGACGCAGGGGCCGAAGGTGGCAGAGTTTGAACAGGCTTTTGCCCGCTATGTGGGCGCCAAATATGCTGTGGCGGTAAGCAACGGTACGGCTGCGCTACACCTCTGTGCCATGGCACTTGGCGTGAACGAGTCTTCCCGTGTCATTACCACGCCCATCACCTTTGTGGCCTCGGCCAACTGCGTGCGCTACTGCGGCGGCACCATCAAGTTTGCTGACATCGACCCGAACACTGCCCTGATCGACATTGCCAAGGTACGTCAAATGGTGGAGAACAAGCCAAAAGGCTATTACAGCGGCATCATCCCTGTCGACTTCGCCGGCAATCCTGTGAACCTGGAGGAGCTGCGCAAGCTCGCCGACGAGCACGGGCTTTGGATCATTGAGGACGCGGCCCACTCCCCCGGCGGTTTTTTCATTGATAGCAAAGGCAAAAAGCAGTTCTGCGGCAACGGTAATTTTGCCGAGCTGGCCATCTTTTCTTTCCACCCTGTGAAGCACATCGCCACAAGCGAGGGCGGCATGGTGACCACCAACGACGAAGAACTCTACAAAAAACTCCTACTCTACCGCACCCACGGCATCACACGCGACCCGGAGTTGCTGGAGGAAAATCACGGCGGGTGGTACATGGAAATGCAGGAACTAGGCTACAATTATAGAATTCCCGATATGCTCTGCGCCTTGGGTCTCTCCCAGCTAAGCCGCGCTGACGAAGGCATGACCAGAAGAAGGCATATTGCCAAGGTATACGACAAGGCTTTTGCAGGTTTTGAAGGTATAGCGGTGCTGGGCACTAATCCGGCGGCGTTGACAGAAACAAGTAAGACAGGCCACGCTTACCACCTATACGTGATCCAGGTGGCCGATCGCAAAGGACTCTACGGTTATCTGCGGGAGCACAACATCTTTGCGCAGGTGCATTACATCCCGGCCCACACCATGCCCTACTATCGCAGTCTGGGCTACAAGAAAGGTGACTTCCCAAAGGCTGAAGGCTATTACGAGGCGTGTCTGAGTCTGCCGATGTACCCGAGCCTGACGGATGAAGAGCAGCAATACGTGATTGAGAAGGTGAAGGAGTTTTGCCACAAATAAGTTTGACGGGTCAGGCACATACACACAGGCTGATCCTGGGCACGGCGCAATTTGGGCTCCCCTACGGCATCAGCAACCAGCGCGGACAGGTGCCGGAGACGGAGGTGGCCGGGATTTTGGCCGAAGCGCACAATGCAGGTATAGACACCCTGGACACGGCAGCAGCCTATGGCAGCAGTGAGCAATGTCTGGGCAACGTGCTCAGCACCTCCCCTGATAACTTCCGCATCATCTCCAAGTACCCGCCCAACCAACCGGATAAAAGCATCGCTCAGGCATGTCACGAATCGCTGGAGCAATTGCGTATGGTGAAGTTATACGGCTACCTGCTGCACAGCTACGCCAGCTATAGCAACAAACCATCGGCACTCGACGACTTACAGCAACTCAAGGCATCAGGCTTGGCAGAGAAGGTGGGAGTATCACTCTATCATCCGGCCGAGGCCGAAGCGCTGCTAAAGCAGGAGGCGAAAATCGATATCCTTCAGTTTCCCTACAGCATCTTCGACAGGCGCTTCGAAGAGCTGCTGCCTGAGCTGAGAAAGCGGGGGATCGAGACGCATGTGCGCTCTGTATACCTGCAGGGGTTGTTTTTCATGCAGCCGACCGAGCTGCCGCCATACCTGCAGGAGGCTTCACCCAAACTGGAGCGGCTACAACAATTGGCTAACGCCTATCAAGTCCCGGTCGGGGCGGTTTGTCTGGCTTTTGCGCTGTCAAATCCCTATATTTCACAGGTGGTGATCGGTGTGGAGAGTCTACAGACCCTGCAGGAGAATATCCGCTATAGCAGCACAACGCTGCCCGAAGCACTTTATACTGCGCTTTTAGAATTGAAAGAAGAAAACGAAACTATACTTTTACCCTACAAGTGGCCCGCACGATGAGCAGCAATCTGACTGATATGTTTTCTTTAATGGGCAAAGTGGCCCTCGTTACGGGCGGCTACGGCCATCTGGGCACCGCCATCAGCCTGGGACTAGCAGAAGCCGGTGCCGCCGTTTATGTACTGGGCCGGAGCGAGGAGAAATTCAGAGAGGCTTTTGATCAGTATACCGGGTTGAAGATTGCCTTCGCCTACTGCGATATTTCAGATATAGCCACTGTTGCAGCCGCTTTTGCGCAGGTACAGCAGGCAGAAGGCCGGATTGATGTGCTGGTGAATAACGCCTTTTACTCCAAAGGACAGCAGCCCGAGCAGCTCACGGATGAAGAATGGGCTTACGGCATCGACGGCAACCTCAACAGTGTGTACCGCTGCATCCGGGAGGTGATCCCATACCTGAAACAGAACGGCGGACGGATCATCAACGTGTCTTCCATGTACGGTATGGTTTCTCCGGATTTCAGCATCTACGACGACAGCCCGGCTTTCCTGAATCCGCCGCACTACGGAGCCGCCAAAGCCGGTGTACTACAACTCACACGCTACTTCGCCTGCTACCTGGGCAAGTATAATATCACTGTCAATGCCGTTACGCCAGGGCCTTTCCCGAGCGAACAGGTGCAGCAGAACGAAGGATTTATAGAGCAACTCCAGCGCAAGAACCCACTGGGGCGCATCGGGCAGCCGGATGATCTGAAGGGCGCCTTCGTTTACTTGGCTTCTGACGCCTCGGCTTATATGACAGGTCAGAACATGGTGCTGGACGGAGGCTGGACGGCATGGTAAAGGTCGGCGCCATTATACAGGTACGCCTGGGTTCAGAACGTTTGCCGGGCAAGGCACTGCTACCGCTTCCTTTCAGCGGAAGAACTAGTCTACTGGAGCATGTGGTAACGAATGCCCGTAACGCGACAGCCTTGCAGCAAACGATCGTCGCCACTACCACCCGAAGCGCTGATGATGCCATTGAAGCTTTCTGCGAGGCGAAGGCTATACCTTGCCTGCGCGGCCCAGCAGATGATGTGCTGGAGCGTTTCCTGCAGACCGCCCAGACTTTTGAGCTGGATGTGATCGTACGCCTGACCGGGGATAACCCTTTTGTGATGCCGGTAACGATCGACCAGGCGGTAGCGCAGCTAATTGCAACAGGTTCAGACTATATCATCACATCAGGCCTGCCGCTCGGTACCAACGTGGAAGTTTTCACGCGACATACCTTGGAAACAGCCGACGCACTGGCTACCGAAGCCGCCGACCGGGAGCACGTGACGCCCTATATCAGAAGGGATACCAGTTTCATGAGGCAAGCATTGCCTTATACCTCTCCCATCGAACAGCTGCGCCTGACCGTAGACTATCCGACGGACTACGTATTGGTTTCTATGATTATGGAGCGGCTCTGGAAACCAGGTCACCAGGTATCGCACGAGCAGATTGAAAGACTGCTACAGGAGCACCCCTGGCTGCAGGAAATAAACGCGGGCAATTCGCAACGACAGGTTTTTGTGACTGAAGAAGAGGAACTGGCAGCTGCCAGAAAACTGCTGCAGGCCGGAGGATTTACCCGAGCACTGCTAAAACTACAATAGCATGAACAGGAAAACACGCATCATTGTCAGGGCAGACGGAAACAGCCGCATCGGACTGGGGCACGTCACGCGCTCACTGGCGCTGGTGCACATGCTGCGCAAGGATTTTGAGTGCGTGTTTGCTATTCAGTCGCCTGACCAGGCGCTGCAAGAGCGTATTCTGGAAATCTCCGACGGTATCATTGTGCTTCCTCCTGCTGAGCCAGATGCTGATCGTTTTGTGCATGAACTCGACGCCTATGTTTCTGAAGAAGAGATCGTGGTGCTGGATGGCTATACCTTTGGCACTGCTTATCAGCAAAATATAAAATCCCGTGGTGCGGCACTTGTCTGCATTGACGATATTCATGCCTATACCTTCGTGGCGGATGCGGTGATCAACCAGGCGGGTGGTGTGGCACCGGAACTTTACAAGACTGTACCCTATACCCGACTGCTGCTGGGTCCGCACTATGCGCTGCTCCGCCCCGCTTTCCTGAGAGCCGCCAAAGTTAACCGGACTATACCTGAAGGCGAGCTGTGTGTGCTGGTTTGCATGGGCGGTGCCGATCCGGATAATCATACCTTGCAGGCACTGGAAACGCTGCAGGCTATACCTGCCGTGAAGCAAATAGAAGTGGTAGTAGGCAGCGCCTATACCCATATGTACGAACTGAAGCAGCATCTGAAAGACCAGCCCCAGGCCAAACTGCACCGCGACCTTTCCGCCGAAAGTCTGTGCCGCCTGATGTCCAAATGCCAAGCTGCCATCACCTCCGCCAGTGGCATTTCTTATGAATATGCCGCCGTAGGCGGACTGCTATTTGTGAAGCAAACTGCCGACAACCAGGCAGGTATGTACCAATTCCTGACAACAACAGGTATAGCCAAACACTACATTAACCTCTCGAAAGCACTGCAGCAAGGTATAAGCGAAGAGGAGTTTACAGCACAACTCACCACGCAGCGGCAGTACTTTGACGGCAAAAGTCCGGAGCGTTTGCTGGCCTTTTTCCGAGGCTTAAATCTGGCCACTAACCTGAAACTTAGGCTGGCTAAACCTGCAGACCTGCACCTGCTTTTTGACTGGGCCAATGACCCGGAGGTTCGCCGGCACTCGTTCAATTCTGAGCCCATTCCGCTGGAAAATCATATCCGCTGGTTTCAGGCCAAACTTGACAACCCCGACACCATCCTTTATCTTGCTGAAGCAGACGGTACACCAGCCGCCCATATCCGATTTGACATCAACAGCAGCACAGCCAAGATCAGCTACCTGATTGCGGCAGATTTCCGGGGCAATGGACTAGGGCACACCGTGTTGCTCAAAGGTATACAGCAGCTCTTGGAGGACCGGCCTGATGTGCAGCTCGTAGAAGGACTGGTGCAACAGGATCACAAAGCCTCTGTGCGGTCATTTGAGAAAGCCGGTTTTGCTTACGGAAATGCCGATCCGGCACATCCAACAGCTTTCCGATTTGTTTGGCAGCCAAAGGCCAGGGTATAGTTTAGAAACAGAAACCATGATCAACGATATTAGTATTGCCGGTCGTCCGATTGGCCCAAGCCATAAGCCCTTTATCATCGCGGAGATGTCGGGTAACCACAACCAGTCACTGGAGCGGGCACTGGCCATTGTAGACGCCGCCGCTGACGCTGGGGCAGACGCCATCAAACTCCAGACCTATACCGCCGATACCATGACTCTGCCGGGTGCCCTCACCATCGAAGATGAGGGTTCCTTGTGGAAAGGCCGTGAGCTGTATGACCTCTACAAGGAAGCTTATACCCCCTGGGAGTGGCACCAGCCTATTTTTGAACGGGCGCGGGAACGCGGCATCATCGCTTTCTCCTCTCCTTTCGACGAGTCTGCAGTGGATTTTCTGGAGAGTCTGGATGCACCTGCCTACAAGATCGCCTCGTTTGAGAACACCGATCACCCGCTGCTGCGCAAAGTGGCAGCTACGGGCAAGCCCGTGATCATGAGTACCGGTGCCGCCACGGTGCAGGAAGTGGCCGAAGCTGTGCAGGTGCTGCGGGAAGAAGGCTGCCTCGAGTTGATCCTGCTCAAATGCACCTCCACCTACCCGGCCACGCCGGAAAATACCAACCTGCGCACTATTCCGCACCTGAGTGCATTATATGACTTGCAGGTCGGCCTCTCAGACCATACCATGGGTGTGGGCGCTTCGGTAGCTGCTGTAGCCTTAGGTGCTACAATCATCGAAAAGCACTTCACGCTCAGCCGCGCCGATGGCGGCGTGGACTCGGCCTTCTCGCTGGAGCCAGCCGAACTGCAGTCGCTGGTGGTGGAGTCGGAAAGGGCCTGGCTGGCGCTGGGGCAGGTGCAGTACGGCGTGCAGCGAGCCGAGGAGAAGAGCCGTCTTTTTAAACGCTCTGTTTATGCTTCTAAAAACATTCAGGCAGGTGAAACATTAACCAAAGAGAATATCCGCGTGATCAGACCGGGCCTGGGGCTGCCGCCGAAGCACTACGAAGAATTGTTGGGTAAAAACGCAGCACAAGATATCAAAGCAGGTACGCCGCTTAGCTGGGACATGGTATAACACATGAAAGACTGGTATACCCTGTACAGCAACATTCTATACCTGCACTTTTCCGAAGGTTTCTATAACCTCCCGGAAAGCGCCAAAAATGCAGCCTCCCCCGCTAATCCTTTGAAGCGACTCCTGCGCATGGCCGGCTATACTCTGGTGCGGCTCTTTGGCAACCTGTTCAAGTCAGTGGAGCAGCCGGAGCGACTGCAGGGCAAGATTTGGCTCTATGTGGTGAGTCAGAATAACTACGACAGTCTTCACTTTTTAGAAGAGGCTATACCTGAAGCCGTGATGGTAGCAGGGCAAAGTAAAGCCATTGGCAGGTATAACCAGCAAGTGGCGCGGCTCTCACTGCGTAGAAAGCTGCTGCACTACTACAAATTTCTGCCGCTTTTCTTTCAGTTTCTCTCGCACCGAAAACGCAGCACTATACGCTTCGTGGACCTGCTCTACGATGCCGTTGGTTTCTATGAGGTATACCTGCAAAAGCTGAAGAAGTACCGTCCTCATGCTATTGTGTTTGCCAATGATCATAATGCTGATGCACGGGCTATGCTCCTAGCAGCAAAAGAATTGGGTATACCTACCGTTTATGTGCAGCACTCGAGTGTGAGCAATTTATTCCCGCCGCTAGCTTTTGACTTAAATCTACTGGAGGGGCAGGACTCGCTGGACAAGTACCGGCAATGTGGGCCGGTGCATCGGCGGGTCGAATTCATAGGCATGCCAAAGGTCGACAAGTTTATACAGCACCGTAACAAGAACCAGCAGGTGCAAACACTAGGTATAGCCTGCAACCTGATGGACCGGGTGGAGGAAGTAGAGCAATTGGTTCGCCACATCAGCCGTGATTTTCCGCAGCTCCGCATCCTGCTACGCCCCCACCCCCGCGACAAACGCAGCTATACCTTCGCCACCGGCATCAATCCAAACATCAGCCTTTCCAACGCAAGGCAGCAGTCAGTTTTTGAATATCTGCGGGAGCTGGATATGCTGATCAGCGGTAATTCAGGTATACACCTGGAGGCCGTGCTGCTGAATGTTTGGTCCGTTTACTTCAACTTCAACCCCAAAGAGGAACTGCACGACTACTACGGCTATGTTGCAAACGAACTTGTGGAAGAGGTGATTTCTTACGCAGCACTCAAACCCATGCTGGAGCAAGGTGTACAGCAAAAGCCAGACGTTTACCTGCGGGCCAGGTACTACAATGCAACGGTGGGAACTTCTTATGACGGGAGAAGCGGAGAAAAGGCAAGTGCGCTAATCAATAATATGCTGGCTGAGGACAGGAGCTATCACTTTCATACTGGCAACTCTGCCTGAATCGTCTACCTTTGTGGCCTGAATAAGAAACATGAGCAAACATCTCCAGCGCGAGGGAATTTGGAACACCGTGATCTCATATGCCGGCATCGCCATCGGCTATGTGAACACCATTCTGCTTTTCCCAAACTATCTGGAGGAGGAAGAAGTAGGTCTGACACGCCTGCTGATCCAGATCTCGGTGATGTTTGCGCAGTTCTCGGCGCTCGGTTTTGTGAACATGAGTGTGCGCTACTTCCCTTATTTCAGGGACAAAAGCAAAGAGCACCATGGTTTCCTGTTTCTGATGCTGGCTATACCAGTGCTGGGCTTCGGCACCATTTCAGGGCTGTTCCTGCTGTTCAAGCCGGTCGTGATCGACTACTACATCGAGAATTCCCCTCTCCTGCTCGATTACTATTATTTTGTGATCCCGCTGGCCTTTTTCACGCTGCTCTTTAACCTGCTCACAGCCTACCTGCGCTCGCTGTTCAAGACCATTATCTCGTCTTTTGCCCAGGATTTTCTGCTGCGCATCCTCACTACGCTGCTCATTGGACTCTATGCATTTGGTTGGATTGAGTTCAGGCAATTTGTATTGCTCTACATTGTCATCAATGCAGTGATCACACTCTCACTGGTAGTGTATGCAGTCTGGCTGAAGCAACTGTTTCTGCGTCCGCGTCTGGCAGCGCTCAGCATCGTTCCCCTGCGGGAAATGCTCTATTATGGTTTTTTCACCTTTTTAGGCAACATTTCCATCACGATTATCACAACCGTTGACCAGATCATGATCAGCTCTTACAGTCTGGGCGACAACGGTATTTATACAACGGCTTTCTTTATCACCAGCGCCATCATGGTGCCAGCCAGGTCTATTTTCAAGATCGCTTTTCCGCAGGTGGCAGAGTATTGGAAAGACAAGGATATGGCAGGGATGGAGCGACTTTATAAGCAGATCACGCTGATCAATTTGATCGTTGGTTTGCTGCTCTTCATCGGCATCTGGGCTAATATTGACAATCTCTTTTCTTTTATGCCGGAGACTTACCGGGCGGGTAAGTACGTGGTGCTCTTCCTGTCCATGGCTCGTATAATCGACCTGGCAACAGGTATAAACGGCATTATCCTGGCTACTTCTGAGAAATATCGTTGGGATCTGCTTTTTAATGTGGTACTAGCTGGCCTTACGATCTGGACTAATTATGTTTTCATTCCGCGGTATGGGATAAACGGAGCGGCCTTGGCTTCGATGATCTCCTATGTGACGATTAACCTATTGCGCCTGTTCTTTGTGCAGTGGCTCTACAAAATGCAGCCTTTTGCCTGGAATTCATTGGGCGTCACAGCCATTGCAGCCGTAGCGCTTGGAGCCTCATACCTGGTGCCATTCCTTGGCAACCTATACCTGGACATACTGGTTCGCTCCCTGCTGATTACAACCATTTACATGGGACTGATGCTTAGCCTGCGGGTATACCCAGACATGAACCAGTGGATGCTCGCACAGTGGCGCAGACTTTCTTAAGACATAGTTCTCATTGACTGAAAACCATGATAAGTTATAGGAAAGGGTATACCTATCCGGGAGGCCTTCTATAAAAGCTTCACTACTATAAAATCAGAAAAATCAGATTTAGTAACCTGTGGTCAGGTTGAAGGTTTCCACCTTTGAATCGAGTACTTTTCCGTTTTCGCACTTGAGTACGCGGTGCGGGTAGCGGTTGATGATCTCGTAGTTATGCGTCGCCATCAGGACGGCCGTGCCACTGTTATTGATCTCGTTGAAAAGCTGCATGATGCCGTCTGCCACGATTGGGTCGAGGTTACCGGTTGGTTCGTCAGCCAGCAGAATAACCGGTTCGTTGAGAAGGGCGCGGGCCACTACAATGCGTTGCTGCTCACCGCCGGATAATTGGTGCGGCAGTTTATTGGCAGCGGCATCCAGCCCTACTCGCATCAACACTTCTGTGATGCGCTGCTTGCGCTTCGATTTGTCTTTCCAGCCAGTAGCTTTCAGCACAAAGGCCAGGTTCTCAGCCACCGTGCGGTCAAATAACAACTGGAAGTCCTGAAATACAATGCCGATCTTGCGGCGAAGAAAAGGCACTTGTTTACGTGGGAGCTTACTCAGTTTGAAATCGGCAATGTTTCCTACGCCCGTCTGAAGCGGCAAATCACCATATAAAGTTTTGAGCAATGAGCTTTTCCCGCTACCAGTCCGTCCCACCAGGTATACAAACTCGCCTTTGTCAATGTCAAAATTGACACTGCTCAACACGGTGTTCACGTCCTGATAAATAGCCACGTCGCGCAGCGACACCACAGGGGTAGAGGAAGAAAAGCTCATAAAAAATTAAATGTCTAGTTGCTGCAGTTTACCAAACTCAAGGGACTCAATCAGTGCTGCCAAAGCCTCCTCTTTCCCCTCCAGACCGTAGCGGTCCAGGTTCTTGAGTGGACGGTCTGCCCTGAAATAAGCAATCAGCACGAAATTGTCGTCGCGCAGCTGAATATAGTCGGGAATTTTGGCCTTGCCCTTTACTTTGATGATGTACATCTTGGTAGAATGAATAATGAATAATGACTAATTACTGGGTATAGAATTGATAATGATTAATGAAGCATAATGGTTTAGTGCTATACTTTATTCATTATACTCCATTAATCATTAATCATTCGTCATTATTTATTGCCCTTGGCGTGGTCGGCCAGGAATTTCTGCAAACCAATATCAGTCAGCGGGTGGTTCAGCAGACCCGTGATCACAGAAAGCGGGCAGGTTACCACATCGGCACCCAACTCAGCGCACTGCACCAGGTGCATTACGTGACGAACAGAAGCTGCCAGTACTTGCGTCTGGTAGCCGTAGTTGCCGTAAATGTGCACAATCTGCTCGATCAGCTGCAAACCATCTGTTGACACATCGTCCAGACGACCAACGAACGGAGACACATAAGTAGCACCTGCCTTAGCAGCCAGAATAGCCTGACCAGCAGAGAATACCAGTGTACAGTTGGTTTTGATACCGCGCTCGCTGAAGTGACGGATCGCCTTTACGCCTTCACGCGTCATCGGCACTTTCACTACGATGTTTGGGTGCAGTTCGGCCAGGATTTCCCCTTCGCGTACCATGCCGTCGAAGTCCGTTGCGATCACTTCAGCGCTGATGTCGCCATCCACGATTTCGCAAATCTGCTTGTAGTGTGCCATCACATTATCGTGTCCGAAGATGCCTTCTTTGGCCATCAGCGATGGGTTGGTGGTAACACCGTCGAGCACACCGAGGTCGTGCGCTTCCTGAATTTCCTGCAGGTTTGCAGTATCAACAAAGAATTTCATAATGCTGAGGATGTAGATTTTCCTACAAATCTAACGCAATATGCCCTAAGTCAAAAGACATTGTATAAAAGATGCAGGACAATTAGGGTATATGCCCCTTAAAGCAGGTTAACCTACTGTATGGCAGGGTATAGCAGAAGTAATAGGGCTTAAAACAAAAAGACCGGCAGAGAGCCGGTCAGAAAAGTATGGGCAAAAAAAAAGTGGCAAACCAACATCGCGCCGCTTCAACCATCTACCCTTGCTGCCTTCCGGCCCTGGGGGAGTTCGACGGGAGCTGGCCGTGCCGATTTGCCGTTACAAAAGTACGAAGATTATCTTGAAGTGCAAATTTATTCTTGAGAATCATCTATCAGGATTACCGGAGGAAGCCGATCGTGCTACTACTCAGTCAGTTTAATTTTAAAAGGATGATTGCTATACTTGCGGAGGGGAATGTGAATATCTCGCTGAATCTTTCACAACTGCGCGTATTAATGCTGGATACACAGGTATAGCTTGTCTGACTTAGGGTATTCAGGATTCCCGTGCATGATTAACATCCCCCTGCCCCCTTCAAAGGAGGAATCTTAGCCGCTACTATATAGGTATAAGAAGCGCTGCAGTAACTGTCACACGCCACTGGCAGGTATAGCAAAGGTAACTTGCCCCTTGAACTATGAAACAGATCACCTAAGCCAGGTGCACTTTTGGGCACTCCACTGTTGGGGGTGAAGGGGTCACCCTGTCAAGAGCGTTCAGCGAGTGGGGGTAGGGGCTCTCGATTTTTGTGTCAAGAGAAAAAGTGAGTGCCCGCCGCACAGGCGAAGCTATAGAACAAAACTAGTTGCTACACCAAATATGCCACCGCTACGCCAGCTATAAAATGGCATCATACTTAACCAAATTCCTGCTTCCGCTAGACTTGCCGTATACTAAAAAGCACTAACACGCTATACCTGTACCAGCCTGCCCCACCCCATTACTACACCTCTCAAAACATATCTCCCCTATTTTTGGCAAAAAAGCCTAATACACCTTACCTTTGCGCATGCCAGAAAAAATACTGATTCTCGACTTCGGCTCCCAGTACACCCAGTTGATCGCAAGACGGGTGCGCGAGCTAAATGTGTATTGTGAGATTTATCCTTACAATAATGTTCCGGAACTAACGGAAGATGTCAAAGGCGTTATTCTATCGGGTAGCCCCTGCTCGGTGCGCGACCACGAACACCCTACCATCGATTTGAGCCAGTTTATGGGCAAGCTCCCATTGCTGGGCGTGTGCTACGGCGCACAGCTGATCGCTTACGAGAACCAGGGCGAAGTAACCCCATCCACCATCCGCGAGTATGGCCGTGCCAGACTAACTGAGCTTCACACAGCCAATCGCCTGATGAAAGAACTCACACCGGGTTCGGTTGTGTGGATGTCGCATGGTGATACCATCAAAGAAATTCCAGACAATTTTGAAGTAATAGCCAGTACTGAAACTGTGCGCGTAGCTGCTTATAAACTGCGTGACCAGGAAACCTACGGTATTCAGTTTCATCCGGAAGTAACACACTCCGACGAAGGCAAAACCCTGCTTCGCAACTTCGTAGTACACATCTGCGATTGCCAGCAGGACTGGACGTCTGAGCAGTTTGTGGAAGCAACCGTTGCAGATCTAAAGCAGCAACTGGGCGATGACAAAGTAGTACTCGGGCTTTCCGGCGGTGTGGATTCGAGTGTGGCCGCTATGCTGATTCACGAGGCGATCGGTAAGAATCTGTACTGCATTTTTGTAGATAACGGCTTGTTGCGTAAAGACGAATTTGAGTCGGTACTTGACTCTTACAAGCACATGGGCCTGAATGTGAAAGGCGTGGATGCTAAGGAAAGATTTTACACGGCACTGGCCGGCATCTCTGATCCGGAAGGCAAGCGCAAAGCCATTGGCCGCGTGTTCATTGAGGTATTCGATGA
Organism: Pontibacter sp. HSC-14F20; assembly: GCF_019599265.1. GTDB lineage: Bacteria > Bacteroidota > Bacteroidia > Cytophagales > Hymenobacteraceae > Pontibacter. The sequence goes on along the minus strand of NZ_JAHZTC010000001.1, from coordinate 51,202 downwards.
TGAAGCGCACAAGATTGAGGACGTGAAGTGGCTGGCACAGGGTACGATCTACCCGGACGTAATCGAATCCATGAGCGTAAAAGGTCCTTCGGCTACCATCAAGTCGCACCACAACGTAGGCGGTCTGCCTGATTTCATGAAACTGAAAGTGGTGGAGCCACTCAAGGCGCTCTTTAAAGACGAGGTACGACTGGTAGGTAAAACACTGAAAATCGACGACAACATTCTGGGCCGCCATCCTTTCCCTGGTCCGGGCCTTGCAATCCGTATCTTGGGCGATATCACGCCAGAAAAAGTAAACGTGTTGCAGCAGGTAGATCACATCTTCATCAGCAACCTGAAAAAGTCAGGCTTGTATGACGAGGTATGGCAGGCAGGTGCTATCCTGACACCGGTGCAATCAGTAGGTGTTATGGGCGACGAACGTACGTACGAGAATGTAGTAGCGCTTCGTGCTGTAACCTCTATAGACGGGATGACAGCAGACTGGAGCCGTTTGCCGTATGAGTTCCTGGCTGATGTTTCTAACGAGATCATCAATAAAGTAAAAGGTGTGAATCGCGTGGTATACGACATCAGCTCAAAACCACCGGCAACCATTGAGTGGGAATAGTAATTAATGAGTGAATTTTGAATGAGTGATTGAGTGAATGGTTTTTCAGTATTATTCACTCAATCACTCATTCGCTCATTCAAAACTGAATAGAACATGAAAGGAAGCTTATTGAAGCATGCAGCGGGTGTGCTGCTTTTGGCTGTGCTTGTGCTGCCGGCACAGGCTCAGCAGGATTATAGCACAACCTATAGCAATGGCAAGGTACTGATAGATCAGGAGCGTTACGACAAGGCCATGGCCGAGCTTTTGCCTGTCACGCAGGCCGGACCTAAGAATCAATACGCTCCCGAAGCTGCTTACCTCTATGCCTTAGCGGCGCTCAAGGCAAATAAACTGCCGGAAGCCCGTCGTATGTTGCAGCAGCTTCAGGGTCAGCATCCAAACTGGCCCAACCAGCCCGAAGCGAGTTACCTCCTCGGCAATGTACTTTTTGAGCAAAGTGAATACGAACAGGCGCTGGCCGAGTTGAACAGTATACGATCTGCAAAGCTGCAAGCCGATGCCGAAAAGCTGAAGCGCCACTACCTGATGCGGATCACCGACCGCGGCGCTTTTGAGCAGTTGCTGCAGCGCTACCCAGACGACAATGCTGTAGCCCAGTCTTATGCTGACAAGCTGATAGCGGGCTGGTACCGTCCTGAAGACAAATCCAATTTGGAAAGCATTGTATCGAAGCACCGTCTGGACCGTAACCGCTACCTGAGTGCCAATGCTATGCGCAAGCAGGTATATAATGTAGCTGCCCTGATGCCATTTCAACTGGACCAGGACCTGGGACAGGCAGCACGCAAAAACCAGTTTGCCACCGACCTCTATGCCGGTATGAAGATGGCCCAGGATTCGCTCAAGCGCCAGGGTATTAACATTAACCTCTATGCCTACGATGCAGGTACAGACACAACTGCCGTAAAGCGCCTTCTGGAAACTTCAGAGCTGAAGGGTATGGATCTGGTTATTGGTCCTGTCTACAGATCATCCGCCAAAATTACTGCCCGTTTTGCATCACAGAACAATGTGAACGTGGTCAATCCGCTTTCGCAGGATCTCGAAGTAGCTGGTGAGAATCCGAACATTTTCTTGTTTGAGTCTTCTGTAGCAACGCAGGCGCAACAGGCTGCCACCTACGCTTACAATACATTTGAGCCTAAAACAGCCGTTATCCTGCACGAAGACAACAAAGATGACATCGCTTTTAGCCAGCACTACCGTGAGCAATTCCTGAAGCTGGGAGGGAAAATAGTAACCTATAAAAAAATAAGTTCAGCCCAGAGCGCTGCCACCGCCGCTGTTTTTAAAGACTTGCAATTGGAAGGTATAGGCCATCTGGCTGTCTTCTCCGATCAGATGACAGCCGCTGCCAATACGATTAGCACCCTACAGTCAAGAGCTGCCACCCTCCCGCTGGTTACTTTTGAAAACTGGCTGGGTATTGGGCAATTGACACTGCGCCAGTTGGATGACCTGGAAATCTATTTTGTGAACCCGAAATACATTGACCAGATGAGTCCGGCGGTGCGTAACTTTCGCAAAAGGTACGCTGCCAGGTATAACATGCCGCCCTCTCCGTATGCTTACGCTGGCTTTGAGATGATGTATTACTTCGGAACATTACTTCAAAAATACGGTACTCGCTTCAACCTGGCTTTAGGGTCAGAAGGAATCAAACCGGGTATTTTCTATCAGGGTATAGGGTATACCAATCGTGCAGCTCTCAACGAAGTGCGCCGCGATAACCAATACATCCCGATCACCAAGCTGGAGAACCTGCAACTGACTGTCGTAAATCCGGTTTTTTAAGTATCTCGGCAGCACAATTCAAGGTATAGCCGCCTGATCACACTATTGCTTTTAACTATCAAAGAACTCAGCATTATGAAAATAGCACTAATCAGCGAAGAACTTTTCCAGCGGGCACAGCACTCCATACCGGGCGGGGTAAACTCTCCTGTTCGTGCCTTCAGGGCCGTAGGTGGCAATCCGCGTTTTATGGTTTCGGCCAAAGGGCCTTACATGTACGACGAGGACGGCAACCGTTACATGGAATTTATCAACTCCTGGGGACCGATGATCCTGGGTCATGCCGCTGAGATAGTACAGGAAGCGGTGCAGCAGGCTATACCTCAATCGCTTTCTTTTGGGGCCCCTACACGCAAAGAAATCGAGATTGCGGAGTTGATCGTGGACATGGTACCGTCGATTGAGAAGGTGCGCATGGTAAACTCTGGTACAGAGGCTACTATGTCGGCGGTGCGTGTGGCCAGAGGCTATACCGGTCGCAACAAAATGATCAAGTTCGAGGGCTGCTACCACGGCCACGGCGATTCTTTCCTGATCGCTGCCGGTAGCGGCGCCATTACCCTTGGCGTTCCGGACAGCCCGGGTGTAACGCAGGGCGTTGCCGCCGATACGCTTACCGCTCCCTTCAACGATCTGGAGGCAGTTAAGGCCTTAGTGGAAGCCAACAAAGATCAGGTAGCGGCCATCATCCTGGAGCCGGTAGCCGGTAACATGGGCCTGGTGCTGCCAGCGCCGGGTTTCCTGCAAGGTCTGCGTGACCTCTGTACCAAAGAAGGCATCGTGCTGATATTTGACGAAGTAATGACAGGTTTCCGTCTGGCACCGGGTGGCGCGCAGCAGCTGTTTGGTGTTACGCCGGATATGACCACACTCGGTAAGATCATCGGGGGCGGTATGCCAGTGGGCGCTTATGGCGGCAAGAAAGAGATCATGAACTTTGTAGCACCTGCCGGCCCCGTATACCAGGCAGGTACGCTCTCGGGTAACCCTATTGCGATGTCAGCAGGTATGGCCATGCTGCAGTACCTGCAGGCTCATCCGGAGGTATACACGAACCTGGAGCAGACTACAAATAAAATGGTAAACGGCATGAAGCAGAACATGCAGGAACTTGGCAAGAATTTCGCGATCAACCACGTGGGCTCTATGTTCAGTATTTTCTTTACAGAGCAGCCTGTTACAGATTTCGAAAGCGCCAAAACCTCCGATACAGCCATGTTTGGTCGTTACTTCAACGGCATGCTGCAGCACGGCGTATACCTGGCACCTTCACAGTACGAGTCACTCTTTGTGTCTACAGCGATAACAGACGAATTGGTAGAAGAATATATCAAAGTAAACCGCGAGGCACTACAGGAAGCTTTACAGCAATAAGCTATACCTTATAATAAGACAAAAGAAGACATGAATCATCCCGGAGTTTAGGAATGGGATGAAAAAGGAAAACCTCCTGTTTTGTGGTTGTATGACCATTTAAAAACAGGAGGTTTTTATGTTTACTACTTCTAAAAACGCATCTTTCCAGGCTGAGGTTCTCTCCCAGGCCCGTTTTTTCTCCCACCGCCTGGAGGATTTCCTCGCTCCCTTCCTGGTGCAGCTCGACCGGCTGCTGGACCACCGCCTTGTTTTGACCTTCCAGGCCCTGTGCCAGGCACTGGTGCGCCACCGCAGCCGCTCCTCGGGCCTGCTTTTGAGCGAGCTGGGCGGGGTGCTGCTCTCCCCCCACAAGGCGCCGGCTGGCACCAAGCGCCTCTCCAACCTGTTGAGGAGCAAAAAATGGTCGGCCGAAGCCATCACCGATTACCTGACGGGTGAAGCCCAAACGTATGTGGATAGGCTCCTGGAGCAGGAGCGGGAGCTGCCCCTCTTGCTCTGGGACGAGAGCGTGCAGGAGAAAACCGAAAGCATCAAAAGCCAGGGCCTGTGTGCTGTGCGCAGCATGAAGGCCAGGCGGCAGCTGCGCGTAAAGCCCGGTTATTATGATCCCCCTACCCGTCAGCCGGTGCATGTGCCGGGTTTCCGCTGGGTGGGGCTTTTGTGCTGCGGCCTGTGGGCTCAGCCCCGCCTGGCCCGCTTCACGTGGTGGACCAGCCGGGGGATAAACGCCACTTCCCTGGAGCAAGTCAGGCTCTGGCTGCTGTTGTGGGCCCGCCAGGCCTTCGGCAGGGCCGTGCTGCACGTCTTTGACCGCGGCTACGCCTCCTCTAGGTGGCTGGGGCTGCTCTTGGCCCGAGGAGACCGCTTTCTTTTACGCTGGCCTTCCCGCTACAAGCTTCTGGACGTGAAGGGACTGCTGAAAAATGGCTACCGCTTTTCGGTGGGCAAAAAAGCCACCTCCTCCAAGGTAGTGCGCGACATGGTGCGCCAGCTCACCTACCGCCGCAGCCTCCTCTGGCAGCGCTGCCTGCACCCCGACTACCCCGACTGCCCGCTCACTTTGATCATCTGCCGGCCGGGCCGAAAGGGCCGCCCGCCCTGGTATTTGCTCACCAATGAAGAGGTGCACACGGACCGGGACGCCTGGCGGTTGGTCTTTGCCTACGCCCGCCGCTGGCAGGTCGAGCAGGCCTTCCGCTTCAACAAGGCAGAGATGGGCATGGAGAGCTGCCGCCTCTGGTTCTGGGACAATAGAATGAAGCTGCTGCAGATCGTCACGCTGGTGTATGCCTTCCTGCTCTCGCTGCTGGAAAAGGAGCTGCGCCAGGCGGTCTCCAACCTGCTCCGGCAGGGCTGCCATAGAACAGGAAAGCGGTGCAGGAAAACTCCCACACCGCTTTACCGCATCCGCCTGGCACTGGCCAACTTATGGAATCTGCTCTACTTATCCCTGATTCAAACTCCGGGATGATTCATGTTTCTATTCAAGTCAGGTATAGCCTGATATTACTGAAAAAGGAGAAGCTTTTGATAGCAACTTGGTCGTCATCCTGCCTGACCATTTAGCAATTCAACAATTTAACAACTCAGCAATTCAACAATCAACCATTTTGCTTACTTTTACGGTCATAACTTTGCACCCCCATGATTCTTACAGATAAGCAGATTTTAGCAGAGATCGAGAAAGGCACTATTCTGATTGAGCCATTCAAACGCTCTGGCCTTGGCACCAATTCCTACGACGTACACCTGGGCCGCTACCTGGCCACTTACCGCGACGAAGTGCTGGACGCCCGCCACCATAACCAGATCGATGTGTTTGAGATTCCGGAGGAGGGATTTGTGCTGCAGCCCAATACGCTATACCTGGGTGTAACGCTGGAGTATACCGAAACACACGCGCACGTTCCATTCCTGGAAGGCAAGTCTAGCGTAGGTCGTTTGGGTATCGATATCCATGCAACCGCTGGGAAAGGCGATGTAGGTTTCTGCAATACCTGGACACTGGAAATTTCGGTAACCCAGCAGGTACGCGTATACCATGGTATGCCGATAGGCCAGCTGATTTATTTCGAAGTGAAAGGTGGTATCGAGAACTACTACAACAGTAAAGTAAACGCTAAATACAACAATCGCACAACCAAACCCGTCGAGTCGATGATGTGGCGGAACGAATGGTAGTGTATCACATAAAACTTTAAAAAAAGGCCAAATATTAACTTGTTTGGCCTTTTTTGGCATTATTTCTGCACAATATTACCCGTATTCGACACTGAGAGGGCATTCAAAAAAAATTTATGATGCCGGAATCATTTACAAGTGACCCACGTTTTAAAACTACGATGCCTCAGAATAGAATCTAAAAGCATTGAAAACACCAAAAACACTAAAATTATGAAAAAGCTACTGGTAATGACATTGATGGTATTCGGAACTGTATTCGGCGCATTTGCTACAGGTAACAACTTAACAGTTGTGGCTGAGAAGCGTGCTAACCACCTTTCTGAGCAAATGATCCGTGAATTGCGTCTGAACAACTACCAGTCAAATAAAGTTAGAGAGATCAACCTGGATGTAGCTGCCCAGATCACCGAAATTGAGCAGCAGCATGCGGGCAACGAGCAGTTGATTGCAGAGAAGTGCAAGGAAGTGCTGGCGGCTCGTGACCTGCAGTTCGAGGATATTCTGAGCACAGTGCAGTACAACGACTACTTCGGTGACCGCAAAATGTACTCGAAAGCTGACCGTGAGTTTGTAACAAGCCTGAACGAGCAGGGTTCTCAGAACCTGGCTACAAACCAGGATGCTAATAAAAACGCAGTTGCCTCTAACGTAAATTAATCCGAAATAAACTTTAAAAGCATAAAAGCCACCTCTATAGGTGGCTTTCATTGTTTACAGTCTAGTTATTTTCCTTTTTGCGTTCTTCTTCTACGTGGCTCATCAGGTCCTCGCACAGGGCGCGCATTTTATCGGCCATTACTTTGTCGCTGGTGGCAGTGGCGATGCTCTGTGCCATGGCGCCAATGGTATCGATATAGAAATACTTCATTTCGTCGATCGGCATATCCTTGGTCCAAAGATCAATTTTCATCGTACCTGCTTCGTCGCGATCCCACAGGGAAATGTTGATGGCCTTGGCAAAATGGATCTTTTCACCTGCGTCAGTGGCTCTCCAGCTAATGGCTTCTGGTATACGCTGCTCGTCTAGTGCTATGCTAAAGTATATCTCAGACTTCTTCATTTTCTTTTCTTTTTAAACTTTGGGCTATATATATCTCGTACTATGCTTGAATACTAAAACCAAGTACAAAGTTACGCGATGCGCTACGGAATAAAAACCTTCTTCATTCTTTTTAGCCTGACCATCCTCTCGGGGTGCGCCAGCTTAACCTCATCTATTAAAAAACCGAAACTCTATACCGTCGCTTTTTATAATACTGAGAAGCTCTACGATACCCAGAATGATCCCAAAACAGATGATGACGGCTTCACACCGGACGGGGTTATGCAATGGGACCAGAACAGGTATAAGACCAAAATACGCCATATTGCAGAAGTGATTCAGACCATTGGAGGTAAGAACGGACCTGATATCATCGGACTTTGTGAGGTGGAGAACCGGCAGGTACTGGATGATCTTGTGAATTCTTCGCCACTTCGCAAACGCCGCTTCGGCATCATCCACTACGACTCACCAGACCCAGAGGGACTCGACGTGGCGATGCTCTACAACCCAAAGGAATTTAAGCCGACGACGCACACTATTCTGCCCATTACGTTCTCAGAAAAGGGATTCGCGTCGCGTGGCATTCTGCGGGTGAAGGGTACGCTGGCCGGTGAGCCGGTTACAGTCTATGTGAACCACTGGCCTGAAGACCGAGGAAGTAGTGCTCTGGGCGCTGCCCACAGGCGTGATGCTGCAGCTGAACTCCGACGTCAGCTGGATGCTCAGTTGAAAACAGACAAGAATGCCAGAATCATCGTGCTGGGCGACTTTGCAGACGAACCGAACTCCGTGAGTGTGGAGAAGGTGTTGAAGGCTTCTGGTCGTCCTAATCCTGCTTTCCAGGATGAGTTGTTTAATACGTTCTACCTGTGGTTTGTGCAGGGAAACGGCAGTTACCACACCCGTAACGACAACAAGATGCGCGACCAGATCATGGTTTCCAAGTCGATGGTAAACACCCAGGCAGGCTTGCATTATGTACATGGTTCCGCCCAGATCCATGATCCTGAGTTTGCCAAATTCACGTTCGGCAGGTATAAGGATACGCCTCGCCAGACCTGGTCACATACCTTATACTTGGGCGGGTTTAGCGATCACTTCCCGGTATACATCAAACTGCAGCGGTAGGCGCCAGTAAGCTGCCCTATAAAACAGGAAAGGCGAACCATAACGGTCCGCCTTTCTGCATTAGGAGAAATTATTTACTTATACGTAATTGTTCAGCATTACAGGCATCACCAGCATCAGAACATTTTCATTATCTTCATTTGCAAGCGGCATGAGCAGTCCGGCACGGTTCGGTGTAGACAGCTCAAAAGAGATTTCGTCAGCGTCGATGTTGTTGAGCATTTCGATCAAAAACTTCGCGTTGAAGCCGATTTCCATGTCTTCACCGTCATACTGGCAAGTCAGTCGCTCGTTTGCTTCGTTAGAGAAGTCTAGGTCTTCAGCAGAAACCTGCAGCTCAGAACCTGACAGCTTCAGCCGAATCTGGTGTGTGGTCTTATTGGAGTAGATGGAGATACGACGCACAGAGCTCAGCAGAGCGGCGCGGTCAATCACCAGTTTATTCGGGTTTTGAACCGGTATTACGTTCTCGTAGTCTGGATAACGCTCGTCGATCAGACGGCAGATCATGCGGATATTGTCGAAGCTAAAGAAAGCGTTAGATTGGTTGAACTCCATACGCACAGCGGTTGCCTCAGAAGGCAGCGTAGACTTCAACAGCGTGAAGGCTTTGCGTGGAATGATCAGAGAAGCTTCCTGAGCCGTAGCGATATCCGTACGACGGAAACGTAGCAAACGGTGACCGTCTGTTGCTACAAAGGTTACATTATCAGAGCGCAGCTGCACGTAGATACCCGTCATGGCTGGACGAAGCTCGTCGTTGCTTACTGCAAAAATAGTCTTGTTAATGGCACGGGCGAGCACGTTAGACGGAATCTCGATAGCACTGCCCCCTTTCACCACAGGTATGCGCGGGAAGTCAGTTGCATTTTCGCCGGAGAGCTTGTAGCGTCCGTTTGCCGAGCTGATCTCGATGGTATAGGTCTCTTCGTCGATCGTAAAAGTTACCGGCTGGTCTGGCAGGTTCTTCAGCGTCTCGATCAGAATTTTGGCAGGAGCAGCAATGCGGCCGCTTTCCTTCGCCTCTACCTGCAGTTCGGTGATCATGGAGGTTTCCAGGTCACTGGCTGTGATGGTGAGGGTGCTGTCGTTGATTTCGAACAGGAAATTTTCGAGGATAGGGACCACCGGGTTGTTGGTCACTACGCCGTTTATGCTGGCTAACTGCTTCAAAAGAGCAGAAGAAGAGACGATAAATTTCATTATGTATAGCTATAATGTTATTTGGACAAAGTTAAAAAATTTTCGCATTTATACTACCTGAAACGGGCCGGCATTTCACAATTTCTTTACATACAGGGCAAAAAAATTAGAAGTGCTCGTAGCGGCGCTTGCGCAGGTAGTAACGCACCACACCAAATAGGCCCAGCAGCACGATCGGGGCCACCAGGTTGAGCAATTGCCAGTAAGTGCGCTCCTCCTTTACCCGCACTCTGTCCAGTGGGCGTAGCTGTATTTCTTTACTGCGTACATTGATCAAACCTTCAGAGTCCAGCAGGTAGTGAATCGTGTTCATGGCAAGCTCGCGATTGGCAAATGTCACGTTGTTATACCTGTCAAAGCCTAGTTCATAAGCCTGTCCGGTACGTGGGTTTACCTCGTTACGCACCAGGTCGCCATCCGAGAAAACTGCTATTTTGTTCGGTACTCCTGTCTCTTTCACTTGCGGGTTCGCGGCTCCCTCCGGTGCTCTCCTGTTACGGAAGAGCGAAGTAAAGGCACCTTCCAGTAAGTATCCCACTGGCTGCGGACCAGCCTGGTACTGCTCCGGCTTCACTTCCATACGGGCTTCTTCTAGTGTAAGCGGCACAGGCGGCTGCAAAACACGAGAGTAAACCGAGGTATAGACCAGCGGAGTTTTGCGGATTCCGTCGGCCCGCACCGTGTCCATCGTTCCGATGAATTTGGAGTATACTGCATCAATGTTGCGCGTGATCGGGTGTTTGCTGAAAGTGTTGAGCAGCGGATAAAAACGCCAGTTGATCATTTCCGTCTGCGGCCGCTCGCCCATATACCCGGTTACGATCGGTATAAAACCAGAGTTCAGATCCATGATCATCGTCGGGTTCAGGCGCACACCGTAGCGGAAAAGCAGATCATCCAGGTTGAGGTTGTAGGGCATGGCAAACATGCCACCTGCTCCTACGCTGTCCATATTTGCGTTGAGGGCATCCACGAAGAAAACGGCCTTGCCCCCGTTCATGATGAACTGGTCGATCTTATACTTGTCGGCTTCGGTGAAAGCTTCGGTTGGCTTGGCAATGATGATCAAATCCAACCCCTCTAATGAAGGGATATCGCGCAGCTCGCCGCGGGCTACCCGGTAAAACTCCTGTAAAGATCCCAGCAAATCCGTCACGTTCTGCGTCTCCAACTGCCCCTGTCCGCTGATATAACCGATGGTTTTGTTGCCCTGGAAAGCCATTTTACGGATCGCAGTGGCCAGTTCATACTCCACACCTTCTACCGATTGGTTTAATCGCTCGTCAGGGGAAGCAGCCAGATTGCCTTTCAGCAGCATCACGCCGGTTTCCTTGCCTTTGTACATGATACGCGCACCCGGGAATACGAGACGCTCCACTTGCTTGCCGCCTTCACTGGCCCGTAGGTTTGTTGGCTGTATACCTGACGCTGCCAGTTTCTGGAAAAATTCTGTACGTTGCTGCTCGTCCGTTATATCGTTCGGATCGATGAATTCGTAGCGCACGTTGCCACCTGAGTAAATGCGGAATTCATCCAGCGTCTCGCGCACCGATTGCTGCAGGCGCTTGAAGCCCGCCGGGAATTCGCCTTCCAGGTATACCTCTACGAACACCGGTTCGGGAAGCTCGGACAACATCTGCTTGGTAACAGGTGAAATGGTATAGCGCTTGTCCTCCGTCAGGTCGAGGCGGAAAAAGAAGTTGGCGGCCAGTACGTTGAGAAATACAATGGCCGCTATTGCGATCAGAAACCGGGTAAGGTCGCGGCTGCGCTTACTTTTAGGTATCGTTGCCTGCTCTGTTACCATTTTCTGCTGCTTAGGACAAGTTTGGTGGAAAGAATCATGATCGCGATCACACTCAGAAAATAGAGCACGTCACGCGAGTCGATCAGCCCTTTGCTGATGGCCGAATAATGGTACTCTATACCTAACTGGCTGATAAAATAGCCGCTCCCGCCCCACACCGGTATAGAAGCGATCAACTCGAAGCCGGCGTAAAAAATATAGCACAGGAAAATGGCGATCACAAAAGAAATGATCTGGTTATCGGAAACAGAAGAAGCAAAAACCCCGATGGCCGCAAACACGCCCGCCAGAAATATCAATCCTAGGTATGAGCCTACCACAGCGGCAGAGTCCACGTTGCCTTGCGGGTTACCGAGTTCGTACACAGTATAGTAGTAGATCAGGGTAGGTATAAGGGCGAAGAGCGCCAGCAGGAGCGCTGCGAAGTATTTGCCCAGGATAAGTTGTAGATCTGAGATCGGCTTGGTGAGCAGGAGCTCGATCGTACCTTCACGTTTCTCTTCGGCAAAGGTGCGCATGGTGATGGCCGGAATCAGGAACAGAAACAGCCAGGGGGCCATGTTAAACAGCGTCTGCATGTCAGCAAAGCCGTAGTCGAGCACGTTGCTCTCAGGGAAGACCCACATGAACATGCCGATGGCCACCAAAAACACCGTAATCACAATATAGGCGATCAGGGTATTCAGGAAGCCGTTAAATTCTTTCTTAAGTATAGCGAGCATTAATTATACCTACTTCGTGAGTTGTTGGAATATCTTTTCGAGGGAGTTTTCTTCATGGCGCAGGCCGACTAAAGGCCATTGGCGCTCGGCAGCGACACGAAAAAGGGTAGCGCGGATATCAGTATCCTTGCGTGAAACTACCCGGTAAGTCGCGCCCTCTGTAAGCGTAGCCGTCAGTACACCCGGTACCTGCTCCAGGGCTTCTACAGGTATAGGCTGCTCAAACTCCACCAGGGTCGTCTTTTCATTGCGGGCACCGGCCTGCAGGCTGGCTACGTCACTATCAGCTACCAGTTTGCCGCGGTTGATGATCACGACGCGGTCGCAAATGGCGGTTACCTCCTGCATAATGTGGGTCGAGAAGATCACAGTTTTGTCTTGGCCGATGCGCTTGATCAGTGCCCGGATCTCTACAATCTGGTTGGGGTCGAGGCCGGTGGTTGGTTCATCGAGAATCAGTACTTGCGGCTCGTGCACCAGCGCCTGTGCCAGTCCCACCCGCTGCCGGTAACCTTTGGAAAGCGCCCCGATCTTTTTGCCCTGCTCCAGCGTGAGTCCGCATAATTCCACCATTTCCTGAACGCGTTCCTTTGACTGGCGACCTTTCAGGCCATAAACAGAAGCCACAAATTGCAGGTACTCGTGCACATACATATCCAGGTATAGCGGGTTGTGTTCCGGCAGGTAGCCTACGCTGCGACGCACGGCAATGGAGTCCTGTACGACATCGTAGCCATTCACGAGCACCGTACCACTGGTAGGGGGCAGGTAGCAGGTCGCGATCTTCATGGTGGTGGACTTGCCGGCACCATTCGGACCCAGGAAGCCTAGAATCTGACCTTGCCCAACGGAGAAGGAAATATCGTCGACGGCCCGCTGCGACCCGAATATTTTGGTAAGGTTCTTTACTTCAACTGACATGTTTGTAATGATTAATGAATAATGAACAATGAACAGGCTTTCCTCATTATTCAATCATCATCCGAATTTCATCATAAATTAGGCCTGCAAAGCTACAAAAGCTGATTCAAATATCTGCTATACCTGCTTTCTCCCCTTCGGCATCAAAGGACGCACTTCTATGTCTACATGATGGTAATTAGGGTGCGATTCCAGGCAATGCAAAATGGTAGAAGCGATGTCTTCCGGTCGCATCATATTATCGTTCACGGTCACGCTGTCGATGTTGTCGAAGAAGTTGGTTTGCACCGAGCCAGGGTAGATGCAGGTGACTTTCACACCATAATCGCGCACCTCTTTGTAGAGTGAGTGCGAAATGCCCCGCACCGCATGCTTGGTGGCGCAGTAAGCCGACATTTGCGCTATACCTGTGGTACCCGCAATGGAAGAGATATTGATGATGTGCCCCTCTCCCATCTCCTTCATACCCGGCACCACCAGACGGGTGCAGTAGAAGAGGCCATGCACGTTGGTATCGAACATCAGGTGCCACTCGTCCAAGTCCTGGTCTTCGAGCATGGCAGAGCGACCCAGGCCGGCATTGTTTACCAACACACTAACTTGTCCACTAAAATGCTCTACAGTATGCTTATAGGCCATTTGTACTGAGTCGGCATTACGAACGTCGCATTCTACAAACTCAAAATTCTCGTGCTGCACTTCCGGCGATGTTCTTCCCCAGCCTGCCACTATCGCGCCCTGATCCAGTAGTGCATTTACAGTTGCCAGCCCTATACCTCTGCTCACGCCGGTTACCACGGCTATCTTATTTTCCAGTTTCATGGTTTTTCGTTTTTGGGTTTGTTATAGCCTGTAAAGCAGTCCTATCCGGAGCACTTGGGTATATAACTTCATGTTGGCGCCATCCATATTTGCGCGGTGGTTTCGGAGGCCATGCGCATAGCTAAGCGACGCACCAAAATGGCCCTTATACCCCGTCAATCCCAGTCGTGGTCTGAAATCGGTGTGTAGGATGCCATATTCTTGTTTTATTTTAAATTCGGTACCATCCTCAGTAGTAGCTTCCGACTTTTCTACCTGGCGGTGATTTAGCGCGATGTCTGAGCCCACGGTCAGGTCCAGGTCCAGTACACCATGCATGATACGCCAGCCCAGGTAAGGTTGCACGTTGATGTTATTTGCCACGATTACCGCTTTTCCATCAGCAGGAGTTGTTATAGATGAACTATAGTCTGCTAAGCCATAAATCCTATCTATATTGGCCCGGCTACGCAATTGCTCGTACCCTACCTGCGCCCCGAGCAGAAAACCCCTAGCTGTCACATACTGACCCTGCAAACTGGCCCCATAGGTTGCATTATACCTACTGCCGTAGGGGTTAGACGTATGCACAAACTCCTGCCTGGAACCATGAACCAACATCATGGTGCTGCGTGTGGCAGATTCTCCTCCAAATCTGGATAAGCCTGAATTCAGCTGGGCGCTGTACTCCATTTTCTGGCCAAATACTACAGTAGCGCTACCCAGCGTGAGTAATAACAGGTATACTTTTTTCATACAGGTATAAGTTTGTTTTTGGTGTAGTTATAGCTGGCATACCTTTCTCGGTTTTTATCCTTGAATATCCCCCAGCTGCGGCCGGATCAAGATCTCTTCAACCACACTATTAGGGGACATGGAATAAGCACCGAAAATCGCCATGGCCACATCGTCAGGCCGCATGAAGCGCTCCGGCGGCAGGTCCACGCCTTCCCAGCTAGCCGTTAAAGTTGCGCCTGGCAGAATGGCCGTCACACGCACACCATGCTCTTTCATCTCCTCACGCAAAACTTTTGACATACCCAGTAAAGCATATTTCGAGATGCAGTATGAACCGCCGTTGGTATAAGGGGTAATGCTGGCCGTAGAGCACATGTTGAAGATATGTCCGCTTCTGCGCTTTTTCATATCCGGAACAAAGGCTTTGGTGATGTAATAAGCGCTGTACAGGTTCGTATTGATCATCATCGGCAGCGCAGAGTCTTCCTCTTCGTGCACTTTGCCAGGTATAAACAGGCCACTGTTATTGACAATTACCTCTAACTTTACCTTCAGCCCTTTTACATAGTTGATAAAATTCTTCAGCGAGCCCATATCACTCAGGTCGGCCTCCTGGTAAAACACCTTGGAGAAGGTATAGCGCTCTTCAATCTCCAGCTTTAACTTCTTCAGGTCTTTCTCGTTTCGGGAACAGGTGATGATATGGAAACCCTCTTTTGCAAATTGTTCGATTACGGCTCTTCCAATGCCTTTTGTGCCACCTGTCACCAAAATATACTGCTGCATGTGCTCTATATAGATTTAAGATAATACGTTTTCAAAATTTAACCGTAATATAGGCATTTAAACAGTATTTTTGATTAGAAACACGTTTAATACCTTGTTTAACACGTATCGCCTGTATGCTACAATCCTTTGGGAAATACCTGCTGTTCATGCAAAGCCTCTTCACCCGGAAAGAATCGACACGCATTCTATTCGGCCGCACTATCGACGAGGCTATCCTGATCGGCATCAACTCTATCTTAATCGTTGCCATCGTTTCCACCTTCATTGGCGCCGTAACCTGCGTGCAGGTAGCCTATAACCTCGACAACGCTTTTATCCCCCGTTCCACCATTGGCTTTATGGTGCGCGAAATGACTATCCTGGAACTGGCTCCTACCATCACGTCTATTGTGCTGGCAGGCAAAGTGGGCTCGAGTATTGCCGGCGGACTGGGTACGATGCAGATTACCGAGCAGGTAGACGCGCTGGAGGTAATGGGCATCAACTCAGCCTCATACCTGGTGCTGCCGAAAATGGTGGCCTCTATCCTGGTTTTTCCAATGCTGGTGATTCTGGCTATGTTCCTTTCGATTCTGGGCGGTTACTTGGCCGGAACAATTTCAGGTGAACTGACGCCGCAGGAATACATTACAGGTATACGCGACCAGTTTATACCTTACAACATTACTTTTGCCCTGATCAAATCGGTGGTGTTCGCTTTTCTGATTTCGTCTATTTCTTCTTTCACAGGATACAACACCCGCGGAGGAGCACTGGAAGTGGGGGCGGCCAGTACATCAGCCGTGACCAGCAGTGTTATCGCCATCCTGATCGGGGACTTTTTGCTGGCTTACCTCCTGCTGTAGGCCGGCCTGCTTTATTCTATTTTAAAACACATGATTGAAATACACAACATACATAAAGCTTTTGGCGACAAGAAAGTGCTGGACGGCGTAAGCGGCGTCTTCGAGACCGGTAAAACGAACCTGCTACTCGGCGCCAGCGGAACCGGCAAAAGCGTGCTTCTCAAGTGCATTGTGGGCCTCATCAAACCCGACCTTGGCAGCGTGACCTTCGACGGTACTTACTTCACCAACAACAAGCTCGACATCCGCCAGGAGATCCGCCGCAAAATTGGCATGCTCTTCCAGGGCTCGGCTTTGTTTGATTCAATGACGGTGGAACAAAATGTGGAGTTCCCGCTCAAAATGCTCACCGAAATGAACAAGGAAGAGCGCATGGAGCGTGTGAACTTCTGTTTAAAGCGCGTGGGACTGGAGGGCGCAAACAAAAAAATGCCTTCCGAGATTAGTGGCGGAATGAAGAAACGCGTAGGTATAGCCCGCGCCATTGCTCCGAACTGTACTTACCTGTTCTGTGACGAACCTAACTCAGGCCTTGACCCGCAGACCGCTCTGAAGATTGACGAACTGATCAAAGAAATCACCGAAGAGTACAACATCACCACCATCATCGTGACACACGACATGAACTCGGTGATTGAGATAGGTGACAAGATCATGTTCCTGTACGAAGGCAAAAAGCTTTGGGAAGGCACCCGAGATGAGATCATGGACACGGACATCAAAGAGCTCAACGACTTTATCTTCGCCAACCGCCTGATGCGCGACGCCAAAAAGGTGGAGGAAGAAGAGCGCGAAGAAGAACGTGAAGAAGAAGAGCGCCAGCATAACCAGCAGCAAGCAACTCAGGACCAGGAGAAAGCGCCTTCAGCAGAAACGATAGAAACACAGGACGAACCGCAGCCCGAAAACCCCGAGGGGCCGACTGCCACCACACAGACTGGTAAGACTCAGGTATAGGTATAGGTATAGGTATAGGTATAGGTATAGGTATAGGTATACCTACCGCTCAGAAAAAAAGGCTCCCGCTAAGGTAAAGCGGGAGCCTTTTTTATAGGTATAGAAATCTTTTTAGAAGTCCAGGCCGAACAGCATACCTGCTACAGTGGCGGTCATCATACAAGCCAGGGAAGCACCCAGCAAAGCGATAAAGCCAAGCTTGGAAAGCTGCCCCTGCTGGTTTGGTGCCATGCTGCCTATACCTCCAATCTGGATGGCGATAGAACTGAAGTTAGAGAAACCAGCCAGCGCATAAGTTGCCATAACGAGCGCCTTTGGCCCAAGTGTACCCGCCTCCTTCATGTTGGCAAGGTCTAAGTAAGCCACAAATTCGTTGATGGCAGTTTTCTGCCCGAGCAAGCTGCCTACCTGCAGTGTATCAGCCCAGGGTACACCCATGATAAAGGCAAATACACGGAAGATCTGACCTAGTATATACTGCAGGGAGAAGCCGTTGAACTGTCCATTTGTGCTGGCTACTACCATTTCGTTCAGCCCTGTCCAAACGCCGATCATATCAGTCAGGATGTAGTTAACCAAAGCGATTACAGCGATAAAAGCAAGCAGCATACCACCCACGTTAGCGGCCAGGCGCAAACCATCCCCCGCTCCCCTTGAGAGCGCATCGATCAGGTTCACACCCAACTGCTCCTGGTTTACTTCCAGTTTGTTCGTAATTTCTTCGTGCTCCGTTTCAGGTACCAGAATTTTAGCCAGTACTATACCTGCAGGAGCATTCATGATGGAGGCTGTGAGCAAGTGAGCTGCAAAAATAGCCTTTTGGGCAGGATCATCGCCTCCCAGAAAAGACACGTATGCCGCCAGTACACCACCTGCCAGCGTTGCCATACCACCTGTCATAAGGCACATCAGTTCCGAGCGCGTCATGCGGGCGATGAAGGGACGCACCAGCAACGGTGCTTCCGTCTGCCCCAAAAATATGTTACCTGCCGCAGATAGGCTCTCAGGACCCGAAAGGCGCATCACCTTCGACATCACCCAGGCAATGCCATACACGATCTTCTGGAGCACACCGAGGTAGTAGAGGCCAGCCGATACGGTAGAAAAGAAAATGATGGTAGGGAGAACCGAGAAGGCAAAAATAAAGCCTAGTCCGTTATTTTTGGAAGGATCGGCCAGGTTACCAAAGAGAAATTGCGCACCTGCCTGCGAGAAATCCAGAAAGGTAACAAAGCCCTCACTCACATAGGCAAAGCCTTTTGCCACTACGGGCACTTGCGTTACAAGCACGCCAAAAAGAATCTGCAGGAAAACACCGTAAGCGACGAGACGCCAATCTATGTTTTTACGACTTTTGGAGAACGCAAAGGCGATGGCAATAATGGCTAGGAGGCCAAGAAGCCCTCTGAAAATATCGAACATGCTGTGGGAAAAAATTTGGCCAAAAGTAAGGCGAATATCTGTTAAAACAAAAAGTCCTGCACCTTAAGGTGCAGGACTTTTCGCATATAGCGTATGTTAGGCTAATTGCGCTTGTTCAACTCGTCGCGGATTTTGGCGGCACGCTCGTAGTCCTCTTTTTCGAGGGCTTCGTTGAGCATCTTGTTCAGGTCGTCTACCGAAGTCTGGTTAAGGGGCTCCTTGGTTGTCGAACTCGATGTTGAACCGCTTTTAACAGTCATTTCCTCATCTTCGTCCTCCTCTTCTTCCAGGTCGCTCAGAATAATGCCAGCTTCCGACAGCACACTCTCCACGGTATAGATAGGTACTCCAAAACGCAGCCCGATCGCAATAGCGTCGGATGGACGCGCATCCAGCTCAAACTCCTTCTCTCCGTCGGTGCACATGATCTTGGAATAGAACACGCCTTCCTTCAGGTCAGAGATCAGGATCTCAGTGATGTTCACGCTCATCTGCTCGGCAAAGGTTTTGAACAGATCGTGCGTGAGCGGACGGTTGGGGTTGATTTTTTCTATCTGTATGGCAATGGACTGCGCCTCGAACATACCGATGATGATCGGCAGCCTGCGGTTTCCATCACGCTCTCCCAGCACCAGTGCAAACGATCCTGTCTGCGACTGGCTGGAGGAGAGCCCGAGTATCTCTAGCTGTATTTTTTTCACAATTAAGCGCTTCTTGTTCTATTTGTCTAAAGCTTTGGCAGCTTCTATCAATTTAGGAAGTACCTCGAGCGCATCGCCAACTATGCCATAATCAGCGGCTTTGAAGAACGGCGCTTCCGGATCCTTATTAATAACGACAATCACTTTAGAAGAGTTAACCCCTGCCAGGTGCTGAATGGCGCCAGAGATGCCAGCCGCGATGTACAGGTTCGGGCTTACCGTGATACCTGTCTGGCCAACGTGCTCATGGTGAGGGCGCCAGCCGATATCAGACACTGGTTTGGAGCAAGCTGTTGCTGCACCCAATTCTTTTGCAAGTTCTTCGATCAGGTGCCAGTTTTCAGGACCTTTCATACCGCGACCGCCCGATACGACGATTTCAGCCTCTGGCAGCAGAACGCCACCGTCGGTTTCCTGCATCACCGTTTCCTTTGGAGCTACAGCAAAATCAGACTCAGCCAGATCAGCGGAGATTTTTTCTACTGTTGCCGAAGTGCCCCCGTTGCTGATGATGTCGGTGCTGTTTTTCTTTACCGCGATGATCTTCAGGTCAGAGGTCAGGTTCACTTGCGCGAATGCCTTGCCCGAGAACACACCACGTGTCACAGTGAAGTTGCCGCCGTCAATTTTCGGTAGTTCGGTTACGTTGGTGGCCAGTGAGCCGTTCAGGCGAACAGCCAGCTTAGAGCCTACCGCAGCACCGATGTTGGAGTTGGAGAACACCAGTACTTTAGCGCTTTCCTGCTGGGCAGCTTTCGCGATAACTTTCACGTAAGCGTCAGCTACGAACTGTTTCAGGCGGTCGTCCGCGTCGTACAATACTTTGCTGATACCTTGCTCGCCCAGTCTGGCCAAAGCGTCTTCGTGTACGTCACCAATGGCTACCGCCGTGGCGGATGTGCCCATGGCTTGTGCCACCTGGCTGCCGTATGATGCAGCCTCCAGCGAGGACTTCTTGATCTCTCCGTTCAGACCTTCTACAAATACTAATACAGACATATTACAGTACTTTAGCTTCGTTTCTCAATAGTTTAATCAATTCGCCGGCATTGTCCGCGTCAATCAGCTTCACGCCGCTCTTTTTCTCGGGCTTGCTGTAGTTCACGTATTCCGACTTGGCTTCGCCACCGGCAGCTTCCACTACTTTGAGTGGCTTGGTACGGGCCGTCATGATGCCGCGCATGTTTGGGATGCGGGGCTCACACATCGGCTGCTGGGCGCTGGCTACGAAAGGCAGTTTTACTTCCACCACTTCTTTGCCTCCTTCGATCTCACGCTCCAGACGGGCCGTGCTATCGTCTACCATATCCAGTTTAAAGGCCGGCGTTACAGACGGAATACCCATCATTTCGCCCACCATGTTGTGTACCTGGAAGCCGTTGTAGTCAATGGACTCCTTGCCCATCAAAATCATATCGTAACCGCCTTCTTTGGCGATGGCAGTGATCTGCTGTGCCACGAAGAAAGCGTCTTTCGGGTGTGCGTTCACGCGGATGGCGTCGTCGGCGCCAATGGCCAGTGCCTTCCGGATGTTCGGCTCAGCGTCGGCTTCGCCTACGTTCAGCACGGTTACGCTGCCGCCTTTAGCTTCTTTCAGCTCAATGGCGCGGGTTAATGCGTATTCATCCCAAGGGTTGATCACGTACTGCACCCCGTTCTTGTCGAACTCTTTATTATCTCCAGTAAAGTTGATTTTGGATGTAGTATCCGGAACGTTACTGATGCAAACTAATATTTTCATGATTAGAAATGTTAGCTTATTTAAAATTAGATTTGTGCGAAGTTAGTTAAAATATAGCCAAATAGAAATGTCTCAAAACAGATTAGAACAACTCTATAAGTTTCTGGAAGAAGACCCGAATGATTCGTTTACGCTATACGCAATTGCGACTGAGCTGCGTAGTTCCGACCCGCAAAAAGCGATGGAATTTTACGAAAAACTGCTGTCTGAACATGAGCGCTACGTAGGTACTTATTACCACGCTGCCAGTCTGTACGCAGAACTCGGGCAAAACGATATGGCGGAGCAAACTTATAAGAAAGGGATGCTCGTGAGCCGCCAGGAAGGCAACATGCACGCTTTCGCCGAACTGCAACAGGCGTACAACAAATTTATGGGCCTGGATTATGAAGACGAATAGCCGTCTGCTAAACGCAAGTTTGGTACCGTTTCAAAAATAGTATGCATGCAGCGTATTTGCAAATTATACTTACATAACTTTTGCAGGTATATTTTTCTGTACCTGAATCTTGGAGGAGAACCTATTCCACGGATTGATGGGATCCGGTAGAAGCTATTAACTTCTTACTATTTTGCCAATATGCTACTCTCGGGGATTTCCAATCAAAAGGAAGTCATTGCAAATCCGAAAGAGTGTCGTGATGGCCAGAGTCAGCTCAATCTTCTCCCATGTCCTAATTAAGCGAGGGCGTTTACCCTCCTCCCTATTCCGGAAAAAGGAGATAAACGCCCTCGAGAAAAGGTATAACAGGTATAGCCTAGCGCAAACTCACCACCAAATCGTCGGTATTTACCAGTGAGCCTTCCGGCAGGTGCAAGTCAGCAATTTTAGTGGCTTCGGAGGCCGTGATAGTAGTTTCCATTTTCATGGCCTCAATTACGAACAGCGGCGTGTTTTTCTTCACTTCCTGATCTTTCTCCACCAGTATCTTCGAGAGCAGTCCCTGTAGTGGCGCCCCGATGTGCTTCGAATTGCCTTTGTCTACTTTCTGGTGCTGCACCCGCTCCACTTTCACCGATTTGTCGCGCACTTCTATGTTTCGCGTCTGTCCGTTGAGTTTGAAGAACACGGTGCGCATACCGTCCTCGTCGACGTGGCCCAGTGACTGGTACTTCACCACAATAGATTTACCGCGTGCGATGTCAATGATAGCCTCCTCGCCCTGTTGCATACCATAGAAAAAGAGGCGTGTCGGGATTTTGGAGACATTGCCGTACTGCTCATAGTGTTTGTGGAAAGCTTCGTACACCTTTGGGTATAGCTGATACGAGAGGAAGTCGGTATACTTGGTATTTTCCCCGAATTTCTCCTGAAACGCCCTGAATTCTTCTTCCAGGTTAATAGGCTCCAAGTGTTCATTTGGTCGGCTGTCGTAGGGCTTTTCGTCTTTAAGCACGATGGCCTGCAGCTTTTTCGGGAAGCCACCCACCGGCTGGCCCAGATCGCCGCGGAACAGCGCCTGCACCGACTCCGGAAACGAAATCTGATCGCCGCGCTCCAGCACATCTACCGTTGTCAGGCCGTTCGATACCAGGTATAGCGCCATGTCGCCAACTACTTTGGAGCTTGGTGTTACCTTCACGAGGTCGCCAAACAGCTGGTTCACTTCGGCATAAGTCTCTTTTATTAATTCCCACTTATCACCCAGCCCCAGCGCATTGGCCTGCGGACGAAGGTTGGAGTACTGTCCCCCCGGAATTTCGTGGTGGTATACCTCGGCCGTGCCCGCCTTCAGACCCGATTCAAACGGATAGTAGTACTCGCGCACCGTTTCCCAATAGTTGGCGTGGCGGTTGAGACTCTTCTGGTCAAACTCGCGGTGCGACTCCTGAAAACGCATCGCCTCTACCATAGAGTTAAAGTTCGGCTGCGAGGTAAGCCCCGACATCGAACCCAGCGCCACGTCCACCACATCCACGCCTGCTTCAATGGCTTTGAGGTAAGTGGCTGACTGTATACCTGAAGTATCGTGCGTGTGCAGGTGAATCGGCAGCTTCACAGTATCGCGGAGTGCCTCTACCAGCACCTGCGCTGCGTATGGCTTGAGCAACCCGGCCATGTCTTTGATAGCCAGAATGTGTGCCCCGGCATCTTCGAGCTGTTTGGCCAGCTGCAGATAGTAATCTAAGGTATACTTGGTTTTGCTCGGGTTGAGGATGTCACCGGTATAGCAAATGGCGCCTTCAGCCAGACCGCCCGTACGTTTGCGCACGAAGTTGATGCAGGGCTCCATGCTCTTCATCCAGTTGAGCGAGTCGAAGATGCGGAAAATATCCACCCCCGTCTCCCACGATTTCTCGACAAAGGACTCAATCAGATTATCCGGATAAGCTTTATACCCTACCCCATTGGAACCCCGGATCAGCATTTGCAGCAAAATGTTCGGTATAGCCTCGCGTAGTTCGGCCAGTCTGCGCCACGGGTCCTCATGCAGGAAGCGCAGGCAGACATCAAAGGTAGCACCACCCCATACCTCCATACTGAATATCTGCGGATGGTCTTTAGCGTAGGCTTCAGCTATTTTGAGCATGTCGAACGAACGCATACGGGTAGCCAGCAGGGACTGATGCGCGTCGCGGAAAGTGGTGTCAGTGTAATGAATCTGCTTCTCGTTGCGCAGCCATTTCGAGAATTCATCCGGTCCGAGTTGCGTAAGCAGGTCTTTGGTGCCCGGTTCGTAAGGTTTGTTCAGGTTGAAGCCGTGGAAATCCGGTTTGGTGAGCACTTTATTCGGATCTGGATTCTTCACATCCGGGTGGCCGTTCACGATCACATCAGCCAGGAAGCTAAGTAGTTTGGTCGCGCGGTCCTTACTCTTTCGGAACACAAAAAGCTCCGGGTGATTCTTCACAAAGTCTACGGTGGCATCGCCTGAAATAAAAGTCGGATGCGTGATGATGTTTTGCAGGAACTGGATGTTCTGCTTCACACCCCGGATTCGGAACTCGTCCAGGGTACGCGACATTTTCATGGCAGCGTGACGCAAGGTCGGTGCCTGTGCCGACACTTTTACTAATAACGAGTCGAAGAACGGACTGATCTTGGCGCCCTGGTATACGCTGCCCTGGTCGAGACGAATGCCGAAACCACCGGCACTGCGGTAGGCGATGATGGTACCGTAATCTGGTTTAAAGTCGTTTTCGGGATCTTCGGTAGTAATGCGGCACTGGATAGCCACGCCATTTGCCCGCACGGTATGCTGCGGACCGAGCAGTACTTCTTCATTATCCAAGGTATAGCCGTCGGCGATGAAAAGCTGCGTTTTAATCAGGTCTATACCTGTGATCATCTCCGTCACGGTATGCTCCACCTGGATGCGTGGATTCACTTCGATGAAATAGATGTTATTGTTGTGCGGCTCCACCAGAAACTCCACCGTGCCCACATTGTTGTAATTCACGGCTTTACAGATGCGGATGGCGTAGTCGTAAAGCTGCTGGCGGGTCTCCTCGTCTAGGCTGATGGCCGGGGCCACCTCCACCACTTTCTGGAAACGGCGCTGCACCGAACAATCGCGCTCAAACAGGTGGGTAATGTTGCCATAGTTGTCGGCCACGATCTGCACCTCAATGTGCTTCGGGTTCTCAACGTACTTTTCCAGGAACAGCGTGTCGTCACCGAAAGCTTTCAGGGCTTCGTTCTTCGCTTCGAAAAAGCCTTTTTCCAGTTGCTCGTCATCCCGGATCACACGCATACCACGTCCGCCACCACCGGCAGCGGCTTTGAGCATGAGCGGATAGCCAATGCGGTGGGCTTCTTCCAAAGCGGTGTCGTAGGTATTCAGGTCGAGATTGCTGCTCTGGATGATGGGTACCTCGCAGCTCATCGCCACTTTTTTGGCCGATACTTTATCCCCCAATGCCCCCATTACCTCCGGTCGCGGACCGATGAAAATAATACCATTCTCGGCGCACTTTCGTGAGAAATGCTGGTTTTCAGACAAAAAGCCGTAGCCCGGGTGAATGGCGTCTACGCCGTTTTCCTTGGCTATTTTGATAATGCCCTCGATGTCGAGGTAGGGCTGCAGCGGCTGGTTATCTTTGCCGATCTGGTAGGCCTCGTCGGCTTTGTAGCGGTGCAGAGAATAGCGGTCTTCGTAGGTATAGATGGCCACCGTCTGAATGTTGAGCTCGGTACAGGCCCGCAGCACACGTATGGCAATTTCGCCGCGGTTAGCGACAAGTACTTTTTTGATTTTCATACAAGGTGAGATGTAAGGTATAGCTGCACTATATTTTATGGATAAACGGCGAAAGGGAAAACCCCATACGCCACCGGTACAAGCAACACTATAATAACTAGGTATAGACGAATGGCAGATGGGAAATGAAGCGACCTGCCCTTTTGAAAACATCCCTTAATACAGGCTTTTTCCGGATAAGGTTATACTGCAATCGAGGCAGAAACGAGCCCTCCCTATACTTTTCCTCTCAGGGGTTCGCAACACATTGTAAAACACTAATATAGAGATTGATCCGGCGGCAAGCAAAAAAAATAGCGCCACTGTTGAACAGTAACGCTACCAAACAAATAAACACCCAAACTTTATTTTTATCAGAAAATCAATTGCTATACCTGATCTGCCTTACTTGGCCTGGTTCGTATATCACGCTAAAAAAGCATATGCGCTCCCGTACTTCTGTAACCTTTGTAACTGCCCCGATACCGATTTTCTCCTGCATCAACAGCTACGCTGGCCCATGTGCCTCTCCTGCATCTTCTTCTATACCTTGAGCATTATCAAATTTCGAATAATCCTACAAAAGTTCGTTTCTTAAACCCAATTCGGAATGCAACGAAGGTGTAGCGGACCTATTAAAAGCAGGTTAAAAGGAAATTAAATCTTGATTAAACGAAGGTCTAAATGTGGAGATCGACACGATTGTAGCCGGGCTTGTGTATATTTGGCGCCATGTCCCATTACCTTTTCCTTCTTTCGCTCTGCGCCCTAACGTTCCTGCAACCGCTGTCAGGCAGTGCCGCTATACCTGACTCCGCCACTACCGTTGTCAACAAAAAGCGGCTGGTGGTGCTGGGTACCGGATTTGGGGTGGGCTATACGAGCCTGCTGGTTTCTCTTAATAAAGCGTGGTACCAAGATCAGGAGCAAACTGGTTTCCACTTCTTCAACGATAACCGGCAATGGAAGCAAATGGATAAGGCCGGTCACTTCTGGGGCGCCTTCCACCAGAGCCGGGCAGGTATAGACCTGCTCCGCTGGGCGGGTGTGCCCGAAAAAAAAGCGATCCTGTACGGTGGCCTGACGGGCATCATCCTACAAACTCCTATCGAGATCTTCGACGGTTTTCAGGCGGATTATGGTGCTTCGGTTGGCGATGCCTTTGCCAATACGGTAGGCTCGGCAGCGGTTATGGCGCAGGAACTAGCTTGGCGGGAGGTGCGCATTATGCCCAAATACTCCTTCCGGACCACCCCTTATGCTGCGGAGCGTCCAAATGTGCTGGGCCATACCTTGGCTGAGCAGGCGCTTAAAGACTACAACGGGCAAACCTATTGGCTCTCCGTGAATGTGGGAGATTTTCTGAGCGAAGAAAGCAATTACCCCAAATGGCTGAGCATCGCGGTCGGCTATGGCGCAGAGGGCATGGTATACAACGATCCGGAGCTGAACAAGGCCCGTGGTTTTGATGCGCGCCGGCAGTTCTATCTCAGTCCCGACCTCAACCTGATGCATTTTAAAGGCCGCAGTAAAGTGCTCAACACCACGCTATACCTGCTCAGTATCATCAAAATACCGGCTCCGGCGCTGGAGTACAACCGGGCCGACGGACTAAGCTTCCATCCGGTATACTTCTAAAGCAGGATGATTAATCCGGCGCACAAATCGTATCTTTGATTAAAATCAGGCTGTACTTATATAATAAGGTATAGTCATAAGCTTTATACCTTTGGCACATGTCACATGCTTGTGACCAACCAACATCCATTAACGAATAACGAGAATATGAACGTAGGAGATCGCGTGCGCCTAATGTCGGGCCGTGAGGAAGGCATCATCACCCGCATACTAGAAAATAACATTGTGGAAGTCGCCATTGACAACGACTTTACTATACCTGTTTCCAGAAGGGAGATCGTGCTAATTGCCCCGGAAGAAGCCAAGGCTTTCCGCAATACCGAACCGGAGGCCTATGCAAAGCCTGCAGCCCGCAAAGAACCGGCTGCTCCGGTGCTGGCCGAAAAAGGCATTTACCTGGCCATGGTGCACCAATCAGACGAGTTACTGGCCGCCACCGTTGTGAACAACACCGATTACGACGTGCTTTTTACATCTGGCGAAGAGCGCAATAATCAGTACCGTGGTTTGCAGAACGACAAACTGGCTCCAAAGGCAAGCCGTGTGGTGACGCATTTTCACATGAAAGATTTCGAGAAATGGCCAACGTTGATCGTGCAGTTTTTGCAGCATCGCAATGGCGCTCCGGGTCTGTTTGAGCCGGTTACCAAGAAGGTGCAGTTCCGCGCCAATTCTTTCTACAAGAGCAAGAAAACCGCTCCGGTACTCAACAAAGAAGCCTACCTCTTTCAACTCGATACCAAACCAGTTACAGTTGACACTGACAAGATAAAGGAACAACTTTCTGAAAAGCCAGCCGCACAGGAAAAGATTAAGGTACAGGCACCCGATCATGAAGTAGATCTGCACATCGAAAAGTTGGTTGAGGATCATGCCGGCATGAGCAACACCGCCATGCTGAAGCTGCAACTGGACCGCTTTCAGGATGCCCTGGAACGCGCCATGGCCGCCAACATGCATGAGATCGTCTTCATACACGGCTCCGGTAACGGTGTACTCCGCAAAGAAATTCAGAAAATCCTGAGCCGTACTCCGGGTATCCGCTTCTTCGAAGATGCCAAGAAAGAAAAGTTCGGCTACGGTGCTACTTTGGTAAGACTGCGATAACAGTAAACAATGAACAATTATCAGTAAGTCCCCATATAAACTCAGAGAATTCAGCATCAGAATTATTTATCTGTGATTCTTGTTTACTGATAATTGTTCATTGTTTACTGTTTCGTACTTTTGCAGGTGTAGAAAACTTAACAGCAGGCCGTCTTATCGCTGCTCCCGCCTGGGAGGAGAGGAAAGTCCGGGCAACGCAGAGCATCCTACTTCCTAACGGGAAGGGGCCTTCCTGGAGACGGGAAAGCTACAGCCAGTGCCACAGAAAATAACCGCCCTTAACAGTCAACAGGGCTCAATAAAGTGGGATCAGTTTTCTGGTAACTGCTTATTGCTAACTGTTTACTGAAAAAGGGTAAGGGTGAAAAGGTGCGGTAAGAGCGCACCAGCGGCTGGGTGACCAGTCCGGCTGGGTAAACCTTAGGAGTTGAAAGACCAAATAGGCTGACAGCGTCTCGCTTCGGCGGGGCTAAGGGCTGCTCGTCCGATGTCAGTGGGTAGGTCGATGGAGCCTGCGCGCGAGTGCAGGCCTAGATAAATGATAAGACGTTGGGCTTTGGCCTGACGACAGAACCCGGCTTACAGGCTTGCTGTTAATTTTTCTTTCTCACTTCTATTTCGAAGCTATCCTTCCTTTTACGCTTATTTCCTTTTTGCTGGCTAACGCAGCGGCTTTTGCAGGTATAGCAACTTGGTTGTTTTATAGCTTGCCCTGGCCGGGCGGGCCTTACTTTTTCCCTTGATGGGGATAGGGGCCCTCGATTAAGAAAAAATAGAGGGCCCCTACCCCCAGTAAGCAAAAAAATCAAGACCCTACAAATCGGGAGCCCCTACCCCCACTCGCTGAACGCTCTTGACAGGGGGACCCCTTCACCCCCAACAGTGGAGCGTCAAAAAGTGCACCTGGCTTAGGTGATCTGTTTCATAGTTCAAGGGGCAAGTTACCTTTGCTATACCTGCCAGTGGCGCGTGACAGTTACTGCAACGCTTCTTATACCTATATAGTAGCGGCTAAGATTCCTCCTTTGCAGGGGGCAGGGGAATGTTAACCGTGCACGTGAAACTGCAGCTATACCTGTACACATTCAGTACTGAAATTCACTATAAGATCTGTACCCTACTCTCAGACAATATCAATCCCATTAATCCTTCTTTATCCTCAAAATCCTGATTGTGGCAAGCACTTCTTCGTATCTTTGCACCCTCAAACGACACGATCATGACGGAATTGAAACTATACGACCCGTTTCCGAACATGCAGTTCAGCGACAAGCACTGCTTTCTGTGCGGAGCCCATACCGAACCCGAAAACCGAACGCCTGTTTTTGCTACCTGGCTGCAAGACAGGTATAAGCTGCGCGATAAGGAACTGCTTCTGCTCGACAAGAGCATCACGACTTACGGTGCACTCACTATCCCTTGCTGTGACCACTGCCATACCTACCACGTTATTCCGCTCGAAAAGGAAATTGCTGAAGCCGCTGAGCAAGGTATAGCCGGGCTGCAGGCGCTCGATCCTAAAAAACTGTTTCAGTGGATCGGTAAAATGTATTATGGCACCCTGATCACCGAGCTGATCAAAGAGGCGGACCCGCTGATTATGCCCCAGAATCCGGTGAGTGAAAACCCAAAAATGCTCGGCAAATTCCGTGAGTTCTTTAAAGTACTGCAGTCGATGCGAGTGCCGGTAGAATTCTCTGATTTTCTGCCCTGCTCGTTGTTTATACTGGAGGTTAACCCGCTAGAAGATGAGCTACCTTTTGAGTATCAGGATGAACTGACGACTATGGCCTTCAGTATCAAACTGGGTCCGGTCGTGCTCGTGTGCACGCTCCTCGATAATGGCATTATCGGCAAAGCGCTCGGCAAACTCTACCGCCTCACGCTATCACAGCAACTGCACCCAATACAAGTGGCGGAGTTTAAGGCGCGCGTATTTTATGCGGCTTATATCTTTAACGTAGTGCCCGAGTATTTTGAGCGCCCACTCAAGCCAGGAGACACGCATATCACCCTCGACACCATTATAGATGATGTAACAAATGAGGTTTTCAACCCCTGGGAAATGACGGCGTATGCGCACATGCTGGAGGAGATGCTCAAACCCTGGGATATCCGTGAAAAAGAGATATTGGTAGATCCGGGCAAGCCGGTTAGCTTTTTGCTGGATGATCAGCACAACTTCAACCCGATAGAGCGTTTTCAGAAGCAGAATTAAATACCAATGCTATACCTGCATCAAATCAAGAAGAGCTCCCTGGCACATGCCGGGGAGCTCTTTTTGATTCTCTATACCTGAACTGGCTATTGCTCAATCACGAAGCTTACATTGACATTAGACGTCACAGTCACTTCCCCACCGGCAATAGACGGACCACCGCCCTGTGCCATTTCCATGTCCATCGACATTTTTGCATAACCCATGCGCGGCGAACCGTTGGAGGTATGCTCGTTGATGGAGTATACCTTGCCTACTTTGGCCCCTAACTCCGCTGTCAGGGCATTGGCTTTTTGCTTGGCATCGGCTACGGCCTTTTTACGAGCCTCGGCACGATGCTTTTCAATGTCTGACACTCTGAAGTAAATGTTATCGATGCGATTCACACCATTGTCATACAAACCTGACAACAGCTCGTCGAACTTGTTGATTTTTTTGATAACGATGGTCATCGTTTTCTGGGCCATGTAAAACTCCGGCTGTGCTTTTCCGAACTCGGTACCGGCATAAATTGGTTGCAGGTTCACAAAAGAGGTCTGGATATCTTTAGCATCGACGCCTTGCTTACGCAAATAGGCGATAATAGCAGCGGCTTGTTTATCAGTTTGCTTGCGTGCCTGGTCCAGGGTCTTCTCGCGCGTCTCCACTCCCAGGCTAATCACAACTTCATTCGGTTCAAGCTTCACCTCCCCTATTCCGTTCACGCTGATAAGCGGAGGCATAATCTGCTGCTGGGCCACTACCGGAAATACGGCTGCCAGCATAAACATTAGGGCGATAAAGGATACTTTTTTCATAATTCTGATTTAAAAAAGTTAGAAAGATTCGGGTATATATAGCCACTTGCTATATAGGCTTCAATTACAAAGGTCGTACCAGAAATGGGGAAGCACAAAAAAACCCTTCACAATTAAGGTGAAGGGTCTCTCTTTTATCAAAAGGCAGCCTGTTAGGCTTCGAAGTCGAAATCCTGGTCAGCCACATATTTCGCTACCAGCACCGCACCGAGGGTTACTGCCCCTGCTGTCAGGATAAGCTGTGTCGTGCTCATGCGGCGGGCGCCCTGCAACACCAGTTTTCCTACATCGTGCAGCAGTTCAGGCAGTTTGTCGTGCTTACCCTGAAATACATGCATGGCCGACTCCACAGTTTTAGACATATCATGTGGCTGCATGAGTTTGAGAGCGCTTGGTTCCTTCTTGCCCTGGCTTTGTTTGCTACTGTCGGCATTCTGGTTGCTCTTGTTATCGTTTTCCATAGTTATTTTCGGTTTCGTTTAGGTATTAAGTTCAAGTGGTTTTCTTATACGGCATTATCCGCGTCAGGATTTGCCTTAACCCTCTGCACGCCCTCCGTACTTAGTAATCATCTCGTTCATGCGCTGCATCAGGCTGTCGGCGTTGATCATCATGCTGGCCGGAAAACCCACCGATAGGTCACTGATCTCGAGCGACTTCGCATCTGGATCGTAGTTGAAGTTGGCATTCACGCCTTTCTCGTTTATGCGCCCGCTATTGCCCTGCAAATTCATGCCGTAGGTCTGAAGTTTGCTTTTCAGTTCGTTGTATGCTTCCGGCGTTACGCCCGTATATAATGCTCTTTTTGACATAGTATGTATCTTTTTTACTGATGTAGGTATAACGGCACAAGATAAGATGAAGTTTGCAAAAACTACCCGCTTTAGAACGCCCTCCGGCTGCCCGAAAGTGGCTTTTAAGTCTATACAAAGAGTTAAAATTAATTTTCTGAAAATAATTTTGCTTCCTAAAAACCGACTTGTATATTTGCACCCGCAATACAGTAGCACGGTCCGTTCGTCTAGGGGTTAGGACTCCAGATTTTCATTCTGGCAACAGGGGTTCGATTCCCCTACGGACTACTCAAAAGCCGCTTCAGGTATACCTGCAGCGGCTTTTTTTATGCACTTTAGGTCTCGGGTAAAGCTTTTCCAGTCTACCAATCTTGTTTTTATAAGGAGACTTCTTCGCCAGCGCAAGTAACTGCACTGTGTGCTGAAAAAGAAAGAGACAAGTCTAGTCTTCTATTTTTGGCCCCTTATCAATTTCATCATTTCTAGATGAATCGCGTTTTGCTTTTTTTGCCGCAGCTTTCAGGAGCTCCTGATGTTCTTTCCTTTCCTTGAATTCTTTTTGCCGCTGCTTCTTCTGCTGGTCACTTGATCTGGTACTCATACTCTAATTCAATTTGTCTGCAACTAATTTCCGGACCTTCCTATACTTAGATTTACATCGTGATCTTAATTATACACTTAAACGAAAGTAAATAATTTTCTGCATTAGGGGGAGTAAGTAAAAGGAATTTTGTTTGATCTCTCACAGCTATGTTCTATTAAAAAGAAGCCTTCAGCAAAACTGAAGGCTTCTTTTTAATACAGGATAATCCGGCTGTACATTTTAGAACCTTGAATAAGCTATCTCCTTTCTCAGAAACCTCAGGTTAATTTTCTTTATCGAGTATAGCGTGAATCTTGGATAATACGAATACTTTTAAAGTATAAACAGCGGTGCTATACCTGCTGGATGACAAGGCAAAGCAGCTCTACAGGCGCATGCAGTTTGCGGAAGAGATCCTGGCCGGAAGCTCACATAACTAGTACAAGAAAATCATCCGGAACGCACTTAAGATTTTCCTGCTCGACCTCGACAACTTCATCGAAAACGAGAAATCCATCTCGCAGCGTACCACCCTTTCGCGGGACGAGCTGATCATTCAGTCGTTCATTGAGCTGCTGTCGGATTTTTATAAATCAGAGCATCATGTTACCTTCTATACTGAAAAACTGCACATCACGCCCCACTACCTGATGCTGGTAGTCGAGCGCCTGACCAGCCAGACGGTGTCTGGTTTCATTTTCCAGAAGCTCTACAGCGAGGCTGCTACAGCAACCCAAACTATCGATTCAGCCGATAGCCTTAACTTCTCTGACCAATTGACTTTCGGAAAATTTTTCAAACGGAAAAGCGGCGTATCGCCCAGGCAGTTCAGGAAGGAGCTGGCGATTTTTTAAATTATCAAACCCGCATTTGTAATGTTACTGATAGGCAGCTAAGTCGACAGACTGTCAAAAATAAACTCCATCGTATATTGGTGGTATTCAGGCTGGGTGATGCCAGCTACATAAGGCAGGTTGTGCTCCTCGGTATACTTGGCTTTATAGGCATCGTCAATAAGCATGTTCAGATAAGTATCTTTCAACCGCTCCCTTCTTACGTTCAGTACACGCTGGCCATGCTGAATTTGCCCCACGCCCTCTTCTATAAAAGCCGTGAACCAGCTTCTGTCACTCTTGGCCCAGCTACGAGAGAAAACTCTTCCCCCCACTTCGACCATTCAGATATTGAGAAAAATTTCCCGCGCTACACCGCATTTCACACCTACGAGAGTAGAAGAGCCCAGATATTTGATAAAATCGGTTGGAAATTGCTGTTACTTCATCAGGTCTATACAGGCATACTACCGGGCACTCGCCACCTGCACCTGTTTCTTTTCATTTTTCGGACGCGCCGGATACATAAAATTGCGCACGTCTTTCATATAGTTCAGGCTGCCGTTGGTCAGGTTGCTGAGCACGATTATAGAGCTATGATCTTTTGGATTGCGCAGGAAATAGGTATTAAACCCATGCCACAGTCCGCCGTGGTATACAGCTGTATCGCCACTTTCCAGCTGCTTAATGCGCCAACCGTAGCCGTAGGACTCGTCGCGTCGGTTCACTTTGCCCGTCGGCGAGAAGGCCTCTTCCAGTGTTTCGCGCTTCACCAGCTTTTGGGTATAGAGCGCTTGGTCCCACTTATATAAATCCTCCACAGTAGAATACATGCCTTTGTCACCTAGCACGGTGTCCTGGTAGTCTGGCAGGCGTTTGCGGCGACCGCCAATGTGTCCTGCAGCCACCTTACCGCTTTGGGCGACCAGCTCGTGGTTGAAGGTATAGGTGTTGCGCATGTTAAGCGGTTCAAAGATGTGCTCACGCATAAAATCGGCAAAAGGCTGTCCCGAGGCCTTTTCTACAACTGAGGCGAGCAGCGCATAACCTGTGTTGCTGTAACTGAAAGTGCGATTGGGCTGGTAATAGATGTTAGGTTTGTGCACAGCCATCATGCTTAGCACATCATCGTTGCTCAGGTCTACCTTGCGATCGGGCCATAGTTCATCGCTGAAGTAGGTATAGTTGGGCAGGCCGGAGCGGTGCGTGAGCAGTTGTTTAATCGTGATGCCTTTGTAAGGAAAATCCGGGATGTATACCTGCAGGCTGTCGTCATAATTTAGTTTGCCCTGCTCTTTCAGCATCATAATGGCTACGGCTGTAAACTGCTTCGACACAGAGGCGAGCTGAAATACGGTTTGGGTGCTCAGGGTGTCCTTGGAATTGAAATCGGCGTACCCGAAAGCGCCACGGTAAATAATCTGGTCATACTTGGTAACGAGCACAGTGCCGTTGAAGCCCTTTCTTTTGTGCAATTGTGTGAAAAGGGAATCAACCTGCTTGCCAAGTTTGGTGGCCACGGTGGGCGTAAAGGTTTCCGGCGCCTCTACGTGCAATTCACAGTCCTCCTCTACAATCAGCTCTTCTTTTTTAAAGCCGGAGCAGGCACTGAAAGACAGAAACAAAGCGCACGCCACTACGCCTCGGATTAAAAGCGACTGAATATTACTAAATGCCATACCTGAAATATACCAACAAGGGAAATGAGCTTTAAATATAAAAGAAGTGATCGGTTTTCCCAGCACGCTTACTTAAAGAAATTTGTATTTCCCCGGTATCACAGACTACAGCACCCTGAATCGTGCTTCACGGCCCCAAAACATAAACCATAGCCAGAAGTATAATTAACTATACCTAACATTTGTAAGGCGATGGTGATCCCGGTTTACATACTGCTTTCATGGCTGTTGTCTGTGGATCCAGCCCAGGAAGACGCTTACAAGGCAGAGCGTGAACAAATGGTGGAGCAGCAGATGAAACGACGTGGGATAAGTGACAAAGCCGTACTGCATGCCATGCGCTCCGTCCCCCGACATCTCTTTGTACCTCCTGCTATTGCCTCAAAAGCTTACCAGGACAACGCATTGCCCATTGGTCACAATCAAACAATTTCCCAGCCCTACATGGTGGCTTACATGACGGAGGCGATCAAGCCCAAGCCAGGTATGAAAGTACTGGAGATTGGCACCGGATCGGGCTACCAGGCGGCTGTGTTGGCTGAGATTGTGAAACAGGTATACACCATCGAGATCATACCAGAACATGGAAAAATGGCCGCCGCACGACTCAAGCAACTGGGCTATGATAACGTGGAAGTAAAAATCGGCGACGGTTATGCGGGCTGGGAAGCGCATGCACCCTTCGATGCGATTGTCGTGACGGCTGGAGCCGAGTCTGTTCCCCCTCCCCTGTTTGAGCAGCTCAAGGAAGGTGGGCGTATGGTTATACCTGTTGGCCCGGTCTACAGGACACAAACCCTCAAACTGATCGAAAAAAAACGAGGCAAAGCGGTTACCCGCAACCTGATGCCTGTGGTTTTTGTGCCTTTTACAAGAGAAGGTCGGAAGAAATAATCCCGTACTTCTGGTATTTCTATTCAGCGAAAGATTTGTTATCGAGGCATCTTCGTAAATTTTATACCTATACCTGCGAAATTGCGTAAGCGCTATATAGCAGGTATAGGGAATAGCGATATTTCCATATTACCTGCGTTTGCTGAACAGCGCACCCCGGAAAACCAACCCCTGAGACATGAATAAAACCTTACTTTCCCTCCTGCTCGCCTTGTTTGCTGTGGCCAATGCCTCGGCGCAGGTCGAACCCGATACCACCTGGCGCAGAACATTCGCTGCGGGTGTCAACCTCAACCAAGCTGCCTTCAGCGACAACTGGAAAGCGGGCGGCATCAGCTCGATCGCCTTTAACGCACACCTCGATGCACGGGCCGACTACAAGCTAGGCAAAACATCCTGGGACAATGCCGTGCAGATGCAGTATGGTCTGCTCAAAAACAAAGGCGAAGAACGCCGCAAGAGCATCGACCGCATCTACCTGGACTCCAAGTATGGGTATGCGATCTCTTCTGACTGGAACACCTTTGTGTCAGCAAACTTTCTGTCGCAGTTCACCAAAGGTTATGAATACGATATAGATGCCGATGGCAATGACCGCCTGATCTCTAACTTCCTGTCACCGGGTTTCCTGACTTTTGCGCTGGGGGCCGAGTATAAACCAAATCCATACTTCTCGCTGCGCCTGAGTCCTTTTGCGCCTCGCTTTACCTTTCTGGCAGATGATGCCGTAGCGGCCAATGAGCGTTATGGTGTACCGGAAGATAAGAGCGTGCGCACAGAATGGCTCGCCGCGATGGTGCAAGCCAGCTATAACCGTGACATCTTCACCAACGTCAACCTGCGACTGAACTACATGTCTTATATCAATTACAAGGAACTGTCCGGTAAGCGCATCGACCACATGTTCAACTCTGTACTGACGGCCAAAGTAAACCGCTACATCAACGTCAACCTGATGGCCAATTTCATTTACGACTACGACCAGGACAGCGATGTGCAATACAACCAGTCACTCGGGCTGGGCATCCTTTATACCATGCAGGGCTTTAGCTTAAATTAACCCAGCCTAATCAATAAGCAGCGAGCGCATCCCGGAAATCCCAGGATGCGCTCGCTCGTTTTAAGGTATAGGAAATCGTGTATTCGTTTACTGTTCTTTGCTAGCCGGATAAGAATGCACCTTTTTAGGAATTTCGCTGCAAGGACCTTCATAGCGCACAAATATGTGGATGTACATGGAGCGCGACCATCTGAAAATAACAGGCAACAGGCCGACCACTACAGCCGTCACTACCCCGATCATCATAGCCATCGTGATCTCCTCGACAAACTGGTACAGGATAACCAGCGAGATAACGAAAATAGCCACATTAAAACCGAAGCTCACATACATGGCGCCGTAGTAAAAACCGGGCTCCGGTTCGAACTCCTGCCCGCAGCAGGGGCAGTCGTCGTGCATGTCGGCAAATTTAGTGGTATAGAGGCCACTCTTAAACATTTTACCTTCGCGGCAACGTGGGCAGCGGTTAAAGAAAATGCTGTATAAGGCGGATTTTTTCTGGCTCATGCTGGGTCTTTGTCTGATGTTACAACATACTTGTCAAAGGTACGAATTTTAGAAACAAAGACCGCCAGTGCAGCAAATTTACAAGACTAGAATTCTACTATAAATCCGAGTGTAGGCACCAGGTTACCATCGTCGTTTTTGAGGATGAAAGGTATAGCATTGCCTCCATCCAGTCGCAGCGGATTGCCGTCGGTGGTGGCGAAGCCGGAATTGTTCTCGTTGCGCTGGAAGGTATAGCGGTCATATCCAGGGGTGTTGCTGCCCAGCACATTGGCAATGTCCAGAAAGAGGTCCAGGGTGATGCGGTTAAAATTCCACTTCTTGTCGATGCGTACATCCAACTGGCTGAACGGCCGCAAACGATCGGTGTTGAGGCGCCCATAGTCGAGTATACCTACACCCAGTGAAGCGTAGTTGCGTTGTGAGGCTTCCAGATCGAAAGGCGTGGCAGGCGCTCCGCCGGCATAGCGATACTTGGCACCAAACTCCCAATTGCGCGGCAGCTTCTTGCCCAATAAGCCGGAGGCCAAGTGGCGGTAATCCCAGGCGCTGGACACATAACGGCCATCGGTGCCCGCAAACTCACTGACCACATAGGTATAGGAAAGCACGCCGAATACAGTTCCTGTCAGCTTTTTCTGCACGTAAAACTCAGCTCCGTAAGCCCTTCCTTTTCCGGTCGTGCTCACTGCTTCGTTGCCAATTGATCCAAAATCACCTCCCTGGTTGGCCAGCGAAATGCCGTCGCGCAGCGATACCGGGTAGTTGTTATAATCTTTGTAAAAGCCCTCTACGGTAAAGCGCAGATCTTCGCGCGGCAGAAATTCGGTACCCAGCACATAGTGGATCGATTGAATGTAATCAGCAGAACGATTGAGGAAATCATTATTTTCCTGATAACCCAGCACCGTATAGGTTGGCAGTTTGTAATAGGTACCCCAAGAGCCGTTGATCGTCCATTTATCGGTGAGCAGGTATGAAGCCGACAGGCGCGGCGAAAGTGTTTTCAAGGGGTTGCGTCCCTCGTCTGTAAAGGAGTTCATGTCGGTGCGCAGGCCAAATGATAGTCCAAGCCGGTTATTCAGCACCGAGCGCGACACCTGGCCAAAGGCGCCATACCTGAAGAAGTCGAGATTGGTATCGTAGTTAACCCTAACAGCAGGCTCCACCAGATTGCCATTCTCATCCCGCACCTCGTTACGGATCAAACTGAAGATGTCGTTGGTGAACTGTACATACTGACCTGACACCCCGTAGGCATACTTGAAACCGTTTTGGTACTTGTTCACATCCAGCCTCAGTTTGTTCTCGGTTTCACGTGAATTCGATTGGAGGGTAGGTTGCGGAGTGCCTCCCTCCTGTGCCGCCTCCGTTTTCTCCAGATCAATGTTAAAAGCATTTCGGCTTAGCGCCAGGTTTACGTAGCCATCGTTCACGAGTCGCTTCATCGCGACGCCTGTCGTGTAATTCCATTGGTTGTTGGAAGGTATAGAGCGCAGGATGTACTCGCTCTCGGGCGTGCTTTTGCGTGGCACCCCAAAGGCAAACTCGTCAATTGCTCCCACCCCGATAAAGGAAAGCGAAGTTTTGTTGTCGATCTTATGGTCTACTTTGTACTGAAAATCCCAGTAATTAGGTCGGATGGGCAAATCGAGCAACTTAAACAGAAACTGCAGATAGCTGCGGCGGGCCGAAACCAAATAGGTTGTTTTAGGGGAAATCGGTCCTTCCAGCGTGGCCGCGAACTCCGAACCGCTCAGGCGCACATTTCCCGAAAAACGCTCCGGGTTTCCGTAGCGTTGTCTGAACTCAAACACTGAAGCCAGGGCATTATCATAACGGGCGTCGAAAGCGGAAGAACTCACTTTCAGATCTTCGATAAACGACACGTTGAGTATACCTGTTGCGCCGCCGGCACTGCCTTGTGTAGTGAAGTGGTTGATGAGCGGAATCTCGATGCCATCAAGGTAATATACGTTTTCGCTTGGTGCGCCACCCCGTATGATCAGGTCGTTGCGACTACCCCCGCCTGTGCCGCTGGTGGCCACACCCGGCAACACCTGCACCACTTTCGAGATGTCGAAATTACCACCCGGGTTACTGCGGATCTCCTCTGTGCTCAGACTCTGCACCGACAGCGGCGTCACGATATCTGCAATGGCTGCGCTCTGCCGGCGCCGCGCTACCACTTGCACCTCACCCAACTGACTCGATGCCGGTACCAGCTCAAAGTTGATAATTTGAGCATTGCCCGACGTTACGTTCACATTGAATTTATTCAACTGCTGGTAGCCAATATAAGAACTCTGCAAGGTATAGCTTCCCAACGGAATATTATCGATCCGGTAAGCGCCGTTTTCGTTCGTAACGGTTCCCAGTTGTGCACCCACTACCTGCACCGAAACCCCGATCAGGGCCTCATTGGTATTGGCATCGCGCACAATACCTGTTATCACCCCCGATTGTGCAAAACTGAGTGTAGGTATAAAAAGTAAGAAGAATAAAAATAAACGCATGGCTGATTAAACTACAAGATATCGCAGGTATTACACACTTGCACCTGAAATGTTTTGAAAACGCTATATATTTTTAGTTGCTGGATTTTCAAGGACTTAACAGCAAAACCAAAGCATTGACGTTTAAACACTTAGAAGCTTATTTCTGTCAGGAAAATTACAAATCAATCACAAGCTGCCGGATCCTGTCGGCATTGAGCACGGCATTGCCGACGATCGTGTTGTTAAAGAAAACCCATACCTCCCTGCCATCTTCCAGCCAGTCTTTCACCATGTAGGCGTAGCGCTCCAGCTTTTTGTCGGAATAGGATGAGGCGTACATTTTCTCGTCCCCATGCAGGCGCAGGTATACCAGATCGGTGGTTGTCACTTCGGTGCCCGGAAATCGCTTCCCGGCATTGGCGATGACGGTGGTGATGTTGAACTCGCGCATCAGCTCAAAAGAATCCTCTGTAAACCACGACACGTGCCGGGCCTCCAGCGCAAAGGGCTGCTCCGGGTATAGCTCGCGCAAGGTACGGTAAAAATCGCCCGCTATACCTTTGTCGAAACGGAAACTGCCCGCAATCTGCACCAGTACCGGCCCCAGCCGTTCGCCCATCAGCAGGTAGCGCGACATAAACTTCTGCAGCGGTTCCTCTATACCTTGAAACTTGCGCTTGTGCGTGATCTCCTGGTGCAGCTTCGGTGCAAACTTAAAATGCGCCGGTGTCTGCGCCAGCCACTTCTCAATGGTTTTGGCCATGGTGAAGTGATAAAAGCTGCTGTTGATTTCTGTACAGTTAAAGCGAGTGGCGTAGTGGCTCAGGAAGTCTGCTGATTTGAGTTCGGGTGGGTATAGCACTTCCCGCCAGCGGTAGCTCCAGCCGGAAGTGCCAATGTATAGCTTGTTCTGATCAGTCATGCAGCCCCCTTATGCACCCAGCGGGAAGTTGAACACAAAGGCTGTTCCGTCTGGCGTAATACCATCCAACCGCACCATACCGCTTCTAGAGGCCGCCAGCGATTTGCTGATCTCGGCCAGGCTGTTGACAGGTCGGCCGTTCACGCGCGCCACTACAGTGCCCTCTGGTATACCTGCCGAATCGAAGAAACCGCCAGGCTGAATTTTTGTGACGTATACGCCTGCGTTAAGACGATATTGCTGTTTCATACGATCGGTGAGCGGCGCGAATGTAGCTCCCAGTCTGGCCTCTAATCCTTTCGCTGCGGTGTCCGATACAGTCTCTTCTTCCTCGCCCTGCAACGTGACGGTAGCTTTGCGCTGCTTGCCGTCCCGTACCAGGGCCAGTTCTACTTTGTCGCCCGGGTAATAGCGGGCAATGCGTTCGGAGAGTTCTGCGGAAGTATTCACGTCAATACCGTCTATACCTTGAATGATGTCACCTTCTTTCAGACCGGCCTTCGCTGCGCCACTTCCCGGCTGTACCCCCATGATGTACACGCCGCTCACCTTACCCGGATCAATGCCACGTGCCCGTAACAGCTGATCCTCCACGGCCGGCACCGGAAAGTTCACACCCAGAAAGCCACGACGCACTTTGCCAAATTCCCGGATGTCGCCCACTACTTTTTGCATCAGATTGACAGGTATAGCAAAACCGTAGCCGGCATAGCTGCCTGTCTGGGAGGCAATGGCCGTGTTGATGCCGATCAGTTGTCCGGAAGTGTTCACCAGCGCACCACCCGAGTTGCCCGGGTTGATGGCCGCGTCTGTCTGGATGAAAGACTCGATGGCGGTGTTGGCCACCTGCGCCGGATCCACGTAACCACCCTGACTCGGCCGGTTGAGAATGCCAATGCTCCTGCCTTTGGCACTGACGATACCGGCCGTTACCGTAGAGTTGAGCGAAAGCGGATAACCGACTGCCAGCACCCACTCCCCTACCTGCACCTTGTCAGAATCGCCCAACGGCACCACCGGTAGGTCGCTGCCCTCCACTTTCAGCAAAGCCAGATCCGTGCTCGGGTCTGTTCCGATCAGCTTTGCGTCGAAAGTCCGGCGGTCGGGCAGCACTACCTGTATACCTGAGGCCTGGTCGATGACGTGGTTGTTGGTGACGATGTAGCCGTCCTTCGAAATAAGCACGCCCGAGCCTGAGCCCCGCACCGGAGTGGACTGCTGTGGCATGCCAAACAGTTCATAAATAGGGTTGCGGCTGGTTTGACCGCCAGTGTACTCCGTTTTGATGTGCACCACGGCAGGCGTCACGGTACTCGCGGCTGCCACAAAATCCGGATTGCCAACCGAAGATACCATAGGTATAGCGCCGGAGTTGTTATTGTTGAAGTTCCCGTTTTGTGGCGAATCGCCCTCGATGAGTTTGTAGCCCACAATGGCGAGCACAGCAGAAAGAATGGCAATTAAAAAGGTGCCGGCAGCTTTTCCCATAAATACTGATGTTTTACCATTTGCTTTACCGATTATCATACGGCCAGGTTGGCTGAAAGGCAGATTTGAGTTCATAACAGCTGATTTAAGAGATAATTGAATCGTTACCCGGGCTATACCTGAATCGATCCGGCACCCACCCTTTATACTATTTACTCTTTACAAAAGCGCATGGTTTACAACTCAACTCCTGTTCCTGTCCGTAAACAGTGGGGTCAGAGTCGATTAAGCCTATACCTAGCTAAAACTTATGCCTAACCTGAACGAAGAATTTCCAACAGCAGACACTACCCTGGCCACCACCGAAACCGCAGTACCGGCCGAAGAAAAACCGAAAGCAGAACCGAGACCCGCCCTGAGCATGTTCGACGCCATCGCCGTGATTGTGGGGATAGTGGTGGGTGCCGGCATTTTCAGGACACCCTCACTGGTGGCCGCCAACGTGGAGAGCGGGACTATGTTCCTGACAACCTGGGTGCTGGGCGGACTGGTTTCACTGATCGGGGCACTCTGCTATGCTGAACTGACGACTACCTTTCCGCATCCTGGCGGCGATTATCACTTTCTGACAAGAGCTTTCGGAAAACGACTGGCATTTCTGTTTGCATGGGCCCGTATGAGCGTCATCCAGACAGGTTCTATTGCGCTGCTTTCCTTTATCATAGGCGACTATATGGCCCAGCTCTACAGCATCGGGGAATTCTCTTCAGTACTTTATGCCGCGCTGGTTGTGGTCATACTTACCACTATCAACATTATAGGTGTCAGTTTCGGAACAGGAGTGCAGCGTTTTCTGATCATACTGGAGGTGCTGGGAATCCTGATCGTGCTGGGGGCCGCTTTTCTGTTCACGCCCAATGAAACGGCAACTGTAACAAGCACTGCAGCCACAGGCAACGGTACTACTTCCATGGGACTGGCCATGGTGTTTGTGCTGCTCACCTTCGGCGGCTGGAACGAGGCGGCTTACATTTCTGCAGAGCTCAAAAGCGGACGCAGGGGTATGGCCACCGCCCTGATTGCCAGCATTGCTGTCATCACCCTGATCTACCTGCTGATTAATCTGGCGTACCTGCATGTGCTGGGGTTGGAAGGTATGGCCTCCTCTGATGCGATAGCTGCCGACCTGGCGCAGGTAACCATCGGCGAGGCAGGTATGGTACTGATCGGTATTATTGTAGTGCTCGCCGCCCTCACCTCTGCCAATGCCACCATCCTGACCGGTGCCCGTACCAATTACGCACTTGGCCGGGAC
The DNA here is from genome assembly GCF_019599265.1 of Pontibacter sp. HSC-14F20. GTDB lineage: Bacteria > Bacteroidota > Bacteroidia > Cytophagales > Hymenobacteraceae > Pontibacter. The sequence goes on along the minus strand of NZ_JAHZTC010000001.1, from coordinate 7,954 downwards.
TTCCCGGTTTTCAGTTACCTGGGGCAGTGGAACACCAAAGCATCCTCTCCGGTGAATGCCTATGTCGTGCAGGGGATTGTCTCCCTGGCACTGGTCGGATTAGCCCTGTTCACCCGCAGCGGTTTCGAAACGATGGTAGAGTATACAGCGCCGGTTTTCTGGTTCTTTTTGTTGCTGGTAGGTATAGCCCTGTTCGTGTTGCGACGCAAGGAGCCCGGGCGCCCGAGACCTTTTAAAGTGCCTCTATACCCTGTGCTGCCCCTTATTTTCTGCTTTACGAGTGCCTACCTTTTTTACTCCAGCCTGATGTACACGGGTTTGGGAGCTTTGGTAGGTATAGGCGTGCTGGTGGTGGGTGTGCTGGTATTGCTGGCTATACCTCGTATTCAAAAACACAAAAATGAGGCAGCCTGACAACTGACTTGCTTAAATGAATCCTACTAAAATATACATAAAATGCCACAAGCAGGAACTACTGACCCATGTGGCACGTAAATACAGCCTGTGCGTGTAATGCTACGCCACCACAAAACCGCTCACCTTATACCTTAATGTTTCTTAAACGGATTACTAACTTAATGAAAACAAGATGAGAGCAATCAGACATTCGTTTTGCACACTTGTGCTGACACTTTTAGCCACGGCTGCATTTGCCCAGACCACTACCACAGCGCCCAAGCTGGATGTGCCCTATGTGCCGACTCCGCAGAAGGTGGTAGATGCCATGTTGAAATTGGCGCAGGTATCGGACGGGGATGTGGTGTATGACCTGGGCTGCGGCGATGGTCGTATCGTGATTACGGCTGCAAAAGAGCATGGTGCCACCGGCATGGGCTTCGATATAAACCCGGAACGCATTAAGGAAGCGAACGAAAACGCAAAGGAAGCCGGTGTAACAAACAAAGTGAAATTTGTAGAGCAGGATCTGTTTAAAGTAGATTATAAACCTGCTTCCGTGGTAACGCTATACCTGCTGCCAAATGTGAACATGAAACTCCGTCCGGTGCTGCTCGAGCAGCTGAAGCCGGGCACCCGCATCGTGTCCCATGCCTTTGATATGGGCGACTGGGAACCGGAAGAAACGCAGGTGATTGACGGTTCTACAATCTACCTGTGGACCGTACCTGAAAGCAAAAAGATTGGCAAAGGCAAGTAATCACAGCTATACCTTAGCTTTAAACCCTGTATACTTCGCGTGTGCAGGGTTTTCTTTTGCCTGATGGTTCCTTATCTAAAATTGGGCGCCCGCATCTGAATTGATAATAAAATCCCTATATTTACACCAGACAAAACCACTTTCATTGATATGGAGACAGGATTACTGCACTTACACTCATTTATGGCCTACCTGGTACTGCTAGGTCTTATCATTAGTATTATTTTTGCCTTTATGGGCATGTCTGGCAATAAGCCATTTACTGACAAAGACAGAAAAAGAGGCCTGTTGGGTCTTATACCTGCCCACCTGCAGTGGGTGCTTGGCGTGATTCTTTACTTTGTGTCACCACGAGGAATTGAGCTGGCTACTGAAGGCTTCATGAAAGAATCCGTTCAGAGACTTTACGTACTGGAGCACCCGCTTACCATGGTGATCGCCGTGGTACTGATCACGGTGGGTTATGCCCGTGCAAAGCGTCTGCAGGACGACAGAAAACGTTTCAGCAGCATCGCCATTTTCTATACAATCGCCCTGATTCTGGTACTGGCTCGCATTCCTTGGCATGCATGGCCAACCAACTAAGTTGCCATCAGGTATAGCCCAATAGGGCAGCGCCTCCCCTTTCAGGTATAGCCCTGAAGCGGGAGGCGCTTTTTATTAAAGAGTAGCTTAAAATGGTATGATGAATACAAACCCCTCAGAAGACAATATTCCTGCCGCAATACAGGAATTGGGCCGACACCTCTATAACAGTCACAACAGGTATAAGGAGCCTGCCCTGCGGCACCGCCGCTTCCGGCACCGCGATATTGTGCCATTGATCGAGCAATTGCAGGCAAAACCTTTGTTTGATGTGCAGGTGGCTGGTCATTCGGTACAGGGCCGCTCGATTTACCTGATCAAGGTGGGGACCGGCAAAACCAAGGTATTACTCTGGTCCCAGATGCACGGCGATGAGCCAACCGCCACCATGGCCCTGTTCGATCTGCTACGATTTTTCAACACTTCCGACGAATTGGAACCGGCACGAAAACACATGTTCGAACACCTGACGCTATACCTGGTACCAATGCTTAACCCGGACGGTGCGGAGCTATTTAACCGCCGCAATGCCTTCGGTATAGACATGAACCGCGATGCCCTGCGTCTGCAGAGTCCGGAGTCTGAATTGCTGAAACATCTGCGCGACCAACTGGAACCAGCCTTCGGTTTTAACCTGCACGACCAGAGCCGTTACTATACGGCTGGCTATACCGCGCATCCGGCCACCATCTCTTTTCTGGCCCCGGCCTACGACTACGACCGCAACATCAACACAATACGTGAAAGGGCCATGCGCACCATTGCCGGCATGGATCATGTGCTGCAGCAGTTTATACCTGGGCAAGTAGCCAAGTTTAACGATGAGCACGAGCCCCGGGCCTTTGGTGACAATATCCAGAAATGGGGCACCAGTGTAATTTTGGTCGAATCGGGCGGCCAGCACGGTGACCCGGAAAAGCAGCAAATCCGCAAGCTCAATTTCACAGCAATACTATCGGGGCTATACCTGATTGCAGAGGATGCCTACAAAGCATTTGAGTTGGAAGGCTACAACCGTATACCTGAAAACCAGCGCCACCTCTACGATTTGGTGCTGCGAAACGTCCGCTATACTGACAACGGTCGCGAGACTTTGCTTGACATCGGCATCAACCGACTTGAAGTGGATGCGCCCAATCACCTTGGCTTTTACCATAGCAGTGCGGTAGAAGAGATCGGCGATATGAGTGTGTTCCATGGTTACGAAGAACTGGATGCAACCGGTCTTACGCTGATGCCGGGCCAGGTATACGAGCAACCCATCGGGAGCCTGGACGAGCTGACAACCGAGCTTGCATCCGGACTGTTAAAGCAAGGCTATACCACCATCCGGGTGCGTCACCTGCCCGGCGTGCTGCCCGACCCGACCTTACTCCCGCTTAACGTGACAGGTATAGCCAGCATCGTGAACCACCAACTGGCGCTTGACGAGCCGGCCAACTTTATTCTGAAAGATGAGCAAGGCCAGGCCAAGTATGCGATTCTCAATGGATTTATGTATGATCTGCAGGGCGAGCGACCAACCCTTTTTCATGGGCTACTGCATTAAGTCCGCCACAAGACAAATTTGTCAATCAAAGCTCTTCCCCTTTTGGAATCAGTTTGTATCTTACAGACTGATTCCAGACCAACCTTTGCTTCATGGTATTAAACTATCTCTGGGCGGGCTTCTTCCTGATCGCCTTTGCCATTGCTTTGTTCCAACTCATCGTTTTTCGCGATGTAGAGATTTTCCAGAAACTCGTTACCAGCACTTTCGATAACGCTAAGCTCGGTTTCGAAATTTCACTCGGCCTGACCGGTGTGATGACGCTTTGGCTGGGACTGATGAAAGTTGGCGAGCGCGGCGGCATCATTGCTATTTTCTCCCGGTTGGTAGCGCCTTTCTTCAACCGCCTCTTCCCGGAAATCCCGAAAAACCACCCCGTGTTCGGCTCTATCCTGATGAATTTTTCAGCCAACATGCTGGGCCTCGATAATGCCGCCACACCGCTTGGTTTAAAGGCGATGAAAGAGATGCAGGAGCTCAACCCCATCAAGGACCGGGCTTCCAATGCTCAGATCATGTTCCTGGTACTCAACACTTCCGGACTCACCATCATACCGATCAGCATCATGGTGTTCAGGGCGCAACTGGGCGCAGCCGATCCTTCTGATATTTTTATACCTATACTGCTAGCCACATTTTTCTCGACTACCGTGGGCCTGATTGCGGTAGCGCTATACCAACGCATCAACCTGTTCAACCCGGTTATCCTGGCATACATTGGTACGCTGTTGCTGTTAATCGTGGGACTTATCTATTACTTCAGCACCATTTCTCAGGAGCAAGTAAGCGTAATATCCCAAGTGACGAGTAATGTAATTCTGTTCTCGATTATCATTTCGTTTGTGGGACTGGCGCTTATCCGGAAAGTGAATGTGTACGAAGCGTTTATAGAAGGTGCTAAAGAAGGCTTCTCGGTAGCCATCACCATCATACCTTACCTGGTAGCCATCCTGGTAGCGATCGGAGTGTTCCGTACATCCGGCGCACTGGACATGATCGTGGATGGCATCGGCTACCTGATCGCCCTGACAGGTGTGAATACGGACTTTGTACCTGCCCTGCCAGTTGCTTTCATGAAACCCCTGAGCGGAAGCGGTGCCCGCGGTTTGATGGTGGAAGCCATGACCACCTATGGGGTAGATTCCTTCGTAGGTCGCATGGCTTCGGTATTCCAGGGCTCTACCGAAACGACTTTTTACGTGCTGGCAGTATATTTTGGATCTGTTGGCATCAAGCGCTCCCGCTACGCCCTCACCTGCGGTTTGCTGGCAGATTTTGCCGGTGCTATTGCCGCCATCTTTATCGCTTACCTGTTCTTCCATTAGAAAGCGGCTAAACCTATAAAAAAAGCGGCTGATCCCAGAGGACCAGCCGCTTTTTTGTTAACTATATTTTTCTCGTTTTAATTACGGGCTACAACCGGGTGTCCTTCCAGCTGGGCGTAGCTTAGTTTCCAGTTACCGTCCTCCCCTTTCTTCCAGAGCAGCATAAAGTTGCCCTCGCCCAGTCCGCGGGGCTCACCGGGACTAGCCGGCAGTACGTCTACCGAAAATGTGCCGGCCTCGTAAGCAATTTGTGTATCTATACCTGAACTTACGGGGTAGGTTTTCAGATCGGCGATGGTGCCCATGGTTTCGCGCACCCACTTATCCGATACCTCAGATTTGCCCCGGTAGGTGACCTCGCCTTGCAGAAACTGCACATCTTCGGCCATCATCGAGATTACTTTGTCAGAGTCCCTTGCATTCCAGGCACTGATAAAGTCCTGGTTCAATTCCCGGACATCCACTGACTCGCCGCCTTCCGACTTCGCACAGGAAGCCAAAAAGAATACAGCAAATAAGGTGTAAAGAATGTTTTTCATGATTTCTAAAATTTAGGTTAATAATCCCCGACGCCATACGTAAAAAATGCGCCGCTGGATTTGTACCTTCCCCCAGCTTTGTGCCGGGAGAAGGTATAGGGTAAACGTGTTACCAGCTCTTTCTGCGAACCTCAGAAGTGTAGTAAGGCTTGCTGCGGTCACCATAGTCCAGGTTAGGCAGGAAGTTGGCATAAACTACCTGAGGGGTTGGCCCCTCTTCAGAAGCATACATCATCGCCAATGAGTTGGCTGCTGCTGTTTCAGCCGGAGTGGCTGCCACCAAACTTGACTGCGGAGCAGGTGTTCTTTTAGCAGGAGCAGGAGCCGGCGCCGGCGTATTTTTGGCTACTGTTGCCCTGTTGGCAGCTGCGGTACGCTCTGCCGCTGCTGCACGCTGTGCTGCGGCTGCTCTTTCAGCGGCGGCTATACGTGCGGCTTCCTCTTCACGCTTCTTCTGCTTGTTATCAATGACCTTGCCTACACCGTAACCTACGGCGCCACCGGCTACACCACCCACAACACCGCCTACTACACGGTTACGCTTATGTATTATGGCACCTGCTGCGGCACCTGTACCAGCACCGATTACAGCGCCTTTAGCCTGCGGGCTCCAGCCAGTTCTTTTTTCCTGCGCCTCTGCCGATCCGCCGAAAGCTACTGATGCCATCAGTGCCAGGCTCATGATATAGCTTATCTTTTTCATAACACTTTCAGTTTTGTTAAAAACATTAAACTCTGTTGACAGGATTAATTACAAGTTGCGTGCCAGTACAATAAAAATCACTTTTCCTTTCGCAGTATAATAGCTCTAATATTGGAGATACAACACCACTGAGTAACACCATAACTATCTGGTATATATACATATATAAAACAAAAAGCCCTTGATTAAAAAATTTATGACGAGGACTAAAAAAAATTATGATTTATACTCTTCAGTTGAATATGTAGTGCAACTGCAGTTAAGAACGTATTGCTTTTTACAGCTAATAAATTATCTTTAAGAATGGAAAAACTGTATCGTCCCGCCGCTTTGTTTGTCAGGTTTGTAATTGTTTTGCTTGTATTTGCCTCTTGCCAGCAGGTGACTACTGATAAAACCCGCTACGAACTCCTGATTCGCAATGCCATGGTTGTAGATGGTACTGGCAAAGCAGCTTTTGCGGCCCATGTGCTGGTAAACGGTGACTCCATTGCGCTAATCGATACCGACACCACTAAAACCTATACTGCAGACCGGACCATTAACGCCTCCGGCCTATACCTGACCCCGGGATTCATTGATACACATGCTCACGGCGATCCACTCGAAACACCCGACTTTTCCAATTTCCTTTCGATGGGCGTAACCACGATCTGTCTGGGCCAGGATGGTTTTAGCCCGGAGCGTGAAGACCTGAAAGAATGGATGCAGGAAGTAAACAGTAAAAAGCTGGGGGTAAACATCGCCTTGTTTGCCGGCCACAACACACTCCGTATGCTCTCAGGTATAGCATACGATTCCATCCCTTCTGCCCAAGGTATGGCGAAAATGGAAAAGCTCCTGACAGATGCGCTCGATGCAGGTTGTTTCGGATTGACTACCGGCTTGGAGTATAACCCCGGCTACTACGCCCGTAATACCGAATTAAACCGACTTGCTGAGCTAGTTGGTAAAAAAGGTGGTATCATCATGAGCCATATGCGCAACGAGGACGATGCCTACGTTGAAGCTTCGATCAGAGAGCTCCTGGAGCAGGGTCAGTATTGCCCGGTGCACGTGTCGCATCTTAAAGTAGTGTATGGCAAAGGCGAAGCACGCGCCAATCGTATCCTGCAACTGCTGGATTCTGCCCGTCAGCAAGGTATTCGGGTCACAGCTGATTTTTACCCGTATACCGCCAGCTATACCGGCATTGCCATCCTCTTCCCGGATTGGGCCAAAAAGCCGCACGATTACCAGGAAATGCTGAAAACCCGCCGCCAGGAGCTGGCCACTTTCCTTCGCAGTAAAATCATACAGCGCAATGGCCCGGAAGCAACGCTGATCGGTTCAGGACCATACAAAAGCAAAACCTTGCAACAGGTAGCTGAAGAGCTAAACAAACCATTTGAACTGGCCTTGATGGAAGATATTGGTCCCTACGGTGCGGACGGCGCTTACTTTATTATGGATGAAAACCTGCAGGAGACTTTTCTGAAGGCCCCGCATGTGATGGTCTGCAGTGATGGCAGCCCTACGATGCGTCATCCCCGTAGCTTCGGAACTTTTGCCCGCATTCTGGAAACTTATGTCGTTCAAAAGCAGCTGCTTCCCTTAGAAGAGGCGATACATAAAATGACAGGCCTGTCTGCTGAAACCATCGGCCTACGCAACCGTGGCCTTGTAAAGCAAGGCTATAAAGCTGATTTGCTGGTTTTTAATCCAGAAGAAGTAAAAGAAAACGTGACATATGAGAACCCGCATCAGCAGGCAACCGGATTTCGGTTTGTTATTTTGAATGGTAGTGTGGTGAAGGAAGCTAAGGTAGAAACCACAGCAGGTACGGGCCAATTGATCTTAAAATAATAACAGATAAGACTCACAAGTATTTATAAACCATAGAATATAACAACTTTTACTGAGCACTGATTCGCCACTACGCTATATGTCCCTGCCTTTATAATAGAAAGCTTAGAACGCTAAGATTGCCTCTAGTACACAGTCAACTTAGTAGGTAATGATTGCGTTTCTTCCTTAAAAGCAGGAGGAAGCATGGAGAAGATAGAAATAAAATTGAGTGAATCAGATAAAGAGTACCTGGAGCATTATGTGAGCAAA
>NZ_JAHZTC010000019.1 GCF_019599265.1 Pontibacter sp. HSC-14F20 | reverse complement strand
GAAGGCGGGTGGCTTGTGCTTGCCGTGGCAACCTGGGGCGTGACCCCTTCGTCGTTTTCGGTGTGCAAAGGTCGGAAATACTTTTCCAATCTGCAAGCAAAATTTTCAATCTTTTTTTTCTCTTTTCCTTTGCCCTGCTGGCTCTGGAAGCGCTTTTGAAACCTTCGTTTCGGAGCGGGTTGCAAAGGTACACAACCTTTTTAAACTTGCAAACACCGGCAAAAACTTTTTTTCCTCTTTCCTCCAATCCCTGTGACCAGGTGTTTTTAGAATGGCTTCCGGCTGAAGAACAAGTTGCTTCCGGCTGAAGAACAAGATGCTTCCGGCTGAAGAACAAGATGCTTCCGGCTGAAGCGGGTGGCAAAGGTAAGCAGCTTTTTTTAATCCGCAAGGCCTTAGCCCAAGTTTTTTTCAGTAATTAATCCGGTGCTTTCCGTTTCACTTGCTGCACCCCCGGCCGCCCTGCCGGCTGCCGCTTTTCGCGCTTTCCCTGCTCCGTTTGACCGGGTTGGGAGTGCAAAGGTCTACAAATTTTCCCAACCTGCAAGCACCCTGTGTTAACTTTAGCCTCTGGTTCCAAACGGTTCCCCTTAACTATCTGTGTGACACCATCAAAATATTCAAAATAGTTTAAAAGTTTCTCTTTGATACCTCAGACACCTTTTATAGGATTGCTTTTCTTCATCTTAAGTTCTTCGATTAAGCTTTCTTATTAGCTCTTAAAGCTAAATAAAGTATAGCCTGTCAACCAGACTATACCTTATTTACTACTATACTATTATAGTGTAGCTCTATACCACTGCTGCCTCTGCATATTCCTGCAGGTACTTATACTTTCCGGTCAGCTCTCCTCCCCTGGCTATAGTTGCACGCTCCAGCATACCGCCTTCGTCGTTGTTAAAGAACTGCGGGAATACATAGTCTATAATGTTGCGGCCAAAGTCACGGGAGGCATTGCGGGGCAGTTCGCAGGGTAGGTTGTCTACGGCCATCACCGTAATGTTTTCCTTTCTACTATATGCAGGTTCGAGCTCGCCGGTGTCTGGATTATAGTCGTAGGCGGGCTCAGGTATAGTGGTGGCGTGTTTGGTAGTAGGTATAGAGCCATCTACATCGCAGGTGATATCAGCAATGGTGTCGATTTTGAAATCGGGTTGGCGCGTGTCTTCTTCAGAGAATAGCTTCGGTGCACGTGGGTCCCAGTAGGCACAGGCCAGCAGCAGGTCGGTTACTTTAGTGAATTTGCGGAAGGTGGACTGGTATAGTTCCGGGTGCGCATAGAAATCAGGTGAGTCCCATACCTCTACATCGGGGCGGTTGTTATAGTCCCCGGAGTGGAGTTGGGCGTAAACGGGTTCGTTGAACTGCTTGTACAGGTAGTCGAACACGCTCACTTTTCTTATCTCCATTTTGTCAAGCACCTCCATGGCGCCACCTGCTACGCGGCCACCACCGGTTATGGCAATCTTTACCGGCGGCAGTTTCACCTTAAAGTATTCTTCCTGCATGTCTTCCATCTCGTGGCACAGGTAGGCAGGCTTCAGGTCGAAGAGTTTCCATTTCTTACCATAGGTCAGGATGCCGTTATAAGCCCCCACTATACCTGCATACCTACCAAAGGCCACAACGCGCTGCCCGTGTGTATTAGTTAGAAGCTCGTAGTCTATTAAGGTGATGTTCTTGTCGAGCACGGCGCGCAGGAGTTTGGCGTTGTGCGGCTGCTTCTTTATAGTATGCGAGAAAAAAAAGTAAGTCTTGTTCGGGATCAGCTGGTCGATGGGCACTTCCTTTACCCCCATCAGTACATTGCAATCAGTCAGGTCCTGCTGCAAGGCTATACCTAGTTCGGCGTATTCTTCATCGGTAAAACAGCGCACGTCGCTGGGTTGTACCACTACCTCCGCTTCCGGAAATTCCTGAACGGCTTCCACGCACTTTTTGGGGGTGAGCGGTACGCGTTTATCTACTGGTATTTTGCCTTCTTTAATAATGCCGATCTTAACTTTATCCATAGGTGCGTGTTTGTGAATTGTTCTGCTTGAAGTTGTGTTTAAAAGTCTGAGGAAAGCGGCCTGCTATACCTTATATATAGGAGTGCCTTGTTTATAATGTAAAAGTGCACTTGCCACACCCCGAACTATTTAGCTTTCATGCTTCAATATAATAAACAATTACTATTACTTTTGTAGAAATTATTGAAAGAGAGCCTTTGGCTTGTCTTCCATTGGAAAGTAAAAACCCAAATTCCCAATCAATATTTCATCGTTATGATACTTAAAACAAAACCTGCTGACACTTTTAAGGAGCGCCACAACGGTCCTGATAAAGAGCAAATGCAGGACATGCTTAAAACCATCGGGGTAGACTCGCTGGATCAACTGATTGAGGAGACCGTACCGGCCGCCATTAGACTTAAAAAGCCGCTGAACCTGCCAAAGGCTCTTTCTGAGACTAATTTCCTGAAGCAATTCGGTGAGATTGCCAGAAAGAACAAGGTATATAAATCGTATATTGGCCTTGGCTATAACGACACCATTATGCCACCAGTGATTCTTCGCAACATTATGGAGAACCCGGGTTGGTATACTGCTTATACCCCTTACCAGGCTGAAATTGCACAGGGCCGCTTAGAGGCACTGATCAACTACCAGACGATGGTGATGGACCTGACCGGTATGGAGATTGCCAACGCATCGCTGCTCGACGAGAGTACTGCCGCTGCCGAGGCCATGGGTATGTTCTACGCCCAGCGCAAAGGTGCACGCAAGAACGCCACCCGCTTCTTCGTATCAAACCTGGTGCTGCCGCAGACGCTTGACGTACTGGTATCACGTGCTACGCCAATCGGCATTGAGCTGGTAATCGGCGATCACCGCGAAGTGGATTTTACTGACGAGACATTGTTTGGCGCCCTGGTGCAGTATCCTGCTGCTGACGGTGCCATTTTCGATTATACTGATTTCATCAGCAAAGCACACGCCCAAGAAATTCTTGTAGCTGTTTCTGCTGACATTCTTTCTCTGACGCTCCTGACGCCTCCGGGTGAGATGGGTGCAGACGCAGTAGTAGGTAGTACACAGCGTTTCGGCGTGCCGATGGGCTTTGGTGGTCCGCATGCGGGTTACTTTGCTACAAAAGATGCTTTCAAACGTGTGATTCCGGGCCGTATCATCGGTATTTCGGTAGACGCCGCCGGTGACAGAGCTTACCGTATGGCCCTGCAGACACGAGAGCAGCACATCCGTCGTGAAAAAGCGACTTCTAACATCTGTACTGCGCAGGTGCTACTGGCTGTTATCGCCGGTATGTATGCCGTATACCATGGCCCACGTCGCCTGAAGTACATTGGTCTGAACGCACACTCACTAGCACAGCAACTCGAAAAAGGCCTGAAAGCGCTTGGCTTCGAGCAGCTGAACGAAGCTTACTTCGATACGCTGAAAATTGCGGTGGAAAGTGCTGACATGAAAAACGCCATCCGCACGGAGGCAGAGGCGGCAGGTATAAACTTCCGTTATTTCGAAGAGAATTTCATTGGTATTTCCCTGCACCAGAACACAGAGCTGGAAGATGTGAAAGACATCCTGGCGGTGTTTGCGAAAGTGGCCGGCAAATCTGCTGACGTTTTAGATATAGACGAGCTGCCAGAGGAAACCGAAATCACCTGGTCTGAGAAACTCATCCGTACCAGCGAGTACCTCACGCACGAAGTGTTCAACAAGCACCACTCCGAGCACGAGATCCTGCGCTACATGAAGCACCTGGAGAACAAAGATATCTCTCTGGTTCACTCCATGATTTCTTTGGGCTCTTGCACCATGAAACTGAACGCCACTGCGGAGATGATTCCGGTGACCTGGCCAGAAATTGGTCAGTTGCACCCATTCGCTCCTGCCGACCAGACACAAGGGTATGCCGAGATTTTCAAAAACCTGGAAGCATGGTTGTGCGAGATCACCCGTTTCGATGCGATGTCGCTGCAGCCAAACTCTGGTGCGCAGGGCGAGTACGCCGGTCTGATGGTAATTCGTGCGTACCACGAATCTCGTGGTGACCAGCACCGCAACGTAGCCATTATCCCTTCTTCTGCACACGGTACCAACCCTGCTTCGGCGGTAATGGCCGGCATGAAAGTAGTGATCGTGAAGTGCGACGAGAAAGGCAACATCGACGTAGCCGACCTGCGTGCGAAAGCCGAACAATATAAGGATGAGCTGTCTTGCCTCATGGTAACGTACCCGTCTACACACGGTGTTTATGAGGAGTCTATCGTCGAGATCTGCCAGATAATTCATGACAACGGTGGCCGTGTATACATGGACGGTGCTAACATGAACGCTCAAGTGGGCCTTACGTCGCCGGCGCATATTGGCGCTGACGTGTGTCACCTGAACCTGCACAAGACTTTCTGCATCCCTCACGGTGGCGGTGGTCCTGGCATGGGCCCAATTGGTGTGGTAAAAGACCTGGCTCCGTTCCTGCCGGGTCACGCGGTGGTTGACTTAGGTCGTCCGCAAGCGATCCACGCTATTTCGGCTGCTCCATGGGGTTCTGCTTCGATTCTGCCAATCTCTTATGCTTACATCGCGATGATGGGTGGTGAGGGCTTGACAGAAGCTACGAAAATGGCGATCCTGAACGCAAACTACATCAAGGCGCGTCTGGAGAAGCACTATCCTGTGCTATATGTAGGCGCTAACGGCCGTTGTGCGCACGAAATGATCCTTGATTGCCGCGAGTTCAAGAAATTCGGCGTGGAGGTAGAGGATATTGCGAAGCGCCTGATGGACTACGGTTTCCATGCGCCGACTGTATCGTTCCCGGTAGCGGGTACTTTGATGGTGGAGCCAACCGAATCAGAAGCACAGGAAGAACTGGACAGATTCTGTGAGGTGATGATCTCGATCCGTGAGGAAATCCGTGAGGTTGAAGCAGGCAAAGCTGATCAGAAAAACAACGTGCTGAAAAACGCGCCGCATACCCTGAAAGTGGTGATGGTGGAGAACTGGGAGCGTCCTTACTCACGTGAGAAGGCAGTATTCCCGATGGCATACCTGCGCGACAACAAGGTATGGCCAACTGTAAGCCGCATCGATAGCGCTTACGGCGACCGCAACCTGGTGTGCTCTTGCGCTCCAATCGAAGCCTACAACGAGAATGGAAATGAGATGGTAGCCATCGGCTAATCCGTCTTCATCTTATACCTGAAAAGCCTGACCACAACGGTCAGGCTTTTTTGTTTTGGTGGCCTGGGATATAGCAGCTATACCTACTGATTGCCTTGCTCCGTATACCTGTTGTAGCAACGGCCTTATACCTAAACCAACAGTTCTATGCGAAACGCTATACCTAACCTGAAACTTTGGCTATACCTTATACCTGCTTTACTGATCGGTTTAAGCAGTTGTATACCTTCTATCACAGCTGACAGCACTTACGACCGCAGTGTGGATTTCCAGATATACCGCACTTTTGCTTTGCTGGAGCCAACAATGGCCAATACCTCTGCTGACCCAAACCTGTACGAGCCGCTTTTGGATAGGCGGGTGCGGGATGCCATTGCGGCCGAGCTGGTCAAAAAAGGCCTAACACTCGATGCAGAAAGCCCGGACTTGCTGGTTGGTTATGATGTGTCTGTCACGCAGGAGGCAGCGACTGCTTCGCCAGATTTCGGCTACGCCTATTGGTTTGGCTACCGCTTTAACTACAACACCGCCGATTTTCCCAATTACAGACCAGTAGCCCAATACACGCCCGGCACCATGCTCATCGATCTGGTATCGGCCAGCACCAACGAACTGGTATGGCGCGGCGTGGCAGAAGGCGATATTGTGGTAGCGCAGACCGACGAAGGCAAAATCAGAAGATCTATCATCAGTATCTTGTCCCTATACCCGCCAAACCAACCCGCCAGGAGGTAATTTACAAGCGATACGACAGGCTAATGCCGCCGTAATAATTTCGTGGCGAAGCCGGCTGAAAGTAGCGCCCGCCAAAAGCGTTCAGGTCATTGCCGAGGCTATACTTTTGGTCTGTCAGGTTTCCGGAACCGGCAAATACATCCAGTGAAAAATGACTGCCCAGCTCTCTTTTCAATCCAAGCCTTGCGCCTGCTACCAGATAAGCATCGGCATACACGGTATTTTCGTCTGTTAGCGGAATCTCATCCACGTAATTGGCGGTCAGGTTTAGGTACAGCCCGAAACGGGTAGCCAGGTCGAGGCCGGCAGTTAAGGTATGCGGGGCCACGCCGGTGAGCTGGTTGCCGCTCAAATCAGTATCGTCTTTCTGATAATCACGGAACCGGAAATAGCTGTAGGTATAGCTGCTCCATATCTTGAGCAGGCTAACAGGTTGTGTTACATCTTCGAGCAAGGTATAGCCCAAGGCTGCTTCAAGTCCACTCTGGGAAGTAGCCCCTACATTTCGGAACACAGCTATACTCGACAAATCCTGCCGGCTCGCAATCGTCTCGCGCAACCGGAAGTGAAAAGCCACCACATCAAAGCTCAGCCTTCTGCCCAAGGTATAGCCGCGTATACCTGCCTCGTAGTTAATGCCTTTCTCCGCTTCCAGTTCCTGGTTGAGGGCGCCGTCGGAGGTCAGCAGTTCTTCTTCGGAAGGTGGCGAAAAACCTGCACTCACACTGCCGTGCACCGATACCTGCTCCGTCAGACGCTTGAGTAATGCCACCCGTGGCGAAAGCACTGCACTAAAATCGCGGGTATACTGGTATGGACTTCCACCCGGGGCCTGGTGCAGACGGGTAATTTCATATTGAGTGTCGTTCAGACTGAGAGCGGCTGTCGCGATCCAATTGCCGGGCAACTCAAACTCGGCTTGCGTGAATAATAAGCCGGTTTTGGACAGCACTTCATCGTCGGTACGGAGCGAGTCAACACGTCCCCGGTTGTTGTCGTAGGTGCGGGCCGCCTCAAAGCCGCGCTGGTATTCACCACCAAAAGTTACCGTAGTTCCTACCTGGCCTAAGTTAGTATTATAGACAAAACGGCTTCGGCCACCATATTCTTGGTTGGTGTTGCGCTCATAGTCGGTGTTGAAAGGGTGATCTCTATACCTAAACAGGCCATACAGGGCAATCGTATTTTTCCAGCTGTCACTGAAACGGTACTCCTGAGACAGACCGATGTTTATACCTTGCTGATTCATGGAAGCATTTTGGGCCACACTCCCCAACATCCCACCACGCGACTGCCGCGGGTCCTGCTCATACTGTTCCTGCGTCAGTCCGCCGGGCAGCTGGTAAAACAGGTCGGAGTAAATCAGATTGGCTTGAATCGTGCTTTTGTCAGATGGATTGAAGGTGGAGGTGAGCAAGAGTGTCTCGCGGTCCATACCGGATTGCTCGCGGTAGCCATCGAGCTGCTGGCGGGTATATTGCAGGTATAGGCTCTGCTTCTCGCCGCCCACACTGGCGCTGGCAGTATAGCGTTGCAGGCCAAACGAGCCGATGGTAGTGCCAACCTGAAAAACCTTCTCCCCGGAAGCAGCGCTGCGTGGTTCGAGTAGTACCGTTCCGCCTGTACCTGCTCCGTAAATACTGCCTGCCGGACCTTTCAGAATTTCCATACTGCTGAAATTGGCCGCATCATACAGGTTCAGATTGGTGATGCCGTTTGATTCGGTAAGCGGGATCTCGCCCAAGTATAGCTTCACGTTGCGGATACCATAAGGTGATCGCAAACTACTGCCCCTGATGGAGAGGCGGTAGCTGGCCGTAGCCCTTTCTTCCATGCGCACCCCCGGCACCGTATTCACAGCCCGCACCAACGAACTTTCATCAAAACGTCGGATCATTTCCCGATCTATCATGCTCAGGGCACCCGCTGTTTCAAGCAAAGGCCGGTTGCTTTCATAACCCGTCACGACTACTTCTGAAAGGCTGGCTACCAATGGCTCCAGGTATACCTGAAGCGGCATACCTGACTGCATACCTTGCACCAAAACAGTGTCAGGCTTATACCCTATATGAGATATTACTACTTGCTGCGCTTGCCCTGCTACATCCAGACTGAAATGCCCCGTCACGGTAGAAAGGGTTTGTTGGCCTGTATTCGCGGTGACGGTTACACCTTCCAGCGGCTGCCGGTTTTTGGCGTGAAGCACCTGACCAGTTATTAGCTGCTGAGCATAACTGAGCTGTGGCAGAAGTATGAGGGCGATCAATAAAAAGAAACGGATTGGGTGTAACAGAGGATTCATGTATGCAAGTTAGCTGCTAACAAAACGGGTTATACCTGGCTAGGGTTAGATTTATGCAGAAATTGCTATGTTCTGCCCAATTGTAACCATCAGAGCTGCCATTCGGTTAAACCAAAATACAAATCATCTCTGAGAACTTAACCGTACCAAAACTATGAAGAAAATACTTACAATAGCTACCTCACTTGCTCTTGCGTTTTCACTGACAGGCGTCACGGCAAATGCCCAAGGAGGCGAGAAGCCCGTGAGCGCCTCCGTAGAGGGCCACATCTTTAAACCAGCCAGAGTTGACGCTACCGATGCCCGCGTAAAACAGCTCAAAGTTCCGACAGGCTTCCAGATCACGAAATTTGCCGAAAACCTGAACAAGCCCCGCATGATTGCGGTGAGCACTGAGGGGGTAGCTTACGTGACTGATCGCGACAAAGGCACCGTAACCATGCTTCGCGATAAAAATAAAGATGGCAAAGCCGATGAACTAAAAGTGGTTGCCACCAAAGAGCACATGCACGGCATCGCTATAAAAGATAATAAAATATGGCTCGCTACTATAAAGGAGCTTTATACTGCCAATATTAACAAAGACGGCTCACTATCCGAACTACAACTACTCATAGATGATCTGCCCGACGGCGGTCAGCACCCGAACCGCACGTTGCGTATAGGGCAGGACAACAAGCTGTACATTTCCATTGGGAGCACCTGCAATTCCTGCGACGAACCCAATAAGGAGCACGCCACTATTCTGCAGGCCGATCTTGACGGCAAAAATCGTAAGGTATACGCCAAAGGCCTCCGCAACACACTCGGCTTCGACTGGCACCCGCAGACCAAAGAGATGTTCGGCATGGACCACGGCATCGATTGGCTCGGCGATGATGAGCAACGCGAAGAACTCAACAAGATCGAAGAAGGAGCAGATTACGGCTGGCCTTTTATTTATGGAGAAGGCAAGGATAACCCCGGCGACCAACCCAAAGACATGAGCTACGAGGAGTATAAGAAGAAAACCAAGTACCCGCTGCTCACCTATACCGCCCATGCCTCGGGCCTCGATATGGTTTTCTACAACGGCAACCAGTTTCCGAAAGAGTATCAGGGTGATGCCTTCGTGGCTTTTCACGGATCCTGGAACCGATCCAAGCCTGCCGGATACAAAGTAGCTCGCATCCGTTTTGAAAATGGCAAGCCAACTAAGTTCGAGGATTTTGTTACCGGATTTTTGGTAGATGATAACAAATCGCAGTTTGGCCGTGTGGTAGGTATAGCCACACACAACGACGGCTCACTTCTGGTAACAGATGACGCTAATGGCGTGGTTTACCGTGTAGCTTATACCGCTGGCAAAAAATAAGCAGCTTCCATAAAATACCGATAAATAAAAAAAGGCTCCGTAGAATCTGCGGAGCCTTTCCAAACTATGAAAGCTAATGAAATTTTTAATTCCCGTTAAGAGAGTTCTTACCTGATCCGGAACTCAGTTCTTCTGTTTTGCTGGTGCATTTCCTCCGGACAAGATACGCCATCGGTACATTTGTTTACCAGCCTTGTCTTGCCATACCCTTTGGCAGTCAGTCTGTCTTTGGCTATACCTTTTGTAATCAGGTAATCAACGGCAGCCTGTGCTCTGCGTTCTGACAGCACTTGGTTATACTTCAGACTTTCACGGCTATCGGTATGTGAACTCAGCTCAATCTTAATCGTCGGGTTTGCCACCAGCACTTCGGCCAGCTTATCTAGTTCCTTGGCTGCATCCGAACGAATATCCCATTTGTCAAGGTCGTAGTAGATGTTTTCCAGTACAATGGCTACGTTCTTCTCATCTTTGTCGAACACCATGGCTACCTGCAAGGTATCCGGAGCGGTTTTGGGAACCACCACCAGCGCATGCTGATTCAGGTAGCCTTGCTTAGAGCCCTGCATCACGTAAGAGTTTCCTTTACGGCCATCCATAAAGTACTGTCCTTTTGTATTTGTCAGGACTGTACTGCTATCATTCTGGCTTTGTTGCGCGATCAGGAGTTGTACCTGTGGCAGTGGTAACTGCACATTTTTCTTTTGTTCGTTCTGCTTGCGCTCGAGCGTAGTTACAGCGATCACCACAGGCTTCTGCAGCACTTTAAAGCTATAGATATCATCGGTGCCGTTGCTGCTTTCGCGGTTAGACGACAACAGGCCGGTTTCTTCATCCTCGTTGAACATGATGCCGTAATCATTCTTCGATGAGTTGATCGGATGGCCCATGTTGTTCACAGCTGTCCAGGCAGCATGCTGGCCCTCGGCCGCGAAAACATCCAGTCCTCCCATACCTTGGTGCCCGTCAGAAGAGAAGTATAGCTTACCGTTCTGATCCACGTAAGGGAAGCTCTCACGGCCCGGCGTGTTGATCAGGATACCGGCATTCACAGGCTCTCCCCAATTACCATTAGCCTGACGCAAGGTATAGTAGATGTCTGTCTCGCCCACACCGCCTGGCATATCCGACACGAAGTACATGATCTTACCGTCAGGTGAAAGCGCCGGATGACCCACTGAGTATTCTGCTACATTGTTAAATGCAAAAGGCTTGATCTCTGTCCAGGTAGTGCCGCGTCTTTGAGATGAGTAGATCTCCAGGCGGTTGATGTATTCCTGCACCTGCGACTTGTCCACCCAGCTTGTCGGATCGGAATTGCCAGACTTCCGCTTCTGCACCAGTTGCGTGCGTGTGAAGTACAGTGTCTGCCCGTCTTCTGTAGCCGATGCCGTTGCGTTGTGATACTGGTCGTTGATCATTTCGTGCAGCGCAGTCGGTTTGCCCCAGTTGCCGTTGTCATCGCGGCTGGCCATAAAGAGCTGCAGGTAGGGGCGACCGGTCCAGCCATAAGTGCCGGCAGTCTTTCCGTCCTGTGTTACGCCGCGGTCTGATGTGAAAATGATCGCGTCTTTGCCATAGTTCATCGGGCTGAAGTCAGAGAAGCCCTGGGCATTCAGTCCGCTCAGACGTTGCACCTCGGCCAATGGCATCTTCTGGTTCATCCAGCTCATGGCCTTGTCGCAGGACGCCATCAGGTGCTGTGCACGTTCCTCCACATCTGGTACTTCCTCGGCCCATAGCATATACTGCTGCTTGGCTTCCTCATATTTGCCGTTACTGCGCAGCGCTTCGGCATAGTGGTAAATGTTCTGCGGATCGCGGCCCGGCAGGGCGACAACCTGTGCGTACCATCGCTCTGCTTCCACGGTCTGCCGCGTCAGGCGATAAGAGTCGGCAATGCGCTCGGCTGTTTTCACATCCGGCTTGCGCTTCTCTGATGCCTTTTTGTACTGCTCCAAAGCCAGCGCAAATTCAAACTTTTCGTAGTGCTTGTTTGCCTTGCGAAGCTCCTGCTGCGCTTCAGCTACAGGGGCTGCGCCCAGCATCAGGGCAGCGGTAAGGTATAAGGGTATATGTCTGAAATTCATATGCGGTAAGAGCTAATATTAAAAGTATTGTGGCGTCAGCATTTTCGTGTCCTGCTTCTTAAAGAAGTAGTAACCTACTGAGATCTCATGCGATTGAAAACCACTCAGGTCGTTGAGCATGCGGTCGTAAGAGTAACCCAGGCGCAAGGCGTTGGTCACCTGCAGTTCAGCAATCAGGGCCACGGCCGTGCGCTTCGTCACAGGGTCAGCTTCTACGTTCTTATTGAACAGGTTCATGCTCGTGCGGTAAGAACTACCCAGCCACAGACGATCGCCAAGCAGCACAAAACCATTCAGGTCCACGTTGGCAGGTGCGTGAAAATCTTCTTTCACCAAAATACTTGGCTTCAGCTTCACAAAGCTGCTTACGTCAAACACATAGCCTGTTGTGAAGTAGTAGTGACGAATCGGCTCAATCTGGAAAACATCTTTGTACTGGATCAGGTCGGAAGCTGATATACCTGCGTAGAAGCGCGGCGTATTAAAGTATACTCCGAGTTTCACATCCGGGCGGTAAAACACATCCTTCCCGGCAGGTATACTCGGGTCGTCCTGTATACCTAGCTCTGATCCGTCTATCACGCTCTGCACCACACCCGCTGCTATACCTAAGCTCAAGGTTCCGCGGGCGCTCACCGACACACGGGCCGCAGCATTGGCATAAGCCGAAGTAGTAGAGTAAGCACCGATCTTGTCGCGTGTGAAGTTCAGACCGAGGCCCAGGCGCTCGTGGCTGGTCAGCCCGTCCACGCTCAGTGCCTGTGTGGTAGGCGCTCCGTCTATACCTGTCCACTGTGCGCGGTGGAAGGCGTTGATGTTGAGTACACCTTTGGTGCCGGTATAAGCCGGGTTAATGGCCATACTGTTGAAGATGTACTGCGAGTACTGCGGGTTTTGCTGGGCGTTCGCGGCAAAGGTGAAGAGCAGCGCCAGCAGGATATAAAGTATTCTCATGGTAATAAAATTTTCAAATGAATGCACTCGCTTATCGGAAGATGGTCACGTAGCCGCTGTAGTCCTGGTACTTGCCATCGCATAGCTTCACCCTTACTTTGTAGAAGTAAGTACCTTGTTCCAGTCCTGTGGCGGCCCAGTCGTTTTTGTAATTCTTCTGCTTGAACACCTCAGATCCCCAGCGGTTGAAAATCACCATTTCGTTGTCCGGGAACTTGTCCAGGTTTTTCACCAGCCAGGTATCGTTCTTGCCATCCCCGTTCGGGCTAAAGGCTTTCGGGAAGTCCAGTTGTCCGTCCGCCAGCTTGGCGTCCATGTCGATGCTGTACTCTGCAGCGCCTGCGCAGCTGCCATTATAGGCAATCACACTTACACGGCCTGTTGCAGTCGGGCTGCTGGCCTTCACTTTAATAGTTGTAGTACCCTGACCAGACTCGATGGTAAAGCCTTCTGTCACCGTCCAGGTATAGGATGTCGCGCCTTCTACTGCATTGGCAGTATAGATCAGGCCTTCGCATACGCTGCTGTTGTCGGTGATGCGGGTAACAGGAGCAGGAGGCATGGTGATGTCGACGTTCAGGCTAGACCAGTCGCTGATGCCGCAACCGTTTATGGCTCTCACACGCACTGTACCGCCTGTTTCGGCTGCAGCTACTGTAATGCTCGTGCCGTTGCTGGCTCCTTCTATTGTCAGGCCACCATTCGCTTCCCACTCGTAGGTTGTCGCGCCAGGTACCGCCTCGATGCTGAAGGAGTTGCCTGAACTGTTAAGGCATACGTTCATGTTGCTGCTGATCGCTCCTGGAGTTACCGGCTTCAGCGTTGGTGAAACAGCCAACTTGGCCACAGCACCCGCACCGCAGTTCTTTACGGTGTTGGTAGCGTATACCTCAATGTCACCGCTCGTCTCGCCTACTGTTACCACGATGCTGGTACCAGTCAGTTTGTTGGCGCTCCAGCCTTGTGGCACTGACCAGGTATAGGCCATGCCTGCTTCCGGCGATGCGATGCTGAAGTTAAGTGTAGCTCCGATACAGGCTGTTGTAGCCGTGCTGGAGATTGATGGTGCCACTGGTATGTTAGTCACTTTCACCGTCAGGCTGAAGGCCGCGCTAACATTACAGTCATTACCAGCTTTCACAGTAACAGGACCTCCTGCTTTACCAACTTTCACTTTTACTACTCTGCCATTCTCCGTTTCACTCACAATCGTCCAGTCAGCTGCCGGGAAGGTCCAGGTATAACTGGTGGCATTCGCGATTGCTGGTGTGCTGAAAGTTGTTTCTTCTCCTTCGCATAGGTCCAGGTTGCCGGTAATGGCCTGCGGTATAGCCGGTGTTGGCGTGATGCTCAGCACTTTCTCGGTTGTAGTGCTAAAGCCGCAAGCGTTGGTTACGGTCAGGTATACCTTGCCACCTGTCAGGCTAAGGTTCTTAGGACGAACACGCACACTTGTGCCGGCAACGTTGGTGCCTTCTACAAATTCAAGGTTGCTACCCAGTGTCCACTTATAAGTAAGTCCTTCTACAGAAGCTGCACGCAGCGCTATACCTGTGTTGCTGTTGAAGCACATGGTAGCGTCTCCTGTTATAGTTAAGCCTTCTGGTTCGCCGATTACGTTGACAGTGGTTTCAGCAGTCTTGCTAACATCCTTGCACTGCGTTTTCACGGTTACTTTTATCGTCTGGGCGTTTAAGGTGGTGCCAGCAGTTACGGTGATGGTGCTGCCGTCTTCTGACTTGCTTACCGTTTTCCAGCCTTTTGGCAGTGTCCAGGTATAGGTGCCACCAATCACATCCGACGTTGCTTTGAAGGTAAGCTCACCTCCGCGGCATACCGAAGTCGGTGCTTCTATAAATGACAGCTCGATGTTCGGATTGCACTTCACGTCCGGAATCACCACATCGTCTTCGTCGTTGTCCGGGTCAGAGTCGTCATAGTCACCTGGATCACCCGGATTGTTCGGATCGCCCGGATTAGTTGGATCACCCGGATTAGTTGGATCACCCGGGTTATCTGGGTTGTCCGGGTTATCAGGATCATTCGGATCACCAGGATTATTCGGGTCAGTAGGGTTTGGAGTGTCTTTGCTAATGATGCGGGCAATGTTGCGCACACGGCCAGCTTTTACTAACTGCGCATTAATAACAAGTACTGCAGTTGCTTTAGCTTCCAGCGCAGGAATCTTGAAAGCTCCGGTCGCCGGATCATAAGAAGCTCCGTTGCTTACATTAAAGTCTACTAACCGAAGGCCTTCCGGCAACTTCTCGCCTACTACTATATTCTTCTCGGCTCCGGCGCCATGGTTGGTTACCACAATACGGTATTGCACCATTTCGCCCACCATGTATTCTGCCTTGGCATTTACCAGCTCTTTGGTCACACCCAGGTCTGGCAGCAAGATCACTACATCATCTTCGTCGTTATCAGGGTCCTTGTCATTGTCCGGGGTACGGTCAGTGATGGTAGCCACGTTACGGATCGCTCCTGTGCCAACAATCTTGGCATAGACAATCAATGTAGCTGAAGATTTTCCGGCCAGTGTCGGTATGTTCAGAATTCCTGTACCGGCGTCATAAGTAGCGCCATTCGTCACGGTATGCCTTACATATTCCAGTTCCTTCGGCAGCTGCTCACGCACATTGATGTTGGTCTGGGCTGCAGAGGCGTTGTTTGAAACCTTAATCTCAAAAGCCAGCACATCATTTACCTTATACTCCTGCTTCGGATCAACAATTTTCTTGGTCACGCCCAGGTCAGGCAGCACGATCTCCACCTCTTCCTCATTGTCGTCCGGGTCTTTGTCATCTTCGCGGTCGATGATAGTGGCTACGTTGCGGATGTTGCCCGTAGCGACAATCTCAGCATACACGATCAGTGTAGCTGTGGTATTGCCTGCCAGTGTTGGGATATTGTAAATGCCTGTTGCCGGGTTATAGGTTGTGCCCGGTGTCTCATTGTGACGCACATACTTAAGCCCGCTTGCCAGCTGCTCGCTTACGTTTATGTTCTTTTCCTCTTTAGAAGAAGTGTTTATAACTTTGATTTCGTAGGCGATCACATCACCCAGATTGTAGCTCGATTTAGGATCGACAATGCGTTTGGTCAGTTTTAGATTTGGCAGTACAATCTCTTCTTCGTCCTTGTCGTCATCCGGATTGGGATCAGGATCATCACCGATAATAATCACTTCGTTGGTAATGTTACCTGTCCCGATCACTTCAAATACCAGCCGGATATTTTGGGTTTCATATACGGCCATGTCGCCAATTATCCACTCGTTATTTTCGTGGCTGTAAGTCCCTTTTGTAGCCGGCATAACTTCTACCAATCTCAGTCCGGATGGGATGCGCTCCTTCACGACTACGTTGCGAGCAATACCCGGGCCATTGTTAATAGCAGTAATGGTATAAACCACACGCGAGCCCAGCGATACGTTTGTGTTGTCAACATCTTTCCTTACGGTCAGGTCGGCGTTGGTCACGTTCTGCAGCACCGTCGGGTTATTTTCGAAATAAATCGTACCTCCAAGCGAGATGGCACGACCATACAGCGATACACCTTTCCCGAATGTGATGTCGCCTGTAGCGATGATATTGCCATACAGGGAACTAGGCGCCAGTACTTCTACGTCGCCGTCCACTACCCAATAAATGTTTTTAGATTCTACCCCTACACCTGAAAGGCTAAGGGCACCCGGGTTCACCCGCAGATTTCCCGTGATTTTGAATACGAAGTAGGGAGAGCTTCCTTCCTGTGTCACTAAAAGTGAAATACCGCTGATAGTGGCATTGCCTGTGATGCTGTAAACACCAGGATAGATTTCGCGGCCATTTCCTAAGTTAGGGTTCAGGTTTTCTATCTCTTGAAGCGCAATCAGTTCCTGATACAGCCTGTTCGCATGAGCCATTGCTTCTGCTGCTATTTCAGTTCCCTTCTCTTTCTTGCCTGTTACGTCAAGAAATTCTTCACCGGTAATAACATTGCCAGGGCTGATGCCAATGTCACCGCGGATCCATGTTCTGTCAGGGCCTTTAACGATGATCTGTTCATTGGCTAAAGCAATGAATCTGTTAACGCGTCCTGGGTTTATTTCCGTCTGCCCGAAGCTAAGGGTGGTAGTGGCAGTCAGAAAAAGGGTTAGAAGCAGTAAAATTCTACTCATAGGGAATGTGTAAAAAAGCGTAATAAATCAGGCATAAATATAAATGTATTTCCATAAACTTTTACTATATCCTGATACTTATATATTATAGATAAGTTTAATACAATATAAAAAATACAATATATAGGTTGTCAGAAAATGTTATAACAGCAATTGTGTATTACTATTCTAACATGATTCAGTTAAAAATTTTTTTTAATTATTTAGGTTAACGGTGCAAGGATCTAATATGGGCATATAGCGTTGTAGGTGTACATGAATACTTGAATATACTAATTGAAGGGCCCTTGAGTTGCCAAAATGATCATTTTATACACCTTTTGTTATATGGGCGAGCAAAGGAACTGAAAAAAAATTAAATAAAACAGGGAAATTTAGGGAAGGAAATTAGTGCAATAAAAAAGTGCCCTATCAGCTTTATTAAACCAATAGGGCACCCCCAATATCAGATTAAAACTTTCTAAAAATTCTTTAAAAGTTTATACGGCACTCAGTGTTATACATTTACGTGGCGCTCAGCGTGATACGATGATCGTACCAACGGACCGGACTCTACATACTTTATTCCACGTTTCAGGCCTTCTTCTCTGTAATGCTCAAATAAATCAGGGTGAATAAACTCAGCCACCTCAATATGGAGCTTTGTTGGCTGCAGATACTGGCCCAGTGTCAGGATATCGCAACCGTTGGCGGCTAGGTCATCCATCGCCTGGTATACCTGTTCGCGCGTTTCACCCAAGCCCAGCATTATACCGGTTTTGGTGCGCTTGCCATATTCTTTTGTGCGGCGGATCTGCTCTATGCTTCGTTCATACTTGGCCTGCGGTCGAACACGGCGGTACAGTTCTTTAACAGTTTCCACGTTATGCGACACCACTTCCTGACCCGGCGATATCATGGTGATCAGCGCGTCCCAGCTGGCCTTCACGTCAGGTATAAGGGTTTCGATGGTAGTAGCAGGAGAAAGTTCTTTTACCATACGCACGGTTTCGTGCCAGATGGCGGCACCGCGGTCCTTGAGTTCGTCGCGGTTCACAGAAGTTATCACGGCGTGCTTCACACCCATTAACTGAATGGCTTCAGCTACGCGGCGTGGCTCGTCTTCGTCGTATTCGTTGGGGCGGCCCGTGGCCACGGCACAGAAAGAGCAGCTGCGCGTACACACATTGCCCAGAATCATGAAAGTAGCTGTGCCGGCTCCCCAGCACTCGCCCATGTTTGGGCAGTTACCGCTTTCACAGATGGTATGCAGCTTATACTCGTCTACGATGTTTCTTACCTTCGCATACTCTTTCCCTACCGGCAGCTTTACACGAAGCCAGTTTGGCTTGCGGGGCTGACCCAAAGCATTGAGCCCCTCGGGCTTAGCATTGGGTTGTATCACCGGAAGTGTCATCATTTCATCCATGCTGCAAAGATAGGTATAATGCGTTAAGACTTCAGCAAATGCATCAGGAAATTAAGGCAACACTGCCTATACCTGGGGCGCTCCTTTCTCAACAAACGATTGCGTGGAATTGTTCTTTGCGCCGCTTATTTGCGACGACCGTAGTAGATGTTGAGGTACACGGAGGTAAAGGTGCTGTAGTTTTCGGTTTGCGGAATCATGACCATATCCTTAAAGTACTTTTCCACCAGGAAACCCACCTCTATACCTGTGATGCTCTCGCGGTAACGGCCATACTCGAAACTCATACCTACCTTGGCATGTACCCCCAGGTTAATGTTGGTCTCACCTAGGCCGGTAAGCACATTGGCATTACCCAGGGTGTTCTCAAAACTCAGATGCTTGTCCGGATCATAGGCCTCGGTGCGAACGTCGTTGCCCAGGCCGCCGCCATAGTCATAGCGGATGTAGTAAGGTATAAGCAAACCCAGTGAAGGACCGGCCGCTCCCAGGGCATTCACCTGCACCCCGCTTTCGGTAGCTTTACGGAACAGCACATGCTCCAGGCCGTAGTGCGGGCGCACCGCGAAGAAGTGATTTTGCTTGCCTGCAATAAAATGGTCGCCCGAGCCCGGGTTGTATAGCCTGTTCTCTTTCGGATGTTTGACCTCTACAATCTCCAGCCCGCCAAAACGGTAGAGCCGCTCTTTCATGAACCAGGAACTGCGCACAAACGCTCCCCCCAGCAAACCGCCGTTCGAGTTCAGGTTGATGCCGTAGCTTAGCTCATTGCTAAAGTCATCGTCAGACTGAGCCCAAGCCGGCAATACCAGCAGCAGCGTCATAGCAATTGTGAGTACCAGGTTTCTAGTCACCTTTTTACAGTTTGGGTTAAGTATGTTCTATCAAAAAGCCAGATCCAAAAGCAGGCAGGTATCCGGCATTCGGAGCCATACAACCCGGCACATAACCCCAGGCAGGTAGGGCTGCTAAAAAGAAGTACTACAGATTATACCTGAGGCCTGTTTACGAAGTTGCGCTTCAAACCGCCAGGCTTTTTTTCATCGAATCAATGCTGATGCTCAAGTGTGAAGCATCATAGGTGCACATACCATCCTGAATCAGCAACAATTGGGGCGACTGGTGCTGTACCTGAAAAACCTCAGCTATTTCGTTTGAAACCGGCCGGTAGCGTAACAGGTCAAGGTAGTAGGGCTTAATATGGTCTACACTGGCGCCGTCCCACTGTCGCTCCAGCCTGCTTTTGGCAGTGGAGCTGATAGAACAAGCTGTACTGTGTTTAAATATCACCACCGGGGTGTGCTTCGACTCTTCAATAATGGTATCTAACTGCTCTGCGCTGGTTAGCGGATGCCAATTCATAGATATCTGATTAGGTTTACTTTTCCTTCTTCCGGAAAAGCCTGAATTTCATTTTCTCACGGTCAGCCGGGCCCTGCTCTATGGCATCGTTCCTGTTCTCGCGCTTAGACTTGAACATACCTAGCACCGGACGCTGCCGCACTTTGCCAGATTCACCTTTCTTCAAGGTATAGGATTCCATGTTCAAGTGGGTTTCCTTGTAGGTGGTCACCTCTACCTGGTTGGCTTCCCGCAGTGCTTTACGCATCAGGCGCCCGTGCTTGTCTGTCATGGTATAGTTGATCTGACTAAACGCAGGACTAACTGCCAGAAGCAGCATACCTGTCATTAGTACCAAACATTTCGTTTGTTTATCAAATCCCAGCTTCTTCATAACAGCTTTCCGTCTACAGTTGTTATACTGAATTCGGGAACAGGAGTTGCTCCTCTAAAAAATTCCCATTCGCTTCTTCTTCACACGTCCGTTTTTGTCCATGCTTACCTTCACCGATTGCAGCCCGGTAGCGTTTTTACCCGATACCTTGGCTGTTTTACCCGGCTTTGGACAAGGTATAATACCCTTGCGCTGACAGCCCGTACCAAAAAGCAGTGCCATGCATAGCAGGCCCAATATCCAATATCTACTTTTCTGCATCACACTGCAATATAAGTTTATCTAAGGTAATTTCCGCTAAAATGCCATGATGGCTTCCACCTTCTCACGCAGGCGCTGCTTTGGCAGGAACTCCTGCTCTAGCGGCGGCGCAAATGGCACGGCCGTGTCCAGACTGGCAACCCGTGTTACCGGACCATCGAGCAGCTCGAAGCAGTTTTCTCCGATCCAAGCCGCTATTTCGCCGCCTATACCGCCGGTCATGGTGTCTTCGTGCAGAATGATAACGCGGCCGGTGCGGGCTACGGTATCACGTACAGCTTCTTTATCCCAGGGCAGCAGCGAGCGCAGGTCGAGTATATCAAAGCTAATGTCTGTCATCTCCTGCTGCAGTTGCTTGGCCCAGTGCACGCCCATACCATAAGTAATAATGGAAATATCTGAGCCCTCGGCTACCTGTTTGGCTTTGCCGATCTCAATGGTATAGTAATCGTCCGGAATTTCCTGCGAAATGGAACGATAAAGCATCTTGTGCTCAAAATACATAACAGGATTTGGGTCTTCAATGGCCGCATTCAGCAAGCCTTTGGCATCGTGAGGCGATGACGGATATACGATCTTCAGGCCCGGGGTATGGAAGAACCAGGCCTCGTTGCTCTGTGAGTGAAAGGGTCCGGCTGCTGTACCGGCGCCTGTTGGCATACGCACCACCACATCGGCATTTTGGCCCCAGCGGTAGTGACTTTTGGCCAGGTTGTTTACGATCTGGTTAAAACCGCAGCTTACGAAGTCCGCGAACTGCATCTCGACCATACTCTTCTTGCCCTTCACAGACATGCCCAATCCTATACCTAGTATAGCCGATTCGCAAAGCGGGGTGTTGCGCACGCGGTCTTTGCCGAATTTATCAACAAAGCCTTCTGTAATTTTGAACACGCCGCCATAATCGGCAATGTCCTGCCCCATCAGTACCAGTTCCGGATAGCGCTCCATGCTCTGGCGCAAACCATCCGAAATGGCGTCTACATAGCGTCGCTCGGTTTTGGCATCTGACTCCGGCTTTATCACCTCTTGCTCGAAAGGACGGTACATATCTTCCAGTTCCTCTTCGCGGCTTGCCTCTGGCATTGGCGTGGCAAAGGCGGTCTGCAGCCCTTCTTCGATCTCGGCTTTTATTTCTTCGCGTATACCTTCTATGGCTTTTGGCGTCAGAATCACTTCATCCAAGAGGTACTTCTCAAAGTTCTCTACTGGATCTTTTTTCGACCACTTCTCAAACAGCTCCTGCGGCACATATTTGGTACCACTGGCCTCTTCGTGCCCGCGCATCCGGAAGGTGATCGCCTCGATCAGCATCGGACGCGGGTTCTTGCGCATACTGTAGGCAGCCTGTCGCACCGTGTCGTATACCTCTACAATATTGTTGCCGTCGATTTGCAGGGCATCTATACCATAAGCAGGACCTTTATCGATGAAGTGCTTGAACTTGAACTGTTCGTTACTTGGAGTGGATAGTCCGTAACCATTGTTCTCGATCATGAAAATCACCGGCAGATTCCAAACAGCTGCCACATTGAGTGCTTCATGGAAGTCACCTTCACTAGCTCCGCCGTCGCCGCTGAACACCAGCGCCACTTTCTCTTTGTTATCGAGCAGGTCAGCCAGGGCTATACCATCGGCCACCGCCAACTGTGGACCCAGGTGTGAGATCATACCTACAATGTGGTGCTCGTTGGAGCCAAAGTGGAAAGAGCGGTCGCGGCCCTTCGTGAAGCCCGTCTTTTTGCCCTGAAACTGTGCAAAGAGTCTATCCAGGGGCACATTGCGGCCCGTGAACACACCCAGATTGCGGTGCAGCGGCAAAATGTACTCATCTGACTCTAGCGCCATGGCCGAGCCTACTGAAATAGCCTCCTGGCCTATACCTGAAAACCACTTGCTCACCTTGCCCTGGCGCAGCAGCACGAGCATGCGCTCTTCGATCATGCGAGGTTTCAGGATACCTTTATATAAAGCGATCAGTTCGTCGTCAGAGTAATCTTTGCGATTATAGTTCATCTTTTAAAGAGAAAAATTCGTTGTGGTATGGCAGCATAACGCTTGCATTCGCTGCCGATTATGGTGCTAATTTATAAATTTGTTCGGTACTTCGTGCCTTAGCGGCACCGGCATTCGCAACAAGCGGCAACCGAAAGACCGTAAAGAGAGCAAAAGCTACAGAAAACCTGTCAGGCCTGCAAGTATTTGCCGGTTTTGCTTGAACAGGACACAAGGTATACCTGTTGAAAAAGAAATGACAGGAAAGAAATCAGGCTAAGGTAACGTCAGTTGCCATCCTTTAAAGAGAAGAAGATTATGATACATTTCGAGGAATTTACGCTGGATAACGGCCTCCGTGTGATCGTGCACGAAGACCATACCTCCCCCATGGCCGTGTTGAACGTGCTCTACGACGTGGGCTCCCGCGACGAGGTAGAGCAGCACACCGGCTTTGCGCACTTATTTGAGCACCTGATGTTCAGCGGATCCAAAAACATACCGGTATACGACGAACCCCTGCAGCGCGTGGGTGGCGAAAACAACGCCTTCACCAGTCCCGACATCACCAACTATTACCTTTCGCTGCCGGCCCAGAACATCGAAACCGGTTTTTGGCTGGAGTCGGACCGCATGCTGGACCTGGCTTTCAGCGAGCATGGATTGGAAGTACAGCGCAAGGTGGTGGTAGAGGAGTTCAAGCAAAATTACCTGAACCAACCTTACGGCGATGTTTGGCTGAAGCTGCGCCCGCTGGCCTACGAGCAGCACCCTTACAAGTGGGCCACCATCGGCAAAGAAATCGCTCATATTGAAGACGCGACCATGGACATCGTGAAAGCGTTCCACAGGAAACATTACTCCCCAAGCAACGCCATATTGGTGATAGCTGGCAACGTGACCTTTGACAAGGCGAAAGAATTATCTCAAAAATGGTTCGGCCCTATACCTGCCGGAGAAAAATATGAGCGTGCTATACCTCATGAGCCAAAGCAGCAGGCACCACGCGTGCTCGAAACCAGCGCCGACGTGCCGCTGAGCGCCATCTACAAGGCTTACCACATGCCGCACCGCACGCACGAAGACTACTATGCCGTCGACCTGATCAGCGACATTCTGGGCCGTGGCAAATCGTCGCGATTGTACGAGCAACTGGTGAAAGAGCAGAAACTATTTAACTCTATTTCCGCATCCGTGACGGGTTCCATTGAACCGGGCTTGCTGATCATCCAGGGCAAACTCAATGAAGGTATAGACCTGCAGGAAGCCAACGCCGCCATTGAGGCTATCAACAAAGAACTGATGGAGCAGCTGGTAGACGAGGAAGAGCTGAACAAAGTGAAAAACCAGGCCGAAACCTCGCTCGTGTTCTCCGAAATTGAGCTCCTGAACCGCGCCATGAACCTGGCTTATGGCAAACTCCTCGGTGATGCAAATTTCGTGAACACTGAAGGTGAGAAGATTCAGGCCATCATGCCGCAGGATATTTTGCGCTGCGCCAAAGAGGTGCTTGACCCGAACAATTGCTCCACGTTACTTTATAAAGCCGAGAAGAAAGAGCAAGCAGTGGAACAGGAAGTTTAGGCAAGGTATAGCAATTATTAAAAAAATTTAAAAAGCGGCTGCCAGGTAGATGGCAGCCGCTTTTTTGTTGCCCATGGTTTGCAAAAACTCTCTTCCTCCAGATTTCCTTCAAAATCGCATAGTAACTTGGTGTAAGTAATTATTTTAATCATAAAACTGAATACCATGAAATCAACCGCTTTAGCATTTCTATTATTGACTGGCACCCTAATGTCTTGTGATAACAACGATGATGATATAAAGATCGATGACGTGCCTGCAACTGTGCGTGAGGCGCTGTCAACCAGTTTCCCGAACGCAACAGACATAGATTGGGAGAAAAAGGGAGAAGACTTTGAAGCCGATTTTGATATAGACAGAGTGGATTACAGCGCCCTGTTCAATTCATCCGGCTCTATGATGAAGCATAAATATAACATAGCTGAAACTGAGCTCCCGGAGGCGATCCGAACCACTATCACCCAGAATTATGCGGATCGTAAAATAGATGACCCGGAAGTGCTGGTGCAGAACGGCGACACTTTGTATCAGGTAGAACTTGACCATACCACTAGCGCGGACGAAAAACTTGTCTTTTCCGCCGATGGTCAGCAAGTGCAGCAAGCTTACTGGGATTAATTACCCGCAGCCTGCATTTAAAAGGACCGGAGGCACAGTGCTCCGGTCCTTTTTTGTTTTTCAACAGCCGCTGAAAGCCTGTATACCTGCTCCCTCAAATAATAAACTGCTCTAAATAACCTGACTACAAATTGTCTTCAGATTTAATTTATAATCTTAGGCATTGATTACTTACTTGTAGTTTATAACCGACTTATGAAGCCGCAACTCATCGCCGTCCTTCTTTTAACAGCATGTATGACCTCCTGTGATGATGACGTAATGCCAGAGAAAGTGCCACTGGAAGTGCGTCAGAACTTACTAGAAGCGTTTCCGCACGCCTACCAAATTGAATGGGAAAAAAGTGGGAATGATTACGAAGCGGACTTCACGGTACATGCCGCCGAACACAGCGCACTTTTCCAGCAATCCGGTGAACTCGCGCAATACAAACGCGCTATACCTTCGTCAGAACTACCAGAAGCCGTTACCAGTTCTATTGGCAGACAATTTTCGGGCTATAAACTTGTGGAGGCAGATGCTTTTGTAAAAAATCTCATCACTTCTTACCAGGTAGTGCTCAAAAGCAAAACAGCAGAGGTTGAAGTTGTTTTTTCAGCAGACGGTCAGCAACTCCGGCAACCTTACTGGGACTAGTTCATACTAATCTTTCTACTCATAAGTCCGACAACCTGGCATTGCAACTTTTCAAGCATAACATTTGTATATACAAACAACGAGACTAACTTTGCACCTACATTCAGCCTATGCGGATAGAAGACGAATTACAGCAGAAAGACTTCAAGGACGATCACCGTCGGATGGTGGTTAATCTGTTATTCACAAACAATTGGCTGAATCAGCAGTTTATACCTTTCTTCAAGCAGTTTGGGCTCACGCTGCAGCAGCACAATGTGCTGAGCATTGTGCGTGGCCAGCACCCAGAGCCTGTTTGTTTTGGTGAAGTGCAGGAACGC
Source organism: Pontibacter sp. HSC-14F20 (assembly GCF_019599265.1). GTDB lineage: Bacteria > Bacteroidota > Bacteroidia > Cytophagales > Hymenobacteraceae > Pontibacter. Next base: position 75,958 of record NZ_JAHZTC010000019.1, on the reverse strand, counting down.
ATGGTGGACCGCAACTCCAATGTAACTCGCCTTGTGGATAAACTGATCGAAAAAGGCTACGTGACCCGCGACATCTGCCAGGCAAACCGCCGCATGATCGAGGTGAGGCTTACCCCGAAAGGTACGGACTTGTTAAATCAGATAGATGAGCAAATGCCCGGCTTCTTTCAGCGCTTCCATAACCTGACACAGAAAGAGGCTGTTTTAGTGAGCAAGTTGCTAGACAAACTCAGAGGCTGAGCTATTTTTTTATCTGAATATTTGTATGCACAAATAATGTACACACTGAAATTATATTTATGAAGAACATCACCATAAAAAGCACGACTATACCTGCTCTGGGGCTGGGCACTTTTCAGTTAGAGAACGAATTGGCCCGCGAGATAACGGCCGCCGCCATTTCAGCGGGTTACCGCCACATCGATACGGCGCAGGTATACCAGAACGAAGCGGGCGTAGGTTCGGCCATTAAAGATTCAGGTTTAGACCGCGACGAGATTTTCCTGACCACCAAGGTTTTCCGGGAGAGTCTGTCGGAAAAGGATTTTCTGCCGTCGGTAGAGGAAAGTCTGCGCAAGCTCAAGACCGATTATGTGGACCTTTTATTGATTCACTGGCCGAGCCGCAATGTGCCCGTGGCCGAGTATATGGATCAGCTGATGGAGGCACAGCGGAAAGGCTATACCAGGCACATCGGCGTGAGTAACCACCCTACTGCTCTCCTCGGCGAGGTATTGGCTACAGGCGCCGACATCATCACCAATCAGGTAGAATACCACCCCTTGATCAACCAGACGAAGCTCTATACCTATCTGCGCGAGCATGGTATTTCGCTGACGGCCTACAGCCCGATCGCGCAAGGCAAAGTGCTCGGCAACCCTGTCTTAAAAGAGATAGGCGAAAAGTACGGCAAAAACGAAGTGCAGGTATCGCTGCGTTGGCTGGTGCAACAGGACGGTGTAATGGCTATACCTAGGACTTCCAAAACAGAGCGTCTGAAGGATAACCTGAACATTTTCGACTTTGAACTGTCAACTGAAGACACCGCCCGGATCGACCAACTGAAAAAGGATAACCAGAGAGTCGTTAATCCGCCTTTTGCACCGGACTGGGACCAGGTAGTTTAGGAATTTAGAGTTTAAGAAGTTAGGAGTTTATAAACTTACTCAATATGCCCTCTCTTGCCTTTCTGCGCAAGGACATAAAAGAAGCAGTCAGAGTCAGCATGGTAACAAACACTCCCCAAAGGTGAGTGAGGGTATAGAACAGATTTTGTAGGGACAGGTTGCGACCGGTCCGAATCGTGCACGAAAAATCACTGATTACCATTAACAGAATCGTGCACTCAACTATTTAACAATCCAGTAATTTAACAATTCATAAAAATGTCACAACCACTTTTAAAACCGATAAAACTACACGATTTAGAACTGAAAAACCGCGTGATCATGGCACCCATGACGCGAAGCCGCGCCAACAATGAAGGCAACGTAGCCAACGACCTGATGGTGACCTACTATAGTCAACGTGCCAGCGCCGGTTTAATCATCTCCGAAGGGTCTCAAATCTCAGAGCAGGCCGTTGGGTATATCAACACGCCCGGTATTTACAGCCAAGAGCAGGTAGCGGGCTGGAAGAAAGTAACCAGCGCCGTGCATGCTGAAGGCGGAAAGATCTTCGCGCAGCTGTGGCACGTGGGCCGCATGTCGCACCCAGACTTCCATGGCGGAAAGCTGCCAGTTGCCCCATCGGCTATCAACCCTAATGACAAAGCCTTCACCCCGGAGGGTTTCAAAGATACCGTTACACCGCACGAGCTCACTATACCTGAAATCAAACAAATTGTGCAGGACTTTAAAACAGCTGCCCGTAACGCCATCGATGCTGGTTTTGACGGTGTGGAAGTGCATGCCTCCAACGGCTACCTGCTGCACCAGTTCTTTGTGAGCACGGCCAACGCGCGCACCGATGACTATGGTGGATCTGTAAAGAACCGCGCCCGTATTCTGTTCGAGGTACTGGATGCCATTAAGGAAGTGGTGCCGCAGCATCGTATCGGCGTCCGCCTGAACCCAAGTATGCACGGCGGTTTCGGCATTACCGTGAACGAGGATACCATCCCAACCTTCGACTACATTGTAGAGCAGCTGAACAAATGTAGCTTGGCATACCTGCACCTGACCGAAGCTTCGCCGGCCAATAAGAACGTACCGCATATTGAGCCGCAAGTGGCTAAGCGCTACCGTCCGAAGTATAACGGCAACCTGATCATCAACGGAGGTTTTAAGCAGGAGACAGGTAATCAGGTAATTGCCGATGGCGACGCTGACATGGTGGCCTTCGGGGTGCCGTTTATTGGCAACCCTGACCTAGTGGAGCGCTTTGCCGAGAATGCGGAACTGCAACAGGCAGACCCAGGCAAATTCTATGCGCCCGGCCCTGAAGGCTATGTGGATTACCCAACCCTGGCAGAAGTGGAAGCCTAAGCGCTTCCTAAATAGAATATAGACAAGAGCCAACTACCCTAACCGGTGGCTGGCTCTTGTTTTTTAAACCTTTCCGCCTGATTTAAGTCTATACCCTTGAAAAATGCGCCTGCCGATTAATGACTAAAGCGTAAAAGAAACTATATTTACTTTTTATACCTGCCTTATCAGGCATGCGCTATACCTTCAACACTTACTATGAAATTTAAAATAAGAACAGGCTTTGGCTACGACGTGCACCAACTGCAGGAAGGGCTGGATTTCTGGCTTGGCGGCATTAAGATTCCGCACACGCACGGCGCACTCGGCCATTCCGATGCCGATGTACTGACGCACGTTATATGCGATGCACTGCTGGGTGCTGCCAACCTACGCGACATCGGCTACCATTTCTCTGACAAAGACCCGCAGTACAAAGGCATCGACAGCAAAATCCTGCTCAAAGAAGTGGTGCACCTGCTCTCCCGCGAAGGATACGAGATTGGTAATATTGACACCACTATCTGCCTGCAGGAGCCTAAAGTAAATCCGCATATACCGTACATGAAGGCCTGTCTGGCTAACGTGATGGGTATACCGGAGCAGGATATTTCCATTAAGGCTACTACTACCGAGCACCTTGGCTTTGTGGGCAAAAAAGAAGGCGTGGCCGCTTTTGCAACTGTACTTATCTATAAGCAATAACAATCACTAACCCTTTTCTTCACCAACAACAAACATGAAGTATAACAAGTTTTATCTGTATGCGCTGGCCGCCTTCCTGACCACAGGTTGCGCTACCACGCCTACTACCACCACCAGCACCACTGCTGAAACCCCGGTTGCAGACGCTGACCGACTCCGCGAAGCTGCCCCTAAGTATGCAGCCACAATCACCGCCGCTGACTTGTCCAAGCACCTTCACATACTTGCTTCGGATGAGTATGAAGGCCGCGATACAGGTTCTAAAGGCCTGCAAATGGCTGCTGAGTACATCTCCCGCGAGTTTAAAGAAGATGGCCTGGCCGGACCTGTAAAGAACAACGCCAATCCGTATTACCAGCCGGTAGCTTTGGAGCGCAGCCAGTGGGGCGACGGTTACATCATGGTGGGCAACCAAAAGTTCATGATGGGCCAGGACTTCTTCGTGCTGGGCGCATCCCCCTACCAGACCGAACAGACCGCTGAAATAGTATTTGCCGGTTACGGCATCGATGCTGACAACTACTCTGACTACGCCAACCTCGACGTAACAGGTAAAATGGTGGTTGTACTGGGCGGTGAGCCAAAAAGTGCTGACGGCAAGTTCCTGGTAAGCGGTACTGAAAAGGCCTCTGACTGGGGCAACGACTTCCGTACCAAGCGCAATGCGGCTACCAAGCGTGGAGCCAAGAGCGTGCTGGTGGTAACAGGCAACAATGCTGATGAATTTAAGACCATGACGCAACGCTACCGCAACTTCCTGTCGCGTCCGTCAATCGGCCTGAAGGGCAATGGCGCTCAGGGTGGAGCTACTGCAGCCATGATGGTGTCGCCACAGGTAGGAGCTGCTTTGCTGGGCACTACCCCTGAGAAAATGCTGGCCTATGCCAACACTGTAGCCAAAGCAGGAAAACCAACTGCCGGCACTTTCACAACTGTAAAAGATGTGAAAGTGAAAACTGAGCGTAACAGCACAGCGCTTCCGTCTGAAAACGTACTGGGTTACATCGAGGGCACAGACAAGAAAGATGAAGTAATCATTGTAACCTCACACTACGACCACGTAGGTATAGAGGACGGCGAGATCTTTAACGGTGCGAATGACGACGGTTCAGGTACAGTAGCCGTAATCGAACTGGCAGAGGCTTTTGCACAAGCCAAGAAAGACGGCATGGGCCCACGTCGCAGCATCCTGTTCATGACCGTTACGGCTGAAGAAAAAGGCCTGTTAGGTTCTGAGTACTATGCCAACAACCCTGTATTCCCGCTGGAGAACACGGTAGCCAACATCAACATCGACATGATTGGCCGCATGGACTTCGACGCTGAGAAGACAAATGACCAGAACTACATCTATGTAATCGGTGCTGACAAACTTTCTTCTGAACTGCACAAGATCAACGAAGAGGTAAACCAGAAGCACGTAGGCCTGCGCCTTGACTATAAGTTCAACGACGAGAACGACCCGAACCGTTTCTACTACCGCTCTGACCACTACAACTTTGCCAAGCACGGTATTCCGATCGTGTTCTACTTCAATGGTGTACACGCCGATTACCACAAGTCAACCGACACAGTAGACAAGATCCTTTTCGAAAAAGCTGAGAAAGCCGCTCGTCTGGCGTTCCACGTGACCTGGGAGCTTGCCAACCGCGACAACCGCATTGTAGTAGACAGCAACAAAAAGTAACATACTAAACCCGCACCAGCGGCCGTTTATCATAAAAACAATCCGCTTTTATTAGCTTTGAGGAAAACACCCTAACTTTAAGGGTGTTTTCCTTTTTACAGCACTTCCTGAAAAAAAGCCATTTTCGGGAAAGACCATAGGGTTTAGCTTATGAGTAGACTAAAACAGTTTCTGCTGGATGCCGAAACGAAATCATTTGACTTGGGCCACCGCTCGACCATTAGGTTCAACATCGGCAAGTATAACGCCGCTGTGCAACGTGGCCTTACCCAATACAGCGATCACGAGCTCGCCCGCGAAAGGGCTTCTTTCATAAAAACCAACGCCATCAACAACCTGGACAAGTACCTGATGGAGTTCGAGTCGAACTTTACGGCCCGTGGCGGCAAGGTGATCTGGGCCCGCAACGCCGAAGAGGCACTCAAGGAGATCGGCCAGATCATGAAGCGCAAGCGTGCCCGCTCGGTGGTGAAGTCGAAGTCGATGACGACGGAGGAAATTCATTTAAATAACTTCCTGGAGAAGAACGGAATCGAGACGGTAGAGACGGACCTTGGCGAGTACATTGTGCAATTGGCTGAGCAAAGGCCTTATCATATTGTGACGCCCGCCATGCACATGTCTAAGAAGGATATTGCTGACCTCTTTGTAAAGAAACTCAAGATTGCCCCTACCGATAGTGCAGAAGAACTGGTAGCCACTGCCCGCCGCTTGCTGCGCGCCAAGTATACTGAGGCCGAAGTAGGTATAACCGGTGGCAATTTCCTGCTGGCCGATATCGGAGGTGTAGCGATTACCGAAAACGAAGGCAACGGCCGTTTGTCCACCGCCTTCCCGAAAACGCACATCGCCATTGTAGGTATAGAGAAGATGCTACCCTCGGTAATGGACCTGGACCTATTCTGGCCTTTGCTCAGCACGAGCGGAACCGGTCAGCAAGTCACCATTTACAACACCATCTTCACTGGTCCGCGCCAGCCAAATGAGAAGGACGGTCCGGAAGAAATGTATGTGGTGCTGCTCGATAATGGCCGTACCGAATTACTAGCCCTACCCGAGAAGCGCGAAGCGCTGAATTGCATCCGCTGCGGCGCCTGCCTGAACGTGTGCCCGGTATACAAAAACATTGGCGGCCATACCTACGAGAGTACCTACAGCGGTCCGATCGGTTCAGTGATCACGCCGCATTACAACGGCATGGCCGAAAATAAGCACCTGAGTTTTGCCAGTTCGCTTTGCGGCGCATGTACTTCGGTTTGCCCGGTGAAGATTAACATCCACAACCTGCTGCTGCTCAACCGCCGCCAGAGTGTAGAACAGGGTTTTACCGAAAAGAACGAACGCACCACCTTTAAGCTGTGGCTAAAAGCCATGAAGAGCCGAAAATTGCTGAACATGGCTCCGGCTGGCGTGAAAAATTTCGTGCTGAAGCAAGTACTGAAAGATACCTGGAGCAAGCGCCGCGAGCCGCTACAAGTAGCGCCGAAGTCGTTTAACCAGCTTTGGAAAGAGCGGGAGGGGAAGTAATCTGAATCAGGATTTTCAGGATTAGAGGATTCTCGTGCACGATAGCCTCCCTGCCCCTCTCTTTAAAGAGTGGAATTTTTGAAGCTGCCTCTCTGCAGGTATAAGCTTCGTTGCACCTTTAACAGATCACGGGCAGGTATAGCAAGACTTACTTGCACCTTCAGCAATGAAACGGATCACTTCAGCCAAGTGCACCCAAATGACTACCCACTGTTTGAGCGTTCAGCGAGTGGGGGTAGGGGCCCTCGATTTGGGGAGTCTTGATTTTTTTGCCTACTGGGGGTAGGGGCCCTCGATTTTTTTATCAAGAAAAAAAGGAGGTGCCCGCTGCACAGGCGAAGCTATAAAACAATACTGGTTGCTATACCTATAGCTGCCACTACGCCAGTCGCAAACTATACCTCATTAAACATAAAAGGCCTGCAAACTGAAGATTGCAGGCCTTTTATGTTCCATTATCCGCCTGGTCTCCCAGGCAATTATTATTACCGTCGTCCATACCTTATACCTTTAAAAAATAGCAGGAGTACATGGCTTACGGGAAAATACCGTTACTTCATTCACATCTTTCAGACGGCAGATAAAACGCGTCATACGTTCCACACCGAATCCGGCACCGGCAGTTTTAGGTAGCAAGCCCGCTCTGGCGATTTCCAGGTAATGCTTAAATGTTTCGGTATTGGTGCCGACTTCGGCCATGCGCTTCAAAATCTGCTTGTACTCATGCTCACGCTCGGCACCTGACAATCCTTCGCCAAATCCCTCCGGCCAGATAACGTCGTAGTTCAGATAGGTACCGCGGCGGCTAGGGTCTTCTTTGTCGTAGAACTCACGCTTGTGGTTGATCAGCCAGAATGGCTCAGTCGACTCCTCAGACTGAATCGCTTCATAATCCGGACCCAAGGCGGCTTCCAGCTTTTCGGTGCGGTATACCGGCCACTTCTCATACTGCGGCAGCAGCTCGCCACGCAGCTCCATCAGAAGTTCAGGAATATCTCTGTTCAGGCTGGCGAAGATGTAGTTGACCAGTTCTTCCATGAACTCCATCACAAAGAAGCGGTCTTTGCCACGGAATTCGAAATCTACTTGTGTGAACTCGAACAAATGGCGGCCTGTTTCGGCGCGATCCGAAAACTCAAGACGCACGTTGGGCGACACAATGTAGAGGCTTTCCAACTCAGGGTTTACCAATGCCAGCTGCTTGTGGAAAATCATCGATTTAGTGAGGCTCCAACGCTGGTCCGCATAACCGATACTAGCATCTACCACGCCGTGGTTGAGCGGATCGGTAATAGGCGAGAGCATGAGCGGCATCAGCTGCGTGAGCCCTTTTTTGAACATAAAGTCGTGCGTGGCACGGATAATTCCCTGCTGTACTTTGAGCACTTTGGGCAGGGACACACGGCTCAGGTGCTTCATGGTAGCTTCCAGTGCCGTAGGTTCTGTGAGTGTCTGCAATTCCATTCTATCTTATTTTTAATGAATTGATGTATTGCAAACTTAATTATCAGTGATATATATTGAAAATTATTTAACATTTAATTACTTTTGCTAAAATAATATCAAAATACGGAGCAAATAATTGATAATCCACTAAAACACAGGATATATATTGAGTATGGATTCACAAATTGATAAACTCGACCGTCAGATTCTACACCTGCTGATGCAGAATGTTAACCGTGCCTATACTGATATCGCCAAGGAGTTAGGTGTTTCGGGGGGCACGATTCATGTACGCCTCAAGAAAATGACGGAGATGGGCATTGTGCAGGGAGCACAACTCCTGATTAATCCGGCAGCGATAGGGTATGATGTATGTGCCTTTATCGGGGTGTTTTTAGAGAAGGGCTCTGCCTACAAAGAAGTGGTGGAGAAAATGCGCGTTATACCTGAGATTGTAGAGCTCCACTATACTACCGGTGCCTACAGTATGTTCGTCAAGATCATCTGCCGCGACACGAAACACCTGCGCGAAGTGCTCAACGAGAAAATGCAGGGTATAGCAGGCGTGCATCGCACCGAAACGTTCATTTCGCTGGAGGAGAGTATAACGAGGCAGATTTCGGTGGGGGTTGAGTAGGTATAGCAAAGCTGCTTCGGACTGGTCCGAAGCAGCTTTGCTATACCTGAGTTTATTAAAGTAATTCTGCTATACCTTATTTCAACTTCTGCAGCGCTTCTCTTAACCTGCCCAGCGAGTCTTTTATACTTTCCAGCGAAGCGCCGCCAACTGACAGTCGGAACCAGCCTAGCGCCGGATCAGAACCGAAAGCAGAGAACGGAACGACGGCCAGCTTGGCTTCCTGAAGTATGTAGAAACTGATGTCTTTGCTGGTTTGCAGCACCTGGCCAGATGGTGTGGTTTTGCCGGCCAGGTCGAGTTTGGCGGAAAGGTAAATGGCCCCCATCGGCTCGATGGCATCCACGTTATACCCTTCGTTTTTCAAGTCTTTGAAAACGTGATAAAGCATGTCCAGACTCGCGCGCACATCATGTTTGAACTCGTCCAGGAACACATCCACGGTGTCGGTTTGGTGCAGGAAGCGGGCGGTAGCCATTTGCTCGGCTTTCGGCGCCCAGGCACCCACGTGACCTAGAATCGCCTTCATCTTATCAATCACTCCAGTCGGGCCGAAAGCGTAACCAACGCGCACGCCAGTAGCCGCGAAGCATTTGGAAGTGCCGTCGATGTAAATGGTGTAGTCGCGCAGCTCAGGGCGCAGGTTAACAGGGTCGTAATGCTTGTGCTCGCCAAAAGTCAGCATCCAGTAGATCTGGTCATACAGGATGTAAAGTGGCTTTTCGCCTGCACTCCGGCTTTTGTTTTCGGCAATAACCAGGTCGCAAATATCCTCGAGGTCTTTTTTGGAGAACATGGTGCCCGTCGGGTTAAGCGGTGAGCACAGGGCCAGCATGGTTGCACCTTTCAATTGAGAAGCCACATCGGCAGCCGTTGGCATGAAATTGTTGTCCGGATTGGTCTCTACCATCACAGGTGTTGCGCTGGAAAGATGGCAATAGTGGTTGTTGTTCCACGATGGCGTCGGGAAAACCACTTTGTCACCCGGGTCTACAAGGGCCAGGTAGGTCGCGTAAATCAGCGGACGGGAGCCGCCAGCTACCAGAATGTCATTTTCGGAATACTCCAGACCCAATTGGTCGCGAGTGAAGTCGGCGACGGCTTTGCGCAGCACGGCTACCCCATTGGCAGGCGGGTAATTGGTATGTCCTTCGGCGTAGGCCTCGGCAATGCCAGCTCGCAGTTCGCCAGGTATAGGAAAGATCTTAGGATCGAAGTCGCCGATGGTAAGGTTGCAGATTTGCTCGCCTTTGGCAATCATTGCGTTGACTTCACCGGCGAGCTTGATAATCTCGGAACCGATGAGGTTTTGGGCCATTCTAGAAACGGTCATGCGCCTGTCAGTTAGTACGCTCCAAGATACTAACTTCTAGAAAAAGTATGGCCCAAACGCAGTACAAAAAGCTAATAATTAGGTCTGATTACTGGCTATCCGGTCTCAAGTATGCGGGAATGCGTAGCTCAATCTTATGCTGTATGCATACGTGACAAAAATGACCCTTGCAAGGTATAGCAAGACTAACTTGCACGGAAGCAATGAAAGAGAAGCCTGTGCCCGGTGCACTCTTGACGATTTTGTGTTTGAGCGGTCAGCGAGTTTAAAAGCGTCTTGATTTTTTTGCTTACTGGGGGTAGGAGCCCTCACTTTTTTCATCAAGGAAAAAAGTGAGCCCCCCCGGCCAGGGCAAGCTATAGAACAATTCAGTTTGCTATACCTGTGATTGCAGTTGCTAGAAAGCAAAGTAAGCTATACCTGAGCCAGAGGCCCCACCATAGTAGGCACGAGCCTGGACGCTCGCGCCATCGCCATCATTGCTATAAAGAAATACCTGAGACGGAAAGAAAAAAGCGGCTGCAAGATTTCTATAACTTACAGGCGCTTCTGATAACAGAAATTATGCGTTAGAACAAAGCAATAAAATTTAAAATTTACTTCGTCCGAATAAATTTACCATTTATAATAACTACTCTCCTCCCCGTCATTCAGAATATCGGCGGCGGTGTTGGGGCTGCGGCTGATATCGGCCAGTTTGCGCTCGCGCCACACGGCTGCTGACTCGCGGACTACATCGAGGTGGGCATCTGATTTCAGGCGCTCTTCTTCGCGCTTGGCCTCAATTTCAAACTCCTGACGGGCTGCAAATTTGGCCTCTGCCACAGCTTGGCGGGTATCGTACTGCTTCTGGCGCTCCTGCACCCGGTGCATTTCCTGCGTCGTACGCTCGTGCTCCAGGCCTTTCAGAATGTCGTCGTAAGGACCTTTGCTGGTAATCAGTTTCGTGAAGATCGGGGCCGTTTCGAGGCAGACAAACAGCAGCGTAATGAAGAACACGGGTAGCCACGGCAATTGGTTCAAGGCGTCGATTCTGGCCATCAGGCCATCGTAGTTCGAAAAGCTTTCCTGCCCCTCGGCCACGGTGCTGTCGTACTGCTTCATGAGGTCGGCAATGCGCTGCTCTTTTACCAAAATTCTGTCGGCAGCGCTAGCCTGCAACAACTTGAGTTCTTCATCTACCTTGTCGTACTGCTGCTTTTTCTCATCGTAGATGGGGCCTCGGCCTATTTTGCCGGTACCACCTGTACCGTCGGCTTCTGCGGCTACCTGTTCGTAAAGTTTGTTTCGCTCCTGTATTTTGGCTTCCACTTCGGCCCGTATACCTGCAATCTCAGACTTCACAGAATCTACCTCGGCAAACTGCTTGTTCACTAAGGATTTGTGTTGAATGGCAAGCTCTGCCTGCTTTTCTTTCAGAACGGCCTGTATCTCTTTGTCGAAAATCTTCAGCTCCAGCGGTTTGGAGATAACCACGGCCAGCACCAGCGCCAGCAAAATACGCGGCGTTACCATCAGCAGTTCTCTCCAGAATTTGCCTTCTTTGCGGATGGTGGAAACGATAAAGCGGTCGAGGTTGAAGATAACGGCGCCCCACAGCAAACCAAAGCCTACGGCCATCGGCACCGAATCGAACACCGTGTAGAGGGCATAACCGCCCGACAAGCTGGCCAGCACACCTGTGAATAGAACGGTCGCACCGACACCGGCATACTTAATATGCTCCGACTTAGAGCACTTCTCAAGAATAGTGTCGTCGGCACCGGCGCACCACCAAAAAAACTTCTTCATGTATAATCCTGTACAGGTTAAAACTGATGCAAAGGCAGCATGCAATAACAACGCCTAACTTACTGGCTTTAATACTTTTATCCTTTAAAATGTGACGAACCACCTCTAAAATGTGATGAACACCGGCGCTACTACCGCGACAGAAGCCTTACGTGCTTAAGCTCAACCGTTTTCTACTGTTCTATACGGCTGATGAAGAAGGTATAGCCAATTGCCTGAATCTTTACAAAAGGGCTCCTACCACCATGGGATAACAGAATTTCATAATTATCTGGATAAAGGTGACGGTACATCAGGTATAATCAGTACATCAAAAAAGGCAGCGACTTATCCAGCCGCTGCCTTTGTATTGAGTAAGATCTTTAAGTAATCCCTTTCTAACTCTTAAACACCTAAACTCCTTAACTGTTCTCGTCTTCGTCCGGAAGGATCTCCACATCCTGCACCAGCACGAATTTCTCTATCTCGCGGGCTCGGGGTGTGTTGGCCAGTCCGCCGAGGGCAGTTTCTTTGTACTTGCGCTCCATGCTCTCGCCCACCTCGCCGAGGGCCGCTACGCACTGGTCGACCGGAATGACGGCATTAACACCGGCAATGGCCAGCTGTGAGGAAGAATAAGCAATAGCGGCCGCACTGGCGTTGCGCACAATGCAGGGCACTTCTACCAGTCCCGCCACCGGATCGCATACCAGGCCCAGCATACATTGGATCGTTATGGCTACTGCCGTGAACACCTGCTCCACGTTGCCGCCGAGGCAATACACAATAGCGCCTGCTGCCATGGCAGCCGCACTACCCGTCTCAGCTTGGCAACCGCCCACGGCTCCGGCCAAAGAAGCATTCTGCTCGATGATCAGGGCTATACCTGCTGCCACGAGCAGGCCTTCATGAATTTTGCGATCATCAAGTCCGTGCAGTTCCTGCAGCGTAGTGAGTGTACCAGGCAGTATACCGGAGGCACCGGCTGTTGGAGCGGCCACTACGCGGCCCATGCAGGAGTTCACCTCCTTGGCTCCCAGCGCACGAGACACCAGCATTTGAAACTCCGGAGACAGCACCGTTACCGGCGATTTGGCCACTTTCTTGGCGCTGTTGTTCACCATACCTGAGCGGGAGGTCATGTCTTCGGTGAGGCCGGTATGCACCGCATCCTTCATCACCTCATAGGCCTTGGCGATATTCTCCCAGATAAACTCCTCGGTGCGGCCCTTCTGCTCTATTTCGTACTCCAGCACGGGCTGGTATAGTGGTTCGCCGGTTTCAGCGCAATGCTTTTCCCAGCTCTTAAAATCGTTGAATAGTAATGACATATCGTATGGGCTATACCTACCCCGCCACCTTAGCGCGAGGGCGTGTTAAAGATAATCTAAATTTCAGGAATCAGCTAGACTCCTGCTCCATTTGATAACACGGCTTCCGGGGCTAAACGTTCTGTTTTGGCCAGCGCTTCCTCGCACCTTAACCTATACCTGTCTTCTCCGTTTTTCTGAGGAAACGAGCTATACTTATACCTGATGGAAAACAAAGACAAAAAGCGTGTGGCCATGCGCATACACGGCCGGGTGCAAGGCGTATTTTTCAGAGCCAGCACCCAAGGAAAAGCACTTGAATTGGGCCTGTATGGTTTTGTACAAAATGAACCCGACGGCACCGTATACCTGGAAGCCGAAGGAAAACCCGAAGCACTGAAAGAACTGGAAAAATGGGCACACCAAGGCCCCGACCGCGCGCGGGTAGAGAAAGTAGAAGTGGAGGAAAAGGAGGGGTTGAAGGGGTTTGAAAGGTTTGAGCAGAGGAGGTAAAAGAATTGGATGATGTATAATTATACATTAACTTTATCCTATACATACCTAGCTTAATCCCTCGCTATGAGCACACGAATCCTCCATTGCTCGACATCTGTTGAAAACTACAATATCTGCATTCAGCAAAATGTTGCGGGTTTCTCACATAAAGGGCCACAGCAAAATGACTTGATATACCTGGCTGTTAAAGTAGGGAAGAAAACTTTATGTGGTGCACGCTTTAAGTTAGATCAGGTAACAAACCATAAGCCCTGGCCGGATAGTGAGCGATATGTACATACTTTAAGTGTTAAGGAAGTTGAGTTTTGCTATCCTTTCGACATAGGTATATTGTCAGAAGCGGGAGGGAAACATTGGAGCATCAAGTATGTGCAATCCTCTAAACCTATCACTGATCAGGCGGCACGTGATTTATTAGACCGGGAATTTCAGACGAATAAGACTGAACATTTTATACCTTTTGAGGTAACTCCAATAGAAGTTGCTCCACCTATACCTGTTAAAACTCTTGAGCCTGTACCTGCTCCAGCTTACCAAGTACTGGACGAAGCACCGCTTATGCGCGATTCCATCAGGATTCAAGCGATGCTGGCTGATATTGGCGACCGGATGGGGTATAGCATTTGGCTTCCAAGAAATGATAGAAGCAGAGTATTAGAGATATGGCAGACCAAGAAAAGTTCTGTCTTGAATGATTTGCCCCTCAATTATGATCTTGATACTATCCGCACAATCGAAAACATCGATGTACTTTGGATAAAAGGTCGCACCATTGTTCGTGCCTATGAAGTAGAGCATACTACTTCAATCTATTATGGAATACTCAGAATGGCTGATCTGATGGCATTGCAGCCGAACCTCAACATAAATGCGCACATTGTTGCTCCTGAAGAAAGAAGAGGAAAAGTGATGCAGGAATTGTCCAGACCTGTATTCCGGCTACTTTTAGCCCATTCTTGTTCTTTTATCTCTTACAATGCAGTGGAGGATCTGGCAAAAGAAAAGAGGTTAAAGTTTATGACTGATGCTGTGATCGAAGATATCTCTGAATCAGCCAAGGAGACCCTTGTTTTTTAACCTCCCCATGCTCCTCTCCCTCCTCAGCCAAATCCCTTACCTCACCCCCGACGATATAGCTGCTTTCCTGTCGCTGTGGAAGAAGAAGGTGCAGCTGAACAGGTATGATTTTCTGATACGGCAGGGGCAGGTGGAGCAGGGGCTATACCTTGTCACGAGTGGGGCGCTGCGCATATACTACCCGCTGCCTAGCGAGGAGATCTGTGTGGGTTTCGGCTACCCGCATACCTTGCTGGTGTCGTTTCCTTCCTTTGTGGATGGCAGGCCCTCCGACTACTACATACAAGCCTTGAAGAAAAGTGAACTGCTAGGTATAAGCAAAGCCGATCTGATGCAGTTGATAGAGCAGCGACCGAACATCAGGCGCTTCTGGTACGAGCAACTCGAGAAGGCGCTGGTGGGCAAGATAGAGCGGGAAGTAGACCTGCTGCTGCCCGAACCAGAGCAGCGACTGCAGCGCGTCATGCAGCGGAGTCCGCACCTGTTCCAGCACATCCCCAAAAAGTACATCGCCTCATACCTGCGCATGTCGCCCGAAACGCTGAGCCGGATAAAGTAAGCGCTTTGTAAATCTTGATGCCCGTCAAGGATTGGAGATAGGCCATGCTATACCTTTGGTGCGTACAATCTAAAACGATGAAGACTATGAATGCCTTAGAACAACTCTCCCGCACCGTCGAAAACCAGAAGCACACCGCTATAGCCGCTTTTGTGCCACTTGATCTTTCCCTCCTCAACTACAAACCTGCCCCCAATAGCTGGAGCATATTCGAGTGCCTCGAGCACCTGAACCGCTACAGTCGCTACTACAACCCGGTTTTGGCAAAGGCTATTGCAGCAAATTCGGGCGGAAATCCTGAGCAAACCATCAGCTATACCTGGCTTGGCAAAAAGTCGCTGGATATGGTGCGGCCGGAAAATGGCAAAAAGAGCAAAACCGTGAAGCACATGAACCCCAACAACAGCCAGCTGAGCCGCCAGACGCTGGAAGAGTTTCTGGACCATCAGACCGAGCTGCTGCAACTTCTCGACAAAGCCAAAGGCGCCAACCTGAATAAGAAAGCTATACCTGTCGAGTTCTTCAAACTGCTGAAATTGCGTATCGGGGAGGCGCTGGAGTTTGTGACACTGCACCAGGAGCGGCATCTGCAGCAGGCCCTGAAAGTAAAAAAGCAGCTACCCATTAACCAGGCAGCTGCTTAAAATATTGTCGACAAGCTTTGAGAGAGCCTACAGCGAGTTGTAGTAGGCCACCAGTTTAGCCATGTCGCTGTCGTCGCGCAGGTTCAGCGCATTCGACTTGATGTAGGTCTCGAGGTAGTCTTTTTTGTCCGGAATGGCAGCCAGCAGGGAGCTTTTCGATTTCTTCACTTTTACAGCCTTATCGCCCTTTGCGATGTAATAGTCTTCGTTTTCCTGCACCTCTCTTTCGATGGTGGCCGAGCTATACTGCTTGCGGTCAAATATCTTTTTGGAGGTACGTTTCAAAAGTGCCACCTGCCCGTCTGCCAGCACTTCCATAAAGACATTAGCCGTTACCCCGTCGCCGCTATACCCTGAGCGGAAGGTGCGCTCTACCTGCTGGCTATTTTCGATATACCCAATCTTGAATTCCTGCACCGGCTCCAGGAGCTCTCTCAACTCTCCGTTCTTTCCCTTAAAGATGATGGCATCTTTCACCTGGTCATACATCAGATCGATGCCCTGGTAAACGGTGCCGTTTTTGAGCGTCAGGGAGCCTTTCGCCCAGTCCTTGTACAGGTATGGCGAGCCTATCATTGTGATGGTATTATACTCGTGTACCGGACGTGCCTCCATGTTGTTGGTGTGCGTAAACTGCGCCTCTGCGTTTGCACTGAACAAGCAGATTGCCAGCATAGACAGACCGAAACGTATAACAGCTGTTTTCATATACCTTGAGGTTTTAAATAATGGATTCATTTTTCAAAGAGATAAACACATCAACAGCTTTATCATACCTGGCCCAGCCGATTGGCTTTAATGTACCGCCTCACCAATAAAATAAAGCTAAACAGTGGATGAATATAAGACTTTCTTGTGAATAATTGCAGTCGGGCCTCCGGAATAGTATGAAGTCCATTTTGACCTTTTCTTAATGCGGCCAAAATTAACTTTCTTGCGCCCGATTTTGTTCTTACTCAGTCCCTCAGTAAACCGGACTGCCTTATCATGCGCGAAAAAATAGTTAGTTATAGTTTCTTCTTTCTTGGATTACTTTTGTTCGGATTTGCCAACGCCATTGCCGTGAAGGTGAAATACCTAGGCCTGCACCCTTGGGAGGTGCTGAACGTGGCACTCTTTCAACGCCTGGGCTTTACAATTGGTACCTGGAGCGTGGTCGTGGGTTTGCTCTTTGTTGCCATTTCGTGGTTCGTAAACCGCAAGTACATCAATGTGGGCACTTTCCTCAACGCGCTGCTCATCGGCCCCTTCATGGATATGTTCCTCTGGCTCGACATGCTGCCGTCGGCTACCAACACCTCGCTCGACTACCTGAACCTGGCCGCTTCCGTTATTATTGGAGGTATAGCCGGTGGGCTGTATGTAGCAGGCGGTGTGGGTGCCGGTCCCCGAGACGGGTTCATGCTGGCTTTGTCGGAGCGGCTGAATGCATCTGTGAGCCGCACCCGGATTGTGGTGGAGTGCGCGATTTTAGGTATAGGCTATGTGCTGGGCGGCCCGATCTTCATCGCCACCTTCTTCTATACCTTCATCATGAGTCCGATTTTCCAGGTCACGCTCCGCTTCTTCCAGAGAATGCGCAACAACCTGATAGAGGCTGAAGTGACGGCGTAACTCCTCAACTCTTAAACTTCTCTACTTTCACTTCTTCTTTATTACCCGTGTTCAGGTCGATCTGGAAGAGCTGGTGGCTGTTGGTGCTAGTGACCCAGAGGCGGCCGTTCAGGTATAGCACGTCGTTGGGTTCGAGCAGACCTGCGGTGAGGGTGCGTACGCGCTGGCGCTCCATATCGAGCACTTTGATCTTGCCATTGTAGGTATCGGCAATATACACGTCGCTGTCGATCACCTCCAGCCCGACGCAGTGTTGCAGCAGAGCATCGTCTACGTGGCCGTCCACATCACCAAAGTCGAAGAGTCCGCGGCCGAGCGGTGTAAGCACCATACCTGTTTTAAGGTTGACGGTACGGATGGCACTGGCTTCGGCGTCGGCCACATACAGCACTTCGCCCCGGATGGAAAGTCCGCTGGGCTGGTTGAAGGCGGCTTCGTCCAGCAGGCCGTCGGTGAGGGCTTCGCGACCGCTACCTGCAAAGCGGTATACCTGCTCAGTCTCCAAATCCATGCGCAGGATCTGGTGATTGCCGGCGTTGGCTATAAACATGCTGCGCCCCTGTATGAGCAGGTCCCAGGGACTGTTGGGGTTCACGGGTTCGCTGCGCTTGTCGTCGTGGAAGTAGTATTCGAGTTCGCCAGTGCCGGCGGCAGTGCTCACCAGTTGATGCTGCAGGTCTACTTTGCGGATGGCATTGTTTTTGGCGTCGGCTACATAGAGTATAGTGCCATGCAAGGCCAGTCCGTGTGGTTCGTTGAAGGTTGCCTCAGCATAGCCGCCATTGTTGAAACCCCGCTCTCCACTACCGATCACCTCGAGCACCTGCCCCTGCTGGTTCAACTTCAGGATGCGGTTGTGCCCGCTGTCAGACAGGTATAGGTTGCCTTCTGGGTCGTTGATCAGTTTGGAGGGGAAGGACAGGACATCGGTCTTGGGCTTCTCCGGCCGCACAGGTATAGACGTCCGGTTGAGCGCGTCTTTAAACTCCTCTTTCATGCGCTGGATGTAGGGCCGCACCGTGTCGTACACATTCTCCCCGGCATGCTGCCCCACCACTTTTCCGTTCGGGTCGATGAGCACAGTCGTCGGCCACGCTCGAACGCCGTACTGGTTCCAGATGGCAAAGTCGGCATCGTTCACCACCGGGTGCTCTATCCCGAATTTCTGAATGGCCTGCCGGATGGTTTCGGTCTGCTTCTCAGCATCGAACTTGGCGGAGTGTATACCGAGTATCACCAGCACATCGGCAAACTCTTCCTCCAGTCGGTTCAGGTCCGGCACAATATGCTGGCAGTTGATGCAGCCCAGTGTCCAGAAGTCCAGCAGCACGATCTTGCCTCTGAAGTCTTTGATAGACCAGCTCCGGTCGGTGTTGAGCCAGCCGTGCGGGGTGTTAATCTCTGGTGCATTGACGCGTCCGGTGAGCATTTCCGATTCCGTTTAGTGTGGATTATCTCGTACAGGTATAGCCCGGGAAAGGTTGTTTGTATAACGCCGGCCGGGAGCTTTTGGGTATGTGCGCTGTAGCCGACTTGCTATACCTGTGCGTGGCCATTGCCTGCAGCCAAAAGAGCACTTATGCCAAGAAGTTATTTTATCGTAAATTTGTGTAAAACAGCTGTGGCGCTATGGAGGAAACCTACCTTTCAGACTTCGGAACCATCCTGCTCTTCCTGATCGGGGGAGCAATCTTCGTGGTGATAGGTCTGTTTACCGCACGACTTATCCGCCCCAGCCGACCTAACCCCGAGAAGCTGACCACTTATGAATCGGGCGAAGAGCCGATCGGCAACTCCTGGGTGCAGTTCAACCCGCGGTTTTACGTGGTGGCGCTTATCTTCATCATTTTTGATGTGGAGCTCGCCTTCCTGTTTCCGTGGGCCACGGTGTTCGGCCGCCGCGACCTGATTGAAGCGACTGACGGCGTATGGGGCTGGTTTGCCCTGATCGAGATGTTTATCTTCATCGGTGTGCTGGCGCTAGGCCTGGCTTACGCCTGGGTAAAAGGCCACCTCGACTGGATCAAACCCAAGCCTGTGGTGCCGCAGAGCCGTTCCCGTATACCTAATGAGGTATACCAGCGCGTGAATGAGCGGAAGTATGAGGTAAAGAAGTAGTTTTTCGGCAGAAGACCCTGATTAAGGACTTTGTGACAAAAGACTACCTGACAAAGGACAAAAGAATATAACGGAAGGTATAGCCAAAAGCTGGTTTTAAGCGCCTTCCTTTTCACAGCATTTAATTCATCATTTAGATTTGAACATTCCTCAGGACAAGACGGGAGAAGGCGGTGTGATCATCACCAAACTGGACGATCTGCTCAATTGGGCACGACTCACCTCGCTGTTCCCGATGGGTTTTGGTCTGGCCTGCTGCGCTATCGAGATGATGGGGGCTTACGCCTCCGGCTACGATCTCGACCGCTTCGGCATCATACCCCGTGCCTCCCCTCGTCAGTCGGATGTGATGATTGTGGCCGGCACCGTCACCTTTAAGATGGCGGATCGGGTGCGCAGGCTTTATGAGCAGATGCCGGAGCCGCGCTACGTAATCTCGATGGGAAGCTGCTCTAACTGTGGCGGCCCTTACTGGGAGCACGGCTACCATGTGGTAAAAGGCGTGGATCGTATTATACCTGTTGACGTGTACGTGCCTGGCTGCCCGCCAAGACCGGAGGCACTGATTGGAGGCTTCCTGCGCCTGCAGGAAATCATCCGCCAGGAAACCATCCGCGAGCCAAGAGCCGTGCAGCAGATCATGGCGAAAAGAATGCGTAATGACGAATTAACAATGAATAATGAGGAGGCAGAAAAGGCTAATGGGGCGGTGAAAACGAATAGTGCAGAATCAGGAATGAGTCATGATCCATCAAAGCCGGATGATCAGCAAAATCTGGACGCTTAAAACAATTGGTCATTAAAAATTCATTCGTCACTAATCATTATTAATCACTCATTCACTCAACAATATGACCTTCAGAGAGATAAAGGACTTTATAGCAGCGCAGTTTGGGGCGGAGGTAATCGTTTCGGAGAACACCGACAACCTGCAGCCTTACCTGGTGCTTCAGCCGGAGCGCCTGGCAGAGGTATGCTTCGAGCTGCACGACAACGAAGCAACTTATTTCGACTTCCTCTCCAGTGTGACAGGTATAGACAACGGCCCGGAAGCTGGTACGATGGAAGTGGTGTATAACCTCTACTCTATACCTTACGACCATCACCTGATGCTCAAAGTGATCGTGCCGCGCAATAGCACACCAGCAGAGCCTATACCTGTCGTGCCGACTGTGAGCTACATCTGGCGCACCGCAGACTGGCAAGAGCGCGAGATCTTCGACCTAGTGGGCATTCTCTTTAAAGACCACCCGGACATGCGCCGCATCCTCTGCGCTGCCGATTGGGAGGGCCATCCACTCCGCAGGGACTATCAGCTACAGGACTACTACCATGGCATCAAGGTACCCTACGACCAGCACAACGAAAACAGCGGCTTCCGGGGAGAGCCTGTTAAGTTGATCTCACATGAAGATCCCTTTACCGATAAGCGGGAGAAGCCAGAGGCGTAGCGCAAATAATTTAGTTTAGCATCTTCTCAAAGCACACACTATTCTCCACGCCGGCATACTGCCCATAGTTCGGAATTAGCTGATAGCCGTTCTTTTGGTAAAGCCCGATGGCTTCCGGCTGTTTCAGCCCAGTTTCTAGGATACACTTGTCGAAAGAGAGTTCACGGGCCCAATCCTCCAGTTCAGCCAGTAATTTAGTAGCTATACCTTTACCTCTCCCGTCTGGCAGCACGTACATGCGCTTCACCTCCATTGTGCCCGACTCAAATTCCTTTATCGCCCCACAGCCCAAAGGGGTATCGTCTTCGTAAGCCAGCACTACATGCTTTATCTTATCGATCTTGTTGTATTGCGCATAAAAGGTGTGCTCTTCTCCGTCCCGCAACGCCAGATCCGCATCGAGCAGTTTTACTAAGGCTACAAAGTCAGGATCATCCGAATCGGTTCTTTTCAGGTATAGCATGGGTGATGATGGCGATCAAATCTTAACGAGCTCTACCCTTCTGTTCTGCGCTTTGCCCTCTTCTGTGCTATTGTCGGCGATGGGGTTTTCCTGCCCGAATCCTTTTGATGTTAAGCGGTCTGGGGATATTCCGGCTCCTGATACTTCAGCTCTGACAGCTGAGGCTCTGCTTTCGGACAGGTTTTGGTTGTGCTCCTTGTTTCCTGAATTATCAGTATAACCGTTTATCGCAATTTTGAGCGCAGGGTCCTCTTTCAAAACCTTTACAATTTCGCTTACCACTTCCATTCCGTCAGGCTTTAGAGTGGCTTTGTCGGTGTCGAAGTTGATATGCAGAACAGTTTTGCCATTTTCCAAAAGGTCTTGCTTGATCTTTTCAGAAGTTATTTTGGTGATGGTCTGCTCAAATGGCTTTTCCTGCACAATCTGGATAGAGGTAGAGCTTGGCATTCCTTTACCCATTGCGATGTAAACATTGCCGTCGTTGCGTCTGATCACATAAGTGACAATCGGATTGTTCCAGATGTCTATACTGCCATTGTCTCCTGCATAAGTACATAGGTTTTTGTAAGTATCTTTTCGCTCTCCCTCCAGCTTTCCTTCAAACACCTTCACGCCGCCGGCTTTGATGATGGCATCTTCAAAACTCTTCTCCAGAAAACGTCCGCTCACTCTCGTCTCACTTTTACGGTCCGGATGTACGTGCGCTCTGAATGTTTTGCCCTCTACTTCATAGACGCTTTCCGGGGTGACAAATACGATAAAATCAAAACCGATTACTTTAGCATTGTTGATATACTTAGCACCTTCGGGAGCCGTGAAAAACGGAAAATCGCCGATATCTTCCGACGAAACAGGTATAGCGCTGACATCAAACACCGGACTTTCTATAGGCTGATTGGCTACAGCTGGGTTTTCTGCTGCAACGTTTTCTTCGGGAGCAAGCACGGTCTCTTGTTGCGAACTCTGGTTGGTTTCGCTCTTTTCATTGTTGCAGGCAAGCAACAATAGCATTGATAGTAGTGCGATAAATGTCTTTTTCATTTCTGTTTTATTTAGGGTGTACAATGTCGCGTTATACCTGTTAACTGTGTTTCTTTACGATCGCAGTCACAATATTTTGCTTAAAGTCTTTGCTCTCATTTGGTTTGCTCAGTAGCCCGCACAGTCTGACCATTAACAGCAATTATACCTTTGTAGTCAAAAACATCCAGGTCGTTATTGGCATATACCGGAAAAGCGCCTTTATACTATACCTTAAAAGCGGAAGGTAGCGCCACGGTATCGTTAGCTGCATTTGTAAAGGCATAAGCAATGGCCTCACCGTTAGTTTTGCCGCCAAAGTGCCCGGCATAGTCCATCAGTTTATCCTCATTGTCTTTAAAAGACTTCACATTCATGCCCTTGTTAAGCAAGATGCTATACTTCTCCAGCGCGGGAACATTAGTCAACGTAAAGCGGCAATTCATCAAACCTGTTTTCATCTCTAGTTCTACATGTCCTTTGAGATGAGGCTGTGCCAGCAGGGGAGCTATTAAAACGAACAGGAAAGCTGTCGTAAATACTATACTGCGGTAAAATTTCATAGTTAGTTTACTGGCTAAGTAAGTGGTTGTGATACTGTTCGCGAGAAAAACCATACTTCGGATTGATGATAATCCCAATGACGGGTTTAATGGTCCGTGGCTTGGCGAAGGGCGGGATTTTTAGCACAAATGTTTCTACGAAACACGTCAGCCCGCCTTTTGTCAGGCCGTTGTTACAGGCAGTGTTTTTTGTTCACTTATAATCAGGATAATTGCATAAAGCTTGCCCCGATAACTTTCAATGTGCCGCTAAAGCGTTTCCAAACTCTAAAATATCTAAATTTTCCTTCTAAAGGTGTTCCCATCATTTTTCCTTTCGCTGTCATTGTAACAATTGAAAGTGCAGTGTCGCCCGATATTTTAATGTCGTTAATTTCTGTTGAAGCATCTTCAATAATCATTGTCTTCGCTCTGTGCGAGTTCAAGTCCATTTCTTTAGTTACAATTTGTCCTGTCGGTGCAACTGCAACTAAATCATCGTGCAATAGTTGGTCAAGAATGTCTACATTGCTTGCAAGCTGAGCCGAGAAAAGTCTGCTTTCCGCTTCAACAACATTTTTTCTGGTAATTTCTGTTTTATCCATTTCATAATTTTAATACTGCGTAACGTGTTGGTATAGCAGATGCGCGGCTTCAGCCGAAGCATACCTGCTATACTTTGTGCTTGTTGCACAACCTATTGAAGATAGTCGTAAAAGCATATGATACCAAATCTTTAATGGGATGCAGGGCAGGAAAACTTTCGAAGACGAGCGGGAGCTGCGTTTCTCGCCCTCGGCGCACGTGCCGGCGCACAACTTCTACCGGCGGCTCAAGGACAGGCTCGACCTCTCGTTCCTCTACCAGCTGACTGGAATTGCAATGTTTTACTGGAGGCTTTTTCTCAGGCAGCGATTTTTTGTTGATATAATTCTTCCTCGACCTGGCAAGGGGGCAGGTAGCCCAGTGCCGAATGCCTTCTCTTCCGGTTATAGAAGCCTTCGATGTATTCAAATACAGCCAGCCGGGCCTGTTGCCTGGTGGTGAACTTGTGGTGGTAAACCATCTCGGTTTTCATCCTCTTAAAGAAGCTCTCGGCCAGGGCATTGTCCCAACAATTGCCTTTTCTGCTCATACTCTGCTGTACCGGCATCCCCTCCAGCTGCTCTCTAAAGGCACTGCAGGCATATTGCACGCCCCGGTCAGAGTGGAACAGCAGGTCTCCACTCAAGGGCCTGTTGCCCAGCGCCATCTGAAAGGCCGCCACCGTGGTTGCCTCTGCCTCCATGGTCTCACTCAGGGCCCAGCCCACCACTTTCCGGTCGGCCAGATCCAGTACTGCCGTCAGGTAGAGCCAGCCTTCTTCTGTGCGGATGTAGGTCAGATCTGACACCCACTTCTGGCCCGGTCTGGCTGCTGTAAAGTCCCGGTTCAAGTGGTTTTCTGCCACTCTAAAGCCATGGCTGGAGTCGGTGGTGTTGACCCGGTATTTTTTTCGTATAATGCTCTGAATCTGATGCTTCTGCATTAACCTGGCGATGCGGGGACGGGAGGCTTTGATGCCCTTCTCCTGCAGCTTAAAGCTGCTGCGGGGGCTGCTGTAGCGGCCCTTGCTTTGCTGGTGGACCTGCCTGATCTGCGCCACCAGCTGCTCTTCTTTGAGCGCCCGCTGGCTCTCTGGGTATTTCAGCCAGTAATAGAACCCGCTGGTGTTCACCTTCAGCACTTTACACATCTTCTCTACGGGATATTGGTGCCGGTGCTCTTTTATGAATCCGAATACCGCCCGTCTCCCTTGGAGAAGATGCTGATGGCCTTTTTTAGGATGTCTCGCTCCAGCTGCGCCTCCTTTAGCTCTTTTTGCAGTCGTTTGATCTCCTTTTGCTCCTCACTCATGCCTTCGGTAGTGCGCACCGGCACCCCTTCCTTCTGGCGCCATTTGCTCAGCCTGCCGGGGTCAATACCCAGTTCCAGCGCCACTTCTCTTACCGACCCCCTGGCATAGGACAGGTCAATGGCCATCCGCTTGAAGGAGGCCTCATACTCTCTTTTTTCCATAATCGTTAAATGTAACACTTTCTGTGAAGCTGCCCATCAAGAAGCCTCCAGTCAAAGGTAGCAAGTTCATACGCCCTGCTGGAGCGGGAGGGCATTAGGGCCTTCATCCCGCCCCACAGCACCTACAGGGACGGCCCCGCGGGATTCACCTACAACAGAGAAGACGACTACTGGCTTTGCCCCGAGGGCAGGAAGGCCACCTTCCGAAAGGAGCTCGTCAACGCCAAACGCAACAACGTCCGCTCCAGGCTCTTCCTGACCACAAGAAAAGACTGCAAGGGCAGCCCCCGCAAGGAGAGCTGCATCGGAGGGCAGCACGAGAAGAAAGTGAATATCACCTCCTTCCGCGACGAGTATGAGCGGGCCATCGCCCGGGTCCATAGCCGCTGGGGCCGGCGCATGAAACGGCTCCGGCAGGCCACTGTGGAGCCGGTGCTAGGCACACTGCTCGACTTCCTGGGCATGCGAAAAGTCAACACCGGGGCTGGAGCTGGCTCACAAGGGGATGCTGCTGGCGGCCGCGGCCTACAACCTGCAGAAACTACTGCGCTTTACACCAAAAAGAAGCCAAGTGGCCGTCATGGCCCTGCCCAAGCCGGAGCAGGTAGTATTTATCAAGATGGTTTTGGGGAGCAAAAAGAGAAGTGGAATCAGAAAAGCTATAGAGATCAGAAGTTGCTGAGGAGTTGTGCAACAGCTACCTGTGTTGTGGGATGGGCTATTTACTCAGCTGCTAAATCTTTCGCCTTTACGATTACCACTTCTCCATTTCTTGAGAATACAAGCTCTCCATCCTCCTTTTGTTTTCTGCGAATAAGCTTTTCAACTGCAAGGTCTAATCCCTTTAGTATCTTGTTGCGTAAATCAACTGTATCTATCTTGTTCTTATTCATGGCTCAACTCCTTTAGCTTTTCCCAAACTGATTGACTCTGTATTTTTAACTCCTGTTCTTGCTGTCCTTCTGCCACTATGTTATAGGGGGTTTGAGAATTATCAATGATAATCCAATAGTCACAAATAGGGATGAACAACTCAAAAAGGTTTTTAACTCCTTTTTTATATCTTCTACGGATTACATCTTCGGGAATATGGTGGCCACCTTCCGCTACTCGGTTTTTCACACGTTGTATAGCCAGCTCAGGAGACGCTAACCAGAAATAAATGAGGGTAACATTATACCCACTTTCCCTAGCTCTCTTGATTGTCTGCGCATAGCTTCTTGTAGCGAGTGTGGTCTCAATGGCAAAGTCTTCCTTCTTTCTTAGTAACTCGTCAATTCTTTGAAGCATGATTCTGCCTGCTTCTACGGCCACCTTCTCTGGTTGAAAAGGTGAGAGTCCGCGCGCAATCTCGTCTGCATTAACAAATTCACGACAGCCCAGCATTTCAGGAAGAACTGTAAATGAAGCTGTTGTTTTACCAGCACCGTTACAACCCGATATGATGTATAAATTTGGCATTCGTATTTCCTTTACCAAATATACATTACTTTGTCATATTTGTTAGCAATTCATCTTTTGCCTTACCCACAACCTTTAGATTAGCGCGATATTATTTTTCCAATACACCCAGCACCCTTTTACCAGGTATAGGAGTACAGCTTTTATACCTTCAGAGCAGCCAGTGCACTACCCGCTAACAAGGCGGGACTGGTCCTAATAACCGATTCAGACTGGCTGCTTTTTTATAAACCCGCAGGCGGGGGTCATATAGATTTTCGGGACACGAGGGCCCATTATAAAGGTTTCGATCCGCAGCTTGCATAACTAAAACAAAAGATATGGAAAAGCCTATCAATCTGCAAGCCCCGGCCTTCATACTGGGCATCGATGTGTCAAAGGACAGCCTGGACGTGTGCCTGATTAGAATCAGCGACCACCAGCAGCTCTGCCACAAGCTTAACAACAACCCCTCGGGCTTCCGGCGCATGAAGACCTGGCTCAAGCAGCACGGCTGCGAGGCGGGGCCTGAGACGCTCTGCCGCCTGGAGCACACGGGCCTCTACACCCGGCAGGTGGTGCATTATCTGATGGCCAGGGACGTGCAGGTGTGGATGGAGAGCGCTTTGCAGATCAAGCGCTCCATTGGCATGGTGCGTGGCAAGGACGACAAGGTGGACGCGCAACGGATCGCCCGCTACGCCCTTTTGCACCAGCGCGAGGCCAGGTGCATAAACCTGTCGGGCGTGACGCTGGAGCGGCTAAAAGACCTGCAGGCCAACCGAGGCAGGCTGCTCAAGGCACTACAGAGTATCAAAGTTACCATCAAGGAACTGCTGGCCGTAGATCCCGTGTCGGGCAAAACGCTCGAGCAGGTAAACAAAAAAGCCATCAGGGGACTGGAGAAGAGCATGGAGCAGGTGGAGGAGAAGATGCAGGAGTTCATCGCCAAAGACGATGAGCTAAAGAAAAAGTATGACCTGCTCACGGGCATCAAGGGCGTGGGCAAAGTGCTGGCCATCTCGCTGCTGGTCTACACGCAAGGGTTCACCAAGATGGACGACGCAAGGAAGCTGGCCTGTTACTGCGGGGTGGCCCCGTTTGAGTATCGCAGCGGCACGAGCGTGATGGGAAGGACGGGTGTCTCGAAATTTGCCAATAAAGAGCTCAAGCATATTCTCCACATGGCCGCCATCAACAGCGTCCGCTTCAACGAGGAATTCAAGCTCTACTTCGAGCGCAAGGTAGGGGAAGGCAAGAGCAAGATGAGCGTCATCAATGCCGTCAGAAACAAGCTCCTCCATCAGATTGTGGCCGTGGTGAAACGGGGGACGCCTTATGAACTGAAATTGAAGAATATTTAGAACAAACCCCTTGTTTTACCCATAGATTTCGGACTTAGCCATAAGGTGGCGTAGCTGGCTTATGGGTGTGGTTATGAAATGTTATTCTCTACTCGAGAAGATTTCACATTCAATCTTCAATTCTCCAATTGTAGCTGCCAAAGGTTCAAACCTAAAAAAGCATGTATCACTATACCAATCAAGTCTTTCAAAGTAAATATTGAAGTCTCCATTCACTGTGTCAGAACGATAATATGAAGAGTCACTCCATCCAAACTTCAGTATTCCTTGTCCATTTACAAAACCAGTCATTCTTAACTCCATTGAATTAGGATGAATTGCCTGTTTATCAATTACAATAAAAGTTTCTTTTGCTCGGTCATCTAACTTCATACTAATTGTTCTTGAAGTCACCCACAAACTATTATTAATTGATATTAAGATATATATGAAGCCTCCTATTATAATAGCTGCAATTATAGCACTCACTATTCCAGCAATTCTTAAAGGGGTTCTATTCATCTTTTATTTTTCATAACTAGTGTATAAACGGAATAAACATCCCGTTTTTTGTCGTTTTCAACAAATAACCGGAATCGGACTACCGAATATACTATATATCCCTTAAACTATACCTCAATATCCAATTTCCTTCGCTAAAACTACTCCCCATAATTCCCCCATTTTTCCGAACTTTGCTCAACTCGTATTAAACTCATAACTAAACCTCCCTTGTCTACCACGCACAAAGAATACCTGCTGCAGTCGGAGCCGAACAAGTTCAGCCTGGAACACCTGCAGGCGGGCGAGATGATCGTGAATATGGGGCCGCAACACCCGAGTACGCACGGTGTACTGCGCCTGGAGGTGGTCACAGACGGGGAGATCATAACTGAAGTGGCGCCCCACATCGGCTACTTGCACCGCTGTTTCGAGAAGCATGCCGAGAGCATGGCCTATAACCAGACCATCCCCTACGTGGACCGCATGGACTACCTGGCTGCCATGAACTCGGAGCATGTGTGGTGCATGGGCGTGGAAAAGCTGCTAGGTATAACCGATCAAATTCCGAAGCGGGTGGAGTATATCCGGGTCCTGGTGACGGAACTCAACCGCCTGGCTTCGCACTTCCTGGCTATTGGTACTTACGCCATTGACATCGGGGCTTTCACGCCTTTCCTGTGGCTGCTGCGCGACCGGGAGCACATCCAGCGTTTGCTCGAGTGGACGAGCGGCGCCCGTATGCTGTATAACTACATCTGGGTGGGAGGCTTGTACTACGACCTGCCTATCGGTTTCGAGGAGCGCTGCCGGGAGTTTATTCATTACCTTAAGCCCAAGCTCGATGAACTCGACACTATCCTGCTCACCAACAAGATCTTCATCGACCGCACGGCCAATGTGGGTATACTGCCGCTGGATGTGGCCATCAACTATGGCTGCTCCGGCCCGATGCTGCGTGGTTCCGGCCTGCGCCACGACCTGCGCCGGGTTGATGGGTATAGCGTTTATCCGGAGCTGGAATTTGATGTACCGATCGGCGAAGGTATGATGGGTAGCACCGGCGACTGTTGGGATCGCAACTATGTGCGGGCACTCGAATGCCGTGAGTCTGTTAAAATTATCAGCCAATGCCTTGATAAGTTGGTAGGTGAGCACAAGCGCACCCCCGACTTCGATCCGCAGGCCGCCTGCCCTAAAAAAATGCGCATGACCGGCACACAGGAACTCTACTTCCGGGGCGAAACACCACGCGGCGAGCTGGGTTACTTCTTCCGCACCACCGACCGCAGCGATGTGCCTTTCCGCTGCCATGGCCGCGCCCCAAGCTTCGTGAACCTCTCCGTACTGCCCGAAATCAGCCGCGGCTGCATGGTAGCCGACCTCATTGCCATCGTGGGCTCCGTTGATATCGTGCTGGGCGAAGTGGACCGGTAAACTCCTTGCCACTTCTGGCTGGCACTGTTAAGGACAATACATTATGGCTTCCTTTCAAAACTCATGGCAATAGTAGCCGTTAAAAATCACTGATGTGCTTTTTGTTGCACTCCGAGAATCACACGAATTTCCTGTA
Organism: Pontibacter sp. HSC-14F20; assembly: GCF_019599265.1. Classification (GTDB taxonomy): domain Bacteria; phylum Bacteroidota; class Bacteroidia; order Cytophagales; family Hymenobacteraceae; genus Pontibacter. The sequence goes on along the minus strand of NZ_JAHZTC010000019.1, from coordinate 46,156 downwards.
GCATGCATATGAGATTGAACCAGCTATTCACCATACATCTTCTTTGGCTTAGTATACTTTTTGTACCTGCCACAGCCATGGCACAGGTGCAGAAGCCTCCGCAGCAGAAGCCGAAAACAGATACGCTGAAGTCTGTAAGTGATGATTTCTTCACACTACCCGCCGACACCATACTTCCCGGTCAGAAACACCCTTTTACAGAGTCGCAGCGACGGGAGGGCGACAACAAACGCTACCTCAAGCGGGCCGTTATACCTGCCGCCGTGCTTATTGGTGCGGGTGTATATACCATGGGGGGACACGGTATCTTGAACAGTGATGATGTTTTTAACTACCGGCACAGGGTCTTCCCTAAGTTTGCAACCAATGCCGATGACTTCGCTATGCTGGCTCCGCTGGTTGGCTTGTATGGCTTCAACATCATATCGTCGCAGAACAGGCACGAACTCGGACGCCAGACTTTGCTGCTCGTTTCATCCGGAGCACTCGCATCGGCAATTGTCTGGCCTACCAAGAAACTGACAGACAGAGATCGTCCAAATGGCAAGCCTTATGCCTTCCCATCAGGTCACACGGCCTACGCGTTCACGATCGCTACCTTTATGGACAAAGAGTTCCGGCACAAGAGCCCCTGGGTAAGTGTGGTGAGTTATGGTATAGCCGGCGGTACCGGTGTGCTGCGTGTGCTGAACGATGCGCATTGGCTTTCTGATGTGCTGGCTGGCGCTGGCGTAGGTATACTGTCCGTGAACACTGTTTACTGGATACATGCCAAGCTCACACAGGGCGGCGGCTTGAACACGGCCATGTACCCGGTTGTATTACCTAACGGGCAGATGGGTATGGCCATGTCGTATACTTTTTAATTCCCAGTAATTTCAAACAAGGTATAGCCTGGCGCTTTTCGCTCTATAAGGAGGCGCCAATTCTTTTTATATCTTTACCACATGCCCATACGCCGTCTGCTTTTATGCTTATACCTATATCTGCAGGTGAGCCTTGCTACCGCACAGGTATACCAGGTGCAGGGCTCGGTGCGGGATGCCAACACTCGTGAAAAACTACCCTTCGTGAGCATCGTGGTAAACGGCGGCGAAACAGGCACTACCTCTAACCTGGAGGGGCAGTACCAGCTCCAACACAACCGCCCGATCACTAGCCTGCGCTTCAGTTACGTGGGTTATACCCCGCAAACGATCCCGGTTGATTCACTTTCCAGACTAGATATTGCCCTGCGCCCCTCGGCGGCCCAACTACGGGAAGTCGTGATTCGATCCGGCATCAATCCGGCGCACCGCATCATCCAGCTGGCTAACCAGAACCGTGACCGCCACCGCCTAGAAAGCATCCCGGCTTATACCTACCGCACTTACAACAAATTCATCCTGACTGCCAACGCCCCAGATGAACTCGATCTGAGTGATACCCTGCGTCTTTCTGAGGAAGACTCGTCCACTTTGCGCATGCATAACCTGCTGGCCAAACAGCACCTCTTCCTGATGGAGAGCATCACGGATTATGCGCAGCTGGGCAAAACTCTTTCAAAAGAAACGATCCTGGCAACCCGGGTATCGGGGCTGCAGCAACCCAGCTTTGGCGTGGTGGCCGCCGAGGCACGTGTGTTTTCAGTCTACGACGACATGCCGGTGTTCTTTGGCAAGCGCTACCTGAGCCCTCTGAGCAACGGCAGCATCAGGCGTTATGATTTTGTGCTTCAGGAAACCGCTGTGGTAGGGCCCGATTCGGTCTTCATCATCTCGTATGCGCCACAACCCGGCAAGAATTTCAATGGCCTGAAAGGCTTACTGTACATCAACAGCGACGGCTGGGCCGTGCAGAACGTAGTGGCCGAGTCGCATGCCGATGACAAGCGCGGCCTGAAGCTGCAGCAGCAGTTTGTAAAAGTCGATAACCGGCAGTGGTTTCCTTCGGAGCTGGATGTGGAGATAACCGTGCAACAGATCTACATGCGGGGCCACCAGCCTTACGCACACATCCGCACCTACATCACCAACGTTAACCTGAACCCACCGCTCCAGCGAAGCGATTTTGGAGTCATCGCGCTAGACCAGCGGCCGGATGCCTGGCGTCAGCCGGAACAACTCTGGCAACAGTACCGTCACGATTCGCTGTCACTGAAAGAGCAGACCACCTACCAGCGCCTCGACAGCGTGGGTCAGGCGCAAAAGCTCGACCGCACCATCCGCACCATGGAGTACCTCATGGCAAAGCAGCTCCCCATCGGCCCCATCAGTCTGGACTTGAACCGGTTAATTAAGGTGAGTCGCTTTGAGGGAATGCGTTTAGGTATAGGCGCCCATACCAACAACCTCCTTTCGGAGCGTTTTACGGTTGGCGGCTACTGGGGCTATGGCTTGCGTGATAAGGAGCACAAATACGGAGCTGATGCTGCTGTTAAACTGCACAAGCCATCTGAACTCACAATTTCGGCGGCTTATGCCGTAGACGTGGAAGAACCGGGTGGCCGGCGGTTGCCTTTCCGGGAGCGTAGTCTGCTCAGCGATCTGCGTCCTGCCCTCTTGCCTAACCTGGACTATACCACCCAACGAAGCGCCAGCCTGAGCGGGCGGATGCTGCGCTATGTGCAGTGGCAGGCAGGTATACGGCAGGAGCAGCGGCGGCCAACACTGCCGCTTTTCACGCCAGAGCCAGGTATAGGTATGCCAGAATTTAATTTGGCTGAAGTAACGGCAGGCCTACGCTTTGCCTATGGCGAGCAATACATGCAACTGTTCAACCGCATGCTGCCCATACCAGGCCGTTACCCTGTGCTCTGGCTCCAATACAGAAAGGGCATCGATGCTATGGAAAGCGACGGCTATACCTATAACAAGTTCGACTTGCGTGCGGAGGGTGCCTTCCGGCAGCGCAGCCTCGGCGAGACTCGCTTTGTGCTGGCAGGCGGCTGGGTGCAGGGCGATGCGCCTTTCGTGAGCCTGTACAATGGCTACGGCAGCTATAGCTCCAATTACAAGGTATATGCAGGTGAGGGTTTTGAAACGATGCGTTCCTACGAGTTCTTCTCTGATCGCTACGTAGCTTTGTTCCTCCGTCAAGATCTGGGCAAGCGCCTGCTCAACACCAAACTCTTTAAACCTGATCTGGTCCTCGTGCAGAACATGGGCATCGGCGACCTGCGCCAGCCTATACCTGATTTGCAGTCCCTGGAGTACGATAGCATGCGCAAAGGCTTTTTCGAGTCCGGACTGATGCTCAACAATGTTATCAGTTCTGCCTTTTCGGGTGTTGGGGTGGGTGCCTTTTACCGCTACGGTCCTTATGCCCTGCCACGAGCTAAGGATAACCTCAAAATCAAGCTGACGGCCACGCTGGCGTTTTAATTGTACGGGCTTTGCGAGAGCAAACTGTTCCCTTTTCTATACCTGTTACTGCTATACCTTGTAAAGGCGTTCCGCTAAGTGCAGGCCTGTAAAATGCGCACAACCATCTCCAGTCAAAGAAGTATAAAAATAACGTATGAAAATCCTATCCGCTCAACAAACCCGTGAAGCTGATGCACAGACCATCAGCGAGAAAGGCATTGCTTCAGAAGAATTGATGGAAAGGGCGGCACGGGCCTTTACAGGGTGGTTTGAAAACAAGTTCACGCCGGAGCAACCTGTCTGTATCTTCTGCGGTCCCGGCAACAATGGCGGCGATGGCCTGGTAGTAGCCCGCCTGCTACACCAGCGCCTCTACGATGTGCAGCTATACCTGGTTAACGACGGAGGCCAAACGTCCCCGGATTTTCAGATCAACCTGGAGCGATTGCCGCACGAGGTACCTCCCCACCACATCAAAAGTAAAGATGACCTGCCTGTTATACCTGACAATGCCTGCATAATTGATACCCTGTTCGGCACCGGCCTTTCCAGACCCGTCATAGGGCTCTATGCCGAGGTGATCAAGTGGCTAAATGAACAAAATAACTATATCGTCGCTATTGACATTCCTTCGGGTTTGTACACCGATAAGCAAACACCTGCCGAAGGAGCGATTATTCAGGCGGATCATACGGTAAGCTTCGAGCTTCCTAAACTTGCTTTTTTTCTGCCCCAGCATGAAGCTTACGTAGGAGAATGGCACAGTGTCTCTATCGGTCTGAGTCCCGCATACCTGACAGAGGCGGATTCGAACTTCCATTATGTGGTGCAGAAAGAGATGCAGCAACTGCTAAAGCCGCGCAGCAAATTCTCTCATAAGGGCACTTATGGGCACGCGCTGCTGCTTTGCGGAGGCTACGGCAAAATAGGAGCGGCAGTGCTTGCGGCCAAGGCTTGTCTGCGTAGTGGTGTAGGCCTGCTTACTGTACAGGCGCCTGCCATTGGCTATGATGTACTGCAAACGGCCGTGCCCGAAGCCATGCTTATACCTGATAGCAACCGCAAGCATTTGTCCAGGCTGCCAGAGTCCATGGAGAAGTTTAACGCCATCGGTATTGGACCGGGCATCGGTACAGAAAGAATGACCAAAACGCTTTTGGGTCAGCTACTGGCCACCACGGATCTGCCTCTCGTCATCGATGCCGACGCCATCAACCTGATCGCCAGCAGCAACAAACTCAAGGCACAGCTTCCTAAAGGAAAAGTTATCTTCACGCCACACCCCAAAGAGTTTGAACGACTGGTCTGCAAAAGCAATAACGAATACGAGCGGTTAGAGGAGCTTCGGGAGTTCTGCCGGGTATACCAATGCTACATGGTGCTCAAAGGAAGTCACTCAGCCATCGCCACACCCGAAGGAGACATCTACTTCAACACGACCGGTAATGCAGGTATGGCTACAGGTGGAACCGGCGATGTGCTGACTGGCATCCTAACTGCCCTGGTAGCGCAGGGCTATACCTTAAAAGAGGCCTGTCTGCTGGGCGTATACCTGCACGGACTGGCCGGAGATCTGGGCAAAGATACGGTAGGAGAAATTGCCCTGATCGCCTCGGATGTGATTCAGCATCTGCCACAGGCTTTTCAAAAGTTGAGTCACACTTAGCTAACAGCCAGGTATACGAAAGCAAAATGTACCAGCATGGCACCATCGGCCAGCAGCGCATAATAAATCCGAGGCTTCTCTTCTGAGGCATTCCACACGATCAGGCCAGCCACAAGGGCAGCGCTCATCAAACTTATGAGAATAGCTCCTTCTTCCGTCAGCAGCGCCAGCAACAGGTATAGCAGCAAAAGCCCAAGGGATAGTAACCGGGTATAGTTTTCTCCTAGCAGCCCGGGGAAGGTGAGGGTACGGGTACGGCGGTCGTAGGTATAGTCGCGGATGTCGAACAGCAGGGCCAGCGCCAGAATGAACAGGAATCGCCGCAGCCAGAGCAGCATTACCGGGCTGTCCAGCTGCACTGCTGCATCAATCAAGGGAAACAGCACCGTTACGGCAGACCAGACCAGCGCGATCAGAAAAACCTTCAGCAAAGGCACACTCCGGAAAGGTTTGAAACGCTTGCGCGCAAGCGGTACAGTATACCCTACTGAGATGAGCGCCAGCACCAACACAAACCACAAGTTAATCTGAAGCTTAAACAGAAAGAACAGGATAACAGCCCCCACCAGGCTTACCAAAGCCAGTACAGCCAGCTTCCGCTGATGGCGGATGTTCCACGGCTGTCCGGTCTCGCCGGCACGCCAGCCGCGCCACGTGCGCTGCAAACTGCTGGTGTTGTAGGTAAAGAGGGTCGCCAGAAACACAAAGCCCGCCATGGGCAGCGATACTCTGTTGCCTGTCAGTAAGTATGTTTCTACTGTTAGTCCGAAAGCGCAGAGTGAAATGAACACGCTGCTGTAGAGCAAGGATTCTATACCTGCTCTCAGCCAATTAGCCAGCGGTTGTTGGCGTTTTATGTCGCTGTGTTCTCTTTCTAACATCCTCCTCCGCAAGTTCGCAATTCAGGTACGGCTTTCAAACCCTGACCGACTCTAAATAAAAAAAGCCTGACACAGGTTTTACCCCATATCAGGCTTTACAGGAAAAGTAAAGTTTTAGATCGTGCTTTTCGACTCTGTCTCAATAAAGGTAGTGTCGTATAGTCTGATGCTCTCCTTGATGATCTCGTAAGCCTGCTCACGACCCAGGAACTGCTCTACGATTACTTCTTTGTGTTCCAGTTTCTTATAGTCTTCAAAGAAGCGACGCATCTCCAGCAAAGTATGCGGAGGCAATTCAGAGATATCGTTGATGTGACGTACCGACATATCGTTGTTCGCTACGGCTATAATTTTGTCGTCTTCTTCGTTGTTGTCGATCATGCGCATTACACCGATCACTTTCGCATCGATCAGGCACATAGGCACCACGTCCAGCGAACAGATTACCAGTATATCAAGCGGATCTTTATCGTCGCAGTAAGTTTTAGGTATAAAGCCATAATTGGCAGGGTAGTTCACCGAAGAGAAAAGTACACGGTCGAGTTTGAGCATACCGCTTTCTTTATCCAACTCGTACTTTGCTTTCGAACCTTTTGGAATTTCAATAATAGCAGTAACGACTGCCGGGGCCTCTTCACCGTAGCTCACGCTGTGCCACGGGTTATTCTTTTCTAAATTCTCCATCATATAATCTTTCTTAAAAGCTGCCGTTTATTTCGTCCCGACAGGTATTGTTACTTCATTAATTCTTGCAAGGGGCGTCCCACGCTGCCATTTGGCTCCTGTATATAAAGCCACGACGCAATGGTTGGGGCAATGTCGGCTACTGCGGTTTCAGCGGAGCTTTCGCCCGGCTTCACTTTCCAGCCATACCATACCAATGGCACGTGCGTGTCGTAGTTGCTGTACGAGCCGTGTGTCGTGCCTTTTTGCGGTCCGCTACCGTAGCCTTCAAACCAGCCGGGCTGCAGCACCACAATCACATCGCCGGAGCGCTGCGCATTGTAGCCACTCTCCACACGAGACATTAGGCCACCAGACCAGCCCACACGCTGTATTGCATCAGCTGATACGGCTCTTGCTACACCTTCAAAACGCATCACATAGTTAGCAGCTGCTTCCTGCACATCAATTTGCTTCAGCTTTTTGCCTTCAATCGTTTTGTGGTCCAGGTATACCTGTTGGTTTGTATAGCGCTCCACCCAGCGGCCTTTGCCAAACGTCTTGTTGAGGTGCTGCTCTAGTGAGTCGCGCATAATGCCAGAGGTAGCTATACCTGCCGGTATCTTAAGCGATTCCATATAAGTCGGTACGTGCGCCGCGCCATGGTCTGCTGTCAGGAAGATCAGGATGTTGTCTTTGCCAATTTCCTTCTCCAGCAAGTTAATCAGTTCTTCAATCTCACGGTCCAGGCGCAGGTAGATATCCTGCACTTCAATAGAGTTTGGTCCAAATGAGTGCCCGACATAGTCAGGTGTAGAGTAGCTCAGTGCCAGAAAATCAGTGTGACTGCCTTTGCCCAGATTCTCGCCGCGCAGGGCTGCTTTGGCAAACTCTGTGGTGAGTGTATTGCCGGCAGGTACAGAGCGGATCAATTCATAGTCTTTGCCACGGAGGGCAGGGATGTTGTGCGGGAATACCGGACTTTCTTCGCCTGGCAGAGCACGCTCCCACGGCATGTCGTCTGCTGTACTTTCGGTATACTGTTCTATTGGTAAAAGTGTGTTCCATACCTCACCCAGCATTTTATCCGGATGTTTTTGGTTGTTGAATTCCTGTACCCAACTCGGCAGTGCGTTCGCATAAAACGTGCTCGTAATCCAGTTTCCGGATGGGGAATCAAACCAATAGGCTCCGTTGGCAACATGGCCGGCTGGCAAAATCGCCCCTCTGTCTTTCAGCGCTATACCTACCACTTTGGACTGCATGTTGTTGGAAAGGCGCAGTTCGTCAGTGATCGTGGTTGTCAGCAGGTTTCGCGGCGACATCAAACCAGCGTCCGAAGTGCTGCCTACCGTTTTCACAGTCTTATCCTCCACACAGTACATGGATTTACCTGTGGCTCTTTCGTACCACGAGTTTCCGATGATACCATTCAGGGCAGGTACACTGCCTGTATAAACCGAAGCGTGGCCCGGACCTGTATAGGTCGGTACGTAACTGTATTGGTTATTTTTGAAGTTGAAGCCTTGTTTTACGAGTCGTTTAAATCCGCCTTCGCTATACTTATCCCAGTAGCGGTACAGAAAATCGTAACGCATCTGGTCTACCACGATGCCTACCACCAGCTTCGGCCGGCCTTCTACGCCTGTTACTGATTGGCTTGGCTGCTCTTTAGTTACTACGCTTGGGCTATTGGCTGTATTAGCTGTAGTACAAGCTTGCGCAGCAACCAGGAGCACTGCTACTATCAAAGTCTGAATACCGGATCTTAAACCGCTTAACTTCATGTGTTTGTTGTTGAGTTTCTCAAATATAAGGAACACTTACCAACTAATCGGCTGGCATGCATTCCTGTATTCGATGTTTTAACAAAAATATAACACACTGTATTATATCCCCAAAAAAAGAACGCCCACCTGGTGTGATGGGCGTTGCTTCTATATTTGGTAGTTACTTCTATTTTGCAGCAAGCGCCTCTGCACCACCCACGATCTCGAGAATCTCCTTCGTGATGGCCGCCTGACGCGTCCTGTTGTAAGTAAGCTTCAGCTCTTTCAGCAACTCGCCTGCGTTTTCTGTCGCTTTGTCCATGGCAGTCATTCGGGCACCGTGCTCTGAAGCGTTAGACTCCAGCACCGCTTTGTATACCTGAATCTTAAGTGACTTAGGTATAAGCTCCTCAATGATCTGCTCTTTTGATGGTTCAAAGGTATAGTCAGACACCATGCTGTTGGCAGTTTCCTCTACTGGCTTATCCTCAATTGGCAGAAACTGCTCGTTTCGCACGATCTGCGTTGCCACGTTTTTGAACTCGTTGTAGATGATATCCACCTGATCAAACTCACGGGCTACGAAACCATCCATGGCGCGCTCGGCTGCTGTGCGAACTGTGTCAAAAGAAAGGTTGGCGAAAGTGCCGGTATAGTCACCGATCACTTTATAACCACGCTTGCTCAAAGCTTCAGCACCTTTACGGCCAATTGTCAGGAAGGTAAGGTTACCGGCCTCTTGCTGGCTGCGGTATTTACCTTGCGCCAGTACATTGGCTGCTTTAATGATGTTTGAGTTAAAAGCACCTGCCAGACCACGGTCAGACGTTACCACGATCACAAGCACTCTGTTCGCTTCGCGCTTTTCAGAGTATTTGTTCGACACAGAACCTTCTGCCAGCTGAGACAGATTAGCCAGGATGCCACTCAGACGTTGCGCATATGGGCGCATACGCAGAATGTTGTCCTGGGCACGTCTCAACTTAGCAGCCGCCACCATTTTCATAGCTTTGGTAATCTGCTGCGTAGACGATACAGATGTAATGCGGCCTCTAACCTCTTTTAAACTTGCCATATTCTATATGTTATGAGCATAAAGTTAGAGACCGCCTTTATCAGCAGTCTCTAACTCATAACTAAATATTACTTTTTGTAACGGGCAGAAAGCTCTCTGGCTACCTGCTTGATAACACCTGTCGTCTCGTCGTCCAGCTTACCAGCCAACAGAGCGTTCAGGGTGTCCTGGTGCTGTGCACGCATGGTGCGCAGGAAGTCTTTCTCGAAAGTTCTAACTTCGCCAACAGGCACATTGTCCAACAGACCGTTTGTAGCGCAGTAGATAATAGCTACCTGCTCAGAAACCGATACCGGAGAGAATTGTGGCTGCTTCAGGATCTCGAGGTTACGACGACCACGCTCAATTGTCAGCTTAGTCGCAGCATCCAGGTCAGAACCGAATTTCGCAAACGCTTCCAGTTCACGGAACTGCGCCTGATCCAGCTTCAACGTGCCAGATACTTTCTTCATCGCCTTGATCTGAGCGTTACCACCCACACGCGATACAGAGATACCTACGTTGATCGCAGGACGGATACCTGAGTTGAAAAGGTTTGTCTCCAGGAAGATCTGACCGTCTGTAATCGATATTACGTTCGTTGGGATATAAGCAGAAACGTCACCAGCCTGCGTCTCGATGATTGGAAGGGCAGTCAAAGAACCGCCACCTTTCACGAGGTGCTTGATAGATTCTGGCAAGTCGTTCATGTTACGTGCGATCTCGTCAGAAGCGTTTACCTTAGCGGCACGCTCCAATAAGCGAGAGTGCAGGTAGAATACGTCACCAGGATAAGCTTCACGCCCTGGAGGACGACGCAGCAGCAGAGACACTTCACGATAGGCAACTGCCTGCTTGGAAAGGTCGTCATAAACAACCAGTGCAGGACGGCCGGTATCACGGAAGAACTCACCGATAGCAGCACCTGTAAATGGAGCAAAGAACTGCATTGGAGCCGGATCAGAAGCAGAAGCCGAAACTACTACTGTGTAATCCATCGCGCCACCTTCAGTCAGTGATTTCACAACCTGTGCTACTGTAGATGCTTTCTGACCTACGGCTACATATATACAGAACACTGGCTGTCCTTTTTCGAAGAACTCGCGCTGGTTCAGGATAGTGTCAATCGCAACGGCAGACTTACCTGTCTGACGGTCACCGATGATCAGCTCACGCTGGCCACGGCCGATCGGAATCATGGAGTCAATCGCCTTGATACCAGTCTGCATTGGTTCGTTCACCGGCTGACGGAATACCACACCTGGTGCTTTACGCTCCAATGGCATGTCATACAGTTCACCTGCAACAGGACCTCTACCGTCGATTGGCTGACCCAGTGTGTTTACCACACGGCCGATGATGCCATCACCTACTTTTACAGAGGCAATACGGTTCGTTCTTCTTACAGTGGCGCCTTCTTTGATTTCGCTGTAGTCGCCAAGCATTACGGCACCTACGTTGTCTTCTTCCAGGTTCAGAACAAGCGCCTGAAGTCCGTTCTCAAACTCTAATAGCTCACCAGACTGTGCTTTGGAAAGGCCATAGATACGAGCGACACCGTCACCCACTTGCAGCACTGTACCTACTTCTTCCAATTCTGCCTCAGAACGGAAGCCAGATAGCTGCTCTCTTAGTATGGCTGATACTTCGTCAGGTCTTACTTCTGCCATGATTATAATTTATTGATATAGGGGTTGTCTTTAAATTTATTTCTCAGCTTGTTCAGGTTATACTTCACAGAGCTGTCAATCTGCTGATCGCCCACACGGAGTACAAAGCCACCGATCAGGGTTGTATCAATCTTTTCTTCTAATTCTACGCGCTGACCAGTCTGGGCTACCAGACGCTGGCCAAGCTCGTTGCGAAGTTCTTCTGTAAGCGGCACTGCAGTGGTTACGCTGGCTGTTGTGATGCCTTTGTACACATTGTACTGCTTCGTAAACTCTGGAGCAATAAACACAAGCACCGACTCACGGCCTTTTTGGGCCACGATCTTAAAGAAAGCCAGGGTAAGGTCGTTTACTTTGCCTTTGAACACCGCATTGATTACGGCCAATTTCTTGTCTGACTTCACTACTGGATTACGCATCAGGAGCTTCAGTTCTCTGTTCTGGTCAAGCACTTTGGCGAACAAATCCATGTCCTCCTTCACTTGCTCCAGTACACCTCTTTCCTGCGCCAGTTCAATCAGCGACTTTGCGTATCTCGAAGCAATTCTAATTTCTGACATATTGCTTTATTATGGCCTCTTTGCTATTTGAGCAGCCTGGCTATGTTGATACGATTAGTTAAGCGTTACTTCGTTGATGTAATCCTTGGCTAGCTCTTGCTGTGCCTGTGGGTTACTCAGCTCTTTGCGCAGAATGCGCTCAGCAATGTCCACTGAAAGTACGGCAGCCATGTTTTTCACTTCCGTAATAGCAGCGCGCTTCTCATTTTCGATGGACTCACGCGCCTGAGCGATCATGCGGGCACCTTCTTCGTTTGCTTTCTGTCTTGCTGTCTCTACCAGGGCGTTACCTGCATCTGAAGCTTCTTTCAGGATTTTGTCACGCTCCATACGGGCTTCGGCCAGCAGTTTCTCGTTCTCAGCCTTCAGACCCTGCATCTCCAGCTTTGCTTTCTCAGCAGCGCTCAGTGCATTTTCAATAGAAGTCTCACGCTCGTTTAGCGCATTCATGATAGGCTTCCAGGCGAACTTGGAAAGCAGGAACAGCACGATGATGAAAGTCACCGTCTGCCAGAAAATTAAACCTATACCTGGGGTTACTAATTCCATTGTGTATGAATTTGAATAATTAGGTTTTAATCAGTTCACCGGCTATCAACCGGCATTGCTTTTAACTATTTAACTATTTTGACCTCTCCGTCCGGACCATACGTCCGGACGAGAGACCAAATACAAAGGATATTAGCCTTTGAAAGAGATTAGCAAGCAAACTACCACACCGAAAAGTGCAACACCTTCGATAAGGGCAGCCGCGATAATCATAGCAGTCTGGATTTTACCACCAGCTTCTGGCTGACGCGCGATAGACTCCATGGCAGAGCCACCGATTCTACCGATACCCAAACCAGCGCCAAGGGCAACCAGACCAGCACCGATACCGGCACCCATGATAGCCAAACCGAAGTCGGTTGTAGCTGCTACTGCTTGAAGCAAAATTGCTAACATAATTATAGTTATATATAGTTAAAAAAATAAAAAACAGATTAATGTGCGCCATCTCCGTGACCGTGATCACCTACATGATCGTGCTCTTCTACCGCTCCACCAAAATACATCGCCGAAAGCAACGTAAAGATATAGGCCTGCAGCAGTGCCACGAACAATTCTAAGAAGAACATGAAGATTGCGAAGGCCACACTTAGTGGTGCAACAAATATGCTCTCGAAGATAAAGATGAGGCTGAACAGCGACAAGATGATAATGTGACCTGCCGTGATGTTAGCAAAAAGACGAACCATCAACGAGAACGGCTTTGTCAGAATACCGATCAACTCCACCGGAATCATGATCGGAGCAAGCCAGGTAGGCACACCAGGTGTAGCAAATATGTGCGACCAGTAGCTCTTATTGCCACTGAACACCGTGATCAACAGGGTCATGGTAGCCAGCACCAGCGTTACCGCGATATTGCCTGTCAGGTTGGCGCCACCCGGCATCAGACCAAGCAGGTTGTTAAACCAGATAAAGAAGAAAATAGTCAGCAGGTATGGCATATAGCGCTCATACTTAGGACCAATGTTCGCCTTAGCTATTTCGTCACGAATAAAAATAATAATCGGCTCAAAGAAAGACTGTATACCTTTAGGAGCTCTGCCTTTACCCTTTGCGTAGCTACCGGCAATCGTAAAGAACACCACTAATAACAGAGCCACACTAATGAAAAGAGAGGCAACGTTCTTGGTGATAGAGAAGTCCAGAAGTGAAGACTGATCAGCAGCCTGCTGGCCACTGGCATCTGCACGGTAAATGTGACCGTGGCTCAGCATGTAGCCATCGTAAGGCACCACCGCGTGATTTTCGTCATAGAAGTTACTGGATGAAAACACCTTTGGAGTACCGTTATCGATCAGGATAACAGGAAGGTATAGCGTTACACCATCGGCAAAATGCCAGGTATAATCATCTGCGATGTGATGGGTGATCATATCGCCTGGCTTAAACTCGCCGCCTTCCGCTGCAGCCTCTACCTGGGCAGAGATCGTCAGGAAGGAAAACAGTAAAATAAATAACTTCTTCATTAAGAGAGATTTAAAAGCAAAGTTAAAATCCACAAAAGCTATTTCTAGCCTTGCTTTTTCAATTGCGGTGCGAAGTTAGTTATTAAGCTGTAGATTTCAAACCCGGTAAATAGAAAATATAACGCGAAGAAGTTGAAAACGAATTGTAATTCATTTTCGGCGTACATGAAAACGTAAATAAAAATAACGGCTATACTAAGGATCATCCTGAAGCCCATGGAGCCAAAGTAATACAACTGAAAGTTATCCGGGTCGTAGCCCACGCCCAGCCGCGACACATAAAAAGCCAGCGCCGTCACCACCACCATAAAACTTAAAATGTACCAGATAAGCGGGTGCAGCAGCGCAGTGCCTGTATAAAAGGAAAGCAAACCGATGCCGATGCTCACGACACCCGTGAAAATGAGGAGGTTTTTAAAGAATTTCAATGCGGTTACTTTTTATTTAATGATACTATTACCAACACCATAGAGGCCACCACGGCTACTACAAGCAATACAATTGTCATCCAGGGATTCTCGTTTCCCATGCGCTCGTCCAGCGCCGAGCCGGCCCAGGCAGCCAGCACCATCGCCCCGATCATCTGGAAAGCCAGCCCTGAGTACTTCAGGTAGCCTTTAAATGAGTCTTCCCTTTTTGGCTTTTGTTCATCTGGCTGTGACATGCGCTGGCTTGTTTTTCAAGGATTTACAAAATTACGCTTTTTTCACGGGCTTCTCTGCAAATAGGTTTTATTTCGATCGCTTTTTAAAGTGCTTCAAAAGCCTTCTGAGGCCTGAAACCATTTCTTATTTTCGATAGTTCAATAGCAAGCTTCAGGCTTTATCCACAGCCCCTTACATAATTGGCATATTATTGTATTTTTGTAGATGGCTTACAGCTTGCGCGCTGTCTCAGCCCGGGATACTTTCAGGTATAGCCGGGCCGTTATAGTGAAGTAGGCGCAGGATTACCCATTTATGTGCTGCACACTATTGATACATTGAGAAAAAACTCACCATACATTCTCTTCGTGCTGACCTGCCTCATGCTGGCGGGCTGTTCTGCTGAGCGCAATAATCCGCTCAGCAAAGCGTATCATAACACCACTGCCCGCTACAATGGCTACTTTTTAGCGAAAGAGAAGCTGGATGCCATCGAAAAGAGCATACAGGACCAGACCGTGTATGATTACAACCGGCCCCTGCCCATCTTTCTCCCCATCGACTCAGCTACTTATAAAGCACACACCGCCGATCTGGAGGATGTCATTAAAAAGGCCTCTTTCCCGATTCAGTACCACCCTAACAGTAAATGGATAGACGATAGCTACCTGGTTATCGGCAAGGTGCGCTTTTATGAACTCAATTTCCCAGAGGCTGCCCAGACGTTCCGCTATGTAAACTCCACAGGCAAAGACCGCCACGTGAAACACGAGGCGCTGGTGTGGCTGATGCGCTCTTTCCTGAAACTGGGGGAGACAGACAACGCTTGGCAGGTATCGGAGTTTTTGCGAAAAGAGCGTCTGAACCGCGACAATGCCCGCGAGCTATACCTGGCCCGAGCCGAATACCACCTCATGCAGGGCGATACGGCGGCTGTGATCGAAAACCTGGACCTCTCGCTGCCAAACTTTACGAAACGGGATAACCAGTCGCGCGTACGTTTCTCATTGGCCCGCCTCTACCAGGACCGCGGCCAGCGCAAAGAAGCCTACCAACAATACAGCCGCATCCTGCGCCGCAATCCGCCTTACGACCTGGGATTTTTCAGCCGGCTATACCTTGGCCAGGTATCGGAACTGGACGATGCGCAGGACCTGAACCGCATTGCGGGCTACTACCAGAAAATGCTGCGTGACGAGAAAAACGCCGAATACCGTGACAAGATCTATTATGAAATGGCCGTATTCGAGCGCCGCCAGCAACACTACGACAAAGCCTTGCAGGACATTGAAGCCTCGCTGAAAACGCCGGGGGCTATACCTAACCAGAAAGCCTATACCTATCTGTTGGCCGGTGAGATCTATTTCGAGAACCTGAATAAGTATGACCTGGCGCAGGCCTACTACGACAGCGCCGTGCAGGTATACCCGCAGCAGGCTCTGGAGTATGAGCAGGTGCTCGAACGTCGCAATGTTCTGGCTGATTTCACGAAGCAATACAACACGATTCAACTACAGGACAGTCTGCAACAGCTGGCTGCTATGAGCGAAGGTGAGCGCCTGGCCTTTGTGCAAAACATAGTGCAGCAGGAAGAGGAAGCACGCTTGCAGGAGCAGGCCAAACAACTGGAGCAGGAAAAGCAGCGCAAGGCCCGCCGTTCTCAGGAGCAACAGGCAGCCGTAACCGTTGGCGGTCGTAATAACCCGGATGCTGCTGCAGCAGGAGGCAACAATACAGGAGGCGTATTCTACTTTGATAACCCGGCGGCCATGGCAACAGCCCGCTCCGAATTCGTGAGGCGCTGGGGCGACCGTCCACTGCAGGACAACTGGCGACTCCTGAGCCGTGGCGAGACCGTGGGCAGTCAGGAGGAAGTGGTAGCGATGGAAGCTCCCACCGACACTACAGCAGCTGAAACCGAAGAAACCCGCTCTGCCCGATTACAGGCCCAGGTTGAAACATACCTGCAAAACATTCCGACTACGACACTCGCCTTGCAGCAGTCCGAGAAGTTGCTCGAGGATGCTATGTTCCGGTTGGGCAACATCTATGCGCAAAAACTCAACTCACCGGAAGATGCGACTGCTACTTACGAGAAGTTCCTGCAGCGATTCCCGCAGTCCGAACATGCCGCCGAGACACATTATAGTCTATACCTGATCTACAGCCGGGCAGGCAGCGAGCAGAAAGACACATATTACACCAGGATCAAACAGCAATTCCCGAATACGATCTATGCCAAGTTGGTAGACGACCCGAACTACATGAGTCAAAATGCACTTGACAATATTAAAGCGCACACACTCTATGACTCAGCTTTTGCACAATACGAACTGGGAGAATATCAGCAGGCGACCACTATCCTCACAGAACTGAGCCAGGTATACCCGCTCAACGATATACCTGATAAAGTGGCTTTCCTGCATGTGATGATCACTGCCCGTTCTGAAAGATCGGATTTGCTTCAGCAGCAACTACTGGCCTTTAAGCAGCAGCATCCTTCCAGTCCGCTTGCTCCTCGCGCCGACGAGTTGCTCAAGCGCTACCAGGACCTCGAGAGCAAACAACAGCTCCGTCAGGAAGCACCTGCGCCGCCCACGGCACAGAAACTGGACGAACGTACGCCGGAGCAACGGGTTAGCAACAACATTGCCCTGGCCTCTGCCCGAGCCCGAAATACAACCTTGCAACAGCCGCGCCCACTTAACCTGAATCCTATACCTGATTCGACCACTATACTTCAGGATACAACAAGCGCAGCCCAGATTGGCATAACTTTGGATACAACAGGTATAGCACAGGACACATCAAGCGCTCAGGTCACAGAGGTTCAGCCTCCTGCTACTGATACGCTGGCTTATACCAGTGCTCCTGATTCGGCTTACTATTTTGTGATGCTATACCCTACGGAACATGCTGCTTTCAAGGAAATTGGGGCAAAGTATGAGAAGTATAACAACACGTATTTCCGCAATCAAAAGCTCGCTGTAGAGCAGCAGTCATTTGATGGCAACAGAGGAATACTGCTGCTGCGAGCTTTTCCTAACATGAAAGAAGCTCAGGCTTATAACATAAAACAAAAAGCGCCGCAATCCCCGATTGGCAAAATTCGAGGCGTAGAATTCATTACCTTTGTAATATCATCCGACAACTGGCAGAAGTTGCTTCAGAAGAAGGATGTAGAAGAATATCTGAATTACTTCAGAACGAATAATTAACATGGCAACAACCACCCGCCCCAAACCAAAAACGGTATTCCCTAAGATCATTTCCACACTCTGGCTGCTCTTCCTGAGTGGTTTGGCTGTGTTCATACTTTACATTTATGCGGTCAGCGTCAATTTCCTGAACCTGTTCGGGGACCTGCCGAACATGCGTACGCTCGAGAACCCGAAAAGCGCCCTTTCTTCCGTGCTTTACTCAGCTGATAACAAGGAACTGGGGAAATATTTCCGCGAGAACCGTACCCCGATCGAGTTCAACGACCTGCCTGATAACTTTGTGCATGCCCTGATGGCAACAGAGGACATCCGTTTTGAAGAACACTCAGGTATAGACCCCGAGGCAATGGCGCGTGTGGCCGGCTCCCTGATGATCGGTAGCTCAAAAGGAGGTGGCAGTACCATTACCCAGCAGTTGGCCAAAAACCTGTTCCGTACCCGTGGCGAAGAACTCAACAACGGCTACCTCAACGATAAGCCGGGTTTCCGTACGCTGATTCACAAAACAAAAGAGTGGATTATGGCCGTGAAGCTGGAGCAATCTTATACCAAGCAGGAGATAATGACCATGTACCTGAACATCTTTGAGTTCGGTAGCAACGCCTTTGGTCTGCAATCCGCGTCGAAGACATTTTTTGGCAAGGATGTCCCCGACCTGGAAGTACAGGAATCGGCTGTGCTGGTAGGTTTGTTTAAGAACCCGAACTACTATAGCCCGAAATTCAAGCCCGAGAACTCAAAGCATCGCCGCAACGTGGTGCTCTCGCAGATGGTGAAGTACGGTTACATGTCGCAGGCTGAATACGAAAACTTGAAAGACACGGATATCGAATTAAAGTACCGCGTTGAGAATCAGAACATTGGCCTGGCTCCTTATTTCCGTACCGAAGCCAGTAAGTTTTTGCTGAAGTGGTGCCGCGAGAATGGCTATGACCTGTATGCTGACGGACTTAAAATCTATACCACCATCGACTCACGCATGCAGCGCTATGCCGAGCAGGCAGTAGAAGAGCACATGAAGGATCGTCAGAAAGAATTCTTCTCGCACTGGAAAGGCCGTAACCCCTGGATCGACCGCCAGGGCAAGGAAATCCCGAATTACCTGCAGACCGCTATTAAGCGTACCGATCGCTACCGCAACCTGAACAGACAATTTGACGGCAATCAGGACTCGATCAACTACTACCTGAACAAGAAAGTCCCGATGACGATCTTTACTTATGACGGAGAGAAGGAAGTAGAGATGAGCCCGCTTGACTCGCTCAAGCATTACAAGCACTACCTGCAAACTGGTTTTATGGCCATGGAGCCGCAAACGGGTCATATCAAAGCCTGGGTGGGAGGCATCAATTACAAACATTTCAAGTACGACCACGTGAAACAGGGCGCTCGCCAGCCAGGTTCTGTTTTCAAACCGTTCCTGTACACAGCAGCTATTGAAAATGGTTACTACCCATGCTACGAAACACTCGATACGCAGGTATGTATACCTTTAGGCGACGGGACCATGTGGTGCCCGAACAATGCTGATAATAAATTCTCCGGTGAAAAGTTCACGCTGCGCAATGCAATGGCAAAGTCTATTAACTCGATCTCTGCGTTTTTGGTGAACAAGCTTGGAGCTGAAACACTGGTTAAGACGGCCAAGCGCATGGGTATCACTACACCACTGGAAGCAAATCCATCCCTCGCACTGGGTGTAAACGACGTAACACTATTCGACATGGTAGGTGCTTATGGTACTTTCGTGAACAGTGGTACCTGGATAGAGCCGAACTTTATTACCCGTATTGAAGACAAACACGGCAACGTGCTGCACGAGTTTGTGCCAAAGACGGTAGATGCTCTGAGCGAAGAAACAGCCTATATGATGGTGCATATGCTCAAAGCCGCTGCTGAGCCAGGAGGAACCGCCTACTATGGCCTCCGCCACCGCAACGGACTCAAAAACGAGATCGGAGGTAAGACGGGTACCACTCAAAACTACTCAGATGCCTGGTTCATGGGTATAACTCCGGACCTGGTGGCAGGTGCCTGGGTTGGCGGCGACGACCGTTCCATTCACTTCCGTACCATTGCGCTCGGTCAAGGCAACAAACTGGCGATGCCTATTTATGGTAACTTCCTGCAGAAGGTATACGCTGACAAATCACTGGAAAGATCAAAAGATCCTTTCCCTAAACCTTCTACGCCTTTATCGGTAGAATTAGATTGTTCTAAGTATAACAACGGCATTCCGGTAGACTCTCTGCAACAGGATGAGTTTTACCAGGTTCCTGCCCCGATCGACTTAGATGCTTTCTAATGAAAATGACGCATGGCTGCAAACGAGAAGTTGCGGGAGAAAATATCCCATTTACCTCATAAACCGGGCATTTATAAGTTCTTTGATGATGAAGGTATTATTTATGTAGGCAAAGCGATCGATATCAGGAAACGTGTCAGTTCCTATTTCAATCGCTCTGCCCAGCATAATAAAAAGACCCTCAAGTTGATTTCTAAGATCAAGGATATCGAGTTCACCATTGTGGACACGGAAGCCGATGCTTTTCTGCTGGAAAATAACCTGATCAAGCAATACCAGCCCAAGTATAATATCCTGCTCAAAGACGGAAAGACGTATCCGTACATCTGTATTGTAAATGAGCGCTTCCCGAGGGTGATCAGCACGCGTAATAAGATTAATGATGGCTCCCGCTATTTTGGTCCGTACCCGAGTGGCACCACTATGCACATCGTATTGGATCTTATCCGGACCTTATACCCTTTGCGTACCTGCACTTATAACCTGTCCCCAGAGAACATTGCGGCTGGTAAGTTTAAGGTATGCCTGGAATATCATATCGGCAACTGCAAAGGCCCTTGTGAGGATCTGATTGACGAAACGACCTATAACCAGTACATCACTCAAATCAGGAGCATTCTTTCGGGGAACCTTTCAATTGCTAAGAATTACTTTAAAGAACGTATGGCCGAGGCGGCAGCTGATTACCAGTATGAGCAGGCACATCGTTACAAACAAAAACTCGACCTTTTAGAGGATTACCAGGCCAAGTCTACTGTCGTCAGCAATACCCTCTCTGATATTGATGTTTTCTCGATTACCTCGAATGAAAAGTGCGCCTTTGTGAACTACCTGAAAGTTATGAACGGCTCCATCATTCAGACACAATCTTTAGAGTTGCACAAAAAGCTGGATGAAAGCGACGAAGAGCTGCTCGCCACAGTAATTGTACAGTTGCGTCATGATTTTGAGAGTACTTCCCGTGAGATCATCACCAATATAGAGCTAACGCTTCCGCTCGACAACATTTCGATCATTCAGCCACAGATTGGTGATAAGCGCAAGCTCCTGAATCTTTCTTTAAAGAATGCCATGTACTTGCGTAAAGAGCGGGAAGGGCGACAGGAGCAGAACAAAGGTCTGAGCGAGCAACGCGAAGTACGGGTATTGGAAACGTTAAAAAAGGACCTTCGGCTGACAGAACTTCCCCGCCAGATCGAATGCTTCGACAACTCAAATTTCCAGGGAGACAATCCGGTTGCCTCGATGGTTTGTTTCAAAAACGGCAAGCCTAGCAAGAAAGACTATCGCCATTTTCACATTAAGTCTGTGGTTGGCCCAAATGATTTTGAGTCGATGTATGAAGTCGTGACGCGTCGTTATAAGAGACTAATAGAGGAGAACCAGCCCTTACCACAACTGATCATTATTGATGGTGGCAAAGGCCAGCTGAGTTTTGCCGTGCAGGCGCTGAAAGACCTTAATCTGTGGGGCAAAATTGCGATTGTAGGCATAGCCAAACGGCTGGAGGAGATTTTTTACCCGGGGGATAAGCTGCCACTTTACATTGATAAGAAATCGGAGTCTCTTAAATTGATACAGCGCTTGCGTAACGAAGCGCACCGTTTTGCCATCACCTTCCACCGTTCCCGCCGCGACGCGGGCACTTTGAAGACTGAGTTGACGGATGTGAAAGGTATAGGACCAACCACAGCCGATGCCCTGCTTCAGAAATTCCGGTCCGTGAAGAAGTTGAAAGAACTGACGCTATCTGAATTAACGATGGAAGTGGGTCAACGAAAGGCTCAAATTCTTTTTGATCATTTCCATGGGGACGTAGGAACTGCTTAATTCTCTTTATGTTCAAGTTACCACAGTTCTTCGCATACCTACTCTAACTTAGTTTGTAGCTGTCATTCAAAGAGCTACACCTGATCTGCCTCCTTAACTACCTGGATATAGCTCTAAATAAAAAAGGGGAGATCTTTTCAGATCTCCCCTTTTTATGATTGTCTTGCAATTAGTAGCTCCACAGGCTGTACTCGTACTCGATCAACGCTTCAAGCGCTTCCTGAGCGGCTAACAGGCCTTTTTTACCACCACCATAGATATCTCCCAGTGCTCTGTCGTTCGGGTTAGATATTTTGGTAATGTATGAGCTAAACAGCCACAGATCGAATGCATCAGCCAGGTTCTTGTGCTGGGCATCGTTCTGAGCGTTGTACCAGATAGCGGTTTCAGGGTTATTTCTGAAAACCTTCACCAAATCGCTCATCTTAAAGCTACCTACTGTCTGCTCAAAACCCAGTGGGTTAAGCGTTGCAGGAACTTTAATACTGATCGTCTGAATATCGTGGTACATGCGAGAACGCTTCTTATCGAATACTACGTTCTCCTTCAGCTCAAGCAGGTAAAGCTGCTTTGCGAAAAATTCATTGCTTACAGGAGCTGCATCTTGCGTAGCAGTTGTACCAAGGGCAGCACCCCAGGCATCCTCTTCTTCCTCTTCCTGACCAAAACCAGCTGCAATTTCCTCTTCTGTCAAACCACCACCCATATCTTTGCCGGTCATGTTTGCGAGGAATTCTTCTCTGGTCAACGGTACATTTACAGAGTCTGTCTTGTAGGCCACCAACTCGCCGCTTTTTACAGCATCGATCAATACTTTGGTGATCTCTCTGTTTTCAGAAAACAAGGGTCTGTTTTGTTTTTCGCGCAAGTCGATCTTACGCCAAACCGTTTTCTTAAACAATACATCAGACTCCGGAATAGGTCTTGCTGATGGATTACTGGACTGCGTGGTAGACACTTGCTGTGCTACTGCTCCGTAAGAGAGCATCATACCAGCTGCTACACCTATTACTTTGATAAGTTTCATACTCCTTGTAAGCTTCTAATCTTAATTAGTTAAGTGGGATAGTGAAGATACCGTCGCCTGTTGGTTTCGCATCTACTGGCGATCCCTGGTAGTTCAGACGCTTCACTTCCAGTACCTCGATGGTTACTCTGTCGCCTTTTCCAGCTTTTGCTGCAAAACGGGTTAAGTCACCAGTTGGGCTTGAAAATTCAGCCTGGTCTACCGGATTTGAACCTCTAACCAGGAATGCTCTCCACTTCGTTACTCTATAACGTGCTTCGTTAGGCAAAAATTGCTTGAATCCTTCGTCAGCGATCGCCTGTATCTCAACCGATCTGATGCCCTGAGCCGGTAAACCTCTTTTCTGATCTACTGGTCTGCCGTTCACTACAGTTTGTAGCGATGGTCTTGGCACCGGACGAACTTTGAAGGTCTCTGTACCAATTGCGTTACCACCGCTGCTTACGTTAAGCTTCACTTCAGTAGTAGTTGGGATAATCGTAACCTGACCTTTCTTAGCACCTTTGATGGCCGAACCACCTGCTGCTGAGAAGCTAGGATCATATACGGCACCCAGCGCAGGAACCTGTACGTTCAGTTCGTTCGCACAACCCAGGTATAGCGCCTGAACTGCTGCTGACTGAACTTGGATAACTGGCTTCGCTACGATGTACTCTTCTGTTACGTCTAGTACTTCCTGCTCACCGTTTTTGTCGATGATCACTTGCCCCTTCCAAGTCTGCTTTGAGTTACCGTCAGCATCATAGTTGTTGGCAGCAGCAGTAAATTCAATTATACCTTTACCATCTACAACATTGATCGGCTTACCCTGGAATGTCATTTTTGGGGTAATAGCATCAGAAGAAGCGGCGATAAACATATCAGCCTTATACTTGGTACCAGCAGCTACTGTCTTAGACTCAGCACGTGCCATCGCAAAGATCTTTTCGAACTTGATGATGTCTGCGCCTACTTTCTGAGCAAGGTTCTGCAGGGCATCTGCTTCATACTTCAGAATCTCTGCTTCTTTCTGAGAAAGCGTTGCAAGCGCTGCTACCAGTGGGGTAGCCTCGAAGTTCAACTGAGCAAAGTCTTTATTACGCTGGCTACGATCCTTGGAAGCCATTGGGTCAGTTTTACCATCACGAGCCAGGATGTCTGGCATGTTTGGGTTGAACTGCTTCATGAACTTTGCATAGTTGTTCAAACGCTGCTCCAAGTCATAAGCTGCACCATTTTTAGCGCTCGCAGGTCCGATCATAGTTATTGCAACCAGATCTTCAGCACTTGGGTTTGCATATCCGGTCTTCTCTTCGTTCTCACCACCTGTTTTTTCAATCAGTGTGTTACGAAGTCCACGGATATATTCTACCAGTTCTCCTGTCTCTTTTCTAACAGCATTGGCACTTTCCAAAACAGTTTTGTCTTTGTCTCGGTTACCGCCTTCGCTGACCTTGGATTTAATATTCGTTACAACTCCGCTGTTATCCTTTAAAGTTTTATCGTTGACGTCCCTGAGACTTTCATCAATAAACTGAAACTTTAACAGGATAGCAGAGTTCACTTGCAGGGCGAGAAGTGCGGTCAGTACTAGGTACATCATACCGATCATCTTCTGCCGTGGTGTCTCTTTTCCTCCAGCCATTTTCTACTTAGTTACTGTTGTTTTCTTGTTGATTTAGGAAATGATGCGCAATTAGCCTTTCATAGCTGTCAGCATGTTACCATACACTGTGTTCAGTGAGTGTAGGTTATGCGTCAGTTTAGAAACCTCTTGCTTGAACTGCTCCGTGTCTTTGCTGGCATCGGTCAGGTTTTCCATGGCCATGCTCAGGTTTCCGTAGAACTTGTTCATTGCTTTCAGGTGCGTATTAGCGTCCTGAAGCTCCATTTCATAAACAGCATTCAAAGCACCTAAGTTTCTTGTCATGCCCTGTACTTGTGTATGATACTCTTGTGCATCGCCTGTAGCAACTGCCATTTTCGACAGTGCGTCTGCTGTTGCGGAGTAAGCTTCTGTAATGCGGCCCAGCTCGTCACCGGCAGCTTTCACACGTACGCCATACTCATTAGTAGCAGCTGTTGCCTGGCTTAAATCTGCCATTTGTGCAGCTGTTTCGCTTAGTCTGTTCAGGCCAAGACCCAGTGTGTTGATTGTGGCTGGCGTAATGTCAGCGTCACGCATCATTTTGTCAAGCTCCTTAGTAACAGAAGTGTTGTTGTTTGAGGCTGTTGTTGGGATAAGTGCCTCACCTGAATAGTCATCGGCCAGTTGTGGGTATACTCTTGCCCAATCCGGATCATGTGGCTGTGGCTGGAAGGCACTCAGCGCGAAGATTACGGCCTCTGTACCAAGACCTACGATCAGCATGATGTCGGCACCTGCCCAGTGCTGAATTTTAAACAATGCTCCGATAATTACGACTGCGGCACCAAGACCATAGATTTTGGGCATCAACACGTCGTACAAGAAACTGCGACCTCTAGCTTTGCTCATTTTGTTTTCAAAAATTAAATGTGAACGATTGGGTATTAAATTGTTTAGTTTTTAACTGTTAGGATACTTCTGCTTATCTGAACTCTCTGCCCGAAGAACGTCCGAGGTAAATCATGGCGTTACGGAAGCCAACGTATGATCTGGCTGAGTCCTGATATTCGAAGTTACGGGTACCTGTTTCGAGGAAGTATGCAATATCTTTCCAAGAACCGCCTCTTACAACTTTGCGAGGCTCGTTATCATCATAGTAAACAGGGTTCAAGTCCCAGGTAATCGGAACAGTAGCATCAGCGTAGGCATCTTCTGTCCACTCAGCTACGTTACCGGCCATATCGTACAGGCCAAAGTCGTTCGGGAAGAACTGGGCTACCGGAGCCGTATAGGTAAAGCCATCGCTGTAGTAGTCACCACGGCCTGGCTTAAAGTTAGCCAGCAGACAGCCCTTTGCGTTGCGCAGGTATGGACCACCCCATGGGTAAGTCGCCATATCGCGGCCGCCCCTTGCTGCATATTCCCATTCAGCCTCAGATGGCAGACGGAATTTTGGCATTGGCGCCATGCCGTTATCAGCATTGGCCTGGTTCTTATGCTTCGTTCTCCAGTCAGAGAAATATTTAGCCGCAAACCAGTTCACACCCACCACCGGATATTCGTCAAATGCAGGGTGAGAGAAATAGTACTCCATCAAGGGATCGCCCATGTGGTAAGTGAAGTCACGCACCCAAACTGTTGTATCAGGATACAGGCTCGTCATCACAAAATCTTCACCCAGAATATCGATCGAGTCATTGACCATTACTTCAATAAACTGACGGTACTCGTTGTTGGTAATCTCGGTTTCGTCCATATAGAAGCCGCCTATTGTAACCTGCTTATTCAGGTTTGCCATAGTTGCCGCAATATCCTGATCTGCCTGGCCCATGTGGAAAGTTCCGCCCGGACAGGCAACCATGCCGTAAGGTACAGCCTGTGGATTGTAGTCTGGTCGATCCTCTGCGCCCACTAGGTCGCCTTGCGGTCCTCTTCTTAACCCACAACTCGCAAGCAGTACCACCGCCAAAGCGAAGGAAGACAGCTTTAATAGTTTGTTCATGATGACTTTGGAAAAAGTAAATTTTTTAGCAATGATTTATGCACACTATTTCTGGTGTAGCAAATATATTGAGAATTAGAAATAAAACAAAAACAATTAAAATTCTCACTTATTAATAATTTTCAAACGGTACAATATCAAGATTATTATACCATATACAAATTATTTTAACTGTATTTTTTCAAGAATACAGCTTTTCGGTGATAAATACAATATCACAGATATTTATTTAGTGAAATTATAGCGAGGGGTTCGCACTGGCGGCCTGAACCGAACAACTGGCTCAGGTAATCGATAGGAAACCATCACTTCATGTGATGTTGGGGCCTTGGCCTCTTTATTAAATGTTGTGAGATCTAATGCATATCCTACCCGCAGCGCGTTGTCCTGCAACATCGCTATACCCACAAGCGCACTAACAGCTTCTTGATGCCGAAAATTCAATCCGCCCCAATATTTTTCATCAAATGTTATACGGGCTCCTGCATCAAACGAAAATGTCTCTGTATCATGCTTTAAGAGGGCAGTTGGGGTAAGCACTAACTGGTTTGTCAGTGGCAGGTGGTAGCCCCCTGTCAGGTATAGGTGGTTCTCGCCTACTACACGGCCACTTCCTGTGTTATCTACGTTCATGAACTGGTAGCTCGAGCCCAGCAAATTGGTCACACCGGCACCTGCATAAAAAAGCTCTGACTCATACCAGAGGCCAGCTCCCATGTCGAATTTAGAGTCTGAACTGTTGAAAGGAATATTCGGGTCACCCTCGTCGATAAAGCGGTAGCTGCCCTTTCTTATATTATTTATATTGCCCTGCAAACCGATGCCCAGTTTGCCCTCGCCCACATTCAGGTGAAAAGAGTAGGAAATGGCTGCCTGCTGTATGCGGGTGTTGGCAATCTGATCCTGCATGAGCGTTATACCTAAACCGCCCTTTAAAATACGCACCGGGGCATGCGCTGTCAGGAGCAGCGTGCGCGGCGAACCGCCATCATCAAAAGAGGCATCGTAGTTCAGCCACTGGTAACGGTAGATAGATTGTATTTCCGGGCGGTTGGTTATACCTGCATAAGCCGGGCTGATATACATGCCGTTGAATCCGTAATGGGTAAATTGAGGCTGTTGCTGCGCCCAGGAGTCCAGGTGGCAGAAAAACAGCAGCAAAACGGCAGGTATAATCTTTTTCATAGAATGTTGCAGCTAAGCAAACGTTAACTGGATGTTTAAAAGCCAGCGTTGAACCAAATATATATATTAAACAGTAAAACGCAAAAGCAAGCAGATGGTTGATTCTACTTGCTTTTGCGTTTTACTGTTTTATCCGGCCTCGTTTACTTTTTCTGGTTCTGGATGTATACCTCAATGGCTCCCGTCATGGAAGGGGCATTTGGCATCGGCGCCTCTATATCAAGTTCCAGCCCGGCATCGCGCACTGCTTTGGCTGTGGTTGGGCCAAAAGCCGCTATGCGGGTGTTGTTCTGCTTAAAGTTAGGGAAGTTGATAAACAGCGAACTTATACCTGACGGGCTGAAGAAAGCGATGCAGTCGTAAGTTACATCATCCAGATCCGACAGGTCGGCTTCTACTGTTTTGTAAATGATAGCCTCCGTATGCTTGATCTTATTCGTTTTCAGGAAGCCCGGAATATCGTCTTTGCGGATGTTGGAGCAAGGGTACAGGAATGTTTCGTTCTTGTGCTTCTTGATCACCTCAAACAGATCCTTGGCTGTTTTCTCGCCTACAAATAACTTGCGCTTGCGCAGGGTGATGTATTTCTGGAGGTAGTAAGCCGTCTGGTCCGAAATACAGAAGTACTTCATATCCGCTGGCATCTCTATTTTACTTTCCTGGCAAATTCTGAAAAAATGGTCCACGGCATTGCGGCTTGTAAAGATCACAGCCGTATGCGACAGGATATCCACTTTGTCTTTGCGGAATTCTTTGTAGGAAACAGGCTCTACCTCGATAAACGCCCTGAAATCTACCTTAATCCCGTATTTGTCTGCAATAGAGAGATAAGGAGAGTTGTCGGTAGTAGGCTGTGGTTGCGTTACGAGAATACTCCTGATCGGAATACTGTGTCTTTCAGGATTTGCCCAAGCCTTTTCTTTACTGTCAGCCATAGAGTATGGAAGTCTGTTTTTATAATATTAGCTTCTGCCGAAACCGTTGATTTTGTGTTTTTAAAAGTTAAACACAATAAATTTCAACATGATGGTCAACGGTATCACTTCTGTGGCGCAAAGGTAAGAAAATAAATGCAAATTTATCACAGATGCCTGCTTATTTACTGTCACAAACACACGAATAATCGTGATTACCAGCAGCAATAGCACCGCCATGCTCGAAACCGTGAGCACCGTGTCTGGAGCCACGTGATTGAGCGAAAGGTATAGCAGCATAACCACCGGCAGGAAAAGGCCCAAAAACAACAGAGAACGCAGAAACTCACTGAATTGAACCTGCACAATCTGCTCCAATCCGAAGATATAACCCATCACTTTCAGGAAAAGGTACTTTAGCAGGATAACCGCAAAGATCACAAAGGTATAGAACAAGATCTTGGTCGTAATATCGGACTCTGACACCGGAAAAAGGCGGTTGAAGATGCGCACATGCTGCACATTGGTATGGATAGCCGCAATGAGCAGCGCCATGGACATAGAAAAGGCAACGATAAACAGCACACCTGACCAGGTGCTGAGTGGCTTGGTCAGGATGCCTTCATCCAGCGACCTGGTGCGCCAGAAGGACTGTGCCCCAAACACTGCCTGAAAATCAGAAGGAAAAGTGGTTTTAAGCCCCCCGTACAGCAGCCCAATCAGCAGCATGAAGATAATGAAAGCATTCTGGTTGACATATTCCCGCAGCCGCACTGAGAAACTCCCTTGCATCGTTTCGCTGTCGGCTCGTTCTGTCTGCACCCGGTTTCGGAAAGAACCAATGTTGGGGTGTTGCGACGGATGCCATACCGACAAGAGGTAGCGCCCATTCACCGGTTTCACCCGATTGTTCCACGTGGACAGGTCGAAGGTATAGGTAGAAGTAGAGTCTGCCGTGAAGATGAGCTGATTGTTCAGGAACAGACACAGGTCTTTCTGGGCCGTAAACTCAATCACAAAAGTTTTGGCAGGCGCCATAGTCACCCATTGATGCACCGCACTGTAGCCGCCGTGCAGGGTTATGGCATAGGGCACCAGGTCGCTGGAGCCGGCATCGTATACCTGCCAGTTGCCATTCAGGGTGTTCTTCTGCTCCAGCGGCAGCACCTGTGCCTGTAGCGGCCAGGTCAGCACCAAAAGCAATAGCATCAGCCCGAAGCTATACCTTATGCGGTTTGTGAAATTCACGGTCAGGGTGAAAAATTTGAGAAGCTATACCTTAAGAATGCAGCACACCCTGCATTTGCAGCATGCTGATGTCGATGAGGTGCTCATCGGTGATCGAGTCAGGCACGAAAACAAAGCGCTTGTCATAGATCTTGCCGTCGATGTAATAACTCACCCAGAACTCGTTGTTGAGCTTGAAAACCGACGGATCGATCACCTCTACCTGCACAAAGCTTTTGGCCTCCACACGCTCAAACATGTGTCGCAGCACGGAGGTTTTTACTTCTTCGTCTTCTATAGTGCCATAGCCCTTGGATGTGACAAACACATTTTCGAGGGTCTCACTATTGTTGTTGATCAGGTATACGTTCCAGATGCGCTCCTCCGGCGACTCGCCCGTGAAGGCAATGGCCACGGCCACACCCTGAACCGGGGTGAAATCAATGTCCTTCTTCATTTAATCTTTTGTAATGCTTGCCTCAAAAAGAGTTGCCAGGTGGCCCAGGAGTTTTTCCTCTACTTCTGCCATCGGCAATTCGCGGCCCAGCTCTTTTGCCAGCGATGTTACCTGCTTGTCGGTAATGCCGCAGGGTACGATGTTGTTAAAATAATCTAAGTCGGTGTTGATGTTGAAGGCAAAGCCGTGCATGGTCACCCAGCGGCTGCACTTCACGCCCATGGCGCAGATCTTGCGCGGACTCTTCTGCTCCACATGGTCCAGCCATACGCCGGTGAGGCCAGGTATACGGCCCGCTTCTATCCCGTAATCTTTCAAAGTCAGGATGATCGCCTCTTCCAGAAAACGCAGGTACTTGTGTATGTCGGTAAAGAAGTTGTCCAGGTCCAGAATCGGGTAACCTACAATTTGTCCCGGTCCGTGGTAGGTGATGTCGCCGCCACGATTGATCTTGTAGAAAGTAGCACCTTTAGCCTTGAGTCCCTCCTCATTAATAAGCAGGTTAGACTCGTGACCGCTTTTACCCAAAGTATAGACGTGCGGGTGCGAGCAGAAAAGCAGGTAGTTTGGCGTCACCTCCTGCGCTTCGGGAGCAGCATTCCGGTTGCGGGACTTCATATCCAGTATACCTGTAAAGAGTTTGTCCTGATAATCCCAAGCCTCTTTGTAGTCGATCAGCCCCAAATGCTCAAATTGTATGGTCTTGTTCTGTGACACGTCTTTTCTCCCTCCTTTCAAGGTATAGCTCAGGGCTAGCTATGATGCCTGCCGGTACTCTATACCTCTAGTTTTCAACAAAGATACGGCCGCTTGCGGGCATACGCAAACAACTACTCCGGCTGCCGTTATAAAACCAGCTGCCGCCCTTACAAGTTTAAAGCTCTTAGGATGACACCGCAAGCACCACACCTTTCTACCGGCGCCAACGGCGAAGACCTGGCCTGCGACCTGCTGCACCAAAAAGATTATCGCATTTTGCAACGCAACCTGCGCATGGGCAAAGCCGAGATCGACATTATTGCCCGCCAAAATGATGTGTTAGTGTTTGTAGAAGTGAAAACCCGAACCAACGACGAGTTTGGTTATCTGGAGGAGTTTGTGAACCGACGCAAGCAACGCATGATCCTCAACGCGGCGGATGCTTATATTGTAAAAACAGGTTGGCAGGAAGACATTCGCTTCGATATTATTGCCATTACGATGAGCAAACCGCCGGAACTGTTCCACATTGAGGACGCCTTTCATTGATACGACAACATTTCATCTAGCGCCCCTGCTGAAGTTTCACAGCGCAGATACTACGTACTTACGTCCAAGCTATACGCAGCCATATTTGCAACTCTTCTTACAGGGCCATCAGACAAAAACGGGTATTGTTTCTTTAATCTTTCTGTAGTTTGGTTATAAGTGTCATTAAGCTCTAGCGGCAGCCAAAACTCTGATTGGCTTGCAAAGTCGTAAATTGAGATTATTTGATTCAGTATATCAATGCCATATTGCACCTTAATCTCCTGCTTAGTCTCATCTGTCCACCATGTCTTCAGATGCTCACTGATAGCCTTATCAACTCTATTCTCGTCGAATATTGACATGAGGTAGCCGAGTAAATTAGTTAGATTGCTTTATAGTGGCAGTAGGCTATACCTATACCTTAACGGCTCGAAGCCCGCTTGTCCAGTTTGTCTTTCTCGAAAATGAGGGTACCGTGTCTGTCGTATTGCTTCACCAGGACTGGCTCTGCCTGCGGCTCATAAGGTGTTTTGGGGTATTGGTACTCGAACTGGCGGCGTGCCCTGAAGTCGAAGTGCTTTACCCAAAGGCCCACTTTACGGCCTTTCTGGTACTGTCCCATCCACTCGAGCTGTCCGTTTTCATAAAAGCGGTAATAAGTCCCCTGCACTTCGCCATAGGCATAGGGTATCACTTCTTTTATCTTTTTGGTGCCCTCATAATACTTCACCACGGCATCGCGCAGGTAGCCTTTCTCGAAATGCTCCTTTGCCAGCAGTATCCCATCGCGGTTGTAGCGTTCCCAGCGCAGGTGTTTGGTACCCACATAGAAATAGCCTTCTTCGACTACTTCACCACCCTGCTCTTTTTTGTAAGGGCCATGCAATACTTTGTGCTGCTCCGGATCCAGTTCGCCGCGGCTTTTGTAGAGTTTGCGACGCTTGGTATCGTAGTAGTATTTTTCAGGAGCATAAGGGTCTGGCTGCTGAAACTCGGCCAAGTAGCTGAAGGATTCGATTACTTCACGAGGGCCACGACCACCTGTCTTCACAAAGCCACGGGCCACTCTGTCACCCATAAAGTAACGCTTGTCGGCTTTCTTCTTGCGCTTTTTGGGTTGCTTATCCTCCACGTTTGCTAGGGAGTCACCTATTTGCACAGAAGGTTTGGCGGTATCGGCCAGAGCGATGGTTTCGGATTTGGCACTCTGCTTTTCGGCAGCCCGGCTCAGGTTGTAATCGCTGTTGTAAGCCGTGGGCTTGCAGGCCGCAACGCCCAGCACCACAGACAAAACAAACCCGACAAGATAGAGCGTGTGCCTCATATGTTTTCGTTCAGATAAATGCGCTTCTGTTGTTTCTAAAAAGCTATACCTTGTTTAAGGTAACGTAAATATGCAGATAAATCATATACCTGCCAACTACCGGTCTGCCAGGTATAGTCCCTATAACTTTAAGCCCGGCGCCTTAGTTCACCGAATGTCGTCCAAAACAAAAAGCGACACCCAGCCGGGTACCGCTTTTTACTGTTAGGTTCAATTATGGAAAGTACTGTTATTCTTTGTCGATCAGGTCCACGCTGCGCTTCACGAAGGCAGTGAGAGCCGAGCCGGAAAGCATGTTCTGCGACAACAGGGCTAGGTCAAAGGCCTGACGGGCAATGCGCTCCTTGTTGTCATCTTTCGCTTTCAGGATGCGCTGGTTGATGCTGTGGTTCGCGTTGATGGTCACGTTGTAGGTGTCCGGCATGTTGCCCATGAACATCATACCGCCACCGCCGCTCTTGCTCATATCCTTCATGCGGCGCATAAATTCCGGCAAGGTAATGATCACTGGCGCATCGTCCGGGGCCATTGGCGCTACTTCCACCTGCATGTTCTGGTTGTTGATTGCCGTTTCGTATATCTTCTTCAAGTCCTCCTTCTCGGTATCATTCAGCACACTCTCCTTGGTTTCATCTTTCTCGATCAGTTTGCCGATCGTTTCAGAGTCTACACGCTTCAGTGAGGTCTTCTCAAGTTTCTGCTCCAGCATGCCGATAAAGTGGCTGTCTATCACAGAGTCAAGCTTGAGCACGTCGTAAGCGCGGTTTTGCGCGGCTTCAACGAAGGCGTGTTGCTTATCGGCGTCGGTGGTATAGAGCATCACCAACTGATCATTCTTGTCGGTTTGATTGGCCTGCGTCAATGCCTTGTACTCCTCTAAGGTATAGTATTTGCCTTCGGTGTTCTGCAGCAGCACGAAGTCCTTGGCTTTTTCATAGAACTTGTCGTCACTCAGCATGCCGTACTTGATGAACACATTGATGTCTTCCCAGTTGGTCTCGAACGTGGCTCTGTCCTTCTTGAAGATATCGTTCAGCTTGTCGGCTACCTTTTTAGTGATGTAAGTGTTGATCTTTTTCACGTTGGAGTCGGCCTGCAGGAACGAGCGGCTCACGTTCAGCGGAATGTCCGGCGAGTCGATCACACCGTGCAGCAGCATCAGGAACTCCGGCACCACGTCCTTCACTTCGTCGGTGATGAACACCTGGCGCGAGTAGAGCTGGATCTTGTTGCGCTGTATCTCGAAGTCGTTTTTGAGCTTAGGGAAGTAGAGTATACCTGTCAGGTTGAACGGATAGTCCACATTCAGGTGAATCCAAAAAAGCGGAGCCTCTGAGAATGGGTATAGCTCTTTGTAGAAGTTCTTATAGTCCTCGTCTGTCAGTTCTGATGGCTGTTTCGTCCAGATCGGGTTCGGGTTATTGATGATCTCTCCTTCGAATTCCACCGGCACCGGCAGGAACTTGCAATATTTGTCAAGAATAGTACGAATGCGGGCCGTCTCCAAAAACTCCTCCGAATCAGAAGCTACGTTCAGTATCACGTTGGAACCTTGGTCTTCTTTGTGCGCTGGCGCTATGGCAAACTCGGTGCTCCCGTCGCAAGTCCAATGAGCCGCTTCCGTGCCTTCTCTGTACGATTTAGTAATGATCTCGACACGATCAGCTACCATAAAGGCAGAGTAGAAGCCCAGACCGAACTGACCGATGATCTGGTTCTGCTCACCGGCGTCTTTGTAGCGCTCCACAAACTCAGTGGCACCCGAAAAGGCGATTTGGTTGATGTACTTCTTGATCTCCTCAGCCGTCATACCGATACCGTTGTCCGAAATGGTGATGGTACGGGCATCTTTGTCCACTTTCACGACCACTTTCAGCTCGCCCAAATCGCCTTTGTACTCGCCAATGGAGGACAGGCGCTTCATTTTCTGGGTGGCGTCCACGGCATTACTCACGAGCTCACGCAGAAAAATCTCGTGGTCGGAGTAAAGGAACTTCTTAATGATCGGGAAAATGTTTTCGGTGTGAATCGAAATATTACCTCTTTCTTCCATGTGCTATACTTTTAAAATCTATCTTTTAATAAGTGATGTCTGTGAAACCGATGCCTGTGAAAAGGACAAGGGAATTCCTGCCCAAGCGCTTTCAAATCCTGTTCCACAGGTATAGAACCGGCCCGTTTGTGACAGGTTGTCAGAAAACATCCGCTATACCTTCTGCGTTAAGGAGCACACAGGTATAAAACTTGTTGTTTTGGCATGATTTCGCTGATCGATTTGCCAAGAGATTGGACCTGAGCAAGCGAAATGTTTAATTGTTGATACAACAATGGTGAAAAACGATTATCTTTGTTTTATAGCCTTACTTTAGGTGTACCGGTTCACGACATATATCGCCCTTTTTCTGCTGCTGCTGTTCACGCGCGCCATGGTGCCGGACCAGTTGCTGCTCAGCCTGCACAGCCATGCCCACACGGCGCATAGCCACCCAGGCGATCAGAAAAACGCGCATGTCGAGAAAAAGCACAACCACTGTCCGGTCGAGGATCTGTTTGGAGCGCCCTATCAAAGCGCCACCACAGTCTATACCTTCAGGGCGCCTGTTGCGCTGCCAGAGCATGCTGTACGGTATGTCCATTACGCAGCTTTTGATTCATTTGCCCGCCTCAAACTTCGCGGCCCGCCCGCACTCGGCTAAACCTTTCGCTTTTTTTCCGGTCTTACGCCGTGTCGCCTCTCCCGATACCTGTGTTTAGACTGGTTTATCAGTTTTGCATACCTGCTGCCCTGGTACGGTGATGAGTACTACCTGCTGGTATCCTGTTTATTTTCCTGGCAAAATAGCTATACCTATACCTGCGGTTTTTTTCAGCCGACGGGTTAGAGGGACGCTGTAGTCCATACCTTATACCTAAATTCTAAACATTCTGTGTTCAGATCTAAATTCATTTTCCTGCTGTTGTGGCAGCTACTCCTGATTGCTCCCCTGGCAGTGGCGCAGGAGCAGCTATACCTGGACGGCGACAATTCGGAACAAGACTGCGGCATGACCCTCTCGGGCAAGGTGCTGGACCACGACACCCGGGAGCCACTGATCGGTGCCACTATTTATATAGAGGAGCTGCAGCGGGGCACGTTGTCGGATGAATACGGCAACTACCATTTTCACCACCTGTGCCGCGGCAGCTATACCTTAAAGGTGACCTACATCGGCTATGTAACGGAACGGCCTTCGCTTCGGATGACGACCTCTACCGTGCGAAACCTGACCCTGCACATCGATGCGCAGCAGCTGGAAGCTGTAGAGATCACCGGAAGCCGCCTGCAGGAGCAGGCGCAGGCAACCGAAACGCTCCAGGGGCGCGAACTAGCGGAAACCCGCGGGCTTTCGCTGGGCGAGTCGCTGAAGAAGCTGACGGGAGTAAGCTCTGTACAAACAGGCCCTACCGTTTCCAAGCCTGTTATACATGGCCTTTTCGGTAACCGCGTGGTGATCATGAACAATGGTGTGCGGCACGAATCGCAGCAGTGGGGCAATGAACATGCACCGGAAATTGACCCGCTGAATGCCCAGCAGATGCGGGTGATCAAGGGTGCGGCAGGTGTACGCTACGGCTCCGATGCCATTGGTGGCATTGTGCTGGTAGAGCCTAGTCCGTTACCGGACTCTGCAGGTATAAGCGGTGAACTCGCCCTGATAGGCAGTACCAACAACCGCATGGGCACGGTGGCCGGCATGGCAGAGGGCAGGCCTCGGAAGTTGCCGCTGAGTTGGCGCCTTCATACCTCTGTTAAGAAAGCAGGCAGTGCGCAGGCTTCCAAGTATAATTTAGACAACACAGGCTTTGAAGAACAAAACCTGGCAGCTACACTGGGCTATAAGCGGCAGCGCTTAGGGGCAGAGCTGTACTACAGTTACTTCCACACCAAGCTGGGCTTTCTGTCGTCGGCGCATATCGGTAACCTGACGGATCTGGCAAACGCCATCGGGCGGGAGCGGCCGGAGGAGACGGGCAGCTTTACCTATACCATTGCCCGCCCTTACCAAGACGTGACACACCACCTGCTCAAGGCTAAGGCTTTTTACCAGACAGGTGAGGCCGGTGAGCTGCAGTTCACCTACGGGCTGCAGCAGAACGTGCGACAAGAGTATGACAGGCACCGCAACACCGGCGACCGTCCACAGCTGGACCTGGACCTGCAGACACATACTACCGAGCTGGTATGGGAGCACAAGCCGGTTGCAAATATCTCCGGGAGCATGGGAGTTTCTACTATCTGGCAGAATAATACCTATGCTGCCAATACCAGGCCCCTGTTGCCATACTTTATCAATACCACGATCGGTGCCTTTATCTCAGAGAAATGGCGAAAGGATAATCTGCAGCTGGAGGCTGGCATCCGCTACGACAATAAATCGCTCGACATTAAGCGGTGGAACCGTACAGAGGGTGTGCTGCGCCCGTCATACACGTTTCATAACTTTTCCGGAAGCTTCGGCGCACTGTACGACCTGGGCTACCACGTCACGCTGAGTGCCAACGTGGGCTACGCCTCCCGTGCACCGCATGCTTATGAGTTGTTTGCCAACGGGCTGCACAACAGCGCGGCTTCTTTTGAGCGCGGCAACCCAGAGCTGGTGTCGGAAGACGCCGTGAACACCATGGCCATCCTCAATTACCATTCTAACCCCCGGCTGAACGGGGAGCTTAGTCTCTATTACAACACCATTAACAATTATATTTACCTGCAGATAGCTCCAGATTATGCGCTGGGCATAGGCGGCGCCTACCTGCAGGCCGACTACCTGCAGGCCGATGCCCGGTTCTGGGGAGCAGACCTTAACTTCGACTACGCCCTGACCAACCGGCTGACGCTGAACAACAAAACGTCGCTGGTATATGCTAAGAACAGGGAAACAGACAGTTATCTGCCGTTTATTACGCCTGGCCGTACTGACAATACCCTCCGCTACAGCTTCGAGAACAGGAGTGCTTCCAAGCTCTCCGACAGCTACCTGGCGCTCGGAGGGTTGTATGTAGGTCGTCAGGACCGTTCTGATGCGCAGTCTGATCCTGTTTTAGCTGCACCTGATGCGTATTTCCTGTTGCACGCCGAGGCGGGCACGCAACTGCAGTTCGGGAAGCAACAGGTGGAGCTAGGTATAGTGGGCAGCAACCTGCTCAACACCAGTTACCGCGATTATCAGAACCGTCTCCGGTATTTTGCCGACGAGATGGGCCGCATGATCATGTTTCGCATCAAGCTTCCGCTGTAGTCACATCAATTAAAGAATTCAATTAATTAAACCTAAAACAGTTTATTATCATGAAGAAATCATTCAGACCATACCTCGCTTTTTTGCTAATGGGAAGCTTACTTACATTTTCGGCCTGTAAAGATGAAGAGGAACCTGAGCCGGACCACGAGCACGATGTAGTAACGACCGTGACCCTGACGCTTACGCCTTCCACTGGTGGTGAAGCAGTTACTGCCACCTGGGAAGATTTAGACGGACCAGGCGGAAACGCTCCTGAGATAGACGCACTGGTGCTCAGCGCCAACACTACGTATACCGGCTCCCTGACTTTTGCATCTGAAGAGGCACACGGCGATCACCACCATGCACACGACCTGACCTCCGAAATTCGTGAAGAGGGAATAGCCCATGAGATTTTCTATCTGGTGACACCGCAGGACCTGGTTGACATTTCTAAAACTGATAAGGATGCGAACGGCCTCCCGATCGGGCTGGAAACGACGGCGACAACTACTGCGGCCGGAACAGGCAAAATGCGCATTATACTTAAGCACCAGCCGGGCACCAAGAGCAGCACGAGCAACGAGAATACCGGCGAGTCTGACGTAGATATCACGTTTGACACCAAAGTTCAGTAATAAGCAGCTAGCTGTATAACATAAAAGGGGCGCCAGTCGGTGCCCCTTTTTCATTAACTCCCTATATACCGGTAAATGAGCTTCGAAAAACAGACTTTTTTGACGGCCATACCGTTAGTAACTACACGCTCGTGCCTGCCGTAAATCAGCCTGATCAGTAGCATTCAAATGCCGAAGCCCTTGCAGCGTGCCATCTTCTGAATAAAACGCTATATTTATACCTTGACCGACAGCCAGTATCATTATGAAACTATACCTGCATGAACAAACTACTTAGACCATACCTTGCTTTTCTGCTGATGGGCAGCCTGCTTGCCTTCACTTCCTGTAAAGACGATGAAGAGCCAGGTCCGGAGGATGAGCAGGAGGTAATTACAGCTGTGACGCTTTCGCTGACCCCAACCGGGAAAGGCCAGGACACAGAAGCTACCATCAGCACCTTAACCGGCTCGCCGGTACAGAATGCACCGCTCACA
The DNA here is from genome assembly GCF_019599265.1 of Pontibacter sp. HSC-14F20. Classification (GTDB taxonomy): domain Bacteria; phylum Bacteroidota; class Bacteroidia; order Cytophagales; family Hymenobacteraceae; genus Pontibacter. Next base: position 7,226 of record NZ_JAHZTC010000019.1, on the reverse strand, counting down.
TTGCGGCCAGGCACAGAGTACACGGCTGTAGTCACCATGACCGACGAAAGCAAGAACCCTGTTGCCGACATGACAGCAGAAATCCAAAACGAGCGTGACGAGCACCTGCTTGTGTATACCTTCACGCCGGAGGCAGGCAGCGATGCGACCGTGGTTGTCACCATTACCGACATGGACCAGAACAACCTTCCTGTCGGTCTGGAGTCAACTGTGACAACCGGAGCAGGTATAGGCAACGGCAAGCTGAGAGTTTTGCTCAAGCATCAGCCAGGCAATATCAAAACCGGCACGAACACCACAAATGGCGAAACCGACATCGACGTTAGTTTTAATGTGATCGTGGCGAATTAAGCACCTTCTTTAGAAATCATAAAAAAGACCGCAACAGGTATACCCTGCTGCGGTCTTTTGCTTTTGTATCTGCTATACCTGCTGGCTGCCCTGAATACAGAATCTGCCTCTTTTTGGTCAACCCGCCTATACCTGTATCAGCGGTCAAGCAACTGCTGGCCAAATAGCATTTCGATGGTTTTACCGATGCGGTTGGCACGGGTTTCAGGTCGTTTGGCTTCCTGTATGGCCAGCACGTGTTCTTTGCGGTGCGTAAAGGCCAGCTTCTCAAATGTCTCCAGCAAACCTGCCGATTCCAAAGCTTCGCGCAGATCCTGCGGTATTTCCACTGTTCTGTTCTTGCGGTCTATACCTGGTGCATCAACCCCAAACTTCGATGGCGCACTTCGTTCAGACTTATGCTTAAACCGCAGCGAAGACCAAGTATCGTCTATCGCCACCTGCCTGACCGCAGCGTAGCCTAAACCTGATACCGCTTCCCAACCGTTATCGCGGTTCAGATCCGATTTTATACCTGACGATTTTTTGGGATAGGCTACCCAAAGCAGCCCATTTCGTTTGAGCGAAGGCACAGCAAGCGGCACGTAGTAGTTGAGCTCGCGGCTATCGGTGGCAAACACCTGCACCGCATCATAGGCTATACCTACAGCAGGTGTACTGTGTACGTCTATACCTTGTGCCGTTAGGCCCTCTGCTATACCTGCCTGCGCATTGAGCACCAGCACCTGCCACCCTGACTTCAAATTTAACTTTTTGGCTATGTCCTGCATCATCGTATACCTGTTTGAGCACTAAGCTAAAAGAAAAATCGTAATTTTGAGTATGATTATATACAACGTAACCATCAACATCGACAACAGCGTGGCCGAAGAGTGGCTGGACTGGATGAAGAGCACGCATATACCGGAGGTGATGGCCACCGGCTTTTTCCTGAACAACCAGATTGCCCGCCTGCTGCACGAAGAAGATAATGGCGGTGCCACCTATGCCGTGCAGTATACCTGCCGCAACCTGGAGGACCTGGAAGAATACCAGCGCGATCATGCGCCCGCCTTGCAGGCCAAGGTACATGCGCGTTATCCGGAAAAGTTTGTTGCCTTCCGTTCTTTGCTGGAAATTGTTGGCAGAGATGTAGAAAAGGACCAGTAAGGATTATACCTTAACAGCAAACAAGCCCGTGCTAAGGTATAGCACGGGCTTGTTTGCGTATAGATGTTAAGCTAATGTATAGCTGAGACTCATACCCTAGTCGGCGCTGAATCCCTTGATTTGTTCTTCGTTGAAGTTGCAGTTGATCCATTCGCCATCCAGGTTGGCGCCTATCTTTTTATAGAACGCGATAGCCGGCTCGTTCCAGTCCAACACTTGCCATTTCATGCGTTTGGCACCAATTTCTTTGGCTTCGCGGGCGACGGCATTGAACAGCATTTTGCCGATACCGCTTCGACGCAGGGGCTCGGTCACCACCAGGTCCTCTAGAAAAAGCATTTTACCTTTCCACGTGGAATAGGCGATATAGTAAAGCGCTATACCTACTATACCCTGATTGGTCTCGGCCACAAAGAATTTAAAAATCGGATTTTCCCCAAACCCGTCCCGATGCATGTCCAGAACGGTGTTGGTCACTTCGTCCGGCGCTTTTTCGTACACGGCCAGCTCTTGTATCAGTGCGTGCACCTGCGGCAGGTCGTCTATGGTTCCTTTTCTGATGTTTAGCATATTGATGGTTTATTGCGGATTATTTGAAGGCTAAATAGGTAGCTGATTGATTTGTTTTCCGTGCACGATTTAGTCAGGTCGCGACCTGTCCCTACAGGTATACCTGCAGGCTTGCTACTTTCACAATTTTCTCAAACGCTTCAACTTCCAAACTTAGTTCTGGCTTGCACCAGTTCTTTGCCTGTTTCGGTGCTGGTGAGTTTGTGCAGGAAAATACCGGGTTCTTCAACTGGTCCGGCAGTAGCTGCAACGGTGTCGCCCAGAGTACTTTCGGCTTTAAAGATAATATCAATTTCGCTTAGCTGCAGCTTTTCGAGCATTTCTACCGGCAGCGTTTCAAGGACCCATTGGAGGTAGCGCGTGTTGGTAACGTGGCGGTTGAGGTCGATGTCGTGCCAGCGCACAGGCATTTGCTGCTCATACCTGACCTGCTCCAGTGGCGGTAACTTGCCCTTGGCAAAAGGCAGCGGCTCCTGACCCGGCACTACTTCTATGGCCGTGATAAAATCGGGCACCGATACAAGTTGGCGCTTCACCACATCCATTACCAGCCATACGCTGGTCACCTGCCCCAGCAGCTCGCGGGCGGGGCCGTATACCCTGAAATCGCGGTGCAGGAACACGCGCTCACGCCCCGAAGCCCAGGTTTCGACGGTAATCTTTTCGCGGTGCTTCGGGTAGCGGAACATTTCGACGCGCATGCGCTGCAATATCCAGGTGAGGCCGCGCTCCAGCAACTCATACATCGATATGCCCATGGTGGCGGTGTTGTCCCAGGCGGCTTCCTGCATGTAACCGACCAGCGCCGGTAAGGTCGCCTGACCGTTCATATCTGTTTCGGTGGAGCGTATGGTAAAGTTGCTTTGGCCTGTCACTGATTTCATAGCGTGTGGTTTGGTTCGTGTTACAAGGTACGCAGGAATCGGGCTTGGGCTTTCAGGTATAGGTATAAAAAAAGCACATCGGTTGCCCAATGTGCTATCATTCTCAGAACGTTTATAATCTAAAAGAAGGCACCCACAAAAGCACCGAATGGCATAAAAAGAAGCCCCAGCGCATAGATCACCAACATAATAATAGTCAGGATACCCATGAATTTGAAGAGCGACTTCAGGTTCCTAAAGGACTTCGAAATCATCTCCTTGTTATTTGTGCTAAGACCTGTCCGCATGTGGGAAGAAAACTTGTATAAGTATAGGATAGGAATGAAGTACAGCAATGCTCCCAGAAAATAGAAAAGTCCTACACCTATACCTGCTGTGGCACTGTTCAGGAAATTTCCACCAGAAACATTTCCTATACCTCCGAAAAAAATAGCAGACATGAATAATCCTGCCAATCCGACAAAGCCTAAAATGACGAAGCCGACAATAGACAAGAACCTGCCCCATTGGGCTGCTGCGCTCAAAAAATCTCTGGAGTCCGGGTTAAGTTGCATTCCCAAGGGTTGCTCGTTGTAAAGTTCTGCTTCCATATTGTTAAGGCTTCAAGTTGATTAAATAAATATAAAAAATACTAATATAAATCAAATAACACTAAAGCCTCAATCTAAAAAAAGGCCAGCACCGCATCGCTGCAGTACTGGCCTTTTTTACTTCAATTATCAGCTATACCTGTTAGGGCTGCTGCTTGGCATACGGGTTCACGCCCATGTTCTTGTAAAGGAACGCCCAGGTATCGGCCCACTCCTGAATAACCAGAGAAGTTGGCTTACCGGCACCGTGACCTGCACGCACATCAATGCGGATTAGGTATGGGTTGCCAGGAGCGCCTTTATCCTGCAGCTCGGAGATGAACTTGAACGAGTGCGCTGGCACTACTCGGTCGTCGTGGTCCGCAGTTTTCACCAGTGTGGCAGGGTATTTCACACCTTCCTTAATGTTATGCAGCGGCGAGAAGGTATACAGGTTTTTGAACTGTGCTTCGTCGTCAGCAGAACCGTACTCGGGTACCCACGCCCAACCGATGGTAAACTTGTGGAAGCGCAGCATGTCCATTACACCCACCGCAGGTACAGCTACTTTCGCCAGTTCCGGGCGCTGTGTCATAAAGGCACCTACCAGCAAGCCACCGTTTGAGCCACCGCCCACAGCCAGTTTTTCGCTGGAAGTATACTTGCTGTCGATCAGGTACTCGGCTGCAGCAATAAAGTCGTCGAACACATTTTGCTTGTTTGGCGTCATACCCGCTTTGTGCCAGTCTTCGCCGTACTCACCGCCACCGCGCAGGTTTGGCATCGCGTACACGCCACCATTCTCAAGCCACAGCATGTTGGCGATGCTAAAGCTTGGCGTAAGCGAAATGTTGAAACCACCGTAAGCGTACAGGTATGTCGGGTTGTTGCCGTTCAGCTCCAGGCCTTTTTTGTGCACAATGAACATCGGCACTTTAGTACCGTCTTTCGAGGTATAGAACACCTGCTTGGTTTCATAGGCTTCGGTGTCCACATCTACTTCCGTTTTGCGGAATAACGTTACCTTATTGTTTGGCACATCATAGTGGTAAATGGTTGGCGGGTAAGTGAAGGACGTAAACGTGAAGAATGTCTCTTTATCGTCTTTCTCGCCGCTAAAACCACCCACTGTACCAATAGCCGGCAGCTCTACTTTGTTCAGTTGCTTGCCGTTGGTGTCGAATACGACCACTTCGCTGGAAGCGTCTTTCATGTATGAGGCAATGATGCGGCCTCCTACCAGCGACACACCGGTCATCACGTTTTCGTTTTGCGGCACCACTATTTTCCAGTTCTGCTCCTGTGGCTTTTTCGGATCGATGAGCACTAAACAGTAGCGCGGGGCATTTTTGTTGGTGCGCACCAGCAGCTTGTCGCCTACGTTGTCCACCACACTGTACTCTGACTCAAAGCTGTCGATGATGGGCTTGATAGTAGATTTCGGATCCGTCAGATCGCGATAGTACAGGGCATTGGCGCCAGCGGCTCCTTCCGACGCGTTCAGGATCAGGAAGCGCTCGTCGTCTGTGGTCTGGCCGTAGTAGTTGCGGAGCGGCTTGGTTTTATCTTCGTATACCAGCTTGTCCTGGCTCTGCGGCGTGCCTATTTTGTGGTAATATACCTTGTGATACTCGTTCTTGTTGGCCAGCTTGTTGCCTTCGGTTGGGGCATCGTAGCGACTGTAAAAGAAGCCGTCTTGGTGCCAGCTCGGGCCGGAGAATTTCACCCACTCCACTTTGTCGTCGAGTTTCTTGCCGGTGGCCACTTCTATTATTTCGTACGTATTCCAGTCAGAGCCGCCGCTTGAGGTGCCGTAGGCTACATATTTGGCATCTTTGTCGAAAGCCAAGGCCGTGAGAGCTACCGTACCGTCGTTAGAGAATTTGTTTGGGTCGAGGAATACTTTCGCCTCGCTCTCCAGGGTGTTCTGCACGTAGAGCACGCTCTGGTTCTGCAGGCCGTCGTTTTTGTAGAAATAGTACTTACCGCCTTTTTTAAACGGGGCACCATACTTCGGATAATTCCAGATTTTGGTCAAACGCTCCTTGATCTGGTCACGGAACTCAATGCCGTCCAGGTAATCGAAGGTCACTTTGTTCTGTGCCTCTACCCACTGGTCTACTTCTTCGTTGTGAGTTTCGAGCCAGCGGTACGGGTCAGCCACTTTGGTGCCGAAGTAATCATCGGAGTGGTCTACTTTCTTGGTTTCAGGGTAAGTGAGTTGGGATTCGGCGGCAGCTACAGGCGCCGTTGTTGTAGTTTCAGAATTCATGCCAGTGGCGGTATTCTCGGTTTGGGATGATTTGCAGGCCGATACGGCAGTCAGACCGCCTGCCAGCAAAAGGACAGTTGTTTTTTTCATGTGGCTGTATGATCGTTTGGGACTATTCGTTTTAACAAGGATTAAAGATAAAAAATTCGCTGCAGAACTTACAGCTACGAGCTATTGCGCAAAATTGATTTCCGTGCTGTCGCCGATGTTGAGGCTGTGGCTAAGGCCCTTGAAGCTGGCATCGGATCCGATAATAGAATCGTGCATCACGGCGTTCTGCAGCTCGGAGTAGGCCCCTATAATTGAGTTGCTCAGCGAGGTACGTGAAATGGTAGCATGTTCGCCGATGGCCACATTAGGGCCGATGATGGAGTTTGTGATGTTGCAGTTGGCGCCAATGCTCACCGGCGGAATAATGATGTTGCCCGGATACTCTTTTGAGTAATCAATATCCCGAAAGCGGGGTCGGCTCAGAATTTTGGCATTGGCCTCAAGTAGGGTTTCTTTGCGACCGCAGTCAAACCAGTTGTCCACGTTCCAGGTCACCATTTTCTCGCCCTGCCGGATCATGTGCATGAGCGCATCGGTGAGGTGGTACTCGTTGTGGGTGTGTATACCTTCGGTGATGATATATTCGAGTGAACTAACCAGCTTTTCAGGATTCATGATCTTGTAGAGCCCCACCAGCGCAAAGTTCGATTTCGGAATCTTCGGCTTCTCCACCAGTTTCACTATGTATTCGTCGTTGCCGACTTCCGTTACGCCAAACAGCGAAGGCTTTGCCACTTTCTTCACACCCAACACCGATTTAGGAGAGGCGATGATGGCGGGCAAATCGGCTTCTACAATGTTGTCGCCGAGCATAATGAGCACACTCTCTTCGTGACGGTAGGTTTCGCGGGCAATCCAGAGGGCGTGCCCCAGACCTTCGCGGGGCTCCTGTACTATAAACTGTGCCCTGATCTCAGGGTATTTTTGCCGGACGTAGTTTTCCACCTTGTCGCCGAGGTAGCCAATGATAAACACATAGTCCTGTATACCTGCCTGTATGAGCCGCTCTACAATGTGGCCCAGTATCGTATTATCCGCCACCGGCACCAGCGATTTGGGCTGGGTATGTGTGTGCGGACGGAGTTTAGAACCAACACCAGCAACAGGAATAACGACTTTCATATACTACACATTTGCAGCAATATAGTAATTTTTCGTCAGGATTTAGTGGATAAAGAGGAGGAAATGTGGGGTAAATTTAGACGGAAATAGTTGTTGGAGCGGGTATAGGGCTGCTATTACAAGGAGTTACAGTACTAGTACACAGTCAATTTAGTCATTAGGTATCACTTTAGCATACTGAGAAGCCATCTTTTCCCTGGCCTCCTTGACTGTGAAGCTCCAGTGGATTTTTACTTGTTTCTCATTTCGTTCTTCTAT
>NZ_JAHZTC010000018.1 GCF_019599265.1 Pontibacter sp. HSC-14F20 | reverse complement strand
TTAGTACAGGCAGTCTGGATAAGGGTAGGCTCTTTTTTTTCATCTTTATGTAAGGAATAAGTTTGAATCAAAAGGTAACGCTTATCCGCTGCTTTTTAAAACCAGCTACCGAAGGTTTAGTGCAACAAGGTTTATACCCTATGCTTCGGCTGAATGCCTTGCACATGGTATACACGAGCACGTTAAGGAGAATAAAAGATATGATGAATGGTTCCTGTTAAATTAGCCAACCACATCCGAAGCGCTATGCAATTTAGATTAAAAGCTAGGCAGTTAGCTCTTGTCTTATTAACTGTCTTCATAGTGCAAGGCTGCAGGGAGAATGAACCAAAACCGCATCTTTCTGAGCTTGAGAAGCTTCCTGCCGCTACCCACGAGGGAAAGCACACGATGGGCTTCCTGCTCAACGGGAGAGCATGGATTCCTCGCTCCTCAATCAGATTCGGGGCAGTGACACAGTCTATTGTTAGCATCGGAGGAGGCGGCGAAGTTGATGGCCTACAGGTAGGCTTTGGAATGAACATTAACATATACCCCCCTCTGCGAATCAGCAAACCCTATAACCTAGCCCAGAATGATACAGCCTCATCAAGTATGTCAATAGATGATGGCGTTAAGAGAACACTCTTCTGCGTATTCGAAGAAGACGCTGTTCTGGAGGGTGAGTTGCTTATTACCCACTACGACTATCAAAAGCGCATCATGGCAGGCACTTTCTGGGCGACATTTCTTACAGAAAGCTGCGATACTGCCCGTGTCACTGATGGCCGTTTTGATTTATTGTTCACATATTAGGCCTATTAACAACATATCTAAGTGGAATTATGCAGCAATTTAGCTGTGTCGTAAAATTGACTTAGAACTTGGAAGTGCAGTGACAGATAAAAATTAATTTCCTTAATCGAGTAGACGGCCCCGTCAGCTAACGCTGACGGGGTGCGCCTCTCACACCACTGTACAAGCGGGTCTCGCATACAGCGGTTCGTTAAGTTGTGGAGCTACCTTCCTGTAGTAGTCGAGCAATGATTCATACCCCTTGCGGACAAGCCTTTTCACCGTTACTGTTGTGATCAGCATCGGGCTTTGAGCCACCGCCCAGCCCCCTTTCCTGGTCCTGCTCCAGGCGTAGGCCTGACCCTTCGGGACACCCAGCCGAATTAGGTTCTTCCTTTTCCGTTCCGGTCGTTTCCAGTCGTGCCAGATGCAGTGCCGGAGCCGATTGCGTATCCAGCTGTCCACTTCTTTGAGCTTGCCCTGTATACTTGCCATACGGAAGTAGTGGACCCAGCCTCGCTGCGCCTCTTTCAGTTCCCGGACACGCTCCTCAAAAGAGCAGGGCGTGGTTTTGTGTGTAATGGCCTTCAGCTTCTGCTTTAGCCTGTCCCATCCCTTCTTTGCCACCACCAGCTGGTAGCGGCCCTTGTCGCCTTTCCTGTAGGTGGGCACGAAGCCGTGGCCCAGCATCTGGAAATCCACAGGTCGCCTGATGCCCGACTTCCCCCTGTTGATGGGCAAGCGCAGCCTGTCCCGCAGGAACAGGAACACGGCGTTGCCTACCTTTCGGGCAGTGTCTTCACTTTCGGTGTAGACGCTGAAGTCATCGGCATAGCGCACGTAGCGCAGCTGTTGCCGCTCCAGCTCCTTGTCCAGCTCGTGGAGCGTGATGTTGGAGAGCAGTGGCGAGAGCGGGCTTCCCTGCGGCACGCCCTTCCGGCGCTTGACCAGTCTCCCTTTGATAAGAATGGGAGCCCGTAGCCATTTGCGGATCAGGCGCAGGGTAAGCGGGCATTTTACCTTCCGGTAGAGCAGTTGCAGCAAGAGGCAGTGGTCCACCTCGTCAAAGAAGTTGGCAAGGTCGATGTCCACGATGTGCTGATAGCCTTCGTGGATGTAGCCGTGCGCCTGCTGCAGGGCCTGGTGGGCGCTGCGGTTAGGGCGGAAGCCGTAGCTGCGCTCTTTGAACTCCAGTTCAAAGAGCGGAGTGAGCACCTGATTCACGGCTTGTTGCAGTACCCGGTCGGTGACGGTGGGAACGCCCAGCAGGCGAATCTTACCGTTGCCCTTGGGTATTTCCACTCCTAGGATAGGAGAAGGCAGGTACCTGCCGTTGCAAATATCAGTGGCGATGGCGTCCCTGTTTTGTTTCAGGTGCGCAGCCAGCTGCTCCACGGGCATACCGTCCACGCCCGCCGAACCTTTGTTGGCCACAACGTGTGTGTATGCTTTAAGCATGTTGCCCCGGTGGAGTATCTTCTCTATCATCTCTGCTTGTACTACAATACTGTTAATCTCTTCTCCCGCTTAAGGCAGGGCTGGCTAAAACCTCCCTGCCGAATTTGGGAAAACCTAACGTTTGGTCCTTGAGTAGCCTGTGAGGCCTCCGGGTTCTTCCCGGCTCGTTGCCGCTACCTACTACGACCGCTGCTGACTTCTCCCTGTGTTCACGACACCGGGAGACCTCCCCAGGTAAGAGCACCTTCCTTCCTCCGATTCCTGCTGCATCTACACAAAGTCGTTTGTTGGTCAGGGGCATCGCAAAGGGGTGCTTGCTTACCCACGACTTTCTGCCTCTTATGCAGTTTCTGTCCGTCAGTACCGGATTTTGCAGTCCCGCTTTCTTCACTGCCGCCTCACGGCCGGCCAGCTTGCGGCTTGCTAACAGGCTTCACCAACTCGCCTGTAAGGGACTTGCACCCTCTGGAATAATATGATACCTTTAGTATCAGGTGCCCATACTGGGCGCACACCCTATCTATACAGTAGCTACGCCACTGCATAGCCTAATCCGTTGGGTGCAATACTTCAATATGAAACCTCAAAAGAGAATGTACATTGATTAAAAATATTAAGCATTTATTTGCACTTGTAGTTGTCTCTTTAGTAGCTGTTTCCTGTAACAAGACTAGGAGTTTACATTCAAAGGAATTTCTGCGAACTCAACAAGAGTTGACAGAGAAATTAACCCAAATCAGTAAAACAACAAGTTTTAACGGCTTCGGTGTAGCTTTAGTGAACGACAAAGAGGTGTTGTACCAAAACGGTTTTGGTGTTTCTAATATCAGGGAAAACGCCAGGTATACGGAAAGCACAGTTCAGAATATTGCCTCTGTATCTAAGACTGTCATTGGTCTTGCCATTCTTAAAGCACAGGAATTAGGCCATCTGAACTTAGACGAGCCAGTCAATAAGTATATACCCTTCAACGTATTTAATCCAGAATACCCGGAAGTTCCTATCACTATCCGGCATTTGGTAACGCACACGTCTTCTATTGTAGACACAGAAGAATACCTTACCAGAAATTTGATCCTTAAAGACACACTTAATTTAGTTCAGAATCTTAGCATAGACATTTCGCCGACACGTTTTAACCCTCCATCAACTAAAATCTCCTTAGAGGATTTCTTGAAAAACTTGCTTGATGCCGGAGGAGAATGGTACACGGAAGAAGTTTTCTCAACAAAGAAGCCTGGTAGTACTTTTGAGTATTCAAATGTTGGGGCTTCACTTGCCGCACTGGTTTTAGAGAAAGCAGTAGGCACTACTTATGATGAATTTACTACCCAGTATATTTTACGTCCTTTGAAGATGAATTCGTCGGGCTGGAGTTTCGATGCAATTGAATTCTCAAACTATTCCCCCACTTATCAGGATAAGCAAACTCCATATCCCTACTATTCACTTGTTGGGTATCCTGACGGAGGATTACTGACCACGAGTTCAGACATGGGTAAATTTATTTTAGAACTCATGAAAGGGTACTATGGTAACGGAACCCTACTTTCTGAGCAGAGTTACAAAGAGTACTTTACACCACAGCTTACGGCAGAAAACTTCATAAACAGGAGCGCCAGCGAATACAGCGACGAGTATAACATGGGAATCACGATGGGATTTGGTTCAACAGGAAATTTCGGTCATACTGGTGGCGACCCAGGAATGTCCTCTGTGATTTGGTTTTTCAAAGAAAAAAGAATGGGCAGGTATTTTATAGTTAACACAGATTGGGATACTAAATCATCAGGCAAAGACCAGAAAGCCATTTATGATTTACTTGATGAATATTTTATAAAGCTAGATAGCTTGAGCAAATCAACAAAATAGTACCGCACCCAATCGAGTGGATGGCTGACAGCCAATTGACTGCCAGTGCACCCCTCACACCACCGAACGTACGGATCTCATATACGGCGGTTCGTCAAGGATAGCACAGCCGCTCTTTGCACCGACCATGCCCTTGCCCTATTGGGATAAGGCAAGCAAACTCTCGAGTTTGAACCTCCTTATCGAATTATAGGCAACTTAACGTTTGGTCCTTCATCACCCTGTGAGACCTTCGTAGGTAACAGATCCTGCTGCAAAAACCTAAATCGGGGCCGGGGCAGGGAACGCAAAAACGCCTCCGCAAAAACCCTAAAAACGGATCCGAAAGGACAGGGGGTGACCGAACCGTGTCCTACCTATGGCCGACCTATGACCGAATTGGCCGCCATGCCAGGCGCCCATGCCAGCCGAAAAAGGGTTGTTTGGGGCGGTCGCCAGTTTGCGCGTAGGGAAGCATCGTCCAGTGCCCGGAAATGCGCTCAGAGGGCCGGAAAAGGGCCGGAAAGGTCGAAATGGGGCGGGTTTTATACGTGGCCATACCGCCAGGAAGGGGTACCCCCTGTTTTTTTCGCGCATAGGGGGGGGCCTGCAGCTAAGTGGTTCCTCCAAACCAGGTTCTGCTGTAGTTTCCTATAACGTGCCCTTCAGTGCTTAAATAAAGAACCTCAAGGATTTGTCGTATAACAGGTCATTTAGGATATTTAGCTATGGAAATAAAACTGATCCGCAACGAAGACGATTATCAGGATGCGCTTAGGCAGATCAAGGCGCTGTGGAATGCTGTGCCTGGCACACCTGACGCAGACAAGCTGGAGATATTCTCCATGCTCGCCAGCAGGTACGAGGAGGAGCATTACCCTATTGATGGACCTGATCCAGTTGAGTACATCAAGATCCGCATGGAGGAGCTGGGGCTCCGGCAGGAGGACCTGGTGCCCTATATTGGCAGCAAGGAAAGCGTCACGGAGGTGCTTAATGGTAAACGCCCACTGTCTCTGGAAATGATCCGCAACCTGCACCGCGGGTTGGGATTCTCCCTGGAGGCGCTCATTGCAGAGCCTTCGGGACCTGGCTTTAAGACTGAACCACAGCCCCAACCTCTAAGGCTGGATGACCCTATCACAATAAAAGGAATCGAGGTATTCGAGGATGAGGATGATTTTCAGAGGTGGCTCAACACCAGGAACACGGCCTTAGGGAATGTGAAACCTGTTGACTGGCTAGACACCCCGGAAAGAAGAAAGCAGGTGTTAAACGTGCTGGTGTGCCTCGAGCACGGGATGTACTCCTGACAGCCCCTACCTTCCAGTACTAATGTTGCCTTAACTGAAAAGGAAAAGTTCCTTTAGCATGCCAGCGCCTTCTTTACCCGCTGCACGGTGCTCACCCCCACCCCGCAGAGTTTGGCCGTCTCCCGGATGGACTGCCCCGCCCTAAGATAGCGGACCACCTTCGGGTGTGACCTGACAATATCCTTGGTACTTCCCTGCGGCCTGCCCAGTACTTTGCCTTTGCGCCTGGCCTCCTCAAGCCCCGACTTCACCCGCTCGATCAACGTGATGCGCTCCATTCGCCCGATGTCGGCCAGGATGGTGAGTAGGAACTGAGCCATGGCGTTCACCGAGCCGTCAGGGTTGAGCGTCTCAATATTGTAGTTTTTCACCACCACGCTCACCTGGAGCGCGTGCAGGGCTTCCAGTGTGGCCAGCACCTGCGCCGTGTCCCGCCCCAGTCTGGTCACCTCGTGCACCAGCGCCTTGTTGATCTTCCTGTCCTCTGCCAGCCTGAGCAGGCGCTGTATGCCCTTTCGCTCGGTATTCTTTTTAGCTCCTGAGACGGTCTCGGTGATAAGCTCTATGACTTTGTAGCCCTGTGAGGCGGCATACTCTGTAAGCTCTGTCACCTGCCTGTCGTAGCTCTGGTCTGCCTTGGACACCCTGACCAGTATAGCAACTCTGTTCATAGCTGTCATCTTGGTATTGACGTGAGAAGTTCCGAACAGGGACTAATATAGCAAAAGTATTCAAATAAACTAGTGGTTATCTGAATACAGTTTTCTGAAGCAAAGAGCGGCCTCAGGAGAGCGTAAGTAAGGCGTGTTTTCGGATACCTTTTTTTGAATACACCCGCGCTCTACAAACTGGAGGCCAGAAGATAGCCGCAGGGTTGTCACCCATGACACTAAAACTGCCATTAGCCTCTAAAGAGTACCCTATTAGTCTTGGGATTAGAGACCAATTAGTCTTCCTTGACACATGCTCTACTGTACACTTGCAAGTCAGGAGCACTGCCTTCCTCTCTCACACAGCCTGCTTAGGACAAGAAGCCACAGATTTGGTAACTGCATATGCTAAATTCCGCTACAATGCGGCTCTGCAGCCTTAAAACCTACTTCTTCTCATCTGTGACTCCCTCTTGGAGGTTATACCCTCTCTTTCTCAAGCAACCGCATCAGTTACGAAAAATTATTTTTGGGCACTAATTTATAAGGGGGATCGATGATTTAGCCTAATATAAAGGTATATTAAATACTGTTAATTGTGATATGATGTACCAAGGAACCTAGTAAGATTGCTGAGCGATCTTACTAGGCTCCTTATGTTACCCTTCATACTTGAGGATAAATGACCCCACTGGCATTCAAGTAGAACTATTAGGCTATGGCTTGGTACATGAAGAGTTTAGAAGGACATATATAGCTATCTAATATTAAACAATTTCTGTATCTTAAACCCTGCTTTAACATGTAGCACACATTTGTATAAAGTATAAGTATCTCTCCATTGCCTATGTGTATTCATTCTATGTAACGTGGCCTATTTCATAAACTAATGCCACAACTAGCACAGCATAGGAGGCAGCCATGTTAATGTGGAGGAGCTCCATATTTAACGCAACTCGTTGAAATTAATTTACAAGTGAATTTTGCAATCATAACTAAAGTATATACCTTTGAACTTAACTTATAAGTGAATCTGTTCGTAGATATAGGAGTTTATTTGAAATTACGGTTGGTAACCTATTATACCATCCGGGTTCAGGGAGAAGAGCTTTCAGAAACTGACAAGTTCTTCAAACGCTTTATGAACAGTGCCTATGCAAAAGACCTTGGGAACATTAAATATTGGCTTAAAGACAAAATTGGTGAAGAACGCGGTGCTTCAGAGCGCTACTTCAGGTCAGAAAAGCGAGCACATGCACTTCCACCCCCTATTCCATCGTCCGACCTCCGTCTATATTGCTGGCGTTGCAGCGACAGTGTCGTATTATTAGGCAACGGAGGGGTTAAAACGAGCCAGAAAGCCAAAGACAGCCCTGATTGCTACCCCCATTTTGAATTGATGAACGCAGTAGTAAAGGAGATCAAAAGGCGACGTCTTAGCTGCAGTGATTTTCCTGATGACGACACAACTATACGACTAACACTTAATCTCGAAACCCATGTTTAATCAATATTTCGATCAGGTAGAAGTAACCGAAAGCGGTAAGCGATTTATCGACAAGTCGCTACAGATCGGTGACGAAATAGTGCGTCTGCTCGAAGAAAAAAGTATGACGCAACGCCAACTGGCAGAAGCGCTAGGCAAAAAGGAATCGCAGGTTAGCAAGTGGCTAACCGGCTTCCACAATTTCACACTTAAGACGATCACAGAAATTGAGGACGTGTTGGGCGAAGATATATTACTCCCATACCTTGAGGCCAAAAAGCGATTCAGCAAAACACCAGTTGTGCTGCACCAAACCGTAGTAAGACCCGAAGTTTATGACCAGCTACGTGATGTTGAGACGAACCTACTCGTAGACCAAGGAAAAACAACAGATTATGACTTTGTAGTCGAGCATACTGAGGAAATGTTTGCTTAATAAAGTTTACGAATGACCACTCCCCCATTTAGTCCAGACCAATTACAAATAAGTTATTGCGGAATAATTTCTTTTCAGGTACAGAACGATGAAGATGCACCACTTCGACCAGCTGATGTAGAACAGTATCATTTTACAGTGCAGTCAGGCCTAAGCGTTGCGCAAGGCGACTGGTTGCGCGTGCTGCTGAAGGTAAACTGTGATGCACAGCCAATAGACCCTGAAAAAAGACCACTGACAGGGGGCATTACAACAGAATGCTTTTTCCAGATCACTGGGTTGGATGAGCTGCTACAGGGCAAGGCAAACGAACCTATTCCGCAGGGTATAGCTGTAACCGCAGTAAGCATTGCCTATTCTACCACACGTGGACTCTTGGCATCTAAAGCAAGCGGTACTTTTCTGGAAGGAGCCGTTCTACCAATTGTACAGCCTGCAAAGTTGCTAGCGCCAGATCAACCAACGCTGTATAGTCCCAGATTCAGTATTTAGTGAAGGTAAATATCATTTAACCTCTACTTGGGTTCCGAAGCAAAGGAGGACGCAAGTATTACTATTTACCGAAGATAAAGCTGCTGACGGCCGGGCTGGCCACTCATTTTAAAGGAAATCCACCTCTGCAGGAGCGAATTAGAGAAAATATGGAGAGCTTTGTTCTTCTATCCTCAAACTAATTACTTTAGGAATACTAAACTTTATTGCCAGATGGAGTCAGGAAGAGAGCTTATTGAGCGACTAAACACTTCTGATGAAACTTCCAAAATAGAAGCTAAAAGAGGAAGTGCTATTGATCGTTCCATAATGGAAACGATTTGCGCCTTTTCGAATGAGCCTGGCTTGGAAGGTGGTTCTATTATACTAGGTGTTGAACGGAAGGAGCATACGCTTTTTCCTTCCTATGAAGTAACAGGAGTTAATAATCCAGATAAACTCCAGTCTGATTTGGCTTCTCAATGCGCAGGAAGTTTTAATCAGGCTATTAGGCCAGAAATTGAAGTAGAAAGCATAAACGGGTTAAACATTCTTAAAATTTATGTTCCCGAACTCCCCGCCTCACAAAAACCCGTTTACTTCAAACATGAGGGGTTGCCGAAAGGAGCGTATAGAAGAATTGGTCCAACTGACCAGCGTTGTACGGAGGATGACTTGCTTCTCTTTTTTAATCATAACGAAACTTTTGATAGTGCCTTAGTAACGGATACCTCTTGGGAAGATATAGACGAAAATGCTATTGAAACATACAGGTCTTTGAGGGCCAAAGTGAACCCTTACGCTGAGGAGCTAAACTTTACAGATCAGGAGCTTCTAATTTCTTTAGGCTGTATGAAGAAAGTGGCCGGTAAACCGCATCTAACTTATGCTGGCTTACTTGTATTTGGAAGTAGAATGGCTCAGAGAAGGCTGATGCCTGCTGTTCGCTTAGATTATATCCGTGTGCCGGGCAATGAGTGGGTATCTGATCCGGAGAACCGTTTTACCACCATTGATATGCGTGGCCCGCTGCCCGTTCTTTTGCAAAGAGCATACAATGCCATAGCAGATGACTTACCAAAAGGTTTTTTATTGCCCGAAGGGCAACTACAAGCAGAATCAATTGGTTTACCAGGCAGAGTATTGCGCGAGGCACTGGTAAACGCTTTGATGCACCGCTCCTACCGCGCAAACCAGCCTACCCAAATCATCAGGTACGGAAACCGTATTGAAATCATCAATCCAGGTTTCTCACTTAAACCAGAAGACCATCTTGGTGAACCAGGATCTGAACAACGCAATCCTTTCATTGCTGCTATCTTTCATGAGACAAATTTAGCTGAGACGAAAGGAAGTGGAATCAGAACAATGCGCAAGTTAATGGAGCAGGCAGGAATGGCACCACCAACCTACGAATCTAGCCATAGCAACAACCAATTTACGGCAAGGCTACTTTTACATCATTTCTTAAGTGAGGAAGATTTAAAATGGCTTGATCTCTTTAAGCAGTTTGACCTAAGCGAGAATCAAAAGAAAGCCTTAGTCTTTGCTAGGGAGGTTGGGGCAATAGATAATGCTACCTACAGGCAATTGAGTGGCTTTGACGGGAATAAGGCAAGTAATGAATTGAGAGCCTTAAGAGATAACGAACTACTTGAACTAAAAGGAAAAGGAAGAGCTACATATTACATTCCGGGCACCCTTCTTTCTACAAAGGCATCTAACAATTCACAAAATATTGAACACGGAAGCCCAAATGTACTTCCTAGTACGCTGCCAAGTATGCTCCTCCCCACATTCCCTACAGGCGTTACCAACCTACCTGCTAGTGATAACGAACCAGTTAAAGACACAAACGAACCACCTACTCAGGATAACGAACCAGCTCTTGGGGAACTAACGAACCAGCTACCAAACGACTTGCAGGAGATAATCCACAAGATGGGCAAGAGGAAGTTTAGTAAAGGGGATACTGCAGACGTAATTGTGCAACTTTGCACATGGAAACCACTAAAACTAAGAGAAATAGCTGAAATACTCGGCAGAACAAGTGAGAAGCATTTACTACATAGATATATTACACCCCTAAGAAAAGAAGGCAGGCTGCAATACACAGAACCAGATATGCCAAACCATCCAGATCAGGCATATAAAGCAAGCTGAATATACATGAATCATCCCGGAGTTTAGGAATGGGATGAAAAAGGAAAACCTCCTGTTTTGTGGTTGTATGACCATTTAAAAACAGGAGGTTTTTATGTTTACTACTTCTAAAAACGCATCTTTCCAGGCTGAGGTTCTCTCCCAGGCCCGTTTTTTCTCCCACCGCCTGGAGGATTTCCTCGCTCCCTTCCTGGTGCAGCTCGACCGGCTGCTGGACCACCGCCTTGTTTTGACCTTCCAGGCCCTGTGCCAGGCACTGGTGCGCCACCGCAGCCGCTCCTCGGGCCTGCTTTTGAGCGAGCTGGGCGGGGTGCTGCTCTCCCCCCACAAGGCGCCGGCCGGCACCAAGCGCCTCTCCAACCTGTTGAGGAGCAAAAAATGGTCGGCCGAAGCCATCACTGATTACCTGACGGGTGAAGCCCAAACGTATGTGGATAGGCTCCTGGAGCAGGAGCGGGAGCTGCCCCTCTTGCTCTGGGACGAGAGCGTGCAGGAGAAAACCGAAAGCATCAAAAGCCAGGGCCTGTGTGCTGTGCGCAGCATGAAGGCCAGGCGGCAGCTGCGCGTAAAGCCCGGTTATTATGATCCCCCTACCCGTCAGCCGGTGCATGTGCCGGGTTTCCGCTGGGTGGGCCTTTTGTGCTGCGGCCTGTGGGCTCAGCCCCGCCTGGCCCGCTTCACGTGGTGGACCAGCCGGGGGATAAACGCCACTTCCCTGGAGCAAGTCAGGCTCTGGCTGCTGTTGTGGGCCCGCCAGGCCTTCGGCAGGGCCGTGCTGCACGTCTTTGACCGCGGCTACGCCTCCTCTAGGTGGCTGGGCCTGCTCTTGGCCCGAGGAGACCGCTTTCTTTTACGCTGGCCCTCGCGCTACAAGCTTCTAGACGTGAAGGGACTGCTGAAAAATGGCTACCGCTTTTCGGTGGGCAAAAAAGCCACCTCCTCCAAGGTAGTGCGCGACATGGTGCGCCAGCTCACCTACCGCCGCAGCCTCCTCTGGCAGCGCTGCCTGCACCCGGACTACCCCGACTGCCCGCTCACTTTGATCATCTGCCGGCCGGGCCGAAAGGGCCGCCCGCCCTGGTATTTGCTCACCAATGAGGAGGTGCACACGGATCGGGACGCCTGGCGGTTGGTCTTTGCCTACGCCCGCCGCTGGCAGGTCGAGCAGGCCTTCCGCTTCAACAAGGCAGAGATGGGCATGGAGAGCTGCCGCCTCTGGTTCTGGGACAATAGAATGAAGCTTTTGCAGATCGTCACGCTGGTGTATGCCTTCCTGCTCTCGCTGCTGGAAAAGGAGCTGCGCCAGGCGGTCTCCAACCTGCTCCGGCAGGGCTGCCATAGAACAGGAAAGCGGTGCAGGAAAACTCCCACACCGCTTTACCGCATCCGCCTGGCACTGGCCAACTTATGGAATCTGCTCTACTTATCCCTGATTCAAACTCCGGGATGATTCATGTAGCCTATACACAGCCCGTTTCTGCCTACCATGTTAACTGTATTAAGATATTCTTAAATAATCCTTTGGCACAGTTTGTTCTGCAGCTTCAACTGTAGCAGCTCAGCTACTATACTTCTTATGCTGCCCCACTTAATATATGCCCCCTACACCTTCCCTACCTCAGCCTTTTCTTTATCCTTTCTAAAAGCTGTTAGCTGGGCGGCAAAATGCTTCTTAAGATCGCTCTCGAAGCTGTCCAGATAGTTCTCGGTTGTTTTCATATCGCTGTGCCCGAGAGACTCTGATATAAGCTCCATTGAAGCGCCTGAGCGTTTAAGTACAGTTGAGAAGGAATGGCGTGCAGTATAGGTAGACACGTTCTTTTCTATGCCTACTTCTGCAGCAATCCTCTTAATGTACTTGTT
This sequence comes from Pontibacter sp. HSC-14F20, assembly GCF_019599265.1. Lineage (GTDB taxonomy): Bacteria > Bacteroidota > Bacteroidia > Cytophagales > Hymenobacteraceae > Pontibacter. The sequence goes on along the minus strand of NZ_JAHZTC010000018.1, from coordinate 100,393 downwards.
TATGGCCTTCGTTGCGTATCGCACCTGAGCCAGCTCTTCCTCCGGGGAAAGCCCTTTCTTTAGGATCGGGAAAATGTAACTATCGCTCTTAGCAGGTTTATTGCCCCAACGTTTAATGATTTGCTTCATCTCAGGGGTCAGGACAGCAACGATAGGTTTTATATTCTGCCTGTTCGTTCGTTCCGTCTTTGCCCTAACGAAGGTAATTTCGTCGCCTGTGATATTCTCATACTTTAAGCGAGCCATGTCTTTTACATTGATCCCGTTGCACAGGTAGGAGAAAAACCACAAGTCCCTTGCTTTGGCCTCTCCGTCATGCTTGGGCTCATAGGTTACGATCTTCTCAATGTCACTTAGGGTAAGCGCCTTTTTAACATTGCGGCTAGCCGGGATAGTATACTTCCTTTTGCCAAAAGGATACATTTCAGGATTAACCTCTCCAGATGCTATGGCGTCATTGAAAACAGCACGCAAGGGGCGTAGATATATGCCGACGGTAGTCAAAGATTTACCAGATCCCACCATCCATTTCTCGTATGCCTGCAGGAAGGTTTTTGTAACTGAAGTGAACGGCAGGGGTTTATTTTTACAAAATTCAAGCAGAGATTTGTAGGAGCATTCGTAATTGCTTGCTGTTCCAGCCCGCCCCTCTTTTTTGATTTCCGCAATCTTGTATCGGTATGCGGCAAATACATCTCCCTTCTTATAATCTGTTACGTATCTACTCTCGAAAGCCTCAAAGCTAAAGACCGGCAGCTTCTCGACTACCTCTAGTGCTGCGTGTTCTGCTTTGTCCAGGCTGAGGCTAACTTCTTTGTAGCCGCCGCGAGCCTTGGGGTTGCGTATTTTTTCGAACTCAGCTAAGGTGTATCGATAGGGCTCCCCCCTCTCGTTTATAACCGGGTAGTACTTTTGTTTACGCTGGTAGGTGATCCTTAGCTTTACGGGATAGTGGCCATCACTATGCGATCTGCGTGTGTCAAGAATGATGGCAGTAGAGACTTTTTGCTTCATACTTTTCAACAGTTGTTGTACATACGATGTACATACAATTTGCATACATTTCGCTAGAATGTCAAGAAACGACCATTACTAACAAGAGTCAAAAACCGCCTCTACAGCCTAGAATCGAATATTTCGAAACATCTGGAATCGACTATATAGTGCTTAGATAAAACTACGAATCAGAAGGTTAGGGGTTCGACTCCCTTCGCGACCACTGAAAAGGCCTCTAGAGCAATCGAGGGCACTGAAAAAGTCCCTCATTTAGGAGCAACCCTTAGAAGCGATCAGGTAAAAAAATGTTTTTACCTGATCGCTTTTTTTATTACAAGAAGTCGTGCTGGCCAACCGAACGATCACTTGTATAGCCAATCGGACTTTCAATTGTGTGTAGGGTCGGAAAGGAAGGGCGCCTGGGCGCTTTTGTGGGGAATTCCCGAGGCTTAAGCGCTTAGCTTGAGGATTCGCTTCAGGTTTACTGTGAAGATGGCCAGCGCTCCCTGCAGCTGCATGCTGGTGATGCCATAGGAGATGGCCCTGCCATAGCCATGGACGTTTTTGAGCTCGCTGTTCTTGGCTTCTATTTTATAGCGCTCCCTGGTCTTCTCCTTAAAGTAGGCTGTCTGTTGAAAGGCCTGCTGCTCCACATGGATAGGCGACTTGATCGTCACTCCGTAGGTTTTTGACTTGGCTCCTGGTTTGTAGCAACCCTCTTTTAAGGGGCAGCTCCTGCATTTTTGAACGTCAAAGTAGTAGACGGTTGCCTGGTTCTTGCCACGGTTCTTTTTCCCCTGACGTGCCTTTCGCATGGCCATATGCCCGGCAGGACACACAAACATAGCTGCGTCTTTGTTATACTCAAACCTGGCTTCCTCCTTTCGGGTGCCCTGGCTGATGACAGGGTTGAGTTTGGCCACCAGCTTTAGACTGCGGCCCTCCTTGTCCTGGAGCTTGAGGTTTTCCTTGCCTGAATAGGCCGCATCGCCGATGATGGTGTCCACCTCAATGCCATTGGCGCGGCTTATTTGCAGAAGCTCTGGCAGTTGCGGGCCATCGCCTTTTTCGCCTGAGGTGACAAGGGCGGCGGCAATGATGCGCTCCTCTGTCATGGCCAGATGCGCTGTCATGGCCAGGTGCGTCTTGTAGCCAAAGAAGCTGCTGTCAGCCGATTTATGGCCCATTCTGGCATCCGTGTCTTTGGAGAGCGTATGGCTTTCGTGGGTATCCTCCACCGTTTCCCTGAGCAGGTTGAGCTTCTCTCTAACGGCGGGAATCACGCACAGCGCCTGGTCCGACTCAACGAGCTTTTCAAGCCTGCGGCAGTAAGCCAGCTGCTCTTCCAACCCGCCCGAGTCATGCTGTTCGGGCATGCGGCCCTTGATGTCTTCATCGATGCTGCAAAGGGCTTTGCGCAGCAGCCTTGAGCGTTCCCTGAGCACCTCCAGGGCGGATTGTGGATTTGACCTGGAGAGCGAGTGGGTGGCATCCACGATAAGGGAGTGGGACTTGATGATGCCCTTTTCAAGGGCAATGGCGACCGTCTTGCTGATCAGAAGGTTCAGCAGGTCGGTGTCCTTTAAGCGGAGCTTACGGAACTTGGTCAGGGAGCTGGGGTTGATCAGAGCCTCCTCGGGTGAGAGGTCGAGAAAGTATTTGAAGGACATATCGTAGCGCGAGCGCTCCACCACGTCCACATCGGAGAGGGTGTAGATGGTCTTCAGCAGCAAGTACTTGAACATGCGCACCGGGCTTTCGGCCCTGCGGCCATTGGTGGTGCAGTATTTACTGGCCAGCTCCTCGTAGATGAAAGTGAAGTCGATCAGCTCGTTGATTTTACGAAGCAGATTGTCCTGGGGGACAATCAGATCATAGAGCCCTGAATAGGGGCTTGGTTGAATTTGTTGCTGTTGCGCTACCATCTGAATGCTCTCTGATTCCACCAGGAGATACGAAAAAAGGAGCAGAAAACTTAATTCCTGCTCCTTTAATTCTCCAGTTTTCACGGAGACTTTTTCAGTGCCCTCTGCATGCAGAGCGGACTTTTTTATCTACTTGCCCCGTCCTGAAATAGGTTGACACTAAAATCAACCTTATATGGAAAAAGCAGCAGAGAAAAAAGGCCCGGATAAAGCCGAGCATGACTCAAAAGTACGTCCCCTACCAGAACGCGGTGGCCGAGCGGGTGAACGGTATTCTGAAGGATGAGTTCGCCCTCGAGCGGGGCTTTGCCCACCACCTGGAGGCAGTGCAGGTGATAGCTCAGGCAGTGAGCATCTACAACACCCGCAGGCCCCACCTCTCGTGCCATTTCCCACCTCCCGTGTCATTTCCTGACACCTGAGCAGATGCACGCCCAGCAGAAACTAGAGGTAAAACAGTGGAAAAAGAAAACTCCAACACAAACGCATTGGAGGTCTCAATTTAAAAAGTAATTTCGTCTCTAAACCGTCAACTTATTTCAGTACGAGACAATATTATAAATCTTATTACTCATCGGAACTTTGGCTTTTAAGCATCCGCTCCAACAACTCCACTTTCTCACGCTCAACCTGCAAAAGACGCTCATAAAGCTCAACTATTTTATCAACCGGATTGAATGTTGGCTGAATATTGATAGCGTTAATTGTAGAGCTATCTTGACTAGTAAAGTTAGAAACAATATTTACTGTAGCCTCCTCATCAAAGTTCTTAATCGCTTCAGCTGACACCCCCAGCACCTTCGCAATCCTATCCAATGTCACATCATCCACCTCCTCTTCCTGCTCAATGCGGGAGATGTTCTGCTGGGTCATGCCCAGCTCCGTGGCTAAGGCAGATTACTTCACTCCCAAAGCGGTGCGCATTCTTCTCACATGGTCGCCCAAGTGAAGTGGTCTTCTTCTGGCTGCTGTTTCCATAGGCATAATTTACAAAAAATATCTTTTTTATCCATTTAAATTCATTGTTTTTTACAAGTGCAGCCCTTGTTAAATACAAGTATACCACATTTGATACAAGTGCCTTTTCCCTCAATTTCGTCTTACCGAAAGGCTCAGCTTGGAAGGCGTATTCCATACCTTAAAGATATTAGGTATTCTCCATATTCGCAAAAGACCATGCTTTCCAGCTCAATGCTAACAGCGTAAAAGCAAACGTTTGCTGAAAGCGCTCGGTTTCGGTTTTCCCGGACAGGGATACGGCTGAGCTGCCGCAACACTGGTTGTTTGAGCAGAAAGGCAAGAGGACGTACGCCAACACTGGTATTCAAAGCTTAGGATTTATGCAGCATACATCATTCAGTCTGAATTCCCGCTCTTTTGCTTCTCCACTGGCGGCTTTCAGCACCCTTGCGCCGCTTATCCCCCTGCAGCTTCTCCAGAACTGGGTACTGCTCGTGTGCCCCCCGGAGTGAACTGATTATTCCTCGTCGCTGCCCCGCTAACACCAGCTAGCCCGTGTTGTCGTGCAGCTGTCTTCTTTCCCCTCCCCGGCATGACCAGCACTGCTTAGCAGCTGGCAGGAACCTTCATTTCCAAACTTTAACCGATTACACCTATGGAAACCATGCCCTATACCTTACCTGAATTCAAACTCTCCGAACCCGACCAGGCCCTGCTGGACTTCTGTGCCCGCCACCCAAAGCATGAAGCGCAGCAGCGCCTCTGGAAATGGTTTATCCTGGCTCTGAAGAATAGCAAGTCCTCCTGTGTTCTCAATACTGAATTAATTTCCTTTTATGAAGATATTAATACGCTTGTTTCGGCTCTATATCAACTGCATGACCTGCCCGATAAAACCGGCTCCCCGCCACAACTAAGCACCACACCAATCTGTCCCGAAAAGGTCTCGCTGGCCGAGGCCCTGGAATCCCTGCATACCAGCGTGTCGGCCAACTGGATGCTGCTCGTCTGCCCGCCTGATTAGAAAGTTTCCTACAGATCCACCCACACTAGCGGCTAACTATTTATCACATCTTGATTTATACTTAAATGAAACCAAGAAACTGGCTTCCCGGGCTTCTTATGCCTATACTTTTCCTGTGTGCTACCTCCCGATTAGTTGCTGGCAGCCCGCAGTCACACCATTCTGAAAAGTCTATTAACTCAGTCAGCGCTTCAGAGAAGGGCTTACCCTGCCGCTGCTGCCGCGATCCAATGCTACACTAAGGGAGGCCGGGGGCGTCCGGCACTATCTGGCTGTGCAGGGGGCGGCTGCTCCATAGGTTATAGAATAGTTTTAAGGTGAGTAACCGCAGTCGCCCGTGAGCGAAACTCTCCGTTCCTCGCTCACGCCGGTCGCCCCCGCCTCTCCTCTTCCTGCTCCCTGTAAGCTACCTTCTCTCAGGCCGCTAGGCGGAGAAAAGCCCAGTGGCCACCTGTGGCCTTACACATCAATTAAACCTTTAAACACTAATACATGTCGTTAATAAAACAGTTTTTAAATAGAATAACTCTCCATCATGCGTGTTGCCTGGCTTTCGTTCTGATGGCGCTGCTGCTTTCCCAAACCGTTCGGGGACAGGCACAGGAGCACGCTGCCGCCGAACTGGAGACAAGGGAGCAGGTACCCGACGTGACCCTCAGCACCCTGCTTCACTACCCATCCGGCACGGCCAGCCTTTCCGACTTCCGCGGCAGGGTCGTGCTGCTGCAGTTCTGGGCCACCACATGCGGTTCCAGCCTGCTGGCGCTCCCGAAGCTGGAGGCTCTGAAACAGACCTTTGGCGATAGCCTACAGGTGATCACCGTCACCTCCCAGAAACGGGAAGAAGTGGAGGCCTTTCTCGCCAACAACCCTATTGGGCGGCGCATGAAGCTGCCGATCGTACTGGACAATCAACAGTTGGAGGAGCTCTTCCCATACAACACCGTGCCCCATCTCGTGTGGATCAGCCCGGAGGGCAGGCTGCTTGCCCAGACTGGCCCTTACGATGCGACGCCCGCCACGGTGCGCCGCCTCCTGCGGGGGCAGGAAGGCAATTTCAAAGACCACAAGAAGGACGTCATGGATCATGACTACAGCAAACCGCTCTTCCATGAGGGAAACGGCGGCTCCCCTTTCCCCCGCTACCGCTCTATCCTCACCCCTTATGTGCCGGGGTTGGGTGGCGGGTCTGGCAAGGTGAAGACAGACTCCACCCTGCGCCTGCAGATCGTGAACGCCTCTGTGGCGCAACTCCTCCGGGCTTCCTGCGGCCTGCCCTCCTACTTCCCGGAGAAGCAGATTTTCCTGGCCAGCGACAAGGCCCGCGCCCACCAGGTGCACAACCTGATGGAAGAGCGCCAGCACAAAAACTATTGTTACGAAATGCTGCTGCCCGCCGCCCTCTCCGACAAGCTCTACCCCTTTATGCAGCAGGACATGGAGCGGCTCTTCGGCCTGCAGGCCAGCGTCCGCAAAAAGCGCATCGACTGTTGGGAGCTGGCCCTGTTGGGCCAAGCAGCAGTGCCGCGGTCTGCGGGGGGTGAGCCCGGCCACAACTTCACCGACGTCAGCGATCCGGACAAGTACATGCGCAACGAGCCGATTAACAGGCTGGTGGTTTTTCTCAACAAGCATATCCCAGACCTTCCGGTGCTCGACAAAACAGGTATCACCTACCCCCTTGATCTCCAGCTGTCGGAAGGGGACCTGCAGGACATCAGCCGGTTGAACACCCGATTGGCTACTTATGGCCTCCAGCTGCAGAAGAAAAAGCGCCCGCTCCAGGTGCTTATCATCCAATAAGTATTCCCGAACCTAAAAAATAATCCTGTATGCAACCAAAATTACTCATCGCTTTCCTGCTGTTGTGCAGCACGCTCCCTGCTCTGGGGCAGGAGCGGCTACAAGGCCGCGTCATCGCCTTTCCCGGCAACCACCCGCTCCCAGGTGCCACGGTGCGCCTGCTGGGTACCAGCGCTGCCACCGCCACTGATCCCGAGGGGCGCTTTACACTAGCCCCTCCCTCGGCTGCCGACACCCTGGAGATTTCGTTTTTGGGCTACATCACACAGCAGGTGCCGCTAAAACCACCTTTGGGCGGGGAAATGACCATTGCCCTGCGTGAGAACTCCCAGTCTCTCGGGGAGGTGCTCGTCTCCACAGGCTATGAGCGCCTGGCTCCCGAGCGGGTGACAGGCTCCTTTACGCAGGTAGACTGGGAGCTGCTCGACCGCTCCGTCAGTCCCAGCATCCTGGACCGGCTCAAGGGCGTCACCTCCGGGCTTAACATTGACGAGCGCGTTCGCAACAACCCCAAAGTCAACATCCGGGGCATTAGCACAATCTACGGCAATGCCGAACCGCTCATTATCCTGGACAACTTCCCCTACGAAGGCAGCCTGAACGCTATCAATCCCAACGACGTGGAGAGTATTACGGTGCTCAAGGACGCAGCGGCAGCTTCGATCTGGGGCGCCCGCGCCGGCAACGGCGTGATCGTGATCACCACCAAAAAAGGACGTCTCCAGCAGCCCATGCGTGTGAACGTCAACGCCAATGTCAGCGTGCTCTCAAAGCCGGACTTCAGCCAGGTGCCCATGATGGCCCCGACTGACTTCATCGGGGTGGAACGCTTTCTTTTCGGCAGAGGCTACTACAACAGCCAGGAGAACAGTCCCGCCCGCACATTGCTCTCGCCTGCCGTGGAGTTGATGATCCTGCACCGAAAGGGCCAGCTGACAGACGCTCAGTTGGAGGAGGCCCTGCAGGGCCTGGCCGCCCACGACGTGCGGGACGATTTCCAGCGCTATCTCTACGATACCGGGGTAAACCAGCAATACGCCCTTAACCTGAGCGGCGGCGGCGAGCGCATGTCTTATTACCTGGCAGGCGGTTACGATGCCGCCACCGGCCAACTGGGTGATCCCAACCACCGCATCAGCCTGCGCGCCGACAACAGCTACACCCCCATCAAACGACTGACGCTGCACACAGGCATCAACCTGGCGCAGGGGACCAGGCGCTTCGGGCGCCCCGCCTTCAATGACATCAGCCTGGACCAGTCCAAAAGGCTCTACCCCTATGCCCGCCTGGCGGACGAACAGGGCAACCCGGTGATCCTGCCCCGAGACTACCGGCAGGACTATGCCGCCTCTGCCGCATCCAACGGCCTGCTCAACTGGGAGTATGTGCCGCTGCGGGATGCTGACGGAATTGACCACACGATCGAGCAGCAGCAGGCCATCGTGACGGCTGGGGTGGACGTGGACCTGTTCAAAGGCCTGACTTTTATCGGGAAGTACCAGTATACCCATAACCAGGACCTGAACACCAACCTGCAGACATCCGAGGCATACGAGACGCGCAACCTGATCAACCGCTTCACCCAAGTGAACCCGGACGGAACGCTGAGCTTCCCTGTTCCCCGGGGCAGCATTATTGACACCTGGCACAGCCAGTTCCGGTCCCACAACGGCCGGGGACAGCTCCGGTACGACCTATCAGCCGGCCAGCATGAATTGTCGGCCATGGCCGGTGCCGAAGGGCAGGCACAGCGCAGCACCGGTCAGCAGTTCCGGGCATATGGCTATGATGATCGCGTGGGCACCTCTGTACCCGTTGACTACATGACACAGTTTCCCCTCTCCTTCAACCCGGCCACGAGGGGGCGCATACAAAACAACACCGGCTTCTCGGAGCGGAACCAGCGTTTTACCTCTTACTACGCCAACGCCACTTATACCTTCGACGGCCGCTACGTCGCCACCGCGAGCGCCCGCAAGGACGCCTCCAACCTCTTTGGGGTGAACAGCAACCAGCGCGGCGTTCCCCTCTGGTCGGCCGGACTGGCCTGGAACGCCCACCGGGAGGAATTCTTTTCCCTTCCCTGGCTGGAATACCTGAAAGCCAGGACTTCGTTTGGTTATAACGGCAACCTGGATAACAACCTCACCGCGCTGGCCACCATCAGCTCCGTCTCGGGCAATCTGAACGGCAGCCCTTACGCTGTGGTGCGCACCTACCCTAACCCGGACCTGCGCTGGGAAAAAGCAGCCACCTGGAACATGGGGCTGGATTTCCGCCTGAAAAATGAACGCCTGCACGGTACGCTGGACTATTATGTCAAAAAGGGCACAGACCTGATCGGTGACGCCCTCGTGGACCCGACGGCCGGTGTGATAAGCGGCAGGGTCCGCCGCAACGTCGCCTCCATGAAAGGAAGTGGCGTGGACCTCTCACTGACCGGAAAACTGCTGGACAGGGGCCTGAACTGGAGCAGCACGCTGCTCTTCAACTATAACAGGAGCGAGGTCACCCGGTATGAAAGCACCACAGCCAGCGGCAGCACCTTCATCAATTCCGGCCTGTCCGTCACGCCGGTGGAAGGGCGCCCCCCGCATAGCATCTACAGCTATGCCTGGCAGGGGCTGGACCCGCAGACCGGGGATCCGCAGGGACTTGTCGAGGGGGAGCTCAGCAAAGACTACACAGCCATCACCCGCAATACGCAGTTGGAGGAACTGGTCTTCCATGGTCCGGCCCTCCCTCCTGTTTTCGGTTCCTTTCTGAACACCTTCCGCTACAAGGGCGTCACGTTGTCGGGTAATATCAGCTACCGCTTCGGGTATTACTTCAGACGCCCCTCCATCCACTACAACAACTTGTTCCAAGGCTGGGTCAGCCACCCGGACTTTGCCCGCCGTTGGCAACAGCCGGGAGACGAGCAGCACACTTCTGTTCCGTCCATGGTCTACCCGGGCAACGTGAACCGCGACACCTTTTACACCAACTCCGCCGCCCTGGTGGAGAAAGGGGACCATATACGGCTGCAGGACATCAACCTGACGGTAGACGTGCTGCAGCCGTCCAGTTCCCGGCGCATGGTACAGCACGTTCAGCTCTACGCCGTAGCGCGGGACCTGGGCATCCTGTGGCGCGCCAACAAGCACGGCCTTGACCCTGACCATGCCAGTTACATGACACCGCCCCCGACCCTCTCCATGGGATTCCGGGTTGGATTCTAACTCTAAAAGATCGATACCATGAAAAAGTTAAAATGCATTTTCACCCTACTCCTGGCGATTTCGCTTTCGTCCTGCGAGCATTTCCTGGACGTAAAGCCTGACAAGTCGCTGGCGATCCCCACCGACAGGCTTGAGAACCTCCTGCGCCTGCTCGACAACAACTACGCACTGAACCAGGAGACTCCTTTTACAGGCGAAGTCGCCGCCGACAACTTATATATCAGACCTGCGGACTGGAACGCCCTCTCCAGTCTGACGGTCAGGAACGTCTACGCCTGGGAGCGGGATGTCTACAATGACAGTGACCGCAATGACTGGTCTCTGTCTTACAACGCGGTGCTGTACGCCAACCTAGTGCTGGAGGGCACAGAAAAACTGGAGCCCGCCCCTCACCAAAAAAGCGAGTGGAACATGATCAGGGGGAGCGCGCTTTTCTACCGGGCAAATGCCTTCTACAACCTGCTGCAGGTCTATGCGGTGCCATACAGTGAAGCTACGGCAGCCCAGGACCCTGGCATTGTACTCAAACTGAGCCCTGACATCAACGAGCGTGTTGGCAGGGCATCTGTGCAGGAAAGTTACGACCAGGTGCTGGCAGACCTGAAAACGGCCACAGAGTTGCTACCGGAAGTGCCCTCCTACAAGACCCGTCCCTCCAAGCCGGCCGCCTTCGCGCTGCTCGCCCGCACCCTGCTGCAGCAGGAGCGCTACGCCGAGGCCCTTTCCTATGCAGACAGGGCCCTCAGTCTGCATGACCGGCTGCTGGACTACAACCTGCTGGACCTGAACACAGCGAACCCGATCCCGGGCATGAACGAAGAGGTGATTTTCCATACCACCATGTTCATGCTCTCCGGCACTTACTACCCGGCGGGAAAAGTGAACCCGGACCTGTACGCGCTCTATGGGGAGGATGATCTGCGCCGGGAGATCTTTTACCACGAGTATGAACCCGGCAACATCGGTTTCCGGGGAAGTTACGCCGGGTCCATTCTCCTCTTCACCGGGCTCGCCACCGACGAGCTGTACCTGATCCGCGCCGAGTGCCTTGCCCGGCTGGGTCAGGCGGGGCCGGCCATGGCCACGCTCAATGTCCTGCTGGAAAAACGCTGGAAGGCCGGTACCTTCACGCCCCTGGAAGCTACTGACGGCACCCAAGCATTGGACATCATCCTGGAGGAGCGCAGAAAAGAGCTGGCCTTCCGAAGCCTGCGCTGGGCTGACCTGCGCCGCCTCAACAAGGACAGCCGCTACGCCATTTCCCTCAGCCGGGAGCTACCCGAGGGCACACGCACACTTCCGCCGGGGAATCCCAGCTACGTTTTCCCGATTCCGCAAAGAGTGATAGAAATAAGTGGCATCCAGCAGAACTAAGCTCACACCAAAAAGCCTGATGCGCATACGCATCAGGCTTTTCTTATTCAGCAAAGCGTCTCCTTAGCTACTGTTGGCTGCGGAACACTTCCCTTGCAGGGTCATCTACACCATCCTGCGTCGGCTTCCCTGGGTTTGTGGCATCCTCCTCTGCTAGAATAGCGCAGCGGTGGTCGCCCACCACGCAGTTGGACGGTGACCCACCGGTGATGGTGTAGTCATTCGGATCAGAAGGATCACCTCCCATCTGCAGCAGGAACCACTGCTCCTGTTGCGCTTCCGGCTGCGAGTTCCCCTCGACTCCGGCAACCGCCAGTGCTGTCCCCAGCAAAATGGCGAGCATACTCAAATTCATCTTTTTCATGGTATTAAAAATTTAAAGTTGCCTGAGATTGGCAGGCCCAGGCGATCACCTGCTCCATCTGGCTCCCGAGCCCTTGCCCAGTCGGAGAATTTATACTGTCGTTTACCATGCTGCGGGGCTCCCCTGCTGCGCTGTTTCCATGCTTACTCTTTGCCGCTTCCCTCCTTTCCGTTAGACAGCTCAGCCGCAGCCCGCACAGCAGGCTCCTGCCGTTCTGTTCGTTTGTAAAGTATTGTCCCGGTGATCGCCAAAGCCAAGAAAACCACGTTGAAGACCAGATGCGTCTCCCAGTCCATTCGCTCCAACACGCCCCCGCAGCTGCAGGGGATATAGCCGAATGCGCGCGTAAGGATTAGGGCAACGTACAGGGTGAAAACCGACATCAGGAGCGACGCCAGATAGAGGCCCTGCAGCCGCATCCGCGGAAAGAAAAGCAGGGTGCAGGCCAGCAGCTCGGTCAGGGGCAACGCCCAAAGCAGCACACTGTCCCAACCCGCAGGGAAAGGCTGCAGCATCAGCTGCCCTCGGAAAGCCTGCAAATCCAGCAGTTTGCTCAGCGCCGTGTAAAGAAACAGCAGGATCAGCAGTGCTGTAATTCCCTCTATGACCAGCTTTTTATTCATGTCCCTTTTCCCTTTTGGTGTAGTATAAAGGTAGAGGAAGGCTTTTTGGAAAATTCTGTTCCAGAACAGAAGAATGGACTATTTTCTGGAAACCTGATGCGCTTACTCTCGTAGCTGGGTGGCTTGAAAGGAGTAGGTAGATAAGAGAGATGGAGATGGCGGATTCTCGTCGCGGCTCTTTTTTGGAGCCAACACTGTCCTTTATTGCCACCTTGCTATAGGTAAGAAAAGGTCCTTTGTTAAGAGAAGGGGCTATTAAGTGAAATGACTAGCTTCACGACATACAGCTAGGAACTATTCAGGAACTTAAGCCCCATTCAGACTTCTTTCGCTAAAGCAACCGACTCACTTCAGGTTCTGGTTGGTACTTCAATCTTCAATACCCTAAAGCATTTATAATTTATCATATTTGTTTGATAACAGATGGTGCAACATGGGGGCACTACCTAAAGCGCCGATTACACTTGCTGTACCTTAAACCTGTATATCACTGCCAGCTAGCCTATCAGAAACGGAGAGCTCTGAGATAAAACAAAGTCTCCCCGAAATTAAAAAGTAGGAAACCTTCTTAGAGAATTCAATCGCTACTGCGCCAGTTATGGCGATAATTATATAAAGATTAAAGTAAGTCATCTCAATTAAGAACGATATTTTGTCAATCTAGCCATGTGGCAGCCAACTGAATTACCTGTTAATATTGAAGTAGAGACTAAAGCTGTCTTGAAGCAGGCTACGACAGCCCACCGTTATCTGGCCGAGCTGAAGGGAGTAGCAGCAACTATTCCCAATGAACAGATCCTGATCAACACGCTTACCTTGCAGGAAGCGCGGGAAGTTCGGCCATAGAGAACATCATCACCACTCAGGATGAGCTCTTCAAAGCCGAACTGCAGGCAGGTTACGCCCTGAGCACCGCTACCAAGGAGGTGCAGAACTATGCAACGGCCTTACGGGAAGGCTTTGAAGCGGTGCGTAGAAATAAGATTCTGAGCTTAGGCCACATTCTCAGAATCCAGCAGGAGCTTGAGCAGAACAATGCCGGCTTGCGCAGGCTGCCGGGCACGACGCTGAAAAATGCCAAAACAGGTGCAACGGTCTATATACCACCTCAGCATCCGGACCAGATAGAGCACCTCATGCATAACTTTGTCCTCTACATTAATGATGACGAGCTATCCGATGTCGACCCGCTGATCAAGATGGCCATCATCCACTATCAGTTTGAGAGCATCCACCCTTTCTATGACGGGAACGGCCGCACCGGGCGTATCATCAATATCCTGTACCTTGTATGCAAAGACCTGCTGCAGCTGCCTGTGCTTTACCTCAGCCGCTACGTGGTGGAAAATAAGGCGGACTATTACCGCCTGCTGCAGCATGTGCGCGACACAGGTGAATGGGAGGCATGGCTCCTATTCATGCTCAAAGGAGTAGAGGAAACAGCCAAGCAAACTATTGAGATGGTGAAAAGCATCAACCTCCTTATGCAGCAGTACAAAAAGAGGATTCGTACAGACCTGCCCAAAATATATAGCCAGGATCTGCTCAACAACCTGTTCAAGCATCCCTATACCAAGATTGAATTTGTGATGAAGGACCTCATGCTGGAACGTAAAGCCGCCGCTAGATATCTGAATGCACTTGCCGATTTAGGACTGCTTCAATAAGAAAAGATAGGCACGAGCAATTAATACCTGAACCTGCCACTGATTAAGATTTTTGTGAATGCCAAGGAGCAGTACACTTCTACCGCCCCTGTTATAAGTACGTAAGCATCCTAGGTTGTACCATAAGTGTCGTTTATTGGGACATATGGCTGTTGGTATGTACCAGCATTAGTGATTATTGGTACATAAGAGAACTGATATGTACCAGAATCCGGCATTACTGGTACATAAGAATCTTTCTAAAACCCTGTTGATGCCTACTGGATATGTGAGGCCTTCTTCTAATTGCAAGTTCTATAGGCTATCTCTACCAGCAAATATGGGGAGCCCTAACAATAGAATATCACCTGAAAAAGTCAAGCCATGAAGCACCTAAAGGAGTTTCTGACCCGTCTGCAGACCTTTGAGCTGAAGCTTATCCAAAGAAAAGCGGCTACAAGTCCCTTTGGCCATCAGGAAGTAACAGCTACGAGCTGAGGCACGAGACGCACTACGACGAGGCCGGTGTCTTCGAGAGCCAACTCAGACTCCTTGCCCAAATGGCTGCGCTAGACCTACTCAGCCTCAACCACAGACAGCTACAGCTGGTCCTGGAGCAAACCAGTGCTATGGAAAAGCGATTCAGGACCTTCTGGGTCAGTTTCCACCAATACGCTCTAGACTACGGGCAGGACTACCCAAGCGGCTACCTGCACCAGCTCGATCTGCCCCGCCTGTTTGACCTGCGCAACCTACAGCCTGTTCATGCTAACACAGAGGTTAGGGAGGCGTTTGTTTACGACCTTCACGACCACTTGAAAAAAAGCCCCTTACGAATAAAATCGTCAAGTGGCTCTTTTATGTGCATACAATTTGCACGAAGAAAAAACCTAAGCCGCCAGCAGGTTTTGCAGTTCAAGATCCAGATTAGGCTGCTGCACTCCGAGTTCGGCGTACAGTTGCCTGGCTTTTACGTGTAAGCAGAATTTGCTGAAGACGTTTTTGAAGACTACAAAGTCGGAGCCATCTATAATTCCCAAGCTGCTTAGCTGCCAAAGCGTGGTGGCCAGCAGTTGGCTTGTAACCATAACAGTATAGTTTACAAGGCCATGCGACAGAAACTGGCATAACATAGAACCGTTAATCTGTTTGAGTATAAGGGTGTTGCTATCAAGTAAACCAAGAGAAAGCTCTTGCAGCTCCTCTACAAGCCGGGTTTGGGAGGTATTCATGGCTAATCTTCTTTTCTGGCTGCCGTAATTCTGTTTGCCTGTTGCTTCTGAGAGCACACCTGTCGAATAGAGGCCAAAGAGGCTTATCTACAGTTTACAGGTATGCTCTCCTAAGAAACGATTTAACATCCTATACGCCCTGATTAGCAGCAGGAATACAGAAATGGCCGTAAATACAAACTTTAAACGGCATAATAAGGGTTTTACGCAGCTAACTACGCATTAACACTAGCACACCATAAGCAAGAAGTCGGGCAACCTATATACCTGTTGTTATCACAAAACTATACCTACCCCGTCTCTCCCATCTGCTCCTCATCCGCAGAAGATGATTTCGACAACAGCTCCCGTAGCCGTTCAATATGCACCTTCATTTCCTCAACACGCTTTTCCTGTATGCCGGCCCACCTGTGGTTCCCTTTGGTGGTTTCACTTTGGTACATGTTCAGTAAAATGTTGCGTCGCTCCTCAAGCGTCCGCAGCGCCACCCAGAGCGTTTCTTCCAGCGCATTGGACATACCCAGCAGCAGCGAATCCTGCGAAAAAGCATGTCCCGAATGGCATCTGAAGCGTTTTATGGTTCCTTCCTGACCCAGCTCCCACAAACCGCCACCACAGTCCGGGCAACTATAAGCTGTGCGGGTGCCGGCTTTTTCAAGTTCTTCGATGCTGGTTTGTGTTGTATTGCTCATAACCCGTTCTGTTATTAAAGCCTCTTGCCGGATATCAGCCGGAATTGTTAATGATTGCTGAGTCGGCTGTTGAGCCAGCTCTTCCAGTATGTTACTCATTTCGCTTAGCGGCACTACATAATTTGCATCAACCTTCCGGATTACATTTTCAGGCAGCACCGGAAACTCTGCATCATCCGGGTGTTGCACTATAGTTGTGCCGCCGCTTCTTTTGATGCATTCCATCCCGATCACCCCGTCGCTCATAAAACCAGTTAAAATTACACCTGTCGTGTTTCCCCCATGATGCGCCGCAGCCGACCGGAACAACGGGTCTATAGCAGGCCTGAACTGGTTTTCGCGTGGGCCTTTTACCACCAGCATGTGGTCGCCACTTATCAACAGGTGCTTATCGGCAGGAGAGAAATAGACGGTAGCCGGCTCAAATTTGTGCCCATGCTCCGCTACTTTACACTTCAGGTCAGTATACTTGTTCAGGCGATCTACCAGGAAATGTGCGGACGAGTCGGGGCTCAGGTGCTGCACTATAAAAATTGAGGCGGGCAACTGCTCCGGCAACCGGGACAGCAGCTTTGTTACTGCCTGCATCCCTCCCGCCGATGTTCCGATAACTATTATTTTAGGTTCATTCTCAGACATATAGTGGCATTACATTATACCTGAAGCAACTAGAGCCCAGGCTATTGCTATTAATTTGTGTACGGGCTTCAAAATGAAGTGTTAAACCATAAATGCAAACCCGATAGCAACATGTTCTGCAATAAACCTTGGATTATGCCTCATAGCACCTTCCTTACAAGCATTATGTTATAGTATTAATTGGTAAATTGGCATGCTATAAAGCAGGATAAAGAAAGGGTTAAAGAAACAGGTATGGCAAAAGCGATTAAAGCAGGAAACGGTTCGGGAACCAGCTTTACCAAAAAGGGAGAGCAGGAAGTATATGTAATAGGCATTGGTGCCTCTGCCGGTGGACTGCAGGCCCTGGAGGCCATGTTCAGTACCATACCACAAGATAAAGTGGCCTATGTAATTGTACAGCACATTTCGTCAGAATACCGCAGCCTGTTAACCGAGATACTGGAACAATACTCTGCTCTTAAGGTACAGGAAGCGGAACACGATGAACTGCTGCTGCCTAACCGGGTATACGTTATACCTAGCTCCAAAGAACTTACCATAGAAAATAACCGCTTTAAGCTCAACAACAAAACCAACCTGAATCGCTCGCAAACTATCGACACGTTCTTTTCTTCTCTTGCCCAAGATAAAAAGCAGCGCGCGATCGGGGTTATACTTTCCGGCACTGGTACTGATGGCACAAAAGGTATAGAAGCCATTAAAAAAGAAGGTGGCCTGGTGCTGGTGCAGGATCCAACAACTGCCCGTTTCGACGGTATGCCCCGCAACGCCATCAACTCCGGGTATGCCGACCATATTCTCCCTCCTGAGCTGATGTCTGCAGAAATATTTGATTACATAAAATTAGGCCCCTTTAGCGGAAAACTGATTGAACTTGCCGATAGCGAAGCTGAAGCTACTTTCTTCCAGATACTGGACATGATAAACCAGCAGACAGGTATAGATTTCAGCAACTACAAGCAACCCACTATTATCAGGCGCATCAGCAGGCGCATGAACATTAAAGGCATCAGTGATTTTGCGGATTACCTCGATTACCTGAACATGAATGCCGATGAAGTGGAGATGCTTGGCAAAGAATTCCTGATCGGGGTAACCAAGTTTTTCCGCGACGAAGAAGCCTATAAGTTCCTGGCCAGTAAAGTCATTCCAGATATCGTCGAAGGGAAAAAGAACGGTGACCAACTCCGGATCTGGGTGGCGGGTTGCTCAACCGGCGAAGAAGCCTATTCTATTGCCCTGCTCGTGCGCGAGTACCTCGACAAAGTAAAAAAAGAGGTTGAAGTGAAGATCTTTGCTTCTGATATTGACCGGGAAGCGCTTGATTTTGCAAGTAAAGGCTTGTATACCTATAGTAGCTTATCTGAAGTGTCAGAAGAGCGGCTGCACGATTATTTCATTAAAGAGGAAGGCAAATACAGGGTAGCACAGCGTGTGCGCCGCATGGTGATCTTCTCGCCTCACAATGTCACCAACGACCCTCCCTTCAGCAGAATAGACTTGGTGAGCTGCCGCAATATGCTCATTTACCTCAACCCGATGCTGCAGAAGCGCGTGATCGAAAAGTTTCATTATGCCCTGGTCATGCGAGGTTACCTGTTCCTGGGTTCCAGCGAGAGTGTAGGAGATTTAAAGAGCTTTGAGGAGGTGAACAAAAAGTGGAAGATCTTCCGGAATACAGAACCAGCACGCTCACTGGGAATAACAGAAACTTTCACAGGCAGCATGAGCAAGCGCCCGATCATTACCTCGCTCCCATCCTTATCCCGCGACCTGACTGCCAAGCAAGTGCTGCAGCATAGCTTTAACGAAGTGCTGAGCGAAACCGTGCTGGAAGAGTACAGTTATGCTGCTGTGTATGTAGACGAGAACTATGACGTGCTGCATGGCGCCGGTAAGTTCAAGAAATTCCTGGACCTGCCGGAGCAGAGCTTTACCTTTAACCTGCTGAAACTGGTACCGCAGGACCTCGCCGTCAGCCTGGGTGCTATGCTTCGCAAGGCAGGCATCGAAAAAGAAAAAGTAATAGCGCATAACATACAGGTGCATGATGGCAACCACCTGCGTTACATTAATGTTGTCGTAAAACCAAACCATACAGATAAAAAGCAGCTGCAGCGCTATACCCTGGTGCTGTTTTCGGAGGAGCAGCCGCGTATTCCGCTTAAACCAGACCAGGTAGTAGTGGTAAGCGAGAGCCAGTATAAAACCCGCGTTGATGAGCTGGAACAGGAACTGCAATACACGAAAGACGACCTGCAGGCTGTTGTAGAAGAACTTGAAACTGCCAACGAAGAACTGCAAAGCACCAACGAAGAGCTGCTGTCATCGAACGAGGAACTGCAAAGCACCAACGAAGAACTGCAGTCGCTGAACGAGGAGCTGCATACCATTAACACCGAGCATCAGTATAAAATAAAAGCGCTGATTGAGCTCGACGATGACCTGAACAATTACTTCCGAAGCACCGACATCGGGCAGATCTTTGTGGACCGTAAACTGATCATCCGCAAATATACCCCATCGGCTACGCGCCTGATTAACCTGATCGAAAGCGATATTGGCCGCTCTATTGACCATATTTCCAATAACTTGCGCTACGACAAATTAACAGAAGACATAAAGCAAGTTATAAACAGCAACCAGGTAGTTGAGAAAGAACTGCAGGATAAGAACGGGGTATGGTACCAGATGCGGGTGCTGCCTTACATTACGCAGGAACGCAGGATTGACGGAGCCATCATCATCTTCATCCAGATAAATGAGCTAAAGACCATGCACCTGCTGCACGCTGGTATACTTCACAGCTCCCCTAACGCTATACTTGCTCTAAAATCGGTTAGATCTGCTGCCCATGTAATCACAGACTTCAGCATCAGCACGGTTAACCAGCAGGCAAAGGCCCTGTTCGACAGACCGGAGAACAAACTGATCGACAGAACGCTTTGGAACGATTACCCGAAGCTAATGGAACAGGGCGTGTTTGAAAGCATGGTAAATGTTGTGGAAACAGGTGAACCGCTTGATACAGAGCTGCTGCAGGAAATAAACCGGAAAGAGGTATGGCTGCACGTAGTGGCGGTAAAGTTTGACGATGGCCTGGTGCTTACCCTACAGGATATAACGGAGCGCAAACTGAACGAGAAGGCGGTACAACAGCAACAGGAAGAGCTTAGACAAAATGCCGACAAGTTTAAAAACCTGCTGGAGGCTGTGCCGCACATTACCTGGACAAACAAACCAACCGGCGAGAACAACTCCTTCAATAAATTCTGGTACGAGTATACAGGTCTCACCAAAGAAGAATCGGGAGGCTGGGGATGGCAGGCTGCCTTTCACCCGGAAGATCTGAAAACGATCATACCTGATTACGAACGCTGCCTGGAGACAGGAGAGGTGCATAATGCACAGGCACGCATACGCCGCAAAGCCGATCACACCTACCGGTGGCACCTGATCAAAGATGTGCCTGTAAAAGATGAACATGGTAAAATAACCCTCTGGATCGGAACTGCCACCGATATACAGGACCAGAAAGATGCAGACGAAGCCACTATTAAAATAAAGCTGTCACAGCAACGCGAAAAGCTAAGCACGATCTTACAGACGCAGGAAGAAGAACGTAGCCGTATTTCGGAAGCCCTGCATAATGGCCTTGGGCAGGTCCTTTATGCGGCAAAACTTAAGCTAGACAATCTGCCAACCAATACTGCGCAGCAAAAAACGACAAAGGAGCATGTAGACCAGTTTCTGAAAGAAGGCATTCAAATTACCCGGAATATTTCTTTTGAGCTTACGCCTGCAGTTCTGAAAGAATTCGGGCTTAAAACAGCCATTGGAGAAATCATTAGCAGGTTTTCAAGTCCTCAGTTACGGCTTACATCTAACCTGGTAGTTCCGGAAAACAGCCTGGACTACTCTACTTCCTTATCAGTATATCGAATTATACAGGAACTCTTAAATAATGTGATCAAACACTCGGGTGCAACGAAAGCGGATGTAGCACTAACTGTAACCGACAAAAGTATTTATCTGAGCGTGCGGGACAATGGCAAAGGTATAGACCTAAAAGACCTGCAGAATAAGAAAGGCGTTGGCCTGAAAAGCATTAAAAACCGGATAGACTTACTGGACGGGGAATTTGAAATCGCCACCAAAGCCGGTAACGGCTGCCTGATTGAGATCACATTTACCCAAGACCACACAAACAAGACAAGCTGATCTACTTCGTGTGCATTGCCGGAGGCTGAAGGTAAACCGGATCAGGTCGCCTTCAGCCTTCTTTTTTAAAGGTATATCCTACACTCTAACATTAAATCATTGAGACTTCTGATTTTACACAAGGAAAGTGTAAAATTTGAGCACTTATAACGATGCATTTAAGTACTACTACTTATACAGTTACTTGTCACAAAACCTACCTTACGGAAAAGTAGAAGTAAGCAAAACAGGCGATTAAATGTAGAGGTGCGATGATTGAAAAGGTGCAGGATTTGCTTCAGGAATTTGAAAATAAGCAAGCTGCAGGCAAGGTTGAAACCTTTCATGTTAAGGTAATTCCAAACGGGTTACTTGTAGAACCACACCCTGCTGACGGGGAGGAATTAAAAACAGTAGACCTCACGCCTGAACTGCTTTATACGCTGCAGATTTTCTTCTCTGATATCGATGGAATTACATACAACTCCTATGACTACAGAATGCTGAAGAGTTTGCTGAATGCACACGCAACGTTAGAGCGGATGGCGCTCAAAACAGGCAATTCAAATAATCCCTAAAAAGAGCCTGCCTGCTTATTCCGAGACATCTACATCAATGATCTTGTGCCCGATCGCATACTTTATAAGATTGGCTGTATTTTTGGCTCCGGTTTTCTCAAGTATGTTCTGCCGATGCGTTTCTATAGTTCGCTTACTGGTAAAAAGCCTATCTGCAATCTCTGCGTTTGTAAATCCTTCTGCAATTAAGGTCAGCACCTCTATTTCCCGCTTCGACAAACCCGTCTGTTCCACCTTTTCATTTTTGGGAGTAACTGACATCATGGAGTTGGCAAGCATTTTAATAGAGAGTTCGCTACAGATATAATTTGTGCCACCCGCTATCAGTTTTATGGCAGAGCGCAATTCATCTTTTCCGGTCGTTTTCAGGATATAACCCGAGGCCCCGCAACTCATGATCTTCTGCACATAAGGCAGACTATTGAGCATCGAAAGCGCAAGAACTTTTGTTTCAGGATAGGTCTCCTGAACCCGTTCCGTGGCTTCAAAACCATCCATCTCAGGCATGTTAATATCCATTAGCACCACATCGGCAGGTACCTGGGCGAGTAGTTCCAGAAGTTTCACACCGTTACTTGCCTCTCCTACCACTTCTATTTCATTGTCCTCGTTCAACAGCGCTATAAGGCCCTGCCGTAAGATAATATGATCTTCCGTTATAATGACTTTTATTGGCTTTTGCTCTTCCATAGGTATGCTATATACTAATGACAATGAAAGTATTCCGGGTTGCACCCAGACCTATAGGTCCCTCTACTGAAACAGGTATAACTACTTGTACTCCAAAATATTAACAACGACTTCACTTGATTAGTTAACCCAATATACCAAAAAAAGCAAAGAAGCACGAGCAGGGATCAGGTATGCACTTTCTTCAAACTCACCCGTTATTTGTCGCTGGCATTTTCGTAACTAATACGCGCGTGCAACTTCGTTCTAACCAGGAAATGAAAAGCTCCGACAGAAAACCATGCTCAGCACTTTAAAAGGGCATATATCCCTTCGGATTTTCCATGGGCCGGAGCGATACTCAGGAGTAGATACCAACTAATATCTTATACTGATTTTGGAAGAGAGGCTTTAACTAGAGAGGGCTTTAACGCAAGAAATACATGTTTTATACACAAAAATACAGCTTTACATCGAGCAGTAAGCTATTTATACTTGCAGTAAGTACAAATAGCGACAGTTGACTCCTGTTTTGACTATAGAGTATTTGTGTATAAAGAACTCTAGGCAACCATACTTTCAGGCAAGGGGAATTTCGATTTGAACTGCTCCAACTCTTTCAACACCTTTGCACTAACCTTGTAGCGCACATGGTCCTCGTGCAGTTCATCCCAGTGCACAAATATCTGCCATACCTGCCGGTCACTACAATTCTGGATTTCTGCCTCTGTCATATCGCGTACAAAAAAGGCGTCAAGCGTTACGTCTTCTTCGCGCATAGGCACATGGATGTAAGTCTGGTCACAGTTCAGGATCTGGATAAGCTCGGCTGGTCGCTCATCGTTGGCAGGCATGTAAAAATAAGCTACCTGATGGAATCTCTTCTTGCCGAATGGATTTGAGTGCGGGTGTTGTTGCATAGTAGGGTCTCAGGCCAAGGGTCGCGCAAAATCCGGGATTGCCACGTACGCAAACCTGGTTGTGAACGCAGCATGCCGGCATAACAGTGTATACCTTACTTCTATACCTTCTGTTTAGCTAAAACGCATATTCTCAAAACTATACAATAAGATATATTTTAAGTTCCCTATTTAGTGTTACACTTCTGAGCTGTAGCCTTTCTGCAGAATTATGTTTAATTTTGCAGTGTTAATTATATTTTAATTTAAAGCTGATAATCATGGGAATGTATCCTGAATATATGGTCGCCCCGATCCGCGAAGACCTTACCTCTGCAGGCTTCGAACAACTAATGACCGCAGAAGAAGTTGAGCAGGCACTTTCGTCAAAAGAAGGTACAGTGCTGGTAGCTGTAAACTCTGTGTGCGGTTGCGCTGCTTCTAAGGCTCGCCCTGCCCTTAAAATGGCTGTTGCCTCTTCTGAGAAGCGCCCGAGCAAAATGATCACCGTGTTTGCAGGTATGGAGCAGGATGCCGTGGCCAAAGCGCGTGAGTTCATGCTACCTTATCCGCCATCATCTCCTTCTATTGCCCTGTTCAAGGATGGTGAATTGGTGCACATGATCGAGCGTTACCACATCGAGGGCAACGAGCTCAACCGCATTGTAGACAACCTGCAAGGCGCTTTCGAAGCTTACTGCTAAGCTTTTAGCTTATCCCAGCAAAAAGGCCGGTGTATCGAAAAACACCGGCCTTTATTTTTATCCTGCCCCGTCCTGAAATAGGTTGACACTAAAATCAACCTTATATGGAAAAAGCAGCAGAGAAAAAAGGCCCGGATAAAGCCGAGCATGACTCAAAAGTACGCCCCCTGCCAGAACGCGGTGGCCGAGCGGGTGAACGGTATTCTGAAGGATGAGTTCGCCCTCGAGCGGGGCTTTGCTCATCATCTGGAGGCTGTGGCGGTGATCGCCGAGTCAGTGGGTATCTATAACCGCCAAAGGCCCCACCTCTCGTGCCATTTCCCACCTCCCGTGTCATTTCCTGACACCTGAGCAGATGCACGCCCAGCAGGAACTAGAGGTAAAACAGTGGAAAAAGAAAACTCCAACACAAACGCATTGGAGGTCTTAAATTAAAAAGTAATTTCGTCTCTAAACCGTCAACTTATATCAGGACGAGACATCCAGGTATAGCCTGTCTAGCGCATGGTTTGTTTTTGCAGATCAAAGCCTATATCACGACGGTAGTAACGGTCGGTCCAGGTAATTGCTTCGGCTGCTTTGTTGGCTTTGGCCAGTGCCTCTTCCATGGTGTCGCCTAGTCCTGTTACCGCAATCACACGGCCACCGTTATTCACGATTTTATCATCTACACGCTTTGTTCCGGCATGGAAAACCAGGGTATCAGCATCCACCTGCCCCAGACCTGAGATCACCTTGCCCTTGTCGAAACCTTCCGGGTATCCGCCTGAAACCAGGAATACCGTAGCAGCAGTGCGTGAATCAATGTCTAGTTTAAATTCGCCGAGTTTATGGTCGTGCAGCGCCAGGAAAAGCTCAAACAGATCGGACTTGATGCGCGGCAGAATTGCCTCTGTTTCCGGATCCCCCAGGCGCACGTTGTACTCGATCACGTAAGGGTCACCATTCACGTTCATCAGGCCGATGAACAGGAAGCCGGTATAGTCCAGGTTATCGGCCTGCATGCCGAGGATGGTTGGTTCTATTACACGCTCGCGTACCTTCTGCATAAAGACCTCATCAACAAACGGAACAGGCGAAATAGCCCCCATACCTCCTGTGTTCAGACCTGCATCACCTTCACCTATGCGCTTGTAGTCTTTCGCTTCCGGCAGCAGCACATACTCTTTGCCGTCCGTCAATATAAAAACAGACACCTCTATACCTTGCAGGTAGTCTTCAATCACCACCTTGCTGCCCGCCTTGCCAAATTTGTTATTGCGCAGCATGGCCTCCAGACTGTCAACGGCTTCCTCAAATGTCTGCGCGATGATCACGCCTTTACCGGCAGCCAGGCCGTCGGCTTTGAGTACCACAGGGTAGCTGTGCGTGTGCAGGTACTCTACGGCTTCGCGGTAGTTTGCCTCGGTAAATGTTTCGTAACGTGCCGTCGGGATATTATGCTTCTGCAGAAAAGCCTTACAGAAATCTTTGCTGCCCTCTAGCATTGCACCCAGCTTCTTAGGGCCTACGACCAGCACATCGCGCAGAAAATCCTTCTCCTGAAAGTAGTCGTGTATACCTTCTACCAGCGTGTTTTCAGGACCAACTACTACCATCATGATATTGAAGTCGGTTACGAACTTGGCAACTTCATCAAAGTTGTGGATATCGATGCCGCAGCTGGTGTGAAACTCGTCTGTGCCTGCGTTTCCGGGGGCAACAAATATCTGCTGGGCGTATGGGCTCTGGCTCAGTTTCCAGGCAAGCGCATGCTCTCTCGCGCCGGAACCTATTATCAGTACGTTCATAGTCTAATTGCTAGTTGTTATTCGGCACTCTCAGCATTACCAAAAGCGACGTTGCGAAGTTATAAATTTATAAGGCGCAGTAAAGCACAAATCACGGTTTTTACTTTTTTGCCAGGTATAGCTACAAGCAAAAGAGACCGCTGCACAATCACAACGGTCTCTCCCGACTAATTATTTTTATACCTGATCAACTGGCAGCCATCAGCAATTTAGTTCGCATACTCCGACAGGAACTTGATTCGCATCAGGCGCACGTCCTCTTCGCTGTAGTCATTTGTACCAAGTTCCTTGAGCGCCACCGCTATGTTGTCGGTGCTGGCACTCATAAAGTAGTCGTATATCTCATCCTGGCGTTCATCATCCAGTATGTTGTCGATGTAGTAATTCAGGTTGAGCTTGGTGCCTGAGTAGCAGATATGCTCTATTTCCTCGATCAGCTCCTGCATGGTCAGGTCCTTGGAAGAGGCAATCTCCTCGAGGTCAACCTTTTTGTCTATCTGCTGAATGATGTAGATCTTGATTTTCGATTTGTTGACAGTGGTTTTTACCACTACATCAGCAGCCGTTACTATATCGTTCTCTTCTACATACTTGCTGATCAGGTCCATGAAGGGCTTGCCGAATTTCTGCACCTTGCCCATACCTACGCCGGCAATGTGTGCCAGCTCTTCGCGGGTGGTTGGGTATACTGTGGCCATCTCCTTCAGCGACGGATCCTGGAACAGCACATAAGGCGGCAGGTTCTTCTCCTTGGCCAGTTTCTTGCGCAGGTTCTTGAGCAGGTCGAACAGTACTTCGTCATGGCCGGCAGCAGCCTGCGATTCTTCCTTTTCTTCGTCTGCTTTTACTTCCTGCTCATAATCGTGGTCTTTGGTCAGCTGCATCGGGTGCGGGTTAGCGATAAAGTCGAGACCCTTCTGTGTTAGCTTCACAATACCAAACTGCTCAATATCCTTCTCCAGATACTCCGACAGCAATACCTGGCGCAGCACCGAACTCCAGAACTGTGCATCATACGCTTTGCCGGCGCCAAATACTTCCAGTTGATCGTGCTCGTAGCTTGTCACGTGCTGGTTGCGCAGGCCTGTCAGCACCGCAGTGTTATGCTCAATGCTGAAGCGCTCTCCTGTCTGCTGAATTGTTTTAAGTGCCAGCAAGGCTTCGTTCTGCGCCTCAAAACGCTCTTTGGGGTGCAGGCAGTTGTCACAGAAACCACAGTCTTTCTCGTAGGCTTCTCCAAAATAGTGCAGCAGCTGCTTGCGACGGCAAACGGCCGAGTCGGCATAAGCGGCCATCTCCTGCAGCAGCAGCTTGGAGTTGTCGCGTTCTGTTACGGGCTTGTCTTTGTTGAATTTCTCCAGCTTGACAATATCGTCGTAGCTGTAGAACATAATGCAGTTACCTTCCATGCCATCACGACCGGCTCGACCGGTTTCCTGGTAGTAACCCTCAATGGACTTTGGCGTGTCGTAATGAATCACAAAACGCACATCCGGCTTGTCGATGCCCATACCGAAGGCGATGGTCGCCACAATTACATCGGCGTCCTCGTTCAGGAAGGCGTCTTGGTTGGACATGCGGATGTTGGAGTCCAGACCGGCATGGTAGGGCAGCGCTTTAATATCATTCACGCGGAGCAATTCCGCGATCTCTTCTACTTTTTTGCGGCTCAGGCAGTAAATAACACCACTCTTGCCCTTGTGCTTTTTCACATACTGAATCACCTGCTTCTTGGTGTTGTGCTTGGGGCGCACTTCGTAGTACAAATTCGTACGGTTAAACGACGACTTAAACACAGAAGCCTCATCCATCTGCAGGTTGCGCTGTATGTCGAGTTGTACCTTAGGTGTGGCCGTAGCCGTCAGGGCGATAATCGGCAGGTTGCCGATCTGGTCGATGATGCCGCGAATGCGACGGTACTCCGGACGGAAGTCGTGTCCCCATTCTGAGATACAGTGTGCTTCGTCGATGGCTACAAAGGAGATGTTAGACGCGCGCAGAAACTCAACCGTTTCTTCCTTGGTCAGCGATTCCGGTGCTACATAGAGCAGCTTCACTTCGCCGGCCAGGGTTTCTTTCTTCACTTTGTTGATCTCCGACTTAGAAAGTGTGGAGTTCAGGAAATGGGCATTCACCCCGAAAGCGTTCAGTTGATCCACCTGATTTTTCATCAGGGCGATGAGCGGCGAGATAACGATGGCAGTTCCCGGCAGCGATAGAGCAGGCAGTTGGTAGCACAACGACTTGCCAGCACCGGTGGGCATAATCACAAAGGTGTTCTTTCCGTTGATAATGTTGTTTATTATCAACTCCTGATTGCCCCTAAATTGATTATACCCAAAAACTTCCTTTAATTTGTTTTTGAGATTGATCTCCTGTTTGGTAGACATGTAATAAATCAGAAATTTAACTGTACAGCAACGTATCCCCTTAGGATACCTTTAACACAAATTTAAATTGAATCTTCTTAATAATATAGCCCTTACAGCAAAAAAAGTATTGACCGACGAAGCCGAGGCAATCGCCAGACTGGCAGATTTTATCGACGAAAGCTTCGAAAGTTGTGTCAAAGCCATACTGAACATCAAAGGCCGTGTCGTGGTGACAGGTATAGGTAAGAGCGCTAACATCGCCACCAAAATTGTCGCCACCCTCAACTCGACCGGAACGCCTGCGCTTTTTATGCACGCTGCCGATGCCATTCACGGCGACCTTGGTATGATCCAGCCCGACGATTTTGTGATCTGTATCTCCAAGAGCGGCAACACGCCTGAGATAAAGGTACTTGTTCCGTTGCTCAAACGCAAAGGCGCGCAGCTGGCAGCCCTGGTTTCGAGTACCGACTCATACCTGGCCAAGAGCGCAGACTTTGTGCTGAATGCTACTATAGAGCGCGAAGCCTGCCCGCATAACCTGGCCCCTACTACCAGCACCACGGCTGCGCTCGCGCTCGGCGATGCCCTGGCTGTCAGCCTGCTGGAGGCCCGTGGTTTCAGCAGTGCCGACTTTGCCACGCTGCATCCGGGTGGCTCACTGGGCAAGCGCCTATACCTGAAAGTGGATGATATCTTCCGCCAGAACATGGCCCCACAGGTTTCTGAAAACGCCGCACTGAAGGATATTATTATCGAAATTTCATCTAAAAGGCTGGGTGCCACTGCTGTGGTAAAGGACGGAACAGAAGAATTGGTGGGAATTATAACTGATGGCGATTTACGCCGTATGCTGAACAAATATGACTCAATAGACGGTATACGCGCTTCAGATATCATGACGGCATCTCCCCTCTCCATAGAGCCTGAAACCTATGCGGCTGAAGCACTGGCTATCATGCAACAAAAAAACATCACGCAACTCATTGTCACTAAAGCAGGCAAATTTGAGGGCTTTGTGCACCTCCACGATTTGCTGAAAGAAGGACTTATATAGACATGAACGAAAACACTTATGTGGTCATTATG
The DNA here is from genome assembly GCF_019599265.1 of Pontibacter sp. HSC-14F20. Taxonomy (GTDB): domain Bacteria; phylum Bacteroidota; class Bacteroidia; order Cytophagales; family Hymenobacteraceae; genus Pontibacter. The sequence continues at coordinate 71,590 of NZ_JAHZTC010000018.1, read as the reverse complement.
GCAGGCGGTATCGGAAGCCGCTTCTGGCCATTTAGCCGTACCGATTTCCCAAAGCAGTTTCATGATGTACTGGGCGTAGGCGAAAGCATGCTGCAGATGACCATGAATCGTTTTAAGGACATCTGCCCACCCGAAAACATTTTTGTGGTGACCAACCGCGACTACGAAAATCTGGTGAAAGAGCAGTTGCCGGAACTGAGCGATAACCAGATCCTGCTCGAACCGATCGGGCGCAACACCGCTCCCTGCATTGCCTACGCTTCGTACAAAATAGCGCAGATCAACCCCAACGCCAACCTGATCGTAACACCTTCGGACCATGTGGTGCTGAAGCAGGATGCCTTTACTCAGGTCATTAAAAAAGCGGTGGAAGCAGCAGATAGCGACGATGTGCTCATCACACTCGGCATCACACCAAGCCGCCCTGACACGGGATACGGGTATATCCAGTACATCGACGACGACTCACAGACGATCAAAAAGGTGAAAACCTTTACCGAGAAGCCGAACCTGGAGCTGGCACAGATGTTCCTCAACAGCGGCGACTTCGTATGGAACTCCGGTATTTTCATCTGGAATGTACAAAGCATCATGAAGGCTTTCAGACAATACCTGCCTGAAATAAGCGAGATTTTTGAAGAAGGCGCAACAAGTCTGCACACGCCTCAGGAAGCTAATTTTATTGTGAAAGCATACTCCCACTGCCGCAACATTTCCATCGACTATGGCATTATGGAGAAGGTGGATAATGTGTATGTGGTGCTGGCCGATATCGGCTGGTCCGACCTGGGCACCTGGAACTCCCTTTATACCATTAACCAGAAAGACGAGGCAGGCAACGTGATAGATGGCGATGTGATGCTCTACGACACCAAAAACTGTATCATCAAAACACCGAAAGACCGCCTGGTGGTGGTTGAGGGGCTGGAAGGCTATATTGTGGCCGAGCACGACAATGTGCTGATGATCTGCCGCCTGAGCGAAGAGCAGAAAGTAAAGGAATTTATGTCGGATGCCAAGTCAAAAAAAGGCGCTGAATATATTTAGCATACCTACTGCTATACCTCTTGAGGTATAGTTAATAAAAAAAGGGGAACGCTGCTGTCAGCGTTCCCCTTTTTTTATTGGCTTCAGGTAAGCTATGCCTTATCTCGGTTCAAAAGTGTTCTGGCTTGAATAACCGCTTTCGCGCAGACGGTGGCTCATGGCTTCGTAAAGAATGATACCCGTGGCAACCGACACATTGAGTGATCCGATCTGGCCTATCAGCGGAATACGCAGTTTAGCATCGGCACGCTTGAGATACTCCGGCGAGATACCGTCTTCCTCGCTGCCCATGATAATGGCAGTCGGGCCAACGAAGTCCACGGTGTTATCGGTCAGGTTATGCTCTGTCTTTTCTGTACAGGCTACGATTTGCACACCGTAATCCTTCAGGTAGTCGATCGTGTGTTTCAGGTTTGGTTCGCGACACACAGGCACCAGGTGCAGGGCTCCGGCTGAAGTTTTGATCGCATCCGCATTGATCTGGGCGCCTCCTCTGCTAGGTATAACGATGGCATCCACGCCCATACACTCTGCGTTACGGGCTATCGAACCAAAATTACGCACGTCTGTGATGCGGTCAAGTATAAGCAGCAGCGGGCTCTTGCCTTTCTCAAAAAGTGAAGTCACAATCTCATCCAGCGGCATGTAGGTGATCGCTGAGATCAGGGCAACTGCGCCCTGGTGATTTTTGCGGGTCAGGTTGTTGAGCTTTTCGATTGGTACACTGGCAACAGGTATATCGTGCTTTTTCGCCAGGTCAAGCAGTTCATCCACGTTCGTGTTACGGGCGCCCTTCTGTACAAAGATCTTCTCCAGCACCTTTCCGGCCAGCATGGCCTCTATGATTGGTCTGAGGCCAAAGATCATTTCCATTTTATCCTCCTTCGGAGTTCTGGGGCCGCCATAGCGGTTTCCACCTACAAATTTGTTATTCCTGCTCTCCATCTTGCTACAGTGCTGTACCAGTTCTCCTCGTATTCACGGTTCCGTACCAGCTCAAAGTGATTTTCGGTAAAGTTATTCTCTTTTTTCGTAAATACGAACTTGACATAGGGCGTCGCCTCTGATTCGCGATAGATCCAGGTCTCTGAATCGGTGCTGATGCTCACATTATGCGGTTTGCCATAAATGATGTAGATCATGCCGCGATCGGTCGCCCAGCCGGGCTTAAATGAGGTATAGAGCTTGTTCGCTGTCTCCACGCGGGTATAGTACGCCCGGATCAACTCACGGGCCAGCTTCTTGTCCTTCGAAATTTTCAACCAGAAGGCATCCAGGGCCGCTTTCTGGTCCTGGGTATTATAGAGCGCCTCCCGCTCAGCTGAGGTAGTCAGATAAATGAGTGGAGTGATCATATCCTGCACGCGGGTAATAAGCGGGAAAGTGCCTCCTTGTACCACAAGGCCTTGTGTAGCACCCGAGCCGGTGCGTAGCAGGTATAGCCCTTCCTTCTCCAGCTGAATAGTATCTAGCGTTGCCATCGACAGCGTGTCCCCAGTAGTCTGAGGCACTTCAGGCAAAGTTTCCTGACGCGTTGACATTGGGGGTAATGCGGGCTGCAAGGTATAATCTACTTGCTTCGTCGTAAAAGTGGCAGTACCATTGGTGTCGCTGTGCTGCCACAGGTATAGGCTGTCGGAAGTAGTGGCAAAACCACGTAATACCGGCGCATTCGTTCGCACCTGTAGCAGCATAAAATCCTTTTGCAGCATATCAGGTTTAAGTGCTAACCGGTGCGATACACCAAGGCGCTCCTGCCCGGCCAGTTTCATCCAGAGCCGTACCTGCATGGAGTTTCCTGCTGCTACATATTTAGCAGGCACTGTCACCGGCACTTCCAATGTTCCGTTTGAAGCCACTCTATACTGTGGCAGTACCTGCACTGTGTCTCGCAGCAGAAGCATATCCCGCTCCGTGCTACCTGACCGGATAGTAAAGTCTACGCGATCGGCAGTCTGGGTCAGGTCGAGCAATTGCCGGAGTTCTTCAAAGCGGAGAATGAGGTGCAGGCTGTCGGGTGTGCTGTAGTAGCCATACTGCAACACAACTTCGGGTTGCTCTGTTTTGGGGGCAGCGGGCGCACTGTCGCGGTACATTGGCGCATAGGCAATGTCTGAACTGCCGCATGAGGAGAGCAGTAGCAGCATTGACAGGCAGGCAAGAAGACTTATCTGTTTCATTAGCTTGAAGATAAAGCAGGTACCCAGAAATAACAAAAGCCGAACACAGAAACGGGTTCGGCTTTTGTACTGTTTAACTCTCTATTTTGTTTAACGGCGCATGCGTTGCAGATATTGTACAAACACATCCTGCAACTCTTTTGCTTTCTCCTCTTCGCCGATGGCCTGGGCCTCGCCAATCAGCTGCTGCATGATAAATAGGTTCGTTTGTATCTCCATGTCAAACAGAGCGCCTTTTTCCAGGTAGTAGTCCACTGCCTCACGTGAGTTTTTGGCCATGTCTTCCCACAGGTTCTTCGCACGCTCTTCTTCTCCTAAATCCGCCATAATGGAAATAAACTGCGGTGTATAGTAGTCGTAAGGAACGGTGCTTGGCGGCAGCTGCTCAAAGCAGTGGTCCACTATTTCTTTGGCACGAGCGTTGTTACCGCTCATCAGGTACTCAGCAGCCAGCTTGCCGAACTTGTCACGGGCATTAGCCGCGAAGCGGAAGTAGTTTTCATCATAGAAGATGCTCGGATCGTTGAAGTTTCGGAAGCTGAAGTTCATCATGTTCTTATACATCAACTCCTTGTTCAGGAAGCCTGGCGCGTCCTCGCTGCTCACTCTAACAGGCACTACGCGGTATGCCAGACCTTCGAGCTGGAAGTACTCCGATAGCCCCATAAAGTCGGCGCTGTTCACAGTTGTGGAGAAGTACACCGGACGGTCCCATTCGTTTGTGGCCAACAAGTCCAGGATAATCATGTGCTTCTTCTCGAGCAGCGACTTGTTAATGGTCCACTGCATACGGTCAATGATCTGATCCTGGTAATCGTTAGCAACAAAGCCTTCCTGTGCTACTTTGGCCTGGTCTACATCCAGGAAGAAGTTTTTGGTCGGGAAACTCAGTAGCGTACTACCACTGCCGGCCTGCACCTGCAGTGCCTGATGGTTCTGACGAACCAGACTCACGAATTGCTTGAGGTCTATACCTGCCGCTACCTGCTGTCGCTCCACGTATGGCAGGTAATCGTTGGTGCCCTGGCGGTAGTTTTCGTTCTCCAACGTCAGCGGCCATGGCTCGGACTTGTATGCTTGGCGCTTCATCTGGTCGATGTACCAATCGGTGTTCAGGTAGCTGAGTACGGCTACGCGCACATCGGTACGGTATCCCTCAACTTCCTGCGCATACCACAGCGGGAAGGTGTCGTTATCGCCATTCGTGAACAAGATGCCGTTTGGTGCTACCGAATCGAGTAAGTTTTTAGCGGAGTCTACGGAGTGATAGCGGTTGGAGCGGTCATGATCGTCCCAGCCTTCTGCGGCTAGTATGCCTGGCACTGCCAGACCTATAATGGTTGCAATGGCTCCACTGGTCGTCACGTTTCGCAGACCACGGTTCAGCAACTCGGCTATACCTAGCACACCCAAACCGATCCAGATAGAGAAGGCGTAGAAGGAACCCGCAAAGGTATAGTCTCGCTCTCGAGGCTCAATAGGCGGCTGGTTCAGGTATAAGGCAATGGCTATACCTGTAAAGAAGAAAAGCAGGCCCACAATTAAGGCATCGCGCTCGTTCTTGCGTATCTGGAAGATCAGACCAATAATACCCAAAACAAGTGGCAACAGATAGAAAGTGTTGCGTGCCTTGCTGTTGGCCACCCGGTCAGGAACGCCATCGGTCGGTTTGCCAAACCATAGCACGCCCGACTGCTGCACATCGCTCTCGCGACCTACAAAGTTCCAGAGGAAATAGCGCCAGTACATGTGGCCCAGTTGGTAGCGCAACAGGAAGCTCAGGTTTTGGCCAAACGTTGGCGTCTGCCCTTCCGGTAAGTCTATCCATTTTCTATACTCCTGCAGGTGCTGCGGATTGTCGCTGTAGATGCGGGGCAACAGGGTTTTGTCCTTGCTGTCGTACACTGTCTCCAGTTTGCGACCTGTCATAACGTATTTGTCTTCGCCCTTTACATAGCGTGGCGCTCCTTCTTCCTGGGCAACCGGCTGAGCATTGTACTGCGGCCCGTACAGCAACGGACGGTCGCCGTACTGCTCCCGCTTCAGATAAGACACGAAACTAAGGATATCATCCGGTTCATTCTCATCAATAGTCGGGTTGTAAGACGATCTGATCGGAATGATCATGTAGGATGAGTAACCTATGAGAACAAACGTGAAGCACAGGATAGCTGTGTTCAGCACACGGAGATTGCGCTGGATAGAGTAGCGGATGCCATAGATGATGGCTGCCACCAGCAGGATTACAAAGAAGATGATACCCGAACCGAAAGGCAGGCCGATTGAATTCACGAAGAACACCTCCACATTACCCGCCAGCGTCGGTAGGCCAGGTATAATGCCCCACAGAATAGCCATTACAATCACGGCACTGATCATAAAAGCAATGATTCCGCCCTTCCAGGTTGGTTTGTACAGTCGGAAGTAGTATATGAAGGCTAGAGCAGGTATAGCTACCAGGTTCAGCAAGTGAGCACCAATCGAAAGGCCGATCAGGTAGGCGATCAAAATCAGCCATTTGTCAGAAAGCGATTCTCCCACTTTCGATTCCCAGCGCAGCATGGCCCAGAACACAATGGCGGTAAAGAAAGACGACATGGCGTATACTTCGGCCTCTACTGCTGAGAACCAAGCAGAATCCGTGAAGGTATAGGCAAGCGCGCCAACAGCGCCGGCTCCCATGATGAGTACAGTCTGTCCTTTAGCAGGCGCTACACCCTCTTGCTTCACCAATAATCGGCGTGACAGAATGGTGATGGACCAGAACAGGAACAGGACAGTAAACGAGCTACAGAGCGCAGAAAGAAGGTTTACCCACCAGGCTACTTGCGTTGGATCGCTGGCGAACATGGAGAACATACGGCCTACCAGCAGGTAAAACGGTGCCCCCGGAGGGTGCGGCACTAAGAGCTTATAAGAACAGGCGATGAATTCACCCGCGTCCCAGAAACTGGCAGTAGGTTCCAGCGTCAATACATACACGGCGGTCGCGATCAAAAACACGAGCCAGCCTACGAGGTTGTTTATCTTGCGATAATCCGTCATAGCAATTTACAAATATTCAGCGTCGAAAATACTAAATAAATTGGTGCCTGCGCACCTTTGGCGAGTCTGCAATAAAAAAAAGCCAGTCTCTCAACTGGCTCCCGCTCTCATAACAGGTATAGCTCCCTTTTATTTCTGAAGGATCAAACGCTTCGTTTCCACGGTCTTATCGTTCACGAGCAGACTGTAAAAATACACACCAGCCGGATATCCTGTCATATCGAGGATGAAAACATTGGAGTGCGTCACCGGCAGTTCGTGTGTTTCCATCACCTTCCCAATCGTGTTCGAGATCTTCAGCTTGTAGTTTTCGGCCATCCCCACCTGCGACAATTGTACCCGGGTAATGCCACGCGAAGGGTTCGGGTAAGCATTGATCGAAGGCGTCTGGCGCTCGGCTGATGGTATGAAGGCCATGTAAGAATTGATCACAAACTGTGAAGAACCGGCATAGGCCGTCTCGGTCAGGTACAGGCTTCTGCTTTTGTTCTTGGTATAATTCTTAACCCAGGTAGCAGTCCTGGCGTTCTCAGCCCGTACATTCGCCTCGGCTTTCTTTTCAGGTATAGCTTTCCAGGCTGAGTTGCCTCCGGTATTTACCGGAAACACACCTGCCTCTTTTAAGCGACCGTCGGCCATTACACTGTATGCTGCCAAGTGCGAAACCGCAAAGACAGCCACTATTATCATTCTTGTAAAAGTTCTCATATATCACACCTCGCTTTTCAAAAGGTCCTGGCCACTTGCTGGCAGGATGTCAAAGATATACCAAAATATAGTAAATAGAAAAAATCTAATTAAAAATACAGGACACAATACAAATAACTATACCTGAAATTTTTACTGTTTTTGGCTGTGCTCAGATATTATCAAGAACCATGCCTTTCAATACCCTTTGCACCACCATGACCCTATACCTGTAGCAGAGGTTGCATCACATCCAGCCAAAGCAACTATAGCAGGCCCTGTGTTACAACGACCTAAATTGAACCCCAACCCAGTCACTCCCCACATCATTTTCCGCGCCGAATATTGTTATTATACTATACACAACCAATAGCAATCTTAAAACAATCATCGTGCTATTATGTTTTCAAAACCAACCCAACAAACCAGAAAAGGCTCAAATGCAATTTATAAAGATAAAAAGAATCTGATTGAACTATAACCCTATCTATAGAAAATGTGCAACTCAAGCAAAAATGCCCCGTTACATCAAAAACAAGCAGTTTATTGGACTAATTCTATTACTCAGTAGTACTCGGGCTGAGCCAATATTTTTTATAATAAATAGCTAAAGGCGAAAAGTCTGCCCTTTGAACCAAGTAAGACAGCCATACCTGAAGTGCTTGAAAAACAAAAATTGAGCAGCGACTTAAGACACTAACAAGAGAATAATTGCTCAGAGCGCAATTATTTTTAGTAAACAGGTTCAACTATCTCTGCTCAGATAAGTTAAATAAATAGAAGGAAAGCTTAACCGAAGAGAAGGCGAGGCATGTATGAAAAAGCTACTCCTAGTTGTATGCAGCCTGTACTGGCTACTCCCGCAGGCACAGGCCCAAACAGGCACCTATAAGGGCATTGGCACGATTGTGTTTGAGGCCGGCGCACCACTCAGCCTGATCAAGGGCACTTCCGAGTCCGCCAACGGGTTGATTGACCTGGAGACGGGCAAATTCAGATTCGACGTTCCCATCACCTCATTCCAGTTCATGAACTCGCTCATGCACGAGCGCTTCAACGATAAGTACATGCAAAGCGGCCGCTTTCAGAAGGCAACCTTTGTAGGCAGGATCACCGAAAAAGGCCCGGTTTCAGCGAAAGGAGAAGCAAGGGTAACTGCTGCAGGTATACTAACCATACATGGCGTTGCAAAGAAAAGAACCATTACCGGCACACTTATACAGAAAGGAAATACTTGGCAACTGCTCACCGACTTCCCGGTCAAACTGGCCGACCACCACATACAGGCTCCCCGATTAAGCTCAGGTTATGGCGCCAGCACCATGAAGGTTTCGCTCAAAATGCCACTTATGCCAGCCGACCCTGAACCACAGCAAATGGTGGCCGCCAGAAAGTTCAGCTTCAAATAAGGTAAGCGATTTCTTTAAAACCGAAGTAGCGCAACTCGCCCTCAATTTCTAGAGCCAGCCTGCCGTCTTCGTCCACTCCCATAATCCGGCCCTGCACCGTTTCCAATCCAATCTGATACCCGTGTTCTTCCTGGTAGCGGAAAAGCGCCTGCAGGTATTCATACTTGAGCTTGTCAATTTTTCCACTGCGCAGCTCTAAGTAGCGTTTTTCGAGCAGTTCGAGCAGCCTGTTCACCAATCTTTTCACGTCGAGTTGCGTACCTACCTCGGCTGCCAGCGAAGTGGCTGTGCCGATTCCGAAATGAAGCTGATTTACGTTTAAACCAATCCCCACTATACTGTGTTGTATGGATTGACTGGTAACTGTGTTTTCCATCAGAATCCCGCCAAGCTTCCTGTCCTCGAAGTATAGGTCGTTGGGCCATTTAACACGAGCCTGCTCCAGCCCCTGTTCGCGTAACAGGTCAAGCACCGCCAGCGAAATCGCCATATTGAGGTGAAACTGGTGCCTGACAGCCAGAAAAACGGGTGACAGAATTACAGAAAGTGTGATGTTTTTGCCGGGAGCTGCCTCCCAGGTATTACCCCGCTGACCGCGACCCTGGGTCTGCTCGTCAGTTAGCACCACACAACCCTCTGTGGCTTCATTTTTGAGGAGTAGCTGCTGAGCCTCTGAGTTGGTGGATTTACAAACCGGCAGAAAAAACAGCTGCTGGCCCATAAACAGCGTATTAGGCACCATACATTAAACAGAATTTAGTACTTTTGTAAATCAAAATTAAGTAGTACAAATGAAAGAAACCAAGGCTGAGGCCAATTCAGACATATTGGCAGAGCTTGTAGTAAAAGGCATGCAGGAAAAGAAAGCGTACGATATCGTCGTTCTTAACCTGAAGTCCCTCAAAAATGCCGTATCTGATTACTTTGTAATCGCATCTGCATCATCCGACTCACAGCTGGATGCTATCGCATCGTCTATCGAAGAAGAAATATACAAAGCCACTCGTCAGAACCCCTGGCAAAGCGAGGGCCGCACCAACAAGGAGTGGGTCCTGCTTGACTACGTAGATGTGGTAGCGCATGTGTTTTTGAAAGATAAACGCGAGTTTTACGCGCTGGAGGAATTGTGGGGCGATGCAGGCATCCGCCGTATAGAAGATGCCTAAGCTTAGCAGAGAGTTCCTAAAACAAAACGGGACGGCTCTCTGTATTTCATTTATCCTGAAACAACATATTCATGGCTGAAAAAAATAATAAAGGGAATAATAAAAAGAAAAAGCCGATGATCCCCCCGACGCCCCCACGGCCAACTATGCAGTTGTGGATGCTGGCGGTGCTCATCCTGCTTATTTTCGGACTTACCTGGCTTAACAAGAGCAACGCCTCTGTAGAAACCACCCAGCAGACCTTCGAGGAAATGCTGCTCAGCAACGATGTGCAAAAACTGACCATCGTGAACGGCAAGATCGTGGAGGTATACCTGAAGGATGAAGCCCTGCAGAATGAGAAGTATAGCCGCGAGCTGTCCAGCCGTGGCACCCTAGGCAGTATGGACCAAGGTCCGCACTACCACTTCACCATCATCACGGCAGAATCTTTTAAAGAAGATTACGAAAAGCTGCAGGCAGAAATTCCGCGCGAGAACCGTGTCCCTTATACCATTGAGACACGTACAGGCTTCGCTGATTTCTTCTTCCAGTGGGGTTTCCTGATCCTGTTACTGTTTGGTTTCTGGTTCCTGATGCGCCGCGTAACAGCGGGTGGCGCAGGTGGTCAGATCTTTAACATCGGCAAGTCAAAAGCTGCCCTGTTCGATGCTGAAAACAAGGTTAAGATTACGTTTAAGGACGTGGCCGGCTTGGAAGAAGCAAAAGAAGAGATCCAGGAGATTGTTGAGTTCCTCAAGAACCCTAGCAAATTCACGATCCTGGGTGGTAAGATACCGAAAGGTGCTCTCCTGGTAGGCCCTCCGGGTACAGGTAAAACCTTACTTGCGAAAGCAGTAGCCGGTGAAGCCGACGTACCATTCTTCTCACTGTCAGGATCTGACTTTGTAGAGATGTTCGTAGGTGTGGGTGCCGCCCGTGTGCGTGACCTGTTCAAGCAGGCAAAAGCCAAAGCGCCTTGTATCATCTTCATTGACGAGATTGACGCGATTGGCCGTCACCGTAGCCGTGGCGCTACGCCAGGTGGTAACGACGAACGTGAGAATACACTGAACTCTCTGCTTGTAGAAATGGATGGTTTTGCCACTGACTCAGGTGTAATCATCCTGGCAGCGACTAACCGCCCTGACACACTCGACTCAGCTCTGCTTCGTCCGGGTCGTTTTGACCGTCAGATAAGTATCGACAAACCAGACATTAATGGCCGTACCGAAATATTTGATGTGCACTTGAAGCCACTTACCCTGTCTGCTGATGTAGATGCCCGTAAGCTGGCTGCTCAGACACCTGGTTTTGCCGGTGCCGAGATTGCCAACGTATGTAACGAAGCTGCTCTGATCGCCGCTCGCCGCAATAAGAAGGCAGTAGACCAACAAGACTTCAATGATGCCATTGACCGTGTGATCGGTGGTCTGGAGAAAAAGAACAAGATCATTTCTCCGGAAGAAAAGAAAATTGTAGCCTACCACGAAGCGGGTCACGCCATTGCCGGCTGGTTCCTGGAGCACGCCGATCCATTGGTAAAAGTGAGTATTGTTCCACGTGGTGTTGCCGCGCTGGGGTATGCGCAGTACTTGCCAAAAGAGCAGTTCCTGTATACCACAGAACAGTTGATCGACGAGATGTGCATGGCCCTTGGTGGACGTGCCGCTGAAGAGCTCGTGTTTGGCAAGATCTCGACAGGTGCTTTGAGTGACCTGGAGCGAATTACCAAAATGGCTTACAGCATCGTGACAATGTATGGCATGAACTCGAAGATCGGCAATGTATCGTTCTACGATTCGAAGCAGACGGATATGGCCTTTAATAAGCCTTACTCTGAAGCTACCGCCGAAACGATTGACAACGAGGTACGCAACATTATTGAAACTGCCTACATACGCACCAAAGAGTTGCTAACGGACAAGGCAAGAGAGTTAGAGATAGTAGCGCAGGAGCTGTTGCAAAAGGAAATTCTGTTCCAGAGTGATCTAGAGCGACTGGTTGGCAAACGACCTTTTGATGCGCTGACGACCTACCAGGCACACACTGCCGGAACGGACCGCAGCAAAACAAAAAGCGAAGTAAACCAGGAGAAGCATCCGATCGAAGTTGGACAGTCAGAGCACCCGGAGCAAAATGGCAACGGAAGCGTGCCAGGTACTCCGCTGCAAAACGATGCACCTGCTGACCCGAACGATACCATCAACAGCAGAACTGCTTGATAAACTCCGAGCATGTACGAAGCAAAATCGAAAGAAATTGTATTAAGAAGAGTTAGAGAGGCGCTGGCTAAGTCAGCGCCTTTTCTGCCTCCCACCCCCGACTTCAGCTCACCGCTGCACCAACCACTAGCAGAGGATCATTCTATTGCCTTTGCGCAAGCTTTTATTGCCAACAGTGGCCTGTTTGTATACTGCGAAGATGAGGAGGACTTTTTCGATCAGCTTTTCAATTTAAAAAGAGAGCAACAGATCGAGTTCCTGCACGTTTGGGAACCTAACTTGCAGAACATTCTCTACCAGGCAGGTATAGATTTCACCTCTACGGAAGAGGATTTTATACAAAAGGCCCAGGCTAGCCTCACTACCTGCGAAGCACTTATAACAAGAACCGGCAGCATCTTGGTGAGTTCTGGTAATGCCGGTGGCAGGCGCCTCAGCATTTATCCGGAAACGCACATGATTGTGGCAAAAGCCAGCCAATTGGTACCTGACATCAAAGACGGTCTGCAGCGGGTGCGCGACAAGTATAAAGAAAATTTCCCCTCCATGGTATCGCTGGTGAGTGGCCCGAGCCGCACGGCCGATATCGAAAAAACATTGGTAATGGGCGCTCATGGCCCAAAACAGTTAGTACTTTTTCTGATAGATGACCTTCCGCATTGACGAACTGGCTCCCGGCCAGAAAATATATTTCGCCTCTGATTTTCATCTGGGTGTGCCCAACGCCGAGCAGAGCCTTGCCCGTGAGAAAAAGATCGTACGCTGGCTCGACACCGTGAAGCGTGACGCAGCGGCTATCCTGCTGCTAGGCGACATATTTGATTTCTGGTTCGAGTACCGGCATGCTATCCCTAAAGGCTTTATCCGATTGCAAGGCAAACTGGCCGAACTGACTGATGCAGGTATACCGGTGCTTTTTTTCACGGGGAACCACGATATGTGGATGTTCGATTACTTCCCTGAAGAACTCAACATTCCCATTATCCGGGAGCCGATTTCTACGAACCTTGGCGGTCACAAATTCTATATCGGGCACGGCGATGGCCTTGGCCCGGGCGACCATACCTACAAAGTGCTCAAGAAAGTGTTCAATAACAAAGCCTGTCAGTGGCTATTTGGCTGGCTGCACCCCAATGCAGGTATAGGCATCGCCAATATGTGGTCGCGCAGAAGCCGCATCAGCAACACCAATGATGACGAGAAGTTTTTTGGCGAAGAAGAATGGCTGATGCAGTACTGCAAAAAAGTGGAAAACGAACAGCATCACGATTTCTACGTGTTTGGCCACCGCCACCTGCCCCTCGACATGCCGGTTAATGGCAACAGCAGGTATGTCAACCTGGGAGAATGGGTCAATTTTTGCTCTTACGGCGTATATGACGGTACGGACCTTAAACTGGAGTATTTTGAAAAATAGGCTATACCTGAGCGCAGCGCTATACCTGCTTCTAGCGGTGTTGGCTATACCTGCATCCGCGCAGCAGCCCGACTCATCGGTTACGCTCACTTTTAGCCACAGCTTTGCCATCTCCTCTCCTGCCACTGTTTCGATTGCCCGAAACGGCAGCGTATACCTGATGGATACGGGCCAGAATCTGTTTGTGCTCGACACACTGGGCAAGCCTGTCAACACTTTTTCGCCGCCAAGTCGTGGTCGTATTACAGCTGTTGAAGCCTGGAATCCGATGAAGGTCTTTCTCTTTTACGAAGACCGGCAGGAGCTCATATTGCTCGATCGTTTTATGCGCCCCATCGCCAACACACGCCTGACAGACTTGGGTTACATGGGTAATGTGCAGGCCGCTACTCTCACCTCCGACGATAGCTTCTGGCTTTTCAACGAATCAGACTTCACACTCAGCAAACTGGACCTCCGCTACCAGAAACCCATCATCGAAACTCCGCTCAACCTCATTCTTGACAAAGCCCGCTTTGATGTACGGTTTATTCGGGAATATCAGAACATGGTATACCTGCTGGATTACAACGGCGGTATTTATGTATTTGACAATCTGGGCAACTATAAGAAAAGGCTGCCTTTCACGGGTGTGTCTTACATCGCTTTTAAAGGAAATGAGCTATACTTCGTGAAAGATAATGTGCTGCACTTTTTCGACCTGTACAAACTGCAGGAGCGCACCCTTCCCCTGCCGGCCGACAAAAATTACCTCTCTGCCCTGATCAGCAGCAATACGCTATACCTGTTCACCAAAGAGCAAGCCGAGGTGTTCCATCTGAGGCGTTAATTGCTTTCGGCAAAGAATTTCAACCCCACTACACCAGCCACGATCATCACCAGACAAAGTATCCGCATCAGGTCTTTGGGCTCGTTCAGGAAAAACATACCTAATAAAGCAGTACCGGCAGCGCCTATACCTGTCCAGATAGCATAAGCGGTACCAAGCGGCAGTGTTTTCATGGCCTGAGACAGCAGTATAAAACTCAGTATCATCACGATGACCGTTACTATACTCACCAAAGGTTTTGTAAAGCCTTCGCTGTATTTCAGACCAAAGGCCCATCCAATTTCACATATACCTGCCAATATCAGGTAAAACCACGCAGTACTCATATCGTTAAGTTTTTGAAGAGCATGAAAGCTCTGGTAATGAAAAATTAAGCTGCAAATTAGGGAGATAAAAGGGTATAGCCATACCTATTGCAATGGCAGGAGCATTTCGTGCTGTGTCAGAAAGTGCCTGAGATGAATCCGCTCTGAAAAAGCAGCCAGTGTGGTGCTTGTATGATCTAAGTTTAGCATCATGAGGGCAGGCGCCTGTATTTGTTTTATCGCTTCTTTCAGTAGCACCTTGGCGATACCTTGGTTACGGCTTCCTTGCTGCACCGCCAGCTGGACAATAGCGCCTGTACGCGGAAAGAAAGCCACATAACCCACCAATTGTTCCTCTGCATAAGCTTCCAGCAATTTTTTCTGGTCAGTACTTCGACGAAAAGCCTCTCCGGTATTTTGCCAGGCTGGCCTGTTATCACAGAAAGTGGCGTAGGCGCTCCAATCAGGTTTGGCTGCCTGTTTAATTTCCAAAACCGGCTCCGGCTCTTCGCTTGACAACAGTAATTCACCAACCGGACTCCTATAGCAGTCCAGCGCACGGGTTACTTCAAAACCAATAGAACGGTATACCTTAAAAGCAGCTGCATTGCGTTCAATAACCTCCAGCAAACATTGCTCAATACCACTTTCGCGCAATTTAGGTAACAGAAAATTATAAAGTCGCTTTGTAAGCTGATGCCCCCGGTGCCCAGGTATAACGCCAGTGCCCGCGTTGTAAGCAGTAGGTTTGCCCTGCCATTCCCCCAATCCTGTCAGTATAAAGCCTACCAACTGCCCGCCGAGGTAAGCACCTACGCAAAAGGTGGGCTCCACTCCTTCCCGCTTAAATTTCATAGCAAATTCCTCCCTGCTTACTTTAATCGGGATGATGTAGTCGGCAAAAGCGGCCACGAAGGTATTGTAAAGTGCAGGAACATCGTGTTCGCTTAAAAACGAGAAAGTATAAGAAGCCTGAGTTTGCATGTGGTATAGATTTAAATCACAACAACTTAGCACAGCCAGCACACGCTTTCTGAAATAACCCGCCTCTACTGCTTGCCGTTAACTGAAGTACTGAAAAATACAAAAGCTTTTAGAAGCTGATACGAAAACCTAAAAAATAAACTATGAAAGCAGCAGTATTCCACAAAATGAAAGACATTCAGGTGGAGACCATTGATGACCCCAGGATAGAAGATGCCCGCGACTGTATACTTCGTGTAACTTCTACGGCCATTTGCGGCTCCGACCTGCACATTTACAACGGCATGGTACCCCAGCTACGCGATATGGTGATGGGCCACGAATTTATGGGCATTGTCGAGGAAGTTGGCACCAACGTGAAAAACCTGAAAAAAGGAGACCGTGTGGTGGTGCCCTTCCCTATTTCGTGCGGTACCTGCCACTTCTGCAACATGCAGCTGCCCACGCACTGCGAAAACTCCAACCCGGATAATTATGGCCCTGAAGGGGAAGTACCGTTAATGAAAGGCGTTGGTGCAGCGCTTTTTGGCTATACCGACATTTACGGAGGGTATAATGGCGGGCAGGCGGAGTACGTGCGCGTACCTTACGCCGACTACGGCCCTCGCAAAGTGCCGGACAACTTCACCGATGAGCAAGTACTTTTTCTAACTGATATTTTCCCGACCGGCTGGGCAGCCATTGATTGGGCACAATTGAAAGGCGGTGAAACAGTAGCCGTTTGGGGCTGCGGGCCGGTTGGCATCATGGCCATGAAATCGGCCTGGTTGCAAGGCGCCAAGCGGGTAATAGGTATAGATATACAGCCTTACCGCCTCGGAAAAGCCCGCTCCACCGCAAATGCTGAAGTAATAAACGCTTCGGAAGTAGATGCCGTGCAGGTGATACGTGATATGACCGGTGGCTATGGTGCCGATGTGTGCGTAGATGCCGTAGGTATGGAGGCCGACCGCACCATGCTCGAAAAAGCCATGAACGTAGTGCAGATGGAGAAAGGCACTATGAAAGTACTGGAAAAATGCATGGACTCTGTTAAACGCGCGGGTACTGTGACTGTGGTTGGGGTTTATGGTTCGCCATACGACAATTTCCCGCTTTACAAGTGGTTCGACAAGGGTCTGACCCTGCGAGGTGGTCAGGCCTGGGTACATCGCTACATCGATCACCTCATTTCGTTGGTGCAGGAAGGCAAGGTGAAGCTGGACGACATCATTACGCATACCGTACCATTGGCAGAAGCCTCCCGCATGTACGACATCTTCAACAAAAAAGAAGACAACTGTCTGAAGGTAGTACTGAAGCCATAATCTGGAGACCACTTAAGCAAAAAGCCAGCAGCGGGCCTATACCTTGCTGCTGGTTTTTTGCTTAAAAATATTCAGAAGCTACAGCTACAATCCTTTTAAACCTGCCCCTTGCTTCTATATTTCCAGAAAGCTACTATACCTGCGCTCAAGCTCAGAAGCGTAATCGCAATTTTTTGCCATACCTCCACTTCCCGCATCTGATAGGCTAGTACCAGTAATACGATAGTGGCCAACAGCCACCAAATGGCATGGTAGCGGACCTGGGTCAATTCTTTATATGCCTTTAAGTAGAAGCCAGCATAGCCCATGTACATCAGGGCCGCAAAAGTGGTATAGGCTGCCATTTGAAAGCCGTAAAGTGGCACTAAAATCAGGTTGAGCAAGATGTTGCCTATTCCTGCTACTGTGGAGATGCGCCATAATTTACTTGTTCTTTCGTGGAAGGTGAGCAGGTTAATCACAGCCATGTACATCGGCCTGAAGTTGTACCCCATCAGAATGACAATGGCCAATGGGTAAGCCTGTTGTAGTTCTTCGTTGCGGATCAGAAAACCGAAAATCTCTTTCATCCAAAGGCTCCCGGTAAAGGTTGCCGCGAAAAAGAGCACCTGCAAGGTATAGGTCATTTGACGGGCCTGCAGCGCGGCTTCTATACTTCTGGTCTGCGCATAAAGCTTCATGTAAAAGGGCGTGGCCGAGTTCACGACCGCATTACTGGCCGATGCGAAATAAATGCCGAAATTCGAAGCTACATTATAAAGGCCGATCCGCCCGACAGGTATACCTACCACATCCAGCACAAGACGATCAGAGGTATCGAGCATAAAAAAAGAAAAGCCATGCGGCACGGCCGGCAGCGAAACTTTAAGACTATGCCGGATCCGGTACCATTTAAAATTGAAGATAGGCCAGAGCCGCTGCCTGGCTATAACAAAGAGACTTACCACAAAGCCCACCGCCGCCGAGATAGTGCTGGCATAAAACCAGCCCATATACCCCATCTGCAGTTCTGCAATAAAATAAATGGTGAGGACAACGTTCACGCCTCCCATCAAAAAAGAACGCAGTGCAATAGGCAAAGGCTGCTGCGTATGCAGACAATACATCCCCCCTAACAAATCGGTGACAACAAAAAAGAGCATAGGGGCCCCGACAAGCAACGCAATGAGCAATCGGTTATCCTGCGCATCGGCAGGCACCGCCAGATATATTATCCCTATACAGAGCAGGCCGTACACGAGCGACCAACTGGTCAGGAATCCATAGAGTTGGCGCCAGATCCATTGGAAACGGCTGGGATGCCGCGCAAAGCTATTTTCCATCACCACCGTAAAGCCCAGCGACTGCAGCATAATAAGCGCACTGTAATAGGCCGTCACTACGCCTGCCACCCCATAGTCAATGGTGGTCAGGTGCTGGGTGATCAGCGGCAGGGCCAGTACGCCTGCCAGACGGGGAATCTGAGCAGACAAGCCGTAGATAACAGCATGTGACAGGAGCTTTCGGAGCATTCTCTAAAATTAGCTGATAATCTCTTCCCAGCCATGCCTGGCAGAATTCATTTTCAGAAATCGTATTATCCCCTACTATTTTAACTCCCGTAAAAGCACTAATTTATGCTTCGGACTGTTACAAACGGCGCACACAAAAGCGTTCGAGTTGAGCATAAGCTCAAAAAATTAGTATATTTGTTAATTCAGACAATAAGAAAACAAGAAGCTTCACGGCTATATAGGAGATATAAACAGTGGGATGTAGTTCATGTTCTAGTGGCGGATGCAGCACCGGCGAAAAGCCAGGCGGCTGCAAAAGCAACGGCGGTTGTAGCACAGGAGGCTGCAATCGTTTAAACGTGTTCGACTGGCTCAGCGATATGGAAATACCAACCGCGTTTGAGGAGTTCGACATCGTAGAAATAAGATTCAAGGGAGGACGCAAAGACTTCTTCCGCAACATAAACAGAATTGAGTTGACGACCGGTGATCCGGTAGTAGTAGACGTACCCAATGGGCATCACATCGGCACCGTATCGCTGAAAGGCGAGCTCGTGCGCCTGCAGATGCTCAAGAAAAAGGTAGACAACAACGAAGAGATCCGCACCATTTACCGCATCGCCAACGAGCGCGATCTGGAGAAGCTGCGCGAAGTACAGGAGCAGGAAGCAGCTACTATGTACCGCTCACGCGAGATCATCCAGCAGACCGGCCTCAAAATGAAACTCTCAGATGTGGAGTTTCAGGCTGACCGCTCCAAAGCAACCTTTTATTACTCTGCCGATGACCGTGTAGACTTCCGTGACCTGATCAAGAAACTGGCCGAGGAGTTTAAGGTGCGTATCGAAATGCGTCAGATCAGCTTGCGTCACGAGGCTGGCCGCCTGGGAGGTATAGGTTCCTGCGGACGCGAACTCTGCTGCTCTACCTGGCTCACCGATTTTAAGAGTGTGTCCACTACAGCTGCCCGTTATCAGAACCTGTCGCTCAACCCGAGCAAACTGTCAGGACAGTGCGGACGCCTGAAGTGCTGCCTCAACTACGAACTAGAAACTTATATGGAGGCGCTCAAGGACATACCTACCGTGTCACGTCCGTTGCAGACCAAGCAGGGCGATGCCATGCTGCAGAAAACCGATATCTTCAAAAAGATGATGTGGTTTGGTTACAGAGGTGACAACAACTGGTACCCGGTACCGGTAGAGCGTGTGCACGAAATCCTGAAAATGAACAGCCAGGGCGTTATACCTGAAACACTGGTAGAGGAACCTGTAAACGAACCGAAGCAGAACGAATTTGTAGCACAGGTAGAGGGTAGCCTTGAGCGACTCGACGACAAGTTCAAGAACAAGAAAAAGAAGAAAAAGAAGAAAAAGTCAGCTGGCGAGAAGGCAGAAGGCACACCCGGAAATCGCACGCAGGAGACAGAAGTCCGTGAGCAGCGGGAGCCGCGCGCACCTCGTGAAGACAGAGGTCCACGCGAAGGCAGAGGCCAGCGTGACGGACGCGGTCGTGACAGAGGTCCACGCGAGGCAAAACCTGTTGACCAGCAACTGGTAAATGCGGCAGGGCCAGCAGCCGGAACTGAAGCAGCACCTGCCGAAGGCCAGCGACCTAAAAAGCAGCGCCCGCCACGCAACCGCGGCAATCGTGAGGGACGTGAGAACAGGGAGGACAGACCGCCAAGAGGAGACGAAAAGCAGCCACGCGAGCCAAGGCCGGCACGTGCGGAAGGACAACCGGGTGCTCAGCAACCGCAAGGTGATGGCAGCCAGCAGCCCAGACGACAAAAGTCGCGCAGACCAAACCGTGGCCCTAAACCAAATCAACCTAATACACCTTCGTCTGATGCGTAACATGATGCTGATGCTGGCAGTAGTGGGCACCTTTCTACTGTCGGCTTGCGACCCGTTGCGGGTATATGAGCAGAACATCGAACTGCCCGATAAAAACTGGACAGTAGACAATGCACCTGTATTTGAGTTTGCCATTGAGGATACTACCAAGCGGTATAATGTGTACTTTAATGTGCGCTACTCATTGGCTTACGACTACTATAACCTATACCTACAGCACCGCCTTACGGCACCGGACAGCAGCCAGGTATCGTCGTCGCTGCACGAACTGCACCTGATGGATGCCAAAACAGGAAAACCCGAAGGCAAAGGTTCGAGCGACATTTATGATATGCAGTCGCTTGCGCTGAAGGAAGTCGCATTCCCGCAGGTAGGTACTTACCGCCTGCAGCTGACGCAGTACATGCGCCGCGATCCGCTTCCGAATATTGTGGCAGTGGGCGTGCGTGTGGAAGAAGCTGTAAATTAATACCGAGCACAAGTAACAATAAAAATGGCCGGAGCTATACCTTAGCTCCGGCCATTTTTATTGTTACTTGTGCGCACCTACATTCTATACTTTATAGCGAACGCTTTATACCCTGACAATAAACCGCAGGCTCTTACAACAAAAAATTACTGTTGAAAGTATGCAGTATATCTTACTGTTCTATACCTATTTGCTTGCAATAATATGAAGCTCACCCTCCAGATAGCTGGATTCGTTCTGACGCTATTTTCTTTCCTACCCCTCATCAAATCTCCCTTGTGGTGGATCAGAGTGCTTGATTTTCCCCGCTTGCATGTGGCTATCCTGCTGACAGGCGTACTGGTGGCATACGTCACACTTTACGATATGACAGGCGGCGCTGGCGAGATTGCGATGCTCGTGCTCTGGGTACTGGCCATTGTGAACGAAATGCGCTACGTGTACTACTTTACGCCACTTGCTCCAAAAGAGGCCCTGCGCACAGAAATGAAGGAGCCCGCCAACGCCGTTAGCCTGATGATTTCGAACGTGCGCATGACCAACAAGAAGTATGAAAAGTTTTTGAAGCTCATCCTGCGCACCGACCCTGATATTGTGCTGATCAATGAACCCAACCAGGCATGGCACGAGCATCTGCAACCGGAACTGGACAAGCGCTTCCCTTATGCTATCAAAAAGCCGCTGGAGAATACGTACGGCATGCTGCTCTATAGTAAGTTCAAGCTCCTGGATAGTGAAATCCGGTTTATGGTAGAGGACGACATACCTTCGTTTTTCACGGTTGTCGAAATGCCAAGTGGCCTCTTATTTGACTTGTATACGGTGCATCCACAACCGCCACGGCTCATGAAAAACACCGAAACCCGCGAAGCAGAACTCCTGATTGCTGCAAAGGCTGTAAAGAAATCCCCACACCCTTCCATTGTAGCCGGAGACCTGAACGATGTGGCCTGGTCGAGCACCACGAAGCTGTTCAAGCAGATAAGCGGCATGCTGGACCCACGGGTTGGTCGTGGTTTTTATAATACATATAATGCCTTTGTGCCACTTTTCCGATACCCCTTGGATCATGTTTTCTATGACCCCTCATTTAGGCTGGTGCACATGCAACGGCTGTCTAAGTTCGGCTCCGATCACTTTCCTATTCTGATCACGCTCAATTATGAACCGAAGCATGAAGAAGAGCAGCCTGCTCCTAAAGCTGACGCCGAAGACCATGAAGAAGCCAATGAACTAATACAGGAAGGTCTGGAAAAAGGCGAGGAACGCAACGGGGAAAAAGAGGCTGAAAACGGTGGTAAATAAAAAACCCGCTCAGTAAACTGAGCGGGTCAAAATAGATGAATGCCCTGCCTAAAGGGCTATATGTTCGTTAACTTAGATACGCTCTACGTTAATTGCATTCAATCCTTTTTTGCCATCTTTCACTTCGAAAGAAACACGGTCATTTTCACGGATTTCGTGAACAAGACCAGTCTGGTGAACGAAGATGTCTTGGTTTGTATCGTCAGCTACGATGAAGCCGAAGCCCTTAGATACGTTGTAGAATTTTACTTTACCTGTTTGCATGATAAATAATTGTTAATAATAGAGGCAAAGGTAAAAAATTAGTTCTTATAAATAACCAAATTCAGAAAAATATAATAAACCTATCTGACTCAGAAACATAGGCCGGATCTCACAGCCCTTTAAGGCATCTTGATGCAAGCTGTTCCGGCATTTTCAACTACACTTTCACCTGCTGCCCGTCTAATAACCCTCCTACGTGAGGTCCGTATAGCTAAAACGTTCAGTTACACTAACTAATTAGGTATAATCACCATCTTTTGATGTGGCTTGAACAAGGCCTTGCCTCTGTTCCGGCAATTTGTGCTGTGCAGCGGCGATGTCGATTTTAAGCGAGCCTTTACTATTCCAATTAATCTATAACTATAAACTGAGGAGATCAGAACTATGAAAGAAAACGAAAAAAATCAGTCATCCAGCCAGTCTGGAAGCATGTCGAGCGGCCTGTCATCGGGTAGCTCCAGCCAAAGCGGCTCTAATCAAGGTGGCTCTAATATGGACTCGATGAACCAAGGAAGCTCCGGCATGGGCTCGTCTAGTTCCAGCTCTAATCCTACATCAAAGAGCAGCAGCAAATCAACTTCTTCTGATAGCAAGTCGACAGGTACTAAAGCTAAATCAGGCACTAAAACGTCTGCTAAAACTTCAGACTCAAAATCAGCAAAATCTTCTTCTACTTCTTCCAGAGGCAGCAGTAACAAAGGATCTGATAGCAGCAGCTTAATGGGCAGCAGCGACCAGAACTACGGTAGCCAAAGCAGCTCGCAGCAGAACTCTGGCAACCAGCAGCAAAGCGGTATGGGCGGCTATGGCTCACAGCAAAGTGGCCAAAGCTATGGTGAAAGTCAGCAGGGGGGCTATGGCTCGCAGGGTGGCTATGGTTATGGCTCACAAAACAGCGGCGGCTACGGCGGCCAGAGCGGCTATGGTTATCAGGGTGATTATGGCTCCTCGCAACAAGGCGGTGGCATGCAGCGTGGCTACGGCGACAGCAGCGGCTACGGCTCGTCCTCACAAAGCAATTACGGAGGTTCTTCGCAGTCCGACAGAGGTTCACAAGGTGGTTATAACTATGGCAATCAAGGTGGTATGGAAGGTAACCGCACCCGCTTCCAGGACCAGGACTATGGTGCTTCGAGAGGTGGTATGCAGGGCGGCATGCAGGACAGAGAAGGCGATAACATCGGTGGCCAGAGCTACGGTGGTTCGCAGGGCTCTTTCGGCATGCAGGGCAGCGGCTCCAACCAAGGTGGCTATGGCAGTTACGACAGCGGTCGTGGTGGATACGAGCAAGGCGGTAGCTACCGCAGCAGCAACCCAGGCAACTTTGGTGGCTCTGGCTCATCTCAGGGTGGCTACGGCAGCAGCGGCCAGCAAGGCTATGGCTCCAGTATGACAGGTTCTGGCTCATCCAGAACAAACATGCACGGCGGCTACGGTAGCCAGGGCAGTTATCAGCAGAGCTACGGACAAGGGGATTATGGTCAGCGTGGATCTCAAGGTAACTACGGCTCATCGCAGGGTAGCGGTAGCGGTATGCAGCGCGGCTACGGCGACAGCAGCGGCTACAGCTCATCCTCGCAAGGCGACTACGGTTCTATGAGCAGCCGCGGTGGCTACGGTTCTTCTTCTCAGGGAAGCTACGGTTCGCAGAGCGGATCACAAGGCAGCTACGGCGATCGTGACCGTTACGGTTCCATGGGATATGGTTCATCCAGAGGTATGAGCGAGTACGACAGCGACGATTATGGTTCACAAAGAGGTTACAGCTCCCAGAGCTCTATGCAAGGTGGCTACGGTTCGCAGGGCGGCTATGGCTCACGCGGTGGCTCTTACAACGACGAGTACCGTTCGTCTCAGGATCGCAACCGTGGCGGAAGCTCTTATGGTGACAATTATGGTTCACAAAGCAGCTACGGCGGTTCTTCGCGCCAAGGCTCGCAAGGTGGCTACGGCTCTTCTTCACAGGGAAATTATGGCTCTATGAGCAACCGCGGTGGCTACGGTTCTTCATCACAGAGCGATTACGGTTCGCAGGGCAGATCACAAGGCGGCTACGGCTCTATGGGTAGTGGCGGCTATGGTGGTTCCGAGAGAAGCGGCGGCATGAGTGGCTATGGCCAGAGCGGCTACCGCGAAGGTGGTTACGGCCAGGGCGGACGAGGAGGTGACCAGAGTCCTTATGGCTCTATGGACAGCAGCACCTCTTATTACAGCGATAACCAAGGATCCTCTTCGCGCGAAAATTATCGCAGCGGCATGGGAAACCAGGATTCTTCGCAGCGCGGACGCTCCAACTATGACGATGACAGCAACTTCGAAACAAGAAGAAGCGACCGTTACCGTGATCTTGACTAATCTGACTTGATTTAAAGCAAGCGGGCCTTTCCTGATTCAGGGAAGGCCCGCTTTTTTTGGTGCTCCGCTATACCTGAAGCTTTAAAAACACTCCTGGTAGTCACGAGCAAACTGCCGAAAGCTGTGAGGCGGACGACCCGTTAGTTCCTGCACTGTCTCCGTTACCTTGGCAGATTTTCCAGCTTTGTAAACAGCATATAATTCTAAAAGTGCATCGGTTATTGAGTCCGGTATATGCTGGGCCAGCATGGCTTCCCGAACCGCTTCTTCCGGTACATTCATAAAGTCAATTTTTTTACCTGTAGCCTCGCTGAGCAGCGTCGCTATTTCCTGATGCGAAAGTGCTTCCGGTCCAGTCAGATCGTAGATTTTTCCCTGATGTTCGTCAGAAGACATGAGTACTTCCACAACTACTGATGCAATATCTCGGGTGTCGATGTAACTGACCTTGCCCTCTCCTACCGGCATGTAGAATCTGCCTTCACGTTTTATAGATTCAGAACTGTAGGTGACCAGGTTTTGCATAAAGCCTGCAGGTCGAAGAATGGTATGAGGGATTCCACTTTCTTCTACATACGTTTCCATCTCCCGGTGCCATCGGCCCAACTGTATACCTGGCTCGGCCCCCGCTCCCAGTGCTGAGAGCCTCACAATATACTTTACCTCCTGCTTTTTGGCCTCTTCGACCAGGTTGCGTGCCATTTCCAATTGGTTTTCAGAGAGAGGCGTGACGAGCACAAGCTGGTCTACGTTGGTGAAAGCGGCGTGCAGTGAATCGGGGTCATTAAGGTCGATCTCCACAATCTCAACACCGGGCAATCGCTTCAGATTCTCGCCTTTGATAACGGAGTGCACACCGGCTCGCACCGTGGCATTCTGCATGGCAAGCTGTTTTATAATCTCCCGGCCTACTGTACCTGTAGCGCCAGTTACCAATATCGTTTGTCGCATAGTTTTATCTGTTTTGAGGGTATGGTAGCTATACGTGCACAATCCTTTTGCCGTGTCACGTGTAGGTATACTTATAAACTGATCTGGCCGGCGCTAGGTTAATGCAGGTGATATGCGTTAGGGCTTCAACTCAAAACTGACCAGGTATAGCTTCCCGTTTTCGTTGCTGATGAGCAGTTCTGTTGGCGACAGGTATAGCACCGCTTCGGCCTGTCCTGTGCGGCCCAGCGGCAGACAATAGCGCTTACCGGTAAACTGCACCTGCTCGTTTTCGGGCTCAAACAGGTATAGCCGCCCATACCCCAGCAGTGCAAAATCTTTTCCATTAGGCGCGCTATCGGCAGCTGTGATGGCTGAGCTAACACGCAATTCTTCCTGCGGCGATAAGGTATAGGGACCAGTTGTGGCAGGCAAGGTATAGCGGCGGGTAATGCCTTTGCGGGCCCGGCTTTTGGTAAAGAGGTGCAGACTGTCAGCACGGTAAAAGAAAGCCTCCAGATCAAAGGTTCGCTGCTGCGCCGGCGGTGGAAAATCCTGCTGGTCGGCAAAGCTGAATAGAATTGTATCCTGCTCGATCATCCCCTCCTGCTGCAACTTAAAGGCGCGCAAGTCGCGGCGGGCATTGGCATTGTTGCCGAAGTCACCGATGTAGAGACTGCCTTTATCGTCCTGCGCCAATTCTTCCCAATCGCGGTTAGGTATAGGTAGCGGTACAGTTTTCAACAACTCCCCCTTCAGGTTGAACAGGTATAGCTCTGCTGGTGAGCCACTGTCAGGATGGGTCCAGAAAGTGCTGTCAGTAGCATGGGCCAGCCCGGAGCTCTCCCTGATACGGGTATCCAGTCGGCTGATGCGCTGCACGCTCACCTTGTAGTCTTTCCGCAGCCGCTCAAAATCGCTGTTGCGCCTGTCTGGTCCGCAGCCACACAGTGCCGTTTGCAGGTATACATACAGGGTGAAAAGCTTGATGAGCATTTATTTATTGTTGATAGCTATTTGTTTATTGTTGCCGGTGCACGATTGGTCATGCTGTAGCCTAGTGCCTTCAACTTGAGGAATGAGGTACAGAATTGTCATCCCAAATGAAATGAGAGCTCCGGATTATTCTCCCGTTTTGGTCATGTTTGAATTATCTCCCGAAGGTAAAAATAGCACAATAGCATTTAAGCTTTCAGTATTGTGTACTAGGCACGATTTGGTCAGGTCGCAAGGTGATCCTATGGGATATACCTTACAAAATCCTCAACGCCCAAACTCTTTCACTCCCAGATTCTTAAACTTATCCAGCACCGCTTTGCTGTTCGACCAGAACTGTCGGCTGTAGATTCTTTGGGATGGCCAGTTTCTTTGCAGGAGCAGTTTGGGGATGTCGGCGTGGGCGTGGCGCACGGAGAGGTTGTTGAAGTACAGGTCATCATCGGTCAGCACGACACTGCTGTAGTTCCCCTCCTCCACTACAGTCAGGTCAGCAAAAGGAACGGCGGCTTGCAAAGCAGGAACTGCCCGGGCTAACTGCTCTTTAAGCATCGGCACCTGCGATGGCATGGGCAGCGCCTGGGGCTCATACTTGAAATAGCGACGACTGACCTGCTGGGCATAATGCAGATAATCGCGCAGCAGCTTCGGACCGGCATGCTGTGCGTTTTCTACCTGCAACTGTTCGCTCCGCACACTGCTCACCACGATCACTAGTTGCTTGGCACGGGTAATGGCCACATTCAACCGGTTTTCGCCACCGGCCTGGTTCAGGCTACCGAACTGCATCACCATTTTGCCTTTCGCATCCGGCGCATACCCGACTGACAAGATCACCACCTCTTTCTCATTGCCCTGCATGTTCTCGATGTTTTTGACCGTTAGGGTTGGCGGCAAGGCTATACCTTGCAATTGGGCTTTTTCTTCCAGCAGGTCCTGCACCAGCATTTGCTGATTGTAGTTGAAAGTGATCACCCCCACATCCTCTACGCCGCTCTGCACGAACTGCCATACCTGTTCCACCACTTTTTCGGCTTCGGGCACGTTGCTGTTTTGCTGCCACAAACCCTGTACTTTTACAAACTGGATGGCAGGTTGGCAGGCGTTCACGTCCTGTCGCTCAGGTATAAGCTCCAGGCGGTTGCGGTAAAAGTGGCGGTTTGAGAAATCGATCAGCTCCGGGAAGCGGCTGCGGTAGTGCTGCGTGAGCATGGTCTGTGGCAGGTATAGCCCGCAAAGTTGCAGCAGCGATTCTGCAGTTAGTTCCTCTGGTTCTTCGTTGCCGTTGCCGCCCCAGCGGGAGCGGTACAAGTCGGATGGGCGCAGCTGCTGCTCGTCGCCGGCCACCACCACCTGCTGCCCGCGCAGCATGGCGGGTATACCTGTTTCGGCAAAACATTGGCTGGCCTCATCAAAAATTACCAGATCAAAGCAGCGCTCCAGCGGGAACACCGCCGATACTGTTTCAGGCGAAGCCAGCCAGCAGGGGGCCAGGTTCAGGATCTCATCACTGAAAAGTTCGAATAGTTTGCGGATCGGGTACAGGCTGCGTTTTTTGCTGACCTGTGCATGCAGACGACGATAGGTCACCGCATTGCCAAGGCGGTTGTACTCCATGTTCCGGTAAGTCTGCTCGCGCAACCGCGACAGCACGATTTCCTGACTCAGGTCCTGCTTTTGCTGCAGCAGGTTCTGGAGATCAGCTTCAACACGGTCCAGTTCGCCGCTATCGGGCATGCGCAGTTCGGGCCACTGGCTTTCGAGTTCGTGCAACCAGGCCAGGTATAAACTGTTCAGAAATAGTACCTCGCCTAGTTGGGGGGTGGCTATACCTTCGTGCAGCACCTGCCTGCAAACTTCCTGCTCAGCAGCCGAAAGTGTGCTGCGCAGCGCATCGTAAGCCACCATCGGCTCAAAATACTGACGCAGGCTTTCCTGCAATTTAATGCTGTAATCTTCCTGTTCTGCCAGTTTTTCGATATGCGTTTTCGGCAGCCATTGCTCCCACTCGCCGTAGCGCTGCTCAAACACCTGCAGCGCCTGCGCCAGTGCTTGCAGGTGGCTTGGCAGGTTTTTCTCCAACCACATCTTTTCATGCAGCACCCGCTCCCGGTGTAGTTGCTTCAGCAGTTGGTGCGCCTCCAGGGCCTGTTCCACCACCTCCAGCTTTTGCAGCATCGGGGTTGGGTTGTCTTCGAGGCGCAAGGTATAGCGAATGTTGTTGATGGATTTGATCAGCCCTTGTGCCTGCTCCCGCAACTCAATGCGGCGCTGCAATTCGCCTACACCCTTAGGAGTCAGTTCAAGCTTATACTTCCCTAGCGCCTGCTGCAGCACTTTCTTGTCTTGTGAAAAATACCAGCTTATCCCTTTAAAGAAATCCTGCTTCTTCGCCTCAAAGACCATGATCGCAGATTTCACCAGCGTCAGTTGCTCAATAGGTATAGCGGCGTCCGGAGCGGGATACACCAGGTATAGCGCTTTGAGCTGGCGTACCAGTTTTTTTAATTCTGAAGCTTTGGCCTCCTTGCGCAGCAGTGGTTGCAGCGTTTCGACCACGCCTTCCCGATCGAGCAAGTGCTGCAGTTCGTCCAGGGTGTCGTAGGCGGTGCGGAAGCGTTCCAGGCTGCTCAGCTCAAAATCAGCACCGCTCAGCTCGCTTATACCTTGTTGCATGGCGCGGTACTGCTCGGGCAGCGACTCGATGGTGCGCTCCATTTCCTGTTGCTGCGGCCAGCCAAAGCCCTGCATGCTGTGCCGCTCTTTCCAGATAAAATCGGACTTCTCCAGCACGATGCCCTGCTGCAGACTGGCCCGCAAACGAGGCAAAAAGTCATTAACCGTTGCGGCTGTGAACTGCTTGAATACTTCTGACAATTGCACATGGGGCTGTTGCAAACTGCTGCGCAGGTATAACTCTTTGGGTGACCAGCCACAACGGCTGCTGTCGAACAGGGCGGTGCGGAAACTTTCCAGCTTTTGCAGGCACTGGTTAATGCCTCGGCTTACTTCCAGGAAAGTGCGGTCGGTGTAAATGCTGTTGAGGGCGTTGTTCTGTTTTTTATATTCTTCCAACTGGTCTATCTGCAGGAGCAGTTGCTGGTAGATGCTTTTACGGTCGGCGTTGATGTCATGTATTAGAGCGGCAAATTGACCGAGCCCGGCTGATGAGAGGCGTTGGTGCACCACGTCGAGGGCGGCGCGTTTCTGACTCACCACCAGCACCCGTTTGCCACGGGCCGTAAAGTCCGACACGAGGTTACAGATGAGCTGCGACTTGCCCGTACCCGGCGGCCCCTGCACCACCAGCGAACGCCCCTGCTTCACCTGTTGCAAAGCTGCCTCCTGCGACGCATCCATGGCAAAGGCGGTAAAGGTATGCTGCGCCTGTGTGGTGGATTGTGTTATACCTGTGTCGGGTCCTGTAAACAGGTCTTCCATTTCCTGTAAGCCGCTGCGTTGCAACAGCTCGTCGTAATCACCTAGCAAATAAGAGGCAGCCTGCGGGTATAGACCCAGCACAGCCTCCTGCTCCAGGTATAGCTGACCAGGCTTGAGGTCAGTTTCGTAATCGGCTTTTCGGAAATCGTGAAACGGCTTGAGTTTATCGGTAAAAAATTCGCGGCCGGCGTTTATAGTCAGCTGGTTTTCTTTCAGGAGCTCGTATACCTGCGTGCGGAATTCCAAAGGGTGCGAGGGCAGTGTGCTCAGGTCGAGTTCCAGCAGCGGCTCGGCCAGCGGCGTGCCCATGTAGTGTGCATAGGCCAGCACAAAGCTTTGGTTGATCTGCGCGGGCTGCGATGTGTCAGGTATAAGCTCCCATTCCTGCTTGCCGTTTACCTGCAGCTGCACCGGAAAAAAAAGCAGCGGGCACCGAATCGTAGTGCCATCAGCGAACTTGCCATGCACAAAAGGCCAGCCCAGGTATAGCTCCCGGCTTCCGCGTTCTTCCAAAATCATGTCGGCTTTGCGGCGTATAAAACGCAGTCGCTGACTGACGGGCGTTACGGGGGCATAGCGACTGTCGGCAAAAGGAGCCAGCACAGCGGTTTTGCCACTGATCACTTTCTCCAATATATGGAAAGCAGGCTTGTTATTGATGAAATCCAGCTCGTTTACATCCAGGTGCAGCTCACGCGAAAGCCGCAACAGCAACAGGGCCCTGTTGCCGGCGCTCAGGTTAAGCAGACGATGACGATAGCTTTTGAGAATGGATTTCATAAAGTGTGTTGCTCCGAAAACGGATGGAATTGCAGAATAGTCTGTAGCTATACGGCAAGTGGCTAGCAAAACGGCAAGTTAGCATGAATTTAGTGGACTTGGAAACGACAAGTCAGCCATCGTTCTGGAAACGAATCCGTAGAAATATTCATAAATATCTGTTAATAAACAGGGTATAACATCAGCAGACCCTATACCTACGCGCAAGACCAATACCTATGAATCCGATCAGAAAATTAAAATCAATCAGTTTATTTTTTCCTGCTGCCGATGAGCGCGTAGGGTCTGTTGACCTCAGCAAAACCACCCTGCTGGGTCCTGTCCTGTATACCTTCACGCTGGTGCATGTTATAGCAGGCATCGCGTTTTATTTTCAGGATAAAAACCTTTTTTACAGGTATACCACAGAAGACGGCTACATCGAGTACTTCACCTCATTTTTTTTACTGGCCACATCCCTCTACTGCTTGTACAAAGCTCCCAGGATGGATGGAAAATGGCCGATGGCGTTCTATTACGGAGCGGCTGCGGTTTTTTTCTTTGGCTTCGGCGAAGAGATTTCCTGGGGGCAGCGCATCCTGGGCTTTTCAGTACCGAAAAATCTGGAGAACATCAATTCGCAAAGCGAACTCACTTTTCACAACATCCACCTCAATGGCGTCAATCTGAACAAACTTATCTTCGGCAAGTTACTGTACCTGGGTGTGTTCATTTATTTTCTGGCCTTCCCGGTGCTATACCGGCGCATGCGGTGGTTCAGGCGGCTGGTGGATAAGATCAGGTTTCCTTTGCCAACTTCCCTGCAGGCACTGCTCTATACCTTGCTTTTTTGCAACCTGCTACTCATCAGCGACGGAAAAAAATGGGAGATTCAGGAGCTCTTGCTCGTCAGCTTCATTTTTTACGCCTTCCTGATGCCTTACAACAGGAGCGCTTCACACCTGGAATAGGGATAAATATAGCTCTACCAATTGTTGCATGAAATTCAAAAGGCAGGGCAGCTATTCAACCTGCCGGGTATATTTAACCGTATGGAGTAAGAAATTCTGGTCAAGCTATTTTGTGCTTCCGTGCTCCGCTATACCTTACAACATTTTCAGCCGGACAGCAGTTGTAGTGTCACGCGCATGCCGTAGCTTGCATCCTGTTTGCATCAACATTTACTATGAAAAAGCCTATCAATCTGCTTCTGTACCTTGGGCTGGTCCTTACGCTGCTGACCTCCTGCCGCAAAGAGCGCGTAGAGAAAGAAGTAGCCCGCATGGATGAGTTCACGACCTCCAAGAAGTACCCTTTTAAGTTTACTGACGAGAGCCTCGAGAAATGGAAAGAGCAGGTTCCGGAGATACAGAAAGTCAGTATTAAGTCCACGCTTGACGGCGCCGAACAACCGGCCCTGTTCTTTACATCCGAAACAACCGGCCCGAGACCTCTGCTCGTAATGCTGCACAGCTGGAGCAGCGAGTATTTGCAGGTAAAAAGCATCCCGTATGCACTCTGGAGCAAGGAATACGATTGGGCTTTCATTCATCCTAACTACCGCGGCAAATTCGACAAACCAGAAGCCATGGCCTCAGACCTGGCGATACAGGATTTGGTTGATGCTGTGAACTATGCCAAAGCAAACGCCGAAATTGACGAATCGCGGATTTACATCCTCGGATCGTCTGGCGGTGCCATGACGGCACTGGTCGCGGCGGGGCGGCATCCTGAAATCTGGGCGGGCGTAGTGGCCTGGGTTCCTGTATTCGATCTGGTTGACTGGTATGCTTTCAGCCAGAACTATCCGCACCGCGACTACAATACCCACATTGTGACCGCCTGCGGAGGCAAACCTATACCTGGCACACCGGCCGCCGAAGAAGCCAAACGCCGCAGCCCGAGCACCTACATCCACAATGCCAAAGATGTTCCTATTTTCCTGGCCCATGGCACGGTCGATGTGCTCGTTCCGCCAGACCATTCCATCAGGGCCTACAACATACTGGCCAACCCAGCCGACACGATCTCTCAAAAAAATATTGACTACATACTTGAAGAGCAGGACCTGCCTGAAGGAATGGAAGGCGCGACCACCCGCGATAAATATTTTGGTGTAAATGACCCGAACGTGGTGTTTATGCGCGAATCGGCCAACGTCAGACTTGTTTTGTTTGTAGGGCAGCACGACATGGCCTACAACCCCGGTCTGCTTTGGCTGAACGAACAGCAGAAAAAAATAGTCACTCCTGCACCTGTAGCCGGGCAGTAATTCATTCTCCTTAAACCTATGCCGGAAGCTCCTAAAAAAGACGAACACGCCAAACCCGCTATACTTACGCATGAACAAGTATCATCGGGTGGTGTGGTGTTCCGGCACGGAGTTTCAGGCATAGAAGTCGCGCTGATATCGGTAGGAAAGCCGGAGCGTTGGCAACTGCCCAAAGGTATAGTAGACCCCGGCGAAACACCCGAAATAACCGCAGTACGCGAAGTGCAGGAAGAAACCGGCGTGACTGGCAGGCTGCTTGAAAAGATGGACACGATTGAGTACTGGTATGCAGGCAACAAGGCCGGGCAGCGGGTTCGTTTTCATAAGTTCGTGCATTTTTTCCTGCTCGCCTTTGAGTCCGGAGATATCGGCCAGCACGATCGGGAAGTGAACGAAGCCCGCTGGGTAGATTTGCAGGCGGCCAAAGCATTGCTTTCTTTTAAAAGCGAACGGCAGGCACTGGAAAAAGCCGAGCATCTGCTGAACACCCTCAAAAAATAACGCGCTGTACCTACAGTTCCAGGTATGGACTTATCTTCTCAAACAGCGCTGCCGTTACAATCTTTATCTGCCGGACATCCTCTACTTTGCTAAACTCGCCATGCTGTTCCCGGTAGGCGACTATGGCACGCGCCACATTCGAGCTGATGTACGAATGTGCGCTTAACTGTTCGACACTCGCCTGGTTGAGGGACAATTGTTGCAAGGTGGTGGCTTTCGGCACAAAGGTATACTTGTGCAAACTATCTACTACGGCTGGCGGCAAGGCATATACCTCCTGCAACTGCGCCATGTTGTGAAAGCCTCCCAGACCATCTCTGTACTTTACAATTCTCGCCGAAAGCTTGCTGCCAATCCTCCGGATCTGCTTCAGAGCGGTGGTGTCGGCTGAGTTGATGTTGAAAGGTGCGAGTATAAAACGCTTGCGCGGGCGTGGATTGTTGGCCCAGTTCGGGTTGGGTGCAGTCCGTGCGTTGCCGGCTATACCTTGGTTGCGTCTATACCTGTCAGGCTTGGTTTCGGGAAGTTGAATGTAAGGATATAGCTTCTGAAAAACGGAATCGGGCAAACCGTAAATAGAGCCAAGCTGTGCTTTGTAAGTAAAATCGCCGACTTTGTTGCGATAGTTGAGAATGCGTTTTGCCATGTACGCAGGTATACCCAGCTCCTGCCACTGCACCTCGCTCAGGTGGTTGGGGTTGAAAGGCTGCAGCGCCACCGGCAATTGGTATACCTGCTTCCGGCCTGATTTCTCTGGCTGCCTGGCTTCGAGTTGCGCCACCAGGCTGTCGAGCAACTGTTTGTCAGATGGGCTGCTCTGCATGGTAGCAGTTTCAGGTTTCGAAAACCATTTAAACAGCAATGGTGCTGCCGTTAGCAGCACCATTGCTCCTATCAGTACCAGAAACCCGTTTACTTCGCGCTGCTAAAAGCCAAAGTTGCGTCGAATCCAGTACCTCAGTTTTTTCATAAATCGTTTAAGCCCGAGGAGCCTGCCGCTCTATCTCGTCGTCATTGTCGAGATAAGAATCCGGTTCCGGTTTGGGTGGCGTATTAAGCACCCTGTAAAAAAAGTATCCCATAGCGCCAGTTACTAATAACATGGTGCTGAGCATGACAACAAGTGCAGATGTATTCATAGTTTCCTAAATTCTTCCTTCTCTAACTCTTTTTTTATACGCAATGTATACCAGCGCTGCAATGCTCAGGAACACAACCACCAACAAAATACGTGAAGCATTCACAAAGAAAAGTGTATCCTGTAGCTGCTCAATCACGGCGGGGTCGGTAGCTTCGGCCAGCTGACGCTTCAGGTTCGAGTTCTTTATCTTATTAATGATAGAGCTGTCATCCAGTTCCCAGCCGTTGCTGAAAGCGCCTGCCCAGTCGCCGCCTTTCGGTGTGATAAGCGAGCCGATGAACACCCACAGCAACAGCAGCGGAGTTACGAATTTGATGATGAATTTGTAGATGGTCGGCACTTTGATGTCAGCACCAGAGGTGATTTCTCTCCAGCCTTTGTTCATACCAAATACCCAGGCAAACAGGATGGATTCAAACAAGGCGAACACTACCAGCGATACCGTACCTGCCCAGTAGTCGTACTCGTCGAATACGCCGTACTTAAAGAACAACACCGTTGGCATACCCAGTACCAGCACGATAAGGCCAAAAGACCAGGCAGCTGGTCTGCGGCGCCAGTTAAACTCGTCCTGCAGGAAACCAATCCACGGTGTACCCATGGCCAAAGAGGACGTAATACCTGCAAAGAACAGCAAGCCAAACCACATCACACCGGCTACAGCGCCCAGCACATCACCCCACTGGTAGAACAGGTATGGCAGCGTACGGAAGCCCAGACCCAGACCACCCTGGCTGTTTACGAGGTCAACAACCCCATCTATACCCAGGTAACCAATCGAAATAGGGATCAGGATAGAAGCACCCAGCACCACTTCCACGAACTCGTTCATCCAACCGGCTGACATGGCATTGAGGGCAATATCGTCTTTGGAGCGCACATAAGAAGCATAACAGTGTATGGTACCCATACCTACCGAAAGTGTAAAGAAGATCTGACCAGCCGCAGCCAGCCATACTGTAGGCGACCAAAGTTCATCGAAGTTCGGCGTCCAAAGGAAGTTAAGGCCAACTGAGCTATCGTTAATAGCTCCGTTCTCACCTGCTGTGATCGTGAAGCCTTTATAGGCCAAGAACATACCGAAAACAATCAGGAGTGGCATACCGATTTTGGCAACGCGCTCTACTCCTTTGGCAAGGCCCTGGGAGAGAATCCAGGTGTTAAGCAGCAAACAGATGACAAAGAAGAAGATAGGCTCGTAAGGAATGCCGAAGGTTGACTCACCCAGGCTTACATACTCATCAAAGAATTTTGAAACACCAATCTGGTCAAGCCCGCTGAAAGTGCCGCCCAGTGAGTGAAACACGTAAGATAGCGTCCAGGATTCGAGGTAGCAGTAGTAAGAAGCCACCGCAATGTTGGTCCAGATGCCGAACACGCCAATGTATTTCCAGAGGCGGTTTTTGTGCATGGTATCCACGATAAAAGGCGTGGAGTGGTGACCGAACTTGCCCCCGAAGCGGCCCATGGACCATTCGATCCAGAGGAGCGGGATACCCATTACAAGAAAGCAGACCAGGTATGGAATAATGAAGGCTCCACCACCGTTCTGCACCGCCTGCACCGGGAAACGGAGGAAGTTCCCCAAGCCCACTGCATTGCCGGCCATGGCCAGAATGAGACCCACCCGGGAGCCCCATGATTCTTTGTTAGCACTCATAAAAAGAGTAAAGGTTGGTTAGTTTAGATTAGTTGGTTTAGTGTAAAGGCACGGATAATCAGGATTTAAAGCTTACAATTTAAACAAT
Organism: Pontibacter sp. HSC-14F20; assembly: GCF_019599265.1. GTDB lineage: Bacteria > Bacteroidota > Bacteroidia > Cytophagales > Hymenobacteraceae > Pontibacter. Next base: position 35,480 of record NZ_JAHZTC010000018.1, on the reverse strand, counting down.
GGTTCTGATTGCACCATATTAAATTCAATATTTTTAATACATATCAGCCTGCTCTGCTACCATCGCAATACCTTCCTCGAAAGTATGCGGCTTGTAGCCCAATTCCTTTTCGGCTTTGGTGATGATAAAGCCTGTGCGTGCCGGTCGTTTAGCAGTTTGTGAAAAGGTGCTGGCATCGGCTTTATCGATCAGCGATTTGTCCAGCTCAAAATAGTCGGCCACGAGCATAGCCATATCATAAGGCGTGTACATTTCCTTGCCCGAGATGTTATAAATGCTTTCAGCGTCGTGCTGCGCGGCCAGCCAGCAGCCCATAGCCAGGTCTTCGGCCAGCGTCGGGGTACGGAATTGGTCTGTCACCACTTTGATCACCTTGCCGGCCCGCAGACTGTCGCGTACCCACAGCACAATGTTGGTGCGGCCGTAGTCGTGCACCACGCCATACACAAGCACCGTGCGGAGAATTGCCCACTTGCACTTAGCCTGCTTCACGATTTCCTCCGCCATCAGTTTGGTTTCGCCATAAAAACTGATCGGACTACCTTCTGCTTCTTCGTCATAAGGACCGTCTTCACCGTCAAAAATAAAGTCGGTGGAAAGGTGGATCAGGTGCACATGGTGTTTTTCGCAGGCCTCTACTACATAAGCTACCGCATCGCGGTTAAGCTTCAGCGCGCCTCCGCGGTCCGATTCGCATTGGTCCACGTTGGTCATGGCGGCGGTGTGGATCAGGTGCGTCGGTTTAAATTCCGCTACTACCTTTTCTACTTCTTCCCGGTTGGTCACATCCATCGAGGCAAAAGCCAGTGTAGGGAAGACCTCAGCCAGTTTGTTCTCACCACGGCTAGTGGCCAGCAATTCTACATCGGTGCGAGGAAGTAATAAAGCAGCGAGCTTCTGGCCCAGCAGACCGTTGGAGCCCGTAATCAGTATCTTTTTCATTTCTTGAGTTTCTCGTGTGCAAGTATTATGCTTCAAGCATGGCCTAAACCCTGCCCGTTTATGAAGCAAAGCGCCAGCACGGCACTTTCTTTATATATGTAAGTGTGTGGTCACTTATCAAATTCACTTATTTATAGGTATAGCACGCAGGTACAGTATCAGGTATGCAAGGCCTTACTCGGCTGGATAGGTATACTTATACTTCTTAGCTATTTTTTTCTTCTTTACGTCCTCTACTTTCACCGTCATTTTCATATCAGAAAGCGGGCGATTACGGCCGTCTACAGCTTGTTCAGCAATTTTGTCGATCACATCCAAGCCATCGACTACCTGTCCGAACACGGTATAGGCTTCATCAAGTTGAGGCGTGCCCTGGTGGTTTTCCACGATGTAAAACTGCGAGCCACTCGATTCTTTTTTAGGATTTACCTGATCACCCATGCGTGCTGCGGCGAGAGCACCCCGCACATGTTTGTACTTCGGCTTTATTTCGGCCGGAATGGTATAGCCGGGGTTGCCCGAGCCATCGTTGCGTGGGTCATCGTCTTTGGTGTTGGGGTCACCGCCCTGAATCATAAAACCATCGATCACCCGGTGAAAAGTGGTGCCGTCATAAAAACCGTCGCGGGTCAGTTTCAGGAAATTTTCTTTGTGCAGCGGCGTATCGTTGTAAAGAACCAGTTTCATGTCTCCATGCGGGGTGGAGATGGTTACCAACTGATCTTTGCCTTTGGGCGCCTTTTGAGCCAGCACGGCCATCGGGCATAGCACCAGCACCAAAATGAAAGCGGCTATCTTGCTAAGCAGGTTCATGTTGAAGGGTAGATTTTAGATTGTAAATTAGGTCTAGATTTCAAATTTAAACCTTTTTAGTTCCTTTACACGCATTGGCTGCATTTTCTGCGCGCTTCTGCTAATTCTCCAAATTCAAGGGAAAGTCCATAGGTATGGCATTAAGTGAAGGAAGCCCGACCTTATACCAGGTATAGCTTGCACTATAAGAACTTTATGCTGTATCCGTAGAAGCAATTTAAATGCTAATTCCCTATTTCCGTCAAATAAAATTATATTCAGCCTTGCTGACTAAACTTACCTATCCTTATTTGATGAAAAAAGTACTACTTACCACAGGTTTTGGCCTTGCTGTATCGGGCAGCGCGCAAGCCCAGAAATCGGAACTTACCGTCGATGAAAAGATTGAGGCAGCCGTAGCTCCTACCGCCCAGTTTATTTCCGATATTATCTTTTACGAAGTGCAGGTAGCCGGCGCAGGTATACCGCTAATCCTGGTTTGGCTGCTGATAGGGGCACTTTTCTTCACCGTATACCTTGGTTTCATTAATGTCAGAGGGTTTAAGTATGCATTTGATATTGTGCGGGGCAAGTATAACCAGCCCGGAGCTCCCGGTGAGTTATCTCACTTCCAGGCGCTGACGGCGGCTGTGTCCGGCACGGTAGGCCTCGGCAATATTGCAGGTGTGGCCATTGCCATCTCACTCGGCGGACCAGGCGCTACCTTCTGGATGATCATGGCAGGTCTGTTGGGCATGTCCACCAAGTTTGTGTCCTGCACTCTAGGCGTGAAATACCGCGACGTGCATGCTGACGGCACTGTTTCTGGCGGACCGATGCACTACCTGAAAAAAGGCTTGGCTGAACGCGGCATGGCAGGTATGGGCAAGTTTCTGGCGGCATTTTTTGCAGTGATGTGTATCGGCGGAGCGCTGGGAGCTGGCAATATGTTCCAGATCAACCAGGCGACGCAGCAGTTTATTACTGTTACAGGCGGAGCAGAGGCTTCTTTCTTCGGAGGCGGCAATGCCTGGTTGTTCGGCCTGATCATGGCCTTGTTGGTAGCGCTGGTTATTTTGGGTGGCGTGAAGAGCATTGCCCGTGTAACCGAAAAAATAGTGCCGCTGATGTGCGGCATTTACATCCTGGCCGGCCTTGTAGTCCTGGCAGTTAACTTCTCACAGATACCAGCCGCTTTCGGGGCCATTATAGAAGGGGCCTTTAGCACAACTGCCATTGGTGGCGGCTTGGTTGGGGTGATGATCCAGGGTTTGCGCCGTGGTATTTTCTCCAACGAAGCAGGTATAGGCTCGGCTTCCATCGCCCACTCCGCCGTAAAAACCAACATGCCTGTGACAGAAGGTTTCGTAGCCTCGCTTGAGCCTTTTATCGATACCGTGATCGTCTGCACGATGACAGCACTCGTGATCGTTGTGACAGGCTCCTATACCCAGGACACCGGCGATGGGATTGCACTCACTTCTTCTGCTTTCGCTACAGTGATCGACTGGTTCCCGCTTGTTCTGGCCGCAGCCGTCATTCTGTTCGCTTTCTCCACCATGATCACCTGGTCTTACTATGGACTGAAGTCCTGGACATACCTTTTTGGCAACTCCCAGACTGCCAAAATATCATTCAAAGTACTGTTCTGCGCTTTTGTGGTGCTGGGTGCCCCGATCCAGCTTATTAGTGTGGTCGCCTTCTCTGATGCCATGCTGTTTGCCATGAGTATACCTAATCTGATCGGTTTGTTTATTCTGGCTCCTGTTGTCAAAAACGAGATGCAGGCTTTCCTGACTTATGCACGCTCCAGCACGAAACGACCTCTCACGCAGAAGTCGGTAGAAGCAGCACAATTAGAAGCTGAGGCATAGGTATAGCTAATAGGTGAGCGTATACCTAAAGCAGAAACGGGCCGCTTGCTTTGCGCAGGCGGCCCGCTTTTTATTTGTCTAGAATTGGCTTTTCTCTAAGATTACTCTTCTCTTTCAGACCTGATCTCCTGGAGTATCTTGTCTCCCCCCTGGCTTAGAATTGTTTCGGCCAGTCGCACACCCAGTGCTTCAGCCTCTTCCTGGCTTCCTTCAAATACCTCCGAAAGGTGCTGCTGCCCGTCGAGGCTTACAATACCACCTTGTATGCGGACATTCCCTTCCGCTGTCAGTTTTGCCAGCGCAAACGAAGGTATGCTGCAACCGCCTTCCATTGTGCGCAGGAAAGCACGCTCCGCCAGCAGGCACACATGGGTATCAGCGTGATCAACCGCATCTTTTATCAGCTGCTTGAGTTCCGGATCGAGGTCGCGGGCGCACTCTACAGCCACGCTACCCTGCCCGGCGGCAGGCACAAATTCATTATCCGGAAAGGTATGCACGATCATGTTGTCGTAGCCCATCCGCACCACACCGGCATAGGCCAGTATAAGCGCTTCAAAAGGACCTTCTTTGAGCTTCTGCAGGCGGGTCTGCAGGTTGCCCCGCGATTCGGCAGTAGTCACGTTTGGGTAATACTTGCGCAGCAATGCCCTGCGACGGGTAGAGGATGTACCGAGCATCACCCTGCTGTCGCGCTCAAGTTTGAAGTCCGGATTGAAAGAAAGAAGCACATCGTTTACAATCTCGCGCTCCATAAAGGCCACCAGTTCCAGTTCGTCAGGTATAGTCGACTGCACATCTTTGGCGCTGTGAACAGCAACTTCAATTGTGCCTTCGCGCAGGCCTACTTCCAGCTCTTCGGTAAACACGCCCTTTGATCCCAGCTTTACGAGGGAACGGTCGAGGATCTGGTCGCCTTTGGTACTGATGATAACAATTTCGGTATTGAGGCCGGCGGCCTGCAGCTTGTCGGCCACGGCATTTGCCTGCCAAAGGGCCAGCTTGCTGCCGCGCGTACCGATTCTGATGGTTTTTACTATTGTATTATTTTCCATGATATCTTCTTAACTAGCATTGCGCAGGTACTGGGCGATCTGAATCGAGCTGTCTACAAACACCATTTTCGGGTTGGCGTTTCGCTCTATATGATAATGTGCCTCGTTCAGTTCCTGCGCCAGTTTATCGGCATTGTTTTCTGTGATCAGCTTCGAGAACTTCTGTACGAAATCGAGCTCGTTTGGGGGCAGGTAGGCGATTAGTGACTCGTCTACGCCATAAAGCATCACCTTGCGGAAGAGGTTAAGCGCGTACAGCAAAAAGTTTTTCTGGTTCTCGCGTCCCAGCTTCTGGAAGTCTTCGCTGGCATCTACTACCTTATCAAATTTGTAACTGTAGCAATTGCGCATCCAGTCGGTGAAGAAGGTGAAGTAGTCGCTGCTGATCTCGCTGGTGAGTTTGGAGGCCGCATTCAAGCTACCCTCTGCGAGCTGCGCCACCTGGTAGGCCGCCGTTTCGTCGAGTCCGTGTTTCTCCTGCAGGTAGCTGATCACCTCATTTTCGGTAAAAACCCGCACCTGCACAATCTGGGTACGCGAAGTAATGGTTGCCAAAAGCTTGTCAGCCGACTGCGACACCAACAGAAAGAGCGTTTTGGCTGGCGGTTCTTCGAGCAATTTGAGCAGGGCATTGGCCGCGAAAGGGTGCATCAGTTCCGGCAGCCAGATCAGCACGATCTTATAGTCGCCCTCAAAAGCCTTCAGTGATACCAGTTTTACCAGTTGGCGGCTTTCCTCTTTGGAGATGTTGCCCTGCTTGTTCTCGGCACCGATGTACTGCATCCACTCATTGAGTCCCTGATATGGGCTGCTCAGCACAAACTGGCGCCACTCAGTCAGGAACTTCTGGCTCAGCACATCCTTGGTAATAGACTTCGTGCTCGTCACCGGCATCACGAAGTTAAAGTCTGGATGTACCAGCTTGTTCATTTTCACGCAACTGTTGCATGTTCCACATGAATCATCGGGCTGCCTGTCTTCACAGTTAATGTAGGTGGCATACGCCAGCGCCAAAGCCAGATTGGCACTTCCCTCCTGCCCCAGAAACAGCTGCGCATGCGCCACGTGGTTCTGTCGCACCGAATTAACCAGTAAGGTTTTCGTCTCCTGATGCCCTTTTATTTGAGAGAAATGCATGTTGATGTATTGTTAAATAGTTTGAAGGGTAAATTGTTGAATTGCTCCATAATGTACATCGAATTCAATTCACGAAGTTAACAATTTAACCATCAAACTATTTCGCCTTTAGCTCTTCCTATCCCACACCCTGTATTCCTGGGTCTGGTCGAATATTTCTGCGAAGATAGCCTTTTCTATGTCATTGAAGGGCAAGTTGCGGCGTCCCATCACGATATTGGCCACTTCGCTGGCTTTGCGTAGCTGGAAGGTTTCGAAACCGGAAGCACCTCCCCAGGCAAAGGAAGGTATAAAGTTGCGCGGATAACCGGCCCCAAAGATATTGGCACTCACGCCGACCACCGTACCTGTGTTAAACATGGTGTTGATGCCGCTCTTGCTGTGGTCGCCCATGATCAGGCCGCAGAATTGTTGTCCGGTGCTCTTGAAGCCGCCTTTGGCATAGCTCCAGATTTTTACTTCCGCGTAGTTATTCTTCAGGTTGGAAGTATTGGTATCAGCCCCCAAGTTGCACCACTCGCCCAGCACCGAATTGCCGAGGTAGCCTTCGTGGCCTTTATTGGTATAGCCAAAAATAACGGAAGCTGCTACTTCGCCCCCGATTTTGCAGAAAGGCCCGATGGTAACGTCGCCGCGCATTTTGCCACCTACATTCACGTTACTACCTTCACAGATCGCAAAGGGCCCTTTGATGATAGCGCCTTCGTGTATCTGCGCATTCTTGCCAATATAGATCGGCCCGTTTTCGGCGTTGAGGATGGCTGCACGTATCTTCACTCCCTCTTCAATAAAAATATTCTCTTCGCCATACACCATGGTATACCTGTCACCGATGGGTTGGCTTTCGCGCCCTACGGTCAGGACTTCAAAATCGCGTCGGATCTGGTTGCCGTTCTGAACGAAAATTTCCCATACCTCCCGGATGATGTTTTCGGGCCGGCACTCCAGCCTTTTAGAAGAAGAATGCATGACCAGTTCGGCAGCGTCGTGCAAGTCCAGGTTATCGGCATTGAGCGCCACCAGCAGCCCATCGCAGTACAGCCCTTCTCCTACCTTCAGGGATTTGACTTGCTCTACCAGCACCCCATCCGGGCATACCGCCCCATTCACAAACACGTTGTGCGTGTCGTAGTGCGCCGGAAACTTGTGCTGGAGGTAGGGCTGCGTGAGATACGACACTGTCGCTCCTGCCTGCATCTGCCACTTTTCGGTAATGGTCATGATGCCAACGCGGATTTCGGCTACTGGCCTTGTAAATGTCAGCGGCAAAAGCGATTGCCGGATAACGGGGTCATCGAAGAGAATGATGTTCATAGCTGCAAAAATAAAAAGTATTGGCGAAATGCGCGGCAGGTTCCTCAATCACCAGAGCTTATGCTATACCTATACCTGCCGGGGCATCCGGATAGTTGTTAAAAGCAAAAAAGTCTTTCCGTATGGTAACAGAAAGACTTTTTTGTTAAAACGTTTTAACCAGGGGTATACCTGCTTATTTTTTCTTGTAACGTGTGTTGAAACGCTCCACACGACCCGCAGTATCCACAAAGATGTTTTTACCAGTGTAGAAAGGGTGAGACGCAGAAGAAACTTCCACTTTAATTACTGGATACTCTTTGCCGTCTTCCATGGTGATTGTCTCGCTAGAGTTCATCGTAGAACGGGTGATGAATTTGAAATCACTCGTCATATCCTGGAAAACCACCTCTCTGTATTCTGGGTGAATGCCTTTTTTCATTATTATAAACGTTAATTAACCTTAATTTCTGAATCGGACTGCAAATTTAGCAAGTATTTTTGAAATTAAAACGCTATTAACCAAATTATTTTAACATTAGCTGCCGGGTGCTGTAGCTGACGATATTTATTTAAATTTGTCTCAGGCGCAGCGCCATACCTTATACCGATACCTACATGACACACCCACAGCAAAACCTGATACTTGACCAGGACCAGATACAGCAGAAGATCACCCGCATGGCCTACGAGGTATACGAGCAGAACTTTGAGGAACAGACACTTGTGCTGGCAGGTATACACCGCAACGGCTATACCCTGGCTGGTATGCTGGCCGCTGAACTGGAAAAGATATCACCGCTTAAAATAACCCTGCTGCAAGTCACGCTCGACAAAACCGCCCCGCTGCAATCTCCTGTCGCGATCACACCCGAAACCGCCTCTATTGAGAAGGCCGTGGTGATTATTGTAGACGACGTGCTGAACACGGGCAAAACGCTGGCCTATACCCTGAACGCCCTATTGCCGCAAAACCCCAAGAAAGTGGAAATCGCGACGCTGGTTAACCGCCACCATACCTTGTTCCCGGTAGCCGCCACCTATACCGGTTATTCGCTTGCTACCACTTTGCGCGAGCGGGTAGATGTGGTGCTGCTAGAACATGAAGTAGCGGCGTACCTGCATTAAGCGCGTATCCACTTTATCGCAGGAAAAGGAAGTATAAACTTTAAAAAGCATGCTATGCAATTAAACAAAGAGGAAACACGCTTTTTAGCCAAATGGGCCAAAGTAAAAGAAGGCGGCCAATGGCGACATATCCTGACACGCGGACTGCTCTGGGGCGCTTTGGTCAGTCTCTTTTCGAATCTTTTTCAGGAATGGGATGCGCTCAAAGCCTGGGACACTGCAGCACTTACTCACAGCTTTATATCTACTAACTTCCTGATCAGGCTTTTTATGTACGGTGCCATCGGGATAGGTATACACACCTTTCACTGGAACTCAAACACCAAAAGGTATAACGAGCTGAAAAATATAGAACGGCGTTCGCGTGCCATGACTAATGCCACTAAAGAATAAGCTGAAATAACCTGCTAATCCTATTATTTATATCTCAACCCGTACTATTCAGCCTGAGACCGGAACACTAATTCCGGGCATACTTATCAACCCTATTAGGAATCCTGTGAATCGTTAAAATCCTGAGAATTCTTATTCAGACACTATGAAAGAACTCTGCTTCGCCACTAACAACAAAAATAAAGTAGCCGAGGTGAGCCGCATGCTCGAAGGCAAGTATAAACTGCTTACTTTGGAAGATATTGGCTGCCACGAGGAACTGGCCGAGGACCAGGACACGCTGGAAGGTAACTCACGTCAGAAGGCGCAATATGTGTGGGAGAAATATAATGTCAACTGTTTTGCCGACGACACCGGATTGGAAGTGGACGCCATCTGCGGCGAGCCGGGCGTATATTCGGCCCGCTATGCCGGCCCACAGCGCAACGACGCCGACAACATCCGCCACCTGCTCAAAAACCTCGAAGGCCACGACATTCGCCGCGCCCGCTTCCGCACCTCCATTACGCTATACCTGGATGGGCAGGAACACCAGTTCGAAGGCATCGTGAACGGACACATCACCACCGAGTGGAAAGGCCACAAGGGCTTTGGCTACGACCCCGTGTTTATACCTGAGCGCTACGACCGCACTTTTGCAGAGATGACGCCGGAAGAGAAAAACGCCATTAGCCACCGTGGAGAGGCCATCCGCAAGCTGGTGGAATTTTTGAAGGCAGCTTAGCGTTGGGGAGGTAAAATTATTAGGGCTGGCAGTAGTCAGATAAGCCTTAAAAGACTAATTTTGTAGCCTGAAACTATAATCTCCAATGCAAAAGCCATTTATCGTCGGAATTACAGGAGGTAGTGCTTCAGGGAAAACCACTTTTTTGAATAGACTACTGGCGTCCTTCTCACCTGAGAACATCTGTCTTATCTCTCAGGACAACTATTACAAAGACCGCGAACACCAGACCCGCGACCTCAACGGGGTTGTCAACTTCGACCTTCCTTCCTGCATCGACGACGAAGCTTATGCACAGGACATCCTCAAACTGAGCCGGGGCGAAAGCGTTTTCCGCAAAGAATATACCTTCAACAATCCCAATGTGGTGCCAAAGCAGCTGGAGTTCAAGCCGGCGCCTATTGTGGTCGTAGAGGGTATTTTCGTTTTTTACTTTGAGGAAATTGCCAAACTGCTGGACCTGAAGGTATACATTGACGCCAAAGAGTACATAAAGCTGCAGCGCCGTATCGTGCGCGACAAAGTGGAGCGCGGCTACGACCTCGACGATGTGCTGTACCGCTATACCCACCATGTGGCGCCAACGTATGAGAAGTACATCAAACCGTACAAAAACGACGCAGACATCATCATCCCGAACAACGAGAAGTTTGACCGCGGACTGGAAGTACTGACCACTTTTCTTAACTCCAAAATATAAGGATGCGACACAAGTTTGCAGTAATAGGCCTGGGTATATTCGGCAACTCGATTGCGCGCACACTCGCCGAGCGCGGTGCTGAGGTGCTGGCCATCGATAACAACGAAGACAATGTGGACGCCATTAAGGATGAAGTGGCCTATGCCGTAGCCCTTGATGCCACCGACCTGCGCGCCCTCGAAGCACAAAACGTGCAGGACATGGACGCAGCCATTGTAGCCATCGGTGAGGACTTCGAGGCCCTGCTGATTACTACGGCTAACCTGCAAGAGCTCAACATCAAGCGTGTAATTACGCGTGCTTCCAACAAGCAGCAGCGCCGCATTCTGGAAAAAATGGGTGTACAGGAAATTCTGTCGCCGGAGGGGGAAGTTGGCAAAACCGTGGCTGAGCGCCTGTTGCAACCGAACATCCGCACCTTCCTCCCCTTGCCCGACAACTACGAGATTGTGGAGATTAACACCCCGCGTGGCATCGCCAATAAAAGCCTGGCCAAGATATCGCTGCGTGAGAAGTATAACCTCAACATGATCACGATCAAGCGCTTTTTTGAGGAGATACAGGACGGCAAACCAACGCAGGTGGAGCACATTATCGGCGTACCCAAAGCCGACACCATTATCTATCCATCTGACATTCTGATTCTTATCGGAAAAAAGCACGACATTAAGCGATTTATTGATATAAACCGCTAACAGGTTTTAATTTTTCAAAGAAAGCCTTACATTTGCTTTCTGTATGCCACACGCAGCCAACATATTGCCACACTTCCGTCATCTTCTGATGACCGTAACCCTGCTTTGGGCGCTTATGCTCAATGGACAGGAAGTGGTGGCGTATACCTACACGGCACAGGGCACTCCGGTTAAGTCGGCCTCGCAACTGGCCACTGCCCCGCAGGAAAAAACAGTTATCAAGCAAAAGGTCATGTTGGAGGCCACGACCTCCTTTGTGGTGCTTAACCTGGAGCAGAACGCTCTGGAGCCAACGCCTATACCTGCCTTTGCCATACCAACTGACGAGGCGCTGCCTGCCTATGCAGCCAGAGCGCCAGGCGCTGGTTTTGTGACCCGCTTCTTCCCTATTTCCATTCAACCCAACGCTCCCTAAGCGTATTCCTTTCCCCGCAGGCCCAATACTGTCCTGCCCTGTTGCGCATACCTGAAATTTTGAGGTATAGCGGAACAGCTTCACAGCATTTTCTGGTTTATACAAGATAGCACTGCTGTGATTTCCAGAGCATTATCATTCTTTCAACTATACTTTTTTATCAACTAATCCATGCGGAATAAGAATTTCATCATCATTATGACCGTGATAGTATCGGCACTCTGCCTGTACTACCTGTCATTTTCGTTCGTTGCCCGCAGTGTGCAGAAAGACGCTGAGGCATACGCCACAGACGCACAAGGCAACGTAGACCACGCCCAACAGCAGTCATACCTTGACTCGGTGTGGAGAGAGCCTGTTTACAACTTCCTTGGTGCCGAGTATACCTATCAGGAAGTAAAAGAAAATGAACTGGGCCTTGGCCTTGACCTTCGCGGTGGTATGCACGTGGTGCTGGAGGTGTCTCCAATTGAGATCGTGAAGTCGCTTGCCGGCAACAGCAAAGACCCTAACTTCCTCAAAGCCCTTGCCCGTGCGCAGGAAATGCAGCGCAACAGCCAGGAGCGTTTCCCGAACCTGTTTGCTGAGGCCTACCGCGAAATAGAGCCGGACGGACGACTAAGCCGCATTTTCTCGAACACTGTTACCCGTGGCAAGATCAGCTACGAGTCCAGCAACGCTGAGGTAGTAGACATGATCAACCTGGAAGTAGAGGAAGCCATTGAGCGCTCTTTCAACATCCTGCGTACCCGTGTTGACAAATTCGGTGTGAACCAGCCTAATATCCAGCGTCTGGGCCGCAGTGGTCGTATCCAGATCGAGTTGCCGGGTGTAGACAACCCTGACCGTGTGCGCAAGCTCCTGCAAGGTATGGCTAACCTGGAGTTCTGGGAAGTATGGACGCCGGAAGAAGTGTCTCCTTATTTCACACAGCTGAGCGATCACCTTAACAAAGAAGAGAAAGCCGGTCGTCTGAACATTCGCAATTCTGCCACGCCAGCTGCTCCAACAGCTGCCGGCACTACGCCATCGACTGTACAGGATGCCGCTGCTGATGACGTGCTGGCCCAGGCTGCCGCCACTTCTAACGATACAGCTGCTGCTGCTAACGATACCACAGCACTTGCTGCTGCTGATCAAACCAAAGCTGACTCTGCTGATGCGCTTCAGGCGTTGCAGGATGAGCAGATGGGCGTAATGGGCCGTCTGTTTACCATGATGCCAGGCGGTATTGGTGCCAACGTACGCGACACTGCTACTATCAACGAGATTTTCAGCAGACCTGACGTACGTGCCATTTTCCCTCCGAACATGAAGTTCCTGTGGGGTGTGAAGCCGCTACAAGGCGACAACCGCCAGGAGTTTGTAGAATTCTATTCTATTAAGAAAGGCCGTGACGGCAAAGCACCGATGACTGGTGATGCCGTGAACGATGCCCGCCAGGACTTCGACCAGAACGGTCGCCCTGAGATTAACATGACCATGACACCAACTGGTGCCAAGCGTTGGGCAAAGCTGACAGGCGATAACGTGAATCGTCAGGTGGCAATCGTGCTTGACAACTATGTATACTCTGCGCCTGTAGTGCAGGGCGAGATTACAGGTGGTAACTCCTCTATCACAGGTAACTTTACCATTGAAGAAGCAAAAGACCTTGCCAACATCCTGAAAGCCGGTAAAATGCCGGCTCCTACCCGCATCGTGGAAGAAGCCATCGTCGGTCCTTCACTGGGTCAGGAGGCTATCAGCCAGGGTCTGATCTCTACTATAGCCGGTCTTGTACTGGTTATCCTCTTCATGATTGCTTACTATGCGCGCGGCGGCTTTATTGCTGACCTTGCCCTGTTATTCAACGTGTTCTTTATCGTGGGCGTATTGGCGCAATTTGGAGCAGCACTCACTCTGCCTGGTATTGCCGGTATCGTACTGACACTGGGTATGGCCGTGGATGCGAACGTACTGATATTTGAACGTATGCGTGAAGAAGCCTCCAAAGGCCTGGGCATTCGCGATATTATCAACAAAGGTTACGAGAAGGCGTTCAGCTCAATCTTGGATGCGAACGTGACAACTTTCCTGGTTGGTTTTATTCTGTACTTCTTCGGTTCTGGTCCGGTAAAGGGTTTTGCCATTACCCTGATGATCGGTATTGTTACATCGTTCTTCACATCGGTGTTTATCTCCAGAATCCTGATCGAGCGTAGCTTCAAGAGAAGCGGAAAGCTTTCCTTCTCGACTTCAATTGCAGACAAAATGTTCCGCAACGTGAAGTTTGATGTAATGAAGATCAGAAAGCCTGCCTACGCCTTCTCGCTGAGCATAATCGTACTCGGATTTGTAGCCATGTTTATCAACGGTGGCCCTAACCTGGGTGTTGACTTTAAAGGTGGCCGCTCTTACGTAGTGGAGTTTGACCAGGCTATACCTGCGCCAGACCTGCGTTCTGCCCTGTTAGATAACTTTGAGTCTGCCGGTACGGAAGTAAAGACATTCGGTGCTTCTAACCGTGTAAAAATAACCACCAGCTGGCTGGCCGAAGACGAAAGCACGCAGGCTGACGAACGCGTACTGTCTGCCCTGATGCAGGGACTCGACCAGTACAGCAACCAGAACCCTGAGGTGCTGAGCTCGTCAAAAGTAGGCGCCACCATGGCCGACGACATTCAGAAGACGGCTCTACTGGCTGTGTTGCTTTCATTGGCAGGTATCTTTATCTATGTGATGCTCCGCTTTACCAAGTGGCAGTTCTCACTGGGTGGTGTAATCGCCTTGCTGCACGACGCACTTATGATTATTGCTGTGTTCTCTATTCTGGAGCTCATCGGCATATCTTATGAAATAGACCAGGTGTTTGTTGCCGCTATCCTGACTATCATTGGTTTCTCCATTAACGATACCGTGGTAATCTTTGACCGTGTTCGTGAGTATATCAACGATAACCCGAACAAGCACATCAGAGACCTGGTGAACCCGGCGCTCATCAGTACGTTCAGCCGTACCATGATCACATCTCTTACCTTATTAGTTGTGGTAGTGGTGCTGTTCATCTTCGGTGGTGAAGTATTGCGCGGATTCTCACTTGCCATGATCATTGGTGTACTGGCTGGTACTTACTCTTCCCTGTTTATTGCGACACCAATCGTAATCGATACCATGAAAGAGAAGCAAACTCCGGTAGCTTCTGCTAAAGTGGCCTAAGTAGTAGGTATAAATAAAAAAACTCCCGCCTCTGCAAAGGGGCGGGAGTTTTTGTTTCTCAAGGGATAGGTATGGCAGGTATAGCTATACCTTGAGAAACAAAAGGGCCGACTCTATAAGAGCCGGCCCTTTTGCTTTATGGCTAAGGCAGCTTAGATGGTTACACCGTCAGCTACTACTTCTGTAACTTCAGGAACCATGCGCTTCAACAGGTTTTCTATACCTGCCTTAAGCGTTACGGTAGCCGATGGACAGCCACTGCAAGAGCCTTGCAGGTGCACAGTTACTACGCCGTCTTTGTAAGACTTAAAGGAAATGTTACCACCATCCTGCTCTACAGCCGGGCGCACGTAGTTTTCCAACAGGTCAGTTACTTTTTTAGAGATAGCGGCATCCTCTTCAGTAGCATCTACATGTGTTTCGCCACCTTCTACAGGCTTGTTTGCTTTGAAGCCTTCCACAAAAATAGGTCCGCCTGCCTCTACATACGACTTCAGGAAAGTGCGCAGTTCAGGTATAAGTTTCACCCATTCGATGTTGGCAGCTTTTGTAACTGTAACGAAGTTGCTGGCAATGAACACACGCGAAACGTAGTCGAAGTTAAAAAGCTCCTGCGCCAAAGGCGAATCAGCGGCGCTCTCTAAGTTCGGGTAGTCCACGCTCTGGCCATCTGGCAGAAGGCCTACGTTCATCACAAACTTCATGGACTCGGGGTTCGGGTTGGCTTCGGCGTATACCGAAACCGTCTTTTCTCTATTTTCTAACATGGATATCAGCGTTTTAAATTAAAACCTAGGCCTTTGCCTTAAAGTTTCCAAAATTACTCAATTATTCTGACAAGTGATAGTGCTCCGTGTGTGGTGTTAATTTAGAAAAGTGCCTAATGCTTGCCCTTTTGCCTTCAATTAGGGCGGGGAAAGTGCCATATAAGCAGTGTCTATACAACAATTCGGTTAGCTATTTAGCTCAGAAAATGTATCTTTGTAACGCAGTTAAATTTTTGACCTGAAAAACACACCGCACGTTTAACATGCTGTATAACTACATTCTGCTGGCGCAAGCGCAGCAAGCCGTTCCCGGTTTCTTGATTATTCCCTTCCTGCTTTTGATTGGTCTTATTGCAAGTGGTCCCATTTTCTTTGGCCATTTCTGGGAGCATAATTACAAAAAAATAGCTGTCGTTCTGGGACTTACCGTACTGGCCTACTACCTGTTTGTGTTAGGCGATGTGCACATGCCAGCGCATACCTTGGCGGAGTACTTCACTTTTGCCGTACTGCTCAGTTCCCTCTATATTGCGGCCGGTGGTATATACATCAACGTAAATGCCAAAGCCACACCACTGATAAACGTGGCGCTGGTGGCCGTGGGAGCCGTTTTAGCCAACTTTATCGGTACGACAGGCGCATCCCTGCTTTTGATTCGTCCGTTCATGCGCCTTAACTCGCATCGACTAAAGCCTTACCAGATCGTATTCTTTATCTTTATTGTGAGTAATGCCGGTGGACTATTGACGCCGCTCGGCGATCCGCCGCTGTTCATTGGCTTCATTAAAGGAGTTCCGTTCTTCTGGACACTGCAGCACCTGTTTATTCCGTGGCTGCTTTCAATCGGCTTGCTTTGCCTTCTGTTCTTTTTTGTGGACAGCCGCAACAAGGGCAATGGAATTATAGCTGAACTCGAAGTAGAAGAGCCAAGCTCCGGCAAAACTGAATTCAGTTTCAGTGGCCGTCGCAATCTTTTCTGGCTGGCCATTATCATCGGTGCCGTGTTCCTCGACCCGAACGTAATCGATTCGCTGCCGCACATTTACTATGACGGCAACAAGTTCTCATACCTGCGCGAAATCATTCAGTTGGGTGCTGCCTTTATGTGCTTCCGCTTCTCAAACAAAGAGGCCCTGGCAGGCAACCAATTCAACTTCCACCCGATTCTGGAAGTGGTGTTCCTGTTCTTCGGTATCTTCTTTACCATGATGCCGGCTCTGCAGCTGTCTGCCGAAATTGCTTCGTCGCCAGCTTATGCCCACTTCATTACGCCAAACTTCCTGTACTGGGCCACAGGTTCGCTTTCAGGCTTCCTGGACAATGCACCTACCTATGCCAACTTCCTGTCGCTGGCCATGGCCAAGTTTGACCTGGCTCAGAGCAACGTGGAAGATGTAAGACAATTTGCTGCCGGTACCTCTGCCGCAGGTATGGAAACACTCATACAACTCGAAGCCATCTCATTGGCAGCCGTACTGTTTGGTGCCTTTACCTACATCGGCAACGGACCAAACTTTATGGTGAAAGCGATCGCGGAAAGCGCCGGTGTGAAAATGCCTTCATTCTTCGCCTACGTGCTGCGCTACTCTATCCCGTTCCTGCTGCCAATCTTCCTGCTGATCTGGTTCCTGGTAGTACACTTGAGATTATTCTAAACCGTCAGGTATAGCAACAGCAAAAAGAGCCGCTCCCTGTTGAAAGGAGCGGCTCTTTTGATTTAAACGCTTGCCTGATTACCGGACTAAAGTATACCTGAAATTACAATCGGGATATAAAAATACAGGTATTTAACTGGTCCCGAGGTGCTTTTAGCGACATTAAATTAGGTTTTTTCGTTATATTTGTCTTCATCTGAATTCAGGCTGTACAAACCCTTGTATACCTACCTTACCGATACCCCTAGTATATGGAGAACATAAATGTCGAGCTGATATTATTTGCTATTGCTATCCTTTTTTTCCTGAGTATCCTGGCCGGCAAAGCAGGACACAAATTCGGCGTTCCGGCATTATTGCTATTTCTATCGGTGGGGATGATCTCAGGTACCGATGGTATAGGTATACAGTTCGAAAACATCCAGCTCGCGCAAATTATAGGCACAGTGTCATTGTGTATTATTCTGTTCTCGGGCGGTATGGACACCAAAATTGCTGACATACGTCCGGTAATGGCGCAAGGGGTTGTACTGGCAACCATTGGCGTATTCCTCACCGCTGTGCTGACGGGCTTTGCCATTTGGTGGATTTTAGGCATGACGATCGAATCTGCAGGTATAGGCCTGACGACCTCGCTGCTTCTGGCGGCCACTATGTCCTCCACCGACTCTGCCTCCGTTTTCTCGATTCTCCGCTCCAAAAGCCTGAACCTCAAAAATAACCTCCGCCCCATGCTCGAGCTGGAAAGCGGCAGTAACGACCCGATGGCGTATATCCTCACCATCACGCTCATTGAGATTGTGCTGATGGAAAGCGGGGTAAATTACTGGGCAGCAGGCGGTATGCTGCTGATGCAGCTTGTTATCGGGGGTGTTGCAGGCTATGTGCTCGGCAGACTCGCCATACGCCTCATTAACCGCGTTGACATCGACAATAGCTCGCTTTATCCGATACTGGTTTTCACTGTTTGTATCTTCATCTTCTCGGCCACCTACTTTATCAAAGGCAACGGTTTTCTGGCGGTATACATCGGTGGTCTTGTCATTGGTAATTCCAAGTTTGTACACAAACGCTCATCACTCAACTTCTTCGATGGCATGGCCTGGATGAGCCAGTTGCTGATGTTCCTCACATTGGGCTTACTGGTAAATCCGCGCGAGCTGGTACCCATCATCATCCCGGGTCTTATTATCAGTTTCATGATGATTTTCATCACGCGCCCGCTCAGCGTTTTCCTGTGCATGATGCCCTTCCGCAAGATGGGTGTTAAGGACAAAGCTTTTATATCCTGGGTAGGACTCAGGGGAGCAGTGCCCATTATTTTTGCCATTCTGCCACTGGCGGCAGATGTTCCGCATGCCCGACTTATGTTTAATATTGTGTTCTTCTGCACATTGATATCGCTGATAGTACAGGGCACGTCACTCTCGCAGGTGGCTGTGTGGTTGGGGCTGGCCGAGAAGCCTAAGGAGCTTCACAAGCTGAAAGATTTCGATATCGAGTTTTCTGATGAAATCAAATCTATCACAACTGAAATCAACATTACAGAGCAGGCACTGGCAAACGGCAATCACCTGATGGATCTGCCGCTGCCAGATAAAACCCTCGCCGTAATGGTGAAACGTGACGACAAATATTTTGTACCGAAAGGCAAAACGGTATTGCAGGAAGACGACAAACTGCTCATCATCACAGACGACCTGGAAGCCCTGATGCAAAACATGCAAAATATGGAAAGCCCAACCAAACCGTAAAATAACCAAAGCACATTTGCTGCACTTATAACAATGTATCCTGTAGCTGCTCCTTCACTTCAAAAATATTTGTGGCAGGTATAGCTGTGTTAACGGATAGCTCTCCCATGATCGGGCGGGCACTGTATCCGGCTGCATCGTTCAGCAAATGGTCCAGCATTAGTTTGGCCAGTTCCTCCACCTGACCGGCAGGCGCATCCGCTATTTGAACGCGACAGGCAATGACAACCGGAACCCCCAACCGTTTGAGAAGCGGATGAAACTTATAGCGCTTATTAAACAAAGCAGCCCGCAATGTGCGTCCTCCATAATACTCTGACAGGTCCTGGCAATCATACTGCTGCGTCTGCATTTCCGTCAGGTATACCCACACCAACCCCTGCTGGTTTTTAAAGGCATCGCTCCTTACAAAATCTCTCAGCTCTTCTTCTGCCTCGAAACTATCTTCAGTCGATACAAGAATAGGGGCAACATTCGAAAGTCCTTTCGCCAGCATTTGTCTACTGAGTGGTAGCAAGCCTGTCTTAAGTACTTTTTCAGGATTGATGAGCCTGGTACAGTGGTAAGCTTTTATGGAGTAACTGCGCAGCATAATGGCTAGCTGCTTCTGGGTTTGCACATACATGGAGTCAGGTATAGCAGAAAGCCAGCTCTTTCCCTCCAGGTTTTTGGTCAGTTCCAGCTCACGCTCCTGACCGATCCGGAAAATGTCCGGAGTTATATAATCGATAATATCCTGAGGCCAGGTAGCAATATCTTCTAATATGATCAAAGTTGAATTATTACTCATTTCATTCAGAGCATTAAGAATTTGGATAATAACGTAGTCGCTTAACAGCGGATAAATGGACTCACTGCCAATAACCAGCATTCAGAGTCAGGCAGATTAAAACAAACATGCAAAGTTAACGAACCTGCCTAAGCCCTTTACTGACAGGGTGATTTCAGAATCGATAGCCTTGGAGCACAAGTCAATTCACATAGTGTAAAGCTGGATGCTCAATAATGTCAGACTATTTCAGGCTGCTGCATAATCAGGATGCGGTACGGCTGAATTTGCCGTAACAGGTAGTGCAAAGCAAGGGGCATAGCTCTAATGAATGAAGTAAGCTCGCCTTGCCAGAATTGGGTATTAGCTGAAAGAAATGCTTATCAGGGAGCTTGCGGCTGGATGGAAAGGTAAAAATATTTGATAAAACAGCCTCTGCCAGAGGCTTTTGCTGCATAAGGCGGAATGACCTCATCAACAGGGAAGGTAAAACTGAAGCTTTTTAGTGGTGTCCCGGCTTTTTGGAGACCGTAATACAAACCGGAAGGCGGAGTAGCATCCTGAGAAAAATGCTGCTTCCCCTGTGAAAGGAAATGACCTGTTTCGCCTCCTGAAACTGTAACAGACTCGGAGAGAACCTGAATTTGAAGGGGAGCGCCACAGCCTGATGCCGCATGCCCGTTACTCATCAAAATAACGAGTAACACGAAGGCCATCATCAAAGGCCTGGCATAGGTAGATATGTTAACACCGCTTATCATCACTCTTAACAAATATAATCATTTTAAGTTAAAGCAGCACTATCATTTCAGGGTGTTAGCTTGTTCCCTCGTTGCCGTAGCAGAAAGTCAGCCAGCACGAGCGCAGTCATGGCATCTACAATTGGCACGGCACGCGGCAGTACGCAAGGGTCGTGACGGCCTTTGCCCTGCAGGGTGATCTCCTCACCGGCATCGTTAATAGTTTGCTGCGGCTGCAGGATAGTAGCAACTGGCTTAAAGGCTACATTAAAGTAAATGTCCTGCCCGTTGCTGATGCCGCCCTGTATACCGCCTGAGTGGTTGGTGCGGGTGCGCACGTTGCCCTCATCATCAGTATAGAATTGGTCATTATGCTGAGAACCACGCAACTTTACACCCTCGAAACCACTGCCATACTCAAAGCCCTTTACGGCATTGATGCTCAACATGGCCTTGCCCAGTTCCGCGTGCAGCTTATCAAATACGGGCTCACCCAGGCCAGCAGGAACACCCTGTACAACACAGCTCACTACACCTCCAATAGTATCCAGACTATCGCGGGCATCTTCTATCAGACCGATCATACGGGCGGCTGTCTTACCATCAGGGCAGCGCACTTTGTTGCTATCGATCTGCGACAGGTCGACTCTGGAGTAATGCTTGCGCACTTTTATACTTCCCACCTGCGATACATAGGAGCGCACCATGATGCCATAGTGTTGCAATAATTTGGCTGCCAAAGCACCTGCTGCCACACGTGCCACAGTTTCGCGGGCTGAGCTGCGGCCGCCACCACGGTGGTCGCGCAGGCCATACTTAGCGGTATAGGTATAGTCGGCGTGCGAGGGACGGAAAGCCTGCGCTACATGCAAATAGTCGTGGCTTGCCTGGTCTTTATTACCGACTACCATTGCGATCGGGGTACCTGTGGTTTTGCCTTCGAACACACCGGAGAGTATCGTCACTTTATCTTCTTCCTTGCGGGGAGTTGTGATGTCGGACTGGCCCGGCCGGCGACGGTCCAGGGCGGCCTGAATCTCTTCTGCAGTGATCTCCAGACCCGCAGGGCAGCCATCTACAATCACGCCCACTGCCACGCCGTGGGACTCGCCAAAGGTGGTTATTTTAAAAATCTTACCGTATGAGTTGCTCATTTGATGTTCCGATACTTTAAGAAGATGAATCCTGACAAAGCCAGGAGTACCAGCATGATGATATTGGTATAGCGCTTAATAACTTTTTCCTGGTAGAGGCTAACCAAGGTATGGTCTTCGTTTTCGATGATCTTATAAAAGGGCCCCAGATCGCGGGCCAGCACCATGGTACCCGCTTCGGCTATACCTGTTACCGTAACACTTAACTCAGACCGAAGTGTATCATAAGTAGCAGTCACCGGATTAAAGTAGATCCACTGGAAGTCGTTTGCCAGGTTATAAGTGCCTGGCACGCGGCTGAGCACTGAAAAAGTGAAACGCTTTACGCCCTGCACACGTCCGGCACGCAAGGTAATATCCTGTTGCATATCAGGCGGATAGAAGTCTAGGGTACCGGTAGTATTTGGGCTTGGTGGCATAAGAGCAGCCAGGTTCCCCTCTCCTTCCAACTCAAACATATACCTGAAGCTTTTGTTCAGCGGCACCGACTGGCTCGACAGCCCCTCCCGCAAGGTATATTCTCCAACTGGTACCATATCACGCAGGGGGTGCGGTGGCAGCTCCTTGACAGGTATAATGCGCTCCCGGGCAAAGAAGGTTTTATAGCCCTCCAACCTATCTTCGACCAGCGTCGGGTTGACTGCTACTTTGTATTTTAGCATGCGCAGCGAGAGCTTCGGAAATTGCAGCGGTTCGGTGGTGAGCGGGTATAGTACAGCCTCATACAGCCTGAAACGCAGGTATGGCTCCCCCTGCACGATTACCTGCTCAGGTGTTACTTCGTCTATCTCGAACACTTCTTCCCAGGCGTTGGGTTGTTTTAATTGGCGTAGTATACCTGTTATCTGGTCCCCAAAATCATGAAAGTCCAGCAACCGTTGGTCTGCTTCGGCCAGGTAAAAGTATAGCACAATGTTCAGGCCTTCGCCTACGTATACCTCCTTCTTATCGGTATAGAGCGTCAGAAAGGCATTGTCTTCCTGGTCCACGTACTCCTGCGGCTGCTC
This sequence comes from Pontibacter sp. HSC-14F20, assembly GCF_019599265.1. GTDB lineage: Bacteria > Bacteroidota > Bacteroidia > Cytophagales > Hymenobacteraceae > Pontibacter. The sequence goes on along the minus strand of NZ_JAHZTC010000018.1, from coordinate 13,288 downwards.
TTCGCCCTGTTCCGGCTGCTCAGGTATAACCAGATCCGGTGCCTGGGGGCTGACGGCAGCCATTGGCCCCACTTTAATTTTCATGCCGGCAGACTTCAAGGCCTGTCCGTTCACGGTCATGTTAAATGGTTTGAGCTCAAAGTCCCCTTCGGCCAGGGCGGCATAGTTTTGAGTGATGGTGAGCACGGTGGTGGTTTTGCCCCCTGCTATAACCGTTTTTGTAGACGAGAAGCGATTACTTTTTTTGAAGCCTTCTATCTCCGGAAAAGGAGAATAATCCCTGAGTTGCTGGTCCTGCAGCCGGATGGAAACCGTGAAGTAGGTGTTGATAGGCAGCGGACTTTTACCTAACTCAATACGTGCCTGCTGCCCAAAAGCGGGCACCAATACCAACAGGTATAACAGCACAAGTAGAAAAGTCGGGCGCATAATTCAGGTATAATAGCAAATTTACAAATTCTTGTCGCTATACATCGGAATATTATAGTCCAATTTTCAGGAATTTATCATGCTACATATTTTAGGTTAATTGGCCGTTTCTTTAAAATACAGGCCATTTTCGAGCGTTCTATCCCTAGCCAGGCAACTGAATCCGGCCCGGCATTAGTGTTCAGAATCAATTAATTAACTCAAAATTTTACAAATTAATCAAACCTGAATCAACTTTTTAGACTAATTTCGTATATTAAGTTAGAATGCCGAAATACCATAAACAAAAATGCTGGAGTACATTAAAATGATCTTGTTGAAGGTGAGCTTTGACAAAAAGCTGTTTGAGAAAGAATTGAGAAAAGCCTTTAAAGTGCTGATTCCCGAAGAACTTAAGCAGCTGAAGCAATGGTGCTATGAAAAATTTTCGGAGATGTATCTGTTCGTGCTGAACAAGGTTTTCTCCAGAGCTCAGGTATGAGAACCGGGGCTTTGCTCCACAAAGCGGATATTGCGCTGTAGGCCATTGTAACCTGTTCGTTTTACAGCTGATTTCTTGAAAAGCTGCGCAAAGACCTCCTGTGTAATTTCCTCCCAGTCCGACTTCTTCATTTCCTTTAGATGCGGGTGCGGCTCAAAGGCTGGCTCCTGGTGCGGCTTGCTGAACCGGTTCCATGGGCATACATCCTGGCAGATGTCGCATCCGAATATCCAGTTGCCAAACTTCCCGTTCATTTCCTGCGGCAGTTGATCTTTCAGTTCGATGGTAAAGTAGGAGATGCACTTGCTGCCGTCTACCACATAAGGCGCCACGATCGCATCGGTCGGGCACGCATCCAGACAGCGCGTACAGGAGCCGCAGTAGTCTTTGATTGGTCCGTCGTATTCCAGTTCCAGATCGATAATCAGTTCGGCGACAAAATGAAAACTTCCTGCTTGCGGCGTGATCAGGAGGGTATGTTTTCCAACCCAGCCCAGTCCGCTTTTCGAAGCCCAGGCCTTGTCGAGTACCGGAGCAGAATCCACGAAGCATCGGCCACCGACCTCCCCTATTTCCTCATTTATGTAATTGAGCAGCGTTTTCAGCTTGTCTTTGATGACAAAGTGATAATCGGTACCGTAGGCGTACTTCGATACTTTGTATGTATCCTCGCCGGCCTGCTGTTTCTCTTTTTCGGGATAATAGTTGAGCAGCAGCGACACTACCGATTTAGCACCCTCCACGAGCAGACGCGGGTCGAGCCGCTTGTCGAAGTGGTTTTCCATGTAGCGCATTTGACCGTGCATGTTCTGCTTCAGCCAGTTCTCCAGCCGTGGTGCCTCCTCTTCCAGAAAATCCGCTTTGGAAATGCCGCAGTACATGAAGCCCAGCTCCTGTGCTTTCTGCTTGATGAGGTATGTGTTGTGTGCTTTGTTCAAAATTTGCGTGTCACTCAGGTATAGCTATACCTGGAGAAGAACAAATTTACGGAGAAATAAATCCGATTCGAACCTAAGTTTGCCAGGGTATACCTAAGCTCAACAATCTGCACTCCCTGGGTTGTCCGTTATTGGACAGAGCCGTACTATTTAGAACACTTTCAGAACCTGACATTAGCGCTATAAAAGCCTTTAAACCTATCTGCGGGCACTCTTTGGATTTGGCATACGCTTGGGTATAGAATCAGAAAATACAACAAACTCACAACTATGAAAAATCATTGCTTTCTACTCATCGCCTTTTTGGTTGGCTTCACTTTTAACCTGCAGGCACAAGGACAAAAATTACAGAACGGTAAAATCTTTCATCTGCATCACGCAGGGGAACAGGAATGGAATTACGCGCAGGCTTACCGAAGCGGCAACATGCTATACCTGTCGGGCACCGTCGGGAAAGGCGACATGGAGCGAGCAATGGAACACGTATACAAAACCATTGAGCTAACGCTGAAGCAATACGGACTTGACTTGACGCATGTGTTAAAAGAGAACTTATATGCCACAGACATTGAGGCAGCCAAGAAAAGCCAGCCTATACGCAAGAAATATTATGGCACCCATACACCAGCTGCCACCTGGGTTCAGGTCTCAAGGCTGTTTGAGGAAGATACTGTTCTGGAAGTGGAGGTGATCGTGGAGATTGAAAAGACGGAGTAGCATTTATATCCACCTATTCTTAGAATAATATACATTTGCTTTGTTCTGTCAATTATCAACTATGCTTTTCCGCGCCTTCGTGCATACCTTCAAAATTACAGCGCTCTTCTGCTGCCTATTGTTTTATGGATGTGTCAACAGCAGTTAGCTTGTGTTGATAAAGCAGGTTAGCTTGTATGACCTGAGGTATTTCAAAAACAAAAAAAGCAGGCCTACAGCCTGCTTTTCCCATTTATCACAAACAAATTATTACTCCGCCTGATCAAACAAACCACCAGCTACTACCTGCTGCGGCGGAATTTTACCTAAGTGGCGGTAAGCAGCTTCCGTGGCCTCACGACCGCGCGAGGTGCGTTTAATATAGCCTTCCTGAATCAGGAATGGTTCGTAAACTTCCTCGATCGTCTCAGATTCTTCACCGCACGCTGTGGCAATGGTAGAGATACCTACCGGACCACCCTTAAATTTATCGATGATGGTGCTCAGAATGCGTTTGTCCATATCATCCAGACCGTTGTGGTCTACATCCAGTGCGTTCAGAGCAAACTTCGCAATCTCTACAGTAATGGTACCGTTACCTTTTACCTGCGCAAAGTCGCGGGTACGGCGGAGCAGGTTGTTGGCAATACGCGGTGTACCACGGCTACGACGGGCAATCTCAAAAGCAGCATCCTCGTGTATTGGAGCACCTAATAAAGCCGACGATCGCTTCACAATCGAGGTAAGCAGTTCGGCATCGTAGTACTCCAGACGTGAATTAATGCTGAAACGGGCACGGAGCGGCGATGTTAGCAAGCCGGAACGAGTGGTCGCACCGATCAACGTAAAAGGATTCAGGCTAATCTGCACAGAGCGGGCGTTCGGACCAGAGTCGAGCATAATGTCGATTTTGTAGTCCTCCATGGCCGAGTACAGGTATTCTTCTACGATCGGGTTGAGGCGATGTATCTCGTCGATAAACAGCACATCGTTCGCGTCGAGGTTAGTCAGCAAACCCGCCAGATCGCTGGGCTTGTCCAGTACTGGTCCGGAGGTCATTTTTATACCTGCGTCCAGCTCCGAAGCAATGATATGCGACAGCGTAGTTTTGCCCAGGCCCGGAGGTCCGTGCAGCAGCACGTGGTCCAAAGCCTCGCCACGGTTTTTGGCCGCCAGCACAAATATTTTGAGGTTCTCCACCACTTTGGCCTGCCCCGTAAAGTCGGCAAAGCTCAGCGGACGAAGCGCCTTGTCTATGTCTTTTTCGACCGGCGACATGTAGTCGTTACTGCCAGTCAGGTAATCTTCTCTCATAAAAAATACACTCTGATTAAGCGCTTTCTGCTATACCTAAAGGTAACAGTTTCAGATATGCTTTCGCTCCATTTCTACAGGCGAATTTACTAAATTTTGCTAATTATTTTATAGTACTCCGCATAAAATCTAATCATATTAGCAAATGGCGGGATTAATTTAATAATCTGCTATACCTGTAGTACCTTACGAGTGCCAAAACCAGCTCCCGATGCATACTCATCAGCAAAAAATCACCAGCCACGCCTTCTTCAGTCCCGGCGACGACTGCCTCAACGCCATCATTGCCTGCCTGGACAATGCCGAAGAAAGCGTAAAGATATGCGTGTTTACGATCAGCGACAACCGTATTTCGGACGCCATTGTGCGGGCGCACAAACGAGGTATTGCCATCAAAATAATGACCGACAACCACAAGCTGCACGACGCAGGTTCGGACATAAAAGAACTGGCTGCCAGAGGGCTGGAGGTACGGATTGACAAAACGCGCAACCACATGCACCACAAGTTTGCCATCTTTGATGAAGAGCAAGTGCTGACCGGTAGCTACAACTGGACGCGTAGTGCCGCCTTATACAACCACGAGAACATCCTGATTACCGACAACCACAGCATTGTAAAGGACTTCAGCGATGAGTTTAACCGGCTTTGGCAGGATATGATGAAGTACAACCCCGGAGGCAAAAGCAGGGAGGAGCTTTGGGAGCTGGGAGAGTAGTCTGATTACTCCGGCAATACCAGCTATACCTATACCTATTTCAGCTTCTGCTGTATTTCTTCAAGCATTGCGATAACAGGTTTATCAAAGACACGCGCGGAAGTTTTGCATAACGCTAGGTATACAGAAACAGCAAAGGCAGCCACTTGCGCAGCTGCCCTTCTATACCTTACTCGCTGCCCGATCAACGAGCAACGCATAATAATTTACTATTATTTAAACGCCGGTATACCTGTGATATCTGCTCCGGTAATGAGCAAGTGAATATCGTGGGTACCTTCGTAAGTGATCACTGACTCTAGGTTCATCATGTGGCGCATGATCGGGTACTCGCCTGTAATGCCCATACCGCCATGAATCTGACGTGCCTCGCGGGCGATGTGCAGGGCCATGTCCACGTTGTTGCGCTTAGCCATTGAGATCTGCTGCGTAGTAGCTTTCCCTTCGTTTTTCAAGGTGCCAAGTCTCCAGGCCAATAGCTGCGCCTTTGTGATCTCGGTCAGCATCTCCGCGAGTTTCTTCTGCGTGAGCTGGAAAGCACCAATTGGCTTATCGAACTGGATACGCTCCATGGCATACTTACGCGCTGATTCGTAGCAGTCAATGGCTACACCAATCGCACCCCAGGCTATACCATAGCGGGCAGAATCGAGGCAGCCGAGCGGACCGCGCAAACCTTCAATATTGGGTAGCAGGTTTTCTTTCGGCACTTTCACGTTATCGAATACCAATTCGCCGGTGCAGCTGGCGCGCAGGCTCCACTTGTTATGGATTTCTGGTGTGGAGAAGCCTTCCATACCGCGCTCCACGATCAGACCTTTGATACGACCTTGTTCGTTTTTGGCCCACACTACTGCCACCTGGCACTCCGGCGAGTTGGATATCCACATCTTGGCACCGTTGAGCAGGTAGTGGTCGCCCATGTCTTTGAAATTGGTCGTCATGCCGCCCGGGTTAGAGCCATGATCAGGTTCAGTGAGGCCGAAGCAGCCCAACCACTCGCCGCTTGCCAGCTTGGGCAGGTACTTTTTGCGTTGCTCTTCAGAGCCGTAGGCATAAATTGGGTACATCACCAGCGAGCCCTGCACCGAAGCTGTAGAACGCATACCTGAGTCGCCGCGCTCAATCTCCTGCATAATGATGCCGTAGCTGATGTAGTCCAGTCCGCCACCACCGTACTCGGCAGGTATAGTCGGGCCGAATGCGCCTACATCTCCAAATTTTTTCACGATTTCGGAAGGGAAGTGTGCGTCCTGCGCCCACTGCTCGATGTTTGGAGAGATCTCACGCTTCACAAAGTCGCGTAGGGTCTGGCGGATAAGGATATGCTCCTCAGTGAGTAGGTCGTCAATGTTATAATAATCAGGGGCTCCTGATGATTCGTAGGCCATAGCTTATTTCGTTTTTTTAAGGAAAGGGTAATACGCAAATATAACAAGTTTTCTGAATCAGGATTTATTGGACTAAGAATGATTTTCAGGATGATTACATTGTTAAGTGGTTAAGATCAAAAAAAAGCCCCACCAGTTGGTGAGGCCTTTAAACATCAAAAATCAATCTATGTTAAAATCTTAAGCCTACAGATGCCAGGAAGTTGCGGGTGGCTTGCGGATAGTAGAAGTTTTCGGTTGTCAGCTCCCCTCCTGCCAGGTAGCTATAGGTATAGCCATTGGCGGCATAGCGCTCGTTAAATAGGTTGTTGACCAGCAGACCAAGCTCCAGGCCTTTTAGCACGCCCGTGAAACCGGTGGAATAACGCAGGCGCAGGTCGCCCACCTGATAAGCAGGTATAATGCGGTTATCATTCTGGGTATTGTCCAGGTACTGCTTGCTCACTGTTTTGTAAATAAAGGCGGCCTTCAACCCTTTTAGCACCTCTACCTCCAGTTGCGTTGCCGACACAAAATCCGGAGAGTAAGCAATGGTGGCTTCGCTGTAGCTGTTCATTACCTGGCCTCCCTCGTCGTAGTCGTCGATGTACTCTTCAAAATCGCGCACTTTATTTTGGCTGTAGCTCAGGTTGCTGCTCAGATTCACAAAGTTGCCCAGGCGAACTGCTCCGGCCAGCTCTATACCCTGGCGGTAGCTGCGGTCAATGTTCGTGCGGGTATAGGCACCCACATCGTTGATCTCACCGGTCAGCACCAATTGGTTTTTGTAGTCCATGAAGAAGTAGTTTGCCTCCAGACTAGCGCCCAGTGCACGCCCTGCCAGCTCGCCCAGCGCCAACTGACCACGGTAGCCAGCCTCCACGTTGCGCAGTGTCTCGTGCTTCGGACGGCTGTCGACGGTAGATTCCGTAAAGTCGTCACGAACTGGTTCGCGGTTGCCGATGGCATAAGAAGCATAGAGCTGATGCCCCGGCTTAAATTCATAGCTTATACCTGCCTTGGGGTTGTAGAAGGTATAATCCACGTTTTGTTCCAGATTCTCAAAGTTCTTGTCGATGCCCTCGAAGGTATAATTCACGGTTCGCAGTTGCATGTCACCAAACAGACTCAACTGATCCGTCAGACTATAGATCACCTTACCGAAAATGTTGAAGTCGTTCTTCACGGCATTGTTGTCGTAATAGCGGTCGCCGATGTTGGAGGTAGAGGCAAATCTTGCCCAGATCACCTCCCCGAAGTGGTCACCGTCATACCTGTTCCAAGCACCGCCCAGGGTTGCATTCAGGCGTGGCGTTGGATTGTACTGAAAAGCATAGGTGGCACCGAAGAAATTATTGTCCAGCCAGCGGCGACGGATCAGATCGGTCCTGCTGATCGTTTCCTCTCCTACCTCCACATTGGGCAAACCGTAGTTCGAGAACTTGTCGTTGGTACGGAACTGCTCGTAATAGCCTCGTCCATAGGTATAGTGCAGTGCTCCAGAGAAAGTAAGCTCCGGCGAGAAATCATGCGACAGGTGCAACTGGTAGTGGTCCTGCTGGTAGTTGTCGGTTTCGTTGTCGTAGGTATAGTAGTTATACCTGCGGCCAGCTGTGCGCAGATTTTCTAGGTCGCTGCCTTCTATGCCGTTACGATCGATGTAGGCCTGCAGGTCGGCAGCATTGCCATACACCAGCGCTTCCGGCGTACCATACCAGGCCTGGTAAGTCTGCTCCTGACCCGAGAATGTCACGAACTTCACGGTTGTTTTATCGCCGTAGTAGCCCCCTGAGAAGTACATGGATTTCAGGTCAGAGAAAGCACGGTCGATATACCCATCTGACTTGATGTGCGACAGGCGGCCATCAAAAGCAAATTTTCCGTTGATCAGGCCCGTGCCGAAGCGCACATTGTTCTTCCACGTGTTGAAAGAGCCGTAGCTGTTGTCGGTTTCGGCGTAGGCTTCACGGCGCACTTTCTGAGTTTGAATGTTTATACTCGCTCCAAAGGCACCTGCTCCGTTGGTGGACGTGCCCACCCCGCGCTGCACCTGCATATCTTCTACAGAGGAGGCAAAATCCGGCATGTTCACAAAGAAAGTACCGTGGCTTTCGGAGTCGTTTACAGGTATACCGTTCACGGTCACGTTAATGCGGGTAATGTCGGAGCCACGAATGCGGATACCGGTATAGCCCACGCCTGCGCCAGCATCAGAGTTTACCACCACCGACGGCGTCTGCTCCAACAGGTATGGCAGGTCTTGCCCAAAGTTGCGTTCGGCTATTTCTTCGCGCGTCACGTTCGTGAAAGTAGTGCCGGTCCGTTCGTTGGCCCGGGTAGATGATACGAGTACTTCGCCGGTGCTCACACTGGTTGGCTGCAAAGCTAGCCGCAGTTCGGTGTCGGCGCTGAGTTGTATTTGTCTGCTCAGTTGGCTGTAGCCCAGGTAGGATACGTGCAAGGTATAGCTGCCGTCAGAAAGGTTCTTGAATTGGAAGTAGCCATCCGGACCGGACACGGTGGCTTGGTTGCTGCCGGAAAGTACGACGGTGGCTCCCGCCAGCGCTTCGTTTTGGGCAGCATCGGTTACGTAGCCGCTCAGATTGAACTGAGCAAGCAGCTGCAATGGCAACAATACAACGACTGCCATCACAATCAGTAATTTTTTCATGGAGGTGTAAAAAAAGAATAAGTTGAAACATACAGACCTGCCTGGGGCCGGCAGCCTGCTACATAGTTTCCCCGCGTTTTTCCCTTCGCCGGCATTATCCGGATCAGGTTCAATGGGTATGATCTCAGCCCGTTGTTATAAGGCACCCCTAAACTGCTGTAAAGGTAGACCCGTTTTTTGATCAAAACAAAACCAGCAGGGGCAATTTATGGCCAAACCACTATATCAAGCAGTTAAGTACAATTTTATTTTAACAAAAGCCGATAACCACAGGCGGGCAAACTACGTTGAAAACAATACGAGGCACGTTTTCAAGCATCCATGCATAATAAGTAGGATTTGCCAGGAAAATAGGCCGGCTGAACCAATTTTAGAGTTTAAGAAGAAATGTGATGATGATCAGCTTACTGTATACCTTAGCACTGCTAACGATACTGGCATACTACGCTTTCGCTCCACGCAAAAAATTCAGAGGGTCTTCCTCTACTGATAACGATGACGATGGAGGCGAGCCACTTGGCGACGATCTGCCAGATCTGGACCTGCCACCCGGCATATCATTGCCTATCAATGATTATGAACCGCATTATGACCTGAGACGCATCAAGGTTCCCAAGTTTCCGGAGCCTTCCCTGCAATGAAATGCTCTTAAATCAAAAAGTCCCCTGCCGAATAATCGACCAGGGGACTTTTTGATTTAAGAGCATTATTTCTGCTAAAGTACTTCTAAGGTAAAGGTGCGCTCGAACACCTGCATTGGACTGAGCAGGTTGATGCCTTCCTTTTTTTCGAGTTCGCCGGATTCACCGTCGCGACCAGCTATACCGCACCAGGGCTCAATGCATACATAAGGCGACGGCCCCGGCTTCGCCCAGATGCCCAGGTATGGAAACCCCGGAAAAGTTATTTCTATGCGCCGCTGGTTGGTACGGCTACCCAACGACAGTTTATCAGAATTTAAGTGCTTGAACACCAGTGCGTCTTTCTCAAAATAACTGTGTTTTAAGGGCAGTACCCGATCGTGCTCCAGCACCTTCGCCGTGTCACCGCTTTGCAAGCCCGCATCCGTGAGCAGGTAGCGATGCAGGGTCTCTTCCTTCTCAAATTCAATGAAATAGTCTTCGTACTGCTCGCCTCCATAAAACGGGACATTGAACCCAGGATGGCCACCAATGGAAAAATACATTCCTTTCTTGTCGCGGTTGAGGACCTGGTAAGTAACTGACAGCTTGTTGTTTTCGAGCTTGTAAGCAACCAGTAGCCTGAACTTGAACGGGTATACCTGCAGGGTTTCTTCATCGTCCTCTAGTTCAAACACCAGCTTGTCCTCCTCCTCCTCTATGAGCTTAAATTCCTTGTGCCGCGCAAATCCGTGGCGTTTCAGGGCAAAGATCTCATCTTCGTAGGTATAGGTCCCATCGGGCAACTCCCCTACGATCGGAAAAAGGTTAGGCGCATGACTGCCCCATATCTGCGGGTCGGCCTGCCAGATAAACTCCAGGCCCTCATCGAGCTTAACGAAGTGTTGCAACTCAGCGCCTTTGCTCTCGACGCCCACCTTAAAGTTATAATTCTGCAAATAGTATAGCATGGCTAGGTATAGTTTTAGGTATGTTGCCGGAGCAAATCATCGATGTACTTAGTGGCCTTATCAAACCGGTCTTCGTGCTGTCCGCTGACCTCCAGATAGGGCACCTTCAGTTCCTCCAGTTCCCGCTTATACCAGTCATAAAAGTACTGGCGCAGGTGCGGATGCTCTCGCTGCGGATCAGGCTCCCACGGCAAATCAACGCCCATGAGCAGGTAAAGGTTGTAGTCCTGTTGCTTTAGTTTTTGCAATACCCAGTCGGGGTACTCACCAAAGGCATGTTCACTCCATATCTTGATCACCAGCAGGTCGGTATCCGAGAAGAGTATACGCTCTGCCTGCCCTTCCATCTGCGCTTCCAATGCCAGTTGCTCTCTGGCAATCAGCTCCAGATCCTGCAAGGTATAAGGTCTTTCGAGGGTTTCGATGTAGGTGCGGGCGTACTCCGGCACCCAAACCGTGTTGTAGTGCGCGGCCAATTGCTGCGACAGCGTAGATTTGCCCGTAGATTCAGGCCCTGTGATGGCGACTTTCAGCATATCGCAAAGGTAGGGCAATTATGCTGAAAGTCGCCATCACAGGGCCTGCTACAAAAAACAGCCGCCGGGAGGATAACCCTCCGGCGACTGTTCATTTCTTTAATCTGGTTGACGGCGTTATTCTTCGCAGTGATTTTCGTCAATCCAGTTACCGATGGTGCTTGCTGCAGTTTGCAGATTGCAGGTAGTCGAACCATTTGTATAGTAGGTCGCGATGCAGGCATAGGCATTACGTACAGGCTCCGGCAGCATGGCTAAATATTCGTTCCAGCCGATTCCCTGCTCCATGGCGCTCAACACCAAAGCACCTGCCTGGAAGAGCGCTTTGGCCTCAGCAGTAGTGGCGGGCAACGTATCTACTCCTTTTTTCAGTTTGCGAGTACCAACATAGACATGATCTACTCCCATTGGCCAGTTTTTGCCTTTGTTGCCTTTGTTGAAATAACGGCCTTGTGAGAAAGAGCAAACTTCAACAGGTTCACAGTAGTCTTCACAAGTACCTATACTATCTCTGTTACATTGCTGCTCACGAGGGCCGCCTGTTTTTACCAGTATGTTCGCACCACTAAGGAGCGCGCCGTTAGCAACCGAGAATGAAAAGACAGCATTGTTCGCTTTCAGGATGTCGTCCAGACCGCCTTTCATCTCGAATTTCACTATACCTGTTTCTACCACACCCGGGGCAGTACAGCTTCCGTCAGAGTACTCAAGCACAAAGCCATTACCATATGTATCGAGTGTGCCAGCTACATAAGTCTTACCTGCCACGACGATTTTAGCACTCGTAACACTTCCACTAACTAAGTATAACGGATTTCCATCACAGTCTAACAGTTCCAGGTTGAGATGGCTCAGACCATAGGGAGCACTGCCGCCTTTTAACGAAAAGGACCAAACGCCACCAGAATAGTTCATACAACCAACACCATAACAACCGAGGGTTGCCTGGTATTCACTTACAGATTCGCTGCCAAGGGAAGCAGTGGGGTTTACTTCGTCGCTTTCTTTGGAACAGGCAAAAGCCACAAAAGCAAAAAGGAAAATCAGAAACGAGTAATTGAAAACTTTCTTCATAAATTTTTAAGGGTTATAGTTAGTATTGGTTGTTAATTGGAGTAGCTGATAAAGAGGAAAATTTCAACAGCAGAAGTAATTGAATTTTTTGTTGAATCTTCTTTCAATCGTATGCCAGATGGTGTGCGCAAGGAATTAATTATATATGATATATTAAATATTATTTTGTATTATATATAAACGTAGGGGTGAATAAATGTATTCCCAGGGTGAATGGCTTTGTAATAAGAACTAAGAAAGAACGTGAGAGGATGGAAAGACTTGATTTATCTCATTCCAATACATAAAAAAGCTGCCGCCAGCAGGTTTCCCCACTAGCGGCAGCCTTATTTAACAGCCTCCTGCTGTTATTCTTTTTTAAGTAGTTTAACCGTTTTCGTACCAGAGTCACACACCATGCGGGCGATATACAGACCTTCCGGCAGTCCGCCACCATCTACCTCTACGGTGTTCACTATACCGGCTTTCGCCTCACCAGACTTCAGCTCTCTTACCAGCGCACCGCGCATGTCGTAGAGTCGCATACTGAAGTTTTCGTCCTGTGCTACTGTGAACTCAATCACCGCTTTGTCAGTGAATGGAGTTGGATAAGCACGGAGTTCGTGAGAGTTAGCAAGGTCTGGTCCTTGGAGGGTACTAGTAGATGTTGCAGTAAAATTGCTTCCAGGGTCATAATTTGAATTGTTAAGAGGACAATTCTGATTATTAGCTCTATCAAATTCAACTGCTAACGCTCCAGCACTTGAGTAGTAAATTCCGTCTAGTGTTGCATATCCATAGTTAAACATACTTACAACTGCTGCTTGTATTTCAGCTTTGCTGTAATCGTAGGTAACATTTTGATGACACGCATTCAAAAGAGCACTCACAGCCTGACGAGCAAGGTTATAATAATCCCCACCACCAAGTCCAAGTGCCTGCATCATAGTTAAATTTTTATTCAAGCCCCTTCTATCAGTAATAACAGAGAAGGCATCAACGAAGAATTTAGATGCAGATATTTTCTGTTTTTTGTTATCATAAGGAATATATCCGCAACCCCATGCTTGTGGCCAGTTTTTCCAGAAACCTAAAGTACAGCCGGTGAAATCTCCGCAACTAGGTGCTGTCAATGTTACAGCAGGTGCTTGCGCTTCGCAACCACCGGAGCTAACATAGTTAGCATCTCTTACAGTCACAGTATAGTTACCAGCAGTAAGATTTAGAATAGAATAATTCCCTTCGCTGCTTGTAACATAATTAACAAACCCATCGACACTTACTCTGTATGGAGCTGTCCCACCTGTAATTGTACCAGAAATAGATCCTCCATTAAGATTCTCGCAAGTCGGATTTACTGCTGTCGCGCTGGCCACGATGGCGCTCGGAGATTCGACGTCGATCGTGCCAGTGGCAGGGCAGTCGTTGGCGTCGGCAACCGACCAGGCCAGGCCATTGCCCGCCGATACGCCCGTGAAGACGCCCGTCGCG